>NZ_JBZWZP010000001.1:0-1417134 GCF_058683955.1 Listeria sp. MAN/IMW/UF464
CATATTGTCTGGTAGTTATGGCGAGAAGGTCACACCCGTTCCCATCCCGAACACGGTAGTTAAGCTTCTCTGCGCCAATGGTAGTTGGGGGCTTCCCCCTGCGAGAGTAGGTCGCTGCCGGGCAATATTATTTCTGGAGGTTTAGCTCAGCTGGGAGAGCATCTGCCTTACAAGCAGAGGGTCAGCGGTTCGATCCCGTTAACCTCCATTTTTATGCCGGCTTAGCTCAGTTGGTAGAGCAACTGATTTGTAATCAGTAGGTCGCGAGTTCGACTCTTGCAGCCGGCACCATTAATATTATCTTTATAATAATACATATTTTTATTGTAGAGAGCCGTTAGCTCAGTTGGTAGAGCATCTGACTTTTAATCAGAGGGTCGCTGGTTCGAACCCAGCACGGCTCACTTTTGCGGGTGTGGCGGAATTGGCAGACGCACCAGATTTAGGATCTGGCGCCGCGAGGCGTGGGGGTTCAAGTCCCTTCACCCGCACTTATTATAAAATATGCGGAAGTAGTTCAGTGGTAGAACATCACCTTGCCAAGGTGGGGGTCGCGGGTTCGAACCCCGTCTTCCGCTCCATATTTTATAGCAACGCCGGGGTGGCGGAACTGGCAGACGCACAGGACTTAAAATCCTGCGGATAGTGATATCCGTACCGGTTCGATTCCGGTCCTCGGCACTTATATTTGCGCCCATAGCTCAACTGGATAGAGTACTTGACTACGAATCAAGCGGTTAGAGGTTCGACTCCTCTTGGGCGCACTTTATTAAACGGGAAGTAGCTCAGCTTGGTAGAGCACTTGGTTTGGGACCAAGGGGTCGCAGGTTCGAATCCTGTCTTCCCGATTGTTTCATCTTTTATAATGGGGCCTTAGCTCAGCTGGGAGAGCGCCTGCTTTGCACGCAGGAGGTCAGCGGTTCGATCCCGCTAGGCTCCACTTACTTCACATTTAATCACATAATTAGAAAGAAAATGGTAGCCTTATTATTATGGCGGCGTAGCTCAGCTGGCTAGAGCGTTCGGTTCATACCCGAGAGGTCGTGGGTTCGATTCCCTCCGCCGCTATTTTCAATCTTGGACCTTTAGCTCAGTTGGTTAGAGCAGACGGCTCATAACCGTCCGGTCGCAGGTTCGAGTCCTGCAAGGTCCACTTGTCACTTTATTATTATCATGGAGGAATACCCAAGTCTGGCTGAAGGGATCGGTCTTGAAAACCGACAGGCGGGTAATACCGCGCGGGGGTTCGAATCCCTCTTCCTCCGTTTTTTCACTTGTGATATGTGGACTAAATTAAATATTATTGTCGCGGGGTGGAGCAGTCTGGTAGCTCGTCGGGCTCATAACCCGAAGGTCGTAGGTTCAAATCCTGCCCCCGCAATAGTGGTTCCGTGGTGTAGGGGTTAACATGCCTGCCTGTCACGCAGGAGATCGCGGGTTCAAATCCCGTCGGGACCGCCATTATGGCTTGGTAGCTCAGTTGGTAGAGCACTTGATTGAAGCTCAAGGTGTCGGCAGTTCGATTCTGTCCCAAGCCATTCTTTTTAAACATTTTTGCCTTATGGCGGATATGGCGAAGTGGTTAACGCACCTGATTGTGGTTCAGGCATTCGTGGGTTCGATTCCCATTATCCGCCCTTTGTTTTTAAATTTTATTATGCGGGTGTAGTTTAGTGGTAAAACTACAGCCTTCCAAGCTGTTGTCGTGGGTTCGATTCCCATCACCCGCTTTTTACCATGAAATTAGATTTACTAGGGGCCTATAGCTCAGCTGGTTAGAGCGCACGCCTGATAAGCGTGAGGTCGATGGTTCGAGTCCATTTAGGCCCATTTTATTCCACAGTAGCTCAGTTGGTAGAGCAATCGGCTGTTAACCGATCGGTCGCAGGTTCGAGTCCTGCCTGTGGAGTTATTCTTTCAAAAAGAGAATAGATTTTTTATATCTGGGGAAGTACTCAAGTGGCTGAAGAGGCGCCCCTGCTAAGGGTGTAGGTCGCTCGCGCGGCGCGAGGGTTCAAATCCCTCCTTCTCCGCCAGATATGGCCCGTTGGTCAAGCGGTTAAGACACCGCCCTTTCACGGCGGTAACACGGGTTCGATTCCCGTACGGGTCATCTAAAAAAACAATGTCGAACATCGACATTGTTTTTTTTTAGTAAGTTTTCGGAGGTGTGTTATGGGGGCAAAAGGGAAGTTTTGGATTTTAACGATGGTTGTAGCTATATCTGGATTATCTCAAGGTGTTTTACTGCCACTTATTGCGATAATTTTAGAAGAAAAAGGGGTAAGTGCTGGAATAAATGGGTTTCATGCAACAGGAATTTACTTAGGTGTTTTACTGATTTCTCCATTTATTGAGGCACCTTTACATAAATATGGTTACAAGCCTATAATATTAGTTGGCGGAGGGCTTGTTGCGATTGCAATATTTGCTTTTCCTATTTGGTTTAATTTATATTTTTGGTTTATATTGCGATTGCTTATTGGTATTGGGGATCATATGTTGCATTTTTCATCGCAGACATGGATTGGAGCAATGAGTGATCCTAGTAAGCGTGGTCGAAATATGGCTATTTATGGCTTGTTTTTCTCTGTAGGATTTGCGATTGGGCCACAGTTGGTGAATTTGGCAAAAGTAAATGCAAACTTGCCTTTCTTCTTGTCAGGTATTTTAGTATTGATTGCTTGGAGTCTTGTTTGGTTTATTCGAAATGATTTCGTGGGAGAAAAGGCTGTTATTCGGAAAATTTCTTTTTGGGGAAGTATAAAACGCTTTTCGGGCGTATTTAAGATGGCTTGGGTTGCGATGATTCCACCGTTTTTGTATGGGATTCTTGAAACCGGACTTAATGCGACATTTCCAGTTGTAGGGTTGCGAGACGGGCTTGATACAATGATGATTGCGATGATTATTTCTTCTTTTTCAGTTGGGACGATTATTTTTCAAGTGCCGATTGGGATTATTAGTGATAAATTTGGTCGGGATAAAATGTTACCGCTTTTGACTGGAGCAGGGGCTGTGGTTTTTGTATTAACAGCGTTTGTTAAGATACCTATTTTCTTTGTGATATTTTTCTTTATTTTGGGGATATTGCTAGGCTCGCTTTATTCACTAGGGTTATCTTATATGACTGATTTGACGCCGCTTGAACTACTTCCGGCTGGAAATATTTTGGTAGGAATGTTCTTTAGTTTAGGGAGTATTATTGGTCCGAGTGCAACGGGGATGATGATAGGGATTTTTGGAAATCAAATATTTTATTTTGTGGTCGCTGGAATCCTTTTGCTAGGCTGTTTATTATTAGCTTTGGGAGGACGGAAGGAAGCACATTGAAAGAAAATAAAAATTTAATGATTGACAGTTTTTAGTTGCAAGTGGTATGATGATTTCAATCCAATTTAAGTGATTAAAAAAACTAAATAAATTACTCTTATTATGAGTGGTAGAGGGACTGGCCCGTTGAAACCCAGCAACCTTTCAATTCGTTGAAAAGGTGCTAAATCCTGCGAAGTGTGATGCTTCGAGAGATAAGAGAGACTTAAAAAGTTTCACTGTATTTGTGTATCGAAACTTCCAAACCTCTCTAGTTCTCTAGGGAGGTTTTTTATTGGCAAAAAATTGAGAGGATAAGGTGATAGGTATGGTAAAGGCGATTAGTTCAAACTTGGGGTATCCGAGACTTGGGGAGAAACGTGAATGGAAACGTGCGCTAGAAAAGTTTTGGAATGGTGCGATTTCAGAAGAGGAATTATTGGCGGAAACAAAAGCTCTAAGATTACATGCGCTAAAGAAACAACAAGATAAAGGAATTGATTTGATTCCAGTTGGTGACTTTAGTTTTTATGATCAAGTGCTAGATACGAGCGTTACATTTGGGATTATTCCAAAACGCTTTCAACATGATGGTGGGAAGGTTTCGCTAAATACATATTTTGATATTGCGCGTGGTAAGAGTGACGCGGTTGCTTCTGAAATGACTAAATGGTTCAATACTAACTATCACTACATCGTGCCAGAACTTGCTGAAGCTGATCCTAAAGTATTAGATAACCGGGCGCTTTACTACTACGAAGAAGCGAAAAACGAGCTTGGGATTGAAGGGAAGCCAGTACTAGTTGGTCCAGTTACTTATTTAAAACTTGGAAAAGGTAGCGATGCAGAAAGCTTTGAAATATTATTAGATAAATTTATTCCAGCGTATATTGAAATTTTGAAAGAGCTTGAAACTGCTGGTGCTACGTGGGTTCAAATTGACGAACCTTATCTTGCAACTAGTTTTGATAAAAAAGAAATTGCTTTATTTGAAAAAGTATACAAAGCGTTTCATGATGCTGTACCAAACTTGAAAATAGAGTTACAAACTTATTTTGAAAGTTTGGATTATTATGAAGAGGTTGTTAATTTGCCAGTTGCGGCGGTTGGAATTGATTTTGTTCATGATCACGGCGATTCGATTAAAGCGTTGAAAGCTCACGGATTTCCGCAAAATAAATATTTAGCGGCTGGGGTGATTGATGGTCGAAATGTTTGGCGCAGTGATTTGGATGCGAAATTGGCACTCCTTACTGACATCGCTCATTATGTGGCGGAGGATAAATTGATTGTCCAACCATCGAATTCATTATTACATGTACCAGTAACAAAACTAAGCGAACCTGATTTAGATGAAGTGATTCTAGGCGGCTTATCATTTGCTGATCAAAAATTAGATGAAATTGCAATTTTAACGAAAGCTTTAACAGAAGGTGCGGAAAGTGTGGCTGCTGAGCTAAATGAAGCTCGTGAGGCTGTAAAAGCGCTTAATGAATCAAGCCATCGAAATAATTTAGAAGTTCAAGCGGCGATTGCTAATTTAGAAAATGTTCGGGTTGACCGAGAATTACCATTTGCAGAACGAATCAAATTACAACATGAATGGCTCAAATTACCACTGTTTCCAACAACGACTATCGGAAGTTTTCCACAGTCACCAGAAGTTCGGAAAACACGTGCAGATTGGTTAAAAGGAAATATCACCGATGCAGAATATAATGCATTTATTGAAAAAGAAACTGCTCGCTGGATTAAAATTCAAGAGGATTTAGATATCGATGTGTTAGTTCACGGTGAATTTGAACGTACTGACATGGTAGAATATTTTGGACAAAAATTAGCAGGCTTCCAGGCAACTAAATTTGGGTGGGTACAATCTTATGGTTCGAGAGCGGTTCGTCCACCACTTATCTACGGGGATGTTGCTTTTACAGAGGAAATTACAGTGAAAGAAAGCGTCTATGCCCAGTCGTTAACGAAGCGCCCAGTAAAAGGGATGCTCACTGCGCCGGTGACAATCATCAATTGGAGTTTTGTCCGTGATGATGTGCCGGAAAGTGTTGTTGCGAATCAAGTTGGCCTCGCGCTTCGTAAAGAAGTAGAAGCACTAGAACGTAATGGCATTAAGGTTATCCAAGTGGACGAGCCAGCTTTACGTGAAGGTTTACCATTGAAACAAGCGAGATGGCAAAAATATTTAGATGATGCGGTATATTCATTTAAATTAACAACTGCTTCGGTTCAAAATGATACGCAAATTCATACTCATATGTGTTACTCGGACTTTGATGACATTATTGATACAATCAGTGCTTTGGATGCCGATGTGATTTCGATTGAAACCTCAAGAAGTCATGGGGAAATTATTTCGACATTTGAAGAAGTGACTTATGATAAAGAAATTGGACTGGGTGTTTATGATATTCATAGCCCGCGAGTTCCAACTGTTTCAGAAATTCAAGATAATATCCGTCGTGCGTTACGTGCAATTGATGCAAAACAATTTTGGATTAACCCGGATTGTGGTTTGAAAACGCGGAAAGAGCCTGAAACAATTGCAGCACTTCAAGATATGATTAAAGCGACTAAAGAAGTTCGTGCGGAATATCAAGTATTAGAGAAATAAAGGAATGGAGGAGAGGTAATTATGGCAAAGCTGAAACAAGAGACGATAGCAGCGCAAATTGGAAATAGAAAGTGTGAAAGAACGGGTGCTGTCAATATGCCAGTCTACTTCTCTACAGCTTACCAGCATGCCGATCTTGGGGTATCAACGGGATATGATTATACTAGAACGGGAAATCCAACGCGAGATGCTTTACAAGAAGCACTTGCGGAACTAGAGAATGGCACGCATGCATTTGCGACGAGTTCTGGGATGAGTGCGATTCAATTAGTCTTTCAGCTATTTAAAACGGGTGAACATATTATAAGTTCGCAGGATTTGTACGGAGGGACTTTTAGATATTTTGAACAGTTTGGAGCGCAATATCAGATTGGTTTTTCTTATTGGGACGGGGCGAACGTGAATGATTTGGAAAAATTGGTTCGCCCGGAAACAAAAGCGATTTTCATCGAAACGCCGACTAATCCATTGATGCAAGAAACAGACATTGCTAGTGTGTCTCGGTGGGCACATGCGAATGATTTACTTGTTATTGTAGATAATACATTTTATACACCTGTTTTGCAGCAACCATTAACTTTAGGCGCAGATATTGTTATTCATAGTGCGACGAAGTATCTTGGTGGACATAACGATGTGCTGGCAGGCGCGGTTATTGTTAAAGAGGAATGGCTTGGAAAATTCTTTTTTGATCAGCTAAATGCAACGGGTACTGTGTTATCGCCATTTGATAGTTGGCTTTTGATTCGTGGTCTGAAGACGCTTGTTTTACGAGTGAGACAGCATCAGGCAAATGCGGAGAAAATCGCTGCGTTTTTGGAGGAGCATGAGTTAGTGGAGGAAGTACGCTATCCGGGCCGCGGGGGAATGATTAGTTTCTTTATTAAGGATGCAGCGCTCGTATCGCCACTTTTAAAAGAGCTTGAGTTGTTTACTTTTGCGGAAAGTTTAGGTGGGGTAGAGAGTTTGATTACTTATCCAACAACACAAACTCATGCGGATATTCCATTGGAACTTAGAAATTCTTATGGGCTCACAGATAAATTATTACGAATTTCGGTTGGAATTGAAGCTAGTGAAGATTTAATTGCTGATTTATCTAAAGCGCTTGATGCGGTTTTGAAAGGGGTGACCGCTCGTGGCTAAGGATTATGGGCAAGATACAGCTGTAATTAAAGCTAGTTTAGGAATCGATAAAGAAACAGGTGCTCTTAATACGCCCATTCATTTATCGTCTACATTTCATCAGCATGATTTTGATAATTACCATACTTATGATTATGCAAGAAGTGGCAATCCGACGAGAGAAAAAGTGGAGCAAGCGATTGCGGAGTTAGAAAGTGGCACGAACGGTTTTGCTTTTGCAAGTGGTATGGCGGCTGTTTCTGCGGCACTTTTTACCTTATCTAAAGGGGATCATTTTATTATTTCAAAAGATGTGTATGGTGGAACTTTTCGTTTGGTTGAGCAAGTGTTGCCGAGGTTTGGGATTACGCATACTTTTGTTGATACGACAAACATTGATGAAGTTGCGAAGGCGTTTCAAGCGAATACTAAGTTGGTTTACTTGGAAACACCATCCAATCCGCTATTACATGTGACGGACATTCGGACTGTTTCTAAACTTGCGAGAGCGAATGGCTGCCATACGTTTGTTGACAATACTTTTTTAACACCACTTATTCAAAAACCGTTAGAGCTTGGAGCAGATTTAGTTATCCACAGTGCGACGAAATTTCTTGGCGGTCATAGTGATATTTTGGCAGGACTTATTGTTACTAATAACCCGGATTTGGCTGAAGCTATTTACTTTTTGCAAAATTCAACTGGTGGGGTTCTTGGGGTACAAGATTCATGGTTGCTGCTTCGCGGACTTAAAACGCTATCTGTTCGGATGAAAGCTGGGACGGAAACTGCGGAAAAAATTGCTTTGTTTTTAAATGCAGAACCAGATGTAGTTGCGGTGCATTATCCTGGCTTACCATCCCATGCAGGCTATGAAATTCAAGTAGAACAAGCGACGAGTGGTGGAGCTGTTTTGTCTTTTGATCTTGGTAGCGAAGAAGCTGTGCGCGAGCTCGTAAATCATTTGGAGTTACCGGTATTTTCCGTGAGTTTAGGTGCGGTTGAGAGTATTTTATCTTATCCTGCTAAAATGTCTCATGCTGCTGTTCCAGAAAAGGAGCGTTTGGCGCAAGGAATTACACCAGGATTATTACGTTTTTCAGCGGGGCTTGAGGATGCAGATGATTTGATTGCTGATTTAAAACAAGCACTTTCGTTCATTAAGAAAGGAAGTGTCGCGAAATGAATTTAAGAAAAGATTTAAGCGAAAAAGTATTAATTGCAGATGGTGCGATGGGCACTTTGCTTTATTCCTACGGGGTGGACCGTTCGTTTGAAGAACTGAATTTATCTCATCCGGAAGATATTGTAGCGATTCATAAGGCTTATATTGGTGCTGGTGCGGATATTATTCAAACTAATACTTACGGAGCCAATTATATTAAACTCGCTCGATATGGTCTTGAGGATGAAGTGAAGCGAATTAACCAAGCCGCCATTCGGTTAGCAAAGGAAGCGGCGAGAGGGACTGGGACGTATATCTTTGGCACGATTGGCGGGATAAATGGAGCTGTGGATGCAAGACTTCCGGCGGCTCCTCTGGAAGAAATTAAGCGTAGTTTTCGGGAGCAGCTATACTGTTTTTTGTTAGATGGTGTGGATGCAATTTTGCTCGAGACGTATTATGATTTAGATGAACTTAAAACGGTGTTGAAAATTCTCCGTGAGACGACTGATTTACCTGTCGTGGCAAATGTATCGATGCATGAACCAGGTATCCTGCAAAACGGGAAAAAATTACCAGATGCGCTGGAAGAACTTATTGCGCTCGGTGCAGATGTGGTTGGTATCAATTGCCGACTTGGACCATATCATATGGCGCGTGCTCTTGAAACAGTACCACTTTATGATAAGGCATACTTAGCTGTTTATCCCAATGCGAGCCTGCCAGAAGTGCAAGAAGGGAAAGTCATTTATCAGTCAGATACAGATTATTTTGAGCATTACGGGGAAGTTTTTCGACAAGAAGGTGCACGAATTATCGGTGGCTGTTGCGGAACGACTCCAGATCATATTCGGGCTTTGCGTAAAGGATTAGAGAGCACTAAGCCCGTTTTGGAAAAAGAAGTTCGACCGATTTTGGAGCTTGTTCCTGAAGAAGTGGAGGACGAGGAGTCTGGTGAGCGTTTACTTGATAATGTGAAGGAACGGTTGACGATTTTAGTAGAACTTGATCCACCTCGGACTTTTGATACATCGAAATTTTTTGAAGGAGCTAAGGCGCTGGATGAGGCTGGAGTTGACGCGATTACGATTTCGGATAATTCACTAGCGACTCCGAGAATTAGTAATATGGCGCTGGCTTCCATTTTGAAACATGAGTATGGCATTAAGCCGTTGATTCATTTGACGACGCGGGACCATAATTTAGTTGGGATGCATTCGCATGTGATGGGATTTCATAAGCTAGGTCTCCATGATGTGCTTGCGATTACTGGTGATCCGACTAAAGTAGGTGATTTCCCAGGAGCATCCTCGGTGTTTGATTTAAGATCGGTGGAGCTCGTTCAACTGATTAAAAAGTTTAATGACGGTATTTCATATACAGGAAAATCGTTGAAGGAAAAAGCGCGGTTTCATGTTGGCGCAGCGTTTAACCCCAATGTGCTTAACTTAGAAAAGGCGGTTCGATTAATTGAACGAAAAGTAGAATACGGCGCGGATTATATTATTACGCAGCCCATTTATGATGTAAATAAAGCTGTTTTACTTAAAGAAGCTTTGCAAAAGGCAAATATTGATGTGCCGCTTTTTATCGGGGTTATGCCATTACTTTCAAGTCGAAATGCAGAATTTCTTCATAATGAAGTTCCGGGCATTCGCTTGACTGATGAGGTTCGGGAACGGATGAGAGAAGCGGAAGAACACGGTCACGCAAATGAAGAAGGCATGGCGATTGCGCGTGAATTAGTTGATGCTATTTGTGAGCATTTTCAGGGGATTTATATTATTACGCCATTTTTACGATATGATTTGTCGATTGAACTTGCGAAATATGTTCAAAATAAACAACAATTACAAATTGCTTCCAAATAAAAAAACTGGTTGTCATTAGGACAACCAGTTTTTTACATGAATAAGTTTCTAGATAATAGGCTTAAAAGATAAGCGAATGCTAGTGTAATTCCAAAGATAGTTAAAGCTTTGGAAGTGGATTTCATAGCGGGAACCATTGTGATCGGTGAAGTTTTTCCAATGAAACGACGAACAGCACGAATGGCTTCTGGCAAACTAAGTAGAATTAATAGCGTCCACCACGGAGCATCTTGGGTAAAGATAAGGGCGATTTCAAATACATAACTGAAAAGAAAAGCAGCTGCGAAAAGAACTGTTGCCCATTTACGACCAAGTAAAATAGCTAAAGTTAAACGACCATTTTTCTTATCAGGAACTAAATCACGAATACTATTGGCTAGTAACAAGTTTCCAACAAGTACCATTATTGGAATAGAAACGTAGACGATAAACGAACTAATAAATTCCGCTTGGATGTAGAAAGAAATAAAAGTAATAATTCCTCCCATAAAGAACCCTGCCATAATTTCACCAAACGGCGTATAAGCAATTGGGTAAGGTCCGCCTGTATAAAGAAAGCCAACAAGCATACAAATTGCGCCAAGTAAGCCAACGTACCAATTTAATTCAATGGATAGATAAACGCCACCGAGGATCGATAAAATGTATAAAAAGATTGCTAGGAACAATATAAAACCTGGGCGCATACCATTACGAACGATAGCACCACCATTTCCAACCGAATGTTCATCGTCTTGTCCTTTTTTATAATCAAAATATTCATTGAATAGATTGGCTGATGTTTGAATGAAGAAACAAGCAATTAGCATGACGATAAAACGTGTAAAATGAAAACTGGTATAGCTCATTGCGACGGAGGTTCCTAAAAATACCGGAACAAAAGAAGCTACAAGCGTATGAGGGCGAAGTAACGACCACCATTTTTGAAATCCAGTTTGTTTTGTAAGTGCAGATTTTGAGGCATTAGCCATGTTTTTCTCTCCTTTTTCACTTCCATATGTTTCAGATGTCTACCCTTCATTTTAGGGAATTAATTGAACGACGTCAATAATTAATAACGAAATGAAAGAAAAAACGCAAACCAAGCAGTTTAGCTCTATTTTTGGTATAATAGAAGATGTGAATGTAAAAGGAGAGATAAGCATATGAATACTAAATTGCCTCTTGATTTATTTAATCAAGCGAAACGTAGCGCAAGCCAAGATCAACCGGCTCTATTTAGCTGGGTAACTGAGTTAGATGAATTAGTGTCTCCAGTCAAATTGTTTAAAAAAGCTGGTACGGCTTTTAAAGGTGAACGTTTTTTCTGGCAAAATCCAGAAATGACACTGACGATGACCGGTTTTGGTGTAACGAAACAATTTTTGGCGGAGAAGAAAAAAGATGCTTTTCTTGGACTGCAAGAGAAAATTGAAAAAAGACTGCGCACTTGTGTAACAAATGCAACAGTAGATGCAACTGGGCCAATTTACTTTGGCGGTTTTGCTTTTGATCCTGAGCGGGATACAGAGAAAGAATGGCAAAGTTTTAAAGATGGTTTGTTCTACTTACCGCTATTTATGTTGACTAATAAGGATGGGAAAAGCTACTTAACGGTCAATTTGTCCATCTACTCAGATGATACGGAGAGCAAATTAGAAGCTGTTTTTAATCAGTGGCAAAAAATCATTCATCAAGAGGTTAATGAAGCTGAAATGGCATTGCTAACAGATTTTAAGGAAATTGGTAAAGAGCATTTCCTAGAGACTGCAAGTGAGATTATCGATATGATTAATCATTCAGAAGACGTGAAAAAAGTAGTTTTAGCTAGACGGATGGGGTTACGTTTCCAGCGACAAGTAGATAGCGCAATTATTTTGGAAAATATGCTAGCAACACAAGAAAATAGTTATTTCTTTCTTATAGAAAAGGGAACGGGAGTCTTTTTTGGCGCAACTCCAGAAAGATTGCTTGCTGTAAATGGGGATACAATCCAGTCCTCTTGTGTAGCTGGTTCAACCGAACGTGGTGCTACGGATGATGCAGATGAAGCCCTAGGAAATGCTTTACTGCAAGATGCAAAAAATTTACGAGAGCATTCCTATGTTGTACAAATGATGGAAGAAACATTAAAACCATTTACAACAGGTCTTTCGTTATCTAGCCAACCCGTTCTACTAAAAAATCGCGATATTCAACATTTATATATGAATATTACAGCGAAGAAAAAGCCTGATGTGACAATGCTTGAAATGGTGAAAGCTCTTCATCCGACACCGGCACTTGGCGGATTACCGCAAAAAATGGGGCTGGCGATTATTCGAATGAAGGAAGAAATGGACCGCGGATTTTACGGCGCACCAATTGGCTGGGTTGATTTAAAAGGCTCTGGTGAGTTTGCTGTTGCGATTCGTTCTGGTTTAATTGTTGATTCGCAAGGTTTGATCTATGCTGGTTGCGGGATTGTTGGTGATTCTGTTCCAAAAGAAGAATTAAAAGAAACTGAGGTTAAATTCCAACCGATGTTACGCGTATTAGGAGGCATAAAGAAATGACAAACCACGAACAAGTGCTGACAGATTATTTAGCTGCATTTATTGAGGAGCTTGTGCAAGCCGGTGTAAAAGAAGCAATTATTAGCCCGGGTTCTCGTTCAACTCCGCTGGCACTGATGATGGCAGAACATCCAACATTGAAGATTTATGTAGATGTTGATGAACGATCGGCTGGTTTTTTTGCGCTTGGACTAGCGAAAGCATCCAAACGTCCAGTTGTTCTGCTCTGTACTTCCGGAACTGCAGCGGCAAACTATTTTCCTGCTGTGGTGGAAGCAAATTTATCACAAATTCCATTAATTGTCCTAACTGCTGACCGTCCGCATGAACTTAGAAATGTTGGAGCACCACAAGCAATGGATCAACTGCATTTATACGGTTCGCACGTAAAAGATTTCACTGATATGGCGCTTCCTGAAAACAGTGATGAAATGCTTCGTTATGCTAAATGGCATAGTAGTCGCGCGGTGGATATTGCTATGAAAACACCTAGGGGACCAGTGCATCTTAATTTTCCGCTTCGTGAACCACTTGTGCCTATTTTAGAACCTTCTCCATTTACTGCTACTGGGAAAAAACATCATCATGTACATATTTACTATACGCATGAAGTTTTAGACGATAGTTCCATTCAAAAAATGGTCACCGAATGCACGGGCAAAAAAGGCGTATTCGTTGTTGGACCGATTGATAAAAAAGAATTGGAACAGCCCATGGTAGATTTGGCGAAAAAACTAGGGTGGCCAATTTTAGCGGATCCTCTTTCTGGCTTACGTTCTTACGGGGCAATGGATGAAGTGGTAATTGACCAATATGATGCATTTTTAAAAGAAGCGGATATTTTGGATAAATTAACACCAGAAGTAGTGATTCGCTTTGGAAGTATGCCAGTTTCTAAACCACTAAAAAACTGGTTGGAACATCTTTTTGGCATCAGATTTTACGTAGTAGATCCTGGTGCTGCTTGGAAGGATCCAATTAAAGCTGTAACTGATATGATCCACTGCGACGAGCGATTTTTACTTGATATTATGCAACAAAATATGCCGGACGATACGAAAGACGCTTCATGGTTAAATAGATGGACTTCTTACAATCAAAAAGCGCGCGAAATCGTTCTGGAAGAAATGGCGAATACAACTACTTTAGAAGAGGGCAAAATTGTTTCGGAATTGCGCCGTTTGTTACCAGATAAAGCTGGTTTATTTATTGGTAATAGTATGCCAATTCGCGATGTAGATACTTACTTTTCGCAAATTGATAAGAAAATAAAAATGCTCGCAAACCGTGGCGCTAATGGTATTGATGGGGTTGTTTCCTCGGCGCTAGGTGCTAGTGTTGTATTCCAACCAATGTTTTTACTGATTGGTGATTTATCGTTTTATCATGATATGAATGGCTTGCTTATGGCGAAAAAATATAAGATGAACCTTACTATTATTATTGTCAACAATGACGGCGGTGGGATCTTCTCATTTTTACCTCAAGCAAACGAACCGAAGTATTTTGAGTCACTGTTTGGTACTTCAACTGAACTTGATTTCCGCTTTGCTGCGGCATTTTATGATGCTGATTATCATGAAGCAAAATCTGTGGACTCACTTGAAGAAGCTATTGATAAAGCAAGCTACCATAAAGGTTTAGATATTATTGAAGTAAAAACCAATCGTCATGAAAATAAAGCAAACCACCAAGCGCTTTGGGAAAAAATTGCGACTGCTTTAAAGGCGTTAGATTAATATGCTAGTAAACGGTCAACATTATCATTTAATAAATGATATAAGCGGGGAAAAACCAGTTTTATTAATGTTACATGGTTTTACTGGTTCCAGCGAGACTTTTCAAGATAGCATATCGCTTTTAAAAGAGCATTTTAGTATCATCGCGCCTGATTTACTTGGGCATGGAAAAACTTCTTGTCCCAAGGAAGTTGCGCGTTATTCGATTGAAAATATTTGCGATGATTTGGCCAGTATTTTACATCAATTAAAAATCGATAGCTGTTTTGTTTTAGGGTACTCAATGGGCGGGAGAGTAGCGACTGCTTTTGCTGCAAAATATAAGGAGCTTGTGCGCGGGCTTATTCTAGTTAGTAGTTCACCAGGACTGCGAGATGAAAAAGCACGCGCAAGTCGAATTAGTGCAGATAATCGGTTAGCAGACACGCTTGATTCAGATGGTATTGAACCTTTTGTAGCTTACTGGGAAAATTTAGCCCTTTTTGCATCACAGAAGAATTTACCGTTTGCGTTAAAAAAGCGAATAAGATTAGAGCGATTAGCTCAAAATCCACATGGTTTAGCAAAGAGTTTACGCGGAATGGGCACCGGGAAGCAACCTTCTTATTGGGAAAATTTAGCGGACTTTACTTTTCCTGTGCTACTGATTACGGGCAATTTAGATGAGAAATTCGAAAAAATCGCCCGAGAAATGAAGCAACTTTTACCAAATAGCACTCATGTCACGGTACAAGAAGCGGGGCATGCTGTTTATTTAGAACAACCAAACATTTTTTCAAGTCAGCTCATATACTGGCTGGAAGGTATTTTAAAGGAGGAAGAAAAATGAGTTTTAATTGGCAAACAGAAAAAGTATACGAGGAAATCAAATATGAAAGTTATGAAGGAATCGCAAAAATTACGATTAATCGTCCAGAAGTACATAATGCATTTACACCAAAAACGGTAACAGAAATGATTGATGCATTTAACTTGGCACGCGATAATTCGGATCTTGGCGTTATTATTTTAACTGGGGAAGGCGAAAAAGCATTCTGTTCTGGCGGAGACCAAAAAGTTCGCGGTCACGGCGGTTACGTTGGCGATGACCAAATTCCACGCTTAAACGTACTTGATTTACAACGTTTAATTCGCGTTATTCCAAAACCAGTTATCGCGATGGTTGCAGGCTGGTCCATTGGTGGAGGAAATGTTCTTCAATTAGTTTGTGACTTAACAATTGCAGCAGACAATGCGAAATTCGGTCAAACTGGGCCGAATGTTGGTAGCTTTGATGCTGGATATGGTTCTGGTTATTTAGCACGTGTGATTGGCCATAAGAAAGCGAAAGAAGTTTGGTTCATGTGCCGTCAATATACAGCGGACGAAGCACTTGAAATGGGCTGGATTAACACAGTCGTTCCAGTAGCAGATTTAGAAAAAGAAACGATAGCTTGGGCAAAAGAAATGCTACAAAAAAGTCCAACTGCCTTGCGTTTCATCAAAGCTGCTTTCAATGCAGATACTGACGGTTTAGCAGGTATTCAGCAATTAGCTGGTGACGCAACACTTCTATACTATACAACAGATGAAGCCAAAGAAGGTCGCGATGCCTTTAAAGAAAAACGCGATCCAGACTTTGACCAATTTCCAAAATTCCCTTGATTTGAAGGTGTAAAAATGGACATGACAAACTGGCTTCAAAAACGAGTGCGGCTTTCTCCTGGAGAAACCGCGCTCGTTTTTGAAGGAAAACAAGAAACGTTTGAAGAAATATATGAAGCCGTAGAGAAACTTGCGGGTAAATTATTCGCGCGTGGTATTAGAAAAGACGAGATGGTTGCTTTACTTGGAAAAAACGACCGAATGACTTTTTTACTTATTCATGCTTTGCAACAACTTGGAGCTATCACTTTATTCCTTAACAATCGTTTAACGAAAAAAGAGATTACTTTTCAATTGGCAAATGCTGAGGTAAAACAAGTGATTGTAGCAGATGCGTTTGTGGATAAAGTGACTTCTGGAATTAGCTACGAAGAGTTACAGCAAACGACATACGTGGAACCCGATTTATGCAAAACATGGGATTTATCACGCACAGCTTCGGTTATGTATACTTCAGGAACAACTGGAAAACCAAAAGGTGTAATGCAAACATATGAAAATCATTGGTGGAGCGCTGTTTCTTCAGTTTTAAATTTAGGTTTAACGGAGAAAGATAGTTGGCTTTGCGCTGTACCTATTTTTCATATCAGCGGTTTATCAATTATGATGCGTTCCGTTATTTATGGAATTCCCGTGTATTTAGAAGAGCATTTCGATGAAGAAAAAATTACGCAATTGCTTGAAAGTGGTAAAATTTCTACCATCTCTGTAGTGACTTCGATGTTAGAACGATTGTTAAAAATTCAAGGCGGAAGCTACCATCCGAATGTGCGAACTGTTTTGTTAGGTGGGGGACCAGCTAATAAAGCTGTTTTGGAAATTTGTAAACAACGCGATATTCCATTAGTACAGTCGTTTGGAATGACTGAAACGGCTTCACAAATTGTGACATTGCCACCAAAAGATGCCTTAAACAAAATTGGCTCCTCAGGTAAAGCATTATTTCCTGCAGAAGTAAAAATTGCTGACGATGGCGAAATTTTACTAAAAGGCCCTTCAATTACACCTGGATATTTACACAATGAAAAAGCAACGGCAAAAGCTTTTATAGATGGCTGGTTTAAAACGGGTGATATTGGTTATTTGGATGAAGAAGGCTTTTTATTTGTTTTAGAGCGGCGTTCTGATTTAATTATTTCTGGTGGCGAAAATATTTATCCGACTGAAATAGAACATGTGATTGGCGCTTATGAGGCTGTGGAAGAAGTTGCGGTTGTAGGTAAGTCAGATGCTAAATGGGGCAGTGTTCCTGTTGCCTTTATCGTTGTAAATGAAGGATTTGATGAAGGGGTATTAAAAGATATTTGTCAAACGAACTTGGCTAGTTTTAAAATCCCTAAGCAAATAACGATTGTGGAACATCTACCGAAAACAGCTTCAGGCAAAATTCAGCGAAATAAATTAAAAGAAAGACACTCTAATTAATTAGAGTGCCTTTCTTTTTTTAATAATCAAGTCCTTGTTTTAAAGCTTTTAAATTATCGTTCATGATGGAAAGATAATCGCGACCTTGGTCTATATCTTTTTGTGTCAGTGTTTCGAGATTATGAAGTGTCAGTGTTTTTGTATTTGTTTCTTGCTTGATGACATCTGCTATTTTCGAATTAGTGTTTTGTTCAAGCATAATGTAAGGGATTTTTGCTGCTTCAATTTTTTCCACGATAGCTTTTAATTTCTTCTGAGAAGGTTCGTCGCTAGTGGATACGCCGGCTATAGGGATTTGGTGTAAGTGATATTCTGTTTCCCAGTAACTGTAAGCGGCATGAGCTGTAACAAAATCTTCTTGTTTTGCTTCACTTGTAACGGAGCGGAAATCTGCGTCTAGTTTTTTTAATTTTTCTTCTACAGCTTGATAATTTTGCTCGAATGTTTCTTTTTGATCGGGCATTTCTTTAATTAACTTATCTTTTACGATAGTAGCCATTTGTTCCATATACACAGGGTTTAACCAAACGTGCGGATTTATATCGCCATGATCGTGTTCCTCTTCGCTTTCGTGGTCATGTTCTTCGGCCGCATCAGGATCTTTTGGCAGGTCGAGTTTTTCTGCGGTAGGGACAAAAGTAACATGTTCATTCGCTAATGTTTTTTCTGCTTTATCGACAAAACCTTCCATACCAAGTCCGATATAGAAAAATAAATCGCTATCGGCAATTTTCATCATATCTTTCTGTGTCGGTTCAAAACTGTGGGCATCAGAACCAGGCGGGTAAATGCTTTTAACGTCTACATATTTGCCACCAATTTGTTCTGTTAAATACTGTAAAGGATAAACGGTAGTGTAGACGTTCAATTTACCGCTTTTTGTTGCTTTTGTATTACTACTGTCTGAACAGCCCGTAAGTATTAAAAAAACGGATAATAATGCTGTTAAAGCAAGAAGATAACTTTTTTTCAATCCATTCACTCCTCTAAATCGAAATTGTTCTTGTTTAAATAATATACTAATCGTAGCAATTACGATTTATAGTCCGAATTTGATAATACCTTATTATTTCAGAAAAAGCAAGAAAAAATGAACCGGTATAAACCGATTCATGCTATTATTAATGGTGATGATGCGCTTTACAAGTATGGCTAGAATCATCATTTTTATCTTTTTTAGGTGGTACGAAATCAAGTCCGCCTTTATGAAAAGGGTGGCATTTGGAAATACGTCTAATTGCGAGATAACTTCCTTTTAGGGCGCCATGTGTTTCTATCGCTTCAATTCCGTAAGCAGAACAGGTCGGATAAAAACGACAGGTAGCCGGAGTGAAACGAGAGATATATTTTTGATAAAGTCGGATTCCTCCGATAAGCATTTTTTTCATTAATATTCATCCTCTAAAATTCATCTTACTAACAGCTTACCATATTTTTGAAAAAAGAAAAGGAAGTGAGTTTTTGTTTATTTATAAAGATACTTTAGGCAATAAAGTGACCATTTATTTTGAAGAACAAGGGAAAAATCCAGATGACGTACTCATTATTCCTAAAATTGACGATGGTTGGCTTTTTACGGAACATAAAATTCGCGGTCTCGAATTCCCCGGTGGTAAAGGAGAGCCGGGCGAGACTAGTCTTGTGGCAGCCCGCCGCGAACTAATGGAAGAAACTGGTGCAGTGGCTGAAGAATTTCATTTTGTTGCGGATTATTTAGTTGAATCTAAGGAACGAACTTTTACAAAACGGGTTTATACAGCAAAGATTGTTTCAATAACAAGGCAACAAAACTACTTAGAAACAAAAGGTCCAGTTGTTGTGAAAGGAACACTTAGTAAGTTTATTTTGCAACCGGCATTTAGTTTTTTTATGCGTGACGCTGGAATGGTACAAATTGTTAAGCAGGCTGAGCGGATTTTAAACGATAAAAACTAGTCAAACCAGGGTAATCTCTGCTATGATAAAAGAAACTGGAGGTGAGAAAATTGGGTATGCCACTTGAGGTAAACACAATGATCGTAACAAAGGGAAATGAAAAAAGAATTTCAGATAATTTCTTTGAACTGGAAAAAATAGGTTACCGGATTTATCCAATTGATGTTCCAATTGCTGTTCGTAAAACAAAAGAAGGCGAAACACTTGGAGAAGCAATTCCGCGCAAACTTGTATGGGAAAATAATAAAACCATCATTAAATATGAATTAATCGCTTTAAATTCAAGTAACTAATTGTGGAGGGGATTTTTTGAAACGCAAAGTTGGTATAATTGGTGCTGGTCATGTTGGAAGCGACGTGGCTTTTTCTCTTGTTACGCAGGGGATTTGTGATGAAATCATTATAATTGATAAAATAGAAGCAAAAGCAGAGAGTGAAGCGCTTGAGTTACGCGATATGGCATCGATGACTCGTTCCTATACAACCATTACAGCGAATAACTGGGAAGCTCTTTCAGATGCAGATATTATTGTGATGGCTGTTGGTCCGGAAACACTACTACGAGAAGATCGTATGGAAGAACTCGTTGAAACAAGTCGTTCGGTAACGGAGATTGTGCCGAAAATTTTAGCGACAGGTTTTAAAGGGATTTTTGTGAATATTACTAATCCGTGTGATGTTATTACCATGCTCATTCAAAAAATATCTGGTTTTGATCGTTCCCGTGTATTTGGAACAGGGACATCGCTTGATACTGCTAGAATGAGAAGAGTAGTTGGAGAAGCTTTACATATTAATCCAAAAAGCATCGAGGGGTATGTTCTTGGCGAGCACGGTGAATCACAATTCGTTGCGTGGTCGACTGTGAAAATCGGTGGCGTCAATATCACTGATTATAAAACGAAGACACCGCTTGATTTACCTGCTTTAAAAGATGCTGTACGCGGCGGCGGCTGGAATATTTTAACGGGTAAAGGTTGGACGAGTTTTGGAATTGCTACTGCTACAGCGGGAATTGTTGATGCTCTCTTAACAGATGCAAAACAAGTATTTCCGTTAGCTGTTTTTTCAGAACAAACAAATACATATATCGGACAACCAGCACTTATTGGAGCAAATGGGGTTCTAGATACGATAAAACCACCACTAACTAAAGAAGAACAAACTAATTTTGAACATTCAGCGGAAGTTATCCGTAAAGCTTTCGACTTGCTTTAGATTTAAAATTATCCATAAAAAAACTAGCTACATTAAAGATTCTCATCTTTTAACGTAGCTAGTTTTTTAAGCTGTTTTGACTTTTTTCTTTTGTTTAGTTTTTTTTGATTTTTTGGAAATAAAGCGAACTAGGCTAATAATAAGTGATACGACATATTCACCAAATGAACCAATAAAAATAGCAATAGCGATTTCTGTTTGTGACATCCCACCACCGTAGAAACTGATGAAAAATACCACACCACTTGCAATTAATCCCATTGTTGCTAGGAAATATTTAAACCAATACCAACGAAAAACAAAATCAAATAAACATACAACGGCTAAAAACCCAAGAAAAATAATCAAGGATAACGTAATTAAACTCATAGATACAATCTCCTTTAGATAAGTAAAACATCTTTTTTATCCATCTATCATACCACAGGATGGAAATAATGATAAGCGAAAAATAAAGGAAGGCATTTTTTTACTGTTTTTTGCAAATGGAAATCAAGACAAAACCGAATTTTTATTGCATATAGCCTCAGTTTATGGTATTCTATCTTAGAATTAAAATTTATCTCTTATCCAGAGCGGTAGAGGGACTGACCCTTTGAAGCCCAGCAACCTACACATATAAGTGAAAGGTGCTAATCTGTTGCAGGAGTAATATCTCCTGAACGATGAGAGCAAAGGTATAATTATAGCCTTTCTCTATTCGTGCGCGTTTCGTGCAAAATAGAGAGAGGCTTTTTATATGAGACGTATTTGGAGAGAACTAAAGGAGGAAAATAAAATTGGCTAAAAACCGTCATCTATTTACATCGGAATCGGTTTCTGATGGACATCCAGATAAAATTGCAGATCAAATATCTGATGCAATTTTAGATGCAATTATTTCAAAAGATCCGGACGCACGTGTCGCTTGTGAGACTACTGTGACAACTGGTTTAGTTTTAGTAGCAGGTGAGATTACTACTTCTGTATATGTAGATATTCCTAAAATCGTTCGTGATACTATTAAAGAAATCGGCTATACTCGAGCAAAATATGGTTTTGATGCAGAGACATGTGCTGTTTTAACGGCTATTGACGAACAATCACCAGATATTGCGCAAGGTGTGGACGAGGCACTAGAATCAAGAAGTGGTAGTGAAATTGATGCTGCTATTGAAGCAATTGGGGCAGGAGACCAAGGTTTGATGTTTGGTTTTGCAACAGATGAAACAGAAGAATTAATGCCACTACCAATCTTTTTGGCACATGGCTTAGCACGTAAGTTAACAGAATTACGCAAAACGAATAAATTAGATTATTTACGACCAGATGCAAAAACACAAGTAACCGTAGAATATGATGAATTTAATCAACCTGTTCGCATTGATACAATTGTTGTTTCAACGCAACATCATCCTGACATCACACAAGAACAAATCGCGAAAGATTTACACACACATCTATTCCCAGAAGTAATTGATGCTTCTTTCTTAGATGAAAATACGAAATACTTTATTAATCCAACTGGCCGCTTTGTTATTGGTGGACCACTTGGCGATGCTGGACTTACTGGCCGTAAAATTATCGTGGATACATACGGTGGTTATGCGCGTCACGGCGGGGGAGCATTTTCTGGTAAAGATCCAACCAAAGTAGACCGTTCGGGTGCTTATGCAGCAAGATATGTCGCTAAAAATATCGTTGCTGCTGGACTTGCTAAAAAAGTAGAAGTACAAGTTGCATATGCCATCGGAGTTGCGCGTCCAGTTTCCATTTCGATTGACACATATGGAACAAGTGACTATTCAGAACAAGAATTAATTGATGGTGTTAATGAGCTATTTGACTTACGCCCAGCTGGGATAATCCATATGCTTGATCTACGTCGTCCAATTTATCGTCAAACAGCTGCATTTGGTCATTTTGGCCGTAGCGACCTTGATTTACCTTGGGAAAGAACGGATAAAGCAGAAGCCTTAAAAAAATTAATCGTAAAATAAGCTTAACCGAACATTTCTTGTGAGGAATGTTCGGTTTTTTTCTTTCCTAAACAGTGCAAAGAAAGCCTAGTTATGATATGATAGACGTTGTGAAAAAAAGATAAAATGATTATCTATATAGAGGAGAAATGTTACCATGTGTGGATTTGTAGGATGCGTACATGACCGCATTACAGAAATTACTGGCGCTGATAAAGAAACCTTTAGACAAATGAACAGTATGATTACGCACCGTGGGCCAGATGATGAAGGATACTTCACAGATGATCACGTGCAGTTTGGTTTCCGCCGTTTAAGTATTATTGATGTAGAAAACGGTCATCAACCGTTAACGTATGAAAATGAGCGTTACTGGATTATTTTTAATGGAGAAGTTTATAACTATGTGGAACTCCGCGAGCAATTAGTTGCTGAAGGAATGACATTTGAAACCGAAAGTGATACCGAAGTAATTATCGCTACATATGCGAAATACAAAGAAAAAACAGCAGAACGTCTTCGTGGGATGTTTGGTTTCGTTATTTGGGATAAACAAGAAGAACTTGTTTACGGCGCACGCGACCCATTCGGCATTAAACCATTTTTCTATGCAGAAGAAGACGGTAAGCTATTTATGGGTTCTGAAAAGAAATCCATTTTACATGCTTTAAAAGAAAAAGAACTAGATGAAGTTTCATTACAAAACTACATGACTTATCAATTCGTTCCAGAACCAGATTCCTTAACTAAAAATGTAAAACGCTTAGAACCAGGACATCAGTTCACGAAGAAAATTGGTCAACCAATGGAAATTACTACTTATTGGAAAGCATCTTTTGCACCAGTAACTAAATCAGAAGACGCATGGATTAAAGAAGTGCGTGACGTAATGTATGATTCTGTAAAAATGCATATGCGCTCCGATGTACCAGTTGGTTCATTCCTATCTGGCGGTATTGATTCATCGATTATTGCGGCGATTGCCAAAGAATACCATCCTGCAATTAAAACATTTTCTGTTGGTTTTGAACGCGATGGTTTCAGTGAAATCGATGTAGCAAAAGAAACAGCAGATAAGCTTGGTGTAGAAAATATTAGTTATGTTATCTCACCGGAAGAATATATGAAAGAATTACCAAAAATTGTTTGGCATATGGATGACCCACTTGCTGATCCGGCTGCTATTCCGCTTTATTTCTTATCAAGAGAAGCGCGTAAACAAGTAACAGTAGCATTATCAGGTGAGGGCGCAGATGAACTTTTTGGCGGTTATAACATTTATAACGAACCAAATTCCCTTGCGATGTTTAACAAAATGCCAGGCGTATTTAAATCAATGTTAAATAGCGTGGCGCGTATTATGCCAGAAGGAATGCGTGGTAAAAGTTTCTTAGAACGCGGAACAACACCGATGGAAGAACGTTACATCGGAAACGCCAAAATGTTCACAGAAAAAGAAAAACAAATTTTACTTCCGAAATACCAATCTGGTCATGATTATACGAACATTACGGATCCATTTTATGCAGAAACTAAGAATTATCATCCTGTAGAAAGAATGCAGTATATTGATATTCATACGTGGCTACGTGGAGATATTCTCCTAAAAGCTGACCGTATGACAATGGCTAATTCACTGGAAGTCCGTGTACCTTTCCTTGATAAAGAAGTGTACAATGTGGCAAGAAATATTCCAGATACAATGAAAACAACTAACGGAACTACTAAATATATCTTACGTAAAGCGGCAGCAACATTTGTACCAGAACATGTACTTAATCGCCGTAAACTAGGATTCCCAGTACCAATTCGTCACTGGCTAAAAGACGAAATGAACGCTTGGGTTAAAAATATCATTAAAGAATCACCAACCGATCATTTAATTAACAAACAATACGTTCTAGGCTTACTAGACGATCACTGTGCCGGTAAATTCGACTACAGTCGTAAAATCTGGACAGTTGTTATCTTTATGATTTGGTATGATGTATACGTAGCAGATAAATACGATTTTGGAAAATAAAAAGAAAACCTAGACAGGCTAATTACTAGCTTTGTCTAGGTTTTCTTTTTTCGATGATAATGACGAATGGGGCATCATTTTTTTGATTGATAAAGTTATAAGATAAAACGTGGAAATCTTGTTGTGGGATTGCTTCACAAAAAGTCACAACAGCATCTTTTTCCAGTTTTCCAGCGGGGTGGCCGTGATATATAACGAGAATAATGACGCCACCAACTTCGAGTAGCTGCATTAAATGGCCAATGCTTTCTAACGTAGAATCAGCGGTTGTCGTAATTTCTTTATCGCCACCTGGCAAGTAGCCGAGATTGAAAATAGCAGCGCGAACAGGTTTTGTTGCATATTCTGGAATAAGCGCATGGCTAGCACATACGAGCTCTACTTGTGATACGACACCAGCATTTTCTAAACGAGTTTTCGTTGCATCAATTGCCATTTGTTGAATATCAAACCCGAGCACATGACCATTTACACCCACAAGTTCTGCTAGTAAAAGTGTATCATGCCCGTTGCCACATGTTGCATCAATTACATAATCTCCAGAGCGAACTACTTTTCGAAGTGTATCATGAGCGAAGGGGAGAATACCACGTAAATTCATTGGGAACTCACTTCCACAGGTTGATATAGTTTCCCTTGCCAACTATCTCTTCGAACGAGTTCTGCATCAATGGCATTCAGTACTTCAAACTTATTTAAACTCCAAACTGGTCCAATTAAGTCATCCACGCCACCATCACCTGTAATTCGGTGAATAACCATTTCAGGAGGCAGAATTTCAAGTTGGTCAGCTACTAAGTTCACATAACCATCACGGGTTAAAAATTCTAAGTCACCTTTTTTATAATCTTCTACCATTGGCGTTCCTTTTAATAAATGGAGTAAATGGATTTTAATACCATCAACGCCACTTTCAACTACTTTTTGTGCGGTTTCCATCATCATTTCCGGCGTTTCTTTCGGAAGACCATTAATAATGTGGGTACAAATGCGGATATTATGTTTTTGCAGTTTGCGCACGCCTTCTAAATAACAATCATAGTCATGCGCGCGGTTAATTAAGCGCCCAGTTTCATCGTGAGCAGATTGTAAACCAAGCTCTAACCATAAATAAGTCCGTTCATTTAATTCAGCCAAGTATTCAACGACATCATCCGGCAAACAGTCAGGTCGTGTCGCAATCGAAAGCCCAACCACGCCAGGCTCATTCAAAACCGTTTCAAATTTCTCGCGCAGTTCAGCAACAGGGGCATGAGTGTTAGTAAAAGCCTGGAAGTAAGCAATACATTTCCCGTCTTTCCATTTCGTTTGCATTTTGTCGCGCACTTGCTGGAATTGTACTTTTAAATCAAGCGCTCGGTTCCCAGCAAAATCACCAGAACCTGCCGCACTACAAAATGTACAACCGCCATGCGCTACTGTGCCATCACGATTTGGACAATCAAAACCGCCATCAAGCGCAACTTTATATGTCTTTTGCCCAAATTCTTCTCGTAAACAGTAGTTCCATGTATGGTATCTTTTATTATCATTACTATATACAAATGGATTCGTTTGTTTCACTAGTTTTAGACTCCTTCAAATGAAATTCTCCATTCATTTTAGCACATTTTACTACGAAAGTTAGATAAATCTTCAGACCGCTTGCTAAAAAACCTAAATTCAGCTACAATAAGACTAATGAATTTTGCGAAATAGCGATGAATTGGAGTAGTAATCTGCATATTTTGATGTGAAGAGAGCTGACGGTTGGTGCAAGTCAGTCACAAAATCCGGATGAACTTACCATGGAGCTTGGGTGTATCCCCGTTTTCCGCGTTAAGGAATTGTTAAGTTGAGTGGTTAAACACTAATGTGGGTGGTACCGCGGGAGAAGCATCTCTCGTCCCATGGCGATAAGCCGTTGGGATGTAGGGATTTTTTTGTAGCCAAAATTCGATATTTTAAGGAAAAGAGGATGAGTAAAGTGACATTTAATCATAAAAAAATGGAACCGAAATGGCAACAATATTGGAGTGAACATAACACTTTTAAAACAACAGAAGATAAAGATAAAGAAAACTTCTATGCACTAGATATGTTTCCTTACCCATCTGGAGCAGGTCTTCACGTAGGACATCCAGAAGGCTATACTGCAACAGATATTTTGTCTAGAATGAAACGCATGCAAGGGAAGAACGTCCTTCATCCAATCGGTTGGGATGCATTTGGACTTCCTGCAGAGCAATATGCGATTGATACTGGTAACGATCCAGAAGAATTCACCGCATTGAATATTGCCAACTTTACTCGCCAAATTAAATCTCTTGGTTTCTCCTATGATTGGGACCGTGAAATTAATACAACAGATCCAGAATATTATAAATGGACACAATGGATTTTTGAAAAACTATATGAAAAAGGCTTAGCTTATGAAGCCGAAATCGCTGTAAACTGGTGTCCGGCACTTGGTACAGTTTTAGCCAATGAAGAAGTTATCGATGGCAAAAGTGAACGTGGTGGCTTCCCAGTTTTCCGCAAACCAATGCGTCAATGGATGCTTAAAATTACCGCCTATGCAGATCGTTTGCTAGATGACCTTGAACTTGTAGACTGGCCTGAAAATATTAAAGATATGCAACGTAACTGGATTGGTCGTTCAGAAGGCGCAGAAGTTACTTTTAAAATTAAAGATAGCGATGAAACGTTTAATGTCTTTACAACACGCCCAGATACACTTTTTGGCGCAACGTATACAGTTTTTGCACCAGAACACGAACTTATCGAAAAAATCACAACACCTGAGCAAAAAGAAGCAGTTGAAGCTTATAAAAAACAAGTAGAACTAAAAAGCGAACTAGAAAGAACTGACCTTGCAAAAGACAAAACAGGCGTATTCACAGGAGCTTACGCGATTAATCCAATCAACGGCGAAGAAGTGCCGATTTGGATTGCTGATTATGTGTTGATTCAATATGGAACAGGGGCAATTATGGCCGTACCAGCCCATGATGAACGCGACTTTGAATTTGCGCAACAATTTGGTTTGAATATTCGTCCAGTACTTGAAGGCGGCGACGTTACAAAAGAAGCTTTCACTGGCGATGGACCACATATTAACTCGGAATTCTTGAACGGACTGGCTAAAGCCGAAGCGATTACCGCTGCGATTGATTGGCTAGAAAAAGAAGGCATCGGTAGCCGTAAAATCACGTATCGTTTGCGCGACTGGTTGTTCAGCAGACAACGTTACTGGGGCGAACCAATTCCAGTTATTCATTGGGAAGACGGTGAAACAACGCTTGTACCAGAAGAAGAACTGCCACTACTTCTGCCAAAAGCAACGGAAATCAAACCTTCAGGAACTGGCGAATCTCCACTTGCTAACTTGCACGACTGGGTAAACGTTACAGACGAAAATGGTCGTAAAGGTCGTCGTGAAACAAATACGATGCCACAATGGGCTGGATCAAGCTGGTATTTCTTGCGCTATATCGATCCAAACAATACAGAAGCAATTGCTGATAAAGAAAAATTAGCAGAATGGCTTCCTGTAGATGTTTATATCGGCGGGGCAGAACATGCAGTGCTTCACCTTCTTTATGCACGTTTCTGGCATAAATTCTTATACGATATCGGCGTAGTTCCAACAAAAGAACCTTTCCAAAAACTATTTAACCAAGGCATGATTCTTGGCGAAAATAACGAAAAAATGTCCAAATCAAGAGGCAATGTCGTTAACCCTGATGAAGTAGTAGAAAAATACGGTGCAGACACACTTCGCTTGTACGAAATGTTCATGGGACCACTAGAAGCTTCTATTGCTTGGAATGAAAATGGACTAGAAGGTGCGCGTAAGTTCTTAGATCGTATTTGGCGCTTACTAGTAACTGAAGAAGGCACACTCGCTGAAAAAGTTACAACCGATGCAAATACTAATTTAGAAAAAGCGTATCATCATATGGTGAAAACAGTTACCAATCATTACGAAAACCTGCGTTTCAATACCGGTATTTCGCAATTAATGATTTTCATCAATGAAGCGTACAAACAAGATACGATTCCAAAACAATATGTTGAAGGTTTCGTGCAACTCTTGTCCCCAATCGCACCACACCTTGCAGAAGAATTGTGGGAAATCCTTGGTCATACAGAAACAATTAGCTATGTAGCTTGGCCAACATACGACGAAACAAAACTAGTAGAAGATGAAGTAGAAATCGTACTTCAAGTAAATGGCAAAGTAAAAAATAAAATCACCGTTGCAAAGTCACTCGGAAAAGAAGAACTAGAGAAACTCGCACATGAAGACGATAAAATCAAAGAAAACATAGACGGAAAAACCATCCGTAAAGTAATCGTCGTTCCAGGAAAACTTGTAAATATTGTTGCGAATTGATTAGAGAAACGCTTCGAAATTGAGCTTTGTTGCTAATTTTGAAGCGTTTTTTCTTTGGAAAATTTTAAGCAACATGCATAACAAATATAGCTAATATTTTGCTAGTATTAATGTAAAACGGGGTGTCAGCAATGAAAAACAGTATAGACTACATTTAAACTGTCCAAAATGTAAAACGTTTTTTTGAGGAGTTTCAGTATTTGGTCTTCCTTTTAGGACCTAGGAACAAAATAAAACTTAATTCTGAGGGAATAATAGAAGAAAAGTTAGTAACTGATGACAGTAGCTATCTAACTGCAATAGGAAAACTAGTTCAATTATATACAGAGATATTAAATACCATGAAACCTCTGCATCGTTTTATTCTAATTAAATGTTATATTGATAAACAAAAAGACATCGCTACAATGATGGAACTACCTTATGAAATAGCACAATTTAAAAGAATAAAAAAACAAGCCGTTCTCAGTTTAGCCGAAGACCTTGAAATCATCGTTGAAAAAAATTACTTTTAGAAGAAGATATGCATTACAGGTTGCATATTTCTCGTTTTTATGGTATATTAGGAAACGGTGTTAAATCACACACGCACGGTGACAGACTGAGAAGGTGCTTAACGACTTGTTCGCTTAAGTTTTTCAGCTGGTTGATCCATGCGGAGGGCGGTTATCCGCAAAAAATAAACCAATAGGAGGGAATAACACATGCCTGTTATTTCAATGAAACAATTACTCGAAGCAGGAGTTCACTTCGGCCACCAAACTCGCCGTTGGAACCCCAAAATGAAGAAATATATCTTCACAGAAAGAAATGGTATTTATATCATTGACCTACAAAAAACAGTGAAAAAAGTAGACGAAGCTTTCAACTTCATGCGTGAAGTAGCTAGCGACAACGGAACTATCCTGTTTGTAGGAACTAAAAAACAAGCTCAAGAATCCGTTCGCGACGAAGCTATCCGTTCTGGACAATATTTCGTGAATCATCGTTGGTTAGGTGGTACTTTAACTAACTTTGAAACTATTCAAAAACGTATTCAACACCTTAAAAAAATCGAAAAAATGGAAGCAGACGGAACTTTTGAAGTCCTTCCTAAAAAAGAAGTAGTCCTTCTTAAAAAAGAACAAGAAAAACTAGAACGCTTCTTAGGCGGAATCAAAGACATGAAAGGTCTTCCTGATGCTTTATTCATCGTTGACCCACGCAAAGAACGTATTGCGGTTGCAGAAGCTCGTAAACTTCATATTCCTATCATCGGTATTGTTGATACAAACTGTGATCCGGATGAAATCGACTACGTAATCCCTGCAAATGATGATGCTATCCGTGCGGTTAAACTTTTAACTGCTAAAATGGCTGACGCTATCATTGAAGTGAACCAAGGGGAAGAGTTAACTGAAGCGGAAGTTGCTCCTGTAGAAGAAAAAGCTGCAGAAGAAACTACTGAAGCATAAGATTTTATTTGAAACTTTCAAGGTGATAAGGCACTATTCTTATCACCTTTTTTAAAGAGAAAAATTGGAGGGAAAATAAATGGCTAATATTACAGCTCAAATGGTAAAAGAATTACGTGAAAAAACTGGCGCTGGTATGATGGATTGTAAAAAAGCGCTTGTAGAAACTGAAGGAGATATGGAAAAAGCAATTGACTATCTTCGTGAAAAAGGAATCGCTAAAGCTGCGAAAAAATCTGATCGTGTTGCTTCTGAAGGTATGACTCATGTAATCAGCAATGAAAAACATGCAGTAGTACTTGAAGTAAATGCTGAAACAGATTTCGTTGCTAAAAACGACAACTTCCAACAATTAGTTGATGCACTAGCTAAACAAATTCTTGAAGTACGTCCAGATAGCTTAGAAGATGCACTTAAAACAGAAATGCCTAATGGTCAAACTGTTCAAGACTACATCACTGAAGCAATTACAAAAATCGGTGAAAACATTTCCCTTCGTCGTTTTGAAGTTAAAGAAAAAGCGGACAACTCTGCTTTCGGCGAATACATCCACATGAACGGACGTATTGGTGTTCTTACACTTCTTGAAGGAACTACTGACACTACAGTTGCAAAAGATGTTGCAATGCACATCGCTGCAATCAACCCTAAATACATTTCTCGTGAAGACGTTTCTACTGAAGAAGTTGAACACGAAAAAGAAGTATTAACTCAACAAGCATTAAACGAAGGCAAACCAGCTAATATCGTTGAAAAAATGGTAGAAGGTCGTTTGAAAAAATATCTAAGCGAAATTTCTTTAGAAGACCAACCATTTGTTAAAAACCCAGACATCACTGTTGGCGAATACGTAAAACAAAGCGGCGGAAAAGTTGTATCATTCGTACGTTTTGAAGTAGGCGAAGGAATCGAGAAAAAAGAAGATAACTTTGTTGAAGAAGTAATGAGCCAAGTGAAAAAATAAGTAATATTTGAAAGAATATCAACTCCTGCAACCCTCTATGGATTGCAGGAGTTTTTTTATTTATTTTGATAGTTTATCCTGCGTGTGTTTTTTGCTATACTTAGAAGGTACAATAAAACTAAGGGAGAACAGCATGAAAAAAATCATCAAGGTTATTTTTGTTACTTTATTTATTTTATTTTTAGTAAATAATTTACGAGTAATGATTCAAACAAAGGACGGATTAGATTCACCTCTTTGGCTACAAATTGTTTATTTATTAGCTTATCTAGTTTCTGCAATTGGTGCCTATAAAGAAAAGTGGTTCGGTTTTTTTACAGCATTTTTATTTGGAGTTATGATTATGATAGCAAGTATTATTATCACTTTATAAACAAAAAGCTTCGATTTAATTATCGAGGCTTTTTTTGAGAATTTTAATATACTATCACTGAATATTTATACATTTTATATATAAGAATTTATATATATAAAGGGATTTTGGTATTGGTTCTTAACCGCGAAATCCAGTTCCTTGAACAATTTGTCATATTTGGAACATTGGTTGCATAAAATAGTGAAATACACTCAAAATAAGGTGAAATAATAGACCAAATAGACGATTCGTTTCAAAAAGTGTAATAATAATTCTAATTTAAGCCTGATTTTAGTCGTTCATGACAAGAATTGGCTATTTCATTACATTTTTGGTTATACATTCGCTATCCATGTTACAATTTTTTTGGAGGGTATAAAGCTTAGAAATGAGGCGTTCAAGGTTGGAAAAAGGGATGACGAACATTAAAAGAAATATTTATAAATTACTTTTATTTTTACTTAGTTTGCTAGTAGCTTTTATTGTATATTTCCGTATATTTTATAATATCTTACCCATGTACTTTGGCAATATGGAGAGCTTGAATAAAAATGTTTTAGCTTTTGGGATTGTGGTATTCACCCTATACATTTTACTCAAAATGGTTTTTAAGCTTCAAAATAAATGGGATGGATATTTATTACTCTTATTGTATTTATTCGTTTTAACTATCGGCTTATTAAGACCTGATGATAGTGTATCTTTAGAGTCCTATTTCAATGTCAATGTGATGCTTATTTTAGAAGATTTACGCATTAATGAAGCTTCGTGGTTCGTACTTTTAATTAATTTAGTGTTATTCACTCCTATGTATTTTCTGCTAAGCTTTGTTCCATTTTTGGATGATTTTCTAAAGCGCTTTATTGCCTTTTTTACTTTGATTTTAGTAATCGAAAGCTTGCAATCTATATTAAAAGGGGGGATGTTTGATGTAACCGATTTGCTATTATATATCATCGGTTTTTTCGTTGGATTCGGAGTTTACTGTTGTATAAAAAATGTATTTAGAGCACAAAAGCCCAGAAACTCGAGCCAATTTTAAAAATTTAGTACGTACGAAAGCTTGTTATTATTTAAATAGGGATTTCCTATTTTTATGATATAGTTTGAGAGAAAAGGGGGAGTATTCATCACGTTTGGAAGAAAAAAAGGTATACGTATTAACTAATATGTTTACTGTTTCACTTGAAAAATTACTTACAAAGAGGAGCGACACAGAATGAAGAAAATTTTATCATTGTTAGTAGCATTTATTTGCGTATGGAGTATGGTTATGCCGAGTGTGGAAGCGAGTGCGGCAGCTAAAATTATTACATGGGATTTAGTAGATAGTAGTAAGCATTTAGATTACTCAGGTAATTCGAAGTATATGTCTTTTATAAGATCAGGGGCCAATACTTGGAACGCCTATAAAAAGGGAGTAATTAGACCAGCTTCTGCGCAGAATAAATCTGATGTTTATTGCAGTGATGTTTCCGTCAATAACAATGTTAATGCTACTACTTATAGCAATGGAAAAATTACTTTTAACAAAAAAAATATGGATAAAAAAAATAATGCTGGTAAGCAAAATGTAGCAACACACGAATTAGGTCATGGTTTGCGATTAGCTCATAATGCATCCTCTGATGTGATGTACCAATATAGTACTTCCAAGACGAGCTTATCTACGAACGACAAAAGATCTTATGATGCAGCATATAAAAAATATTAAAAAGGGGTACTTAAGATGAAAAAGACAACTATGGGAATAATTGCTTCAACAGTAACAATTTTAGGTATCGGTTGCTTGCTAACAGTAAGTACATATGCAGAAAAAACAGAACCAAAGAAAAAAGAAGTTCCAACTTATGCCATTCATTCAGACTATACACTAAATATCGATAATCCAAATGAAGTTGTTGGTGATGCGGATTATGTGTTTGTCGGAAAAGTAACAGGAGAGAGCGGGACTATTTATAAAAATAAAACGCCAATCGAACAAGAAGATGGTTCGGTAAAATATATCGGAGAAGCCTACACAAATTATAAAATCAAAGTTATTTCTAATTTAAAAAATGAACTGGCAACGGATAAAGAACTTGCGATAGCCAAACAAGGTGGTATTCGAGAGGACGGTTCTGCCTATGATATATTTGAAGATGACATACTGCCAGATGTAGGAAAAGTTTATATTTTTACTGCTTATACGCAAGATGATGGTTCATTACTTATTTCAGGTGGTAACTCTACAATAGCATTCGATGAAAAAACAAAAAATATCGATACAGCAAAAGAAGTTACGCAAACAGAAGAATATGAAACATATGAAAATGCCGTAGAAAACCAAGTGAAAATAGAAGAAAACTAAATAGAAATGATCAAAAAGCATAACGGTGCTTACTAAGTATCGTTATGCTTTTATTGTATATAGCTGTATTTTTTCTTAAAAGTAATCCCGAAATACAAATAATTTTTAAACAATTTGCAATTATTTGTTGCGCTTTCAAACGAAATCGGTTAAACTAATATCGTTGCATAATAAAACAAAGGAGGAATGGACGATGAATAATTATATTACGACTTCAAACATGGCATTATTGCGCTTAAAAATAGAATTTATTTCACCGGACCATTTCGCGAGCAAGGGAACTCTCCTTTAAGTTGGTTTTATTTTATACAAAGTGGTGACAAATAAATATATTTTTTCGGGTAATAATGGGCAGAAATAGGTCCATTATTTTTATTTGTCCAAATTTAAGGAAAAAAGGGAGGGATAGTTGTTTGAAAATTTTTAAAGCATTAAGCTGGTTTTTTAAAGAAAATTGGAAGTCTTATGCGTTTGGGGTAACAATTTTATTTACAATTGCGCTTTTGCAGTTAGTACCGCCGCAAATAATTGGCTACACGGTGGATGCAGTCACAAATGACTCACTGACAAAAGAAAAATTGATTAAATGGATGCTTATTCTCGTTGTAGCAGCTGTTCTTGCTTACGTTGGACGTTACGTTTGGCGGATGTTGATTTTCGGTTCTGATAACAAATTACAACGGACGTTACGCTTACGACTGTTCGAACATTTTACGAAGATGTCACCATTTTTCTTCCAACGTTATCGTACTGGGGATTTAATGGCACATGCGACGAATGATATTACCGCTATTCAACAAGTGGCGGGAATTGGTGTTTTGACATTATCGGATTCTGTGTTAACAGGAGGAACGGTTATTGCAACCATGGCGATTACGATTGACTGGCGCCTTACTTTGATTGCATTACTTCCAATGCCGTTTATGGTACTCGGAAGTTCGATTTTAGGTAAAAAATTACATGATCGTTTCCACGGGGCTCAAGCTGCTTTTTCGATGTTAAATGATAAAACACAAGAAAGTATTTCAGGAATTAAAGTCACACGAACGTTTGGGCAAGAAAAAGAAGATATTCAAGATTTTGCCAAACAAACAAAAGAAGTAGTTCAAAAAAATATTTCAGTTGCTAAAGTGGATGCGATGTTCGATCCAATGATTTCGATTATTGTAGGGATTTCCTTTGTGCTTTCCTTAGGGTTTGGAGCTAAATTCGTTGTTGACGGAGAATTGACTATTGGACAAGTGATTGCTTTTTCAAACTATTTATTCTTACTCATTTGGCCGATGTTAGCATTTGGATTTTTATACAATATCATTCAGCGCGGAAATGCTTCTTACGACCGTGTGCAGCATTTGCTTGCGGAAAAAGAAGATGTAATTGATCACGCAGATGCAGTAGATGTTACTCCAGAAGGTAATTTACATGTGGAAATTAATGCATTTACCTATCCTGATGAAAGTGAACCAGTATTGTCAGAGATTGGTTTTGACTTAAAATCTGGTGAAACGCTTGGAATTGTTGGGCGAACTGGTTCAGGGAAAACATCGTTATTAAAATTATTAATGCGAGAATATGATACGTACGATGGCGAAATTTCTTTTGCTGATGTAAAAATTCAAGATTACACTGTACGAGCTTTGAGAGAAGCAATCGGCTATGTGCCACAAGATCAGTTTTTATTCTCAACAACCGTGCGTGATAACATTCGTTTTGGGAAACCAGAAGCACCTCAAGAAGAAGTGAGCAAAATCGCGCAACTTGTATCTGTTGATGAAGATATTCTTGGGTTTGAACATGGGTATGATACGATTGTCGGCGAGCGCGGAGTTTCACTTTCTGGTGGACAAAAACAGCGTCTTGCAATCGCACGTGCCTTAATTATGAATCCAGAATTGTTGATTTTGGATGATGCACTTTCGGCGGTAGATGCAAAAACGGAAGAACAGATTCTATCTAATTTAAAAGAGAATCGTTCTGATAAGACAACCATCATTAGCGCACACCGACTTAGCTCTGTGGAACATGCTAATTTGATTATTGTTATTGATAAGGGGAGAATTGTGGAACGAGGAACGCATAGTGAGCTAATGACGCTAGATGGCTGGTATGCAGAAATGTTCCATGAGCAACAACTAGAGGAAGCTCTAGGAGAAGGGGGTGCGGCTGATGGAAGTGATGAATGAACAAGACGAAATGTTAGTGATGTCCGGTAAAGAACACCGTGCAGTATTAAAGCGAATGCTTAGTTACACAAAATATCATATTCCAAGTTTGATTTGGACTGGAATTCTTGTTCTTCTTGTAACGCTTGCAGATGTATTCGCGCCAATTTTAATTAAAATATTCTTGGATGATTATTTAACGCCAATGAATTTAGAAATGCAAGCTTTGTTAATTTTAGGAGCGGGGTATTTAGGGCTGACAATTGGGAAATCCATTGTGTGGTACTTCCAATTGCTTTATTTCCAAAAAATCGCGCTTGAAATTGTGCAGCAAATGCGGATTGACATTTTTACGAAGCTTCATTCACTTGGAATGCGTTATTTTGATAAAACACCTGCTGGGAGTATCGTTTCGCGTGTGACAAATGATACGGAAGCTGTGAAAGATATGTTTATTAATGTGCTTTCAACTGCGATTCAAAGTTTGTTTATGCTCGTAGGGATTTATGCGGCGATGTTTGCGCTCAATGTTCAGTTAGCGCTTTATAGTTTGCTGTTATTCCCACTTATTGTCTTTATTATTTTTGTTTACCGGAAATACAGTTCCCAGTTTTACCGGGCAAGACGAGAAAAATTAAGCCAATTAAATGCGAAAATTGCTGAGTCGATTTCAGGGATGTCAATTGTGCAACAATTTAATCAAGAGCGCCGTTTAGTAAAAGAATTCGAGCACATCAACAAAGACTATTATGATGTTGGAATGAAAAATATTAAATTTAATGCACTATTACTTGGGCCAGCCATTGACTTGATTTACGCGCTAGCAGTTGTGATTATTCTTAGCTTTTTCGGGGCTGAATCTTTAACTGGTCCTGTAGCTATCGGGACAATTTATGCGTTTGTTAGTTATTTTGATCGGTTTTTAGAAGCGATTTATAACGTAATGGAACGTTTGGCTATGTATCAAGAAGCCATCACAGCAGCGTCTAGAGTATTTCGTATTATGGATGAAACAGAAGAAGTCCCAGCTCAATTAAATGATCCAGAAGCAAAAATTACTCGTGCAAAAATTGAGTTTAAAGATGTTTCGTTTGCGTATGAAGGCGGACGTGATGTACTTAAAAATATTAGCTTTACAGCAGAACCTGGTCAAACGGTGGCTTTAGTTGGTCATACAGGGAGCGGGAAAAGTTCGATTATCAATTTAATGATGCGCTTTTATGAATTCGAGCGCGGCGATATTTTAATTGATGGTAAGTCGATTAAATCCCATGAAATTGCTGAATTGCGTAAGAAGACGGGACTTGTCTTACAAGATAGTTTTATGTTTTATGGCGATATTAACACGAATATTCGTCTTTATGATAAAAACATTACGGATGAGCAAATTGTGGATGCCGCGAAATTTGTTCAAGCAGATGGTTTTATTCAAACGCTATCCGATCAATATCAACATAAAGTTATTGAGCGAGGTGCTTCATTTTCAAGTGGGCAAAGGCAGTTGATTTCTTTTGCTAGAACAGTTGTGACGAACCCACAAATTCTTGTGTTAGATGAAGCGACAGCAAATATTGATACAGAAACAGAAAGCTTAATTCAAACTGGGTTAAAACGAATGAGAGAAGGACGTACAACGATTGCGATTGCGCATCGACTTTCGACAATTAAGGATGCCGATTTAATTTTAGTTTTATCTAAAGGGCGAATTATTGAGCGTGGTACACATGATTCATTAATTGCAGAACAAGGTGTATATCACTCAATGTATCAATTACAAAATAGCGGAATGGATTTAGACGAAGCGCTTTAAGCAGAGAAGTTTATTTCAAGCGGTAAAAGGAATATAATGAGGAGCGAAGTGTTACAGCAGATAAGTAGGGGGAATTAATCGTGTCATTAGTCATTTCAATTATCATTACACTTGTTTTTGGGGCTGGAATTATCATGATAAGAATGAAAGCATCGAAGCGTCCAGCAAGTGTGAAAGGGATTATCATACCGCCAATTATGATGTCGACAGGCGCACTCATGTTTGTTATTCCTTTTTTCCGTGTTTCGGTAGTAGATATTTTAGAAGCAATTGCCATGGGGCTAGTGTTTTCTGTTATTTTAATTTGGACTACAAAATTCGAAGTTCGTCATAAATACGTATTTATTAAACGCACGAAAGCTTTTCCGGTTATTTTGATGGGATTATTGCTTATTCGGATTTTCATTAAATATTGGATTAGCGGCAGTTTGGAAGTAGGCGAATTATCTGGTATGTTCTGGATTATGGCGTTTGCAATGATTGTGCCTTGGCGAATCGTTATGTATTTCCAATATAAAAATACGGAAAAACAGCTAGGTAAAGTAGAAGTTAGTGGCGAGTACGAATAATAGTGAAAGCATTTTCCAAAACAGCTTGAATTATCTAGTATGAATAGCTTATAATGAATAATGTTACATCGTGAGTAATGTTACTTGCCGGATGGGTGAAGCATATCCGAGACTGACGCGGCCAGTTACAAAAGGGCTTCCGAGTTTGGCTTGAAAAAAAGGAGGACATCATCTTGAAAAAATGGTTATTAGTAGTTTTAACTTTAGCACTAGGATTGTCGCTTGCGGCTTGTTCCGGTTCTAATAGTTCCGACAAAAAAGAAGACACAAAAAAAGAAACATCAAACGTTAAGGACGACGTATTAAATTATTACATGGACTTAGTAGACGTTATTAATGAAAACAACGGCGATTACAACGCTTATGTAGGAGCGGTTGGCGCAGATCCTAAACCATCTGAAGCAGACCTTGCTGCTCTTGCAAAACCAGCTAGTGAATCAGCACTTAAAGTATCTGAAACACTTGCTAGTGAAAAAACACCAGACCTAGGTAAATACACAGATGATTTCAAAGCAGCTGTGAAACAATTAAGTGATGCTTATAAATTAGAAGCAGATGCACTTAAAGCTAGCGGTCGTGACACAACAAAAGCAGACGAAGCGATGGCAAAAGCGGACGAAGCAATTGCTGGCGTATTAAAAGATGCTGGACTTAATCCTTCAAGCATTACAACTGATACAGCTTCCTGATAATAAAAAAGACAGTTTCCAAATGGAAGCTGTCTTTTTTATTATTTGTTTTTTGTTTGGTTAATTTCATTTTGAAGTTGTTCAAATGTCGCCATTAATTCTTGAGACTTAACTTCTAGTAGCTCTTTTTGGTCAAGTTCGGTATCATTGAATAATACCGGATCGCCAAAACGAATAATGATTTTTTTGCGTTTTAAAATTTCTCCAAATGTTTTGGGTCCATCATAAACAGCAGGTAGCATTGGAACTTTTGCTTTATGAGCGATAGTTACAGCACCACGTTTTAAATGAAGGTTGGTTGTTTTTCTTGTACCACTAGGGAAAATACCAACTACTTTACCAGATTTAAGCATCCGAATGGGAGCTTTAATGGCACTTGGTCCAGGATTATCACGATTGACTGGAAAAGCGTTAAGGTGCGTCATTAGCCAGTTGAGGAATTTTCCTTTGAAAAGCTCTTGTTTCGCCATATAATGTACTGGTGTTGGCGACAAAGCGAAACCAAGATATAAGATCTCAATCCAAGACGTATGAGTGGAAACTACAACATAAGGCGCTTCGATAATTTTCTCTTTGTTTTGTACTTGAAATCGTCCACCAATAATAATTAAAATAAAATGAACGAGGTTTTTTGCGAAATGATAAAACAACTTCTTCACTCCCAATATTGCTAGTTATTTTTTTAAACTATATCTAGTATACTTAAAAATGACGAGTTTTGCATTAAAAATAAATAATCTCTGAGAAAAAGAAAAGAGGAAAACGATGAAATTTTTACATACAGCTGATTTGCATTTAGGGAAAATTGTATCTGGCGTATCGATGCTAGCTGAGCAAGAATATATTTTGGCACAAATAACGAAGATTGCCGAGGAAGAACAAGTTGATGCGCTTATTTTGGCTGGAGATTTATATGACCGTGCTGTACCGCCTGCGGATGCGGTGAAAGTGCTAAATGATATTTTAGTGAAATGGAATGTAGAACTAGGTATTCCGATATTTGCGATTAGTGGTAATCATGATAGTGCAGAGCGACTAGCTTTTGGCAGTCAGTGGTACGAAAGCAGCAAGCTATATATGAAAGGGAAATGTACTTCGCAGTTTGAACCAATTTCGTTTATGGATGCGGAAGTGTGGCTTGTGCCTTATCATGAGCCGGCAATTATTCGTGAAGTTTTGGCTGATAGTTCTATTCGTAGCTTTGAGGACGCTATGCAAGCCGTGACGAAACAAATTCGAACAAAATGGAACCCAGCTAAGGCGCAAATTTTAGTAGGACATGCGTTTGTTTCTGGCGGGATTCCTAGCGATTCAGAACGCCAACTTGCGATAGGAAATGTGGACCGAGTTTCAACGAACTGTTTTGATGGATTTACTTATACCGCGCTTGGTCATTTGCATCACCCACATGCGATTAATCATCCTGCTATTTTTTATAGCGGATCGCCGTTAAAATATTCTTTTTCAGAAACAAAGGATAATAAAAGTGTGCGCATTGTAGAAATTGAGGGAAATGAACTTATTAATGTAAAAGAGCGATTTCTAACGCCGAAACATGATATGCGCATCATTTCTGGAACACTGGCGGAACTTACGGAAAACTTAGTGGAAAATCCAAATGATTTCTTTCAAGTTAATTTAATGGATGAAGGTGCTTTAATTGATCCAATGGGGAAATTGCGCCAATTTTATCCCAATATTTTACATTTAGAACGTAAAAAGCAAACCTTAAAAGAAACGCAAGATAACTTTGAAGAAATGATGAAAAAAGATGATTTAGAGTTATTTGGGCAATTTTTTGAATATGTAAATGGTACGAAATTAACGGAGACGCAACAACAAAAATTAGCAGATGTATTTGAAGAAGCTCGAAAGGAGGATACTGAATGAGACCGATAAAATTAACCATGCAAGCATTTGGAGCTTATGCCAAAAAAGAAGTAATTGACTTTGAAAAACTAGGAACGGAACAAATTTTCGTGATTTCTGGTAAAACAGGGGCGGGGAAATCCACTATTTTTGATGCAATTAGCTTTGCGATTTTTGGAAAAGCAAACACATTCGATCGGGAAAGTTTTTCCATGCGCAGCCATTTTGCGACGGACAAAGAAATAACGGAAGTAACGCTTGTGTTTAGATTGAAAGACAAAATTTATCAGATCAGTCGTATTCCTCAACAAGAAATTGCTAAACAACGAGGAAATGGAACGACAACTTCTCCTCAAAAAGCTGAATTATACGAACTCATAGGTGATGAAATGAAGCTCCTTGCGAGTTCCGTTCGTGATGTTAATACGAAAATGGAAGAATTAATTCAACTTAATGTGGATCAATTTAGACAAATTTTAATGATTCCTCAAGGTGAATTTAGAGAACTACTTGTATCGGATAGTAAAGAAAAAGAAGTAATTTTGCAACGATTAGCGCATACCGTGTACTATGAAAAAGTTGAAAATTTGCTGTGGGAAAAACAAAAAGAAGCAGAAATTTTAGTTGTCGAAGCGAGAAAAAAAGTCGCCGAGCTTGCCGAACTCAGCTTGCCAGGAATAGAAATAACCGGCAAGACAACAACTGAAATTAGTTTGCTGCAAACAGAAGCTATCAAGCAAGAACAAGCAATTTTAGCAGAGTTAGAAAGTGCTTTAAGCATCATTCGTAAAGAAACAAGTGAAGCGGTTGAAAAAGTGACTCTTGCGAAAGAACAACTGCTTGATTGGCAAAATTTAGATTTATATATAGAAGAAGTAGCTAAATTAGAAGCTGAAAAAGATTTTTATCAAGTGATAGCAAACCGAATTGAAGCAGCTAAAAGAGCCAGTAACCTGCGTTCTCAGGATGCGCTTTGTATCCGTTTAAAAGAACAATTAGAAACAGCAGTAAATACTGAAAAACAAGTGGCGCATGAAGTAGAGTTGATAACAAACCGATTTTCAAATGCAAAAAAACAAAAAGAAGCACTCGCTGAACAAGAAGCAGTACTAGAAGCTAACAAACGCACACTTTTTCAATTAGAAGAAATGGAACCAAAAATCATTGAATTAGAAACAGTAACGATTCAAAAAAGACGCGCAGAAATTAATTGGAAAGAAGCAGCGGATCGTTTAGAAAAAGTGATGAAAACAGAGCAGGAAATCGCAGTAGAACTACAGTCAATGGAAACTCGTTTAGGAGAAATTAACCAAGCAGAACTAGCGATTTTAGAGGCTATTAATAAACGAACAACTGCCGAAGCTCTCATTGAAAAAAATCAAGAACTTGTTAATAAACGAATGAAAATGGATCTATGGAATAAACAAAAACAAACAGAAGAACAAACGCTAAAACAACTTTTAACAGAAAAATTAGCTATAGAAACAACGATTAAACAAGAAGAATCAAATTTACAACAAGAACAAGCTGCAACACTCGCAGCTCATTTGCACGAGGGTGACGCTTGTCCTGTCTGCGGATCTGTGTCACATCCACAATTGGCAGAATACGGGGAATCGGCCAGCCTCACAACGCTAGAAGAGGCAAAAGCCAAACTACACGAAAAACAATTAGCGATTAATGAGGTTGAAAAATCAATCAGCCAACTTGAATGGCAATTAGCTGAATGGGCAGACATAGCAGGTGTGGATCTAGTTGCAGTAGAAAAGTTATTAGCAGAAAACCGCCAATTAGCTAAAAACCTATCAGATCAAATAAATCAATTACAAACTAACGTGGCGCAAAAAGAAAATATTCAAGGCACACTTGAAACATTAAAAAACAAACAAAAAGAGCTAGAAACAGAAAAAAATAATACGGCTCTTCAAGTAGAAAGTTTTCATCAAGAAGTCCAACTCTCATCTGGAAAACTAAGCTATTTAGAACAAGCAATTCCAGTCGATTTACGAGACAAAACTATTTTTGATAAGAAAAAGAATGAATTAAGTAACAGCATTAAAACGCATCTGGAACAAGCCGAACAAGTGGATAAAATATTTAGAGAAGCTGAAAAAGAAACAACTAGGCTGGAATCAACATTGCAATCTGCCGAGAACACAACACTGGACGCTAAAGAAGCATTACAAGTCCAACGCGAAGTTTTTAAAGACGCAATGAAACAAAATGATTTTCCTACTTATGAGGCGTATAAACAAGCTTTAATGTCAGTAGAAGAACTAAAAAGTAAAGAAGAACAACTAGCTGACTTTGAGCGGAAACGCCATTTAGCTATATCACGCCAAGCTGATTTAACAGAAAAACTGAAAAACAAACAAAAACCAAATATCGAACAACTAGAATCATTTATGACCGAAAAACAATTAGAACTTGCTCAGTCAGAAGAAAACACAATTAAACAACGCGACTTTGTTTTGAAACGAAAAGAACTTGCCGAAAACTATCAAAACAGTATTCAAGCAGTAGAAAAAGCAGAAGAAAATTATGCGGACATTGGCTTATTAGCAGACTCAGCTCGTGGTAAAAATGCTAGAAGGCTAACATTTGAACGTTATATTTTAGCGATGTTTTTAGATACTATTATCCACCGAGCTAATCATCGTTTATCTAAAATGACTAGCGGACGCTTTGAACTCAAGCGAAAAATCGAAAAAGCAAAAGGGAATGTCCAAAGTGGGTTAGAACTTGAAGTTTTTGATGAATATACGGGGCTGACGCGTCATGTAAAAACACTTTCAGGTGGAGAAAGTTTTAAAACCTCGCTAGCACTTGCTTTGTCGCTTGCAGAAGTTGTCCAAGAAATGGCTGGTGGAATTTCACTGGAAACCATGTTTATTGATGAAGGGTTTGGTACGCTTGATCCAGAGTCACTAGAGGTCGCCGTAGAATGTTTACTGGAAACACAAGAAAACGGCCGCTTAGTCGGGATTATTTCCCATGTGCCAGAGCTAAAAGAACGCATTTCAGCAAGGTTAGAAGTAACTGCAACTAATCACGGAAGTACAACTAAATTTATTACTGCTAATAGCTAAAAGACCGCTTGCGTTGCCGTCACTCGTCTTTTCCTATATAATAGTAGTTTAGAGTAATGGACGGTTTTGGGAGGAAGAAAGTAATGGAGCACTTTACAGCAATTCAAAATAAAATGATTCCATATAGTGTGAAACAGGCTGGAAAAAAACTGATGGAAGACGGAGAAATCATTCAGTTTCGTGAAAAAGACGCATCAGACCATTTTTTAACCTATTTTATTGATCAAAATGTCGTAGAAGATGCTGGGAGTGAAAATTATGCTTGTAGCTGTGCCGATTTTCAGCTAAATGCTATTTGCAAACATATCTACGCGACACATTTAAAAATGGAAAAAGAAAAACAAAAAGCAGCCAAACAAGATTTTAAAAATCGAATTCTCACACAAGAATCAAATACACTTCTTTCCCTTTTTCAACAAAATATGGCGCAACAACTTGAAGTGGAAGAGGATATTACTAATAAAATACCACTTCAAACACAATATATCATTCGCTTAAAACCCGATGATTCTAGTTATATTATGACAATTGAAGTCAAAGTAGGGACAGAGCGAACATATGTAGTAAAAAATATGAATACATTTTTAGCTGCGATTCGTGATCGGCAGTGGCTTGTCTTTACTAAGAATTTTGCTTATGATCCAAATGAGCATTTCTTTTTGGAAGAAGACAAACAAATTTTGGACAAATTACTTCAAATCAGTGAAATTGCCAAGATGTATGATACAGATTCTTTCTACTGGTCAAAATCCTATGCGGAAGAGAAAAACCTTACTATTCCACCTAGTATGGCTGGTGAACTATTAGAACTCTTAACTGAGCGCGACACGACTTGTATTATTATGAAAGAACGCGTAGAAGATATTAAATACCGCGGCATCAACGTTCGCCGCGATAACCTAGACTTTATTTTTGAACTTAAAAAAAGTGCGGATGACAAATACCAACTAGAAATGGAAGACTTACAACAAGCAATCTTTTTCGAAGCTTATCAGTTACTTTTTTTTGATGGTACTTTTTTCATTCCTGTTAAAGAAGTTTGGGAATCTTTAAAACCGTTAATGGAATTTCATAAAGTTACGAAAAATGAAGTGGTGCAGTTTTCAGAGTCGCAATTGAGTGAAGTGATTTCCTATGTTTTACCAGCTTTACAAAAAAGTGGTAAGTTGAAACTGGACGACTCGATTGAAGACCGGATTACACAGCAACCACTTGATTGTAAATTATTTATTGCGCTGGAATACGGAGAGCATACATTACGCCTTGAATATCATTATGGCAATCAATTATTTGACCCATTTGCAATTACGGAAGAAGAAAACGAAAAAATCATGATTCGTGATGTGGAAAAAGAAGCACGCGTGATGAATATTATCGAAAGCGCTCCTGTTCATTTTTCAGGAACAAAAATGGTTGTTAATAAACAAGAAAAGGATTTATATCAATTTTACTATCGAACCATTCCAAAACTTGCCGAGTATGCGGAGATTTATATGGAAGATGGTTTAGAAGAAATGGTAGAAGACAACGTGCGCCCTGTGACAACGCTAGATGTTTCTTCAGATAATGATTATCTTTCTGTTTCGTTTGATTTCAAAGGCATCCCGGAAGAAGAAGTCCAAAATGTCCTAGAATCATTGCGAGAAAAACGTAGCTATCATCGTCTGAAAAATGGACGTTTCTTATCGCTTGAATCAGAAAACTATAAACAAATGGAAGACGTACTACAAATGTTAGAAGTGCGTAAAAAAGATGTCCAGCCGAATATGCAAGTTCCGCTTTATCGAGGTATGCAAATTTACGATATTTTAGGGGCGGGAACGCAAGATGAACATCATAAATTCAGCCGTTCTTTCCGTGAACTACTGACAGACATAACTACTCAATCAGAAGACAGTTTTAGTTTACCAAAAGGATTAAAAGCAGAGTTGCGTGATTATCAGTTAACAGGTTTTGAATGGATGAAGTCACTTGCTAAATATAATCTTGGTGGTATTTTGGCAGATGATATGGGACTCGGTAAAACTGTACAAACGATTAGCTTCTTGGCATCAGAATTAGAAGAGAATCCGAACTTAAAACCGGTCTTAATAGTTACACCAGCCTCACTGCTCTACAACTGGCAAAGTGAATTAGAAAAATTTGCGCCAGAAATCCCTGTGACTGTTTTACATGGAACGAAACAGGCTCGTATGGCAGAAATGGAAGAGATAAAACACGGTCATGTTTATTTGATTTCTTATCCATCTTTACGTCAAGATATTATTCATTTCGCTGATGTAGCTTTTTCAAGTGTCATTATTGATGAATCGCAAGCCATTAAAAATTACCATACAAAAGCATCACAAGCAGTGCGTGCGCTTAAACGAAATCATGTATTTGCGTTAAGTGGAACGCCACTTGAAAATAGTATCGATGAATTATGGGCGATTTTCCAAACATTAATGCCAGGATTTTTCCCATCGCTACGCAAATTCAAAGAAATCCCGTACGAAAACATTGCCAAAATGATTCGTCCGTTCTTACTGCGCAGATTAAAACAAGACGTAGTAAAAGAACTACCCGATAAAATTGAAACAAACCTTTATTCTGAATTAACCGATGAGCAAAAAACAATCTACTTAGCTTATTTAGAGAAAATTCAAGCTGATTTAGAAGAAAGTAATGGCAATGCTTCGGAAGAACGAATCAAATTACTCGCGGGATTAACCCGTTTACGCCAAATTTGCTGTGATCCAAGCCTTTTTGTCGAAAATTATCAAGGTGAATCTGGTAAATTACTACAGTTATTTGATACAATACAGACAGCAAGAGAAAACGGCAAACGAATACTGATTTTTTCTCAGTTCACTGGTATGCTTGCGATTATTCGCCGGAAATTAGAAGAAGATGGTCAACCCCTTTTCTATATGGATGGTAAAACGCCTGCTAAAACAAGATTAGATATGGTTAATGCTTTTAATGAAGGTGAGAATGATATTTTCCTAATCTCTTTAAAAGCAGGAGGAACCGGGCTAAATCTTGTGGGTGCAGATACGGTGATATTATACGACTTATGGTGGAATCCAGCTGTAGAAGAACAAGCGACAGGACGTGCTCACAGAATCGGTCAAAAACGTGTCGTTCAAGTGTTCCGAATGATTACAAAAGGAACGATTGAAGAACGAATTTTTGACTTACAAAAGAAAAAACAAGCGCTCGTGGATGAACTTATCCAACCAGGGGAACAAATGCTAGGTAAATTAAGCACAGAAGAAATTAAACAAATTTTACAATTGGATAATGGAAGGGATGACAAATAATGAAAAAGTGGGAAGTATTCGCAGTTCAAAATGTAGGCGCAGCAGAGGAAATTATCAACAAGTTAGTAAGTGAGGGCTATGAAAAAGAAGATATTTCTGTTTTAGCTAAATCCAAACATAATAAAAATCTCGAAACATTAGCGGAAAAAGAAAATATTGAAATCGAACGTCCAGTTAATGAAGAGGCGTTTGGCATTATCTCTGGAATACTGCAATCACTTAGTGGCGCAATTGTTATTCCACAAGCTTATAATCCGAAATACGGTGCCCTTTATGCGGCAGGACCTTTTGCTAAATGGTTCTCAAAAACAGACGATAAATCTGTTAAAAAACTTCTAGAAGATTTCGACTTAACAGAAGAACAGGTTGATAAAATGATTGAAAATTTACATGCAGATAACATCTTAATTTTTGCGAGATAGTATCGGTGAAAAAGGAGAAGTTTATGCAAATTAAAGAATTTTTGATTAGTCGTCGTTCAGAGGTAGTTAACAATTTTTACGATAATTATTATACTCAAACGGATGAATATAAGTTGAGGCTTAGTGCTGGTGAGGATGAACAATCTATTCGCTCACTAAGTACCGCATCGTGTGGCATGATTATTGATGTCATTACGGGAGTGAAAGAACGAGATTTTGAAAACATCGGTAAAAGACGCTTCAATGACAAAACGGACATTAGAAAAATCCATCAACATATGAGCGAAATTGATAAATTTATTATAAACAGCTTACTTAAATGGAAAGAAACTGAAGATGTTTTTTATACGGATGCTGATATTATTCAGTTTATGTTAGAAATAAAAGACACACTCGCATCCATTCAACAGCAGCTTCTTGAAGGATTTATGCAAGAAAATAGAAATCAAGTTATGGCTCAGCGCAAAGAAATTATCCAATTATCGACGCGTATTATTCCGATTACTGATTCCATTGGAGTTTTACCGATAGTTGGAAGTTTAGATGATGATCGAGGCTATTTTATGAAAGAAAAAGCAATCGAATCTGCGGATAAGTTAAATTTAGACTTCATCGTAATAGATTTTTCTAGCGCCGTTTTAAAAGATGATTTTGCAACAAAACACATGGAAGATATGATTCAATCATTTAAATTGATTGGATTAATCCCGATACTTTCTGGTATGCAACCAAGCTTTGCCCAGCGCACAATTCAGGTTGGTTCGAATATTTCGAAACTCCAATCATTTGGCTCCCTAGAACAAGCATTAACCAATTTAGGTCTATAAAAAAAGGTGAATGGCACTTCGTTGTCATTCATTTTTTTGTTATAAGAAAAAGTTATTGAATTATAGCGAATTCTCTTTGTTTACTTATCGCTTATTTTTAAGTACAATAGATGAGAGAGACCAGTCGTTTCAAGAATTGAAGGAGGAAACGTGGATGACTAATTGGAAAGAAAAAGCAAAAGCATCATTTAAACTTAATGACAAAACGTATCATTACTACAAACTTAAAACCTTAGAAGAGGACAAAATCACAAACATCGAGAAATTACCTTATTCTGTACGTGTTCTACTTGAATCCGTATTAAGACAAGCTGATGGCAGAGTAATTAAGGATTCACATGTAGAAGACCTAGCTCATTGGTCAAAAAATGGTAACGAAGGAGAAGTTCCATTTAAACCAGCGCGTGTTATTCTACAAGATTTCACCGGTGTTCCAGCAGTTGTTGACTTAGCTTCATTACGAAAAGCGATGGCTGACCTAGGCGGCGACCCAGAAAAAATCAATCCAGAAATCCCAGTTGATTTAGTAGTCGATCACTCGGTACAAGTTGATAGTTATGCGAATCCAGAAGCGCTAAAAATCAACATGGAGCTAGAGTTCAAACGCAATATGGAGCGTTATCAATTTTTAAACTGGGCGCAAAAAGCATTTGATAACTATCGTGCTGTGCCACCTGCAACTGGTATCGTTCACCAAGTTAACTTAGAGTATTTAGCAAACGTCGTCATCGCGAATGAAGTTTCGGACGGCGAATTTGTAGCGTTTCCAGATTCCCTTGTTGGGACAGATAGCCATACGACAATGATTAATGGTATTGGCGTTTTAGGTTGGGGAGTTGGCGGTATTGAAGCTGAAGCCGGAATGCTCGGACAACCATCTTATTTCCCAATTCCGGAAGTTATCGGTGTGAAATTATTAGGCGCTTTACCAAACGGCGCAACTGCCACCGATTTTGCCTTGAAAGTAACACAAGTTTTGCGGGAACAAAAAGTAGTAGGGAAATTTGTTGAATTTTATGGTCCAGGCGTTGCAACCCTTCCACTAGCTGACCGCGCGACTGTTGCCAATATGGCTCCTGAATACGGCGCAACTTGCGGATTTTTCCCGGTAGACAAAGAAGCGCTTAACTATTTAAAACTAACTGGTCGTGACAAAGAACAAATCGAATTAGTAGAAGCTTATTTAGAAGCAAACGATTTATTCTTTACACCAGAAAAAGTAGAACCAAATTATACACAAACAGTGGAAATCGATCTTTCTGCTATTGAGCCAAATCTAGCTGGGCCAAAACGTCCACAAGATTTGATTCCGCTTTCGAAAATGAAAGAAACATTCCGTGAATCCATTACAGCGAAAGCAGGCAACCAAGGTTTCGGTCTTGATAAATCAGCTTTAGACAAAGAAGTAACTGTTACATTTGGCAATGGTGACCAATCAACAATGAAAACTGGTTCCGTTGCTATTGCAGCAATTACAAGCTGTACGAATACCTCTAACCCATACGTAATGCTAAGCGCCGGTTTGGTCGCTAAAAAAGCTGTTGAAAAAGGCTTAGAAGTACCCAAATTCGTCAAAACTTCCTTAGCGCCAGGTTCCAAAGTTGTTACAGGCTACCTGGAAAAAGCTGGTTTACTTCCATATTTAGAAAAACTTGGCTTTGACCTAGTTGGTTATGGTTGTACAACTTGTATCGGTAACTCAGGTCCATTAAAAGAAGAAATTGAAGAAGCGATTCAAGAGAGTGATTTACTAGTTTCCGCAGTTCTCAGTGGTAACCGTAACTTTGAAGGACGAATTCATGCACTTGTGAAAGCAAACTTCTTAGCTTCACCACCACTTGTAGTTGCTTATGCGCTTGCTGGGACAACGAACGTAGATATGTTAACAGAACCAATCGGACGTGGTAATAATGGCGAAGATGTCTTCTTAAACGATATTTGGCCAAGTTCAGAAGAAGTGAAGGCGCTTGTAGAAGAAACCGTAACGCCAGAACTTTTCCGTGAGCAATATGCCCATGTATTTGATGAAAATGAAGCTTGGAATGCGATTGAAACTACAGAAGATGCTTTATACAAATGGGATGAAAATTCGACGTATATTGCCAACCCGCCATTCTTTGATAATTTAGCAAAAGAAGCTGGCAAAGTAGAAGCTTTATCTGGTCTTCGTATTATTGGTAAATTTGGTGATTCTGTTACAACCGACCACATTTCACCAGCTGGTGCAATCGGTAAAGATACACCAGCCGGAAAATTCCTGCAAGAAGAAGGCGTAGCGATTCGTGATTTCAACTCGTATGGCTCTCGTCGTGGTCATCATGATGTTATGATGCGCGGTACATTCGCCAATATTCGAATCAAAAACCAAATCGCTCCTGGAACAGAAGGTGGTTACACAACATACTGGCCAACTGGGGATGTAATGTCCATTTATGACGCATCTAGAAAATATATCGAAAACAACACTGGCTTAGTGATTCTTGCTGGCGATGATTACGGAATGGGATCTTCACGTGACTGGGCTGCCAAAGGAACTAATTTACTTGGAATTAAAACTGTAATTGCAAAAAGTTATGAACGGATTCATCGTTCTAACCTTGTAATGATGGGTGTTTTACCACTTCAATTCCTACCAGGAGAAGATGCAGATACACTAGGCCTTACTGGTTCAGAAAGTTTACAAGTGGAAATCAGTGAAGGTGTAGCGCCAAGAGATATTGTCAAAGTAACAGCTGTTCGCGAAGACGGCACTAGCTTCACCTTTGATGCACTTGCACGATTTGACTCAGAAGTAGAAATTGACTATTACCGTCATGGTGGGATTTTACCAATGGTCCTTCGTGGCAAATTAAAATAATTACCAAAAAAAGAAGCGAGCAAATAAGTTCGCTTCTTTTTTTATTTTCACTTGCAAAAAGGGAACGTATGTTTTATGATTGGTAAATAGGAGGCTTGAGCGAATGAGGTATCAAAAGATAAGTTTGGTTGTAACAGGAATAATTGCAGCAGTAGTTGGTTATCTTATTTTCAAAAGCGAGTATCATCCAGATGTTCCGAACTGGCTATTATTTTTATTTTTAGCATTGAGTATCGCAGTTGCAGTTAGTCAGTGGAAAGAGAAACGGATAATTTGGAGTTGTATTGGTTTGTTTGTAGCCGTATTAATTAGTGTGTATTATATTTTAACTATATAGGAGGAACTCAATTTGTCCGAAGAATTACGTTGTCCATGGTCGATTAATGACCCGTTTGAACTAGCATACCATGATGGCGAGTGGTGCGTCCCGAGTAAGGATGATACTTATTTATTTGAAATGTTGAATTTAGAAGGGGCACAAGCTGGCCTGTCATGGAAATTAATTTTACATAAAAGAAAAGCCTATCAAGAAGCTTTTTTTCATTTTGATATTGATAAGTGTGCTCGGTTAACAGATGAAGATTTAGCGCGGATCGTTTCAGAAGCGGCCATTGTGAAGAACCGTTTGAAAGTCAAAGCAGTTCGCACCAATGCCCTAGCTACACAAAAAGTCCAAGCAGAATTCGGCTCATTCGCTAATTATATTTGGAGTTTTACAAATGGAGAGCGAATTATTAATGAATGGCAGGGAATGGGAGAAGTGCCAGCTAAGACGGAACTATCTGAAAAAATAAGTAAAGATTTGAAGAAACGAGGCTTTAAGTTCGTTGGGCCTGTGATTATCTATTCTTATTTACAAGCTATTGGCATCCTGGACGATCATTTACGTTCATGTCCATTCCATACGCTAAATAGGGAGGCGATCAAATGATGATTCCCGCAAAATTAAAACAAGGTGATGAAATTCGCATCATTGCTCCAAGCCGATCTCTTGGTATAATGGCAGAAAATCAAGTCGATTTCGCTGTTAAACGCCTAAATGAGATGGGTTTCAAAGTCACTTTTGGAGAGCATGTTTCAGAAATGGATTGTATGTTAAGCTCTAGTATTCGCTCAAGAGTAGCTGACATTCATGAAGCGTTCAATGATGCGAATGTGAAAGCGATTTTAACTGTTATCGGTGGTTTTAATAGCAATCAATTACTACCATATTTAGATTATGATTTAATTGCTGAGAACCCTAAGATTTTATGCGGATTCTCTGATATTACAGCGCTAGGAACGGCTATTTATACCCAAACCGAACTCGTTACTTATTCCGGCGCACATTTCTCTACCTTTTCAATGAAAAAAGGTCTAGACTACGTACTTGATTCATTTAGCGCTTGCTTAGTAGATAAAGAACCATTTGCGCTAACGGCAAGTACTTCGTGGAGTGATGATGAATGGTATTTGGATCAAGAAAACAGGGACTTCAAGCCAAATGAAGGGCTAGTTGTTCTTCAAGATGGAGAAGCAGAAGGAACCATTATCGGCGGGAATCTCTGCACGCTTAATTTACTACAAGGAACAGAATATATGCCTGATTTATCTGGTGCTATTTTATTTCTGGAAGATGATTTTATGACTGTTCCAGAAACGTTTGATCGTGATTTGGAGTCACTTCTTAATCAACCAGGTGCAGATGAAATAAAAGGTTTGGTTATTGGTCGCTTCCAAACAAAAACGGCAATGACGAAAGAGAAACTTGCTTTTATTATAGAAACGAAAACAGCTTTACAAAAAATCCCAGTTATTTCAGGCGCGGATTTTGGCCATACGCAACCACTTGCTACTTTCCCAATTGGCGGAACAGCAAGAATTGATACAAATGCAGTAAATAAAATTGAGATTATCAAACATTAAAAAAAGAGGTTGTCCATAACGGACAACCTCTTTTTTGGATTAACTTAACGCGACATCTCGTTTTTTGAAAATGAAGAATGTAAAGAAGAGGATAATCGCTGTATATACGCCAAGGCCAGCAATAATTTGCCAATCTGCTAAACCGCCAGCGATTTTTTGACCGCCAACTGTATCATTTAAGCTAAGCAAGTTGAAAATAATCCATTTCATCCAGTCGTATTTTTCGATAGCGAGTGGTAGTAGTTGACGAATAATTCCACCAGAGAATAGTACTCCGACACCAACACCAACTGCTAATGCTTGTGAACGAACAACGGATGAGAAGAAGAATGCGATAGTTGCATACACGATCATCAGTAAGAAGTTTGTTCCGAGTAACATCCAAGCATGGTCCCACGCTGTCATTGCGCCTGATGAAGGGGAGAGCGGCATGAAAATCGATTGCTTCGGAAGAATAAACGAGAAGATAAAACTAGCTAATAATAGCGTGATGGAACTAATGATGCTATAAACAATACACATAAAATATTTAGAGAAAAGAATTTGACTTCTAGAATAAGGTCGTGCGAGTAATAACTTAATTGTTCCGCCAGAAAACTCTGTTGCAACAATAATACTTGCCACAATTACTACTAGCATCGTTGCGACTGCTCCAGAGCTACCGAGTGATGCAAAGAAGTCAGCACTTGAAATTCCGGCTGAATTGCTAGCAGGTTTTTCATCTGCATCTACATAAGCTTGATAGAAATCAATTTGTTTTTGAACTGATTCTTTTTCATCTTTCGTTTGAGCTGCTTGTTTTTGAGTTTTTAAGTAAGCAACGGAATCTGTTAGTGATAGTGTTTCGGTTTTATATGTTGGGTTACCATCTTTATCTGCTGAATTCCAGTATTCCTCCTCACTTACCGGAGTTCCTTTATCATCGTAATAAGCTGTAATTCCAGCATTACTTGCATTGCCACCTTCAACACCGCTTGTATCAATCTTACTAACGAAAAACATAAGTAGTGCCAAAGTTAAAACTGCTGCAAATAAGACAATTTGCATAATCCAACTAGATTTTCTAGAAAATAATTTAGTAAATTCATTTTTTATTAATGCTATCATGCTTTTACACCTCCGCCATTTGTTAATTCTAGGAATCGTTCTTCAAGGGAGGCTTGAAGTGGAACCATTTCCAATAAATCGATATTTGCTTGAATAATCGCGCGGGCAATTAAATGGACATCTTCGTGAGCCACTTCGATTTTAAATGAATTTTCTTTCTCAGCAACAAGTTTTACTGGAAGTGTAGCAAGAACAGTTTTTGCTGCTACGCTATCAGTGACTTTAAGTTGATAAACAGCCACGTGATTTTTAAGTACGTCACTCATTTTTTCCGTATGAGTTAAGACACCTTTATTAATAATAGCAAAACGATCGGTAATTTGTTGAATTTCGCTAAGTAAATGGCTAGAAATTAAAACAGAAGTACCGTTTGTTGCTAAATCACGAATTAATGCTCTGAATTCTGCCATCCCTTGTGGATCAAGTCCATTGGTTGGCTCATCTAAAATAAGTAGGGCGGGGTTGTGAAGTAAGGCTTGTGCAACGCCTAAACGTTGACGCATACCTAAGGAATATGTTTTTACTTTTTGATTGATGGCATCTGAAAGTTTTACAAGTTCTACAATTTCACGAATATGATCGTCTGTAATATTTTTTTGACTCATCCGTGCAAATTGCTTTAAGTTAGCCCATCCAGACATATACATATAAAATTCCGGATTTTCAATAATTGCTCCTACTTCAGAAATTGCTGCTTTAAAGTCGGTATCAATATTTTTACCATTAATATAAACTGTACCTTCTGAGCGGCGAATTAAGCCTACAATCGAGCGGATAATAGTTGTTTTACCGGCACCATTTGGACCAAGTAAACCAAATACTTCTCCTTTATGTATGTCAAAGCTGATATCGTGGACAATATTTTTTTGTCCGATTTTTTTCGTGACATGTTCTAATTTTAAAACTGTCTCAGTCATGAACTCACTCCTTTTTTTCTCTCACTACTAAAATTGTACTATTTTTTAGTTCTAATTACATTCGGCTAGAGGACGGGAAAAAATCATACTTTAGTAGTAGACTCATTTTCTAAGTTAAGGTGCCAATCTATGCTGTAATGATCGATAACTTTTGCGTATTTTGCATCCCAAAAAGTTTTTTGAATAGGGATTTCAACGGTCCCTGTTTTAGAAAGTAGTACGAATGCATGTACAAAACTTTCTTCAGTTTCAAAATTAATTGCAAGTGATAAACGATTTCCCGCATCTGTTTCGCCTTCTAGTGTATCTGAGAAGTAAAACAAATCTTTATCGTCTTTCGTAAGCCTAGCATGAAGGATTCGTTCGCCTAATTTTTCATCTCCAGAGAATCCTTCCATCTCGTGAAAAAAACGAGTTTTTGTAATTTCTGCTTGAAACACTTTTTTATAAAATTCTAGTGCTTCTTGGGCTTCCCCGTTAAAAGTGAAGTAGGGCACAGTTGCTCGTATCATTAAATCAACTCCATTCTTGTTTCATTATACTAATTTTAGTACTAAAGCGAAAGCGCAAGCCCTGGGATGGACTTGCGCTTTCTTCTAACTTTATATATTAATGGTGGACAAGTTAGCTAGTTTTTAAACACCTTTGTAAGCTTCAAGGTAAATTTCTTTTAGTTCGCTTACAAGTGGTTGTTTAGGGTTGGCAGTAGTACATTGGTCCATGAATGCGCGATCTGCAAGTGTATCTACAACTGCATCCAAGTCTTTTTTAGCAACATTTTGTCCTTTAAGACTCATGTCGATACCAACATCTTTACCAAGTTTGATGATTTCATCTACAAGTGATTTAACGCCTTCTTCTGTAGTTGCAGCAGGGAAGCCGATAATACGAGAGATACGAGCATAATCTTCATCAGCACGGAAGCTTTCATATCTTGGGAATAACGCATGTTTTTTAGGTTTAAGTGCGTTATAACGGATAACGTGTGGCATAAGGATTGCATTCGCACGACCGTGAGGAATGTGGAATTCAGGTCCAATTTTGTGTGCCAAACTATGGTTAATTCCTAGGAACGCATTCGCAAACGCCATACCAGCTAGGGCAGAAGCATTATGCATTTTTTCACGCGCATCAGGATCACCAGTAAGAACGGATTCACGTAAGTTTTCAAAAACAAGTTCGATTGCACGGATGGATAATCCACGTGTATAATCACTTGCCATTACGGATACATAAGATTCAATTGCGTGAGTTAGAACGTCCATACCAGTATCAGCAGTAATGTGTGCTGGAACAGTTGTTACATATTGTGCATCGACAATCGCAACGTCTGGAGTTAGTTCATAGTCAGCAAGAGGGTATTTAATGTTGTTTTCTTTGTCTGTAATAACCGCAAATGGAGTTACTTCAGAACCTGTACCACTTGTTGTTGGAATCGCAACGAATTTCGCTTTTCCACCAAGTTTAGGATATTTGAAAGTACGTTTACGGATATCTAAGAATTTTTGTTTCAAGCCGAAGAATGAAGCTTCTGGGTGTTCATAGAATAACCACATACCTTTGGCAGCATCCATTGCGGAACCACCACCAAGAGCGATAATTGTATCTGGTTTGAAGTCTTTCATTAGTTCTGCACCTTTGTAAACTGTTACATCAGATGGATCTGGTTCAACATCAGCGAATACTTGATAAGCTACGTCGTTACCACGTTTTTTCAGGTGTTCGATTACTACATCAACGTATTTGAATTGAACCATACCTGGGTCAGTTACGATAAATACGCGTTCAACGCCTTCCATTTTTTGAAGGTATTGAGTAGAATATTTTTCAAAGAAAATTTTTGGTGGAAGTTTGAACCATTGCATATTATTTCTCCGATCCGCGATACGTTTAACGTTCAGCAAGTTAGTCGCACTTACATTTTGTGATACAGAGTTTTTACCATAAGATCCACAACCAAGAGTTAGGGAAGGGATGAAGCCGTTATAAATGTCACCGATACCGCCTTGAGCGCTTGGTGCATTTACGATGATACGGCAAGCTTTCATACGGATACCAAATGCTTTTTGAACTTCTTTATCAGTAGAGTGAATAACTGCTGAGTGTCCAAGTCCGCCGTATACTAACATTTCTTCACAACGATCGAATGCTTCTGCTTGGTTAGCAGCTTCGATAAATGCAAGAACTGGGCTTAATTTTTCGTGAGATAGTGGGTATTTGTCGCCAACACCTTTAATTTCAGCTACAAGAATTTTTGTATCTTCTGGAACTTTGAAACCAGCTTGGTTTGCAATCCATGCAGGGGATTTACCAACTACATCTGGGTTAAGTGTTCCTTTTTCAGGGTTGATTACATAGCTTTCTAGTTTTTTGAATTCAGCACCTTTAACGAAGTAGCATTTGTTTGCTTCCATTTCTGCTTTTACTTCTTTAGCAACTTCTTTGTCCACGATAACTGCTTGTTCAGAAGCACAAATCATACCTTGGTCAAAAGATTTAGAAAGAATGATGTCATTAACAGAACGTTTGATTTTAGCTGTTTTGTCAATGTAAGCTGGTACGTTACCTGGTCCAACACCTAGTGCAGGTTTACCAGTAGAGTATGCTGATTTAACCATTCCAGCACCACCAGTTGCAAGTACAAGTGCTACTTTATCGTGGTTCATTAATTGTTTTGTTGCTTCTAGGGAAGGTTTTTCTACCCATTGAATACAATGTTCTGGTGCTCCAGCTGCAACTGCTGCATCATAAACAACTTTTGCTGCTTCAGATGAACAACGTTGCGCACTTGGATGGAAAGCGAAGATGATTGGGTTACGCGTTTTAATCGCGATAATTGCTTTGAAAAGTGTTGTTGAAGTTGGGTTAGTTACTGGTGTAACCCCGGCAACTACTCCGACTGGTTCAGCAATTTCGATAACACCAGTTTGAGTATCTTCGTTAATAACTCCGACTGTTTTGTTGTTTTTAATGTTGTTCCAAATATATTCTGTTGCGAAGATGTTTTTAATACATTTATCTTCGTATAATCCACGTCCTGTTTCTTCTACTGCTAATTTTGCAAGGGGCATATGTTGGTCAAGTCCGGCAAGCGCCATTGCGTGTACGATATTATCTACTTGTTCTTGGTTGTAACTTTCAAATGCTTTCAATGCTTTTTGTCCATTGTCTGCTAATCTGTCAATCACTTTTTGAACTTCTAATACTTCTTGGGCCGCATTTTCTTTAATTGCCATTTTCCAGAACCTCCTAATATTTGTGCGGGACTCTAAATGTCCATAGTAGACTTTTGACGTCCCTGATAATCCAAAAAAATTTGACTTGTTGCTGTGCCATATTCTTTTGTTTTATTTGATTACACCGTTAGTATAAGCCATCAATAAAAGTTTGTCCAGTGTTTCACGTGAAAATATTCACAAATAGACGAAAATGAGCGGATAGTCCTTCTGGGAAAGCAATTTTTAGTCTATAAGGCATAGTTTGTATGAGTGGTTTTATCATATAGTTTTAAGGGGATTTTCATCTCTAGTTGACTCGTAAATAAAAGGTAATTAAGATAATGATTCTTTTTTTACTATTAATAATGTCCTGTATTAATAGGGGGATAGAGGGATTTTCTATGATAGTTCTTTTTACTTAGTTGTTTATTAACTGCTATTTTGATTTATGTGGTTTTATTTTCTTGACTTTCCGTTTGTTCTTATGTAAGATGAATACAAGTAAAAAATGATAGCTTTGATGAAGAGTAAGTAGCATGATGAAAGTTTTTAGAGAGCTGACGGTTGGTGAAAGTCAGTAGCGGACATGATGTGAATGGACTTCTGAGCTCTGGTTTGAAAAGGAATTTCCTTAGTAGGATGCAGCGATTAGGCCTTATCGTTACACAAGGCGCCCATTCGGAATTTGGATGGATTAAGTGAACTGTTTTTGCAGTTAATCAAGGTGGTACCACGGGTCTCTCGTCCTTGTCTAGTATATTTGCTAGGCTTGGAGAGAGGCCCTTTTTTAATTTTATAAAACGAAAACATGAAACAAGAATAGTACTTTTCATCGATTTTCAAAGAGAGTTAGCGTTTGGTGCGAGCTAATAAATAGATGAAATAGGAATGGGCCTTGTGCGTGATACCTTGAACTGAAGTAGGGGTGAACGGGAGCTCCCGTTATAGAGCAGCTGCAAAAAAGCAGCACTGAGATAGGGGGATTCCCCTAAAATGAGGTGGCACCGCGATAACTCGTCCTCTGAAAAAGCATGATAGTAGGCTTTTTCAGAGGGCTTTTTTTATTTTAATGAAGAAGGGATGATTTAAATGAGAAAAATGAAAAGAATGGATGCAGATACATTAACCGCGATTTTAGCCTTTCAACGTCTTTCCGGAACAGGCAAAAGCTTACTTGAAGGAGCTGCAAAAGATGCAGAGGCAGGGAGATATTCTATTATTGCTATCAATCCTGTACATGAAATTAAAGTATATCAACATGAATATTATATAGACGGGGCACTTCAAATAGTGACAGACCCTTTAAAAGAAATTGAACTATTTATTGAAAAAGCAAAGACGGAGGAAGAAAGCTTGCCTTTAGATTCAGGGGCAATTGGTTATGTTGGTTATGACGTTATTGCACTTTATGAAAATTTAGGTGACATTCCAGTCGAAACGCGGGACATGCCAGATATTCGTTTTTATATATATGAAAGTTTTATCATCATGGATCATCAAGCGGAAGAACTTATTTTAGTGCAAGATAATTGCTACTCTGGGAGAAGTGAAGCAGAACTGGATGAGGCACTTGAAGCGATGTTTTTAGAACTTACAACACCAAAAAAAGATGAACACAAAGCAGTTCAAGTTCCGAAAATGACTTACAAAAGCAATTATACCAAAGAGGAGTATATGAACTTAGTCAAAAAAGCGAAAACCTATATTCAAGATGGCGATTTCTTTCAAATAGTACTTTCTCAGCGGTTAGAGGCAGATTTTACAGTGGAGCCGTTTGATTATTACCGAAAATTACGATTGTTAAATCCTTCTCCTTATCTCTTTTTCATTGATTTTGGCGATACGGTCTTAATTGGTTCTTCACCAGAGAGTTTAATTAAAACGAAAGGGCGGACTGTTACGACAAATCCAATTGCTGGTACAAGGCGTCGCGGGGCAACAAAACAAGAAGATGAAATGCTGGCAGCGGAATTATTATCCGATGAAAAAGAACTTGCAGAGCACAGAATGTTAGTGGATTTAGGACGAAATGATATTGGAAAAATTGCAGAAACGGGTTCGGTTCATGTACCAGTATATCTAACAATCGAACGTTACCGATTCTTGATGCATTTAGTTTCCGTTGTTGAAGGTACATTAAAACCAGGATTAAGTGCGATGGATGCTCTTCGGTCGACGCTGCCGGCTGGTACAGTTAGCGGAGCACCAAAAATAAGAGCCATGGAGCGAATCTATGAATGGGAAAATGTAAAACGTGGACCATATGCTGGTGCGGTAGGTTACTTAACGAAAAATGGTGATTCTGATTTTGCCCTTTCAATTAGAACGATGGTACTCCATGATGGAAAAGCTTATGTGCAAGCTGGCGCGGGAATTGTTTATGATTCAGAACCTGAGAGTGAATACTTGGAAACAATACAAAAAGCGAAAGCCCTTTTGGAGGTGGGAGAATGATTTTATTAATTGATAACTATGATTCTTTTACGTATAACCTAGAGCAGTATTTGGCAGAGTTCAGTGATGTCGTAGTAAAACGAAATGATGCCGTGGATTTAATGGAATATGCGGCTTTGGCAGATGGGATTGTTCTTTCACCAGGGCCAGGAAAACCTAGTGAAGCCGGACTTTTGGAAGAAGTGGTTTTCAAATTTGCGAAAGAAAAACCACTACTTGGGATTTGTTTAGGACACCAGGCGATCGGTGAGGTATTTGGCGGAGATGTAAAACGAGCAAAGCACATTCGTCATGGTAAAGTTTCGCTGATGCAGCAAACGAGTGGAGCCATTTTTACTAACTTGCCAAAAGAAATACCTGTGATGCGCTATCACTCTTTAATAGTAGATAAAAATACTTTACCAGATTGCTTAGAAGTATTAGCAGTGGCGACGGATGATGCGGAAGTAATGGCGATGAAACTGAAAAATTATCCGGTTTATGGATTGCAATTTCATCCAGAATCAATCGGCACGAATGACGGAAAACAAATGATGGAAAACTTTATTCACATAGTAGAAAGGGCGGGAGAAAATGGAAATCTTATTACAAAAAGTATATGACCAAAAAAATCTATCAAAAGCAGAAATGAATATCGTTGCAACAGAAATTTTTGAAGGACGTCTTTCAAAAACGAAAATTGCTGCCTTTCTAATGGCACTTAAAGTCAAAGGAGAAACCGCAGAAGAAATGGCTGGAATAGCAGAAGCGATGCAGCAAGTTGCGATTCAAGTGGATTTCCCAGCTGGAACTGCGATGGATAATTGCGGAACTGGTGGAGATAAATCGAATAGTTTTAATATCAGTACAACGTCGGCATTCGTCCTTGCAGCAGCAGGAATTCCAGTGGCGAAACATGGGAATCGAAGTATTTCTAGTCGTTCAGGTAGTGCGGATGTTTGTCAGGAATTAGGGATTGATATTAATATGCGTCCTGAAGATATGACTTATTTACTTGAAAAAGTAGGAATTGCCTTTTTATTCGCACCACATGTTCACCCTAATATGAAATACGTGATGGACGTTCGGAAAGAACTTGGGACACCAACCATTTTTAACTTGATTGGACCTTTAACCAACCCGGTTCATCTCGAAACACAATTAATGGGCATTTATCGTCGTGATTTAATCAGACAAACTGCGGAAGTTTTAGGACAACTTGGACGAAAACGGGCCGTAGTTTTAAATGGGGCGGGCTTTATGGATGAAGCTTCTCTAGCCGGTGAAAATCATTACGCATTATATGAAAGCGGGGAAGTTCACTTATATACACTAAAACCTGAAGAAGTCGGTTTAGCTAGCTACCCACTAGAAGCAATTAGGGGCGGGGATGCAAAAGAAAATGCAGCAATTCTTCGTAGTGTACTTGACGGCGAACCTGGTGCCTATTTAGACACTGTTTTGCTAAATGCCGGATTTGGTTTATTCGCAAATGGCAAAGTAAAAACAGTAAAAGAAGGCGTTGATTTAGCCCGCGACCTAGTTAGAAGTGGTCTAGCTAAACAAAAATTGCAAGATTTAATTACTTATCAAAAAGAGGTGCTAGCGAAATGACATTTTTAGAAGAAATTTTAGCTCAAAAAGCAGTAGAGGTAGCTGAAATGCCATTAGAACAAGTAGCAGAAAAACGGAAAACTTATTCGTTTTATGATTTTTTAAAAGAAAATACGGAACAAATGCAACTTATTGCGGAAGTAAAACGCGCCTCGCCTTCAAAAGGTGAAATAAATATGGATGTGAACCCAGTCGCTCAAGCAAAATCGTATGAGGCAGCTGGAGCAGGTATGATTTCTGTATTAACCGACCCGATTTTCTTTAAAGGATCGATTGAAGATTTACGAGAAGTAGCGAAAAACGTAGCAATTCCAGTACTGTGTAAAGACTTTATTATTAGTGAAAAACAATTAATTCGCGCTCGGAATGCCGGAGCAACGGTTGTATTACTAATAATTTCAGCTCTTACAGAAGATGAGCTAGGGTTACTTTTTAAACAAGCGAGTGCCCTTGATTTGGAAGTATTAGTAGAAGTTCATGACCGGGACGAATTAGCTCTCGCGCAAAAAATTGGAGCTAAATTAATTGGAGTGAATAATCGGAATTTGCACACGTTTGAAGTAGATATTGCGGTAAGCGAAATGGTTGCGAGTGATTTTTCAACGGAGGCATGTTTCATTAGTGAATCGGGTTTTAAAACGGCAGACGATGTTAAACGAGTGAGTAAAGAATTTAATGCGGTACTTGTTGGAGAAGCGCTTATGCGAGAAAAAACTCCCCAAAAAGCAGCAGAAAGTTTGAAGGTGAAACGATGATTGTAAAAATTTGTGGATTGAAAAAAAGTGTCGATGTAAAAGCAGCAGTTGAGAATGGTGCGGATATGATTGGTTTCGTTTTTGCGAAAAGTAAACGCCAAGTTACGATTGAACAAGCGCACCAATTAGCTAAAAATATCCCATCTAATATTAAGAAAGTTGGTGTTTTTGTTAATCCGACTGAAGATGAGTTGACTGCTGCTATTAAAGGCGTACCACTAGACATCGTGCAACTCCATGGACAAGAACCGACCGAGCAAGCAGACCGCACCGATGCCGAAGTAATTAAAGCTTTTCCAGTTAAAGAGGGCAAACTTCCTAACAATATAAATGATTATTCAAATGCCTATATCTTACTTGATGCTCCGGCAGAAGAATACGAGGGCGGCAGCGGGAAAACTTTTGATTGGGATAAAGTAAATAGTGATCTACTTATAAAAAATAAATTGATTATTGCTGGTGGCTTAAATGTCGAAAACGTGAAAGAAGCTATTAACCGCTTTGAACCATATGCCGTTGATATTTCTTCCGGCGTAGAAACAAATGGTGAAAAAGATCCTGAAAAAATTAAAATCTTCATTAAAACAGCAAAAGGAGTTGGAAAATAATGACATATCAAGCACCTGATGAAAATGGTTTTTACGGAAAATTCGGTGGCAGATTTGTGCCAGAAACTTTAATGAAAGCAGTGAAAGAATTAGATGAGGCTTACCGAGCTTCTAAAACAGATGCAGCTTTTCAAAAAGAATTAAACTACTATTTAAAAGAATATGTAGGTCGGGAAACGCCGCTTTATTTTGCGGAACAACTTACTGCCTATGCTGGCGGGGCTAAAATTTATTTAAAACGAGAAGATTTAAATCATACTGGTGCGCATAAAATCAATAATACGATTGGTCAAGCATTACTTGCGCGGCAAATGGGCAAGCAAAAAGTAGTGGCAGAAACTGGAGCAGGGCAACATGGTGTAGCTACAGCGACAGTAGCAGCACTTTTTAACATGGAATGTACTATTTTCATGGGAGAAGAAGATGTTAAACGTCAATCGCTTAATGTATTTAGAATGGAGTTACTTGGCGCAAAAGTTGTCAGCGTGAAAGCTGGCAGCCGTACTTTGAAAGATGCCGTAAATGAAGCACTGCGGTTCTGGGTGGCGAATGTGGAAGATACGCATTATATTATGGGATCTGTTCTTGGGCCCCATCCGTTCCCAGAAATTGTTCGTGATTACCAAAGTGTCATTGGGACAGAAGCACGTAAACAACATCTAGAGAAAGAAGGTAAGTTACCTGAGGCGATTGTGGCTTGTGTAGGTGGTGGCAGTAATGCGATGGGCTTATTTTATCCGTTTGTGGATGATTCTTCTGTTCAAATGCACGGCGTAGAAGCTGCTGGTCATGGTCTTGAAACAGAGTTCCATGCAGCCACGATTTCTAAAGGCGAGATTGGCATTTTGCACGGGGCAATGATGGATGTTTTACAAGACGAAAATGGACAAATCCTTGAAGCTTTCTCGATTTCCGCGGGATTAGATTATCCTGGTATTGGGCCGGAACATAGTTTTTTCCGTGATTTAGGTCGCGCTGAGTATCATTCTGTTACAGATGATGAAGCAGTCGAAGCTTTTCAACTTTTATGCCGGACAGAAGGGATTATTCCAGCACTTGAAAGTTCGCATGCCATTAGTTATGCTGTGAAACTTGCTAGCCAGATGCGTCCGGATGAAAGTATGGTTGTATGCCTATCTGGTCGCGGGGATAAAGATGTTAATCAATTAAAAGAACGATTGGAGGGGCAAACTAATGACTAAGACATTAACAAAAAAATTGGCGAATAAAGAGCATGCTGCTGTAGTAACTTATATTATGGGCGGCGATGGTGGTTTAGATAATCTAGAAGAACAACTATTATTCCTAGAAAAATCAGGCGTAAGCGCGATTGAAATCGGGATTCCTTTTTCTGATCCAGTTGCTGACGGCCCTGTCATTCAACTTGCTGGTTTACGCGCATTAAAAGAACGAGTTAGTTTAGAAGCAATTTTAACTAAATTAGCCACAAGTAAGGTGCAAATTCCACTAATTATTATGAGCTATATTAATCCGATTTTTCATTTAGGTATTCCAAAATTTATCGAAATGGTTCAAAAAACACCTGTAAAAGGACTTATTATTCCTGATTTACCTTATGAACACCGTACGCTTATTACACCCGAACTAAAAGGGACAGATATTGCGCTTATTCCGCTTGTTTCACTAACCAGTCCGAAAGAGCGCCTAGAAGAAATAGCTAACCAAGCAGAAGGTTTTATTTATGCCGTAACAGTCAACGGGACGACGGGCGTAAGAAATGAATTTAATACGCATATTGATACCCATTTAGTTTATTTAAAAAGTATTAGCCCTGTTCCTGTTCTTGCAGGTTTTGGAGTTTCTTCTATAGAACATGTGGAAAAATTTGCGCGTGTTTGTGATGGTGTGATTATTGGAAGTAAGGTCGTACAAATGTTGCATGACGGGGAAACGAGGGAGCTAGGTACGTTTTTACAAAATGCAGCAGAAGTTCAAATCGAAAACTAATTACTACTTACAATTTCTCTTTAAATATGGTAAAGTCTGGTGTATAGAATGTTAAAGAGGAGTTGTAAGAATGTCTGTTGAAGTAAAACCGGAGCATGCAAGAATGCTCAATAACACGAAAAATGTAACACTTGGGATAGCGATTGTATCTACTATCCAAGCCGTATTAAGTAGCGTTTCTATTGTGGGACTTATTGCTCTACAACAAAGAAAAGAAGTACTTGCTAATGCAAATGCAACCGCTGTCGTTCAAAATACGATTATGACGACAACGATAATGGCTGTTATTTGTATCGCATTTACGATTATGCTATTTCTTTCTTATAACAAACTTAGAAAAGGCATTATTATTACACCGCTTGTTTTTTATTTATATGGTGCGTTTACCATTCTTGGTGTCGTTTTATCAATGATTAATAGTGGTGTGAACTTTGTTTCGCTTATTTTACCAGCAGTGCTACTTGCCTTGAGTGTAACTTGTATTTTAAATCTTAGAAGAATGCGTTAAAAGTAGTAATGTAAGAATGATTTTTACATAAACATATATAACAGACAGACTTAAAAGAAAAAATCAATTGAGGTAATAGAAATTATGAGTTCAAAATTAATGCGAGGAACGGCCGTACTTACTGCGGGAACTTTATTATCGAAAATTTTAGGGATTTTATATGTTATTCCATTTTACTGGATTGCTGGCGGGGAACAGGCAACGATTCTTTATCAATACGGATATGTTCCCTACCAAATCTTCTTAAATATTGCGACAGCTGGAGTTCCATTAGCAGTTGCTAAGTACATTTCTAAATATAATTCGCTAAATGAATATGCTTTAAGCCAAAGATTGTATAGGTCTAGTACATATTTGATGATATTTACCGGGATTATTAGTTTTTTAATTATGTATATTTTTGCACCGCTTTTAGCTGGGATGCAAGAGGTTAGTGGCGGAACGAGCATTCAAGATATTACAACCGTTATTCGTGCAGTGAGTTTTGCGTTACTTATTATTCCAGTAATGAGCTTACTTCGCGGTTATTTCCAGGGGTTTCATTCAATGGGACCCTCTGCTGTATCGCAAGTAATTGAACAAGTAGCAAGAATCGTTTTCCTGCTTGCAAGTACGTATATTGTGCTTCATCTTATTGGTGGAAGTCTTGTAACAGCAATGAGCTTAGCGACATTTGCGGCTTTTGTCGGAGCTTTCTTCAGTTTAATTTGTTTACTGTGGTATTACCGAAAACGCAAACCAGGTATTCAAAAAATGATTGCCGGTAGTGAAAATAAATTACAAGTGTCGACGTTACATTTATTAAAAGAAATCTCAATCTCAGCAGTGCCTTTCATTATAGTAGGAATGGCGATGTCACTATATCAACAAATTGATTTATTCACCTTTGCGCGTGTTTTAACATACGATGGCATGCCCGGGAAGGCAGCGGAAGATTTACTTTCTATTTTCAACTTTTCTGTTCAAAAAATCATTATGATTCCGGGTACATTAGCGTTGGCGTTTTCGATGACGCTCGTTCCGCTCGTGGCTGCTTCATTTCATAAAGGTCGGATTCGCGAAGTGCACCATCATCTAACAGCTGTTTTTCAAGTATTGCTATTTTTAGTCGTGCCAGCTTGTTTAGGAATAGCGCTCTTGGCTGATCCGCTCTATACGATATTTTATGGCTATAACGCTGATGGATCAATGTTGCTAAGCTTTTTCGCTCCATTTGCAATTTTCTTCTCGCTATTTAGTGTCACTGCTGCGATTCTACAAGGGATTGACGAGCAACGTTATACAGTACTTAGTTTACTTCTCGGGTTACTAACAAAATCCGTACTACAAATGCCGTTAATTTTACTTCTTGGTGCAAAAGGTGGCGCACTTGCGACCGGACTTGGTTACATTGTTTCTGTGCTGTTCACCATTTTTATTATTAAAAAATATGCTCATTATTCATTTAAGTATATTATTAGACGTCTGGTGTTAATTCTTGGAATAAGTTTTGTGATGTTAGTTAGTGTTTGGCTCATTTATCATGGGCTTGCATTATTCTTAAATCCGCATGCACGATTTACTGCATTAGTAATTATTTTTATATCAGCTGGAGTGGGGGCTTATATTTATGCCTTTTTAGCTGCAAAAGCAGGGCTATTAAACTATATTCTAGGTGACCGGATGTATAAAATTCGTAAAAAACTTCATTTGATTTAAGCTTTTTGTAAAGAGCAAGCCGATATTTATTTGGGTTTGTTCTTTTTTTTTAAAAGAGTTAATGGTAAAGTAAACAAGGATATATAATTTAATGTAAAGGAAGTTAGACGATGGGTTCAAAACTGCTCAGAGGAACATTTATTCTGACGCTAGGGACATTAATCTCTAAAGTGCTCGGAATATTGTATGTGATTCCGTTTTATGCGATTATTGGAGGAGATGAACCAGCGCTTCTGTATAATTTCGGTTATGTACCGTATCAATTATTCTTAAGCATTGCAACTGCTGGGATACCGTTAGCTGTTGCCAAATATATAGCGAAATATAACGCCAGGGAAGAATATGCTGTAGGTCGTCGATTATTTAAAACCGGTGTATATTTAATGATTTTTTCCGGGATTGTTTGTTTCCTTGCGATGTATGGACTTGCTCCAACGCTCGCTCGAATGCAGCAGTTGGAAGGCGGATATAGTTTGGCGGATGGTATTCAAGTTATCCGTGCAGTTAGTTTCGCGCTACTTATCATTCCAGTAATGAGCTTGCTTCGTGGCTTTTTCCAAGGATATAATTCGATGGGGCCGTCTGCTGTATCTCAAGTGTTAGAACAAGTTGTCCGTATTGTGTTCTTGCTTGCTGGGACTTTCATTGTAATGTATGTACTTGACGGGAATGTAGTTACAGCAATTAGTATCGCTACTTTTTCAGCTTTTGTTGGAGCTTTTGCGAGTTTACTATTACTACTTTGGTATTTTTATAAACGAAAACCTGGACTGGACCAAATGCTTTTAGAAGATAGAGGCACTGTAAAAATTTCCATTCCGACATTATATAAAGATATTATTCTTTCGGCAATTCCTTTTATTATAGTTGGGTCTGCTACTTCGCTTTATCAATTAATTGACCAATTCACTTTAGGAAGAGTGTTAGAATATATTGGAACTGCTCCTGATTTGGTCAATTCTTTTGTAGCAATTATTAACTTTGATGTACAAAAATTAATTATGATTCCAGGGACGTTGGCAATTGCGTTTTCAATGGCACTTGTTCCACTTGTTACTGGTGCTTATGTAAGGAAAGAGTACGCGCAAGTGAAGCGTCAACTCAATGATGTTTTTCAAATTTTATTATTCTTAACGATTCCAGCTTGTTTTGGAATTGCTATGCTAGCGAGACCTTTATTCACAGTGTTTTTCGCACCTAGTGATAATGGGACAGCACTATTACAATTATTTGCACCAATCGCCATTTTATTTTCATTGTTTAGTGTTTCCGCGGCTGTCCTTCAAGGGATTGATGAACAACGATTCACAGTGCTAGGCTTACTGTTAGGACTACTAGCGAAATCGGTATTACAAATGCCGCTCATTATGATGTTTGAAGCGCCTGGGTCAATCATTGCAACTGGTATTGGTTATGCAGTATCTTGTCTGTTCATGTTATTTATTATTAAAAAATATGTTCGTTTCTCGTTTAAAGTTATTTTGCGGCGAACGGTGCTTTTCTTCTTTATGACAGCTTTGATGGGCGTTATTGTCATCGGACTGTACATGGGACTTGCTAACTTTATTAGTCCGGATCGTAAAATGTCTGCGCTAGTATTGACGCTTATTTGCGGAGGAACGGGTGCTGTTTTCTACGGTTATATGGCATTCAAACTTCACTTGTCTGATAAATTATTTGGCCCACGTGGTACTAGATTACGTGAGAAATTAAGAATTCGCTAGGAGGATTTTTATGAAAAAAACACCATTTGTAATTAGTGGCATTGCTCTCCTTGGATTTGTTTTCTTTATGATAGGCGTTATGACTGGGGCAAAATGGATTAACACGTTTGACCAGTACTGGAATAGTATTATTCGGGTCGGAATAACGGATACAAAAACTACACTGATTTCTTATTTAACTGATATTGGCGGGGTAGCGACCATTTGTATTTTAACCGTTGTTGTTATTATTGCGCTTGTTCTAATGAAAAAAGTGGATACAGCAATTTGGTTTGGTGGGATTGTCCTAGTTGGCGGGGCGCTTATTCCATCAATCATTAAAAATATCGTTCAGCGCCCAAGACCAACCTATAAATTAATCGAACAAGGTGGATTTAGTTTTCCAAGTGGTCATGCGACTGGTTCAACTGTTTTTTATGGAATGCTAGCGTTCTTTTTAATTTTATATGTTAGTCATAAATGGCTTCGTTTTGCGATTAGTATTCTTGCGCTAGGGCTTGTATTGTTTATTATGTATTCCCGCGTTTATTTAGGAGTACATTTCCCAAGTGATGTTGTAGCAGGATTCTTAATTGGAAATGCTGTTATTTACAGCGGAATTGGTTGTTACTTTATTTGGAATAAAAAATTAGTTTTATGGGCTAATAAATTTAATAAATCGTAAAAAAATCCTCTCTTTATCTAAAGAGAGGATTTTTTATTAAGCATGTTCGTCTGTTTCGCTAAAAATTTTCAAATAGGTCGGTAACTCTTCAGCAATTTCAGTCGGCAACACAACATAGCGTTTTTTAGCTAAAATTTCTCCAATATAGCTATGAAGAAAAACAGCAGCTAATGTTCCGGTAAGCGGCTTCTCTGTTTGTGCCATCAAGCCACATATCGTTCCAGCGAGAGTATCGCCCATGCCACCCGTTGCCATTGCGGGAGTGCCATACATATTTTGCCATGCTGATTCACCTGAATACACTTTTGTACGATGCCCTTTTAGAACAATCGTTGCGTCAATATGAAGTGCGACATCAGTTGGCGTTTCTGCTTCAGGTGCTAGTGCTTTCAGTCGTTCCCATTCACCTGCATGTGGTGTAAAGGTAAGCTTGGCGGCAGGATGAGGATTTTCTCCTTTTGCATAAATAGTAATGCCATCTCCGTCAATAATAAGTTGTTGATGTTCTGTTGAATTTTGTAATACTAACCGAAAAATTTCTTCGGCATAGGCATCTAATCCAAGCCCAGGACCAATTAAAATGGTATCAAAATGATTAATTTGTTCACTTAGACTTGTGATGTTTTCATAGTCAATAAACATACATTCAGGAATTCGTGTTTGAAGCGCAGGGCGATTAACACTATCTGAGGCCACCGTTGTTAAACCAGCACCACTTTTAACACAAGCCTCTGCAGCCATAATCGCGGCCCCACCAAATTGTTTATTTCCAGCGACAATTAAAACGCGCCCGTAATCACCTTTATGTGTTTCATCTTCACGTTTTGGAATCCACGCGCACATTGCTTTCGGTGTAATTTTCTTCACTTTTGTAAAACCTCCTTATGACACTGGCTTTTATCTACTCAACCGGGTAAAATAAAGAACAGATAAATCATGTTTATCTTAAATGATAAGGAGGCTTTTGTAAAATGAAACCTATATATCCTGCCGTAAAAGCAGTTATCGTAAAAGATGGTAAATTTTTAGCTCTTAAAAAAAGAGGCGTAGAAGGCGAAGTATTTGAACTTCCGGGAGGCCGTATGAACTACGGTGAAACTCACGGAGAAGCGCTTTTTAGAGAAGTTTATGAAGAAACTAAATTACAAGTCCAACCATTTATCTTATATGACACATGGGAGTTTTTTCATGAAGACTATCAAATTACAGGCGTTATTTATTTAGTGGAAATGCCTGGAGAAGGGGAAGTTGTGTTGTCTGATGAACACGAAGAATATCGCTTCTTACCACTTGAAAAAGAAAGTCTGAACATAATGGATGTCGTATTTTCTACGCGGATGGAACGTTGGGATTTTGAAGCAATTAAAGGTTTTATGAGAAAATAGTAGTTCCGACTTCCAAGCGGCGTGAAAACAGTTTACAATAGAGAAGATAAGTTTGAAGGAGGGAATAATAATTATGACAGAAATTAATTGGCAAAAAGAAGTGGAATCACGTAAAGATGATTTCTTAGAAGATTTAAAAGGGCTTCTTCGCATTCCAAGTGTTCGCGATGATAGTAAAAAAACAGAAGATGCGCCGTTTGGACCAGACGTTAAACGCGCACTCGACTATATGATTGAACTAGGTAAAAAAGATGGCTTTACCGCTAAAGAAGTTGGTAATGTTGCTGGACACCTTGAATACGGTCAAGGAGAAGAACTTGTTGGCGTATTAGGACACGTTGATGTAGTGCCAGTGGGTGATGGCTGGACTAATGGACCATTTGAACCAACATTACGTGATGGTAAACTATATGCGCGCGGAGTTGCAGATGATAAAGGTCCAACAATTGCCGGTTACTATGCATTAAAAATTATTAAAGAACTAGGCTTACCTCTTTCTCGCCGCGTTAGAATCATTGTTGGTTCTGATGAAGAAAGTGGTATGAGCTGTGTAGAACGTTATTTTGAAACAGAAGAACAACCAACACTAGGTTTCGTTCCAGATGCAGAATTCCCAATCATTCACGCTGAAAAAGGTATCTCAGAACTAGATGTATCTTTTAAAGACGGAGAAGCAAGTGGAGAAGCAGCATTCCGTTTACTTAGTGTAGAATCAGGCGAACGCTATAACATGGTTCCTGACCACGCAACAGCTATTATTGAAGACGTAAAAGACTTTGATAAAGTAGCAAGTGAATTTAAAGCGTTCTTAGCAAATCATCCAGTTGAAGGCTCATTAGAAGAAAACGGCAAAACAGTTAAAATCAATATCGTCGGAAAATCCGCTCATGCGATGGAACCAAATAATGGCATAAATGCTGGTCTTCACTTAGTAGCTTTCCTAGGTAAATTTAAATTAACTGGCGCTGCAAATGATTTTGTGACATTTGGTCGCGATTACTTATTCGGTGATTCTCGTGCTGTAAAACTTGGTATTAGCTATGAAGACGTAGAAAGTGGCGAATTAACAATGAACGTCGGTGTTATTCGTTATGATGTAGCAGAAGGTGGTAAATACGGTCTTAATTTCCGTTACCCAGTGACAGCTAATATGGATAAACTAAAAAATAAAATGCAAACAGTTGTATATGAGTACAACGCTCAATATACACATTACGATGATTCCAAACCGCTTTTCGTACCAAAAGATCACCCACTTATTCAAACTTTACAAGAAGTTTATACAAAACAAACAGGTGAAGAAGCTACCTTGCTAGCGATTGGTGGGGGAACTTATGCACGTCATATGGAAACAGGAGTAGCGTTCGGCGCACTGTTCCCAGGCCGCGAAGATACAATGCACCAAAAAGACGAATTCAGCTATTTTGATGATTTATTAAAAGCTACTGCAATTTACGCAGAAGCACTTTACAAATTAGCGAAGTAAGGGTTATAATTGAAAAAATTAACTGCTGCAAAGCTTAGTTTTGTGGCAGTTTCTTTGTTTCATTAAGTTTTTAGATAGTTCCAAAAATTAACTATGCAAGGAGAGACTCGACATGAAAGTACTAGTAAATGACCGTTTAGTAGAAAGAAATGATGCTACAGTTGACGTAGAAGACCGTGGATACCAATTTGGTGATGGAGTATATGAAGTTGTTCGTTTATATAATGGTAAATTTTTTACTTATAACGAGCATATCGATCGTTTATACGCTAGTGCAGCAAAAATTGACTTAGTTATTCCTTATTCCAAAGAAACATTACGAGCGTTATTAGACAAATTAGTAGCTGAAAATAATATCAATACCGGAAATGTATATTTACAAGTAACAAGAGGAGTTCAAAATCCTCGTAATCACGTTCTTCCAGATGATTTCCCGTTAGAAGGAGTATTGACTGCGGCAGCTCGTGAAGTACCAAGAAATGAGCGTCAATTCATAGAAGGCGGCTCAGCAATTACTGAAGAAGATGTACGCTGGTTACGTTGTGATATTAAAAGCTTAAACTTACTTGGAAATATTTTAGCGAAAAACAAAGCACATCAACAAAACGCACTTGAAGCTATTTTACATCGCGGGGAGCAAGTTACCGAGTGTTCTGCTTCTAACGTATCCATTATTAAAGATGGGGTTTTATGGACACATGCTGCCGACAATCTAATTTTAAATGGTATTACTCGTCAAGTTATTATTGATGTAGCGAAAAAGAACGGTATTCCTGTAAAAGAAGCCGATTTCACTTTAACAGATTTACGAGAAGCAGATGAAGTGTTTATTTCCAGTACTACAATTGAAATCACACCAATTACTCACATTGATGGAGTACAAGTTGCTGATGGAAAACGTGGTCCAATTACCGCTCAACTTCATAATTACTTTGTAGAAGAAATCGTTCGCGCTTGTGGCGAATTAGAATATGCAAAATAATAAATCCTAACCTTCCTTTTTTAAGGAAGGTTTTTTTATGTTTAGCAACCTATGTAAAAATTTATATAACTTTTTTATGCGTTGAAACGACTCATTTGGCTCCGCTTTCAGACGAAAACAACTGTTTTAAAGCAATTGACAAATTTTTTTGAAGGTGTATAATTCAAAAGGCTAATAGTTCGTATGCGAAATATTTGTGGGCGAACAGTACGGAGGGAAGTTAATGGATGAGAAGTTAGTAAAAGAGGTTATTTTCTCTTTTCGTGAAGTACAACGAAAAACGCATCACGTGCTAGCGGAAGAAGCTGCTAACCGTGAAATCACAACGACACAATTGCTTGCAATCAGAGAACTACAGAAAGAGTCAGATTTAACACTTGGTGAACTAGCAGAACGCATGAAACTTGGAAAAAGTACTGTTTCGGGCATTGTTGATCGCTTAGTAAAAGCCGGATTTTTAAAACGAACAAGAAATGAAAGCAATCGACGCGCGCTTAGCTTAGAATTAACCGAAAAAGGAGCGACGAAAGCTGCAGAAACGTATCATGTATTTTTTAACCGTTTAGAACCTATTTTAGAAATTGGCGAAGAAAGGTTAAAAGAAATGTTAGAAATGCATCAGGAGATAATTACTATTTTAGAAAGGGAAGGTGCACGAGATTGAATATGAAAGCAGCAAGTACATCAGTGAAGCGTAATGGTATTTTAATTGTTATGCTTATGGGCGCCTTTGTTACGATTCTCAACCAAACGTTGATGAATGTCGCGCTACCAAGTATTATGAAAGATTTTGGGATTACTGCCAGTCAAGGACAGTGGTTGTCTACTGGTTTTATGTTAGTAAATGGTGTCATGATCCCGATGACAGCCTTTTTAATTGAAAGGTTTACGACTCGTCAGCTTTACTTATTTGCGATGATTACTTTTGCAATTGGTACAGCTATTGGCGGATTTGCAACAGATTATACAATGCTTATTGCTGGTCGTATGGTACAAGCAATTGGCGCTGGGATAGTTATGCCACTTCTAACCGTTGTCGTATTAAACTTATTCCCGATGGAACGAAGAGGACGAGCGATGGGCTTAATTGGTCTAGCTATGAACTTTGCCCCAGCAATTGGTCCGACACTCTCAGGTTGGATTGTTCAGCAATATGATTGGCGCAATTTATTCTTTATTATTATTCCATTTGCAATACTTGATATTGTAGTAGCAATCTTCTTACTTAAAAATGTCGGTAAAAGAACTTTCCCGAAACTCGATATACTCGGAGTCATTATGTCGACTGTTGGGTTCGGTAGTTTATTACTTGGATTTAGTAACGCCGGAGACCACGACTGGTTAACTTGGAAAGTAGCCGGATTTATTATTCTTGGTTTAGTAGTTTTAGGTATCTTTATCCGTTATCAATCAAGCAACAAAGCACCACTTCTTAATTTTAAAGTGTTTAAATATCCAACATTTGCACTTACAACAGCAATTAGTTTCTTCGTTGTGATGGGGCTTTTTGGCGGTATGTTGTTACTACCGATTTTCTTACAAACTGTTCGAGGTTTTTCACCGCTTGAATCTGGTTTAGTCCTTTTACCTGGTGCGCTTGTTACAGCTATACTATCGCCGGTGACTGGGGTTATGTTTGACCGGTTTGGGGCTAAATATTTATCGCTAGTAGGCTTAATTATTATGGCAGGTTCAACCTTCATGTTTACAAATCTAGATGAATCAACCACGTTAACTTTTATTATTATCGTTCAAACTATTCGTTCTGCGGGTATGGCGATGGTTATGATGCCACTTCAAACAGCTGCACTCAATTCGCTACCACTAAAATTAGCTTCTCACGGTTCAGCGATGTTTAATACGATGAGACAAGTAGCTGGCTCGATTGGTACAGCTGCACTTATTACGGTAATGTCAAAAAGTGCCGCGAGTTTTGCAGATAAACTTGGTCCAGCTGATGTAATTGGAAAAACGAAAACAGAAGTTGCTAACCATGTGCTTATTCACGGAATTGAAACAGCCTTTTTAGTCGCAGGAATTCTTTCTGTGGTAGCTTGTATTTTAGCTTTATTTATTCAAAAAAATAGAAGCGCAATGGATCCAATTGTCACTAAAACAGAAGAAATAAAAAATTAATTTAAAAGCGCATTCCATTTAATGAGAATGCGCTTTTTTTATGCAAAATAGTCCGTTATATAAAAAAATACGCGGAACGAACATATGTTGACTTGACGAGAGCTCTTAAGAGAAGTAAAATCATGAATAGTTACCTATTTGTTCGGAAGTTAAAAACAGGGGATAATGAAGTTGCAAAGAGCTAATAAAAGGTGTGCATGTAAATGAAAGATAATTTTTTTGGGAGAGAATATGACATAGCGCCGGCTGGAGGGGAAACTGGCCAAGCATTTGTTGCAACACATGAAGACGAAAAATTCTTTTTAAAAAGAAATTCTTCGCCTTTTTTAGCAGCGCTTTCGGTAGAGAACATTGTTCCAAAACTCGTCTGGACAAGAAGAGTAGAAAACGGAGATGTTATCACTGCGCAAAAATGGGTGAATTGCCATATTTTAACTCGTGAGGAAATGGTTGGTCCTAGAGTGGCGAAACTCTTAGCGAAAATTCACCATTCGGAAAACTTACGCCATATGCTCGAAAAAATCGAAAACTGTTATTTTTCTGCCCATCAATTACTAGCTCGTCTAAAAGCAGAAATGAAAGCAAAAAATGAAGCTAATAATGTAATGCAGACAGCAATCGAGTATTTAGAGCGAAATATTACAGCTGTCGAGAAAGCAGATTACGTCGTTTGTCACGGGGATGTAAACCATAATAATTGGATAATATCAGAAGAAAATGAATTATTCCTTGTAGATTGGGACGGCGCAATGCTTGCTGATGCGGCAAATGATTTAGGAATGATATTATACCAATATATCCCACGGGAAGGCTGGGATGAATGGCTTTCTAATTATGGAACAACACTAACTAGCGAATTACATCGTAAATTAAAATGGTATACACTTTGCCAAACCGTCATGCAACTTACGACCAACCAATCAGAAGAAGCGTACGAACGAGCAAAACAAATTTTTCAAAATGCAATAGAAGATGATGAGGTGTAAAGAAAGATGCGTGTAAAACATAAACCATGGGCAAAAGATCGATTGGAAGAATTTCCAGCAATTTACATTAAAAACCCAGAAGATTTTAAGGGGCGCTGGCAAGAAGTATTTGGAAATAATAATCCTATTCATATCGAAATCGGTTCCGGTAAAGGCCAGTTCATTAGTGGTATGGCAAAAGCGAATCCGGAAATTAATTATATCGGCATTGAAATGATTGAAAGTGTCCTAGTTTCTGCGCTTGATAAAGCGATTGAAGCAGAAGTACCTAATTTGCGCCTTGTTGCAAGAGATGCCAAATTACTGGAAGAATCTTTTGAAAAAGGAGAAATAGCACAAATTTATTTGAATTTCTCTGATCCGTGGCCGAAAAAACGCCACACAAAACGTAGATTAACGAATCCAACCTTCTTAACTATTTATGAGCGACTATTACCAAAAGCAGGGGAGATTCATTTCAAAACGGATAACCGCAGCTTGTTTGAATATTCATTAGTAGCTTTTTCAGAATATAATATGTTACTAACTTTTGTATCACTTGATTTGCATAATAGCGATTACGAAGGGAATATAAAAACTGAATACGAAGAAAAATTTTCAGCTAAAGGATTCCCAATCTATCGTCTTGAAGCAAAATTTGATAGAGATTGACTAGGATAAACCAGGTGCACTTGCTGCATCTGGTTTTTATTTTTAATTGGAGGCGTTAAAAATGGATTCCATTCAAATTGGAGAAATAAAAATTTATTGGTTGCGCGGAGGTTATACTCATTTTGACGGCGGAGCAATGTTTGGGGTAGTTCCAAAACCTTTATGGGAGAAAAAATATCCAGCAAATGAAAAAAATCAATTAGCTAATGTAACCGATCCGATGTTTTTTCAGTATTTAGGGAAAAATTATCTAATTGATAGCGGGCTAGGGAACGGGCGACTAACAGAAAAACAAAAACGTAATTATGGGGTAACTGAAGAGTCTTTCGTATTAGAAGATTTAGCAAAACTAAATATTGCCCCTGAGGATATAGACTACTGTTTAATGACTCATTTACATTTTGACCATGTGTTAGGTTTGACTGGTTGTTCAGAAGAGGGTTATTATTCTATTTTTCCAAATGCGGAAATCTGGACTTCTGAAATTGAATGGGACGAAATGCAACACCCGAATATTCGTTCAAAAGCAACTTATTGGCAAGAAAACTGGCAAGCAATAAAAGGGCAAGTCCACACATTTACGAAAGAAAAACGATTTAATGATGCGATTAAAATGACTCATACTGGAGGACATAGTGCTGGACATTCTGCCGTTTGGTTTGAGTCCGGTGGAGAACTAGCGATTCATATGGCAGATATTTTTCCGACATTCGCTCACCAAAATGTTTTATGGGTAACGGCATATGATGATTATCCTATGACATCCATCGCGGCAAAACAAGATATTTTCAAGCGAACTTTTGGGAAAAATTATTGGTTTTTATCGTACCATGATGCTAGATTCCGAGCAGTTAAAATTGGCGCAAATGAAGAAATTGATGCTGAACTAAAAATAGAAAATCGAAATTAAGAAGTGGGATTCCACTTCTTTTTTGAGGGTATTTTTATTTTGTGTTATTATATAACTTATAAAGCTTTATTTAAAGCCGAAATCATAACCTGGGTAGGGGGTTCCTATTCCATATACTATAAGGGGGTATATATGAAAAGCGAACAAAAGAAAGCGCTAGTAACAAGGTTTGCGAAGATTGAAGGTCATGTGCGCTCAATCAAAAACATGACAGAGGAAGATCGCGATTTAGAAACAATTATGCAGCAAATAGCAGCTGTGAAAAAAGCAATGGATGCAGCAGCAAAAGTGATTTATACAGAACAAATGAAAGAACTAATTGAGCAAGGCGTGGTGGACGAAGCTCTTATTAAAAAGAAAATTGACAGTTTTATTCGTTAAAAAAACGACTACCCACTTGGGTAGTCGTTTTAATTTTTTAGGCTAAATACACATCAATGATTGTTCCTGTGTTAGCGTCTGCGATAAATTCGAATTGTTTTTTCTCGCCCTCACGAATGCAAGTGATACCACCGTGGTATACGAATGTATCAATGGCGAATTTTTTATAGTGTTGCTTTTTTAGTTGAATCCAAGAACCTTCAATAGGTCCTTCTTGTTTGAACGCATTTTTTACATTTTCTAAGATGACGTCCCCTGAAATTGTTTTATCGCTAAGTAAATAATGATAAACAAGGTGTCCAGCTGCTGCTCCTGCTCCAACGCCGGCAATGAAAGCTTTCCAGTTCATCGCTTTTCCTCCCTAGTGTTTGCTATTCTTTTTAAAAGACGTCTTACGAACATCTCTTTTAACCATTATACTACAAATTTTTGATTATAAAAGGATTTTTGAACGCGCTTTCGATAAAATGGAGAAGTAAGGCGAGCGGAAACATCTTTTATTTGCTATAATAAAATAGATTTCACACGGAAAGAGATGATTATTAATGGAAAAAGAAACGTTAGCAATGTTTAAAGAATTAACGGAACTTCAAGGTACTTCGGGTGATGAACATAGAATTCGAGCATTTATGCAAAAAGAACTTGAACCTGTTTCCGATGAAATTATCCAAGATGGCTTAGGTGGCATTTTTGGCGTGCGACACGGAGCAACTGATGGTCCGCGCGTATTAGTTGCCGCTCACATGGATGAAGTTGGCTTTATGGTAACGCAAATTACAGAAAATGGTTTGATTCGTTTTCAAACAATTGGTGGTTGGAATCCGCAAGTTTTACAAGCGCAACGTGTGCAAATTATGGCGCCAAATGGTCCTGTAATTGGCGTTGTAGCCTCTGTTCCTCCGCATTTACTATCGGAAGCGGAACGTAGCAAACCAACTGACCCGAAAAACTTACTTATTGATATTGGTGCAGATGATAAAGCGGACGCTGAAAAAATCGGTATCAAACCAGGGCAATTTATCGTCCCTGTCGCTGAATTCACTCCACTTGCAAATCCAAAGAAAATTTTAGCTAAAGCGTGGGATAACCGTTATGGTGTCGGTCTTGCAATTGAGCTTATGAAAGAATTAAAAGGAGAATCTTTACCAAATACTCTTTTTGCTGGTGCGAATGTGCAAGAAGAAGTCGGTCTTCGTGGTGCGGGTGTAAGTGCGAACATGATTCAACCTGATTTATTCTTCGCGTTAGATGCTAGTCCTGCCAACGATACGACTGGAAACAAATCGCAATTCGGGAAAATTGGCCAAGGTTTCTTACTGCGTATTTTTGACCGGACGATGATTATGCACCGTGGTATGCGAGAATTTTTACTTGATACTGCGGAATCAAATAAAATTCCATATCAATATTTTGTTTCGCCTGGTGGAACGGATGCCGGTAAAGTTCACACGTCGCTTAGTGGTATTCCGAGCGCGGTAATTGGTGTTCCGGCTAGATATATTCACTCGTCTAACTCGATTTTACACGTAGACGACTATGCAGCGGCGAAAGAAATGATTACAACCCTTATCCGCGGTCTCGATAAAACAACTTTTGAAACCATTAAAAACAATGCGTAAAATAATCAAAAAACCAGTATTCTTGGTTGGGTTTCTACTTTTAGCAGCAAGTCTAGTATTCTTAGTAGGTTATGCTACAGGGATACCTTACCTTCGCGATGCTGAAATTGGCTGGATCATTACCACTCTAATAGCGGGAGTGATGACGTTAATCGTTGGTTATTTTAATCATTATGTAGAAAAGAAAAAAACGCGATCTAAAGTACGGTGAAAAGTTTGGCTCTTATAACGGAGCCGGACTTTTTTCATGAGCGTTATTCTGGACGAAAGTTAGCTAAGGCGTTAGGATTTAACTAGTATGAAAGAAGAAGGAGCGAACAAAAAATGAAAAACTTAGAATCTGTAGAACAATTCAATGAGATAAAATCGGAAGGCAAATCTGTTTTTATGTTTAGCGCTGATTGGTGCGGCGATTGTAAATATATTGAACCTGTAATGCCGGAAATTGAAGCCGAAAACGAGGATTTCACTTTTTATCATGTAGATCGAGATGAATTTATTGATTTATGTGCTGACTTAGCTATTTTTGGAATCCCTAGTTTCCTTGCTTTTGAAGATGGTGAAGAAGTAGGGCGTTTTGTTAGTAAAGATAGAAAAACAAAAGAAGAAATTAATGATTTTCTAGCTGCAATATAAAAAGTGACTGCTTTTTATGGAAGGGGAGGCACCTATGGCAAAAATGACGACATTAAAAATGAAAGAACGACTAGAGAAGGAACTGAATAAACCTAATCGGCAGTTTGCTTACGAACGAGATAGTGACACACTTTCGGTTACCCAAAATGGCAAAAAAGTAACTTTGGCTATCCCACAAATCATCGCAAATTATGAAAACGATGGTGAAGCTGCGATTGAAAAGATTATTTACTATGTCGAAGAAGGTTTTCTGGCTGCATCCGGAAACATTGAACTCAAAAACAATACAGCGAATATTTATCCCGTTGTTAGAGCGACTTCTTTTCCTGATACCACCAAAGCGGGAGAAGTGCTTTTAACAGATGAACATACCGCTGAAACGAAAATTTTCTATGCGTTTGATTTAGGGAAATCCTACCGCTTCATCGAAAAAAACATGCTGGAAAAAGAAGGGCTTTCCCATGAAGAAGTCAGAAAAGCGGCCTTCGATAATCTGGAAAAACTAGAAATTCCGCTAAAAAAAGACTCGGTTAATGGGAATGATTTTTATTTCGTGCGTACAAATGACGGCTATGATGCGAGTCGTTTACTAAATGTTAGTTTTCTTCAGCAAATGCGCGAAAAGCTAACTGGGGAAATGGTGCTCGCTGTGCCGCATCAAGATGTTTTAATTATTGGCGCTATCAAAGATAATACCGGTTATGACGTTCTGGCGCATATGACGATGGACTTTTTCGCAGATGGACTTGTGCCAATAACCTCTTTGCCATTTGTCTATAATAATGGTAAACTTGAACCGATATTTATAATGGCAAAAAACAGATTAAAGGAGTAGAAGACGTGATAGTAAACGCATTTTATAATGAAAAAGGGGTAGGGGACACTCTACTAATTGAAACAGGCGAAGTAACATTTGAAAATCGCGAGTGGGAGCGCCGTGGGGATGTCGCACGAATTTTTGACCGCGAAACAAAGCAAGTTGCAGGTTTCAATATTTTTAATAGCTCCAAATACTTTGACATTACTGCAAATGGCAAGGTGGATTTAACTGAAGAACTTGTTGCGTTAATGAATCAAGTTATCGAAAAAGCGGGATTTGAACCTGAAATCGTTGCTGATTTGACCCCGAAATTTGTCGTTGGGTATGTGGAGTCGAAAGAAAAACATCCGAATGCGGATAAACTAAATGTATGCCAGATTAATGTAGGTGGGGAAGTATTGCAAATTGTTTGTGGTGCCCCAAATATCGAAGCTGGACAAAAAGTAGTGGTTGCGAAAATCGGCGCAGTAATGCCTAGTGGTTTAATCATTAAACCATCTAATTTACGAGGCGAAGATTCTTTTGGTATGGTATGTGCCGCGCGTGAATTAGCAATTCCTAATGCGCCAACTGAAAAAGGTATTCTTGTTTTAGAAGATTCCGCTACTCCGGGAGAAGAGTTTCCGGTAAATTTTTAAATAATTGATTTTTTTAAGCGTCTGATGCTATATCGGGCGCTTTTTTGCTTGCTAAATTCGCTACTTTGTGAAAATGAGTAAAATGTAGAACAATATAACTTTAATTGTATACAATATATACATAAATCGTACAAAATAAAGATAATTTTCAAGGTATAATAAAAACTTATATCGGGTTTAAACCTAGTTGTATCAAGGTATTATAACGAATATGGCTCGAAAAATAGCGAATTCACAATTTTGTCATAGATTATTTTGTTTTTGTCTGTTAAAATCAAACAAGAAAATTAAATTTAGGGTGATAATGAATGGGATGGTTTAAAGATTTTTTCTTTGGCGATATGGACGAAGAAATAGATACATATGAAAATACGCCTACTAAAAAAGTAGAAAAGAAAGTAACGTATGCTCCTGAAGTAGAGCCGAAATCAAAAGTTACGGCAATTAAAACAAAAGAACGAAATACAAGAACTGTACGACCTACACCAAAAAGTGTAGTGCCAAAGCAAAAACACCTGCAACCAGTGAAACGGCAAGTGAAAACACAAATGGTATATCAATATCCAAAAGGTGAATTCCGCTTTCCGCTAATACCTGACAAGCCAGTCAGCCAACCAATTCAAACACAAAAACAAACGCAACCAACTAGAACTATGCATCAAACGAGCGAAAAGCCTGTTGTAAAAGAAGAAACAAGAAAACGTCCTTTTGCCGCAACAGATGTTCCTTCTCCTGTTTATGCATTTAATAAACGACCGAGTAAATTTGAGTTTGCAGTGTCTGAACCAGATGAAATTGCAGAAATCCAAGAAGATTTAACTATTCCTCCAGTGGATTTACCAGAATTAGCAGAAGCAGAAACAATTGCTTTTGATACAGAAATTGAAAAACAAATAGAAGACACTTACCCCGAAGAAGTTGGAATTGAGGAAGTAGTAGAAGAACCAGTTTTAGCTAGTAATGAAGCTAGTCCAGTTGAACCAGCTCCAAAACGCGTGACCCTTATTCAAGAAGAAACGACGCAAGTACCTAAACAAAAGAAACAAGTCGAAGCAAGTAGACAAGAACAAATGTTGAAAAGCAGAATTCCATTTAACGTTATGATGGTAAAAAAAGATAAACAAGCACTTCAAAAAGAACCAGCAGCTGAAATCGTTCAAGAGAAAGAAGTAATTACTGAAAATATTCAACCTGTTGCTATAACAGAAGAAAGACAAGTAGCACCAGAATATCCAAGCAATTATCAATTTCCGTCGTTCGGGTTGCTACATCCGCCCGTATCGAAACGAGAAGACGATTCATGGTTACAAATGCAACAAGAAATGCTAGATGAAACATTAGAAAATTTCAATGTTCATGCGAGCGTTGTTAATAGAACACAAGGTCCCGCTGTAACTAGATTTGAAGTCCAACCAGAAAAAGGGGTCAAAGTAAGTAAAATCACTAATTTAACAGACGATATTAAGCTAAACTTAGCTGCAAAAGATATTCGAATAGAAGCTCCAATTCCAGGGAAAAGCACAGTTGGTATCGAGATTCCAAACCAAACAAGTCGTCCTGTGATGCTTTCTGAGTTAATGAACACAGAAGCGTTTCAATCATCTAAGTCGCCGTTAACTGCCGCACTTGGTCTTGATATTTCTGGAACGCCGATTATTACAGACCTTCAAAAAATGCCTCATGGCTTAATTGCTGGTGCTACAGGCTCCGGTAAAAGTGTTTGTATCAACTCATTACTCGTAAGTTTGCTCTATAAAGCGACTCCCGACCAATTGAAATTGCTTTTAATTGATCCAAAAATGGTTGAACTCGCTCCATATAATCGTATTCCGCATCTCGTCAGTCCGGTAATTACAGATGCAAAAGCAGCAACAGTTGCACTCAAATGGGCTGTAGAAGAAATGGAACGTCGCTATCAACTCTTTAGTCATACCGGCGTTAGAAATATGGAAAAATATAATGAATATGCAAGTCATCCTGATCATACCGGCGAAAAACTACCATATATTTTAATAGTTATTGATGAATTAGCTGATTTAATGATGGTTGCGCCGAATGATGTAGAAGAATCTATTAGTCGTATTGCACAAAAAGCGCGGGCATGTGGTATCCATATGATTGTAGCGACGCAGAGACCATCTGTAGACGTAATTACCGGTCTTATTAAAGCTAACATTCCGACACGCGTTTCTTTCTCTGTGTCTTCGCAAATCGATTCTAGAACCATCCTTGATGCAAGTGGTGCTGAAAAACTTCTTGGAAAAGGGGACATGCTTTTCTTACCAAGTGGTGCAAGTAAACCAGTGCGCCTCCAAGGTACATTTGTTAGCGATGAAGAAATCGATGCAGTCGTAGCTCATGTTCGTAGCCAAGGGGAGGCAGATTACATCTTTGAAGAACAAGAGTTACTTGTAAAAGAATCGGTTAAAGAAAACACTGATGAATTATTTGAAGAGGCATGTGACTTTGTTTTAAGCCAAAATGCCGCATCTACCTCTTTACTGCAAAGACATTTTAGGATTGGTTACAACCGAGCGGCTAGATTAATGGAATCTCTTGAGAATCATCAAATAGTTTCAGGAATTAATGGTTCTAAGCCACGAGATGTTATCATCACGAAGGACCAATTGGCTAAACTCAGAAACAAAGAAACTTAATTTTATAGTACTAAAATAACACGATACTTAATTAGTTTTACAAATCACCTGTATTTTCATGAGTAATTTCGCTTATATTTGCTGAAAGATTTTTCTAATTACATGGAAAGTGATATAATAAGCTGGTGAATTATTGACTCAACTATGAAATCAAGCATAAAACACAATTGGAACGTAAGATGATGTCTAGAAAACGGAGACTTTATACTGTTTTCAAAGTTAAGACTTGGTGCTTAACAGTTAACATGTTTTTTTTAGGCACCCTCTTCAAGATAAATTAATGGGGGTTCAAATAATGACTATCTATCATTTTGTTGGAATAAAAGGGTCGGGAATGAGTGCACTTGCTCAGATCCTGCACGATAAAGGTTTTCAAGTGCAAGGCAGCGATGTAGACAAATATTTTTTCACGCAGAAAGCATTGGAAGAAAAACAAATTCCAATTATGACGTTTTCAGCGGATAATATAAAAGAAGGCCTAACAATTATTGCTGGTAATGCATTTCCAGATACACATGAAGAAATTGAGCGTGCTAATGAGCTTAATCTTCCCGTGATTCGATATCATAAATTTTTAGGTCAATTAATAGATGGCTATACAAGTATTGCAATAACTGGTTCTCATGGTAAAACATCGACAACTGGTCTTCTTTCTCATGTGGTCGGTGCCATTCGTCCCACTTCATATTTGATTGGCGATGGAACTGGTAGCGGCACAAAAGATGCTAAATATTTTGCGTTAGAAGCTTGTGAGTATCAACGCCATTTCCTTGCGTACAAACCAACTTATGCAATTATGACCAATATTGACTGGGATCACCCAGACTATTTCAAGAGCGTAGATGATGTATTTAATGCATTTGAAACGCTTGGTAAACAAGTGAAAAAAGCAGTTTTTGCCTTAGGAGACGATGTTGAACTACGCAAATTATCGTTAGACGTTCCGATTATTTACTTTGGCTTTGGTTTAGAAAACGAATTTCAAGCTAAAAATGTTAAAAAAGAAACTACTGGAACTAAATTCGACGTCTATCATCGCGACGAGTTTTTAGCTTCATTTGAAATTCCTGCTTACGGAGATCATAATGTTTTAAATGCCTTAAGTGTTATTGCGCTTTGTGACTATGAGGGATTACCAGTAGACGAAGTGAAAAAAGAATTAAAAACTTTTGAAGGCGTAAAAAGAAGATTTAGCATTACTGAAAAAGGAAATCAAGTTTTAGTAGATGACTATGCGCACCATCCTTCAGAAATTCGTGCGACTGTTAATGCTGCTAGACAAAAATATCCAAATAAAAAAATCGTTGCTGTATTTCAGCCGCATACATTTACAAGAACGCGCACCTTCTTACAAGGTTTTGCGGATAGCTTGAATTTAGCGGATGAAGTATATCTTTGTGACATTTTCGGTTCTGCGCGTGAAAAAACGGGTAATTTAACTATTGCTGATTTAGCGCATAAAACCAAAGGAAATCATATTATTAAAGAAGAGCACACAGAAGAATTATTACAATATCCAGAAGCAGTTATTTTGTTTATGGGAGCAGGGGATGTCCAAAAATTCCAAGCTGCCTATGAAAAAGTTCTAGATAACGAAATCGTGGCTAATGAAGTTCTAAAGAAAAGTGCGATTAATTAACTTTCAGTAAAGCGTGTCATTTATTTGGCATGCTTTTTGCTTGTTTATAATTACTATAAATAAAGCTTTACACGATTTGATAGGTGTATTAAAATATACCATGTGATACAAAATACAACTACATAGATTAATGGAGGGATAAAAGTGGCAGAACGTTTAGTAGGCACACAAGCTCCAAGATTTGAAATGGAAGCTGTTATGCCAAATCAGACTTTCGGAAAAGTAAGTCTAGAGAAAAATATAGAAGACGATAAATGGACAGTTCTCTTTTTCTATCCAATGGACTTTACCTTTGTTTGTCCGACTGAAATTGTAGCGATTTCCGCTCGGTCAGATGAATTTGATGCATTAAATGCGCGGATAATTGGTGCTTCAACAGATACGATCCATTCCCATCTTGCATGGACGAATACACCAATCAAAGAAGGCGGAATTGGAAAATTAACCTATCCTCTTGCTGCGGATACTAATCATCAAGTAGCAAGTGATTACGGGGTACTAATTGAAGAAGAAGGCGTGGCACTACGCGGGCTTTTCATTATTAATCCAAAAGGTGAAATTCAATACGAAGTGGTTCATCATAACAATATTGGTCGTGAAGTTGACGAAGTGTTAAGAGTACTTCAAGCTTTGCAAACTGGTGGACTTTGCCCGATTAACTGGCAACCAGGCGAAAAAACAATTGTTTAAACTATAAAAGCGCTTAGGAGCATATCCTAAGCGCTTTTCTTATACTAAGTTTTCTGGATTAAGAGGAGCTAATTCTGGAAGAACGAAAATGCCATCTTTACGAATAAGCACATCATCAAAGTAAATTTCGCCGCCACCATAATCAGCGCGTTGAATATTTACTAAATCCCAGTGAATGGCTGATTGATTGCCATTAAATGCTTCATCGTAGCACTGGCCAGGAGTGAAATGGAAACTTCCTTCAATTTTCTCATCAAAAAGAATATCTTGCATTGGTTCGTGGATAAACGGATTGACACCGATAGCAAATTCCCCAACAAAACGAGCACCTTCATCAGTATCTAAAACTTTATTAATGCGATCTGTATCATTGGCAGTTGCTTTAATAATTTTTCCGTCTTTAAAAGTGAAAGAGACATTTTCAAATGTGAAGCCTTGGTATGGTGAAGGCGTGTTATACGTAAGTGTTCCATTGATAGAATCACGAACTGGAGCAGTAAATACTTCGCCATCTGGAATGTTCATTTCGCCCGCGCATTTAATTGCCGGAATATCTTTAATACTAAATGTTAAATCTGTTCCTGGTCCAACTAAGTGCACTTTATCTGTTTTATTCATAAGTTCTACTAAACCATCCATTGCAGTGCTCATTTTACCGTAATCTAAATTACATACGTCAAAATAGAAATCTTCAAAACCAACCGTGCTCATTTTTGCAAGTTGTGCCATGGAGGAGCTTGGGTAACGGAGCACGACCCATTTAGTTTGTTTTACACGAATGTCAGAATGCATTTTACCAACAGTCTCACCGTGAATTTTTAATTTATCTGCGGGTACATCAGATGTTTCGTTGATATTATCACCAGCACGTAAACCTATGTAAGCATCCATTTCTTTCATAACATTACCTTCGAACTCGGCAATTTTTTCATATTGAGCACTATCAGCACCGAGCATCATCGCACGGTCGATTTGTGGTTCTTTTAAAGAAACGAACGGGAATCCTCCAGCTTTATATGCTTCTTCTACTAAAGCCATTACTAGTTCTTTTTGCACACCGAAGTTTTCGATTAATACTTTTTCCCCAGCGCCAAGTTTGACGGAATAGTTGATTAAATTATGTGCTAATTTTTCGATTCTTGCATCTTTCATATTGTACCCTCCCTAAAATTTAACAAAATAAGCCTAAAAAACAAGCCTGTTTCTATTTTACTCCAAATTACGCTAAAAGCAACCTTCTATAACAAATTAGCGGGTTTCTTTCATATTAGTTTATTTTTCAGCAGTTACTTGCTAAAATGAAGCTAATACCTTTTCTTTTTTACATTTTGTACATAGATTCATTAGAGAAGAAAGTTTTAGAGGGGAATACTCAGGGTATAGAAAAAAGAATATGGAGGTGTGGATAGATGATAGTAATTTTGTATATTGCAGCACTCATTGCCGCAATTGCGCTTTTAGTTATTGCCATCTATTTGGGAAAAACGTTAAAATCAACTTCCCAAACAATGGATGAAGTAGCTAAATCGTTAGAAAAAATAACAGTAGAAGTACAAGGGATTACAGGACAATCACAAAAATTGCTTGATAAGACCAATACACTTCTAGAAGATGTAAATGGCAAAGTTGCGAAAGTTGATCCAGTTTTTGATGCAGTTGGTGATATTGGGACTTCTTTACTAGGATTAAGTCAATCTGTTCGCGAACTAGCAACACTCGCAACTAACAAAGTAGAACAAAATGAAGCAAAAATTTCTCAAGCTGTCTCAATTAGCAATTCAATTCTTTCTTTTAGAGAAAAGATGAAAGCGAATAAAGCAGCGAAAGAAGCCGCAAAAGAAGCTCGAGAGCAATCTAATTTCTAATATAATTTGGAGGGATTTACAATGGCAGAAAAAGATGGTATTAATACAAAAGATTTTCTAATCGGTGGTTTAATTGGTGCAATCGTTGGTTCAGCCGCAGCACTTCTATTTGCACCTAAATCAGGTAAAGAACTACGCGAAGATTTAAATACACAGGTAGATACAATTAAAGAAAAAGGCAACCAATGGAAAGACGTTGCTTATGAAAAAGGTATCGAAATCAGTGGTGTAGCAAAAGGAACAAAAGATAAATTAGTAGATTCCGCTGGCGGGTTTGTTGATGTTGTTAAAGACAAATCAGGCAAATTAGCTGATACAGTTTCTAAACAAAGTAAAGCTGTGAAAGAAGTTGTTTCACAAAATAAAGAAGAAAACCAAGAAGCTGCTAAAAAAGCGGCAGAAACAGTAAAAAATGAAGCGAAAGATGCTGCAAGCGATGTAGAAAAAGCAGCAGATAAAGCAAAAAAAGAAGCAAAAAAATCATTAGATGATGGCAAAGATGAAGCGAAAAAAATTGCTTCTGATGTGAAAAAAGAAGTAAAATAAGATTAAGTTAAAAAACAGCCTTGCGAGGCTGTTTTTTTATACAAAAAAAGCAATATCCGCTTGTAATTTATTTTAAAACGTGTTAACATTAGTTTTACATTATTCACTTTAATGCTTAAAAGCGATTAAGTATAAAAGTGGATTCGTGACAAATTATCTGTTTTCCTCTATAATGAGAAATAATCTTGGAGCAGATTTTTAGAAGGGTGGAAGTAAAATGGTTAATACAAATTTAGAGGAACTTAGAACAGAGGTGGATCAATTAAATATTGATTTGCTTGAATTAATCAGCAAACGTGCCAATTTGGTACAAGAAATCGGTAAAATCAAAGGAACACAAGGTTCTCTACGTTTCGATCCATTACGTGAAAGAGAGATGCTTAATACGATTCTTGCAGCAAATAAAGGACCTTTTGAGGATAGCACGGTTCAAAAATTATTTAAAGAAATTTTTAAAGCGGGACTAGAACTTCAAGAAGAGGATCATTCAAAAGCATTACTTGTTTCTAGAAAAAATAAAAAAGAAGACACGATTGTTACTGTTAAAGGTTTACCAATCGGAAACGGCGAACCCGTATTCGTTTTTGGGCCTTGTTCCGTAGAATCTTACGAACAAGTGGCTGCAGTTGCTGAGTCTATTAAAGCAAAAGGTTTAAAACTTATTCGCGGTGGAGCATTTAAACCACGTACTAGCCCATATGACTTCCAAGGATTAGGCTTAGAAGGCTTAAAAATTCTTAAACGTGTATCAGATGAGTATGGTTTAGCAGTTATTAGTGAAATCGTAACTCCAGCTGATATTGAAGTTGCACTTGATTATGTAGATGTTATTCAAATCGGTGCAAGAAACATGCAAAACTTTGAATTACTTAAAGCAGCAGGTCGTGTTGATAAACCGATTTTACTAAAACGTGGCTTATCTGCAACGATTGAAGAATTTATCGGTGCTGCTGAATATATTATGTCACAAGGTAACGGTAAAATTATTTTATGTGAACGCGGTATTCGCACATATGAAAAAGCAACAAGAAATACACTTGATATTTCTGCCGTGCCAATCTTGAAAAAAGAAACGCATTTACCAGTAATGGTCGATGTAACACATTCTACTGGTCGAAAAGATTTATTACTTCCATGTGCTAAAGCTGCCCTTGCTATTGAAGCTGACGGCGTAATGGCTGAGGTTCATCCGGATCCAGCTGTTGCTTTATCTGACTCTGCGCAACAAATGGATATTCCTGAATTTGAAGAGTTCTGGAATGCAATTTTAGCTAGTAACCTAGTTCCTCACAAAATCAAATAATCTCGAAAAGCCCTGGTACGCCAGGGTTTTTTATTTTGGCCAAAACTAATAATGCATAATTGGTATTTAATACTAATATTCAATGCCGTTTCGGTATGAAAATAAATGAAAATAAAGAGTAAAAACAATTGCATATCGAAAAAAGTTATCGTATTATTAAGGGAAGGCAAGTTTGTTTCCGTTTACAATGGTATATAGAGCCATTAAAATAATGAATATGGAGAGTGAATAGGGATGAATGTAACAATTTATGATGTTGCTCGTGAAGCGAATGTTTCTATGGCGACGGTATCTCGGGTAGTTAACGGCAATCCGAATGTTAAACCAGTAACAAGAAAGAAAGTATTGGATGTTATTAATCAATTAGGTTATCGTCCTAATGCAGTAGCTAGAGGTCTTGCAAGTAAACGTACAACGACTGTCGGTGTAATTATTCCTGATATTTCTAACGTTTTTTATGCAGAGCTTGCGCGCGGAATTGAAGATATTGCTACAATGTACAAATACAATATTATCCTTAGTAATTCGGACGAAAATGAGGATAAAGAACTTCAAGTGCTAAATACACTGCTTGGTAAACAAGTGGATGGTATTATTTATATGGGTGAACGAATTTCTGAACAATTACAAGAAGAATTTGACCGTTCTCCTGCACCAGTAGTTTTAGCTGGAGCGGTAGATATGGAAAACAAATTAGCTTCTGTTAATATCGATTACAAAGAAGCAACAAAAGAAGCTGTGAAACGTTTTGTAGATAATGGACATAAGCAAATCGCTTTTGTTAGTGGTTCCTTAAATGAGCCTGTAAACCGTGAAATGAAATTGGCTGGTTATAAAGAAGCGCTAGAAGAAGCTGGTATTACTTACCAAGAAGACTACATTATTGAAGCAAAATACAATTACAATGCTGGTGTAAAAGTTTGGGAAGAATTAAGTGCATTATCTAAGAAACCAAATGCTGTTGTTGTCGCGGATGACGAACTAGCAATCGGAATTTTAAATGCGGCATTAGATGCTGGTATTAAAGTTCCTGAAGAATTAGAAGTCATGACAAGTAACAATACAAAATTAACATTAATGTCACGTCCACAACTTTCTACAATCGTACAACCTTTATACGACATTGGTGCAGTAGCAATGCGTTTATTAACAAAATTAATGACGAATGAAGAAGTAGACGAAAAAACAGTTATTCTACCACATAGTGAAAAACTACGTGGGACTACAAAAGAAAAAAAATAAGTTGACAGCATTTTTAGCGGTATGTTATAAATGTATGTATACTTTTCATAACGAAAATGACTATGAACGGACGAAGTAGTTGCTTATTCTTATTCCTAGAGAGCTAGTGGTTGGTGGAAACTAGTAGAGATAAGTAGACGAATTACATCCCGGAGTCACGCTGCACAGGATAATGGTGCGGCCGGTGTTGAGCCGTTATTTTTTGAAGTAGGATTTTTTCCTAAAAGTAGGGTGGTACCACGTTAATTAATACGTCCCTTCGCTAAACTGTTTAGCGGAGGGGCGTTTTTTATGTCCAAAAATAAAAGGAGAATGATGAAAATGAATATTATTGATGAATTAGAGTGGCGCGGAGCTATTTACCAGCAAACAGATGAAGAAGGATTACGCAAATGGGTAGAAGAAAAACAGATTTCTTTGTACTGCGGGATTGATCCATCTGGAGATTCGATGCATATCGGTCATTTAATTCCATTTATGATTTTACGCCGTTTCCAAAACGCTGGGCACCGTCCGATTATTTTAGTTGGTGGAGCGACAGGAACAATTGGTGACCCAAGTGGTAAAAAAGAAGAGCGCAAGTTGCAGTCGATGGAACAAATTAGCAAAAACGTCGAAAGCTTACGCGTCCAACTTGGAAAGATTTTTGATTTTGAGGGTGATTCGGCTGCTAGCATGGTAAACAACTATGACTGGACGAAAGATGTGAGTATTCTTGATTTCTTACGTGATTACGGAAAAGAATTCAATGTAAACACGATGCTTTCAAAAGATATTGTCGCTAGCCGTTTGGAAGTAGGGATTTCGTTTACAGAATTTGCTTACCAAATTTTACAAGCGATGGACTTTAATCACTTATATGAATTTAATGATTGTCGTCTGCAAATTGGTGGTAGTGACCAGTGGGGAAATATTACTGCTGGACTAGACTTAATTCGCAAAAAACAAGGTGAGAATGCCAAAGCTTTCGGTCTAACAATTCCACTTTTAACAAAAGCTGATGGAACTAAATTTGGGAAATCAGAAGGTGGCGCGATTTGGTTAAATCCGGAAAAAACAACGCCATACGAATTTTACCAATTTTGGATTAATACGGATGATCGCGATGTAGTGAAATACTTGAAGTACTTTACATTCTTGACTGAAGCTGAAATTGATGAGTTAGCGAAACAAGTGGAAGAAGAACCACATTTACGAGCTGCACAAAAAACGTTAGCTGCTGAAATGACTAAATTTGTGCATAGTGAAGAAGCGTTAGAACAAGCGCTTAAAATTTCAAAAGCATTATTCAGTGGGGATGTAACAGCTCTAACTGCGGATGAAATTGAACAAGGTTTCAAAGATGTGCCAACATTTGTAGCGGAGGATGCAGAAGTAAACCTAGTAGATTGGTTAGTAACACTTGGGATTGAACCGTCAAAACGCCAGGCTCGTGAAGATGTAACTAACGGAGCAATTTACATTAACGGTGAACGTCAGCAAAACGTGGAAAAAGTAATTGATGCAAGTGACCGGATTGAAAATAAATTTACAATTGTGAGACGCGGGAAGAAAAAATACTTCTTAGTTTCTTATAAATAAGAAGAAAAGCACTCGTTTTTAAAGGCGAGTGCTTTTTTGTGCATAAAAAAACCTTACAACCATAACCGAGGTCATGAATTGTAAGGTTTTTAGTTCTAATTAACGGCTGTAGAATTCTACGATAAATGCTTCGTTGATTTCAGCAGCAAGTTCAGAACGTTCTGGTAGACGGTTAAGAGAACCAGTTAGAGTTTCTGCATCGAAAGTTACGTATTCAGGCACGAAGCTTGAAACTTCTAAGCTTTCAGCGATTGCAGAGTTTTTAGCAGATTTTTCACGAACAGAGATCACTTGACCAACAGAAACTTGGTAAGAAGGGATATCTACGCGTTTGCCATCTACAGTGATGTGGCCATGGTTTACTAGTTGACGAGCTGCACGACGAGTGCGAGCAAGACCAAGACGGTAAACGATGTTATCAAGGCGTTGTTCTAGTAAGATCATGAAGTTCTCACCGTGTTTACCTTGTAATTTACCAGCTTTGTTGAACGTGTTTTTGAATTGACGTTCAGTTAATCCATACATATGACGCAATTTTTGCTTTTCAGCTTGTTGCAAACCATATTCTGAGATTTTTTTACGTTGAGTTGGGCCGTGTTGACCTGGAGCATACGGACGACGCTCTAATTCTTTACCTGTTCCAGAAAGTGAAATTCCTAAACGACGGGAAACTTTCCAGCTTGGACCTGTATAACGAGCCATAAGAGACTCCTCCTTTTATTTGTTTTTGGTATAAAACAAACGTGACGTAAAACCAAATCAGGGCAGTTTACCTTCATATACCATCACCATAGCAGCCGCCGGTTACGCGATATACCACAGAATTACATCTGGGGGTAAACAACACACTCATTCATTTTACTCAAGCTGCATTTTACACATCTTCCAGTATAGTATAGTTACTAGTTCTTTGTCAATTTATTTCTTGAGTAATCGCATCACGGATTTTTTCTAGCCACAACTGGTCCACTTCATCAAAACGATTAAAGAGGGGACTATCAATATCAAGCACTCCAAGCAACTGATTATTTTTTACAATGGGTAGAACGATTTCTGAATTAGAGGCAGCATCACATGCGATATGTCCAGGGAAATCATGCACATTTTCTACTATATATGTTTTTTGGTCAGAGGCAGCAGAACCGCAGACACCTTTACCTAGTGGAATGCGAATGCACGCAGGTAGACCTTGAAAGGGGCCGAGTACTAATTGATTTGTTTCTTTTTCAAGTAAATAAAACCCAACCCAATTAATATCGGAAAGTGCTTGATTTAATATAGAAGAAACATTACTTAAATTTGCAATGAGATTTGGTTCACCAGCAATCATTGCTTGTACTTGTTTTAAAGCAAGAGCGTAATTTTCTTCTTTTGTACCAGTCATTTTTTGGATTTCAATCATTTTTATCCCCACATTTCTTTTCAAATAATGTTTATAGTATAGCATGAAATAAAATGGATTTTCGGAAATTTGTTTTGAGATAAAGTTGCTTTGAAAATTTTTTCGCTAAACGCAAGTAATTCTGCGCAAATCGTGGTAAAATAAAAGATGTGTATAATGAACTGAAAATAAGGAATTAAAGACTACATATGGAAAGATGTACATAATGGAAAAAGTGTATGGACAGCACGAGTGTGGCTGTTTTTCTTTCACAAGTTAACGTTGATGGGAGGATTTTGGATGTACTACATGTTAATCGGCTTTATTATCGTAGTAATTGCAGTCATTAGTGCAGGCTACATTTTAAAAAGAAAACATTACCAAAGAATAAACGAATTAGAAGAAACGAAAATCAAACTCAGAGAACGGCCGGTTATTGATGAACTTTCAAAAGTAAAAAAATTAAAGCTAACAGGTCAAACAGAAGCGCTTTTCGAATCATGGCGCTCCTCTTGGGACGAAATTGAAACTAGATTATTTCCTGATTTAGAAGAAGTTTTGTTAGAAGCAGAAATGAATGCAGATCGATACAGATTCCGTTCTGCAACAAATACAGAAAACGATATTGAGCAAATGCTTGTTGTAATTGAAAAACAAATGGACCAAATTCTCGGCGGTTTAAAAGAATTGCTTATTAGTGAAGAAAAGAACGCGAAAGAAAGCAGAATGACGAAAGAAAAATTTGCGGAACTTCGTCGGGAAGTTTTGACACGAGGATTTAAACTAGGAGAAACACTACCTTATGTGGAAGCAAAACTAAACAGCCTTGCTGAAAATTTAAATCGCTATGATTCACTAACAGACCAAGGAGATCACTTAGAAGCTCGTGAAATCGTTATATCCGTCCAAAAAGAAATGGCAGTTATTGAAGCACAAATGGAACGCATTCCTTCATTACTACATGAAACAGATACAATTTTACCGGAAGAAATGAATAAATTGCGTGCTGGTTATGAAGAAATGGTTCGAAAAGGTTATTATTTAGCCCAAATGGAGTTAGATAAAGAAATTTCTCGTATGAAAACGCAAATTGAAAAAATGAAACAAAATGTAATCAATCTTGATTTAGATGAAGCTGAAGAAGGAATTGAAGAATTACATAATGAAATCGAATTGTTTTACGATACGCTTGAACACGAAGCAGAAGCGCGTCATTTCGTGAAAGAAAATCACAGTCCTACTTCTGATAAATTAAAACGACAAAATACTGTTTCTGATGCACTTGCTGAACAAATCACGGAAGTAAAACAAACGTATCATGTGGCAGAAGATGATTTAGCCGTTTACCTTAAAACAAGTGCTAAATTAAGTGAAGCTAAAGAAAACTTTGAGCAGTTGACAGCATTAATTGCTAGCGGAGAAATTGCTTATTCTGCAGCACAAGATACACTGAAAGAAATCGATGCAGCTTTACTTTCTATTAGTTCAGAACAAGATAATTTTGCAGAGGAATTGCGTTCGCTGCGTAAAGACGAATTAGAAGCTCGCGATGATGCAGAACGGATGAGACGAGCAATTATCACGCTTGATCGTAAAATGGAACGAGAACGCTTGCCAGGTCTTCCAGAAGAGTATCTATCACTGCGAGCACACATGGGAGAATCTATTGATGCACTTGAAAAACGTTTAGAAGAAAAGCCTTTAAACATGAAAGCTGTTAGTCAAGACTGGCGGATTGCGGAAGAAGATTTAACTCATTTAACGGAAAAAGCAGAAGAAATGATGGAAAATGTTCGCTTAGTTGAGCACGTCATTCAATATGCGAACCGCTATCGTTTGCGCAACAAGGAGTTGGCGGATGAGTTAGTTCAAGCAGAAAACCATTTTTATAACGACTACCAATATAAAAAAGCGCTTGAGATTGCTGTAACTGCACTCGAAAAAGTAGAAACGGGCGCATTTAAAAAAGTAGAAAAAGCTTATGAATCAAAAGTAAGCGTAGATGATATTGAATAAAGCCTAAAAAACAAGGATTTCTATTATAATAATAGGAATCCTTGTTTTTTTCTAAATTAGTAGTTGGAAAGTGTTGGAATTATGATAAAATGGAGAGTGGAATATTTGGGAGGAGAGTCTATTTTTTATGATTTATTTCGATAATAGCGCGACGACTAAGCCAAATGCTGCCGTGCTTGAAACATATACGAAAGTAGCAAGTAATTACTTCGCTAATCCATCTTCACTTCATCGTTTTGGCGCTAAGTCTAAAGAATTACTAGACACATCCAGAAAACAAATCGCCACAATGTTAGACGTTTTGCCAGAAGAAATTATCTTTACATCTGGTGGAACGGAAGGGAATAATTTAGCGATTAAAGGACTTGCCTATAGCTACAAAAACCGTGGGAAACATATTATAACTTCAAGTATCGAACATCCTTCTGTACGTTTAGTAATGGAAGAGCTTGAGGAAAATGGTTTTACAGTGACGTATTTAAAAGTTGATAAAAATGGCGTTATCCAGTTAGATGAATTAAAAGCGGCACTTACGGATGAAACAATTTTAGTATCTATAATGGGCGTGAATAATGAAGTCGGGAGTATTCAACCACTGCAAGAAATTGGCGAGATTCTTGCTAGTCGGGAACATACTTTCTTTCATGTCGATTTCGTTCAAGGGATTGGAAAAATTCCGCTCGAAATCGATAAGCATGCGATTGATTTACTAACTTTTTCAGGTCATAAGTTTCATGCTTTACGCGGCACAGGAGCACTTGTTAAACGAAAAAATGTTCATTTGCATCCGGAAATTATTGGTGGCGGCCAGGAAATGGGCTACCGTAGTGGGACAGAAAATTTAGCTGGTGGAGTGGCACTTGCTAAGGCATTAAGGTTGACGCTAGAAAATGAATCAAAGAGAGCAGAACTAATCGAAATCCGTGATTATTTATTAACGGAAATCACTCAAATGCCTGATATGACTGTCCATACGAAGAAAAGCGTAGCCGCACCGCACATCGTTTGTTTTTCTGCAAAAGGTCATCGCGGTGAAATTCTAGTTCATGCATTAGAAAAAGAAGATATATACATTTCGACGACGAGTGCTTGCTCATCTAAACAAAAATTAGCAAGCAGTACATTAAAAGCAATGGGCGTGACTGACGAAGAAGCAACTGGTGCTGTGCGAGTAAGTCTATCCTACGAAAACCGTTTATCTGAAGCGAAAATTTTTATTCAAAAGTTGCAAGAAATTATTGAAAATCTAAATAAAGTGGTGAAATAAATTGGAATTTGATCGTATGTTAATTAGATACGGAGAACTATCTACTAAAGGAAAAAACAGAAAGCAGTTTGTGACTAGACTGGCACAAAATGTGAAACGCGCAATGAAAGATTTACCGGAAGTCCGTATTCACGGGGAACGCGACCGGATGTATATTATTTTAAATGGGGCGGATTATCAACTTGCAGAGGAACGTTTAAAACCGATTTTTGGGATTCAATCATTTAGTCCAGCAGTTCGTGTTAATTTAGATTTAGATGAGGTCAAAGCGGCTGCTCTTTCTTTAGTTCAAGATGCGCACGAGGAAAATGGCACGTTTAAAGTAGCGGCAAGACGTAGCCACCGTGAGTTTCCGCTTGATTCTAATGAAATCAATCAGGAAATCGGCGCACATGTGTTACAAAATATCGAGGACCTGACTGTCAATGTAAAAAATCCAGATGTAAAACTAACGATTGATGTTCGTAAAGAAGGCGTCTTTTTATCATGTCGGACGATTCTTGGGGCAGCTGGTCTTCCGGTTGGTTCTTCTGGTCGCGCGATGCTGATGCTCTCTGGTGGTATCGACAGTCCAGTTGCTGGGTATTTAGCACAAAAACGTGGTGTGGAGATTGAAGCGGTTCATTTTCACAGCCCGCCATATACGAGCGAACAAGCTAAACAAAAAGCAATCGATTTAGCAGGAAAATTGGCTAAGTATAGCGGACAAGTTCAAATGCATATCGTTCCATTTACAGAAATTCAAGAAGTAATCAAACAGCAAATTCCTGAGAGCGTGATTATGACTGTTACACGCCGAATGATGCTTCGAATTACGGATGAACTTCGCCGTAAGAGAAATGGATTAGCGATTGTTAATGGTGAAAGTTTGGGCCAAGTTGCCAGCCAAACACTCGAAAGTATGCTAGCAATTAACGCTGTAACAGCTACACCGATTATTCGCCCAGTTGTTTCAATGGATAAAAATGAAATTATTCAAATCGCACAAAAAATCGATACGTATAATTTATCTGTCCAACCATTTGAAGATTGCTGTACGATTTTCACGCCGCCTTCTCCAAAAACAAAGCCAAAACTTGATAAAATCGAGCATTACGAAAGTTTCACAGATTTTGATGCCTTAATTTTAAAGGCATTAGAGAATGTAGAAACGATTGCTGTTAATGTTGCCGAGAATGCAGAAATAAAAGATGAGTTTGCTGACTTATTTTAAGATAAACCGTTTATCCTTTTTAGGGTAAACGGTTTTTTGTATATAATATACATAATGAATAACTAAAAATGCATAAAATAGTTTTAAATATTAATAAAAAACCATTTGACATTATAAATATACATCACTATAATGAAAAGTATCATTTAATAATTAACGGGAGGGGTTAGGATGAAAGTTTCTATTATTGGGGCGACAGGATACGGAGGGCTTGAGCTAATCCGCTTGCTGCACCAGCATTCTTCGGTCGACATAGCGACGTTACATAGTTTTTCCGCACAATCAGAAACATTGGCAAACTTTTATCCGCATTTAAAAGGTTTAGAAGCTAGCCCCTTAGAGAAGATAAATCCAGCAGAAATTATCGAAAAAAGCGATACAGTTTTTATTGCTACTCCATCGGGAATCGCGAAAGATGTGGCCTTACCGTACATCGATGCCGGGCTTAATGTGATTGATTTATCCGGAGACTTTCGACTAAAAGATAACCAGCTTTACGAGAAATGGTACGGGAAAAAAGCAGCACCTGAGGATTACTTAGCTAAGGCGGAATATGGTTTAGCAGAATTTCGCGATAATGAACTTGCGACTTTTATTGCTAATCCAGGATGTTACGCAACGGCGACTTTGTTAGGGTTAGCTCCACTCGTGAAAAAGCAGCTAATTGATCCCACATCCATTATTGTAGATGCCAAATCAGGTATTTCCGGAGCGGGAAAAGTGCCATCTAAAAGCACCCATTTTACAGAAACAAATGAAAATATGACACTATATAAAATGAATTCCCATCAACACATTCCGGAAATTATGCAACAACTAACAAAATGGGATAAGAGTATCCCTGCAATTCAATTTTCCACTTCATTAATTCCCATCACACGAGGAATCTTCACAACCATCTACGTAAAACCTAAAAATCCAATTACCCAGCAAGAATTACATCAATTATACGAATCCACCTACGAGCATGCTTCATTTGTCCGAATTCAAGCAGAAAATACTTACCCAACTGTAAAACAAGTAACGGCTTCTAATTATTGTGATATTGGCCTTGCTTATAATGAAAAAACGAATGTAATCACCATCGTTTCCGTAATCGATAATTTAGTTAAGGGAGCGGCTGGTCAAGCAATTCAAAATTTAAATATAATGGCGAATTTTGCTGAGAGTGACGGATTGGGATTTATTCCAGTGTATCCGTGAAAGGGGAAAGAAAAAATGGAGCTTATTAAAGGAAATATCGCCTCACCAAAAGGCTTTTATGCAGACGGAAAACATGCTGGGCTGAAAAGAAAACGAAATGATATTGGTTGGATTTACTCAGAAGTACCAGCAAATTCTGCGGCAGTTTACACGATGAACCAAATGCAAGCCGCACCCATTTTTGTCACAAAAGATTCTTTTAAAAATAGCGCGAAGTTACAGGCGATTATTGTGAATAGTGGCAATGCCAATGCGGTGACAGGAAATCAAGGAATGTTAGATGCGCTTTCAATGCGAGCAAAAACGGCAGAAAAATTAGCGATTCCAATGGATACAGTCGCAGTTGCTTCGACAGGAATAATTGGTGAAATGCTCCCAATGGATAAAATAATGACTGGAATCGATTTATTAGAAAAACAAACAGGAAACGCAGCTGATTTTGAAGAAGCTATTTTAACAACAGATACTTTTCAAAAACAGATTAGTTTTCAAACAGAAATAGGTGGTAAGACAGTCACGATGTCAGGGGTAGCGAAAGGTTCAGGGATGATTCACCCTAATATGGCTACCATGCTCGCTTTTATTACGACAGATGCTGCCATTCCAGCTGAATTATTGCAAAAATTATTAAAAATAAAAGTAGATAAAACTTTCAATCAAATAACGGTAGACGGCGATACTTCTACCAATGATATGGTGGTAGTCATGGCGAATGGCTGTGCAGAAAACCCGATGCTTCAGGAAGGGACAGCGGATTTTGCAAAATTTGCGGATATGTTCCAAGCGGTAACGGAGCACCTTGCTAAAAGCATCGCGCGAGACGGCGAGGGAGCGACAAAACTAATCGAAGTGCAAGTAAATGGCGCTACAAAAACAGAAGACGCAAGAATGATTGCTAAAAAAATTGTTTCTTCTAGTCTCGTGAAAACGGCAGCTTTTGGTGGAGATGGGAACTGGGGACGTATTATTTGCGCGATTGGCTATTCAGGTGGCAGATTTGCACCAGATAATATTACAATTAAAATTGGCGGGATTGAAATTCTGAATCATAGCAGCCAAACCATTTTTAATCAACAAGCGCTAGATGCCTATTTAGAAGAAGAGCATATTGTTATCGAAGTTGATCTTCATATCGGGCTTGAATCAGGTACGGCTTGGGGTTGCGACTTGAGTTATGAATATGTCAAAATCAATGCTTGTTACCGGACGTAAGGAGGAATAAGGGTGGAAAACACGATAGTAATAAAACTCGGTGGTGTTGCAAGCGACAATTTAACAGAAGGTTTTTTTCGACAAATTACAGAGTGGCAAGCAGCGAATAAGAAAATTGTCCTCGTTCATGGCGGCGGTCATTACATTACAAAAATGATGGAAGCCCTCGCTATTCCAGTCGAAACGAAAAATGGTCTACGAATCACCAACAAAGCAGCCCTCGAAGTAACAAAAATGGTTTTAATTGGTCAAGTTCAGCCAGCTATTACGACTGCTTTTCAAAAACGAAATATCTCGGTCATTGGCTTAAACGCTGGAGATACAGGTTTACTAGAAGCAGATAGGTTAAGTGACACTGATTTAGGTTTGGTTGGTAAAATCACAAAAGTAAAAACAAATTTAATTGAACAATTGCTTAGCGAAAATATTATCACCGTGATTGCGCCCCTTGGTATAAATAGTGAACACGATTGGCTCAATGTTAATGCGGATACAGCCGCCTGTGAGGTAGCAAGCGCACTCCATGCAGAAGCGCTCTATTTACTAACAGATGTTCCAGGAGTAAAAAATGGCTCAGAAATTATCACCGAAATAGCCACAGCAGAAATTGAAAAGCTGCAAAAGACTGGCGTAATCAAAGGCGGAATGATTCCTAAATTAGCAAGTGCCGCTTTTGCCGCTGAAAATGGTGTTGACCAGGTGATTATTACAAATTCCCTTGAAACAATAGGTACAAAAATAAAAAGCAAGGTGGCGATAGGATGAACTATGTCTTTCCAACGTATAATAGATTCCCCGTTGATTTAATAAAAGGTACGGGTACAGTTGTAACGGATGTGTTTGGTAAAACATATCTTGATTTTACAAGTGGTATCGCTGTTTGCAATCTAGGTCATTGCCCGGAGAACGTCACAGAAGCAGTACAACAACAACTAACGAATATTTGGCACACATCGAATTTATATGAATGTGCTTTGCAAGAAAGTGTCGCAGAATTAATTGCTGATGGTAAAGACAGATTAGTTTTCTTTTGTAATAGCGGAACAGAGGCAAATGAAGCAGCGCTCAAATTAGCTAGAAAATATACCGGAAAAGAAAAAATAATTACCTTTGAGAAATCTTTCCACGGACGTACTTTTGGTTCGATGTCAGCAACAGCCCAAGCTAAAATTCATCAAGGGTTCGGGGGACTTGTTCCTGGTTTCACTTACGTCCCTTATAACGACATCGAAGCTTTCCGAGCAGAAATCGATGAACATACAGCAGCAGTCATGTTAGAAGTGATTCAAGGGGAAGGTGGCGTCATCCCAGCAAATGCAGCCTTTCTTTTAGAGGTTCAATTGCTTTGCAAAAAAATGGGGGTATTATTAATTATTGATGAAGTGCAGACTGGGCTTGGGCGAACGGGGACGCTTTATGGGTTTGAGCAGATTGGTTTAGATCCAGATATTTTCACTTTAGCAAAAGGGCTTGGAAATGGCTTGCCGATTGGAGCGATGGTCGGAAAAGCGAATCTAAGTAGTGCTTTTGGGCCGGGAAGTCATGGCTCTACTTTCGGAGGAAATAAATTGGCACTTGCGGCGGCTAAAGAGATATTACTGACAATGAAACAAATGGGATTTTTAGAAGAAGTAAATGCCAAAGCAGACTATTTTAGAAACTTGTTAGAAGTGCATTTAGAGGCGTTGGATAATGTTTCTGTCATTCGTGGTGGAGGATTTCTTATAGGCATAGAACTTGAAAGTACCGCAGAACCAGTTGTAACGGAGCTTAGAGATAAAGGGTTGTTAATACTAACTGCGGGGGCAAATGTGCTACGAATCTTACCACCTTTAACCGTCAGTTATGCAGAAATCGATCAAGCCATATATTTATTGAAAAGTGTTTTGGAAAATCAATTGATTGGGAGTGAAGAGGGATGACAATGTATGCGAAAAATAATACAGCTGGTAAAGATATGCTCAGCTTGCTTGAATGGAATAAAGAAGAATTGACGGATATCATTAAATTAGCTGTTGCAATGAAAACGAACCCAGCTCACTATAGCCATATTTTAAGCGGGAAAATTTTAGGAATGATCTTTGATAAGCCTTCTACTAGAACACGGGTTTCTTTTGAAGCTGGGATTCTGCAATTAGGTGGACAAGCGATAGTGATGAGTTCAAAGGAATTGCAAATCGGGCGTGGTGAACCGATTAAAGATACGGCGCATGTGATGTCAGAATATATTGATGCAATTATGATCCGAACATTTAGTCATGAAAAAGTAGAAGAATTGGCGTATCATGCAGAAATTCCGATTATTAATGGCTTAACTGATTTACATCATCCATGCCAGGCGTTAGCGGATTTAATGACTATTTATGAATGGAAAGATCAATTGGAAGGTGTCAAACTAGCTTATATTGGTGATGGTAACAATGTATGCCATTCTTTACTGTTAGCAGGTGCCATGGTTGGACTAGATATACGTCTTGCAATGCCAAAAGGGTACGAAGTCGATGAAACAATTTTAGCAACGGCGGAGAATCTGGCGAAGGAAAGTGGTGCCAAGATTTTCGTTACGGAAGACCCAAAACATGCAGTGACAGATGCGGACTTTATTTATACAGATGTTTGGACAAGCATGGGGCAAGAAGAGGAAAATGCGAAACGTTTAGCGGATTTTGGCGAAAAATATCAAGTGAACGCAGAGTTAGCTAGCATTGCTAAGCCAGATTATCATTTCTTACATTGTTTACCAGCGCACCGAGAAGAAGAAGTGACAGCTGAGATCATTGATGGCAATCACTCGGTTATTTATCAACAAGCAGGAAATAGACTTCATGCGCAAAAAGCGTTGCTAGCAGCCATTTTAGAAGCGAAATAAAAAAAGTCTGGCACTTACGCCAGACTTTTTTATTATAAGAAATTACGTTTCACTTTATCCCAGAAAGAATTTTTAGGTAGTTTGATAATATTGATAAAACGATCGCCTACTTCTAAATTAACTTCATGCACGTGTTGGATACTAAGTGCTTCGCTGTCCATTCCAATCATTGGGAATTCGTTATTTCCTTCTTCAGACGCAATTTCAATACGTAGTTTGCGTTTTGGACTAAGGATGAACGATGATCCTAGCGTACGGAATTTATTGTTGTTAATAGAAGCTAGTTCACTTACTTGCATAGATGGAAGAAGTGGGTCCACGATGGAACCGTTCACTGATTTATTATAAGCAGTACTTCCTGTTGGTGTGGAAATTACCATTCCGTCGCCGCGGAAAGTTTCGAAGTGAGAATCATTAATATAAAGATCCATCGTAAGTGTTCTAATGATAGAGGAACGAATATTAAACTCATTTAGTACATAAAATGCTTTGGTATTATTCACTGTTCCATAAATAGTTGGGTAACGACGTACTAACCAACGATCTTCAATAGCTGCCTTGATGATTTCATCCAATTGATTAATATGGAAGTCACAGTATTGACCTAATTGCTCTGTTAGCGCAATCCCTGCATATAAACAATCTTGACGGAAGCCAGTTTCTCTTACAGATTTAAGAAAAGCACCATCACCACCAATGCTGATAATAACGTTTGCTTTTTGATAGTCATCAGTTAATTCATATCCATAATCAGTCGTAATTTTCTTCAATTCTTTTGCTTTTGCATGTAACTCTTCTGTTTTTCGATAGGAAAAATAAAAAATAGTTTTTGCCATGTTAGTTGTCCCTCCAGAATCCAATTTTAATCAACAAGCTTATTATAACATGACTTAAGGGCAATTTCTTTCTTCATCCGTAAAAAAGTGAAATGGAACACAATTTAAGAGAAAGATTGTACAAAATAAAAGAGACTGTTATTATTACATTATCTAAATAGAAAAAGGGGAGAAATTAATGAACGCTAAAAGATGGGTTGCACTAGGGATTGTTTTTGCACTTTTGATAGTTAGTGCGTTAGCAAAGTTTACTTCAAGTCAAATCGCTTCAACGGAAGAGAGTAGTCCGACATTTGTCGAAAGTCTGTTCGCGGATACCGGCGAACTAACCGAAACAGTAATTGAAGAAGGTGGGGATGATACAATTGCTGTATTATCTGTAGATGGTACTATTCAAGATACGGGAGATTCTGGTTCTTTATTTGGGGACGCGGGCTATGATCATTCATTTTTCATGCAACAATTAGAACAAGTGAGAAATGATGACTATATCCAAGGCGTACTGCTGTATGTTAATTCACCAGGTGGCGGTGTTATGGAGTCCGCGCAAATTCGCGATAAAATTTTACAAATTCAAAAAGAACGCAATATTCCATTCTATGTTTCCATGGGGAGTATGGCAGCATCAGGTGGATATTATATTTCCGCACCAGCCGACAAAATTTTTGCAAGTAAAGAAACATTGACTGGTTCACTTGGGGTTATTATGCAAGGGTATGACTATAGTGAACTCATGAAAAAATTAGGTGTTTCAGATAATACTATTAAAAGCGGCGAATATAAAGACATTATGAGCGGGACAAGACCAATGACGGAAGACGAGAAGAAAATTATGCAGTCAATGATTGATGATTCTTACAATGAGTTCGTTAAAGTCGTTGCAAAAGGCCGTGGAATGTCCGCAGAAAAAGTACGTAAAATTGCAGATGGACGCATATACGACGGCCGCCAAGCAAAAGAGAACGGGTTGATTGATGAGTTTGGTTATCAAGAAGATGCCCTAGAAGCTTTGAAAAAAGAACAAGGGTTAGCTGATGCGACAGTCATTCAATATGATGTACCAGAAGACTTTAGCTCGTTATTCTCTGTAGCTGCACAAAAAATCTCTGGTCAAAATGCAGATATTTCCCAACTAATCAAATTAACTGGCACACTTAAAGCGCCAAGAATGATGTATTTATATGGAGAATAATGTGAGAGGAGAGGCGCAAATGGCTAATGAAAATGTTGCTTTTGAAAACAAACGCCAAGTCTATCATTATGAACCACCAATTCAGAAAGAAGAAGCCATTCCTAAACAGTACTTTGCTGGCTTTTGGATCCGGTTTTTAGCTTATTTAGTCGATTTAGTTGTCATCGCAGCCTTAAAGGGAATTATTATTAATCCGATTTTCCGCGTCTCTGGAATGGGGATGGATGACAGTTTCTTCACATTTTATTGGGGAATGACAACGATTATCTTTTTAGCTTACTTTATTTTGCTTACTAAGTTTTTTGGACAAACGCTTGGGAAAATGTTATTTGGTCTTCGCGTAGTGAAACTTGATGGTGGAAAATTAACTTGGTTAACCGTTTTATTTCGAGAAGGTGCGATGCGTTTTGTCTTAAAAACCATTTGGCCGTTATATGTGGTTTGTGCCTTTACACCAAACAAACAAGGCATTGCGGACTTCTTTGAATCCACATCTGTCGTCCACACGGGGTACTTAGAACTAGATGAAAAATGGGTAAATGGAGCAAAAAAATAGCTTATAGCAAACTTCTTCTTTAAAATGGAATAGAAGCGTACATTAAAGGAGGAAGAAAAAATGACTCAAGTAACATTTAAACATAATCCAGTTACACTCGTAGGTACCGAAAGAAAAGTTGGCGACAAAGCGCCGAACTTCACAGTGGTGAATAGAGATTTAGAAGAAGTAACATTGCACGATTATGACGGGAAAGTGAGACTTATCAGCGTTGTTCCTTCCATTGATACAAGTGTTTGTTCCACACAAACGCGTAAATTTAATGAAGAAGCAAGCAATTTAGATAGTACAGTTGTCTTAACTATCTCCGTTGATTTACCATTTGCTCAAAAGAAATGGTGTGCAGCAGAAGGTTTACCAAATGCGATTACTTTATCTGATCACCGCGATCTTTCTTTTGGCGAAGCATACGGTGTAATCATGAAAGAACTTCGCTTACTAGCTCGTTCTGTTTTTGTTGTAAATGCAAAAGGAGAAATCGTCTACACGGAAGTAGTTCCAGAAGGTAGCGACCATCCAAATTACGAAGCAGCGATAGAAGCAGCCAAAAAAGCTTAAATCTTAAAAGCATTCCTTTATGCAGGGGCTGGATAAAACAGTAATATGTTATGCAGAGACGGTGTAGCCTTACGGCTACGCCGTTTTTGCTTTTTCTTTGTTTGGTCGCTCAACTACAACAGGCTGGAAGCGTTCCAGTGGTGGCAGTATCCCCACAAGATTGTAACTGATATGAATCCCCTGTCTGCGCTTGCCAGTGCTTTTGTCCGGTGCTTCCACAAATACCTTGATCACAAGGTCATTGAGGATGGCAGGGGTCAATGTTTCTAGGCTAGAGTACCGCTTGCACTTGGCAATGAAATCTTCTACCTGTGTGGTCTTTTGTTCCTGCTGATCAATCTCTTTTTCTAGCATTGTAATCATTTGCCGCAGTGTTTTCTGTTCCAGATCATATCCTCTTGACAACTGCATGAAGCGTTCATCCGTCAGCTTCCCACTAGCGTTGTCCTCATAGACTTTACGGAATAATACATCCAGATCATCTACACGCTTCTGAGACTGTGCTATTTGTTTCCGCTTGGCACTTAACTCTTTTTGGATTTCCGTGGAACGTTCTGCTTCGATGGACACCCGAAAGCTGTCCTCATACCGCTGTACAAAGCCAATCACATAGCGCATGTGCGCCAGTACCATTTCTTCCAGCACAACAGCACGGATGAAATGGGATGTACACGGGTCAACCGCTTTTTGCGAAGCAGAACACCGGAAATGGTCATGCCTTGTCTCAAAGTATCTGGTTGTGCAGTAATACAGCTTGCTCCCGCAATCAGCACAATGGGCAATGCCGCTGAACATATTGGTTTTACCAGTCTTAGATGGCCTACGCTTGTTCTAACGCAGCTGCTGGACGGTATCCCATACATCCTGTTCAATGATAGGCTGATGGGTGTTTTCAAATACCATTTGGTTTTCTTTCGGGTTCTTCCGCTGTTTCTTATTCCGAAAGGATTCCTTGTAGGTTTTAAAATTCACCGTATGCCCCAGATACTCTTTCCGTTCAAGGATATGAGCCACGGTACTGTCACACCATTTACATCGATCAGCGGGAACATCAGCAGGTGCGCTTCTGCCGTTTGACTTTGCATAAGCAGACGGTATCAGCACCCTGCGCTCAGATAATATCCGAGCAATTTTAGTGGGGCCGTTACCCTCCATGCAAAGCCGGAATATCTCACGAACAACCTCGGCGGCAGCTTCATCTACAATCCAGCGATTTTTGTCCTCTGGGTCTTTGATATATCCATAAGGCGGGAAGGTGCTAAGCGGTTTGCCGGATTGTCCTTTTGCTGTAAACACAGCTTTGATTTTCTTACTGGTATCTTTGGCGTACCATTCATTAATCACATTGCGGAATGCGATGAACTCACTGACGCCTTGATTACTGTCAACGCCATCATTGATAGCGATAAACCGAACACCTTTTTCCGGCAGTTGGATTTCGGTAAGCAGACCAACCTTCAAATAATCCCTGCCGAGCCTGCTCATGTCCTTGACTATTACAGTAGATACTTTTTCCTCATCAATTAGAGCAAGCATTTCATTCAGTCCGGGACGGTCAAAGGTAGTTCCTGATACCCCATCATCAATAAAGAAGCGAGTGTTGAGTAAGCGGTGTTCTTCTGCGTACTTTGAGAGAATTGATTTCTGATTCACAATGCTGTTGCTATCGCCTTGAAGTTCGTCATCACGAGATAGACGGCAATACAGGGCGGTGATTTGTTCAGGCTGCTGGTTCATAATTTTTCCATTTTCATCAACTTGATAGTTCAACGTTTTTCCTCCTGTTTTAAAATAGCACAAGTAAATTAGCCAAACGGTTCACTAATTCTCCAAGCCGATAACGATACCCCATAATAAAAGATGTATCGGAGATATAGATATCCTTTCTCCCCTTGGCTACCACTTACTCACTTGTTTTCGACCTGTCAAGCCCTGACGTAGTCAGCAAAGTTTAGGCTTGATGGGTCGGAACAAGTGAGTACACTCCAAACAAGGGAGAGAAGGATTTTGCTTCATATATTACCGTCTTAAAAAAGCTGTTTTCGGATAACTTAACACATTTTTTGTTGATACAGCTATAATAATTACTAAAAATATTTTAGGCTTTTGCCCACTCACAAAACATGATTTAAAAAAGGGGTATGGCGGAAGGTGGCTGGTGTATAGCCACTTCCTATGCTTGCTCTGCTTCCTGAATATTTTATTAACTTTAAAATAAAGCTTGACCTAAAGCGCACTTTATAGTGTATTCTTATTTATGAGGTGAAGAATATGGAATATATTGCGCATGAAGTGGCTGAGAAGTTGGGCATTACAGTTCCCACACTGCACTACTATGAAAAAGCTGGTTTGCTTCCATCAATAAAAAGAAATAGTGTAGGAAATAGAATATACACAGAAGAGAATATTGAATGGCTTTACATGATTGTGTTGATGCGGGAAGTTGGCGTACCGATTCGTGAAATACGCTCTTACATACAATTATTGTTGAAGGGCCCTGAAACAATCCCTGAACGCTATCAATTAGTAACGCAGTACAAGCAATCTGTAGAAGAAAAGATGAAGGCAATGCAAACTTCTTTAAAATGGCTGGGTGCTAAAGTGAATTTCTATCAGGAAATGATGGATACAGGGGAGAACAAGCCTTGCCGTACCTTTCTGGAGGAATCTGAACTTTTTAGGTTGAAGCAAGCGGAGGAGCAAAAATGAGAACTGTCTTAATAACAGGCACTACCAGTGGTATAGGCTATGCACTAAGTGAGCTTTTTGCTAAAAAAGAGTGTCATGTCATTTTGGTATCACGGAATGCTATGAAGCTATCCGCACAAAAACAAAAGCTGGAAAACGGAAATAACCGTATTGATACCATTACATGTGACCTTGAACAGACTAATGCTGCTGAAATAATATATAAATCTATTAAGCAGAACGGATGGCAAGTTGACATATTGGTAAATAATGCTGGCTTTAATGAAGCAGGGTTATTTTCTGAAACAGATGCCACATGCGAACAAGGCATGATAAATTTACATATCAATTTTGTAACCGATATGATGAAGTTGTTTATTCCTGAAATGATTCAGAATAGTCATGGACATATATTAAATGTTGGTTCAACCGGCTCCTACATTGCTTGCCCTAAAGATGCTGTCTATGCTGCTTCAAAAGCGTATATCCTTCATCTTTCAAAAGCGGTTCATGCTGAATTAAAAGGCACAGGTGTCACAGTAACAACGCTTTGCCCCGGCTCAACACGCACTGAATTTGCACATAAAGCAAAAATAGAACACACATTATTATTTAAGATATTCGTTATGTCTCCCCATAAGGTTGCGTTGTCCGGCTTGCGTGCTATGGAAAAGGGCAAGTCTGTCATAATACCAGGTCTTTATAATAAAATTTTAGTTTTATGTTCTCGATTATTGCCCTATTCCTTTATTGGCTGGATGACGAAAAAAATGTTATAGAAAAGGAGGATATCACCTTGCATTTACTCATCATAAATGGCAGTCCTCGCAAAAGTGGTGCTACCGCAAAAATTTTAACCTATATCCATGAAAAACTCTGCACAATGGATTCGGAACTTGAAATAACGCACATTGATTTAAGCAATTATAATTTAAAATTGTGTGTGGGTTGCATGGGCTGCTATAAAACTGGATATTGCTTTATTCAAGATGATGGAGTGGAAAGATTACGCAGTCTCATCGATCAATGCGATGGCTTGATTCTTGGAAGTCCAACCTATACCAGCAATGTATCCGGGTATTTAAAAATTCTAATGGATCGTGGGTATTTTATTTTTGAACAACTTCTTAGAAATAAACCATGTTTCTCTGTTATCACTTATGAGAATGCGGGTGGAAAAAAGGCACAAAAAATTCTAAATGAATTTATACACTATTCTGGTGGCTCGGTTAGCGGACATTATAGAAAAAAGCTGAATCACGGTTCAGAGGTATTAAACAAGGCAACTGAAAAAACCATAGATAGAAAATGTGCACAGTATTTGGTCAGAGCAAAAAGAACAATGTCTTTATCTGTTCTTGAAATTGTGATGAGAGCTATTGTTTTTCATGTAGGACTTCGCAGACATGCAATGAAAAATCCAGTTCGCTATAAAGCAGTTATTGATCGTTGGAATAACAAAGGCTATACCCAGACGAGATAGTCAAACGAAATCTAGAGACAGCATTAATTAAGAAAGTGTAACCAATTTTAGGGTAGTATAGTTTACTTAATTTGATAGAATAGAAAAAACTAAACCGGTTAAATGATAGGGGGATACATGTGAAACTGACGAATGATTTTATAGAGAGAAATATGCGGCAGTTTCACCGATATGCACTAAGAACCCTTCATTACGCAGCTCTCACCGCCTACTATGAGCGGCTGCGGTTAGGGAAAAATACAATCACATTTTCAAGTCTATCCTTTCAAGAAACCCGTCTCCTTTATCGTATTGATCAGCACTTTACTGACGATACTATCTTCAATGTATTGGATTATGAAATTATTGTACAAGACAATAATCTGGCTAACGCATTAAACTGTCTGCCAGAGCAGGGACGTAATATCATTCTGCTCAAATACTTTCTTGGGTGGACAGACAGAAAAATCGGAGAGGCTTTTTCAAGTTATGACTCTTCAACACGCAAACGTCGGTTAGCGGCATTAAGGGTTCTACGGATAATATATGAGGAACAAAACGGTGAGTAAAGGAAAATACATACATTTTGATACTTTAGTATCAGCTAAGACAGGTGATATCGTGGCTATTCAAGACATTTTAAATCAATTTCGTGGATATATCATAAGCCGCTCTCTGCGAACGGCTTACCGACCGGACGGCTCACTCTACCAATATATTGACACCGATGTTCAGCACAAAATGGAAACCGACTTAATTGAGGCCATCTATAAATTTGAGATTCGTTAAATTTTTCATTTCATACATAACAGGTATTCGTCTTTATTACTGTTAATAAAAGGTGCCAAAATAAAGGTTTAATTGGTCTGTCATCGGAGTTTGATTCGGTACTGGACGATTCCCCTTCTAAGGAATAGATAAGTAAAACTGTAGCAATTTAGAACATGAAAAAAGCTAGTAACGGCAAAGCAAAACCGTTACTAGCTTTTTTGTAGACAATCCATGTTGGCGGCTGGTATTAGTCAAATGTTTTGGATTACTGTTTTATCCAGTGTCGCCATAAATAGGAGGGCTTTTTTCTGTATTACTACTAAAAATAAACTGTACTAATTATAATTAAAAATTTCCAGCGTTAATTTCCGCTTTTACTACAGAAAATCCTTTCACATTCTTTGGAAATACTGTATAATGTTTGGTGGTGTTAGTAATGATAAAAATTCGAGGTGTTACTTTTGGCAAATGAAGCAACGCAAGAATTATTTCAAGTGCTTGATAATACAGCTATTATCTTGCAAAATGAGCTTGAAATAAGCTATTTGGAAGCGGTTTATGAAACAGGAGAAAATCTGTTTCAAAAAGAAGTTTTACAAAAAGAAGAGTTGTCTTCTGAAAAACAATTGAAATTACAAGAGTCCTATGAAAGTATAGAACTCGAAAATTTCTCAAATGAAGAAATACGCAAAGGTCTTCAGTTAGCACTACTAAAAGGCATGAAACACGGTATTCAAGTTAATCACCAAATGACACCAGATTCGATCGGATTTATTGTGGCATACTTACTTGAAAAAGTGATTCAAAAAAAGAAAAATATTTCTATTTTGGATCCAGCCTGTGGAACAGCGAACCTTTTAACTACTGTGATAAACCAACTAGAACTAAAAGGCGACGTAGAAGTTCATGCGAGTGGTGTGGATGTAGATGATTTGCTTATTTCACTTGCATTAGTAGGCGCGGATTTACAGCGACAAAAAATGACTTTACTTCATCAAGACGGGTTAGCTAATTTATTAGTAGATCCAGTAGATGTCGTAATTAGTGATTTGCCAGTTGGCTACTATCCAGATGATGAAAATGCAAAAACATTTGAACTTTGCCGTGAAGAAGGGCATTCATTTGCACATTTCTTATTTATTGAACAAGGAATGCGCTACACAAAGCCAGGAGGATATTTATTCTTCTTGGTACCTGACGCAATGTTTGGGACTAGTGACTTTGCTAAGGTGGACAAGTTTATCAAGAAAAACGGTCATATTGAGGGAATTATTAAATTACCTGAAACACTGTTTAAGTCTGAACAAGCACGAAAAAGCATCTTGATTTTACGAAAAGCGGACGTAGATGTAAAGCCGCCAAAAGAAGTTTTACTGGCCAATCTCTCTTCGCTAACAGATCCGAGCGTAACTGCACCGATTTTAGCTGAAATTGAGAACTGGTTCAAGGGAAACAATAATGGAAGGAATTGACAAAAACAAAATGGAAAAAACGATTGCAATTAACGCCGGAAGTTCTTCACTGAAATTCCAATTATATGATATGCCATCTGAACGTGTTATTACAGCAGGTATTGTAGAAAGAATTGGCTTGAAAGATTCTATTTTTACAATTACTGTAGACGGAGAAAAAATCAAAGAAATTATTGATATTCCTGATCATGAAATTGCCGTTCAAATGCTACTTGAAAAATTAATTAATCACAAAGTTATCGGTTCTTACGATGAAATTACTGGAATTGGTCACCGTGTTGTTCATGGTGGAGAAAGATTCCCTGAATCCGTTTATATTGATGACCAAGTAATTAAAGATATTGAAGCTCTATCTGAACTTGCGCCACTTCATAATCCGGCAAACGTTACTGGAATTAAAGCTTTCCGTAAAATTTTACCTGACGTTGTTTCAGTGGCTGTTTTCGATACAGCATTCCACCAAACAATGCCTCCAGCAAGCTACCTTTACAGCTTGCCGTACAGCTACTATGAAGATTATGGTATCCGTAAATACGGTTTCCATGGTACAAGTCACAAATATGTATCCGAACGCGCTGCAGAACTTCTAGGTCGTCCTGTAGAAGAATTACGTTTACTAACTTGTCACCTTGGTAATGGTGCTAGTATCGCTGCAATCGAAGGCGGAAAATCAATGGATACTTCCATGGGATTCACACCACTAGCTGGCGTTTCTATGGGAACTCGTTCTGGTAACATTGACCCAGCGCTTATTCCTTTCATCATGGAAAAAACTGGCAAAACAGCAGAACAAGTACTTGATGTCTTAAACAAAGAATCCGGTATGCTTGGTGTATCTGGTATTTCAAGTGACCTTCGTGATTTAGAAGATGAAGCAGCAAAAGGAAACGACCGCGCGGAACTTGCACTTCAAGTTTTCGTTGACCGTATCCATAAATACATTGGTTCTTATGCAGCTCGCATGAACGGTGTAGATGCAATTATCTTCACAGCTGGTATCGGTGAAAATAGTTCTTATATCCGTGAAAAAGTACTTCGTGGACTTGAATTCATGGGCGTATACTGGGATCCAGCACTTAACCAAGTGCGCGGAGAAGAAAGATTCCTTAACTACCCACACTCCCCAGTAAAAGTTATCATCATTCCTACAAACGAAGAATTAATGATTGCTCGTGATGTAGAAACAATTAAACAAAACCATTAAAATAAAAAAAACTCGCTCTTGAATTTCAAGAGCGAGTTTTTTTATTTAGCTTTATTCTTTATAATCAGGAACATCATTACGAACTACAAGCACATCACAAGGGGAGTGGCGAATAATATATTCAGATACACTACCAATTAATAAACGTTCTACAGCGTTTAGACCAGTAGCACCACACATAATTAAGTCAGCTTGGAATGCTTTTGCTGCTTCTTTTGTGATGGCTGTTTTTGGCGAGCCGTATTCGATATAGCTTTCTACTTTAGTTACGCCTGCTTTTAAAGCATCTTCTTTATAGCCGCTAAGTAATTCATCCGCATATTCAGTCGCTTTGTCAGCCATGCTTGTATCATAATTGGCTACGGACGAGAAAGCACGTGTATCAATAACATGTACAAGACCAAGTGCAGCATCATTACGATTAGCCACTTGTATTGCTTTTTGGAAAGCTCTTTCTGCTTCTTTGGATCCATCAACTGCTACTAAAACTCTTTCGTATTGTTGTAACATAATAATTCCTCCAATCAAAATATGTATCTACTATATTTATATTTTACCCTTTTTTTCCTAAAAGAACCATAAATTGGAAAATAAATTAAGAAACCATGAAAATCCTTTACTTTTGTAATAATTCTTTTGTTTAAATTTAAGTTAGTTAATTTTTTACAATTTAGGTATATTGTGTTAGCATGGGGGTGTGGAAAATCTTTTATAGTCTATTATACCTATACCAAGGAGAGTGATTTTGATGTTGATCGGCGTACCAAAAGAGATAAAAAATAATGAGAATAGGGTGGCAATGACTCCGGCGAGTGTTTTTTCCTATGTAAACGCAGGGCATACTGTATACGTGGAAAAAGGCGCGGGAAGTGGCTCTAATTATCAAGACGCTGATTTTGTGCAAGCGGGGGCAAAAATTGTCGAAACAGCAAAAGAAGCTTGGGACGTAGATATGGTTGTAAAAGTAAAAGAACCCATTGCATCCGAGTATACATATTTTAAAGAAGGCTTATTACTTTTCACATATTTACATTTAGCGAATGAACCAACTCTTGCGAAAGCTTTGCTAGAGAGTAAAGTAAACAGTGTGGCTTATGAAACAGTAGAACTTGCTGATCATACACTACCACTACTTTCTCCGATGAGTGAAGTTGCAGGAAGAATGGCGGCTCAGATTGGTGCACAATTTTTACAAAGAACAAATGGCGGCATGGGCGTGTTGCTTGGTGGTGTTCCTGGCGTTGAAAAAAGTGAAGTTGTTATTATTGGCGGCGGAATCGCTGGAACAAATGCAGCAAAAATTGCCGTAGGTCTTGGCGCTAATGTTACAATACTAGATATGAATTTAAAACGACTTCGCCAATTGGATGACATTTTCGGCAACCAAGTACAAACTTTAATGTCGAATGATTTTAATATTGAATTAGCTGTCAAAAAAGCGGATTTAGTTATAGGAGCAGTATTAATCCCAGGCGCAAAAGCACCAAAATTAGTTAAGGAACATGTTATTAAACAGATGATTCCTGGCTCGGTTCTTGTTGATATTGCAATTGATCAAGGCGGAATTTTTGAAACTACCGACCATGTTTCCACACATGATGATCCAACATATGAAAAATATGGAGTGCTTCATTATGCAGTTGCTAACATGCCAGGAGCAGTTCCGCGGACATCTACGCTAGCGCTAACAAATGCAACATTACCGTTTGGATTAAAACTTGCAAATGATGGATTAGAAGAGGCTGTGAAAAAAGATCCTTACCTGTTACGTGGTTTAAATACGTATCAAGGTCACATCACGTATAAAGCCGTTTCGGATTCTCTCGACTTACCATATACAAATAGTGCAGAATTAATTTAATAAAAAAAGCAAACTTCCGCGTGGAAGTTTGCTTTTTTGTTATTTGATAACTTGTAAAGTTTTCGGGAATTCAGTTAGTACCTGAACACCATCTTTTGTAACAACTAAATCATCTTCAATACGAACCCCAGCGACTCCTGGAACGTAAATACCTGGTTCAATTGTAAATACCATATTTTCTTGCAGTTCCATGTTGTTTGTTTCTGTAATGGAAGGGAACTCGTGTACACTAGCTCCTAGTCCGTGACCAAGACGATGTGGGAAATAATCGCCGAAACCTGCTTCACGAATAATATTTCTAGCAGTTAAATCAATTTCGCTTGCTTTTATGCCAGCTTTTACTTTATCAACCGCAGCTACTTGAGCTTCTAAAACAGTATCGTAAATCTTTTTCTGTTCATCAGTAATATCGCCAAATGCAACTGTGCGCGTAATATCTGAACAATAACCTTTATGAACTACTCCTAAATCAAATAAAACTAAATCACCTTTTTTGATTTTTGTTTCTCCGGGAGTTCCGTGTGGTAGGGCGCCGTTTTTACCAGTGAGTACCATTGTATCAAATGACATGGCTGTAACGCCTTTTTTCTTCATTTCATATTCGATTTTAGCAACGATTTCCGCTTCTGTTTTACCTTCTGCGATTTCATCAACACCGACTTGGACAGCGTAATCAGCTAATAAAGCAGCTTCTTTTAAAATTTTAAGTTCTGCTTCTGTTTTTATAAGGCGGATTTGTTCAATTTTATGTTCAATCGGAATGAATGAGCTGCCAGAGAAAAGTCCTGCTAATTGTTCGTAACGGTCGACACTCATATGTTTTTTCTCAATGGCAAATTTACTTGGATTTGCTACACGTTTTTTGATTTCATCTGCAATAATTTTGAATGGGTTTTCGGTATCGTTATAACCGTATGCCGGGTGGGACCAATCGCCGCCGCGTACATCTTCTACTTCAAGTGCTGGCGTGAATAAAAACGGTTCGCTTTCCGGGAAAACAGCTAGCCCTAGCACGCGTTCATGAGGCTCACTATGATAACCTGAAAAATAAGCGATGTTTTCTGGGTCTGTGATAAATGCCACTTCGGCACCTTGGTCTTTTAGCCAGTTTTGTAAGACATCAATATTTTTTTCCATTTTTGTACCTTCTTTCCAATTGATTTCTCTACAATGATAACATGCAACGGAAATATTTTGGTAATAAACACCTCCTAGTTTACGAGGTGTTATATATTAGTTTATAATAATAGTGGTACAATAATACACATAGAATAATTAATCAGGAAGGAAGTTTTTTAACATGAAGATTTCATTTCATGGTCAGTCTTGTATTAAAATTATCACTGGGAATACGACTATTCTAGTTGATCCATTTATTTCTGGTAATGAAAAATGTGATTTAAAAGCAGAAGAGCAAATGCCAGATTTTATCGTTCTGTCGCATGGGCATGACGATCATGTCGGTGATACAGTTGAAATTGCTAAAAATTCAGGAGCAACTGTTATCTGTAATGCAGATTTAGCTTCATTTTTAGCGGTAGAAGATGGGCTTGAGAACATTGCGCCAATGCATATTGGTGGGAAAAGACAGTTTGATTTTGGACAAGTGAAGTTGACACAAGCATTTCACGGTTCGCAAACAGTGCGTGATGGGCGTATAATTAACCTTGGTTTTCCAACAGGAATCGTTTTTACAATAGAAGGTAAAAATATTTATTTTGCTGGAGATACTGGTTTGTTTTCTGATATGAAATTAATTGGAGAATTAAATCCGTTAGATGTTGCGTTCTTACCGATTGGCGATAATTTTACCATGGGTCCAGAAGACGCGGCGATTGCGGCACGTTTTTTACAAGCAAAACTAGTTATTCCAATGCATTACAATACATTTCCGTTGATTGAGCAAGATCCACATCAATTTGTTGCGTCGCTTGATGAAGGTATTTCCGGAAAAGTACTTGAAATTGGGGAAGGTATCGAAATCTAACAAAATAGGAATGGGTGAACGAGTCGTGGCCACAAAACATGAACAGATTTTAAAATACATTGAAAATCTTGCAGTTGGCGAAAAAATATCTGTGCGGAAAATCGCGAAAAACCTGTCAGTAAGTGAAGGTACTGCTTACCGGGCAATTAAAGATGCGGAAATAATTGGGTTTGTTTCTACTATTAAACGAGTAGGTACGCTTCGAATTGAGCGGAAACAAAAAGATAGCATCGAGAAATTAACTTTTGCTGAGATTGTTAATATGATTGATGGGCAAGTGCTTGGCGGTCGTGCTGGGTTATATAAATCGCTCAATAAGTTTGTTATTGGTGCGATGACCGTGGAGGCAATGGAACGCTATACGGATGCCGGTAACTTATTAATCGTCGGAAATAGGGTGAGTGCACATGAACTTGCTTTAAAACGCGGTGCTGCGGTACTTATTACTGGTGGTTTTGATACGGACGACGAAGTAAAACAGTTGGCAGATGAGAAGGAATTACCAATTTTGTCAACGTCTTATGATACTTTTACAGTTGCGACGATGATTAACCGGGCGATTTACGATCAATTGATTAAAAAAGAAGTTGTTTTCGTAGAGGACATTTTAACGCCGCTTGAAACAACTGCTTATTTGTCCACATCAGATAAAGTGGAAGATTGGCATAAAATGGAGGAAGCAACCGGGCATAGTCGTTTTCCTGTCGTAAATCGGGCGATGCGACTAACTGGTATGGTTACGAGTAAAGATATTTTAGAAAAAAATCCGAGCATTTCGATTGAACGAGTGATGACTAAAAATCCACTAACTGTTGGTCCAAAAATGAGTGTTGCATCAGTGGCACATATGATGATCTGGGAAAGTATCGAAGTCATCCCCGTTGTCAAAGATGATTTAACTTTAATCGGCATCGTTAGTAGACAAGACATTTTGAAATCGATGCAAATGATTCAAAAACAACCACAAGTCGGCGAAACGATTGACGATACGATTGCAAATCAACTTTCCGAAAAAGCAGATACGGGCGAAGAGGCAGATTACGAATTTAAAGTGAGTCCACAAATGACTAATTCACTTGGGACATTATCGTATGGTGTATTTACCCAAGTGGTCTGCGAAGTTGTGCAGCAAAAACTATTTTCTATGAAAAAACGTAATGTCGCGATTGAAAATGTAACGATGTATTTTCTAAAACCTGTTCAAATGGATGCGACAATCGTTATTAAACCACGAATTCTGGAAATGGGACGTAAAGCTGGGAAGTTAGATGTAGAGCTTTATTTAGAAGGGATTTTGACCGGAAAAGCTATAGTCGCTTGTCAAATGATGGAACGTTAAAAAGAAACAGAGGCGAAACAATGAAAAGTGAGATTTTACAACAAATAAAACAATATGAAACGATTATTTTGCATAGGCATGTACGACCTGACCCAGATGCATACGGTTCGCAAATGGGACTTGCAGAAATTATCCGAGCTAGTTTTCCTGAGAAAAAAGTCTACTCGGTTGGGAATGATGAAGTGTCGCTCCAATTTCTAGGTGCAGTAGATGAAATAGCCGATGAAGTATATAAGGATGCGCTTGTAATTGTGTGTGATACCGCGAATCAAGAGCGGATTTCAGATGGTCGGTTTAACCTCGGTAAAGCACTAATCAAAATCGATCACCATCCAAATGACGATGCGTATGGTGATTTACTTTGGGTTGATACGACTGCTTCTTCTTGTAGCGAAATGATTGCTGCTTTTTGGGAATCATTTTCAGAAGAGTTAATTCTAAATGAAACAGCTGCAAGACTCCTCTATGCTGGAATTGTTGGTGATACTGGACGGTTCTTGTATCCAAGTACAACAGAAGAAACTTTACTTCTATCTTCGTATTTAGTAACATTTCCGTTTGATCGTCCGGCGCTTTACCGTGAATTATATGAGCTACCAAAAAATACGGTGAAGCTTTCAGGGTATATTTTGCAAAACTTTGTCATGGATAAAAATGGCGCTGCAACCGTTTATTTAAGTGATACGCTTTTGAGAGAGTTTGAAGTAGATCCGCGCGACGCTTCCGCACTTGTATCTTGCATCGAAAATGTGGAAGGAATTAAGGCGTGGATTATGTTCATTCAAGAAGGCCCGGTTTTCAGAGCGCGGTTACGTTCAAAAGGACCAGTTATTAATGAACTAGCCAAAGAATACGGTGGAGGCGGACATCCGCTTGCTTCTGGCGCGACTCTTCATAATGAAGAAGAAATAAAAGAAATGACAGCAAAACTTGCGCGCATCTGTGCGGCTAAATAAACAAGAAATAAAGCCAGTTTAACTAACTGGCTTTATTTTTTATATAAAAACGCGAACACACTTTCTTTTTTTTAGCTTAACCGATATAATGGAAAAAGAGAGTTTTGAAAGGAGAGAGGATAGTGGGGTTTGTTCATTTACAAGTTGCGAGTGCTTATGATTTGCTTTCTAGTACAGCATCAATCGATAAGTTAATCGCTAAAGCAAAAGAATACCATTATCCAGCCTTAGCAATTACGGATAAAAATGTACTTTACGGAGTAGTCGAGTTTTATCAAAAATGTTTAGCGGCGGATATAAAACCAATTATCGGGATGACGGTGACAATACAAGGTTACTTAAATCCAATTAATTCATATGAGTTGATATTAATTGCGGAATCAACCGCTGGATATCATGAGTTATTAAAAATCGCGAGTGCCATTCAAACGCGGGAAGAAGGTCCCGAATTACCGCAAAGTTGGCTACGTGCGTACAGCAGTAATTTAATTGCCATTTCACCCGGCGCCAAAGGAGAAGTAGAGCGTCTTCTTATGGAAGAAAATCGCGACGGGGCACTAGAAGTTTACGAGAACTTAGTCAGTATTTTTGGCAAAGAATCCGTTTATTTATCAGCCCAAAAAGAAAACCCACGTCTTTTTGCCAAAATAGAAGCTTTTTCAGCAGAAGAAAAGGCTCCTGTTGTTGCAACGAAAGATGTCCAATATATGGAGCCAAAAGATGCTCAGGCTAAAGAAGTTTTGACTGCGATACGTGACAATCGGACTGTGGATTGGGCGACATTGCCACTCGCAGGCCCGAATTATTTTACTTCACAAGCTGAAATGGAGCGTGACTGGCAAACTGGTTTCGAAAAACAGGCATGTCTCGAAACAGAGAAATTAGCCGAACGCTGCCACGTTGAAATTGCCTTAGAACAGCATTTATTGCCAAGATTTCCGTTAAATGAAGAACAAAACGCACCTGATGTTTTAAGAGAAACGGCTTATGCTGGCTTAAAAGAGCGGAATTTATTAGCAAAAGAATACCAAGAACGGCTAGATTATGAGCTAAAAGTTATTACGGAGATGGGATTTGCGGATTATTTCCTAATTGTTTGGGATGTTATACGTTATTCTCGAGAAGCAGGAATTTTAACTGGACCAGGTCGGGGTTCTGCAGCAGGATCGCTTGTTTCCTATGCGCTTAGAATTACCGACGTCGATCCAATTCGTTATAACTTGCTATTTGAACGATTTTTAAACCCAGAACGAATAACGATGCCCGATATTGATTTAGATTTTCCAGATAATCGCCGGGATGAAGTGATTTCTTATGTTGTATCGAAATACGGCGAGGCGCATGTTGCCCAAATTGGCACATTCGGAACATTAGCGGCTAAAGCGGCGATTCGTGATACGGCCAGAAGCTTTGGCTTGAATTCAGTACTTTTATCAGAATGGTCGAAGTTAATTCCGAGTCAATTAGGCATTACTTTACAAAAAGCTTTACAAGAAAGTCCTCGCTTAGAAAATCATATTAAAAGTTCCAAAGAAAACGAAATGATATGGGAAGTAGCTTGCCAACTCGAAGGTTTACCGCGCCACATTTCGACGCACGCTGCCGGGATTGTTATTAGCGATAAGCCACTCGTCGAACAGGTTGCGCTTCAATTAGGTAGCGGGGATGCTAGATTGACCCAGTTTGCTATGGGGGAATTAGAAAAAATCGGCTTACTTAAAATGGATTTTCTTGGACTTAGAAATCTAAGTTTATTAGATCGTGTTTTAAAATCAGTTAATTATAATAGAGAAACGCCATTAACTTTAGCAGATATTTCTTTGGAAGATAAAAAAACTTTAAAACTCTTCCAAACCGGTGACACGACAGGTGTTTTCCAATTTGAATCGGATGGTATTCGCCGCGTACTTCGGAAACTAAAGCCGACTTCTTTTGAGGATGTTGTGGCCGTGGACGCGCTTTATCGCCCAGGTCCAATGGAACAAATTGATACTTTCATCGCCAGAAAACATGGGAAAGAAAAAATCCAATACCCACATCCAGATTTAGCACCTATTTTAGAAGTGACTTACGGCGTTATCGTATACCAAGAACAAATTATCCAAGTAGCGAATCAAATGGCTGGTTTTTCACTTGGGGAAGCAGATTTATTAAGACGAGCTGTCAGCAAGAAAAAAGCGGATGTTTTAAACGAGCAGCGGATTCATTTTGTTGAAGGAGCTAAAAGTAAAGGTTATTCAGAGAGTAGTGCTAACCAAGTTTATGATATGATTGTCCAATTCGCGAACTACGGGTTTAACCGAAGTCACGCAGCTGCTTACTCGAAAATCGCTTTTCAATTGGCCTATTTAAAAGCCCATTATCCAGCAGCATTTATGTCATCACTTCTTAGTTCTGTTTTTGGAAATGATGACAAAATTTCTCAATATATCACAGAAGCAAAGAACTACGGTATCAACATGTTAGCGCCGAGCATTAATCATAGTAATTACTACTTTCAAATGGAAAACGAGACCTCGATTCGTTATAGTTTCCGTGTTATTCGAAAAGTACCAACGAAATTTATTTTAGAAATCATCAATGAACGAAAAAAAGCGCCTTTTAAAGACTTCTTTGATTTTTGTGAAAGAATGCCACATAAAATGCTTTCAGAAACTGTTCTAGAAGCGCTTGTTTTTTCTGGTTGTTTTGATGAATTTGGCGAAGACCGGGCAACTATTTTAGCAACAATAGATGCAGTACTGCAATACATTTCATTACTCGGAGAAGATTCAAAAGGGATGAATCTTTTTGCGGAAGATGACGATTTTTTGAAAAAAATGAAACCAGGTTACCGGAAAACCGCACCAATTTCGATTGATGAAAAGCTAGAAAAAGAAAAACTATATACAGGTCAATATGTTTCGGCACATCCTGTATCTTATTACCAAAATAAATTACAAAACCTTGCTATTACAAGATTAGCAAGTGTTAGCTCTGGGAACATTTATCAAGTTGCAGCCTATGTTCATGAGGTGAAATCAATTCGAACTAAAAAAGGTGAAACGATGTGTTTTTTGACTATTAGTGATGAATCAAAGGAACTAAGTGCAGTTATGTTTCCTGAAAGCTACCGAAAATACGCGAATTTTGCTCAAAAAGGGGAAATTCTTTTTCTTAAAGTGAAGGCAGATATGAGGAATGGCGAACTTCAATTAATCATCAATGAAGCCCAAGACTTAAAAGAAATAAAAGCTCCGGTAAGACTATTTTTAAAAGTCACGGAATCACTGCAAATGGAACAAATAAAACCGATTTTAGCGCGTCATAAAGGGGACAGTAAAGTCATTATTCACCAAGCGATAACTAAACAAACAACTGAACTAAAAAATATTCAAGTTAAACCGTCAAATGAGTTGCAAGAAGCGCTAGTAGAGTTGCTTGGTAAAGAGAATGTGGTGTTTAAGTAATCTTAGACTTTCTATATTTATAGAAAGTATGTTATAGTTTAACGTGGAAAACAATACTGCGCAGTCTGTCCATTTTGATTCGGATAGACTGGCATTTTGTCTTCTTGTGGGAAAATGCGGTTGAAATATGTTTCACGTCTTTATTCATTTTTCATTTATATAACATTAAAATCGTTATGAACCACAATAGAAAGCGTAAATGGGGAGGGTTATCCTTGCTAGGAGACTTGTTTACAAAACCAAAAAAGAGAAAATATGCCACAATTCCTTCTGATGGGACGAAAGCGGATGTTCCAGAAGGTATTATGACAAAATGTCCAGAATGCAAAAAAATAATGTATACCAAAGAATTGCAAAAGAATCTTATGGTATGTAATTATTGTGGTTTTCACCATCCAATTGGAGCAACAGCTAGAATTGATATGTTAGTTGACGAAGGTTCGTTTGAAGAACTTGATGCTAATTTAACAACGGCAAATCCACTTGGTTTTGAAAATTATATGGATCGAATTGAGAAAGATAAGCAGAAGAGTGGTTTGAATGAAGCGATTGTTACTGGTCATGCTACCATTGACGGTAATCCGCTTGTGATTGCTGTTATGGACTCGCGCTTTAGAATGGCGAGTATGGGTTCAGTAGTTGGCGAAAAAATCCTTCGCGGGGTAGAAGAAGCCGATAAAACAAATAAACCATTTGTTATTTTCACAGCTTCTGGTGGCGCGCGTATGCAGGAAGGAATGCTTTCCTTAATGCAAATGGCAAAAACTTCTGCAGCATTTAAACGGTTTAGCAATCACGGTGGTCTTGTCATTACTGTGATGACACATCCAACAACAGGTGGTGTTTCGGCTAGTTTCGCATCACTTGGAGACTATAATTTTGCAGAACCAGGCGCACTTATTGGTTTCGCAGGACGAAGAGTTATTGAGCAAACTGTTCGTGAAGAACTACCAGAAGATTTCCAAACAGCGGAATTCTTATTAAAACATGGACAACTAGATGACTGTATTTCACGCCTTGATTTAAAAAATAAATTAAGCTTTATTTTAAAAATCCATGTGAAAACACCTGAAGCTGGAGGTGAATCTGATGGCGAATGAAATGGAATTTGAGAAACCAATTTTAGAATTAAAAAGTAAAATTGCAGACTTAAAAGAATACAATGAAACATCAGATGTAGACTTAACGAATGAAATCGAGAAGTTGGAGAAGCGTCTAGCTAAATTAGAAGCAAGCATTTATAGTAATATGACTGCTTGGGACAAATTTCAAGTGGCTCGTCATCCAGAACGACCTACAACACTTGATTATATCTCGCTTTTATTCGAAGACTTTATGGAACTTCACGGCGACCGGACATTTGGAGATGACGCTGCAATAGTTGGTGGAATTGCTACTTTTAAAGGCACTCCAGTCACAGTTATTGGTCACCAACGCGGTAAAGATACTAAAGATAATTTACATCGTAATTTTGGTATGCCGCATCCTGAAGGCTTCCGCAAAGCGCTTCGTTTAATGAAACAGGCAGATAAATTTGGTCGACCAATTATTTGCTTCATTGATACTAAAGGAGCTTATCCAGGTCGCGCTGCAGAAGAACGTGGTCAAAGTGAAGCGATTGCTAGAAACCTTTATGAAATGAGCGATATGAAAGTACCAATTATTTCTATTGTTATTGGTGAAGGTGGAAGTGGCGGTGCGTTAGCTCTTGGCCTTGGTAACCAAATTTTCATGTTAGAGAATGCTGTTTTCTCTGTTATTTCACCAGAAGGCGCTGCAGCAATTTTATGGAAAGATGCAAGTCTAGCCAAAAAAGCAGCGGAGTCTATGCGAATTACAGCAGGAGATTTATACGAATTAGGTATTACTGATGGGATTATTCCTGAAGTAAAAGGCGGTGCTCATCGCGATTTAGCAGCACAAGCAGAAGAAATTAATAAAACTATCACGAAATCCCTTCATGCATTAATGGCCTTTTCTGAAGAGCAACTAATTGAGCAACGTTACGATAAATTCAAAAAAATCGGCGTTTACGAAACTTTATAAAGTCCAAAAGAAGATGATTCTCTTATTTTTAAGGAATCATCTTCTTTTTATATAGTAATGTAGAAAAGAAAGTTTATAAGTTCACAAGTATAGACCAATTAAAGTGTTATTTAGGTAGAAAGCCATTTTGCGGGTGAAATGGAATAGACCGATATGAAAAAGCGCATGTGCAAGCGGTTACGCTTTAAAAAAGTGTTCTGTTGGAGCTTTTCATTTGACCTTTTTTCATGTAGAATAAACACATGTGATGAAAAACAATATCATTGTCTGAGGTGGTAAGTAAAATGAAACGAATTGCAATTTTAACAAGTGGAGGAGACGCTCCAGGAATGAATGCAGCCACTCGCGCTGTTGTACGGAAAGCAATCTATGAAGGACTTGAAGTTTACGGTATTAACTATGGCTTTTTAGGGCTAGTCAATGGCGATATTCGTAAATTAGAATTAGGTTCAGTTGGTGATTTACTTCACCGTGGGGGAACTTTCCTCTATTCTGCAAGATATCCTGAATTCGCTACAGAAGAAGGACAACTTAAAGGAATTGAACAATTGAAAAAACATCAAATCGATGGCTTAGTTGTTATCGGTGGAGATGGTTCTTATCACGGCGCGGAAGCACTTACAAAACGTGGATTCCCAACTATTGGTATCCCAGGAACAATTGATAATGATATTTCTGGAACTGATTTTACTATTGGTTTTGATACAGCGCTAAACACTGTGCTTGATGCACTTGATAAAATCCGCGATACAGCGACAAGTCATGAACGTACTTTCATTATTGAAGTAATGGGTCGTGACGCAGGTGATATCGCACTTTGGTCTGGCCTTGCTGGTGGCGCTGAAGCTATCATCGTTCCAGAAGAAAGCTTTAACATGGACGATGTTGTGGATCGTTTAAACAAAGGTCGCGAACGTGGTAAAAAACATAGTATTATTGTAGTTGCTGAAGGAGTTATGTCTGGTAACGAGTTTGCCAAACAACTAGCTGAATATGGCGATTATCATGCACGTGTAACTGTTCTTGGACATGTTCAACGTGGTGGTAGCCCAACTGCATTTGACCGTGTACTTGCAAGTCGTCTTGGTGCGCGCTCAGTAGAATTATTGCTAGAAAACCGCGGAGGATTAGCTGTTGGAATCCGTGAAAATAGAATTGTCGAAAATAATATTGGTGAAATTTTAAAAGAAAAACACACTCTTGATCAAAAATTATTTGATCTTGCATCTATTTTGTCGATTTAAAACGGCTGAAGAGCTGGCTGCCATGACAAAGCATGGTAGCCTTTCTTTGTGAAAAATTTTAGTAACGTATTAAAAATAGACTTTGAGAAAAAAGAGAAGTCAATTGTTAATCAAGCATGCTGTAACAAACTGGAAAACGTTTTCTTGTTATCGTTACCATGCTTCACAATTGCGCTCTTATTCACAAACTTACTTGTTTTGCAAGGTTGTGACTGGTAAAATAGGTAATATATGTTTATAATGAATACGAATGAATAGCTAAGTTCTAGGAGGAGTAATAACATGAAAAAAACGAAAATTGTTTGTACAATTGGTCCTGCAAGTGAGTCAGTTGACACATTAGTTCAGTTGATCGAAGCAGGAATGAACGTTGCACGTCTTAATTTCTCTCACGGAGATTTTGAAGAGCACGGTGCGCGTATTGTAAATATCCGTGAAGCATCGAAAAAAACTGGCAAACAAGTTGCTATCTTACTTGATACAAAAGGTCCAGAAATCCGTACAAACGACATGGTCGGCGGAAAATTAGAATTCCAAACAGGTGACGTTGTACGTGTATCTATGACTCCTGTTGAAGGAACAAAAGAAAAATTCTCTGTAACTTACGGAGAACTTTATGATGACGTAGAAATTGGTTCTTCCATTTTACTTGATGACGGTTTAATCGGTCTTGAAGTAATCGAAAAAGACGAAGCTAATCGCGAACTAGTAACTAAAGTACTTAACCCAGGTGTACTTAAAAATAAAAAAGGTGTTAACGTACCGAATGTTTCTATCAACCTACCAGGAATCACAGAAAAAGATGCTGCTGATATCCGCTTCGGTTTAGAACAAGGTATTGACTTTATCGCTGCATCTTTCGTACGTCGTGCTACAGATGTTCTTGAAATTACTAAAATTTTAGAAGAGCATAACGCAACTCACGTACAAATCATTCCTAAAATCGAAAACCAAGAAGGCGTTGACAACATCGACGAAATCTTACAAGTATCTCAAGGCTTAATGGTTGCTCGTGGTGACCTAGGCGTTGAAATTCCAGCTGAAGAAGTTCCGATTGTACAAAAAGAACTTATCAGAAAATGTAATAAACTTGGTAAACCTGTTATTACTGCTACACAAATGCTTGATTCCATGCAACGTAACCCACGTCCAACTCGCGCTGAAGCAAGTGACGTAGCGAATGCGATTTTTGATGGAACTGATGCTATTATGTTATCCGGTGAAACAGCTGCTGGGGATTATCCAGTAGAAGCAGTTAAAATGATGGCGAAAATCGCTGTTCGTACTGAGGAAGTTCTAGTTGCTCAAGATAAATTTGCACTTAAACTTCATGAAAATACAGATATGACAGAAGCTATCGGTCAAGCAGTTGGCCATACTGCGAAAAACCTAAACGTTCAAACTATCGTTGCTGCGACTCAAAGTGGTCACACAGCTCGTATGATTTCTAAATACCGTCCAAAATCTCATATCGTTGCTGTAACATTCAACGAACATGTATATCGCGGATTAGCTCTTTCTTGGGGCGTATATCCTCGTCTAGCTACTCCAGTTAGCAATACAGACGAAATGTTCGACCTTGCAGTAAAAGAATCTCTTGCTTCTGGTGTTGCGAAACAAGGCGATCTAATCATCATCACTGCTGGTGTTCCAGTTACAGAAAGTGGAACAACAAACGTTATGAAAATCCAATTAATTGGTGAAAAAGTAGTTAAAGGCCAAGGTATTGGCAGCAAATCAGTTATTGGTAAAGCAGTAGTTGCTAAATCCAATGCAGAAGCTCTTCAAAAAGCAGAAGAAGGCGGAATCTTAATCGTTAAAACAACTGATAAAGAAATCCTTCCTGCATTCGAGAAAAGTGCTGCAGTTGTTGTCGAAGAAGGCGGCTTAACTAGCCACGCAGCAGTTGTTGGAATCAACCTTGGCATTCCTGTCATCGTTGGCGCTAAAGACGCAACATCCCTTGTAAAAGACGGTGAAATCATCACTGTTGATTCTCGTCAAGGTGTTGTATATAACGGCAAAACAGCAACTCACTAAAATTAACCTTTCTAAAAAGCGTCCCGCTAGCGGGGCGCTTTTTTTGTGTCTACGCTTGTATTGTTTTTCGATTGCGCCAAAATAGGTTATAATAGTCATTAAGTATTGGAGTTGATTTTATGAGAAAATTTATTCTTTATTGGGCTTTATATGGCTTAATAGAATTGATTATGTATGTTTGGCTATTCCAAGTAATCGGTTTTTGGCCACTTCTTTTTATTCAAATAGCTTCGAGCGCCTTTGGTATTTTTATTTTCAAACGCCTTGGAGGCAACCTTTTCCGGAATTTACGTGATGGACGAACAGTAGCACCATATTTATTAGATAGCCTATGCTTTTTTATCGCGGGTTTCCTATTAATTATTCCAGGAGTTATTACCACTATTTTAGGGCTAGTTATTTTTATCCCGTTTTCTCGTAAACTATTAAAACCTAAATTAACGAAATGGCTTGGAAACCAAAAGAAACACACACAATATTATTATTTTGATATGTAATTGAAACCTCTATGGGAAAAAACTTTCTATAGAGGTTTAGTTGAAAAAAGGGTAATTCATTTTCCTTATGGCATTTTAGTATTACTATAAGGTATGTTTATGATATAATAATTGTTATCTCGCTTCCTAGATGCGTGATATTGAAAGGTGACTTAGTATGTTTACGGAAAGTATGTTGTTTTTACTTCTTTTTTTACTTCTTGGACTTATAGCAAAAAATAATTCGCTTATTATTGCGGTAGCTGTCGTTATTTTATTAAAGTTATTTCACGTCGATGGTAAAGCAATGGAACTGATTCAAGCTAAAGGAATTAATTGGGGCGTAACGATTATTACTGTTGCTATCTTAATTCCAATCGCGACTGGTCAAATCGGTTTTAAAGATTTAATTGATTCTTTTAAATCGGCAGCTGGCTGGATTGGTCTTGGGGCAGGAATTGCTGTTTCTATTTTAGCGAAAAAGGGTGTAGGCTATATGGCCGTTGATCCACAAGTAACTGTTTCACTTGTATTTGGAACGATTTTAGCAGTAGTACTGTTTAGAGGGATTGCTGCTGGACCGGTAATTGCAGCGGGTATTGCGTATATGGCAATGCAGTTAGTTGCATTCATAAAATAAATACATAAGTAAAAAAGGATAAAAGGAGGAAACGAAATGACGTTATCTAAAGGGTTGGAAAATGTATATGTTGCTGAGACTTCCATTAGTTCTATTATTGATGATATGTTAACGTACGTTGGTTACGGTATTGATGATTTGATGGAAAATAATGCTTCTTTTGAAGAAGTGATTTACTTATTATGGCATTTACGTTTGCCAAATAAAGAAGAATTTAAAAAGTTTAAATTAGAAATCCAAGAAAATATGGCAGTATCTGAAACCATTATTACAAGTTTAAGAATGCAAAATCATCAAAAATTGCATCCAATGAGCGTTTTAAGAACAACGGTATCGATGTTAGGTGTGTTTGACACCGAAGCAGAATTAGATGACGGGGAAGCTGTTTACCGAAAAGGGCTACGTCTTCAAGCGAAAATGCCAACGATTGTTGCTGCTTTTTCAAGAATTCGTCGCGGACTTGATCCCATTCCGCCAAGAGAAGATTTAAATATGGCAGCAAATTTCCTTTATATGATTACAGGGGAAGAAGCGGATGAGTTATCGGTAGAAGCAATGAACAAAGCGCTAGTACTGCACGCAGACCATGAGTTTAATGCATCTACATTTACAGCTCGAGTTTGTGTGGCAACGCTTTCGGACGTTTATTCTGGTGTAACATCTGCTATTGGTGCGCTAAAAGGCCCACTTCATGGTGGTGCGAACGAACGTGTATTTGATATGTTAGAAGAAATCGATGCAGCTGGCGATGTACGTAATTATATCCAAGAAAAAATCGATACTAAACAAAAAATCATGGGCTTTGGTCACCGAGTTTATCGAGGTGGGGATCCGCGTGCTCAACATTTACGTGAAATGTCTAGAAAATTAACTGCTGAAAAAGGCGAAGAAAAATGGTTTGATATTTCACTGCAAGTAGAAGAAGCTGTTTGGGAATTAAAACATTTAAAACCTAATGTTGACTTTTACTCTGCTTCCGTTTACCACGCGCTTGGGATTGACCGCGATTTATTCACGCTAGTATTTTCTGTTAGCCGTGTTTCTGGTTGGTTAGCACACATTTTTGAACAATATCGTGATAATCGTCTTATTCGTCCACGTGCTATCTACGTTGGACCTGAAAATAGAAGTTATTTACCTGTAGAAGAACGAATTTAATGGAGGAGGAACAAGTTTTATGAGTCAAAAAATTCAAGTAGAAAATGGTGTTTTAAAAACACCGAACAACCCAGTCATTCCTTTTATTGAAGGAGATGGAACAGGTCCAGACATCTGGGCAGCTGCAAAACGCGTTTTAGATGCGGCAGTAAAAAAAGCTTACAATGGCGAAAAAGAAATTGCTTGGAAAGAAGTTCTGGCTGGCGAAAAAGCATTTAAACAAACTGGTGAATGGCTTCCACAAGAGACACTAGATACAATTGATGAGTATTTAATTGCTATCAAAGGACCGCTTACAACACCAATTGGTGGCGGTATTCGCTCTCTAAACGTCGCTTTACGCCAAGAGTTAGATTTATATGTATGTTTACGTCCAGTTCGTTATTTCAAAGGTGTTCCGTCACCAGTAAAACGTCCTGAAGATACTGATATGGTCATTTTCCGTGAAAATACAGAAGATATTTATGCGGGAATTGAATTTAAAGAAGGTAGCGCAGAATCGAAAAAATTAATTGATTTCTTAAAATCGGAGTTTGGCGTGGATAAAATTCGTTTCCCGGAAACTTCTGGTATTGGGATTAAACCAATTTCAAAAGAAGGAACAGAGCGTTTAGTCCGTTCAGCGATTGAATATGCGATTAAAGAAGGACGTAAATCTTTAACACTTGTACACAAAGGAAATATCATGAAATTCACTGAAGGAGCTTTCAAAAACTGGGGCTATGATTTATGTGAACGCGAATACGGCGATAAAGTATTTACTTGGAATGAGTATGACCGTATCAAAGAAGCAGAAGGTACAGAAGCTGCTGATGCAAAACAAAAAGAAGAGCTTGCTGCTGGGAAAATATTAGTAAAAGATTCGATTGCAGATATTTTCTTACAACAAATCCTCACTCGTCCAGCTGAATTTGATGTAGTAGCTACGATGAATTTAAATGGAGATTACATTTCTGATGCCCTTGCTGCTCAAGTAGGTGGAATTGGAATTGCTCCTGGAGCGAACATTAATTATTTAACTGGTCATGCGATTTTTGAAGCAACACATGGTACTGCTCCAAAATATGCTGGTCTTGATAAAGTCAATCCATCTTCTGTTATTTTATCTGGAACATTACTACTTGAACATATTGGCTGGGGTGAAGCAGCAGCACTCATTAACCACTCTATGGAAAAAACTATCGCTGCAAAAACCGTAACATATGATTTCGCTAGATTAATGGATGGAGCTACAGAAGTTAAATGTTCGGAATTTGCGGACGAGTTAATCAAAAACTTCTAAAATAAGTCAATTTTAAACGATAAAACTAGTTCGTAATATCTTTTTATAAAGGAAATGTACGTATTTTAAACAAACCATTTAATCCCATTCGGATAAGTGGTTTGTTTTTATGTTCCTATGGTAAAATAGACACAAGTGAATGATAATATCGAGGAGGATATCCCTGTGAATAAATTAGTATTAATTGATGGAAATAGTATTGCGAACCGCGCGTTTTATGCGTTGCCGCTCTTAAATAATGATAAAGGTGTATATACAAATGCGGTGTACGGATTTGCAATGATGCTGATGAATGTACTTGAAAAAGAAAAGCCTAGCCATGTGCTCGTTGCTTTTGATGCAGGAAAAACAACCTTCCGCCACACTACATTTAAAGGATATAAAGGTGGTCGCCAAAAAACGCCAAGTGAATTATCCGAGCAATTTCCATTTATCCGAGAGCTCTTAACAGCTTACGATATCCCGCAATATGAACTTGCTAACTACGAGGCCGATGATATTATCGGGACGTTAACGAAAAAAGCAGAAGCAGACGGAATGGAAGTCGCTATCATAACAGGAGACCGCGATTTAACTCAACTTGCTTCTCGGAAAACCACTGTTTATATTACTAAAAAAGGTATAGCTGATATGGAAACAAACACTCCAGAAACCTTAAAAGAAAAATATGACTTAACACCATCGCAAATCATTGATATGAAAGGTTTAATGGGAGATTCATCTGATAATATTCCCGGCATTCCTGGCGTAGGTGAAAAAACAGCCTTGAAACTTTTGCATGAATTTGGCGGTACAGTTGAAAGTGTCCTTGAACATGCTGAAGAAATTTCAGGTAAAAAATTAAAAGAAAAAGTACTAGAAAATAAAGAATTAGCTCTTTTAAGTAAAGAACTTGCGACAATCAATGTAGATTCACCAATCGAATGTACAGTCGAAAGTACGAAATATGATGGCTATCAAACAGAAAAAGTCATCCCACTATTAAAAGAAATGAACTTCACAACGCTTTTGAAAAACATCGAAGGAGATACAGCGGAAGAAGCAAAAGAATTAAAAGAACTATCTTTTGAAATAGTAACCGAATTAAAAGAACAACACTTTGGCGGGAAAACCGCGCTTTATGTGGAACTGGAAAATGATAATTATCATACCGCAAACTTTATTGGATTAACTGTTCATTCTAGCCAAGGAACATACTTCTTTACGAAGGAAACTGCAGAAAAAAGTGCGGTTTTCCGTAATTGGGTGGAAAGTGACGAAACAAAAGTCGTTTATGATGCGAAAAAAACAATGGTAGCGATGAACCGAATTGGTTTTGCTATAAAAGGTGTCACTTTTGATATTATGTTAGCTTCTTATTTACTAAATCCATCAGATTCCATTGATGACTTTACAAGTGTTGCTGTGAGACATGATTATACAGAAGTAGAAACAGACGAAGCAATTTATGGAAAAGGTGCTAAACGAAGCACGCCGGAAGAGAACATTGTTGCTGCCCACTTAGCCAGAAAAGCAGTAGCAATTGCTGAATTAGAGAAAAGACTAGTAGATGATTTAGAGGAAAATGAGCAATTAGCTTTGATGGAAGATTTAGAGTTACCACTGACTTTTGTCTTGGCACAAATGGAAATGCAAGGGGTTAGCGTAGATACAAAACGTTTAGAAAATATGAAAGTAGAATTAGCTGGTAGATTGAAAACATTAGAAGAATCGATTCATTCACTAGCTGGCGAAGAATTTAACATCAATTCACCAAAACAATTAGGTGTCATTTTATTTGAAAAACTAGAACTTCCTCCAGTGAAAAAAACCAAGACTGGTTATTCAACCGCAGCGGATGTACTAGAGAGCTTATCAGGAAAACATGCGATTATTGATGAAATTTTATTATATCGTCAACTAGGTAAAATTCAATCTACCTACATTGAAGGCTTGCTTAAAGTAACTGACAAAGAAACGCATAAAGTACACACGCGTTTCAACCAAACGTTAACGCAAACTGGACGTTTAAGCTCTGTAGATCCGAACTTACAAAACATCCCGATTCGACTTGAAGAAGGCCGGAAAATCAGACAAGTTTTCGTACCAAGTAAACCTGGTTGGAAAATGTTTTCCGCCGATTACTCCCAAGTAGAATTGCGTGTTTTAGCGCATATTTCTGAAGACGAGAATTTAATTTATGCGTTTAAACACGACTATGATATTCATACAAAAACAGCGATGGATGTTTTCCATGTAGAACAAGATGAAGTTGATTCTTTAATGCGTCGTCAAGCCAAAGCAGTAAACTTTGGAATTGTATACGGAATTAGTGATTATGGGCTCTCTCAAAACCTTGGTATCACGAGAAAAGAAGCAAAAGACTTTATTGATCGTTACTTTGTGAGTTATCCAGCTGTAAAAGAATATATGCAAGATATTGTTCGTTTTGCGAAAGAAAAAGGCTACGTAGAAACTATTTTACATCGTCGTCGGTATATTCCGGAAATCGTCAGCCGCAATTTCAATGTAAGAGGATTTGCGGAAAGAACGGCAATGAATACACCTATTCAGGGTAGTGCCGCGGATATTATAAAAAAAGCAATGATTCTCATGAGCGAACGCTTAAAATCTGAGAATTTAGAAGCAAAATTATTACTTCAAGTGCACGATGAGCTTATCTTTGAAGCACCTGAAGCAGAAATTGCAAAATTAGAAGAGATTGTACCTGATGTAATGGAAAATGCGGTAGAACTTTCTGTGCCACTTAAAGTTGATAGCGCATTTGGCGACACTTGGTATGATGCGAAATAAATAGAGAAACGGGGAGTTTATATATGCCAGAAATGCCGGAAGTAGAAAATGTCCGCGCAACATTACAAGAATTAGTCCCAGGTAAAAAAATAGATCAAGTGATTGTCCGCGTTCCCAAAATGATAGTAGCAACACCACCCGACGAGTTTGTCCATATGCTTGTCGGGCAAGAAATAGAAGCAGTGCGTCGTCGCGGCAAATTTTTACTATTTGACTTAACAAATTGTACGATTTTATCCCATTTGCGTATGGAAGGTAAATTCCGTTTAATGGATGAGAACGAGGAAGTTACTAAGCACACGCATATAATTTTTCATTTTGAAGATCATACCGAATTGCGCTTTTTAGATGTGCGGAAGTTTGGGACGATGGAAGTGACAAATAAATACGGCGAGTCAGAAACAAAATCGATAAAAAAACTAGGTCCAGAACCTTTAACACCTGCATTTACATTAGCTGATTTTGCTACTGGTGTGAAAAAAACAAGTAGAGCTATCAAAACAGCCTTACTTGATCAAAAATTAGTTGCTGGTGTTGGGAATATTTATGCGGATGAAATTTGTTTTGAAGCAAAAGTGCATCCAGAGAGAGCCGCCAACTCGCTATCTGATAAAGAAATTAATCGCATATTTGAAGCGACAAAAAGTATCATGACTGAAGCAGTTGCCCTTGGTGGTTCCACTGTTAGAACTTACGTGAATTCACAAGGTAAACTAGGACAATATCAAGATAAATTAAAAGTGTACGGAAAAACTGGGGAACCGTGCGTTATTTGCGGGACACCCATTGAAAAAATTAAACTAAATGGACGCGGGACGCATTTTTGCCCGCACTGTCAAAAATAGAAAGCGAGCTGAAATCATGGGTAAAACAATTGGATTAACAGGAAGTGTGGCAACAGGAAAGTCAACTGTGAGTAACCTGATTCAGCAAGCTGGAATTCCGCTAGTTGATGCTGATATTGCAGCTAGAAAAGTAGTTGAAAAAGGAACAGGTGGCCTAGCGGAAATTGTTGCATACTTTGGAAAAGACATTTTACTTGAAGACGGCACTTTAAACCGGGCTAAACTAGGAGAAATTATTTTTCGTGATAAAGAAAAACGGGAAAAATTAAATGAAATTACCCATCCTCGCGTGAAAGACTATATGTTGAATGAAAGAGAACGCTTTTTTGAAGCAGGAGAAAAAGTTGTATTTTTTGATATTCCGCTACTTTTTGAAAGTCATTTAGAATCTTTAGTGGATCAAATTATCGTTGTTTGGACGACACCGGAAACAGAGTTAAAGCGTTTAATGGAACGAAATAACCTAACTAAAGAAGAGGCATTAGCAAGAATTAATAGCCAAATGGGAATTGATGAAAAGGCGAAAAAAGCCGATTTTGTGATAGATAATAATGAGTCACTGGAAAAAACACAAAAGCAAGTCCTTACATTTATCGAGCGTTTTGTTAATAACAAATAGCCACCCTTACTTTCACATGGTATAATGAGGCATACAAATAAACAGATAAAGAATGCTAGAGATAGGAGTGATTTTTTGTGAGATGTCCTACTTGTAAATATAATGGCACGCGTGTTGTAGACTCAAGACCGGCAGACGATGGTAACTCCATCCGAAGAAGGCGTGAATGTGAAAAATGCGGATTCCGTTTTACTACTTTTGAAAAGGTAGAAGAGAGTCCTTTAATAGTTGTGAAAAAAGACGGGGCAAGAGAAGAATTTGCTCGTGAAAAAGTAAGACGTGGTTTAATAAGAGCTTGTGAGAAACGCCCAGTTAGTGCGGAACAAATTGAAGAAATCGTGAATGAAGTAGAGCGTGAACTAAGAAACATTGGTGACAGCGAAATCGCTTCTGATTTAATCGGTGAAAAAGTAATGAATAAATTAGCGAGTCTTGATGAAGTTGCCTACGTGCGCTTTGCATCGGTTTATCGCCAATTTAAAGATATTAGTGTGTTTGTAGAAGAACTAAAAGATTTGATGGAAAAAAATAAAGATAGGTGAGTAAATTGACGGAATTTTGGATGGAGCTTCAGGCGGTAGATAGCTATCAAGTGAAGGCAAGTGGGATTTTGACAGGTGCCGATAGAAAAATAATTACGATGTTGTATCAACCGTTAATGGGGGCGGAATGTCTTGCTTTATACCAAACCCTGTTCACAGAAGTGGAAGAAAACAGACTCTGGTCAGAAGCGCATTCTCACGTCCAACTTTTAAATATGCTTGATATTAGTTTGAAAGCGTTATTCGAGGCGCGATTGAAACTAGAAGGCTTAGGTCTTTTAAAAAGTTATGTGAAAACAGAAAATGACCAACGCTTTTATATTTACGAAATTTTACCACCGTTATCACCCGAAAAGTTTTTTTCAGATGGTCTTTTAAATATTTATTTATATAGTAAAATTGGCAATGCGCAGTTTCAGCGTTTGCGTCGTTTTTTTGCAGATGAAACTTTTGACACAGATACATACAGCGAAATTACTCGTTCGTTCCAAGATGTTTTTGAACCGTTTAAAGGTGGCAGTAGTGCAGTTCCATCAGAATCTAATCAGGTTTTAGTGGATAAAATTGCGCCAAAAGAAATCGAATTTGATGACGCGAGTTTTGACTTTAATTTATTCTTAAGTTTACTTTCGCCAGGGATGATTGCCCGGGAAAAAATAACAAAAGAAGTGCGCCAAACGATTTTAAAATTACACGGGATTTATCAAGTTTCTGAAAAAGATATGCCGAGTTATTTGTATCGTGCGCTTGATGCAAATGGCGAAATCGACATCGTTTATTTACGAAAAATCGTGCGCGAAGGCTACACGATTGAAAATGGCGCTCCACCAAAATTGCAAATGAAGCAGGAAACACCTGTAAAAAAAGAACCAGAAGAAGCTTTAAATGATGAAGAAGCCCTTCAAGTTTATTTAGAAAGCATCACGCCATTCCAATTATTAGTGGATATTTCAGACGGCGCGATCCCGGCAGAAACCGATTTACGCGTCGTAGAAGAAGTCATGAATCAACAAAATCTCCCGGTTCCCGTGATGAATGTGCTAATTGAATATGTTTTACTTCGCCTAGACCGGAAGCTTTCTAAAAATTACATGATGACTATCGCGGCCCACTGGAAACGAAAAAATGTAAAAACGGCAAAAGAAGCTATGGATCTCGCGTGGCAAGAGCACGAAAAATATAAACGATTACAAGAAGAACCAGCCACACCGAAAAATAATAATTACAACCGAAATTACCAAAAATCCACTAGAAAAGAAATTTTACCGGATTGGTTTGATAAAGAACAAGTTGCTCCAGCAGAAAACAAAATGACAGATAAAGAAAAACAAACGCTTGAAGAACAAGTTCGTGAAATTAAAGAACGACTAAATAAAAGGTAGGTGAAGAATATGGATAACATCGAAAGAACATTAGGACAGCTTTTTGAAGGGCGAGATTTTGAAAAAGAATACCAAGGTTTAAAACAACAAGTTCTCCATTATCAACCAATTCAAGATTTTTTCAAGGAAAATAAAGAAGATATTACGGAACAATTAATTAATCAAAACTTGTCTAATTTGTACGAATTTATGACGCAACATAAAAAATTCACAGAGCAAGAAGAGACATTAATGCCTGGTTATGCTCCAAAACTTGTCCTTAACGGGGAATTCATTACTGTCACCTATTATCCAACAAAAGAAAAAATTGAAGAAGATAAACGTCGTGCTGTCGAGCGGAGAATTCGTTCGCTTTACATGCCAAAACAAGTGGTGGATGCTAATTTAGCAGACTTTTATACGGATGAAGAATCGCGTAAATTGGCGCTTGTTGAAGCTTATCAATTTTTAAATAACTATCCGCCTCAAAATGGTGAGCGTGTGAAGGGGTTATTTATTCATGGTAGTTTTGGGACTGGAAAATCCTACTTGCTTGGAGCACTTGCAAAAGAGTTAGCTTTAAAAGGTATTTCGACGACTCTAGTTTATTTACCAGAATTTATGCGGGAAGTGAAGCAGTCTATTTCGGATAATACTGTTGGCGAAAAAATCCAGTTTGCCAAAGAAACCGAAGTATTAATGCTTGATGATATTGGCGCAGAATCGATGACAGCGTGGACACGTGATGAAGTGCTGGGTGCGATTTTACAATTCCGGATGCAAGAAGAATTACCAACATTCTTCTCGTCTAATTACAATATGGATCAACTTGAGAATCATTTAATGTTTGCTCAAAATGGTACGGAAGAAAAACTAAAAGCTCGCCGAATCATGGAACGGGTGCGTTATTTATCCAAAGAAGTAAACTTAGAAGGAAAAAATCGCCGCTTCTAAAAAGTACTTGCAAATATATCTCATCGGGCTTATAATGTGAAGTAATATAAAACAAAGTGATGAAAAGGACAACCAATTTAACGGAAAATTATAGAGAGGAAGGGCTAGCTGGGAACCTTCTATTGGAACTTAAATTTGGACCACCTTGGAACTTCTATTAGGAACGTTTTTTACTAGTAATAATAGACGGATCGCTCCGTTACAGGCGACAAGAGTGAAGTAGTTAATTTTAGCTATTTCTGAATCTTGGGTGGAACCACGAGCATAAACTCGTCCCTTGACAACAGGAGGGATGGGTTTTTTATTTTGCCCTCCTAACCACATTTAAAAAAAGAAAAGGAGAGATTAGTATGAAAATCACATTTCCAGATGGCGCTGTAAAAGAATTTGAGCCAGGCGTGTCAACAGCTGACATAGCGGCTTCCATCAGTCCAGGTCTAAAAAAGAAAGCACTCGCAGGTAAATTAAACGGAGAATTACTTGACTTAGTAACTCCAATCCATGAAGATGGGGCAATTGAAATCGTTACTCCGGATCATGAAGATGCACTTGGAATTTTGCGCCATAGTACTGCTCATCTAATGGCTCAAGCGCTAAAACGACTTTATCCAGATGTGAAATTTGGAGTTGGTCCAGCGATTGAATCTGGTTTCTACTATGATATTGATACAGAAGCTGTTATTAGTGATGAATCTTTAGTTGAAATCGAAAAAGAAATGCAAAAAATCGTTCGTGAAAATGTACCAATCGAACGCGAAGTTGTTTCTCGTGAAGAAGCAATTAAACGTTTTGAAGCGATTGGCGATCAATATAAATTAGAACTAATCGAAGCAATTCCTGAAGATGAAACAGTGACAATTTATACTCAAGGTGAATTTTTCGACCTTTGTCGCGGTGTCCATGTTCCTTCTACTGGTAAAATTCAAGTGTTTAAACTGTTAAGCGTGGCTGGTGCATACTGGCGCGGCGACAGCAACAACAAAATGCTTCAACGTATTTACGGCACAGCTTTCTTTGACAAAAATGGCTTAAAAGAATTTATCCAAATGCAAAAAGAAGCAAAAGAACGTGACCATCGTAAATTAGGGAAAGAATTAGATTTATTTGCGAACAGTATCGAAGTCGGTCAAGGACTACCTCTTTGGTTACCAAAAGGTGCAACTATCCGCCGCGTTATTGAACGTTATATCGTGGATAAAGAAGAACGCCTAGGTTACAATCACGTTTATACTCCAATTATGGCAAACGTGGAACTTTACAAAACAAGCGGTCACTGGGATCACTACCATGAAGATATGTTCCCAACTATGAAAATGGATAACGAAGAACTTGTGTTACGCCCAATGAACTGCCCACATCACATGATGATTTATAAAAATGACATTCATAGTTATCGTGAACTGCCAATCCGTATTGCAGAACTTGGCATGATGCACCGCTATGAAATGAGTGGAGCACTTTCAGGACTACAACGTGTTCGTGGCATGACTCTAAATGATGCACATGTATTTGTTCGCCCAGATCAAATTAAAGATGAATTCAAACGCGTTGTGGAGCTAATTTTAGAAGTATATAAAGACTTTGATATTAAAGATTACTCCTTCCGCCTAAGCTATCGCGATCCGAAAAATACTGAAAAATATTTTGACGATGATGCGATGTGGGAAAAAGCCCAAGCAATGCTTAAATCCGCAATGGATGAAATGAATATGGATTACTTTGAAGCAGAGGGTGAAGCTGCGTTTTATGGTCCAAAACTAGATGTTCAAGTAAAAACTGCTATAGGAAAAGAAGAAACTCTTTCTACTGTACAACTTGACTTCTTACTTCCAGAACGCTTTGATTTAACTTACATCGGCGAAGATGGTGAAAAACATCGCCCAGTAGTTATTCACCGCGGTGTTGTATCGACAATGGAACGCTTTGTTGCTTACCTAATTGAAGAATATAAAGGTGCTTTCCCAACTTGGTTAGCTCCAGTTCAAATGGAACTTATCCCAGTTAATGCCGACGCTCATTTAGATTATGCAAAAGGTGTACAAGATAAATTACAACGCGCTGGACTTCGCGCGGAAGTAGATGACCGTAACGAAAAACTAGGATATAAAATCCGTGAAGCGCAAACTAAGAAAATCCCATACGCATTAGTGCTTGGGGACCAAGAAGTAGAAGCTGGTTCTGTAAACGTTCGTCGCTACGGCTCTAAGGATTCAGAAACAATGGATCTAGATGCCTTCATTGCACAAGTAGTAGCAGAAGTAAGCAAATATTAATCTGAAAAATACTGTCTCAAACGGGGCAGTATTTTTTCATGGTGCTTTTTTCCTCTTTTTCCGTTATACTAGTAAAAGATAATGAATAGAACAGGATGGACAAATATGGATGTAAATAATGTAGAACTAGTAATAAGCGCTGTTCGACCAGAGCAATACCCTGAAACAGACCTTCCAGAATATGCACTTGCAGGTCGATCCAACGTCGGAAAGTCATCGTTTATTAATACGATGATTCGCCGTAAAAGTATGGCAAGAATTTCACAAAAACCAGGAAAAACACAAACGCTAAATTTTTATAAAATTGAAGAAGCACTTTTCTTTGTCGATGTACCAGGCTATGGTTTTGCTAAAGTTTCAAAAACCGAACGCGAAAAATGGGGCGTGATGATTGAAACTTATATTACTTCTCGTGAGCAACTTCGTGGTGTTATTCAAATTGTAGATTTGCGCCATAAACCTACAGAAGATGACCGAATGATGTATGAATTTCTAAAGTATTATGATATTCCGGTTATCGTTGTAGCAACAAAAGCCGACAAAATCCCACGCAGCAAATGGCAAAAAAATGCTAAAATTGTTCGCGAAACACTAGATTTTGATCCTGACGACAAATTTGTCTTATTTTCTTCTGAAACAAAGATGGGAAAAGACGAAGCATGGCAGTTTATCAAAGAAGGAATGGAATAATAGAAAGAGTTGGAATGAAAAATCCAGCTCTTTTTTCCGTCTAAATACATAAACGGACTATTTGGTGTCCACATCGAAAAGTGGTAGAATGTATTAGAGTTCAATTTAATTTTAGGAGGATTATCGAATGTTTATTCTCACCATGGGGCTGAATCATCACACAGCACCAATCGACATCCGCGAAAAATTAGTTTTTAAAGAAACAGAGGAAGAAATGGCCTTAGTAACATTACTGCAGGAAAAAAGTATCCTCGAAAATGTTATTATTTCGACATGCAATCGTACGGAGATTGTGGCTGTCGTCGATCAAATACATACAGGCAGATATTACTTAAAACGCTTTATGGCCAATTGGTTTCAAATGGATATGGAAAAAATCGAGCCTTATTTGTTTTTTCATGAAGAAGCAGAGGCCGTCAATCATTTATATAAAGTAACTGCGGGACTCGATTCACTTGTGCTCGGAGAAACGCAAATTCTCGGGCAAGTAAAACATGCATTCGAAATCGCGAAACAGACTGGAACAACAGGCACACTCTTAAATAAACTTTTTCGGGAAGTAGTTACTTTTGCCAAAAAAGTACATCATCATACGAAAATTAACGAAAATGCCGTTTCGGTCAGTTATGCAGCTGTAGAAGTTGCCAAAAAACTATATGGTTCATTAGATAATAAAAAAATCGTCCTTATTGGAGCAGGGGAAATGAGCGAACTTGCTTTACAAAATCTTGCTGGAAGTGGCATTGCAGATATTACTATTATCAATCGCACAAAATCTAACGCAGAAATATTAGCGCATCAATTTCAAGCAAAAGTTGGTGCATATGAAAATATGTCGGACCATTTGTTAGAAGCAGATATTGTTCTCGTCTCAACAAGTGCTGAAGAGCCGATTATTAAACAGGTAGCTATGCAAGAATTGATGGAACAAAAAGCGAGCTCTATGCTTGTAATTGACATCGGCTTACCAAGAAATGTTGAACATGATTGTTCATATATTCCCAATTTCCATTTATATGATATTGATGATTTAGCTGGAGTGGTAAGTGCTAACTCTTTAGAACGTCAAAGGATCGTTCAAGAACTTGAAAACACCATTGAGACAGAAGTTCGAAGCTTTTTTGAATGGGAAAAACAACTCGGCGTCGTTCCTGTCATCCGAGCTTTGCGCGAAAAAGCGTTAGATATGCAAGAAGTTACTATGACTAGCTTAGAAAATAAACTTCCTGGATTAACAGAACGTGAATACATCCAAATCGGGAAACATATGAAAAGTATCATTAATCAAATGCTAAAACAGCCTATCTCAGAATTAAAGGAAATGTCTGTGGAAGAAAATGCAGATACAAGCATTGAACATTTTAAACGGATATTTGGTTTAACGGAAACAGATGTAGCTATAATAGAAAAAGAACAAGCTGAAACGAGGAGTTAATGCATGAAACGGAAAATAATTGTTGGTTCAAGACGTAGTAAATTAGCTTTAACACAGTCTAACTGGGTGATAAAAAAACTCAAAGAAAACTATCCTGAAATCGATTTTGAAATAAAAGAAATTGTTACAAAGGGCGACCGTATTTTAGATGTTACTTTGAGTAAAGTCGGTGGAAAAGGTCTATTTGTTTCTGAAGTTGAGCAAGCTTTGAGCGATGAAGTAATAGATTTCGCGGTACATAGTATGAAAGATGTGCCTTCAAGTTTGAAAGATGGACTAGTCATTGGAGCAATTCCAAAACGTGAATCCCCATTAGATTGTTTTGTTTTTAATGAGGTAAGCACGCTAGATGACTTACCAAAAGGTGCAGTAATCGGCACAAGTAGTCTACGTCGCGCGGCACAACTCTTAAAACATCGTCCTGATTTTGTCGTTAAGCCAATTCGTGGCAATATTGATACTCGGCTTCAAAAATTACATGCTGAAAACTTTGATGCAATCATTTTAGCAAAAGCTGGACTTGCACGAATGGGTTGGCTTGAAAATACGAGTTTAAAACTAGAAGATATATCTCCTGAATTATGTTTACCTGCTGTAGGGCAAGGGGCTCTTGCTATCGAATGTAGAGAAACCGATCTTCAAATTTGCGATATGCTAGCTTCTATTCACCATGAAGAAACGGGAATCTGTGTAGAAGCAGAGCGCGTTTTCTTGAAAAAACTAAATGGCGGCTGCGAAATCCCAATTGCTGGATTTGCGACAAAAACAGGCGATTCAGTTCACTTTAAAGGTTTGGTTGGTAACGCAGATGGTTCCATTATTCTTGAATCTGAACGAACTGGTGCGAGCCCAGCTGAAATTGGCAATCAAGTAGCTGAAGAATTGCTGAGTGAAGGTGCAGATACCATTATCAAAGAGCTGAGAAATATATGATTAAAAAAATTGTTTTAACAAGAGAAGCGAGCAAAAATAAACCATGGCAAGATTATTTTTCGCAAAATGGTTTCGACGTTGAATCAATTCCACTAATTGAAACGGATCCTAAAAAAATTAGTCTGAGTCTAAATCAAAAAGAGGCAGACTGGCTTTTTTTAACAAGTGCGAATGCAGTAGAATATTTCTTCAATGAACAAGCTGGTAAATTAAATTACAAAATAGCCGTTATTGGAGAGAAAACAAAAGAAAAGTTAGCAGAATATGGATATAAGCCTAATTTTGTACCGTCCGTTTACCAATCAGAAGTATTTTTGTCTGAGTGGTTAAGTGAAAATACTAGCCAAACAAGTATTTTACTTCCACAAAGCAACTTAAGTCGAACGATAATAGAAGATACACTGACGCAAAACGGCCACCTAGTTTTTCCGATTGAATTATATGAAACAAGCTTCCCAGAAAATTCTCAAACAATATTAATCGAACAATTAAAACTAGATGAAAAACGAATAATTATTTTCGCTAGCCCCTCTGCTTGGAAGAACTTTTATACGATTGCGAAACAATTTTCTATTAAAAATGAAAACTGGCGCATTGCATCAATCGGTAATATAACTACCGAAGCAATTTTAGCAGATGGTTGGGAAGTTACATACCAACCAAAAACCTTCACCATGAAGCACTTAGCTGATTTGATAATACAGGAGGAATTTAAATGAGTAATCAATTTGATAGACATCGTCGTTTAAGAAAGACAAAAACAATGCGTGATTTAGTGAGGGAAACAGTTTTACATACAGATGATTTAATCTATCCGATTTTTGTCAAAGATGGTACAGAACCAAAAACAGAAGTAGTTTCCATGCCAGGCGTTTTTCAATTTCCTCTACATGAATTAGAAGCGGAAATGAACGCTGTTGCGAGCCTTGGAATTAAAGCTGTTATTTTATTTGGAATACCTGCTGAAAAAGATGCTGTTGGCACACAAGCTTATCATGACCATGGCATTATCCAAGAAGCAACTAGATTAATAAAAAGCAAATTTCCTGAAATAATTGTGGTAGCAGATACATGTTTATGTGAATTCACAGATCATGGACATTGTGGTGTAATCGAGAATGGTCAAATTCTAAACGATGAATCACTAGAATTACTGAAACAAACAGCTGTCAGTCAAGCTGCTGCAGGTGCGGACATCATTGCACCTTCAAACATGATGGATGGTTTTGTTCAAGTAATCAGAGAAGGCCTTGATGAAGCTGGGTTCTACGATATACCAATTATGTCTTATGCAGTAAAATACGCTTCTGCATTTTATGGACCTTTCCGTGATGCCGCTGGTAGTGCACCGCAATTTGGAGATAGAAAATCCTATCAAATGGATCCAGCGAATCGCGAAGAAGCATTACGGGAGGCTCAATCGGATGAGCAAGAAGGCGCAGACTTTCTAATAGTGAAGCCATCTCTTTCGTACCTTGATATAATGCGAGATGTAAAGAATCATACGAATTTACCTGTTGTAGCCTATAATGTTAGCGGTGAATATGCAATGGTGAAAGCAGCAGCTCAAAATGGTTGGATTGATGAAGAGCGAATTGTTTTAGAAATGCTGACTAGTATGAAACGAGCTGGAGCGACATTAATTATTACTTACTTTGCAAAAGATGTAGCAACATACTTAAACAAATAGGAGGCGGGAATTTTGCAAAACTATATAAAATCTGAAAAAGCATTTAAAGAAGCAAAAAAAGTTTTACCTGGTGGCGTAAACAGCCCAGTACGCGCCTTTAACTCAGTCGATGCTTCACCAGTTTTTATGGACCACGGGAAAGGTGCCTATATTACTGACGTCGATGGAAATGAATATATTGATTACGTTTTATCATGGGGACCACTTATTTTAGGGCATGCGGATCCTTCTGTTGTTAATGCGATAACAAACGCAGCTATGAAAGGAACTAGCTTTGGTACACCTACAGAAATTGAGACAGAACTTGCAAAACTCGTGATTGAGCGCGTTCCATCTATCGAAATAGTGCGTATGGTTTCTTCGGGAACAGAAGCAACAATGAGCGCTATTCGTTTAGCTCGTGGATACACGAAAAGAGAAAAAATCTTGAAATTTGAAGGAAGTTACCATGGTCACGGAGATTCTTTATTAATCAAAGCTGGTTCAGGGGTTGCAACATTAGGATTACCTGACTCGCCTGGAGTTACAAAAGGTCTTGCTGCTGATACAATTACTGTTCCATACAATGACGTAGAAGGCGCCAAACTAGCTTTTGAAAAATTTGGTGAAGAAATAGCAGCTGTTATCGTGGAGCCAGTCGCAGGAAACATGGGTGTTGTCCCTCCAATTGATGGTTTCTTAGAAGGATTACGAGAACTAACAACTGAATACGGTGCGCTACTGATCTTTGATGAAGTTATGACAGGATTCCGTGTAGACTATTATTCTGCCCAAGGATACTATGTTGTAACCCCTGATATTACTTGTTTAGGAAAAGTGATTGGTGGTGGACTACCAGTTGGTGCTTATGGTGGTAAAAAAGAAATCATGGAACAAATTGCTCCAGCCGGCTCTATCTACCAAGCTGGTACTTTATCAGGTAATCCGTTAGCAATGAATGCTGGATTTGAAACGGTTCGCCAATTAACACCACAACACTATGATGTATTCCGTTCCCTGATTAAGCGCATGGAAGAAGGCTTAACCGAAATTTCAAATAGACATGAAGTACCACTATCAATAAACAAAGCAGGCTCGATGTTCGGCTTTTTCTTCACTGATCAAAAAGTCACTAACTTTGATACTGCTAAAACAAGTGATTTAGAATTTTTCAGAAACTACTACCGAGAAATGTTAGCGCAAGGTATTTTTCTACCACCATCTCAGTTTGAAGGCGTTTTTATTTCTACAATGCATACTGAAAAAGAAATTGATGCGACTTTAGAAGCTTTTGACGTTACATGTAAAATGCTTCGCGGCTAATTGACTAATCTACAAACATTTGTTAAAATTATTTTTAGTATATAGAACTAAATGCGATGAAGAGGAAGAGTAGGTCATTTATTTTTCTAAGAGAGAAAGCGGTCGGTGCAAGCTTTCAAAAATAATGTCTGAAGGTAGCCTTGGAGCAGTTTTCCTGAAATAATAGTAGGGAATAACCGGTAGATCTCGTCTATCGTTAAAACAATGAAGTGCCTATATTTCTTATTGTAGGTAAAAAGGTGGTACCGCGAATAATACTCTTTTCGTCCTTTTATTAGGATGAGAAGAGTTTTTTATTTTGCTTAAAAAGGAGGAATCGTTATGACAGAACAAAACGAAATAAATATGCCTACCAAATACGAACCTAGTAATGTAGAGGCCGGGAAATATAAATGGTGGTTAGAAAAAGAGTTTTTTAAAGCAGAAGGTAATACTGATAAAAAGCCTTATAGCATTGTAATCCCGCCACCAAATGTAACCGGAAAACTTCATCTGGGGCATGCTTGGGATACAACATTACAAGATATAATTACTCGTATGAAAAGAATGCAAGGCTTTGATACACTTTATTTACCAGGGATGGACCATGCCGGTATAGCTACACAAGCAAAAGTAGAAGCTAAATTAAAAGAAGAAAATATTTCTCGTTATGATTTAGGTCGAGAAAAATTCGTTAATAAAACATGGGAATGGAAAGAAGAATATGCTGATTTTATCCGAGAACAGTGGGAAAAATTAGGTCTAGGTTTAGATTATTCCAGAGAACGTTTTACTTTAGATGCCGGCTTATCTGATGCAGTAAAAAAAGTATTTGTTACGCTATACAATAAAGGGCTTATTTATCGTGGACAGTACATTATAAACTGGGATCCAGAAGCAAAAACAGCATTATCAGATATTGAAGTTATTCATAAAGATATAGAAGGAAGTTTTTATCATCTAAAATATCCACTTACTGATGGATCAGGATATTTAGAAGTTGCAACCACCAGACCAGAAACAATTCCTGGAGATACTGCAGTTGCTGTACATCCAAAAGATGAAAGATACCAACACTTAATTGGTAAAACGATTATGTTGCCTATTTTAAACAGAGAAATTCCCATCGTTGCTGATGAATACGTAGAAAGAGAATTTGGTTCAGGAGCAGTGAAAATCACTCCCGCGCATGATCCAAACGACTTTGAAGTGGGTAATCGTCATGATTTACCAAGAATAATTGTCATGCACGAAGATGGAACAATGAATGATAATGCTGGTAAATATGATGGTTTAGATCGTTTTGTTGCAAGAAAAGCTATTATTCAAGACTTTAAAGATTTAGGCTTATTTATAAAACAAGAACCTCATCTTCATTCAGTAGGACATTCTGAAAGAACAGGTGCTGTAGTAGAACCGTATCTTTCATTGCAATGGTTCGTTAAAATGGAACCTCTTGCAGCTGAAGCATTAGCACTTCAAAAAACAGAAGACAAAGTAAATTTTGTACCTGCTAGATTTGAAAAAACATATGAAACTTGGATGGATAATATTCACGATTGGTGTATTTCTCGCCAATTATGGTGGGGACATAGAATCCCTGCTTGGTATCACAAAGAAACTGGTGAAATCTATGTTGGGGAGAATGAGCCTGAAAACCTAGATCAATGGGAGCAAGATGAAGATGTTCTGGATACTTGGTTTAGTTCTGCTTTATGGCCATTTTCTACTATGGGTTGGCCTGACACTGAAAATCCTGATTACAAACATTTCTTCCCAACTAATACATTAGTAACTGGTTACGACATTATCTTTTTCTGGGTATCAAGAATGATTTTCCAATCTGTTGAATTTACAGGAGAAAGACCTTTTAAAGATACTTTAATTCATGGTTTGGTACGTGATTCAGAAGGGCGCAAGATGTCTAAATCACTTGGTAACGGAGTAGATCCAATTGAAGTTATTGATAAGTATGGAGCCGATTCATTACGCTACACACTTGCCACTGGTTCCTCACCTGGTCAAGACTTGAAATTTAGTTTTGAAAAAGTAGAGTCTACTTGGAATTTTATTAATAAGATTTGGAATGCATCACGATTTGTATTAATGAATCTTGATGGTATGAAATATGATGAAATCGACCTATCTAATGTGACTGAGGTTAGTGATAAGTGGATCTTAACAAGACTAAATGAAACCATTCAAGCAGTTACTTCTCTAGGTGAAAAATATGAATTTGGTGAAGTTGGCCGAACTTTGTATAACTTTATTTGGGATGATTTCTGTGATTGGTATATTGAAATTGCTAAAATTCCATTATACGGAGAAGATGAAGTTGCTAAACAAACTACAAGATCAGTACTTGCATATACTTTAAATACTACAATGCGATTGCTACATCCTTTCATGCCATTTGTAACAGAAGAAATTTGGCAAAACTTGCCTCATGAAGGTGAATCTATCACCATTTCCAACTGGCCTGAAGTTAATGAGCAACAAATGGACTCAAAAGCATCAACTGCAATGCGAACATTAGTTGAAGTAATTCGAGCTGTACGAAATATCCGTGCAGAAGTGAATACGCCTCTTAGCAAACCAATCGTGCTCGAAATAAAACCAAAAGATGAAACTTATAAAGAAATTTTAGAACAAAATATCTCTTATATAGAACGCTTTTGTAATCCAGAAAATATTACTATAGCTTTTGACATCGAGCCTTCTAAGACTGCAATGACAGCTGTAGTATCTGGCGCTGAAATATTTATTCCATTAGAGGCATTAATTGATTTAGACGTAGAAATCGCTCGCCTTGAAAAAGAACTGGAAAAATGGAATAAAGAAGTAGCTAGAGTTCAAGGTAAACTAAATAACGAACGTTTCATTAGTAAAGCTCCTGAAAATGTTGTAGCAGAAGAACGTTTAAAAGAAAAAGATTATCTAGAGAAAAAAGCTTCAGTTCTTGAAAGGATTGAAACATTGAAAGAAGTTTAATAAAATGATTTGACCTTATCATAAAATCGTGTGGTAAGGTCATTTTTTAAGGTGGTTAAAAAGATGGAATTAAAATCGTATCAGGAAGCTTTGGATTGGATTCATGGAACGCTTCGTTTAGGAATAAAACCCGGATTAGCTCGAATGGAATATATAATGGAAAAGCTTAACCATCCGGAAAAGGCTAATAAGTGGGTACATATAGCTGGCACTAATGGGAAAGGGTCTACTCTAACTTTTATTAGAAGTAGTTTAGAAGAAGCGGGATATAAAACTGGAACTTTTACTTCTCCTTATATTGAAACTTTTAATGAACGAATTAGTGTAAATGGTATTCCTGTTAGTGATCAAATGATTGTAGATTTAGCAAATAGAATAAAACCTATAGCTGAAGAACTTGAAAAAACTGTATACGGTCCGCCATCTGAATTTGAAATTATTACAGCAATGATGTTCTTATGTTTTGCAGAGTATGAGCCAATCGATATTGGTATCATAGAAGTCGGCCTTGGAGGAAGACTAGATTCCACAAATGTTTTAACGCCTTTAATCTCTGTAATTACAACCATTGGGATGGATCATATGGAGTTTTTGGGAAATAGTATCGAACAAATAGCTGGTGAAAAAGCAGGGATTATAAAACCAGGTATACCTGTTATTTCTGGAGTTATTCAAAAAGAAGCGCAAGAAGTAATAATAAATAATGCTGTTAGAAACAATTCCAATGTTGCATGGCTAAATAAAGATTTCTTCATTCAAAATAGAGGCGATGAAATCACATTTAGAACATCCCATGGAGACGAAATACCGGACATAACCATTGGCTTGTTAGGAATACATCAGTTAAATAATGCAGCAGTTGCAATAAAAGTACTACAGTATCTAAACACATTTTCATCCTATGAGATTAATCAATCAGCAATTAAACAGGGATTAAAGAAAGCTTTTTGGCCAGGAAGAATGGAATTGCTTGATGTGAAACCATTTATTATGCTGGACGGAGCACACAATCCTGAAGGCGTAAAAACCTTTGCTGACTCAATAAAAACATATCCTGGGCATAAAAAAATAATAGTTAGCATACTTAAAGATAAAAATTATCAAGAAATGATAGCTTTATTAAAGACAATTCCTGATACTGAAATTTTATTGACAACCTTTGATTATCCTCGGGCAATGAGTGATTACGAAGTCACACAAATTGGAACTATAGAAGGTATTTCTACTAATCCAAACTGGAAGCAAGCATTAGATGATATAAAGGAAATCAAAAATGATACTAAGTTTTTCGTTACAGGCTCGCTTTATTTCATTTCTGAAGTCCGTAAATATTTGCTTACATCGCACAACTAACTTTTTGAATAAAGTGAGTATACTTAGAAAAATAAAAAAGTGCAAACTACTAAAATAGTATTTTCGTATGCTAAAAGTAAATAAAAACACCTATTTTCTACTAAGAGAAAATAGGTGTTTTTTAGTTAGTCTACCCAGTGAAAACATCATTTTACCAATGTGCAAAAATAAATCTTCTTTGCTATTCTGTTTGTAACAACTAGGAGGTGGCGGATGGTTTACTTTTTACTAATAATCTATAGTTCTATTTTTATTTCTTTTATTCAAGTCGCAGGGGAATGCTTTCCAATAAAAAAATCATTTCTATTTCGTTTTTCAGAATGTAATCATTGTCAAAAAACGTTATCGTTCTCTCAAATGATACCAATTTATTCATTCCTATTTTTAAAAGGGAAATCTAAATGCTGTCAAACTCCTATTCCGCTTAACTACTTTTTATTAGAATTAACGACACCAATTTACATCCTTCTTCTGCATTATCAATTTTCTTTTTCTTATCGTTTTGTTATAGGCTGTATTATTTATTATTTTCTCGCCTTTTTCTTCGTGACAGATATTTTATATTTGCATGTTCCTAATTCTGTAATGATTCTATTCTTTTTAGTATTGTTGACATGTTATATTTCCTTTCAACAACCAGCTGTATCTTTAATCTACTCTAGTCTTATAAGTAATTGTTTCTACTTACTATTTTTTATTTTATTTCGAAAAGGCATTGGATTAGGCGACATTAAAATACTTATTATTTTAAGTTCTTTTTTAGGTTTTGAAATGGGATATATTATCTTTTTTCTCTCCATTGTTCTAGGTGCAATCATCCTTTTAAGTGCTTTAGTTTTAAAAAAAGTGGAGAAAAATAAACAAGTGCCTTTTGTACCTTACATTTTTATATCATTTATCATAGTTAGTATTTTAATGAAATGAGGGTTGGGATTTATGCTAGTAAATGAAATCTCGGAAAATGAGAAGCCACGAGAAAAATTACAAAATTATGGGATAGAGGCGCTTTCGACTTCGGAGTTAGTGGCATTAATTATTGAAACTGGAACGAAAACGGAATCAGTTTTAACAATTGCTAATCGAATTATGATGAAATTTAAACATATAGCTGAAATGCAGTACGCGTCTATTGAAGAATTTCAATTAGTGAATGGAATTGGAATTGCTAAAGCCTCAAAAATTATGGCAGCAGTCGAACTTGGAAAACGCATCAGTTTAGTTACGGAACAAAAAGAAATTGTCATTAGATGTCCGGAAGATGCAGTGAAACTAGTAATGCCTGAGTTAGCTTTCCTTTTTCAAGAACATTTCCACTGTATTTTTTTAAACACCAAGAATCAAGTGATTTATAGGCAAACAATCTTTGTCGGTGGTTTGAATGCTTCCATTGTTCATCCTAGAGAAGTTTTTAGACTGGCATTAAGAAAATCATCAGCTTCTATAATGTGTTTTCATAACCATCCGTCTGGTGATCCCGCGCCTTCAAGCGAAGATTTACTTGTGACTAAACGTTTAGCGGAGGCTGGAAATATTGTTGGAATAACGCTTTTAGACCACATTATTATTGGGAAAAACAAATACATTAGTTTAAAAGAAAAAGGCTACTTTTAAACTAAAAAAGTGTTCACAAATTATCTACAGACAGCATTTATTTCCTTGTGTTAAAGTGAGTATCAATTAAAAAGCAGAAGGTGACTTATTATGCTAAAACGATGGAAAGTATATAAAGATAATATTATTGTTTTTTCTATAGTTGTGGGGATGTTTATTATTCCAGTTTTTCTTTGTATTATGGAATTTTCAAAATAAAAATAATTACTTTAAAAAGTTTAATTTCGATAAAATTAAAAATGCAAAAAACATATTTTTAAAGAAAAGTTAAAATTTTTTCCTTCTCATGAAAAATTAATGTCTGATACTCTTACTTATGTTATAATAAGATGGTTGTTTATGTGTCTATACAGAAACATTGACATAAAGGGATAAGGTAACATTAATTTAATGGACGAATAAGGAAACTTAATGTATCCTGTAGAATATTACGAAGGAAAAGGAGAATACAGATGTTTGGATTTGGTAATAAAGATATTGGAATTGACTTAGGAACAGCGAACACACTTGTCTATATGAAGGGAAAAGGTATTGTCCTTCGTGAGCCTTCCGTTGTGGCAATGAAAAAAGACACACAAGAAATAGTTGCAGTTGGTAGCGATGCAAAAAATATGATTGGTAGAACACCAGGAAATATTGTTGCTATTCGACCAATGAAAGATGGCGTTATTGCTGATTATGATACAACAGCAGCAATGATGAAATATTACATACAAAAAGCTGGTAAAAGCGTTAATGCTAGCAAACCACGTGTAATGATATGTGTACCATCAGGCATTACTGGTGTTGAAAAACGCGCTGTGATTGATGCAACTCGTCAAGCAGGGGCTAAAGATGCCTTCACTATTGAAGAACCTTTCGCTGCAGCTATTGGTGCTGGTCTTCCTGTAGGGGAACCAACTGGTAGCATGGTAGTTGATATTGGTGGTGGTACAACAGAAGTTGCTGTAATTTCTTTAGGTGGTATCGTAACAAGCCGCTCTGTAAGAACTGCTGGCGACGATTTGGATGAAGTTATTATTAATTATATCCGCAAAAAATATAATTTATTAATCGGTGATCGTACTGCAGAAGCAATTAAAATGGAAATCGGTTCAGCTAGTCCAAAAGGATTGGACTTATCTCCATTTAGTATTCGTGGTCGTGATTTAGTAACTGGTCTTCCAAAAACAATTGAAGTTACTCCGGAAGAAATCAGTGAAGCACTTTCTGATACCGTTGCAGCAATTATTGATGCTGTAAAAGGAACACTTGAAAATACGCCACCAGAATTATCTGCTGATATTATGGATAAAGGAATTGTATTAACAGGTGGGGGTGCGCTTCTTCGTAACTTAGATACAGTTATTTCTGAAGAAACAAAAATGCCTGTAATTATTGCTGAAGAACCACTTGATTGTGTTGCCATTGGTACTGGTAAAGCGCTAGAAAACATGGACATGTATAAACGCAAAAAAATGAACTAAATGGACACACTCATTTATGTCATATAACAAGATGAATTCGCTGCAAAAAAATGAAAAAAGAGTACTAACGAGATGAGGTGTCGTTATGCCACAATTTTTTCTTAATAAACGTTTGATTATCTTGTTAATATCCATTATTGTTCTTGTCGCGTTAGTTGGTTTTTCTTTACGCGATCGTGAAAATGCTTCGTGGCCAGAACAATTTGTGAAAGATGTTGTTGGATTTGGCGAGAATATTGTAGCTAAGCCTACTTCATTTGTCTCAGGTGTGTTTGGTGGAGTTGCAGACTTAAAAAACACATATACTGAAAATCAACATCTGAAAGAACGTTTAGAAGAATTGGCACAACTTGAAAGTGAAGTTGCAGACTTAAAAAAAGAAAATAAAGATTTAAAAGAAAGTCTAGATATTACTGATAGTATCCGGGACTATGATCCACTGAACGCCTCTGTTATTTCTAGAAATCCTACTAATTGGAATGATCAAGTTGAGATTGACAAAGGCTCAAGCGATGGAGTAAAACCAGATATGGCAGTAACTACGCCGAGTGGTCTTATTGGTAGGGTGACAACAACAGGTGCAAAATCTGCTACGGTTGAATTGTTAACTTCATCGGATGTTAAAAATCGTGTTTCTGCTAAAGTACAGGGAGACGAAAATGCATTTGGAATTATTAATGGATATGACAGTGATACGAAGTTGCTTGAATTAAAACAATTACCTTATGATATGAAGTTTAAAAAAGGACAAAAAGTTGTTACTTCTGGACTCGGAGGGAAATTCCCGGCAGGTATTTTTATCGGTACTATTGAAAAAGTAGAAACTGATAAAATGGGATTATCTCAGACTGCGTTTATTAAGCCGGGTGCTGATATGTATGATCTAAATCATGTTACTGTTCTAAAGCGTTCAGCTGAAGCAGGAACAACGGCAGATGATACATCCAGTTCGGACACGACTGGAGGCAGGTAACCATGAATGTAAAGAAAAATATTGCGCTTCCTGCAATTATGGTCGGAACATTTATTTTAGAAGGTGTCATTAGCCTCCAGTTTGGTAATGGTCTTTTCAATGATAAGCATCTGTTTATTCCACACTTTTTACTTGTAATGCTAACAATAATGACTTGCTTTTATAAACGTAATACTACTTTAGTATATGCTTTTATATTAGGGTTATTGTTTGATATTTATTATACAGGTGTCATGGGGATTTATTTTGCAATCTTTCCGTTTACGGTTTACATTACCGATAAATTTATGAAAGTTTTACAGAATAATATCTTCTTGGTAGGTTTAATCACTGTATTTAATATTATCCTTACTGAGAGTTTGGTATATGCTTTTTATTATTTAATTGGTTCGACCACAATGACCATTCCGGTATTTATTGATCAGCGTCTTTGGACAACGATTTTGTTTAATCTAGCATTCTTTTTAGTTATCTTTTTCCCATTCCGATTATTCCTTGATCGTTTGGTTAAATCAGAATAACTATAGTAATTTTATCAGTTTGAATTCGCTATTACTTGTAAAAGTATGACTGTGGAGTATATCCACAGTTTGCGATTTCAAGCTGTTTTTTTCAGAAAAAGTATTTTTTTATTATCATTTAATTTGAGTTAGTGTATACTAAAGGCTAGAGTATAAATGTTGCGGGGTGAAATGGTATATGAAGAAGAATGTTCAAATTAAAGGCACAAAAAGTGGCATCAGTATTTTTCTTAGTGATAAGGCAAGTATATCGGAGCTGCAACAAGAATTATCGCAATTACTAGCAGATCAAAAGCAAAACCCATACTCTGGTGAAAAATTAGAGGTACAAGTTCAAATTGGGAATCGACTGTTTTCAGAGGAAGAAGAACGCGAAATTTCAACTATTATTCATAACAATAGTCAAATGAAGATTAGCGCATTTTATAGTAATGTTATGTCTAAAGATGAGGCTAAAAAATGGAAGGAAAATGATCAAATTTTTTCCATGGCAACGATTATTCGTTCTGGACAAGTTGTTCAAGTTCCTGGAGATTTCTTGTTAATTGGCGATGTGAATCCTGGTGGACAAATTCGTTCTAATGGAAATGTATTTGTTCTTGGTAATATTAAGGGAATCATTCATGCTGGTTTTGAAGGCGATGAAAATGCTGTTGTTGCTGGGAAATTTCTTTATCCGTCACAAGTTAGAATAGCTGGCAAAGTGTATGGATTTGATAGTGAAGATTATAAAGAAGTTGCGGATACAGATTTATTTTCTGCGTTTGTAAATGACGCGGGTGAAATAGTAATTGATGAAATACATAAGATAAGAAAAATTAGACCGGAAATTTCTAATTTTCAAGGAGGGCGTTAAACATGGGAGAAGCTATAGTCATTACTTCTGGGAAAGGTGGAGTAGGAAAAACTACTTCAACTGCTAACTTAGGAACGGCACTTGCTCTTCAAGGTAAGAAAGTGTGCTTGATTGATATGGATATCGGTCTTCGTAATTTAGATGTTGTTCTAGGCCTTGAAAATCGGATTATTTATGATTTAGTAGATGTTGTTGAAGGACGCTGCAAAATCCATCAAGCTATGATTAAAGATAAGCGTTTTGATGATTTACTTTTCTTACTTCCAGCAGCACAAACTACGGATAAAAATGCTGTTTCGGGAGAACAAATGATAGAGCTAATTAATCAACTACGTCCTGATTACGATTATATTCTAATTGATTGCCCAGCAGGAATTGAAACAGGATATAAAAATGCGGTTGCTGGAGCTGATAAAGCAATTGTTGTGACTACTCCAGAGATTTCAGCTGTTCGAGATGCGGACAGAATTATTGGCTTGCTTGAAAAAGAAGATATTGAGCCACCAAAACTTATTATCAATCGTATTCGTACACAAATGATGGTAAATGGGGATGTGATGGACATCGATGAAATCACTACGCATTTATCTATTGAATTACTTGGTATAATTATTGATGATGATGAAGTTATTCGTTCATCTAATAGCGGAGATCCGGTTGCGATGTTACCGAATAATCGCGCCTCTCAAGGATACCGCAATATTGCACGACGCATTCTTGGTGAATCTATTCCATTAATGTCGATTGAAGCGAAGAAACCAGGATTTTTCACGCGCTTAAAACAACTTTTTGGCGGAAAATAAAAAATTAGACCCTTTATCTTTTGGATGAAGGGTCTTTATAAAAGGTGATTAGATGAAAAAACTAGTAATAAATGCAGCTAACATAGAAAAACGTGTAGCAGTACTAGAAGACGACGTGCTAATTGATGTTGAAATTATTCGCCCATCTAACAAAATCCAAGTAGGTGATATTTTTTATGGCTTTATTCAAAAAATAGACCGAAAAATGGACGCAGCTTTTGTTGATTTAGGTAATCAAAATAAAGGTTTTATACATTTAAAAGATATTCCAGCTAGCTATGAAAAAACACAAGGCGCAAAAATACCTGTTCAAATTGTTCGAGAAGGCAGTGATACAAAACTTCCACTTTTATCAGCTGTTCTTGAATTTTCAGGAGATTTGCTGATTTATTTGCACGGAAAAGAATATATTTCCATTTCCAAAAGAATTCAGGATAAAGAACCTCTGAAAATAATAATGGAGTCGCTTTTAGAAGAGAATGAAGCAATAATTATTCGCTCTAGCGCAGAAACTGCAACGAAAGAGCAATTAGAATTAGCATTAAACCAAGCAAGAGAAAAATATCAAACATTAGTTAAAGAAGCCGAAACAAGAAAGAAACCTGGCTTGCTTTTATCTGCTGCTTCAGGCGTTTTCTTGAGTACGAAGCAATTTATCCAGCGCTATATGCCAATAGAAATTATTACTGATGATTTTGAATTTGCGAAGATAGTGGAAGCTAATTTTACTGATAAAGAAGTTAGTTTAAAGAAAAGTGCGGACTTATTTGCTGATTTAGGTATTAAGCAACAGATGGATCGTCTTAGCAGACCCGTTGTTCATCTTTCAAATGGTTCTTCTCTTTTTATTGAAAAAACAGAAGCTATGTGGGTAGTGGACGTGAATTCTAGTCGTTTTAAAGGTACAAGTGCTAAAGAAAAAACGGTAGAAGCTGTTAATATAAAAGCGGTTCCGGAGATTTTTAGGCAAATTCGTCTTCGGAATATGAGCGGAATGATTCTTGTTGATTTTATTGGTGGTATGTCAGAGGAGGGGCAAGGAGAGCTGCGTGAGGCGATAGAGAAAGAAAGTCGTGAAGAATACATTACGACACAAGTAGCGGCTTTATCGCAGTCAGGGCTCTTGCAACTAACGAGACGAAAGAAACAACAATCCTTTTTAGAGGTGACAACAATTCCTTGTCCGGTTTGTTACGGGACAGGACACGTTGCTTCAAAAGATACACTTGCTTTTCAACTAGAAAGAGAATTAAGTGGGATTATGATGGGAGATCCAAGTAGCATCCAAGTCATCACCACGGAGGATGTGTTAGATGCGTTCTTAGATTTGAATACCTTTAATAACGCTCCAATTGATTGGGAAGTGGCAGACGAACGAGTTCCATTTTATCAAATTGCTCGTGTTGAAAATTAAAATTAACAAGTGATTGACATAGACAGCTTCTCTATGCTATCATTTTACTGTTATGTTTGTAGCGCACCAAGCTACAACCGCACAGAGCTGGGTTAAGTATTTACCTTGTGTAAGTCCCCTGTAATGGCGAGTCTTAGTATATGAGGAGGTGCAAGTATGTACGCAATTATTGAAACAGGTGGGAAACAAATCAAAGTAGAAGCAGGCCAAGAAATCTATGTTGAGAAATTAGCAGGTGAAGTTGGTGATGTTGTTACTTTTGACAAAGTTCTATTCGTAGGCGGAGATTCCGCTAAAGTTGGCGTTCCATTCGTGGACGGAGCAACTGTAACAGCTAAAGTTGAAAAACAAGGCCGTGCGAAGAAATTGACAGTTTATAAATATAAACCGAAAAAGAACTACCACAAAAAACAAGGTCATCGTCAACCTTACACAAAATTAACTATTGATGCAATCAATGCTTAATTTGAAAGGACGAAAAAAATGATTCAAGTCGATGTTATGCGAGAAAACAACCAAATAGTTTCTTTTACAATGAGTGGACATGCCGATTTTGCCGAACATGGCAGTGATTTGGTTTGTGCAGGAGCTTCGTCAATTGCCTTTGGGATGGTTAATGCTATTTCAGAAGTACGTGACTTTGAGCCTGTGTTTGAAGAGTCGGAGGGTTACCTTTACTATTCTGTGCCTGCTGATTTTGTTGGAGATGATGTGGTACAAATCTTGCTTACAGGGATGGAAAATCAACTAAGGTCATTAGCGTACAGCTATCCTGATCATATAAAAATTAACTCCAAATAGGAGGTGGAATTTCATGTTAAAATTTGATATTCAACATTTTGCGCACAAAAAGGGTGGCGGTTCGACTTCTAACGGACGTGACTCTGAATCAAAACGTTTAGGTGCAAAACGTGCGGACGGACAATTTGTTACTGGTGGATCTATCCTTTACCGTCAACGTGGTACTAAAATCTATCCAGGAACTAACGTTGGTCGTGGCGGCGATGATACTCTATTCGCTAAAACTGACGGCGTTGTACGTTTCGAACGTATGGGACGCGACAAGAAAAAAGTTAGCGTTTATCCTGAAGTACAAGAAGCTTAAATACAAAATTAAAAACCGTCACTTGTGGCGGTTTTTTTGTGTTTTCTTCTTTGTGAATTAATTTCTTTTAAAAAGGGTTATAACTCTCCTAAATTGGGGTAAAAGTAAAGAGGCAGATGAAGAGACATTGTGAAAAATAGGACAAGTCGTTTGATTGACAGCGTTTTCTTGATGTGATTAAATAGACTCAAGTTAATTAACATGTCAGGAGAAGAGATGACAATCGAAACGATGCAAGGGTACTAGTGTGCCTACGTTTTGATTGTCATTCTTTTTTTGAAGTTAATTGATAATCGGAATGTAAGGGGACTAGTAAGTGTTAAAATTCCGGTGCTACAAATAAGCAAGAAGAAGGAGTTGGAAAAGATGATTGACACAAGTTTAGCAACACAATTTCTAGGTGAAGTAATTGGTACTGCCATCCTAATTATTTTAGGTGCTGGTGTCGTAGCGGGTGTTTCACTGAAGAAATCCAAGGCAGAGAATGGCGGCTGGGTCGTTGTTACTTTAGCTTGGGGGCTAGGTGTTACAATGGGTGTATATGTTTCAGGATATATGAGTATGGCCCATCTTAACCCGGCTGTAACAATCGGTATGGCGCTTGCAGGTGCTTTCCCGTGGAACTATGTATTGCCGTATATTGTTGCTCAGTTTATCGGAGCATTCATTGGTGCAACACTCGTATGGTTACATTACTACCCGCACTGGAAGAAAACAGAAGATAAACCAACAAAACTAGGTGTTTTTGCAACGGCGCCAGCTATTCGCCATTTTACATCTAACTTTTTTGGTGAAGCATTAGGTACTTTTATGTTAGTGTTTGGATTACTATCACTAGGTGCAAATTCCTTTTCAGATGGATTAAATCCACTTGTTGTTGGCGCATTAATCGTAGCTATCGGGATGTCTCTTGGTGGAACTACTGGTTATGCAATCAACCCAGCACGTGACCTTGGACCAAGAATTGCGCATTTTGTTTGGCCGATTTCTGGCAAAGGTGGATCTGATTGGGGTTACTCATGGGTTCCGGTTATTGGACCAATTATGGGTGGTGCATTAGGTGCTTTAGGGTATAATGCAATTATTAATGGCGAACTAGGAATGTGGTTCTGGGTGTTCGCAGTATTATTTGTTTTAATTCTTATTTTAACAATGCAACTCGACAAGAAAAAAGATTTAGCATAAGCTAGAATAATAACTAGCTCTAAACGAAAGTCTCTGGGCTTTCGTTGTACTTAAAACTAGAGGAGGAATTTTACATGGAAAAGAAATATATTTTAGCACTGGATCAAGGAACAACAAGTTCAAGAGCGATGATTATTGACGAAGAAGGAGAAGTTATTGGCGTTGCGCAAGAAGAATTTGATCAAATTTTTCCTAAGCCAGGTTGGGTTGAACATAGTGCCAATGAAATCTGGGCTTCGATTTTAGCAGTAATTGCAGGCGTATTACTCAAAACAAATATTTCTTCTAAAGAAATTGCTGGGATTGGTATTACAAACCAACGTGAAACTACTGTTATTTGGGATAAAGAAAGTGGAAATCCAATTTATAATGCGATTGTTTGGCAATCTCGTCAAACTGAAGATATTTGTAAGCAACTTCGTAAAGATGGTTACGAAGATACGATTAGATCAAAAACTGGTCTTTTGATTGATCCATACTTTGCAGGTACAAAAGCTCGCTGGATTCTTGATCATGTAGATGGCGCACAAGAACGTGCTGAAAAAGGAGAACTTCTTTTCGGTACAATTGATACTTGGTTAGTTTGGAAATTAACTGGTGGTCGTGCTCATATTACCGATTATTCCAATGCTTCCCGGACACTTCTTTATAATATTTATGATTTAGAATGGGATGATGAGCTTCTAAAAATGCTTAATATCCCAAGAGCAATGTTACCTGAAGTTCGTCCTTCCTCTGAAGTATACGCGGACACAGTGCCTTATCACTTCTTTGGTGAAGAAGTTCCTGTTGCAGGTATTGCCGGTGACCAACAAGCCGCATTATTTGGTCAAGGTTGTTTTGAAAAAGGTATGGCGAAAAACACTTACGGAACTGGTTGTTTCTTACTAATGAACACAGGCGAAAAAGCAGTACGTTCTGAAAATGGACTATTAACTACGCTAGCTTGGGGACTTGATGGTAAAGTGGAATATGCGCTTGAAGGTAGTATTTTCGTTGCTGGTTCCGCTATTCAGTGGTTACGTGATGGCTTACGTATGGTTCGTCAATCAAGTGATTCTGAAAACTATGCGAGCCGGATTGAATCTAGTGATGGTGTATATGTTGTACCAGCATTCGTTGGTTTAGGCGCACCTTACTGGGATTCTGACGTTCGTGGTGCTGTCTTTGGATTAACTCGCGGTACTGAAAAAGAACAATTTATCCGTGCGACATTGGAATCTCTTGCTTATCAAACTCGTGATGTACTGTATGCAATGGAACAAGATTCTGGTATTAGCTTAAAAACGTTACGTGTGGATGGCGGGGCTTCTGCTAATAACTTCTTAATGCAATTCCAATCCGATATTCTAGGTGTTCCTGTAGAACGTCCAGAAAACAAAGAAACAACTGTTCTTGGAGCAGCTTTCTTAGCAGGACTTGCAGTAGGAGTTTGGAAAGATAAAAACGAAATTAAAAAACATTGGAAACTAGACAAACGTTTTGAAGTAGAAATGAAAGACGAACAAAGAGAAGATTTATATGAAGGTTGGCATAAAGCAGTCAAAGCTGCACAAGCTTTCAAATAATTGTTAAAAGATGCGCCAAATGTGTAAAAGCATTTGGCGCATTTTTGTGATGTTAAACAAATAAATATCTGGAAATAGAAATAAATATAGTGACAGATGTATAGTTTGTTCGTTATAATGAAAGATAAGACTTTTAAGGAACGGGAGAATATAAAAATTATGTTTGTAGATCAGGTTAAAATATATGTAAAAGCTGGTAATGGTGGGGACGGTATGGTAGCATTCCGTCGCGAAAAATTTGTACCAAACGGTGGTCCTGCTGGCGGTGACGGCGGTAAAGGAGCAGACGTTGTATTCGTAGTAGATGAAGGTTTGCGCACACTAGTAGATTTTCGCTTTAAACGAATCTTTAAAGCAGAACACGGCGAGCATGGCATGAGTAAAAGTATGCATGGACGCGGTGCAGAAGATTTAGTTGTTAAAGTACCACAAGGAACGATTGTGAAAGATATTGATACTGGAGAGATTATTGCTGATTTAGTGGCACATGGTCAGCGTGCAGTTATTGCAAAAGCCGGACGTGGCGGACGTGGTAACAAACGTTTTGCAACACCAGCCAATCCAGCTCCAGAACTCTCTGAAAACGGGGAGCCAGGGCAAGAACGAAATGTACAATTAGAACTTAAAGTATTAGCAGATGTTGGTTTAGTTGGTTTCCCAAGTGTTGGTAAATCTACCTTATTATCTGTTGTATCTGCAGCAAGACCAAAAATCGCTGCTTACCATTTCACGACGATTGTTCCTAATTTAGGAATGGTTGATGCGGGAGATGGACGTAGTTTTGTTATGGCTGATTTACCAGGTCTAATTGAAGGGGCTAGCCAAGGTGTTGGTCTAGGACATCAATTCCTACGCCATATCGAAAGAACTCGAGTTATCGTACATGTAATTGATATGTCTGGTTCAGAAGGTCGCGTACCTTATGAAGATTATATGGCAATCAATAATGAACTAGAACAATATAACTTACGCTTAATGGAACGTCCACAAATCATCGTAGCGAACAAAATGGATATGCCAGACGCGGAAGAAAATTTAAAAGAGTTTAAAACTAAAATCGCTGAAGATATTCCGGTATTCCCGATTTCCGCAGTAACAAAAACGGGTCTACGTGAATTACTTCTTGCAATTGCAGATAAATTAGAAACAACCCCAGAATTCCCACTCAATGAAATTCTGGAACAAGAAGATGAAGATACAGTTCTTTACAAGTATGTTGCTGAAGAACCTGACTTTGAAATTACAAGAGAGCCAGATGGTACATTCGTACTTAGCGGTGCCAAAATTGAACGCTTATTCACTATGACTAACTTCGAACGGGATGCTTCTATTAGCCGTTTTGCGCGTCAACTTCGTGCAATGGGTGTCGATGAAGCACTTAGAAAACGTGGTGCTAAAGACGGAGACATTGTTCGCTTACTTGATTATGAATTTGAATTTATGGATTAAAAAAAGTGCTGCGCCAATCAATTGGCGCACGCTTTTTTCCTAGCTACAATAAAAAGGAGAGTTGAAAATGAAAATTGCTTATTTAGGCCCAGCAGCATCTTTTACTCATGCAGCAGCAGCGAAAGCTTTTCCAAAAGAAGAGATGGTTGCTAAAAGCACTATTCCTGATTGCATTATGGCAATCGAAAAAGAAGATGTGGACGTGGCGGTTGTCCCAATTGAAAATACTATTGAAGGAAGCGTCAATATTACGCTAGACTATTTATTTCATTTTTCAAGTGTCCCTGTTGTGGCGGAAATTGTTTTACCGATTGCGCAACATTTAATGGTTCATCCAGCTCATAAAGCAACTTGGAAATCCGTGCAAAAAGTAATGTCGCATCCGCAAGCCCTTGCCCAGTGCCATACGTTCCTTCAGGCAGAACTTTACGGGGTAGAGCGTGAAGTAACACCTTCGACAGCTTATGCGGCAAAATGGGTTAGCAATAATCCAACTGAACTTGTAGCAGCAATTGCTCCTCGGATGGCAGCCAGTGAGTATGGACTAGAAATCGTTCAAGAAAATGCCCAAGATTTAGAATTGAACCAAACGAGATTTTTTGTTTTAAGTCGTAAGCCAGTTTCCATTTTATTACCAAAAGAAGAAGAAAAAACTTCGATTTCGGTCATTTTACCTAACAATATGCCGGGAGCGTTACATAAAGTATTATCTACATTTGCTTGGCGTGACATTGACTTAAGTAAAATTGAGTCGAGACCACTTAAAACGTCATTAGGAGAATATTTTTTCTTAATAGATGTGCTTTCAGAAGGTAAAGAAACACTTGTAACGAACGCTCTTGATGAAATTAGGCTTTTAGGAGGTAAGGCGAACAAACTTGGAACTTACCATGTGCATCGCTTACAAACTACTTAAATAATGAGTTATCGTATTTTATTGCGGTAACTTTTTTTATTTGCGAATAGTTATTTTTTACGTTAAAATTTGTAGGAGAAAAGCTTTACTAAAACTTGAAGGAGTGAAACAGATGGCAGGACATTCAAAATGGAACAATATTCAAGGTCGAAAAAATGCGCAAGATTCCAAGCGTTCTAAAGTATTTCAAAAGTTAGCAAGAGAAATTTTCGTTGCAGCAAAAAAAGGCCCTGATCCGAATCTGAACCCGTCACTTCGATTAGTAATGGATAAAGCAAAAGCAGTCAATATGCCGAATGACAACATCAAACGTGCTATAGATAAAGCTGCTGGAAATACTAGCGGCGAAAATTATGATGAAGTAACGTATGAAGGATATGCGCCAGGTGGAATTGCAGTGCTTGTCCATGCGCTTACAGATAATAAAAATCGTACAAGTACAAATGTCCGTGTAGCTTTCAATAAAAACGGTGGTAGCCTCGGAGAAACAGGAAGTGTCAGCTACATGTTTGATCGTAAGGGCTACTTAGTTATTCTAAGGGAAGGCTTAACCGTTGATGAAGAAGAGTTTATGCTAGAAGCGATTGAAGCTGGGGCAGATGATGTAGAGGTAAGTGATGACGTCTTTGAAGTATTTACTGAACCCGGAGCATTTTCTGATGTCAAAGATGCATTACAACAAGCTGGTTATACTTTTGCTACAGCAGAACTTTCGATGTTTCCAACTGTCTACAACGAAATTGCAGAAAACAACCAAACACAATTTGATAAAATGATGGAAGCATTAGAAGATGACGATGATGTACAAGAAGTTTATACAAACGCTGAGATAAATTAAGTCAAAACACCCCTTTTGTGCAATCTGAATGGGGTGTTTTATATGAATCAAGAGGAGGAAATAAAAATGAAACCACGTAAAGTTATGATCATTGGGGCAGGTAATGTAGGGTCGGCAGCGGCTCACGCATTTGTTAATCAAAAATTTGTAGAGGAGTTAATCCTTGTTGATTTAAATAAAGAACGTGTGGAAGGAAATCGGAAAGACTTGGCAGATGCAGCAGCATTTATGTCTGGGAAAATGGATATTTCAGTTCGTGAAGCAAGTGATTGCGCAGATGTCGATATTGCAGTAATTACAGTGACAGCGGGACCATTAAAAGAAGGGCAAACACGTTTAGACGAACTAAGAAGCACATCAAGAATAGTAGCGAGTATTGTCCCAGAAATGATGAAAGGCGGGTTTAAGGGTATTTTCTTAATTGCCACGAATCCTTGTGACATCATTACGTATCAAGTTTGGAAATTATCTGGACTACCAAGAGAGCAGGTACTTGGAACTGGAGTTTGGCTTGATACAACAAGATTACGCCGTTTGTTAGCAGAGAAATTAGATATTGCTGCTCAAAGTATCGATGCATTTATTTTAGGCGAACACGGCGATTCACAGTTTCCTGTCTGGTCACATTCCTCGATATACGGTAAACCAGTAAATGAATATAGTATGGAAAAACTCGGAGAATCCCTTGATTTAAAATTAATTGGTGAAACTGCCCGTGATACTGGCTTTGAAATATATCATCAAAAAGGCTGCACTGAATACGGGATTGCTGGAACTATTGTAGAGATTTGCCGTCATATTTTCAGCGGTAGTCAGCGTGCTCTAACTGTTTCTTGTGTTCTTGACGGCGAATATGGTCAAACTGGTTTAGCAATCGGCGTTCCGGCAGTTTTAAGCCAAAATGGTGTAAAAGAAATTATTTCCTTAAAATTAAACGAACAAGAGCAACAAGCATTTGACCATTCAGCTGCTGTAATCAAGGAAAATATAAAATCTATATAAGAAGTCAATAATATTATTATGTAAACTAAAAAACGATTTCCTTTTATGAACAAAAACTAGTACAGATGTTCCTTTTTATGCTATCATATAATGTATGACGTGAAACGAAGAGAGGACGAATAAATTGTACGATTACATAAAAGGAATAGTAAAAACGATTACACCAGAATATATTGTTGTCGAAACAGGACAAATCGGCTATCAAATAATTACAGGAAACCCATTTTCCTTTCAACGATTAGAAGGTACTGAAGCGCAAGTCTTTTTGTATCAACATGTTCGGGAAGACAACATTTCCTTGTTTGGTTTCCAGTCAACTGAAGAACGTTATCTGTTCAAAAAATTATTAAGCGTTTCGGGTATTGGGCCAAAAAGTGCGCTAGCTATTATAGCTTCTGGAGATGTAGTACCACTTATTACTGCAATCGAATCAGAAGATGATGTTTATTTAACTAAATTTCCAAGTGTCGGTAAAAAAACAGCACGTCAAATTATCCTTGATTTAAAAGGTAAACTAGCAGATGTAGTTGCAAGTGAAATCGTCTATAAAGCTGCAGAAAACGATATTGTTACGGGGCTTTCACCGCAACTAGAGGAAGCTGTTTTAGCGCTCGAAGCACTTGGTTACAGTACGAGAGAACTAAAAAAAGTTATACCAAAAATGGCAAAAGAAAACGACTTAACAAGCGATGCATACATCAAGCTAGCACTGCGATTAATGACAAAATAGAGAGGAGCTTGTGGCATGGATGAACGAATTATTTCAAGTGAAACGGTAGACGCAGAAGAAGTATCTTTTGAAACTAGTTTGCGGCCACAGACCCTTTCACAATATATTGGGCAAGACAAAGTAAAGAATAACTTAACTGTCTTTATTGAAGCTGCCACACTCCGAAATGAAGCGCTGGATCATGTGCTTTTATATGGACCTCCTGGACTCGGTAAAACAACCCTTGCGATAGTCATTGCTTCTGAAATGGGGAGCGAAATTAAGACAACGAGTGGACCTGCGATTGAACGCCCAGGTGACTTGGCGACTATTTTGACAAGTTTAGAACCAGGTGACGTTTTATTTATTGATGAAATCCACCGTTTATCGCGAGCAATTGAAGAAATTTTATATCCAGCAATGGAGGATTATTGTTTGGATATTGTTATTGGAACAGGACCTACCGCGCGTTCTGTTCGCTTAGATTTGCCGCCATTTACGCTGATTGGAGCGACAACTCGAGCGGGACTTTTATCGGCGCCACTTAGAGATCGCTTTGGTGTAATTGACCATTTGGAATTTTACACGGAAGAGCAGTTAACCGAAATTGTCCTTAGAACGTCTGGGATATTGGATACGAAAATCGATGACCTTGGTGCACGTGAAATTGCAAGACGATCTAGGGGAACCCCGCGGATTGCTAATCGGCTATTGAAACGTGTTCGTGACTTTGCGCAAGTTAGAGGGAACGGTACAGTTACTGAAAAATTGGCAAAAGAGGCACTGACACTACTTCAAGTGGATCCAAGAGGACTTGATACGATTGACCAAAAGCTACTTCATACAATTATTCAATCATTTAGAGGTGGTCCTGTTGGTTTAGATACAATCGCAGCAAGCATTGGCGAAGAGCGCGAAACCATTGAAGATATGCAAGAACCCTATTTACTACAAATCGGTTTTCTACAAAGAACCCCGCGAGGACGAATCGCGACGGAAACAGCATACAACCATTTAGGAATAAGTTATGAAAAAGAGGTATAAAGAATGAAAGTAGAAGATTTCGATTTTGATTTACCAGAAGAATTAATTGCGCAAACCCCATTACTTGACCGGACTTCAAGCCGACTAATGGTACTTGATAAAGAATCAGGTGAGATAAAAGATCAACATTTTACTGATATAATTAGTTATTTAAATAAAGGAGATGCACTAGTATTAAACGATACGCGTGTTCTTCCAGCTAGGCTTCATGGAATTAAAGATGAAACTGGCGCTCATATTGAAGTATTACTTTTAAAACAAAAAGAAGGCAATGCTTGGGAAACTTTAGTAAAACCTGCAAAAAGAATTCGTAAAGGCGCTACTATTACCTTTGGGGATGGGGCGTTAAAAGCTACTTGTTTAGAAGAACTTGAGCACGGTGGTCGAATTCTTGAATTTTCTTATGAAGGTATTTTTTATGAAGTATTGGAGCAACTTGGTGAAATGCCGCTACCTCCATACATTAAAGAGCAACTTGCAGATCAAGATCGTTATCAAACAGTTTACGCGAAAGAAAATGGTTCTGCTGCTGCGCCAACTGCCGGCCTTCATTTCACCGAAGAGTTATTAGCACAAATTAGTGCCAAAGGTGTAGAAATAATATTTGTAACTCTGCATGTTGGTCTTGGTACATTCCGCCCAGTAGACGTGGAAGATACTCAAAACCACAAAATGCATTCTGAATTTTATCGTTTAACCGAAGAATCTGCTGATCGGATTAATAAAATCAAATCGGCTGGTGGAAAAGTGGTTGCGGTCGGAACAACTTCCATCCGTACTTTAGAAACGATTGCGAGTCGTCATGATGGTAAACTAATTGCAGAATCAGGTTGGACAGATATTTTCATTTCTCCAGGATATCAATTCCAGGCAGTAGATGCGTTAATTACTAATTTCCATTTACCAAAATCGACATTGATTATGCTTGTATCCGCTTTATCTGATCGCACTAAAATATTAGCAGCCTATAACCATGCGGTAGAACAACAATATCGCTTCTTTAGTTTTGGCGATGCAATGTTTATTCATTAATTTGCGAAAAAAATAACAGAAAAGCTTGTTTTCATCGGTAATTTTCGTTATGCTAGTGAATAGAGTAAATTAGAAAGAGGTAACACATGTCTGCCATTCGTTATGAACTAATAAAAACAGATAAACAAACTGGTGCTCGTCTTGGTAAAATTCATACACCACACGGCACATTTGATACACCCATGTTTATGCCAGTTGGAACACTTGCAACGGTAAAAACAATGTCGCCCGAAGAATTAAAAGCGATGGGCGCAGGTATTATTTTAAGTAACACCTATCATTTATGGTTACGTCCCGGAGAAGAATTAATTCGAGAAGCGGGCGGGCTACATAAGTTTATGAACTGGGACCAACCAATCTTAACGGATTCAGGCGGTTTTCAGGTGTTTAGTTTGAGTAAAATGCGTGATATTAAAGAAGAGGGCGTTCATTTCCGCAACCATTTAAACGGAGATAAACTTTTCTTATCACCAGAAAAAGCAATTCAAATTCAAAATGCGCTTGGATCGGACATTATGATGAGCTTTGATGAATGTCCGCCGTATCCAGCGTCTCATGAATATATGAAAAAATCAGTAGAAAGAACATCACGCTGGGCTGAACGTGGCTTAAAAGCACACGAAAGACCAGAAGACCAAGGTTTATTTGGTATCGTCCAAGGTGGAGCTTACGAAGACTTACGCGCTCAAAGTGCTAAAGATTTAGTATCTCTAGACTTCCCTGGATACTCCATTGGTGGATTGTCTGTCGGTGAACCTAAAGACGTGATGAATCGCGTTTTGGAACACACTACACCACTATTACCAGCTAATAAACCGCGTTATCTAATGGGCGTAGGTTCGCCTGACTCATTAATTGATGGCGTAATTCGAGGAGTGGACATGTTTGACTGTGTTCTTCCCACACGTATTGCACGTAATGGTACTTGTATGACATCTAGTGGTCGCTTAGTTATTAAAAACGCTAAGTTCACACATGATTTCCGTCCTATCGATGAAAATTGTGATTGTTATACATGTAAAAATTACTCACGTGCATACATTAGACACTTGATTCGTTGTGAAGAAACATTTGGAATTAGACTTACAACTTATCATAATCTTCATTTTCTGTTAAACTTAATGAAGCAAGTCCGTGGCGCTATTATGGAAGATCGTCTTGCTGATTTTAGGGAAGAATTTTTTGAGCAATATGGATTCAATCGTCCTGATGCAAAAAATTTCTAAATATATATATAGTATCGAAAGGAGTTGGAAAATATGGGTGGCGGTATCGTAACATTTATACCAATTATCTTGATGATCGTTTTGTTTTACTTCTTATTAATCAGACCTCAACAAAAACGTCAAAAAGAAGTACAAAATATGCAAAGTAGTTTAGCAAAAGGTGATAAAATTATTACTATTGGTGGACTTCACGGTATTGTTGAAGCAATTGAAGATGGCACAGTCATTTTGAAATGCGGAAACAGCAAATTAACTTTTGACCGTAATGCAATCAGAACTGTACTTGAAAAAGGTAATGCAGTTTCTAATCCAGTTGTAGCAGAAACAACTTCTGATGACACTGAAGTTGTAGAAGACAACAAATAATACTTGAAATAAAAATGCCATTTCCCTTTAAACGGTGGAGTGGCATTTTTTAAACATAAAAATAGAGCTTATACTTCCCATTTAAGCTTTTTTTAGATAAAATGGGAATATGCTTATTGTTTAAGAAAGGGGATGACTTGATGACGGATACATTTTCGGCTTGGTATGAGGATTTAGAACCAGCGATTTTAATTAAAGTGGAAGATTTTCATATTCTAGGCTACCGAGAAATCAAGGCCAGTCACATTTGGGCGTTTTTAACAGAGGAAAAGTGGAAGAATAACCCAGCCCCAGCATTGCATGAAAGAATAAATGATGTCATGCAAATGAAAATTGGACAATTAATGCAGTTTATTATGACAACAGCTGAACAAGAATCTAATAACCATGTTGCTCAAGCGGAAAATTCGCTTCAACCAAATGTGGAAAATTAACAGCCTGCTGACGAATACTTAAATAGTAAGTTAAGTACATAAAATCATTAAGTATTAGTTGTTAGACTGGGATTTGTTATGGTTTAGATGAGGGAGGAACGAAACAGAAATGGTAAAAAAGAGTAAGATAGTTATTTTCTTTCTAGTAGTTGCAATTATCTTCGGTGCTGTATTTGGTACCGCGAAAATGGTTATGCAAAATATTAATCTTGGCTTAGATCTTCAAGGGGGATTTGAAGTTCTATATGAAGTGTCTCCAGCTGATGGTAAAGGAACTGTTTCTAAGCAAACATTAACAGATACAGTTACTTCACTTGATAAACGGGTCAATTCATTAGGTGTTGCGGAACCAAGTATTCAAATCGAAGGAAATAACCGCATCCGTGTCCAACTTGCTGGTGTAACTGACCAAGCAGAAGCACGAAAAATGTTATCAACTACTGCCCAGTTATCATTTAGAGATGCAAATGACAAAATGATGATGAATGGTAGTGACTTGGTTGCAGGTGGCGCTAAACAAGCTTTCGATGCTAGCAATAATCCGATCGTTACTTTAAAACTAAAAAGCGCAGATAAATTTGCTAGCGTAACAAAAACTATTCTAGCAGAAGCACCTGACAATCAATTAGTTATTTGGTTAGACTGGAAAGAAGGACAAAAATACAAAACAGAACGTGAAAAGAAAAATCCAGCTTACTTATCTGCACCAAATGTAAGTAGTGTTCTTGATACAGATAAAGTAGAAATTTCCGGAAGCTTTACAACTGAAGAAGCAAAAGATTTAGCTGAATTGTTAAACTCTGGCGCACTTCCTGTAAAAATGACTGAAGTTTACTCTACATCTGTTGGCGCACAGTTTGGTCAAGATGCATTACAAGAAACTATTTTAGCTGGTATTATCGGCGTTATGGCTATCTTTATTTTCATGATGGCTGTTTACCGTCTACCGGGTGTTATCGCATCTATTACATTAGTTGCTTACACTTATTTAGTTCTATTAATACTAAGCTTACTCAATGCCACACTTACTTTACCAGGGATTGCAGGTTTGATTCTGGGTATAGGTATGGCTGTTGACGCAAACGTTATAACATACGAGCGAATAAAAGAAGAAATCAAGGTCGGAAGGTCGACAAAAGCAGCATTTGAAGTCGGTGGAAAAGAAGCATTCCGTGCGATTTTAGATGGTAACTTAACGACACTGATTGTTGCTGCAGTTCTTTTCTACTTCGGTACAAGCTCTATCAAAGGGTTTGCTACAGTTCTAATCATTAGTATTCTAGTCAGCTTCCTAACAGCTGTTTGGGGTTCAAGATTCTTACTAGGATTACTCGTGAAAAGCAATTGGCTTAACAACAAACCAGGTTTCTTTGCAGTTAAACGAAAAGATATTCATAACTTACATGAAGGTATTAACAGCTTTAGCTTAAAAACGCACTTTGATCGTTATGACTTTGTAAAACATCACCGTCTATTTTTATCTATATTTGCTGCAATAGTTATCGTTGGTATTGTTATACTATCCATCTTTAAATTAAATCTTGGGATTGACTTTGCCAGCGGGACTCGAGCAGAAGTTACAGCTAATCAAACATTGACTGAGACGCAAATTAAGAAAGATTTAGATGCGATTGATATGCCATCGAATGATATTGTGTTCCAAGGCTCAGGATCGAAAACAGCTGTTGTGTCTTACAAAGGAACCTTATCACAAAATGATGTAGCTAAATTTAAAGATTACTTTGAAGATAAGTATAAGCACGAACCAAGCATTAGTACAGTTTCCCCGACAGTTGGGAAAGAACTTGCTAAAAATGGCTTCTGGGCCCTTGGTGTGGCTTCTGTCTTAATCGTGTTATATATCGCTGTTCGATTTGAATTCTATATGGGGATTGCAGCGATACTTTCACTGCTATTCGACGCCTTTATTATCTTCATCTTCTTTAGTGTTACAAGACTTGAGGTTGACTTAACATTTATTGCAGCGGTTCTGACGGTTATCGGTTATTCCATAAATGATACGATAGTCACCGCCGACCGGATACGAGATATTAGCATGAAGATGCAACGCTTTAAAACAAAAGAAGAGATTGCAGATGCTGTTAATAAAGCATTACGTCAAACATTCACTCGTTCCATTAATACAATTCTAACAGTTATCTTTACTGTACTTGCACTTGTATTATTTGGTAGTGAATCAATTCTTAACTTCTCCATTGCTTTACTAGTTGGATTGGTTTCAAGTGTATTCTCATCCATCTTCATGGCAATGCAATTATGGTACGTATTTAAAGCAAGACAGTTACGTAAAAAAGGTCCGATTAGTACGGTTAAAAAGAAAAAACCACGTAATAATGGACAACCTGTAGTTTAAAAAAACAGCCGAATTTCATAAAATGAAGTTCGGCTGTTTTTAATAGACTTGAAACGGGTAAATAATAAGATAATTGTTGCGAGGAGGAGAGAGAGGATGAAAGAAAACAAAGTTCAATGGCAAGTGATTGTGGGGATTATTCTAGCACTTATTATTGCGATATTTGCAGTTATTAATGTAGACCCAGTTGAAGTCAACTTTTTATTTGCTCAAGCTGAGTGGCCGTTAATTTTAATTATTATAGGTTCTGTACTAGTTGGTTGTTTAATTATCTTTTTCTTAAACATTGCCAAATCACGTGGCATGAAGAAAAGAGTAAAACAATTAACTGCTGAAAAAACAGAGCTAGAACGTCAATTAGCAGCTGCAAAATCGATGAAAACACATTCATCTAATGTAGAAAAACGCGATACTGAAAATACAGTAGAGCCAATTAAATAATAAAGAAGACGCTAACTTACTTAGTTAGCGTTTTTGTTTGGAAGATTCCTCTTGGTTTTTCTAGCAATTTTAGATATAATAGGAAGGTTGAGAGGTGGGGTAAAGTGATTCATTCAAAATACTTATGGAATATCGAGGAAGCAAGCGACGAGAAAGCTAGCCAACTAGCCGAACAATTAAAAATCTCGCTTCCACTTGCAAAATTACTTTGGAAAAGAAAAATTACAACGCAAGGACAATTCGATAAATTTTTCCACCCAGAGAAATATGAAAGTTACGACCCATTTTTACTTGCAGAAATGGACCTTGCTGTTGCTCGAATTAAACAAGCAATTGACTTAAATGAGCAGATTTTAGTCTACGGAGATTATGATGCTGATGGTGTGACAAGTATTGCTGTTTTAATGAAGACACTACGACATTTAGGAGCAAATGCCGAATTTTATATTCCAAATCGTTTTACAGAAGGATATGGACCAAATATTGCAGCATTTGATATGGCGAAAAATCAAGGTGTTGATCTCATCATTACGGTGGATAATGGAATTGCCGCACTAGAAGTGATGACGCATGCGAAGGAAATCGGGCTAGATGTCATTGTTACGGATCACCATGAACCGCGTGAAGTCATGCCAGATGCTATTGCAGTAATTCATCCAAAGCATCCTAAATCTGCGTATCCATTTAATGAACTTGCTGGAGTCGGTGTTGCTTATAAATTATCTCATGCCCTTCTTGGTGAGGAACCGAAAGAATTACTGGATCTAGTAGCAGTTGGGACAGTAGCGGATTTAGTTTCTTTAACGGATGAAAACCGACTTTTAGTTCAATTAGGGTTACGCCAATTACGTGAAAATGCTAACTTAGGACTTGCTGTTTTAGCGAAAAAAGCAAGTTTGAAATTAGAAGAAGCTACAGAAGAAACAATCGGATTTGGACTTGCGCCACGACTTAATGCTGTCGGCCGGCTTGGTCCTGCTGATCCTGCCGCGGATTTACTTTTAACCGAGGACCCAGAAGAAGCACTTTTCTTAGCGGAAGAGATTGATGATGCTAATAAAGAACGGAAACAAGTGGTTGTAGACGTGACGAAATTAGCGATGGCTGCAATCGAGGCAAAAGAATCCCTCGGAAATATCATTGTTGTCTCCGGAGAAGGCTGGAATACTGGGATTTTAGGGATTGTCGCTTCAAAATTAGTCAGCGTTTATTCCCGACCGGCTATCGTACTTGGCATTGATCCAGTGACTGGTGTAGCAAAAGGATCAGGACGTAGTGTAGAAGCTTTTCACTTGTATCAAGCGTTAGATAAGCATCGTTCATTAATGACAGCTTTCGGTGGCCATCCAATGGCTGCGGGTCTTACTTTACCAGCAGAAAACTTAACTGAACTTGATAACAAGCTACAAGAAGAAGCTAGTCACCTTTCCGATGAAGATTTTCGACCTGCTTTGAAAATAGAAGAAAAAATAAACCTTGCAGATATTTCTGTTTCTTTTATAGCGCAATTAGAAAAATTAGCGCCGTTTGGAATGGATAATCCAAAACCAATTTTCCTTTTAGAAGAGATGAATTTAAAAGGTACTAAAAGAATTGGGGCAGATAAAACTCATTTAAAAACGATGCTTGCAAATGAAGATAGTGATGTAACTTTAGATGCTATTGGTTTTGGTGTAGGAGACTTAGTGGAGAAAATATCGCCTCATGCAGCAGTAGATGTTGTCGGTGAGCTGTCTATTAATGAGTGGAATAATATTAAAAAGCCACAACTTCGAATGATGGATATTCACATCCCGCACTGGCAACTTTTTGATGTGCGGAATAAAGCCGAATGGTCTAGAATTTTACAAGAACGAAATGAGCAGCGACTTTTTGTTTGCTTTGAAGAAAGAACAGTTACAACCCTCGCGGACCAAAAATATATATTGGTCGATGAAACGAAAGGTTTTACAGCAGATTTTCAAACTGAGGAATTAGTTTTTGCTGATATGCCGGCGAAAGTAGAGCTAATAGAAGAAATTGTACGCGAAACAAAACCAGAGCGAATCTTTGTTCATTTTGATGCTTCTGAAGGTAATCAAATCCCAGCAATACCTGATCGGGGAGCATTTGCTGAACTATATAGCTTAATAAAAAAATTCCAACCATTTCCAATCGAAAAATACACTCCTAGGCTTATACAAAAGTTTGGCTGGAACAAAGAACAAATAGATTTCATGTCAAAGGTGTTTTTTGATTTAGAATTTGCTAAAATGGATAGTGGTCAGATTATTATTAACCAAGTTGTTGAAAAACGTAATTTGGACGAATCCATAGTTTATCAACAAAAGGTAGAAGAAATAACTACTAGAAAAAAACTGTTATACTCCAATTATACTGAGCTTCATAGTTGGATGAAATCAATGATGGAAACATCAATTTACCCGAATGCGGAGGAACTAGAAAATGGAAATTAAAGATTTACAAGATTACGTAGCGATTGTGAACGATTGGCCGAAAAAAGGTATTGTTTTTAAAGACATTACGCCACTTATGAATGACGGCGAGGCATATCGTTTTGCTACGGATAAAATCGTGGAATATGCAAAAGAATTAAAAATCGATATTATTGTAGGACCGGAAGCACGTGGCTTTATTATTGGTTGTCCTGTGGCTTATGCGCTTGGAATAGGTTTTGCTCCAGTTCGTAAACCAGGTAAACTTCCACGTGAAACGATTGAAATGGAATATGATTTAGAATATGGAACAAATAAATTATCCATGCATAGTGATGCCATCAAACCTGGTCAACGCGTTTTAATCACAGATGATTTACTAGCAACTGGTGGAACGATTGAAGCTACAATCAAACTAGTAGAAGAACTAGGTGGTATTGTTGCTGGCTGTGCTTTCCTAATCGAACTAAAAGAATTAGAAGGACATAAAAAATTAAATGGTTACGATCGTTTAATCCTGATGAAATTATAAAAAACGAACTACTCCTGATATTTTAGGAGTAGTTTTTTTCATAAAAATCTCTAAACCACTAGAAAATGTGGAAAAACAAGGAAAAGTGCTTTATAAACAAACAAGCGGCATGCTATAATATTATACAAGAATCTTTTTAGGAACACTCAGTTATTGGGTGTTTTTAAGTTGGATATATGACAAAGAAATAAGAGGGTGAATGTAAATGGCGAAAGAACAAAATCTGACAGCTGAGCAAGTCATCGATATGGCTTCTCATTATATGAATCAGGAACATCTTGCGCTTGTAAAAAAAGCGTATGAATTTGCGCGCGATTCTCATAAAGAACAATTTCGTAAATCAGGTGAGCCGTATATTATTCATCCAATTCAAGTCGCTGGTATTTTAGTAGAACTGAAAATGGATCCATCGACTGTTGCTTCAGGGTTTCTACATGATGTCGTAGAAGATACACCCGTTACACTAGCTGATTTAGAAGAAGTTTTTGGCGAGGAAGTTGCCATGCTAGTGGATGGCGTTACAAAACTAGGTAAAATTAAATATAAATCGCATGAAGAGCAACAAGCTGAAAACCACCGGAAAATGTTTATTGCAATGGCGCAAGATATTCGTGTCATTTTAATAAAACTTGCCGATCGATTACACAATATGCGTACCTTAAAACATTTACCAGTCGAGAAGCAACGTAGAATTGCGAATGAAACCTTAGAAATATTCGCTCCACTAGCGCATCGTTTAGGGATTTCACGAGTTAAATGGGAATTAGAAGATACCGCGTTACGTTATTTAAATCCACAACAATATTACCGTATTGTCCATTTAATGAAGCAAAAAAGAGATGCCAGAGAGCGCTATTTGCATGATGTTATAGACGGGGTAAATGAAAACCTGGACGAATTAAATATTCAAGCTGATATTTCTGGAAGACCGAAACATATTTATTCTATTTACCGGAAAATGTCGGAGCAAAATAAGCAATTTAACGAAATTTATGATTTGCTTGCAGTCCGTATTGTTGTTAGTAGTATTAAAGATTGTTATGCTGTGCTTGGGATTATTCATACGCGCTGGAAACCGATGCCAGGTCGTTTTAAAGACTATATTGCAATGCCAAAATCTAATATGTATCAATCCATTCATACGACGGTTATTGGACCACAGGGCGAACCACTCGAAGTGCAAATCAGAACCCATGAAATGCACCAAATCGCTGAATATGGGGTCGCTGCTCACTGGGCATATAAAGAAGGCAAAGTAGTAAATTCAAAAACTTCTTTTGATAACAAGCTTACTTGGTTCCGCGAAATTTTAGAATATCAAAATGAGTCGGATAATGCTGAAGAGTTCATGGAAAGCTTAAAACTCGATTTATTTTCTGATGTTGTTTATGTCTTCACACCAAAAGGAGATGTATACGAATTACCAAATGGCTCAGTTCCACTTGATTTTGCTTATCGTGTCCATACCGAAATTGGAAACAAAACAATCGGTGCAAAAATCAACGGAAAAATTGTCACACTAGATTATAAATTAAAAACAGGCGATATTATTGATATTTTAACATCCAAACATTCTTATGGACCAAGCCGTGACTGGTTAAAATTAGTTCAAACTTCACAAGCCCGCAACAAAATCAAGCAATTTTTCAAACGACAAGCAAAAGAAGAAAATGTTGAAAAAGGCCGCGATTTAGTTGAAAAAGAAATTCGACAGCTTGGATTTGAACCGAAAAAAATCATGGTGACTGAAAATCTTCGCAAGTTAGCTGATAAGTTGAACTTTTCTCATGAAGATGATCTTTTTGCAGCGGTTGGTTATAATGGTATTACTGCTTTACAAGTTGCTAATCGCTTAACAGAGAAACTGCGGAAAGAGCGTGAACTTGAAGCTGAAACGGAAAAACTATTAACACAAGCAGAAAATAAACCGTCTAATTCAGATGCTAATAACGAGAAGCTGAAGATTAAACATAATGCCGGCGTCGTAGTTCAAGGGGTAGGAAACTTATTAATTCGTCTTTCTAGATGCTGTAATCCAGTGCCTGGTGATGATATTGTAGGCTATATTACAAAAGGGCGTGGTATTTCCATCCACCGCCAAGATTGCCCGAATGTCCAAGCGATTGAACCAGAACGTTTAATAGAAGTAGACTGGGAAGATACAGATTCGCAAGCAAAAAATGACTATAATGTTGATATTGAAATTTATGGTTATAATCGTAACGGCTTGCTAAATGATATTCTTCAAGTTATTAATAGCTTGACGTCCAATATTAATGGAGTCAATGCCAAAGTAGACAATAATAAAATGGCAACCCTCGTTGTCACACTACAAATTCATAATATTAATCACTTACAGCGAGTTGTGGATAAGATAAAACAAATTCCAGATGTTTATACAGTTAGAAGATTAATGAATTAAAGGAGTGGAAAAGAAGTGCGTGTGCTACTACAAAGATGTTATGAAGCTTCCGTCCGTGTCGAAGGGGAAATTATTAGTGAAATTGCTGGAGGTCTATGTCTATTAGTTGGGTTTACTCATAGTGATAATGAAGAAACAGTAGAATACATGGCAAAAAAAATTATTGGGTTACGAGTTTTTGAGGATGAATCAGAGAAAATGAATATTTCTTTAGCTGAACGCGGTGGAGCGATTCTCAGCGTTTCACAATTCACCTTATATGCGGATGTTAGTAGAGGCAAACGCCCAAGCTTTACAAAATCTGCTCCAGGAGAAAAGGCGGAAGGGTTGTACAATTTATTTAATAACAAACTTTCCGATGCAGGATTTATAGTTGAAACTGGTGTGTTTGGTGCATTTATGGACGTGAAAATTGTCAATAATGGCCCAGTTACTATTATGCTCGACTCTGAAGAAATGCGAAAATAAAAAAGCAATCATTCTAGTGATATTTCATCACTGGAATGATTGCTTTTTTTAGTTAGAAAAATAATTTGATAATCCATCAGTTACTGAATCAGCAATTTGGCTTCTATAAGATGCCGAATTAATGTTTCGTTCGTCTTTTGCAGAACTCAAGTAACCAAGTTCTAGAAGTACAGCTGGTTGAGAATTTTCTCTTACTACATAATAATCGCCAACTCTTGAGCCGCGATTAGTAGTAGGGAGATCATTTCCGAGCGTAGTATTAATACTTTCAGCGAGCGATTTATCACTATTATCATAATAATAAGTAGTTTGTCCGCTAACACCTTTGCTACTATCTTCTAAGCTATCAAAATGAATACTAATAAAGACGTCTGCTTTATTTTCTGCCGCTACATTAGTCCGAGATTTTAAGGAAACATATTTATCACTATTTCTCGTTAAAATTACTTTAGCGCCTCTTGATTCTAATTTTTCTTTCAGTTTTTTAGCTGTTTTTAAAGTCATTTCTTTTTCTATAGTACCATTAGCGCCTTTTGCTCCTGGATCATTGCCGCCATGACCGGGGTCAATAACAATGGTCGCTTCGGATAATTTAGTTGTTTTACTTCGTGGGCTGGAAGTTTGGCCTTTGTCGGACACATCAACTACCCAGTTAGCAACATAACCTTCTTCACCGCTTGTAGTACGAATTTTATACCAGTCACCTTGAACTCCTTGAATAGCGAAACCTTGACCAGAATTGGCTTTTTCAATAACAGCGCCATCTCGTCCTGGTTTATTTCTTATGTTTGTGGAGTCATCGCGAATCGTTACTGTTTGAAGTTCGCTTTCATCTACTTTTGTTACGGATTCACGTATAGTTAAGTACTGAGAACTAACCCATGCGCTTTTACCGTTATACTGAATTTGCGCCCAACCATTTTGTTGGCTTGTAACGGTTACTTGATCACCGTTATTTAGTAATCCAAGTGATGTGCTTGAAGTACTAGGTTTTTCACGTACATTGAGTCCACCATCAGAAGAGACAATAGCAATACTGTTACTTGCTGCGCTGACATCTGTATTTTCTACTAACCAGCTAGCAACCCAGCCGCTATTTCCGTTATCTAATTGAACTTTGTACCATTGATTTTCTTCACCAACTACCCGGAGTACTTCATTTTTTCTGGCTTGGCTTGTTACATCATAGGCTAAACCAGGACCGCTGCGGACATTTAAGACTTCTGCTTTGACGACAACGGAATTCGCGTTCGCCATTGCTATGGTTGTAAAAATACCTGCTGCAATCAATAAAATGGAGACAACGGTGATAAAAATGAATTTGTTCTTCATTTAAAGCTAACACCACCCATATACTCATAAACTTTTATCTGACAGTAAAATGTTACCATAAAATGCGCTTTCATGGAACTAGAAAGTGGATTTTTATAAAAAAACTGACAAAATGTTGACTTTTCAGTGTGTTTTTAGTAATCTTAGAATAATTCATATTTAAAACTAGCGACAGAGAAAAGTAAGAAAATCCATGCTATACAGAGAATTTATCCCATTTGGCTGAAAGGATAAAGATAGTCATATTTTCCGAAAAGACACTCTCGAGGTTTCTTGTTGAAAACAGTAAACAAGAACGTATTCAGGCGTTAACTGACTTAAGTGAGGACTTATTAATAGTTCTAATTAGGGTGGTACCACGGGTGTAAATAAACTCTCGTCCCTTGTTTTTATAACAAGTGACGGGGGTTTTTCTTTATATTTTTAAGGAGGGGTATGGTGATGGATTTGCAATTACCAAGAGGGACACGAGATATTTTGCCAGAAGAAGTTAGTAAATGGCATTTTTTAGAATCAGCATTTAAAAAAGTTTGTGAAAACTATCAATACGAAGAAATTAGGACGCCTATTTTTGAACACACTGAGTTATTTGAACGAGGCGTGGGTGATTCAACAGACATCGTATCTAAAGAAATGTATACTTTTCTAGATAAAGGTGGCAGAAGTCTTACATTAAGACCAGAGGGAACTGCTTCGGTCGTGCGCGCTTTTGTCGAACATAAATTATACGGCGAAGTTAGCCAACCTATTAAAATGTACTACAATGAGCCAATGTTCCGCTATGAACGTCCACAAGGCGGAAGACAACGCCAATTTACTCAAATGGGAATCGAAGCACTTGGTAGTGATGATCCTTCCATTGATGTAGAAGTTATCTCGCTTGCAATGGAGTTTTTCAGGAAAATTGGTTTAACTAATATTAAACTAGTCATTAACAGTCTTGGTGATAAAGAAAGTCGTTTAAAACACCGAGAAGCACTAGTTGCACATTTTGAACCACATATTGATGAATTTTGTGCAGAATGTCAGGTGCGTCTACACAAAAATCCACTGCGCATTTTAGATTGTAAAAAAGATCATGATAATCCGCTTATTCAATCAGCACCATCTATTTTGGATTTTTTAAATGAAGAATCAGTTGCTTATTTTGAAAATGTTAAAAAATACCTAACTGCATTAGAAATTCCGTTTGAAATTGATCCAACAATGGTTCGCGGTTTAGATTATTATAATCATACAACATTTGAAATTATGAGTGTGGAAGAAGGATTTGGAGCGAAAACAACACTTTGCGGTGGTGGTAGGTATCACGGTTTAGTAAAAGAATTCGGTGGTCCTGACACACCAGGGATTGGATTTGGAATTGGAGTAGAGCGAATTTTACTTGCCTTAGAAAAAGCCGAAATCAATATTCCAGAAACAAAACCGTTAGAAGTATATGTAATTACTGCACAGCCAGAAGCTGAATTAAAAGCAGTGACACTTGTAAATAAATTAAGACAAAATGGAATTAGCGCAGAAAAAGACTATTTAAAACGAAAATTAAAAGCACAATTAAAAGATGCTAATAGAAAAAAAGCAATATATACCGTAATTCTAGGTGAAGAAGAGTTACAAACAGGTAATTATCAATTAAAAAATATGGAAACAGGCGAACAAGAAGCTGTTTCAGAAACAACTATTATCGAAAAACTAACAAATACCAAGGAGGAGAAATAAAATGGAAAAACGTACAAGTTACTGCGGTGAATTAAACGAAACACATATTGGCCAAAGTGTTATCCTTCATGGTTGGGTGCAAAAGCGTCGCGACTTAGGTGGACTTATTTTCATTGATTTGCGCGACCGTGAAGGAATTGTCCAAGTGGTTTTCAATCCTGAATTTTCAAAAGAAGCATTGGAAATTGCAGATAGCGTTAGAAATGAATTTGTTGTTACTATCAAAGGAAAAGTTCATGCTCGCGGGGAAAAAGCAATTAACGATAAGTTAGCAACAGGTAAAGTAGAAGTTTTAGCAGAAGAAATTACTATTTTAAATACTTCCAAAACACCGCCATTTTACATTGAAGACGGCGTAAATGTTTCTGATGAACTTCGCTTAAAATATCGCTACTTAGACTTGCGTCGTCCAGAAATGAACAATATTTTCAAAATGCGCCACACGGTAACAAGAACTTTCCGAAACAAACTAGATGCACTTGGTTTCTTTGATATTGAAACACCTTACTTAACAAAAAGTACACCAGAAGGAGCGCGTGATTATCTAGTACCAAGCCGGGTCTATCCAGGTAATTTCTATGCGCTACCACAATCTCCACAAATTTTGAAACAGTTATTAATGACTGCCGGTTTTGATAAATATTATCAAATCGTACGTTGTTTCCGTGATGAAGATTTGCGCGGTGACCGTCAACCGGAATTCACACAAATCGATTTAGAAACAAGCTTTTTAACAAAAGAAGAGATTCAAGCGATTACAGAAGACATGTTGGTGGATGTTGTTAAAGAAGCGAAAAACATTACTATCGAAAAACCATTCCCACGTATGACTTATAAAGAAGCAATGGACCGTTTTGGTAGCGATAAACCAGATATTCGTTTCGGTTTAGAATTACAAAACGTTTCAGAAGTTGTAAAAGATGTTGATTTTAAAGTATTCCAATCAGCTATTGAAAACGGTGGCGAAGTAAAAGCGATTAATGCAAAAGCTGCTGCAACTAATTTTTCTCGTAAAGATTTAGATGCACTAGGCATTTTTGTTGCTAATTACGGGGCTAAAGGGCTAGCTTGGCTGAAAGTAGAAGCTGGTGAATTAAAAGGACCAATTGCTAAATTCTTCCCGGAAGATAAAGCAGCAGAATTACAAGCAGCACTCCAAGCTGAAGATGGTGATTTATTGCTATTTGCAGCAGATAAAGCGGATATAGTTGCAGCCTCACTTGGAGCGCTTCGTAACAAGCTAGGGAAAGACTTAGATTTAATTAATGAAGATGAACTTGCTTTCCTTTGGGTAACAGATTGGCCGCTCTTTGAGTATGATGAAGAAGCAGGGCGTTATGTATCTGCTCATCATCCATTCACTTTACCAAAAGAAGAAGATATTCCACTTCTTGAAACAGATTCTTCCAAAGTAATGGCAGAAGCATATGATATAGTTTTAAATGGTTATGAAATTGGCGGTGGTTCGCTTCGTATTTACAAAAAAGAAGTACAAGAATCGATGTTCCGCGCGCTTGGTTTCACAGACGAGTCAGCGAAAGAGCAATTTGGTTTCCTAATGGAGGCTTTAGAATATGGAACACCGCCACACGGAGGAATTGCACTTGGTTTAGACCGTATTGTAATGATTCTGGCTGGAAGAAATAACTTGCGCGACACTATCGCATTCCCTAAAACAGGAAGTGCAGTAGATCCACTAACAAATGCACCAGGTGAAGTTAGTGCAGCACAATTAGCAGAACTAAAACTAGAAACAGTGAAAAAAGAAACTAACTAAAAAAAGAAGCTGAGCGACCGCGCTCAGTTTCTTTTTTTAAAAATCATCACTTAATTCTTGAATATTTTCGACGTGCACTTTATTAACTAATAATCCTTGATTGGAATCATTGGACCAAAATGGGCCGTTAAGTTCCTTCGCTTCACTGGAGCTGATTTTATTTTTATTATAAAAAGTGGCTTCCACATTGTAGCGATTCCCTTTTTCTACTGTATCCCAACTTTCCTTAGAAAGCGGTAAAGTAATTGATTTGTTTCCAGCACCATCAATTTTGCCGGTGACGGTATTATTTTTATCTTTTTGATCCACCACAAAGTTAAATGTAACATCTACTTTTGACGAAGCATGTTGATAAAGGTAATAACCGCCAAAAAGTAGTATGGCTGCTAGAAGGGTGAAAATGGGGATTTTACGCATAGGGAATTTCGCGCCTCCTTATCTGTTCTAAACGTTCTTCCTTTTCCATTATAAGTGTAAAAGCTAAGAAGCGGAAGGGGTAAACGCCATTTCTCATTGATTTTTTAGAATAGAGACCCCATTTTTAATTAATTCACCATTTTAACTATTCATTTTGCTGGTTTATCTTGTAAAGCATCGATGCCGGTTTCACCTGTGCTGATTTTAACGACCTCGGCAAGGGGATAAATAAATACTTTTCCATCACCAGGTTCGCCAGTTCGAAGAGTTTCTTTAACGACGCGAAGGACATCTTCAACCGGAACAGTAGAAACAACAATTTCAATTTTCATTCGTTCGTGAACATTACTTTCTTTTTTAGTACCGCGGTATAATTCAATAAATCCTTTTTCTAAGCCAGTCCCAAGTGCTTTTGTAACAGTTAGTCCACTTACGCCAATTTTTGCAAGTTCTTTTTGAAATAAATGGAAGCGGTTTGGACGTGTAATAATTTCGATTTTAGTTAATCCTGACATATTGTAAGCCCCCTTATTCTTGATATGCTTTTTCGCCGTGTAGCGTCAAATCAAGTCCTTTGTATTCTTGTTCTTCGTTTACGCGAATTGGTAAAAATAGTTTGATTACTACGACAATTAGAGCTGTGACTACTGCAACATATGCGACAGTGGAGCCAATTGCGATTAATTGTTTTACAACTAAGGAAGCATTACCGTAAAAGAGACCATCTGCTCCAGCTTCATTTACCTTCGTTGTGGCAAAAAGTCCAGTAGCGATGCCGCCCCAAATTCCACCAATTCCGTGTAAGCCAAACGCGTCAAGCGCATCGTCATATTTCACTTTTCCTTTCAACCAGAATACTGCCCAGAAGCAAAGTGCTCCGCCAAGAAAGCCGATAATCAAAGAGCTAGGTACTGTAACGAAACCGGCAGCAGGTGTAATGGACACTAAACCAGCGATAGCGCCAGAAATTGTTCCAAGCATAGTCGGTTTTTTATTGATTAACCATTCAACCAATCCCCAGCCAATAATTCCAGCTGCAGCCGCTGTATTCGTATTAACAAATGCAGTCATCGCTACATTATCAATCGTGAGGGCGCTACCGACATTAAACCCATACCAACCAAACCAGACTAGAATCCCACCAATAAGAGCAAGCGGGAGGTTATGAGGTGAAGCAGAATCAGCTTCTTTTCTGCGGCCAATCATTATAGCTAAGACAAGACCCGTTACACCTGAACTGATATGAACAACATTTCCACCAGCGAAATCAAGTGCTCCTAGCTCGCGTAACCAACCACCGTCGCCCCAAACCCAGTGTGCAACAGGGGAATATACTAGTAACGACCATAAAATAATAAAAATCAAGTAAGCAGAGAAGTTCATACGTTCAGCAAATGCCCCAGAAATGATAGCTACTGTTAAAATAGCGAAAGTCATTTGGAACATCATAAACAGAATGTGTGGAATTGCATCTGAGTAAGTGTCATTTGCCGCAAAACCGACATTATGAAGGAAAGTCCAGTCGAAACTGCCGATAAAGCCATTTCCAGGTGCAAAAGCTAACGAGTAGCCAACAATCACCCAAAGAATAGAAATAATTGCCATAGAGCTAAAACTATACATTGCTGTACTTAACACGTTTTTGCGGCGAACCATACCGCCATAAAATAATGCAATCCCTGGTGTCATCAACCAAACCAATAAAGTACAAAAGAACATAAATACTGATTCCATACTCAACTCTCCTTTTTGTTAGATAAACTAACATGTAATATTTTATTTATGCGTTTATAATACACTATATTCAAATAAAGGCAAGAATATTTTATCAATTCAATCATTTTGGTTAGATTATCTAACATACAGCGTTTTCAATTGGGTGCTTTTTAGATTTATTTCAGAATAATCAGACAAATGAATAGGTTAGTTTCCGTAAAAATGGTAGATAAAAAGCCTATTAAAAAATAGGCTTTTTCCATTAAATATAAAACATGTAACCATCTGTTAGTTCAGAATCAGTAGAATGTTTTAGTAAGTCAGCAAGGGTGGTTTGATCTAACACGTCGCGGACAGCATTGCGCATTCGAGTCCAAAGTTCTCTCTGGGCAGCTTCTTCATCTTCCATACTTTCAACGAGTACAATGGGACCTTCTAGTGTACGAATAATGTCACCAGCAGTAATTTTTTCAGGGTCGCCGTTTAATACATATCCACCGTGTGCACCGCGGATGCTTTTGACAATTCCTGCATTACGTAGCGGTCCGATTAATTGTTCTAAGTAATGCTCGGATAAATTTTTATCTTGCGCAATACTGCGAAGAGAGATAGGCCCATCACCAATTCTTTTCGCAAGTTCAAGTGTTATTGTTAAGCCATAACGGCCTTTTGTTGTAATTTTCATTTTTATATAACCTCCAGTAATTTCAAAAAACACTCATATCGCATCTATTATATCGGAATTACTGTCAGAAGGCAATGGAAACAAGCGAGTGAACGTACAGGTGTTCTTATGGTATAATAGAAAACAAGCAAATGAGAAGGAGCGGTTATATGGCAATTCAACCTTTAGCTTACCGAATGCGTCCAAAAGCACTTGATGAAATTGTAGGACAAACGCATTTAGTCGGTAAAGATAAAATTATTTATCGGATGGTCAAAGCGAAACAATTATCTTCTATGATATTATACGGGCCGCCTGGAATTGGAAAAACCTCGATTGCCAGTGCGATTGCTGGTAGTACTAAATATGCTTTCCGGACATTAAATGCAGTAACAAATAACAAAAAAGATATGGAAGTAGTAGCAGCCGAGGCGAAAATGAGCGGTACAGTTATTCTTCTATTGGATGAAGTACATCGTTTAGATAAAGCAAAGCAGGATTTTTTACTTCCTTTACTTGAAAGTGGAGCGATTATTTTAATTGGCGCAACGACAAGTAACCCTTATATCGCGATCAATCCTGCGATTCGAAGTAGAACGCAAATTTTTGAATTAAAACCTTTAACGGTAGAAGATATTATGATAACAATGGACCGAGCTCTTCTTGATAAAGAACGTGGACTTGGCAATTATGAAGTGGAAATAGATGAATTTGCGAAAAAACATTTTGCCACGGCGAGTAATGGTGATGTACGTAGTGCTCTTAATGCACTGGAGCTTGCTGTTATTTCTTCTGAACCAAATGAGGACGGGATTATTCATATTACTCTTGATGTGGCGGAAGAGTGTTTGCAAAAGAAAAGTCTTGCACATGATAAAGACGGCGATGCTCATTACGATGTTTTAAGTGCTTTCCAAAAATCAGTTCGTGGTAGCGACGTTAATGCAGCACTCCATTATATGGGGCGTTTAATTGAAGCAGGGGATTTAGTGAGTATTAGTAGGAGAATGCTTGTTATGGCTTATGAGGATATTGGTCTCGCAAATCCACAAGCCGGTGCACATACACTTGCTGCAATTCAAACCGCAGAAAAAGTAGGTTTTCCTGAGGCGAGAATTCCGCTTGCAAATGCTGTTATTGAACTTTGTCTTTCACCGAAATCAAATTCTGCTATTATGGCAATTGACGCGGCATTAGCTGATATTCGCCAGGGAAATAGTGGCGAAGTGCCCGATCATTTACGTGATGGTCATTATTCAGGTGCCAAAAAACTTGGTCGAGCAATGGATTACAAGTATCCGCATAATTACGATAATGCATGGGTGGATCAACAATATTTACCTGATCGACTCAAAAATAAATTATATTATGACCCGAAATTCACTTCTAAGTTCGAACAAACAATCGCTGGTGTGTACCAAAAAATTAATGAAAATAAAGCAAAAAAAGAATAAAAAATTACCAAACTGAAAAGTCGCTAACATTGAAATTTCGTCTTTCATATGGTATTCTAAGTTAAGAAAAGAAACCCTAATGTATTCGATATAGTTCCTGATATTTTTGAACCGAACAATTTTTTATACCTAGGGAGCTTGGAGTTCCGGCGCGGCGCACATGCCTTCACACGAGGAAGTGCAAACCGTTAGACAGAGCACCCACCTGCTTTAATTGAGAGCGGGTTCAAAGGAAGGGAATCCTAAACGGTACGATTGGGGTTTCTTTTTTGCGTGTAAATAGGAGTTATTCCTCTTTACTTTACAGGAGTATTGCTGTTACAATAAGAAACGATTAACGGCGAACAGGAATTCGTCACCAAAAAAGGACGCGATAAAAAATGGAAAACAGAATTTACTTAGACCATGCTGCGACAAGTCCGATTCATCCAGAAGTTATCCAAACAATGCTTGGCGCAATTACTAATACGTACGGCAATCCATCCAGTATCCATTATGCTGGGCGAGAGGCAAGAAAAGCGCTTGATGAAGCACGTCATACTATTGCCCAAAGTATTCAAGCTGAAGAAAAAGAAATTGTTTTCACTAGCGGTGGTACAGAAGGAGATAACTTGGCTCTTATTGGAACAGCTTTAGCACATAAAGAGAATGGAAAACATATTATCACCTCACAGATTGAGCATCATGCTGTTTTAAAAACATGTGAATATCTTGAAACGCAAGGTTTTGAAGTCACTTATTTACCAGTAGATGAGCATGGGATAGTGTCTAGTGAGAGCGTGCAAAAAGCTTTACGCCCTGATACAATTCTTGTTTCTATTATGTATGGTAATAATGAAATTGGTACTATCCAGCCGATTGCAGAAATTGGCGCTGTACTTCTTGACCATCAAGCCGTTTTCCACACAGATGCAGTACAAGCTTACGGGCTATTAAATATAAATGTAATAGAACTTGGAGTAGATTTATTAACTACTTCTTCTCATAAAATAAATGGACCACGTGGCGTAGGCTTTTTATACGTCAAAAATGGCACACGTCTTGCTTATCAAATGCACGGCGGGGAACAAGAACGAAAACGTCGCGCTGGGACTGAAAACTTAGCAGGAATCTGTGGTTTTAGTGCAGCTTCTACCATTATGACAAATGAACGTGAACTTAAAAATGAGGAGTATGTTTCCTTTAAAAAGCGCATGGCGGAAATTTGGCGTGCAGCGGGCTTAGATTTTGAAGTGAACGGTTTAGAAGCGAATACATTACCACATGTTTTTAGCGTGCGTTTCCCAGGAGTTTCCATTGAGCAATTACTAATGAATTTAGATATGGAAGGCATTGCTGTTTCTAGTGGTTCAGCATGTACAGCGGGAACTGTTGATCCTTCTCATGTTTTAGTAGCTCTTTTTGGAGAAAATCACCCGGCAATCCAAGAAACAGTTCGGATTAGTTTTGGGCTGGGGAACCATTTGGAAGAAATAGAAGCGGCGGCTACGAAAGTTAGTGAAGTCGTGGCGCGTTTAATGAAAAATTAAGAAGGTGAGGAGCTAGCTTTGAGTACAAATAATAGTGACATTCGTGTAGTTGTCGGCATGTCAGGCGGAGTAGATTCATCAGTCACTGCTCATATATTAAAAGAACAAGGTTATGATGTCATTGGTATTTTCATGAAAAATTGGGACGATACAGATGAATTTGGTGTTTGTACAGCGACGGAAGACTATGATGATGTCATTCGAGTAGCAAACCAAATTGGAATCCCGTATTATGCAGTGAATTTCGAAAAAGAATATTGGGATAAAGTATTTACCTATTTCTTAGATGAATATAAACTGGGCCGTACGCCAAACCCAGATGTTATGTGTAATAAAGAAATTAAATTTAAGGCGTTTTTGGAACATGCAGAAAGTCTTGGTGCAGACTATGTGGCTACAGGTCACTATGCACAAGTAAAAAAAGTAGGCGACGAAATCGAATTACTTCGTGGAGTCGATAATAATAAAGACCAAACCTATTTTTTAAATCAACTTTCCCAAGATCAATTGAAAAAAGTAATGTTTCCGCTAGGTGGTATGGAAAAAACAGAAGTGCGTGAAATTGCGACAAAAGCTGGACTTGCTACTGCCAACAAAAAAGATAGCACGGGGATTTGTTTTATTGGTGAAAGAAACTTCAAACAATTTTTAAGTGAATATCTTCCGGCACAACCTGGTGATATGAGAACTTTGGACGGTGAAGTGCTTGGTAAACATGATGGCTTAATGTATTACACAATTGGTCAACGCCATGGTCTAGGAATCGGTGGAGACGGTGAACCTTGGTTTGTTGTTGGTAAAGATTTAAAAAATAATGTTTTATTTGTAGAACAAGGTTTCCATCATGATTCCTTGTACTCAGATTCGTTAATTGCCACAGATATTTCCTTTACTACCAATTCAGAAAAACCAAAAACTTTTGTTTGCACAGCAAAATTCCGTTATCGTCAAACAGATACAAAAGTAACTGTAAACTTGCGTGAAGATGGCACAGCAGAAGTAGTTTTTGCGGATCCAGTGCGTGCAATTACTCCTGGTCAAGCAGTTGTTTTCTATGATGGCGACATTTGCTTAGGCGGGGGAACTATTGATACCGTTTGGAAAAAAGGCGCAAAGTTAAACTATGTTGGTTAAAATTAGAACCGGAGAATCTTGTTTTCTACGAGACTCCGGTTTTTTCCTGTTTAAATGAGTTATTTTAAGGCGATTTTATGGTAAAATATTAAACGATACAAGGAAAAGAGGTCCTTTATGAAAAAGTTAGCGATTTTCGGGAGTGTAATAGTTTTATTTTGTCTTCTAATTTGGGGATATTTTTATTTTAATTCTGAGCCATCAAATGTAGCTGAAGAAGCTGCAAACTCAACAAAAACGGTTGATGTGCTTGAGGAAAATGATATACTTGTTTTTACTCCGCGAAAGTCGGATGCAGGGATCAGCGTTATTTTGTATCCAGGAGCTTTTGTGGATGCACTGAGCTATGCGCCACTTGCGAACAAATTAGCTTCGAGTGGTTATAAAACATACATTGCTGAGATGCCTCTTAATTTAGCTGTATTTGGTAAAAATCGTGCGGCTGATATTATTGATGAAGCACCTGATGAAAAGTTTGTGATTGGCGGTCATTCGCTTGGAGGCGTTATGTCTTCCCGATTTGCACATGAAAACGAGAGTGAAATCGAAGGCGTATTTTTCTTAGCGAGTTATCCTGATAAAAAAGGTTCGCTGAAAAATGCCTCTTTCCCAGCGCTTTCCATAACTGGGACAAAAGATGATGTTTTAAATAAAGATGCTTATGATAAAAATAAAAAATACTTGCCTAAAGATACTACATTTGTATCTATTGAGGGTGGAAATCATGCGCAATTCGGGTCATACGGAGCCCAGCATGGCGACGGGAAAGCTACTATTAGTGAGGCGGAACAAACTGATCAAGTTTCAAACGCGCTGATAGCATGGTTAAATACGTCTGTAAAAAACCAAGAAAGATAGAGGAGAATTTAAAATGGATAAAAATCAATTAGGAATTAAACAAATGCAAGAGGGAAACTTAGAAGAAGCAGTTAAACTATTTACGGAAGTAATTGAAGAACATCCTAGTGATCCAGTTGGTTATATTAATTTTGGTAATGTTTTACTATCAATGGATGATTTTGAACGCGCAGAATTATTTTTCAAAAGAGCGCTTGAACTAGATGACACGGTTCCGGCGGCTTATTATAGCTTAGGTAATTTATATTACGAATTGGAACGTTATCAAGAAGCTGCGGATAGCTTTCAAAATGCAACAAAACAAGGAATGGAAAATGGCGATTTATTTTTCATGTTAGGAATGAGTTTTGTTCAAATGGAAGAGTTAACGCTAGCTATGCCTTATTTACTTAGAAGTGTCGAATTAAATCCAGAAGATAGTGAAGCGTTATTTCAATATGGTATCGTTCTTGCTCGCAGCGGATTTTACGAAGATGCGATTAATATGCTTGAAAGAGTACTTCTTATTAAACAAGAAGATCCAGATGCACTTTATAATATCGGAGCTGCTTATCTGGCATGGCAAGGCGACATTGTACTTGCAAAAAATTACTTTGAACGCGCGCTTGCAACTGGAATACCGCATGAACTTGCTGAGAATGCTTTAAATGCTATTCAAGATTTAGAAAACGAAGCGGAATAAAAATATAGAAAGGAGACGGCTAAAGATGGCTGAACAAGAATCTCTCGCCTTATTTAATGATACCCCAGAAGAACTTTTCATGAAGGGGACGATGTTGTCTACCATTTTTTATAATGCCGAAAACCTCTTTTCTGTGGTAAGAATTCTAGTAAAAGAGACGAATGCGATTTGGGATGAAAAGGATATTATTGTAACTGGTTTTTTCCCAGCACTTCATGAACAAGAAGTGTATACTTTTTACGGAAAAATGCAGGAACATGCTAAATTTGGTCAGCAATTTAAAGCGGACCGGTTTCGAAAAGAAATGCCTCAATCTCGCGCTGGCTTGATTAACTATCTTTCAGGGGAACTTTTCAAAGGGATTGGTAAAGTAACAGCGGAAAACATTGTCGATACAATTGGTGATGACGCGATTACGAAAATACTATCTGACCCAAGTTTACTAAATACTGTTCCTAAACTGCCTTCTGGAACAGCGGAAAGTTTGCTTGCTTCCCTTAGAGAAAATCAAGGTTTAGAGCATGTGATGGTTGGTTTAAATGAATATGGCTTTGGCCCGCAATTATCCATGAAAATTTTTCAGGTATATAAACAAAATGCGATCGAAGTGCTAGAAAATAATCCTTATAAATTAATTGAAGATGTTAAAGGAATTGGTTTCCAGCGTGCTGATGAGCTTGGACGTAAGCTTGGACTTGGCGGAAACCATCCAGAACGACTTAGAGCAGGAATTTTATTTATGCTAGATTCCGTTTGTATGCAGCAAGGTCATGTCTATATGGAACAAGAGGTTTTGCTCGGGGAAGTAACTTATCTGCTAGAAGAAAGTGAAGGCATTAGGATTGATCAGGCAATTTTACTGCAACAAATAGAAAAACTTGCAGAAGAACAAAAAATAATTACCGAAAACACGCGCGTCTATATGCCGTCACTTTATTATTCAGAAAGCGGTTTTGCTTACCATGTAAAACGAATGTTAAAGCAAACAGAGTATCAAGAACAATTTCCGCAATCGGAGTTTTTATTAGCGCTTGGGGAACTTGAAGAGCGCATTGGCGTGCATTACGGGGAATCTCAACGTGCGGCATTAGAACAAGCTTTAATGTCACCGATGCTCGTTCTTACTGGAGGACCAGGAACAGGGAAAACGACTGTTATTAAAGGAATTGTAGAATTATATGCCGAGTTAAATGGTGTTAGTCTTGATCCACATGCCTATAAAGATGGTGCGACTTTTCCAGTGTTACTCGCAGCTCCAACAGGTCGTGCAGCTAAACGAATGTCTGAATCCACTGGCCTTCCTGCAATGACGATTCACCGGTTACTTGGAATGAATGGCCAAGAACAGATGGATGACGATTCAGAACGATTAATTGATGGACGTTTGTTAATTGTGGATGAAATGTCAATGGTGGATATTTGGCTTGCGAATCAATTATTCCGCGCTTTACCTGCTCATATGCAAGTAGTGCTCGTTGGCGACCAAGACCAGCTTCCTTCTGTTGGACCAGGTCAAGTTTTAAAAGATATTCTACAATCAGAGCAAATTCCAACGGTTGCACTTTCAGATATTTATCGGCAAAAAGATGGTTCCTCGATTATTGAAATGGCTCATTATATCAAAGAAGGAATGCTGCCAGCTGATTTTGCGAAAAATAGTGCAGATCGATCATTTTTCCATTGTACAGTAAACCAAATTGGCGATGTTGTGGAACAAGTCGTTAAAAATGCTAAAAATAAAGGTTTTCGTGCAAAGGATATTCAAGTGTTGGCTCCAATGTATCGTGGCCCAGCCGGGATTGATATATTAAATAAAAAACTACAAGAAATCTTTAATCCAAACGATACTGGTCGACGAAAAGAAGTACAATTTGGCGAAATCAAATACCGGGTTCACGACAAAGTGTTGCAACTAATCAATCAACCGGAAAAAAATGTCTTTAACGGTGACATTGGCGAAATCGTATCCATTATTTATGCCAAAGAAAATACCGAGAAACAAGATTTAATTGTCGTTCAATTTGACCAAACGGAGGTTTCTTATTATCGGCAAGAATTTAATCAATTGACCCATGCTTATTGTTGTTCGATTCATAAAGCGCAGGGTAGTGAGTTTCCGATTGTTATTATGCCAATTGTGCGTAGTTATTACCGGATGTTAAGGAGAGATTTGTTATATACTGGCGTTACAAGAAGTAAACAATTCCTAATTCTTTGCGGAGAAGAAGAAGCTTTCCGAATGGGTGTAGAACGTGTAGATGAAAATAAGCGAAATACCACTCTATCGGAACGTTTAATGAGTGAAGATGTGATGCTCGAACAAATGACAAATAAACGAATATTAACTGCCGAAAACATTATGGAGATTGATCCAATGATTGGGATGGAAGGAATTACTCCAGAACAATTTATGGCAGGATGAAAAACACCCACTCGCAAGTGGGTGTTTTTTTATTGCTCATTATCTTGGAAAAACGGTAAACGAATCGTAAATGTCGTGCCTTTATTTGGCTCGCTAGTAACGCTAATGGTTCCATCATGGTATTCAATTAACTGTTTCACGATAGAAAGACCAATTCCAGATTCCCCGAAAGCTGTATTCGTGCGGGACATATCTGCTTTATAAAATCGTTCCCAAATCTGTTCTAGTTCTTCTGTGTTCATGCCGATGCCAGTATCCGTAATAGTTAATACAGATTCCTTATAATCTTGAGTCCCAGTTAAGGTAATCAGACCATTTTCAGTAAACTGGACACCATTTTTAACAATATTAATAAATACTTGAGTTAAACGGTCATAATCAGCGTAAATATACATATCTTTATCAATATCGACTGTAATCTTATTGCCTTTTTCAGCGGCTACATAATCTAGTTGTTCTTTAATTAGCTCTAAAAATTCACGACCATTAAAGCGAGTTTTTTGTAGTTTGATTTTATTGCTGCGTATTTTTTCATAATCAAGGTTTTCATTAACCAATTTTGTTAATCGTTTTGCTTCTGTGTCTATTAAAGCAATACAGCGATCTGTTTCACTTTTTGGAATAATATCGTTTACTAGACCTTCTGTTAAGCCACTAATTGTTGTGAGTGGGGTGCGCATTTCATGGGAAACATCCGCGATAAACTGGCGCCGACGTTTTTCTTGTCGTTCAATTTCTTCTTGAGATGTTTCAAGCGTTTCCGTCATTTTGTTGAAATCAATGGCAAGTGCGCCAATTTCATCAAAATTATTCTCTTTTAGCCGCGCCTTATAATTGCCTTGAATCACATCTTTTGTTGCTGAACGCAATTTATTAATCCGATTGACTTGTAGTTTGGACAGAATAGCACTCAAAATAAGCGCAATCGTTATCGATAGTAAAATAGTATAGAACATATAACGATTAATTGTTCCAATCACTTGTTCAGTTCCGCTAATTGGAGAATTCAAGACAATAGAGCCAACAAACTTATCGCCATCCATAATAGGTACATAAACAATAGTCATTTCACGATTAAAACGATTGTCGATTTTTTTACTAACTGTTTCACCACTTTTCAATTTTTTCTTATCATCTTTTGAAATTGAAAAATCTTTTGGTAATGGTTGATTGAGCTGAGTAGGGTAAATCGTTTCGTCATCTGCATTTTTGATGGTGTAATGGATTTTCTTTACATCCAAAATGCGCTGATACGTATTAAGAACTTGAATGGTTGCATCTTGCGGCGAGTGGCGAATGTCCATCGAAATCGTTTCACCATAACTAGTTAAATCATCTACTTGGCTTTGATAAAAATAGTCTTTTAGTGAGTGAGAAACAAGCACGCCAATCATAATACAAGCAATAAGTAAAATGATAAATTGTGTGAAAAAAAGTTGGTAGGCATATTTAAATTTCATTCGCTTCATTCCGTTTCATCAAATTTATAGCCTACACCCCAAACAGTGTGTAAAAATGGCTTCGTGTCTGTTGCGATTTTTTGGCGTAAACGTTTGATATGAACATCCACTGTACGCTCATCCCCGTAAAATTGATAACCCCAGACTTGCTCGAGTAACTGTTCTCTTGAAAAAACTTGACGCGGATGTTGCATTAGAAAGTAAAGCAAATCAAATTCTTTCGGAGTCAAGGCATCAAGCAGCTCACCTTGATAAAAAATTTCCCGGGTGCGCTTACTAATTTTAAAATAAGTTGTTTCTAGAATGTCTTCATCATTTTCAGTCGTCGTATGATTGTTTTTTCGACGAGTAACAGCTTTGATACGCGCCATTAATGTAAGTGGGCTAAATGGTTTCGTAACATAATCATCAGCGCCCATTTCAAGACCAAGCACTTGATCAGATTCAGACTCTTTTGCCGTTAAAATAATAATCGGAACATCACTAACTTCACGGATTTTACGGCAAATTGTCATTCCGTCCATATTTGGCAGCATTAAATCAATAATTGCAATATCAAAATCATCCTTAAAAAATGTTTCATAACCAAGTTTGCCATCATGCACAAACGTAGCATCAATTTCTTCTTTCATAAAGAACATTTCTATCATTTCACAAACGCTGACATTATCTTCTATCATAAGTAGTTTCATATTTTGTATTCACTCCTCTTACATTAAAACTAGACTAATTAGACCCAATAATCAAGCCAAATTATTTTTTTCGCGAAAGTTTAAAATATGCATCATAGTTTGTTCATACTTTCTTCATAACTGCCCAGTAATCTTAGTGGGGTAGAAACAGAAATGGAGGAAATTACATGAATTTTTTTAAGAGAGCATGGCTCAGCATGAAAGCAAGAAAAGGTAGATCTGTTTTACAACTAATTATTTTCACAGTAGTGTGTGTGCTTATTTTATCAGGCTTTACCATTCAATCCGCTGCAGATAAAGCAAGCGAATTAGCGAGGGAACAGCTAGGAGGTACAGTAACATTAACTGTTGACCAAGAAAAGCAAATGGCTGCAATGAAAGAAGAGGCTGCAAATAGTGATAGCAGTTCGACAGACTCAAAACCAAAATTTCAAAGTAACCCAATTGATGTAAGCGATGCGAACGAATTAGCATCATTAGATCATGTGAAAAATTACAATTACTATTCAAGTACGCAAGCATTAGCGTCTGGATTTGACCCTATTGAATCTTCAGGAGACACTTCCTCTAGCAGTGATGATTCCTCGAGTTCTAATCAAACAGGAGGTCCAGGCGGTGGAAATGGCGGTCCGCAAATGGTAGATGCAGACTTAAGTATTAGCGGTCTACTTGATTCCGCAACAAGTACCGATTTTGATGCAGGAACAAGTAAATTAACAAGTGGTGTAGCAATTACAGCTAATGATAAAGATAAAAATGTTGCAATGGTAGAAGAAAACTTAGCAGAACAAAATGACTGGAAAGTTGGCGACTCTTTTACCGTTACTTCAAGTGATGGAAATACAAAAGTAACACTAAAAATTGTTGGTATTTATAAAACAACAGATTCAGGAAGTGATATGGCGCAAAACTTCTCCTTCCTAAACCCTTATAACAAAGTATACGTTCCTTATACAGTAGCCAATACTATTAAAGGTTCTGATTATAAAGACACAGTAGACTCCGCCGTTTACACAATGGATGATGCGGCTAATATTTCTGCTTTTGAGAAAGAAGCGAAAAAAGTTGATGGCATTGACTGGGACACATTTAAATTAGATGCCAACGATACACTTTATCAACAAATGATTGGGCCGATTAATAGTGTAGCTTCGTTTTCTAAAAATGTAGTTTATATAGTTAGTATTGCGGGAGCCTTAATCCTAGGCTTACTTGTAATGATGCAAGTACGTGATCGTAAATACGAAATGGGTGTGCTATTAGCTATTGGAGAAAAACGTGGTAAATTAATCGCTCAGTTCTTTGTAGAAATTTTAATAGTAGCGCTCGTTTCCTTTGGTTTAGCAGCTGCAAGTAGTCATTATGTAGCTCAATTAGCTGGAAACCAATTACTAGCACAGCAAAATTCATCTACTACAAGTGAATCAACTACTTCAGAAAATCGCGGCCTAGGTGGCGGTGGTCCAGGAGGTCCAGGTGGATTTGCGGGAAGTGTTAGTAACTTAACGAAAAATACAGAACAAATTAAAGAACTCAACATCCAAGTAACTTTAGAAGATATGCTTAAAATGGGTGGAATTGGTATAGGAATCGCCTTTATATCCGTTCTTTTACCAGCAGCACTTGTTCTTCGTATGAATCCAAAAACAATTCTAACTAAACAGGAGTAGGTGACGATATGACCAAAGTATTGACGTTTGAAAATATCTCTTATTGGTATAAAACAAAAGATGAATCGATTTTAAGTGATATAAATTATGATTTTGAAGCTGGTGTTTTTTACACTGTAGTAGGAAGTTCTGGCTCTGGGAAAACCACTTTCTTATCGCTTGCAGGAGGACTGGATACGCAAAAAGAAGGAGACATCTACTATAAAGGTAGTTCACTCAAAAGCATTGGCTTACAACAATTTAGAAATAGATATGTATCCATTGTATTCCAAAGTTATAATTTATTAACATATATGACTGCTCTTCAAAACGTAACAACTGCAATGGAAATTACCCATGTCAATCAGCCAGACAAAAAAGCTTTTGCACTAAGCATGCTTGAAAAAGTGGGCATTACTGAGAAAATGGCGCGCCAAAAAGTGCTGACTTTAAGTGGCGGACAGCAGCAAAGGGTTTCCATCGCACGGGCGTTATGTTGTGAAACAGAATTAATCGTTGCTGATGAACCTACCGGAAACTTAGACGAACGAACAAGTAAAGAAGTAGTTACGTTATTCCAAGATTTAGCGCATAAAGAAGGAAAATGTGTCATTATGGTAACGCATGACCCTGAAATTGCGAAAGTATCAGATGTAAAACTAACGCTTAAAAACGGAAGCTTTGTTGAAAAGAAACAATCAACGAATAGCTTAATAAACAGTTGACATTTAGCCATCCGTTCTTTATAATTTAATTTATTGTTGAATAAAAATTGATACATGATAGGAATATGATTTTGGTTTCCACGTGATTAGAGAGTTTTCCCATGGCTGGAAGGAAAACCGCGCTTGCACCAAAATTGCTCTCCCATTAGATGATCCGTCTTATCCACGTTAACAGATAATTGAAGAGGTAATGATACAAAGTCTATATCATTGCAAACAGGGTGGTACCGCGATTTACCAAAATCGTCCCTGTGAGCAATCATATAGGCTTTTTTTGTTGTAAAAAACCAAAAGGAGGAAATAAAAAATGAAACAATTATCAAGCGCAGAAGTAAGACAGCTATTTTTAGATTTCTTTAAAGAAAAAGGGCATACAATCGAACCTAGTGCACCACTTGTACCAAACAACGATCCGACGATTCTTTGGATTAATAGTGGTGTAGCAACAATGAAAAAATACTTTGATGGTTCGGTTATTCCGGATAATCCAAGAATGGCTAATGCACAAAAATCAATCCGTACGAATGACATTGAAAACGTAGGTAAAACAGCCCGTCACCATACTTTCTTTGAAATGCTAGGAAACTTTTCGATTGGTGATTACTTTAAAGAAGGCGCAATTCTTTTTGCTTGGGAATTCCTAACAAGTCCTAAATGGATTGGCTTTGATCCTGATAAATTATATGTCACTGTTTATCCTGAAGACGAAGAAGCGAAAACTTTATGGCGCGAAAAAATTGGCTTAAGTGAAGATCATATCGTTGAAATTGAAGATAATTTTTGGGATATAGGTATTGGACCAAGTGGCCCGGATAGCGAAATTTTCTATGATCGTGGACCTGCTTTTGGAGATGACGAAAGTGACCCAGAATTATATCCAGGTGGCGAAAATGAACGTTACTTAGAAATTTGGAACCTTGTATTTTCTCAGTTTAACCATAATCCAGATGGAACATACACACCACTTCCTAAACAAAACATTGATACTGGGATGGGTCTAGAACGCATGGTTTCTATCATCCAAGACGCGCCAACGAACTTTGAAACAGATTTATTTATGCCGATTATTCGTGAAGTAGAACAAATTTCTGGCGTGAAATACGGTCATTCACAAGAAAATGATGTTGCGTTTAAAGTAATCGCTGACCATATTCGTACCGTAGCATTTGCAATTGGCGACGGCGCATTGCCATCCAACGAAGGACGCGGATATATTTTGCGTCGTTTACTTCGCCGTGCAGTACGTTACGCGAAAGTACTTACAATCAATGAACCATTTATGTACAAATTAGTACCAGTGGTTGGTAAAATCATGAATAGTTTCTATCCAGAAGTAGAAAATCAAACCGACTTTATTCAAAAAGTAATTCGTACGGAAGAAGAACGATTCCACGAAACATTAAATGAAGGTCTGGCAATCCTTGAAACAATCCTTAAAAATGCCAAAGAAACAAACGAACAAACTATCAAAGGCGCAGATATTTTCAAATTATATGATACATTTGGTTTCCCAGTGGAATTAACGGAAGAATACGCAGAAGACCATGGCTTAAAAGTCGATCATGCTGGATTTGAAGCTGAAATGAAAGAACAACGCGACCGTGCTCGTTCCGCCAGAGCAGACGTGAAATCAATGCAAGTTCAGGGCGAACTGCTAGCTAATTTAACAGATAAAAGTGAATTCGTTGGTTATAATACAACAGAACATGTTTCTGAAATATTGTATTTAATTCAAGATGATACGCTTGTTGATGAAGTAGCTTCTGGAAGCGAGGCACAAGTTATTTTCAAAGAAACACCATTTTATGCAGAAAGCGGCGGACAAGTTGCTGACAAAGGAACGATAGAAAGCGAAACAGGAGTTGCTTACGTAGAAGATGTTCAAAAAGCTCCTAATAAACAAAACTTACACCGTATTTCTGTAAAAGAAGGTGTATTAAAAACAGGTGACACAGTAAAACTTGCTGTTGACAAAGTAAAACGTCGTGAAACAATCAAAAACCATACAGCAACCCATCTTTTACATCGTGCACTCAAAGATACATTAGGCGAACATGTTAACCAAGCAGGTTCACTCGTTTCCCCAGATCGCTTACGTTTTGACTTCTCTCATTTTGGTCAAATTACAGAAGAAGAATTAACAAAAATGGAAGAAATCGTCAATGAAAAAATCTGGGAACAAATCAATGTTATTATTGAAGAAATGCCGATTGCAGAAGCGAAAGAACTTGGAGCTATGGCCCTTTTTGGCGAAAAATATGGCGAGGTCGTTCGTGTGGTTCAAGTTGGTAAATATAGTATTGAACTTTGCGGTGGCGTTCACGTTCGTAATACAGCAGACATTGGTCTATTTAAAATCGTTTCTGAAACAGGTATCGGAGCGGGAACTCGACGTATTGAAGCAGTTACCGGAAAAGAAGCATATCGCTTTGTGACTGAACAAGAAAATACACTAAAACAAACTGCTAACCTACTAAAAACAACTACAAAAGAAACGCCGCAAAAAGTAGAGCAATTGCAAGCTGATTTACGTGAAGTAAAACGTGAAAACGAATCATTATTAAGTAAATTAGCAAGTGCTGCAAGTGCCGATATTTTTGAATCACCAGAAGAAATCGGTGGCGTAAAAGTTATTGCTAAACAAGTAAATGCGAAAGATATGAACCAATTACGTCAGTTTGTTGATAACTGGAAAGATAAAAAAATTGGTGGCGTTCTTGTTCTAGGAGCAGTTCAAGGTGATAAAGTAAACTTGATTTCTGCAGTTTCAGAAGATGCAATCAAAGCTGGCTATCATGCTGGTAAACTTTTAAAAGAAGTTGCGACACGATGCGGCGGAAATGGTGGCGGACGTCCTGATATGGCGCAAGCTGGCGGTAAAAATCCAGCTGAACTAGGAACAGCTCTTGATTATGTTTCTACATGGGTGAAAGAACAACAAGCATAAATTTTCGTTAAAGCACTTCATTTTTCTTTGTTATTTCCGTTCACATGGTGTAAAATGAATAGAGATACATGAAGGAATGAGGTGCTTCGATTATGGATTCAAAAGATCAAACAATGTTTTACAACTTCGGCGATGATTCAATTGAAGAAGATGTAAAAAAATTAATGAAACAAGTCTACGTTGCTCTTGAAGAAAAAGGCTATAATCCCGTTAATCAAATCGTTGGCTATTTACTCTCAGGTGACCCTGCCTATATACCTCGTCACAAGGATGCCCGGAGCATGATACGCCGTTTAGAACGAGATGAAATTATCGAGGAACTTGTTAAAGCGTATCTGAAAAATAACGAAATTGGTGAGAAATGAGAATAATGGGTTTAGATGTCGGCTCGAAAACAGTCGGCGTAGCGATAAGTGATCCACTTGGTTGGACCGCACAAGGTGTTGAAACCATTCAGATTGACGAGAGCAGAAAACAATTTGGCTATGACAGAGTAAAAGAGCTCGTGCTCGAATACGAAGTTGAAAAAGTCGTTGTTGGGCTACCTAAGAATATGAATAATACCATCGGACCTCGTGCTGAAAGTTCCAAAATATATGCTGAAGTACTTGAGTCAAGAATTGGACTTCCTGTTGTACTTTGGGATGAACGTTTGACCACTTCTGCCGCTGAAAGAACTTTGATTGAAGCAGACGTTTCGCGTAAAAAACGAAAAGAAGTAATTGATAAGTTAGCTGCAGTAATGATTTTACAGTCCTATTTGGACACTACTAATTAATTTGAGGTGAATTTAATGGCAGAAGAACATAACCATAATCATGAAGAAGAAAATATTATTTGGATTACAAATGAAGAAGGAAAAGAAGAAGCTTACGAAATTCTTTTTGACTTTGATTCCGAAGACTTTGACAAATCTTACGTATTATATTTCCCAGCAGGAAAAGGGGAAGACGAAGAAATCGAAATTCTTGCATCTAGTTACATTCAAGATGAAGAAGGTAAACAAGGTCAACTTAAACCTGTTGAAACAGACGAAGAGTGGGATATGATTGAAGAAATACTTGCAACTTTCCTAGCTGACGAAGACGAAGAATAATATAAAAAAAGCATGTCCTGACAAAAACTGTCAAGACATGCTTTTTATTTTGCGTTTCTAGCGCGTTTATTCCATACTTTGTAAGCAAGGTAGACAACAATGGCAACTACTAAAGCTAACATTAAATAGCTAATTGGTCGCGTATATTTTTCCACAACGCTCCAATTGGAACCTAATGAATAACCAAGCCATGTCAGAAAAATATTCCACGGAATGCAGCCTAAAATCGTATATATAACAAATTTCCAGACATTCATTTTGGCAATTCCAGCTGGTAAAGAGATAAATGTTCGGATAACTGGCAAAACACGGCCGAAAAATACAGCTCTTGCGCCGTATCGACCAAACCATAATTCTGCTTTATCCAAGTGCTTCACATTTAAGAATATATACTTTCCGAATTTCAATACTAAAGCTCTACCACCGAATTTACCAATGTAGTAAGCAATCAGTGAACCAACTAAGTTACCAGCGATACCAGCAAATACAACGAGCCAGAAATGCAGTTTCCCAGCTTCCGCCATAAATCCGCCAAACAGCATGATAACTTCACTTGGAAGCGGAATGCAGACACTTTCGATAAGCATTCCGAGGAAAATTCCCCAGTGACCAAGTGAGTCTACTAACCACATAGTGAAATCTTGCAAACTTTGTATTAACGTATGTAACATCCAAAAGACTCCTTCAATCTTTATTTAATTGGCAGAAGCAAGTCCTTGACCGATTCTGTCTTGTTCGTTTAATCACGCTGTTTATTATACCGAAAAAACATAAAAACGTCACTTTTTAAGAAAATTTTCCGTATTGAATAGCATTTTTTTTAGATAATCGGTATAATAGATAGGAATTGTTTTCAATGAAATGAGGTCTATAATGAAGAATACAAAAGGTAAGAAAATTACAATTATTATTTCTATTATCATTCTAATTTTAGTAATCGCAACTTTTGCAGGGTATTATTATGTGAAGTCACAGCTAGAGCCAAGAGATGAAGCAAGCAAAGAGAAGATCGCTGTTGAAATTCCAGCAGGATCTAGTATTTCAGATATATCTACTATTTTAGAAGATAAAAAAGTCATTAATAACGCTTCTATTTTCTCTTTTTATGTAAAATACAATAATGATACGAATTTAAAAGCTGGGAATTATGAATTCACGCAAGCTATGAACACAGATCAAATCGTGAAGAAAATGCAAGAAGGAAAGACTGTCGCACCGGCAAAACTAGTCATTCCAGAAGGATATACACTCGATCAAATTGCTGATAGAATCGTCGCTTATCAACCTAAATTAAAAAAAGCCGATGTTCTTAAAATAATGGATGATCCAGAGTTTGTTGCTTCTATTATTAAAGCATTCCCAGAAACTGTCACAAATGATGTTTTGAATAAATCTATAAAACATCCGTTAGAAGGCTATTTATATCCAGCGACATATACTTTTAAAGGCTCGGATGTATCAGCTGAAACGATAATTAAAGAAATGGTGAAAGCAACAGACGTTAATATTGCTAAGTACCGCGACGAACTAACGAAACAAAAAATGTCCGTGCATAAATTCCTAACAATGTCTTCCATCATTGAAAAAGAAGCAACTGCTGATGTGGATCGCAAAATGATTGCTAGCGTTTTTTATAATCGTTTAGCAAAAGATATGCGTTTACAAACCGATCCTACTGTTCTTTATGCGCTTGGTGAACATAAAAGCAAAACAACCTATAAAGATTTAGAAGTAGATTCGCCGTATAACACATACAAAAACAATGGACTGCCACCAGGACCAATTTCTAATAGCGGTGACACATCTATGGAAGCAGCTCTTTACCCAGAAAAAAGTGATTATCTATACTTTTTAGCGAATACGAAAACTGGTAAAGTTTATTTCTCTAAAACATTAGAAGAGCACAATAAACTAAAAGAAGAGCATATTACGAAAAATAATTAAAATGAACCACTTGTCAGAAACGTGTATTGCATGTTTTTGGCAGGTGCTTTGTTTGTTAAAATGAGGGGATTTAGCAGTGAATGATATAATTCATGATTATTTATTAAAACATATTCCAAAGAGCACGCCTTTTTTTGAAGAATTAGAAGTATACGCAAAGGAACATGAAGTGCCGATTATGGAGCCAGATTCGTTACATTGTTTATTGCAAATTTTAGATATTCAAAAGCCGAAGCGTATTTTAGAACTTGGAACAGCAATCGGATACTCTGCTTTAAAAATGGCAGATAAACTTCCAAAAACGGAAATTATCACAGTCGAACGTGATGAAGAACGATATAAAGAAGCTTTACATAATATAGAGCGTTACGGGGCTTCTGACAGAATAAAAGTCTTGCTTACGGATGCAATTGAAGGATCAGAAGAAATTTTAACGTATGGTCCGTTTGATGCCATATTTATTGATGCTGCCAAAGCGCAATATGAAAAATTTTTCCATATTTATACAGATTCCCTTGCTCCAGATGGTGTGATTTATAGTGATAATGTTCTTTTCAAAGGACTTGCGCTTGATATGTCACCAGAAAAACAGCGTAAACTTCGAGTTGCTCGTAAAATGCGCCATTTTAATGATTTTTTAGTGACGCATCCTGATTTTGATACTACAACTATTCCACTCGGAGATGGTTTATCTATTTCAAAAAGAAAGAAAACTGGAGGCATATCATGACAAAAAAACCAATCGTAGTCGGTGTAACTGGTGGTTCAGGTTCAGGAAAAACCAGTGTAACTAAAGCAATTTGTGATCATTTTAGCGGGCATTCTATTTTAATGATTGCGCAAGATGTCTACTATCATGATCAAGCAGATATTAGTTTTGAAGAGCGTTTAAAAGTAAACTACGATCATCCGTTAGCATTTGATACGGACTTACTTATTTCCCATATAGCAGCACTACGCCGTTATGAAACAATAGAAAAACCAATTTACGATTATGAAAAATATACGCGGAAACAAGAAGTAGAAATTCAAGAACCTAGAGAAGTAATTATTTTAGAAGGTATTTTAATCTTAGAAGATAAGCGATTACGCGACTTGATGGATATTAAAGTATATGTTGATACAGATGACGATATTCGTTTTATTCGTAGGTTATTAAGAGACATGAAAGAGCGAGGTCGAACGATGGATTCTGTTATCGATCAATATCTTTCTGTAGTAAAACCAATGCATAACGAATTTATTGAACCAACGAAAAAATTTGCCGATATAATTATTCCAGAAGGTGGAGAAAATCATGTGGCAATTGATTTGATGACAACAAAAATTGAATCAATCTTGCAAAAACATGTATAAGTAACAGGTAACACTTGTCAAACAGATTAATTTAAGGTAAAATTTTCCTAGTAAAAAGAGAGACAATTGCTTGCTATTTCTAGCGTGGCATGTTAATCTTTCTCACGAGTAGTAATGTTTTTTTATGAAGGTGCGGAGCGATATCTCCGTGCTTTTCTATACAATAATGAACAAACAAAAGGAGCGAAAACGATTGGCGACAGAAAAAGTATTTCCAATGACCCTAGATGGGAAAGCAAAATTAGAAAATGAATTACAAGAACTTAAGACAGTAAAACGGAAAGAAGTAGTAGAACGGATTAAAATTGCCCGTAGCTTTGGTGATTTATCTGAGAACTCCGAGTATGATTCCGCAAAAGACGAACAAGCTTTTGTTGAAGGTCGTATCACTACTATTGAAAATATGATTCGTAATGCTCAAATCATTGATGCAGCAGAAGCTCATAATGGTTTAGTAACACTTGGAAACACCGTTACATTTATTGAATTACCAGACGGAGAAGAAGAAACATACACGATTGTAGGGAGCGCAGAAGCTGATCCTTTTGAAGGTAAGATTTCTAACGATTCTCCAATTGCTAAAGGTTTACTTGGTCATAAAGAAGGGGAAGAAGTAACTATCCAAACCCCTGCTGGCGACATGAGTGTTAAGATCGAAAAAATCACTGCATCTTAATTTTATCTGTTTTTATACAGCGGTTACTTATAAGGTGGTGAAAGCAAATGGCAGATAATCGACAATCAAATAACCGTCGCATTAAACAAAACTTAGTCGAAGGATCTCGCTCAAGACAAAATACAAAACGAAAAAAAACGAATCTAGTTTTAAATCTTTTAATTATCGTGGTAAGCTTACTTATCATTGGTAGTCTATATTTTGTACTGTTTAAAACAGAAAGCGATCCAACTCAGCAAGAAAACAAAACGGCATCTTCCAATGCGAAAAAAGAAGATGCCGCTAAATCAAATAAAACTTCCGAAAAAAAATCGACTTCTTCGGATGAAAAAACAACAGAAACGACTAAAAGTGATGATCCTAATGTGGCAAAAGTTATTACAAAAGACTGGAAACCAATTGGAACTGAGCAAACTGGTGATCATGTGAATTCCTACAGCTCTACAAGTGTAGACTGGCAAGAAAAACGCAAAGCTTTTTCAGCAGCGACGGATATTCCAATCTCAAATACATCACTTTGGTTTGTAGAGCAAGGGGCTGACCCTGCTACTCAAGCAATTGGTACACTTTCTACTAAAGCAAATCCTGATAAAGCTTACCGTGTTTATATTACATGGGTAGACGGTGAAGGATGGCAACCAACAAAAGTAGAAGAGCTGAAATCAAACGACAAAAGATAAAAGCACAGAAGTTAGTTGTTAACGACTGTGCTTTTTTTGGAGGTTACATAATGACAATAGGCATTATTGGAGCAATGGAAGAAGAAGTTGAACTGTTAAAAAACACCATGCCCAGCATAGAAGAAGTTATTATCGGAGGAGCAAAATTTTACATCGGTGAAATTGCTGGTAAAGAAGTTGTGCTTTTAGAATCAGGTATAGGGAAAGTTAATGCTGCCCTTGGTACCACACTTCTAGCAGACCGTTTTAAACCAGAAATTATTATTAACACTGGTTCAGCTGGAGGTATAGGTGAAGGCTTAGCAATTGGCGATGTCATTATATCTGATCGCTTAGCATATGGTGATGTTGATGTTACTGAATTTGGTTATACATATGGCCAAGTTCCACGTATGCCAGCTTTTTATCAAGGCGATGCTGTTCTTTTGAAAAAAGCTGAGACTATTTATCGTGATTATTTTGCAGATAGCGAAAATAAAGCTGTATATGGTCTTGTAATTACAAATGATTCATTTATTATGCGTCCAGATCAACATGAAATTATTCGAACATTTTTCCCGGATGTTAAAGCTGTGGAAATGGAAGCTGCTGCCATTGCGCAAGTAGCCTATCAATTTGATATTCCATTTCTTATCATCCGAGCTATATCGGATTTAGCCAATCAAGAGGCGACAATGTCTTTTGATGAGTTTATTCATTTAGCTGCAAAACAATCAGCTACTTGTATCATCGAATTATTAAAAACAATATAAAAAATCCAGGAGAGAGATTCTCCTGGATTTTTTTATTTTACGTATTCTTCCGTTAAAGTAAGGAAATCTTCTACATCTTTAGCGGCTAGGGCAACTGCTTCTTCCCAGAAATCAGCTTTACGCAAGTCGACTCCAAGATGTTTTTCTGCAAGTTGTTCTGTTGTCATCGAACCCGTATCTTTTAGAAGCGCAATATATTTATCTTCGTAGCTAGCACCTTCCGCTTGTGCTTTGTGATAAATACCAAGCGAGAATAAGTAACCAAAAGTATATGGGAAATTGTAAAATGGTACATCAGCAATATAAAAATGTAGTTTAGAAGCCCAAAATTGTGGATGATATTCATCTAAAGCATCTAAGTAAGCTTCACGTTGCGCTTCCTCCATTAAAGAATTAAGTCTATCAACTGACACTACACCTTGTTTGCGTGCTTCATAGAAATTGCATTCAAAAATAAATCTAGCATGAATATTCATAAAGAAAGCAATACTACGACCAATTTTATCTTCTAGTAAGGTGATTTTTTCTTCTTTTGTTTTGGCATCTTTTACAGAAGCATCGGCAATAATCATTTCAGCAAAAGTAGAAGCAGTTTCCGCAACATTCATTGCGTAATCAGTGTTTTCAAATGGCTCTTCCCGAATAACATGAGAATGGAAGGCGTGTCCGAGTTCATGTGCAAGAGTTGCCACAGTACCAGGAGCTCCGTCATATGTCATGAAAATCCGGCTTTCTTTTTCGACCGGGAAATCCGTGCAAAAGCCACCAGGACGTTTATTATCACGATCTTCTGCTTCAATCCAACCTTTTTCGAAAGCGGATTTCGCGAAGTTTGCCATTTTCGGGCTGAATTTATTAAATTGTTCGATGATAAAATCTGCGCCTTCTTGATAAGTATATTTTTTTGGTTCGCTTGAGAATACAAGAGGGGCTTCGACATCATAAAAACTTAATTTTTCAAGACCAAGCAATTGAGCTTTTCTATCTAAGAATCGGACAAAAGTCGGCTTATTCGTTTGAATGACGTTCCACATAGATTTTAATGTTTGTTCATCCAAACGATTAATAGCAAGTGGTTCTTCTAAAATATTATCCCATTTACGAATTTCGTATGTAGCTAAACGGAAGCCTGATAAATGATTTAGAGTATCGCTAAAGAGACGAGATTCTTCTTGCCAAACACGAGTATATTCTTTGAAAACTGCCTGACGGACTGCGCGATCAGGGTGATTTAATAAGTTCAGAGCTTGTCCAGCAGATACGGACTTTTCTTCCCCGTCAGTAGTAATGTGCATCCGTAGTTTACCAACGATTGTATCATAATGGTCTGACCAACCACGATAACCATCAACAGCTAAAGAATTAATCGCTGCTTCTTGTTCTTTACTGCCTTTTTTACGACGGTTTGTACGTGCTTCACTTAAAATAAAACTAATTTGTGACAAACCATTTTGCTGCATTAGTTCATCCCAAACACGGTCAGATATTTGAGCAAATTTGTCATGCCATTCATCTTCTGCCGTCGATAGGGTAGCCACATATTGATAAATTAACGCAGAAAGTTCATTTGCACGAGTATCATTAACATCGGCTGAAGCAAGACATTCTAAAAAAGAACCAGCAGTTAATAAAACTTTTGAGATGTCCGCATTTTGATTAACCAATAGTAGAAATTCTACTGAAGCTTCGACGTTTTCGGGAACTTCCCACTCAGCTACATTCACGACAAAGCTATCCAAATCAGCTTTTACCTCTTGAAGTGTTTGCTGTAATTCTTCAGAACCACTACCGCCAACATATATATTTTCTAAATCCCAAGTTAATGCATAATCTTTTGACATTCGTCTACCTCCTTAAAAAAATAACATTTCCTTTCATATTATAGCATTTTTCTAAGGTTTTTTTGTAAAATAAGCAGAAAGATGGTAAAATTTATAGATTATTAGTCTAATTGAATGTATGATAGAATAGACTGTACTAAATAAAAGAATGAGGTGCCAATACGTGTTAAAGCAATTCTCACCAGATAAAATGTTGAATACTCCATTTGGAATAACAGCAGATCAGCTTCGTAAAATGGGAAAGACTACTATTTTAACTGATCTCGATAATACGCTGCTTGCTTGGGATCAACTAGATGCAACGGATGAAGTAATCAACTGGTTTACTATATTGAAAGAAGAAGGAATCAAAGTTATGATTTTTTCTAACAATAATGAAGAACGAGTTGCTCGTGTGGCAAAAGCAATTGATGTCCCTTATTTAGCGCGGGCAAAAAAACCCTTAGGCGCTAATTTTCGCTGGGCACTAAAAGAAATGAACGCAACACCAGAAGAAACTGTGATGATTGGTGACCAAATTATGACAGATATATTCGGTGGTAATCGTCAAAAATTAACAACTATTTTTGTTCGTCCTGTAAAACAAACAGACGGTATGGCGACAAAATTAAATCGAATGATGGAAAGTATTATTTTAAAACGGTTAGCAAAGAAAAACCAAATTAAGTGGGAGGAATCACTTTGACAGAAGAAATAAGATGTATTGGTTGTGGGGCCATTATTCAAACAGAAGATCCTGATAAAATCGGCTATGCTCCTAAGTCATCGCTAAATAATGAACAAGTTATTTGTAAAAGATGTTTTCGTCTAAAGCATTACAATGAAATTCAAGATGTGGCGCTGACAGACGACGATTTTTTACGTATTTTAAATCAAATTAGTTCGAAGCAAGCTCTAATCGTCTATGTAGTAGATATTTTTGATTTTGATGGCAGTTGGTTGCCTGGACTTCCTCGTTTTGCAGGAAGCAATCCTGTATTACTTGTCGGAAACAAAGAAGACGTTTTACCAAAATCATTAAAACGTGATAAATTAACTCGCTGGATGAGAACTCGTGCAAAAGAACAAGGTTTGGCGGCAACAGATGTTGTTTTAGTCAGCGCTGAAAAAGGGCACGGTTTTGATACTCTTTTAGAAAAGATAGAAGAATTACGAAATGGGCAAGATGTGTATGTTGTTGGTTGTACAAATGTTGGTAAATCAACGCTTATCAATCGTATCATCAAACAAGCTTCAGGTGAAAACAATGTGATTACTACGTCGCAATTCCCAGGAACAACACTTGATAAAATCGAAATTCCGCTTGCTGATGGCAATGTACTTGTTGACACACCTGGAATTATAAATCACCATCAAATGGCGCATTTTATCGATACAACAACTTTAAAAGCTATCACACCTAAAAAAGAAGTAAAACCTGCTGTCTTCCAATTAAATGAAGAACAAACCTTATTTTTAGGCGCGCTTGCTCGTTTAGATTACGTGTCAGGTGGAAGAAAATCATTAGTTGTCTATGTATCTAATAATTTACCAATTCACCGAACAAAATTAGAAAAAGCAGATGCATTATATGAAAAACAAGCCGGTTTTGTTCTTCAACCTCCAACAGAAGAAGGGATGAAGACACTTCCTAAGCTCGTACCGTATACCTTTACCGTGAAAGATAAAGCGGATATTGTGTTTTCTGGACTTGGATGGGTGACAATACCTGAAGGCGGCGCAAAAGTCACTGCTTGGGTTCCTGAAGGCGTTAGCGCAACAATCCGGACATCACTCGTGTAAAACTAAGGAGGCCTGGCATTTGGAAAAATATGTTGTTATCGGAAATCCTATTCGTCACTCGTTATCACCAGCTATGCAAAATCGGATTTTCCAAGAACTTGGAATGAACGCGGAGTATAACTCTGTTTTGATAGAAGAAGATACTTTTGAGGCAGAAATAAAAAAATTAATGGATTCTGGAGTGCGCGGATTTAATATCACGACACCATTTAAAGAGCGTATTTTACCATTTTTAGATGAATTAGAGGATTTGGCAGCAGCATCAGGCGCAGTGAATACGGTGCTTAGAAAAGATGGCAAGTGGTATGGCTTCAACACGGATGGCAAGGGCTATTTAGAAGGATTGGAAGAAATTCGTTCGATTACAAAAGACGATTCTATTTTAATCACAGGAGCAGGTGGGGCCAGTAAAGCAATTTATCTTGCACTTAAAAGCCATACTGACGCGAAAATAACCGTTGCCAATCGAACAACGGAAAAAGCGATAGAAATGACGAAAGATAATGATAATCATCATGCCATGACACTAGAACAAGCTGAAAAAGAACTGGCTGATTTTACAATTATTATCCAAACTACTTCTATCGGTCTAGAAGCTTCTAAGAATAAAAGCCCAATTTCTCTTTCTAATTTAACAAAAGGAACAATTTGTTCTGATATTATTTATAATCCAGCCGAAACAGCCTTTTTAAAAGAAGCAAAGAAAAATGGGGCTATTACACAAAATGGCTTACCAATGTTTGTTAATCAAGGGGCACTAGCCTTTGAAATATGGACTGGCATTAAGCCAGAGCGATCACTGATGAAAGAAGCAGTACTCGAACAATTAGGAGGAAACTAATGTTAACAGCTACACAAAAACGTTTTTTAAGAAAAGAAGCACACACGATTCAACCAATTTTCCAAGTAGGAAAAGGAAGCGTGTCACCAAACTTAATTATCCAAGTTAAAGAAGCACTTGAAGCTAGAGAATTAATTAAAATCTCTATTTTGCAAAATTGCGAGGAAGATAAACAAACAGTTGCTGAGAAAATTAGCACACGTGCAGGAGCAGATATCGTTCAAGTTATTGGTAGAACGATTATCCTTTACAAACAATCCGTAAATAAGCAACAAATTAAGTTGCCTTAAATTTGGAGGAAACCTGTCATGAAACATAAAGTCGGTATCTTAGGCGGCACATTTGATCCACCACATTTAGCGCACCTCCATATGGCAGAAGAAGCGAAAGCACAACTCGGTCTTGAAAAAATCCTTTTTCTCCCAAATAAAGTTCCTCCACATAAACAGATTAGTGGCATGGCTTCAAATGAGGAACGGGTGGAAATGCTTCAATTGATGATAGCAGATAGGGATTCTTTTGAAATTGATACTCGCGAGCTTATGCGAACTGGAAAGTCCTATACGTATGATACAATGCGTGATATGATAAGCGAACAGCCGGATACGGATTTTTATTTTATTATCGGCGGGGACATGGTAGAATATTTGCCAAAGTGGTATCATATAGATGACTTAGTAAAAATGGTGACATTCGTTGGGGTTAACCGCCCACTATATCAAAAAGAAGTTCCGTACGATATTGTTAAAATCAATATGCCGGAAACAGCTATTTCTTCAACTGAAATTAGAAATGATATTGAACACGCAGAAGCCTTTTTACCAGAAAAAGTATGGTCATATATAAAGGAGCATCAACTTTATGGAAAGAAATGAAGTGCTAAAAAAAGTAGAAGAAGCTATGCCAACTGCAAGATTCAAACACACTTTAGGCGTTGAAAAAGCAGCAATAGAACTCGCAGAACATTATCATATGGATGTAGAAAAGGCGAGAATAACCGCCCTGTTACACGATTATGCGAAATACTATGAAGATGATAAAGCGAGAAAAATCATTGAAGACGAGGGATTTGATCCACGTTTATTGCAGTTTCATCGCTCGCTTTGGCACGCTCCAGTTGGCGCATATTTAGCAGAAAAAGAGTTTGGCATTACTGATCCAGAAATCTTGGAAGCTATTCGTCTTCATACGACAGGAAGCGGAGCGATGTCCGATTTCGATAAACTCATCTATTTAGCGGATTATACGGAACCTGGAAGAACATTTCCTGGTGTATATAAAGCACGCAGACTAGCACTGAAATCACTTGATGCAGCAATGTTGTTTGCTTTATCCAATACAATAACGTATTTGATTAAAAAGCAACAATCGGTTTTTCCAGATACACTGGATGCCTATAATTATTTTGTTAATTTAAATTTGGAAGGAGACTATTAATAATTTGAACAGTTATGATACATTAATGCTGACCGCAAAGGCAGCAGACGATAAAAGAGCAGAGGATATTTTAGCACTAGACATGAAGGGTTTATCAAGTTTCGCGGATTATTTTGTTATCTGCCATGGTAATTCAGACAAACAAGTCCAAGCAATTGCTCGTGAAATTAAAGAAAAAGCGCTTGAAAACCAAGTAGATGTAAAACGTTTAGAAGGCTTTGATGCGGCTCAGTGGATTTTAATCGATTTAGGAGATGTTATTATCCATGTATTCCACAAAGAAGAGCGTTCTTACTATAATTTAGAAAAACTATGGGGAGACGCACCACTCGTGGACGTTTCTGCTGCGTTTATTTCTTAATAACTAACAAAAACAGGCGGGTAAAAAATCCGTCTGTTTTTTTAAGGAGAAATCGATAATGAGTTATGAATATTTTCCGGGATTCTATGATAGACTCATGGATTCTGAGCTTTATGATGAATGGTTGGAGTTTTCAGCGGACTTTATTGGTGAAACATCAAAAGAAGTACTCGATTTAGCATGTGGTACAGCTGAATTCGCTCTAAGGTTAAGCTTTTTAGGGCATCAAGTTACTGGTGTGGATTTGTCGAAAGAGATGGTAGCAGTTGCTAAAGAAAAAGTCGCAGCAGCTGAAATAAATCTACCAATTCTAGAGCAAGACATGTCAAAGTTAGCTTTAAATCAAAGCTTCGATGTCATTACATGTTTCTGTGATTCTCTTAATTATTTAGAAACCGAACAAGCACTTGAGAATACTATTAAAGCGGTATCTGCTCACTTAAAACCAAATGGCTTATTTTTATTTGATGTACATTCTGTATTTAAAATAGATCAAGGCTTTAAAGATTATTCTTATGGTGATAGCGATGAGGAAATTTCGATAATTTGGAATTCGTTTCCTGGTGAATATCCCCATTCAGTCGAACATGAGCTAACCTTTTACATTTTAGGGGAGGATAACATGTATAATCGGGTCGATGAATTACATAAAGAAAGGACCTATCCAATCACCACATATAAAGAATTATTAAAAAAATACGGTTTTTCGAAAATTGATGTTTACGCTGATTTCAGTCATGAAAATCCAACAAACAGCAGCGAAAGAATCTTTTTCGTAGCAAGAAAGTAATTTTCCAAGATTACTTTCTTTTTTTATGCGTTTTTGCTCTAAATAATCGAAAAGGAGTTTTTGGTCGTTTGGCGAATAATATAATTAAAGGCGGTGAAATGGATGATGGAACTACTGAAGAAACACAAAAACTATTTTTTAATAGGAATTGCCATTCTTTGTGCTGGAGTAATTTATATAAGTATCCCAACTTCTCAAACAGATAAGGTTACAGCAAACCAAGCGCTAAATACTGAAGAAAAACCACAAAAAGAGGAAAAAAGAATGCTACACATATCTATATTGACATCAAAGGGGCAGTCCGAACTCCTGGTGTGTATAAATTACCAGTAGATGCCAGAGTGCAAGATGTTGTGAAAGTAGCAGGAGGACTCACAGAAGATGCGGACAACAGCAAATTAAACTTAGCCGAAAAACTAAAAGACGAAATGAGTATCTATGTTTATAAAAAAGGAGAAGCAGGATCAGAGGAAGTTGTAAGAGATGATATAGAATCATCTGAAACAGACAAAAAAGTTAATATTAATAGCGCAACGAAGATAGACTTGCAACAAGTGCCCGGAATTGGAGATTCAAAAGCAACAGCTATTATCGAATATCGTGAAAAAGAAGGACTGTTTCAGACAATAGAAGACTTAAAAAATGTTACTGGCATAGGCGAAAAAACAGTTGAAAAATTAAAAGAATATTTGGATGTTAATTAATAAAAGTGGTTGACGAACTTCCTTATAAACACCTATACTAATATTTATCAAATCATAAGGGAGTTTTTAATGTGCAAAGAATCGCATGGGATCAGTTTTTTATGGCGCAAAGTCATCTAATTTCATCAAGGAGCACGTGTACAAGATTAATGGTAGGTGCAACCATAGTACGTGATAAACGTATTATTGCGGGCGGATATAACGGGTCAATAGCTGGCGGAGATCACTGCGCAGAACATGGTTGTTACGTTGTTGATGGCCACTGTATCCGGACTATTCACGCAGAAATGAATGCGATTTTACAGTGTGCTAAATTTGGCGCTTCGACAGATAAAGCAGAATTATACGTAACACATTTCCCTTGTCTCGCTTGTACGAAATCAATCATTCAAGCAGGAATAAAGAAAGTGTATTTCGCTAAAGACTACAAAAACCATCCATACGCTTTAGAACTATTTAATATTGCTGGAGTTGAATTACAAAAAGTAGAATTTGATGAATCTGTTCTTCAAGTTAATAATTGGAATGCAGAAAAAATGCATACTTTAGTAAAAGAAGCAGCAGTGGAAGTGAATATCGAACCAGAAAAAGCAGAACAACTCTATCAAAACATTTCAAATAAATTGAATTAAATAAGGAGGGAACGTTATCGAGCGATATTTAGCTATCATTATTTTAGCTATTATCTGTACTACTTTTACAAGCTCTATCGTTCCCATATGTATTTGTTTGCTTGGCATCGTTGCTTTTATCAAAAAATCCAAAATTATTCTTCTGTTTGTCCTCGTTTATCTCCTAACTTGTTTTTTATTTTTTGTGGAAAAATCAAATGTGTCTTCTTATACAGCTACTGAATTTAACGGAAATTGCCAAATAATCAATGACTTAAAAGTAGATGGTGATAGTTTCCAAGCTGTAGTACGCTGCCAGAAAGAAAAATTCCAATTGAGTTACAAAATATCAACTGAAAAAGAGCAACAAAATCTTAAAAAGCTCACTTATGGCCAATTTATTTCTGTATCCGCTAAGTTAAAGTCCCCTCAAACAAATCGTAATCAAGCTCAATTTAATTATAAAGAGTATCTTAAAGGTAAAAACATTAACTATATACTACAAGTAAATACACTTTATATTTCTGGACAATCTGCTCCGTCCATACTAATGCGCATTCAAAATATACGTTTATTGATAATGAATCATCTAACTGAAAACATCTCTCCAAAAATAACTCCTTATCTACTAGCGTTAATCACTGGTGAGAAAAATGGCTTTTCACCTGAAATGTATGAAGTATATCAACAAATGGGCGTTGTTCATTTATTAGCTATATCAGGGCTTCATGTTAATTTATTAATCGGATCAATTTATTTTTTATTGTTAAAGCTAGGTATAACAAGGGAGCGAGTCACTATTTCTCTCCTTGTATTATTACCTTTTTACGTTATCCTCACAGGAGCAAGTCCGCCTGTAATTCGAGCAGCGACAATGACTGCTTTACTTTTACTTTCAGAAAAATATGCTACTAAATGGAGTTCTTTTTCTGTTATTTGTATATCTTTTATCTTGTTTTTTATAATACAACCTCATGTCATTTATGAAGTGGGTTTTCAACTTTCTTATGTTGTATCTTTTGGGATAATTTTGTCATCCCGTCAAATATTAGTAAGGCAACAAAGTCCTTTTGTTAAATCATTGACTATTTCCTTCATCTCAACGATGATGTCTTCTGTTGTTATGATGTATCATTTTTACTCGTTTTCTTGGGTAGGGATTTTCTTTAACCTACTATATGTTCCACTTTTTACAATCATTGTATTACCAGGTTGTTTAGGTGTTTTTTTACTATCTATTATTTCCCCAACATTAATGAAAATTCCTGAATATATGCTTACTTTTTTGATTCAATTAATGGAAAGTTTAACTAATCTCTTTGCAAAGATACCGCATCAAACTATTATTACTGGCAGACCAAACACTATCATGCTCGTGCTAATTATCGCTACAATACTACTATTTTTTTATCAGTGGCAAAAGAAACAATTTCCAATCGGAATCTTTATTTGCTTTTGTTTATTATGTTATTTTTCTAGTTTTAATGTTACTGGCAAGGTTAGTTTTATTGACGTCGGGCAAGGAGATAGCATATTAATACAATTACCGAAAAACAAAGGCAATTACCTTATAGATACTGGTGGCGAGCTTCTGGTAGAGAAAGAAGCTTGGACAAAAAAACGAAAACCTTTCACAATCGGTGGAAGTACTCTCACACCCGTTTTAAAATCAAAAGGAATTAGTAGTTTAGATAAAGTCATCATTACACATAGCGACGCGGATCACATGGAAGGGCTCGATGAACTGCAAAAAAATATTGCCATAAAAGAACTGATTTTTGCAAAAGGGGCAGAAAATAAAGCCATTATGAGAGAAGCTCTTAAGACTATGCCAAAAGTAAAACAAACGATTATTTTAGCCGGAGCACAGTGGCAAGTTGGGCAAAATAAATTTGAATGTTTGTATCCAAATGAAATGGGAGAAGGCGGAAACGATGATTCTATTGTTTTAAAAGCAATATTGGATAATAAAACATGGATTTTCACAGGAGATTTAGAAGCAAGCGGAGAAAAGGCGCTTTTAGATAAATCGATTAAGGCCGATATTTTAAAAGTTGGGCATCATGGAAGTAAGACCTCAACCTCTAAAGCATTTGTCGAGCAAGTAAAACCAGCTTATGCAATTATTTCTTGTGGTTTAAAAAACCGTTTTGGCCATCCTCATAAAGAAACGATAGACACGATAGAGGAAGCAGAAGTAAAGATTTTACGAACTGATCTACAAGGAGAAATAATCTACACATTTGGAAAGGGCTTCGAAACCACTTTGAAATAAAACTTGCTATCTCTTATTTCATGTTTTACCATAGAAAGAGAAATAAGAGTGAAGCGAGGCGAAATGAATGCTGCCAGAATGGAAACAGATACGCTCCAAAAAAATAACTCCTGTGTATTTAATCATTGGGACAGAAGATTATATTATTAACGAGACAAAGCAACTTTTGATAGATAATATTTTAGATGGGGAAGAAGTCGAGTTTAATTATGCTAATTTAGATTTAGAAGAAATGCCAATTGAAGTAGTTATTCAAGAAGCCGAAAGTATGCCGTTTTTTGGCGATAAGCGCCTAGTAATGGCAAATAATCCGATGTTCTTAACCACCGAAAAAAGTAAAAATAAAGTAGAACACGACACTGCAAAGTTAGAAGCTTATTTGAATGAGCCCGTTGATTATTCTGTATTATGTTTTGTGGCACGGGTAGAAAAATTAGATGAACGTAAAAAACTTACCAAACTACTCAAAAAAACAGCCACAGTAATAGAAGCGAAACGACCTAATGAAAATGAACTGAAGAAATGGCTTGAAGCAAAACTAAACGAAAACAATATGCAGATGTCTCAAGAGGCGATTACTCGGCTTATTGAACTTACAAGTGGTCAATTAACGACAGCAATGAATGAATTACAAAAACTTATGTTGTATTGCTTTGACACTAAAGAAATCACGGTGCAGGATGTCGAATCTCTAGTCGTTCGTTCTCTCGAGCAAAATATTTTCTTATTACTAGATAAGATGATTGCGATGGATATTGGTGGGGCACTTAGAATTTATTACGACTTGTTAAAACAAAAAGAAGAACCTATCAAGATATTAGCTTTAATTTCTAGCCAATTTCGCTTGTTAAATCAATTAAAGTTACTTGAGCAACAAGGTTATTCACAACAACAAGCTGCAACTAAATTAAAAGTACATCCGTTTCGTGTGAAATTAGCGTCTAAACAAGCAAAGAATTTCTCAGAGCTACAATTAAATCAAGCTTTAAAACGATTGGCTGAAATAGATCTTGAAATGAAAACAGGTTTCGGTGATAAAGAACAGAAGTTAGAATGGTTTTTATTTGAATTACAGGATAATCGCCAAAAAACTGTATAAAAAATAGCTTTGTCTCCTGAGGACAAAGCTATTTTAAAAACAAAAAACACCACACAAGGTGTGATGTTTTATACCTAAATGGTATTATTTAGCTAATTTAGCAGCTAAGCGAGATTTGTTGCGAGCAGCATTGTTTTTGTGAATCAATCCTTTGCTCACAGCGCTATCTAATTTTTTCGATGCTTCTACGTAAAGATCTTTCGCGTTATCCGCGTTGTTTGCAGCTGCTTCATCAAATTTTTTGATAGCAGTACGCATTGCAGAACGTTGAGATGCATTACGGCTGTTGCGAGTTTCAGCAGTTTTTACACGTTTAATTGCAGATTTAATATTTGGCATTCCATTCACCTCCGTCCAAACTAATGAGGTAGTATTTATTTCATATAACATACCTTTTTAAATTATATCAGAACAAATGCTATTATACCGAAAACACAGCCATATTGCAATAATACTTTCTATTTTATTTTAAATTTATCCGTAATTAATAAAGAAGTCATTGAATGTTAAGCGTTCTACTGATATAATCAAGGATAGCTTGCCATCGGATTTATGCGATGAGTTCTAATCAGGAGCTGGGGAAATGAACAAAGAAGAAATGAATGCAAGACAAAAGAAAATTAGAAACTTTTCGATTATCGCGCACATAGATCATGGTAAATCTACACTCGCTGATCGGATTTTAGAACAAACAGGTGCTTTGACGCATCGTGAAATGAAAAATCAGCTACTAGATTCGATGGATTTAGAACGTGAACGCGGGATAACCATAAAATTAAATGCTGTACAATTAAAATATAAAGCAAAAGACGGAGAAACGTATATCTTTCATTTGATCGATACACCGGGACACGTCGATTTCACTTATGAAGTATCTAGAAGTTTAGCTGCATGTGAAGGTGCTATTTTAGTAGTAGATGCTGCGCAAGGTATCGAAGCGCAAACACTGGCAAACGTTTATTTAGCTCTAGATAATGATTTAGAAATTTTACCTGTAATTAATAAGATTGATTTGCCAGCAGCAGATCCAGAAAGAGTTCGTGCTGAAATTGAAGATGTTATTGGCTTAGATGCATCCGATGCAGTCCTTGCTTCTGCAAAATCAGGCATCGGGATTGAAGACATCCTTGAACAAATAGTAGAAAAAGTACCAGAACCATCTGGTGACGTAGATAAACCACTTAAAGCACTTATTTTTGACTCTGTTTTTGATGCGTATCGTGGCGTAATAGCTAATATCCGTATTATGGATGGAGTTGTAAAAGCAGGCGACAGAATTAAAATGATGTCAAACGGCAAAGAGTTTGAAGTTACAGAAGTTGGTGTTTTCTCTCCAAAAGCAACACCACGTGATGAGCTTCTTGTTGGCGACGTTGGTTACTTAACAGCTGCAATCAAAAATGTTGGAGATACTCGAGTGGGTGATACAATTACACTTGCGAACAATCCTGCTGAAGAAGCTCTTGACGGATACCGCAAATTAAATCCAATGGTTTATTGCGGACTTTATCCAATTGACTCTTCCAAATATAACGATTTACGTGATGCACTTGAAAAATTAGAACTTAATGATTCAGCTTTACAATTTGAAGCAGAGACTTCTCAAGCATTAGGTTTTGGATTCCGTTGTGGATTTTTAGGTCTACTACACATGGAAATTATTCAAGAAAGAATTGAGCGCGAATTTAATATCGATTTAATTACTACGGCCCCAAGTGTTATTTACCATGTGAATTTAACAGATGGATCTAATATTGTGGTCGATAACCCAGCTGATATGCCTGAACCTGGCGTAATTGAAAGCGTGGAAGAACCATACGTTAAAGCAACTGTCATGGTTCCAAATGATTATGTTGGTGCGGTAATGGAACTTGCACAAAACAAACGGGGGAACTTCATTACGATGGAGTACTTGGATGATATTCGCGTTAGTATTGTGTACGAAATTCCACTATCTGAAATAGTTTACGACTTCTTCGACCAATTAAAATCATCTACAAAAGGCTATGCGTCCTTTGATTATGAATTAATTGGCTATAAAGCTTCTAAACTTGTGAAGATGGATATTCTTTTAAATGCAGAAAAAGTGGATGCACTTAGCTTTATCGTTCACCGTGATTTTGCCTACGAGCGTGGAAAAATCATTGTCGAGAAATTAAAAGAACTTATTCCAAGACAACAATTTGAAGTACCTATTCAAGCAGCAATTGCAACAAAAATTGTTTCTCGTTCCACTATTAAAGCTCTACGTAAAAACGTACTTGCTAAATGTTATGGTGGGGACGTATCGCGTAAACGAAAACTCTTAGAGAAACAAAAAGAAGGTAAAAAACGAATGAAACAAATCGGTTCTGTGGAAGTGCCGCAAGAAGCTTTCATGGCAATCTTGAAAATGGACGAATCGAAATAATAACAAAGATTGTGCTAAGAGCGAATATGTTCATAGCACAATCTTTTTATGTTAAAAGCGAAACCTCCACATATGCACTAAAAAATATGTTAAACTGACTAGTGGACAACGAAGCAAATTTTAAGTGCAAGGAATTGATAAAAATGATAAATACGAACCTATCGAGTAATGAAAGTTCGGCGGTATATATCCATATTCCGTTTTGCGAACACATTTGCTATTACTGCGATTTTAATAAAGTATTCTTAGAAGGACAACCAGTCGATGAATACGTAGATTTACTAATAAAAGAAATGGAAATGACTGCTGCAAAAGGTCCCATCGCTCCGGTTGACACGGTTTTTGTGGGCGGCGGAACACCTACGACCTTAAATGAGGCGCAAATTGCAAGACTTTGCACAGCTATCCGAGAAATATTACCACTCAAAAATGAAATTGAGTTTTCCTTTGAAGCAAATCCAGGAGATCTTTCTATATCCAAATTACAAGCGATGCAAGATCATGGTGTCAATCGCATTAGTATGGGCGTTCAAAGTTTCAATAACGAGCTTCTTAAAAAAATTGGTCGCATTCATACCGTGAAAGATGTATACCAATCTGTTGAAAACATGCGCAAAGTTGGTTTTGAAAATGTAAGTATTGATTTGATTTTTAGCTTGCCAGGTCAAACAGAGGCTGACTTTAAAGACACTTTAAAACAAGCACTTGATTTAGACTTACCTCACTATTCAGCATACTCACTAATTATTGAACCAAAAACGATTTTTTACAACCTTATGCAAAAAGGAAAACTATTCCTACCTGGCCAAGATGCCGAAGCAAACATGTATGATTTATTACTAACAGAAATGGAAAAACACGGTCGGAAACAATATGAGATTAGTAATTTCGCGAAAGAAGGCTTTCAAAGCAAACACAATATTACTTACTGGAGCAATGAGCATTATTACGGGTTTGGCGCCGGAGCACATGGATATGTCGGCAACACCCGTTATAGCAATTTTGGTCCAATAAAAAAATACATGGAACCATTACAAGAAAATAAACTTCCTACATTCCAACAAAAAGAACTTACCTTAAAAGAAAAAATGGAAGAAGAAATGTTTTTAGGTCTTAGAAAAGTAGACGGAGTTAATAAAATTCACTTCAAGCAAAAATTCGGTCAAGATTTAGATACGACTTTTGCGCATGCTATTCAAAAAACTACTGCAAAAGGCTGGCTTGAAAATAACGAAGAAAATGTGGCACTTACAAGAAGCGGAAGATTTTTAGGAAATAATGTTTTTCAAGAATTTCTCTAAAACTGCATCATTTGACCTTTTTTGACCAAACAATCCTACTTTAGTCTGAAATCGAGTGTTTTCGGTTGACTAAGCTAGAATTGTTTGGTAAATTTATACTTGTATTTAGCACTTGACGTTATTGAGTGCTAAAAGAGGTGATAGATATGTTAACAGAAAGACAACTTCTGATTTTCCGTGCCATCATCGATCATTTCACTTGGACTATTCAGCCGGTTGGATCGAAAAATTTGCTGAAAGAAAAAAGTTTGCCTTATAGTTCAGCGACTATCCGTAATGAGATGGGTGTCCTTGAAGAATACGGTTTTATTGAAAAAACACATTCTTCGTCCGGACGAGTTCCTTCTGAGAAAGGGTACCGCTTCTATGTCGATTATTTGCTCCAGCCCAAGAAGCTAGACAAATCCGACAGACAAATGATTCGTTCTTTCTTTTCAGAGAATTATTACGAAATGGAAGGACTCATCCAAAATTCAGCATTAATGTTATCCGATTTAACCAATTACACGTCCATCTTGCTTGGTCCAGAAGCAACGAAAAATCATTTAAGTGGCTTTAGATTTGTACCAATAAATAATTTTCAGGCAATGCTCATTTTAATTACCGATCAAGGGCATGTTGATAACCATCTTGTGACAATACCCGAGGGCACAACGCTTTCTGATATTGAACGAATGGTCAACATTTTAAACGAACGGTTAGTTGGGCTTTCACTGGATGATTTAAAAGTACAAATACCAATGGAAGTAAAAGAACTACTTGGAAAGCATGTTAGAAACTATGAAAGCTTTATGCATGTCTTTTCTGATTCTTTTGCCCAGGCCAGCCAGCAAAAAGTGTATTTTGGCGGAAAAACGAACATCTTAAATCAACCAGAATTTCATGATATTAATAAAGTCCGTGAGATGCTCCATTTGATGGAAGAAGAACAAGATGTATATGAATTGTTTAGGGATATTCCCGATGGCCTACAAGTTAAAATTGGCCGTGAAAACAATAATAGTCTAATGGAAGATTGTAGTATCATTACAGCAACATACAATATTGCTGGCGAACGTGTTGGCGGTATTGTGCTCCTAGGTCCAACAAGAATGGAATATAGCAGAATGATGGGCTTAGTTGATGTAATGAGTCGAGATTTAACCGATGTGTTAACCAAACTTTATCGTGATAACCAAAATTAGGAAGGCTGAAAAAGCATAAGTTTTTTCAGGAGGTGGCTACAGTGTCTGAGAAAAAGAACAAAAAAGAAAAACTAGCTGAGGAAATCGAACAAGAAGAATTAAATAGTTTAGATGAATCAGTAGAAACAGTGGAAGAAGAAGCGACAGAAGAAACTTTAACAGAAGAACAAGCCAAAATTTTAGAGCTTGAAAACAAACTAGATGAAGTTGAAAATCGTTATCTTCGCATGCAAGCGGATTTTGAAAATGTCAAAAAAAGACATATTGCTGACCGCGATGCTAGCCAAAAATACCGTTCGCAAAGCCTAGCGCAAGATTTACTTCCTGCACTAGATAGTTTTGAAAAAGCTCTTGCAACGACTTCTGATCAAGAAGAAGTGAAACAAATTCTAAAAGGAATGGAAATGGTTTACAACCAAATTCTTGTTGCTTTTGAAAAAGAAGGTATTGAGGTAATTCCGGCTGTCGGCGAACAATTTGACCCGAACTTCCATCAAGCCGTGATGCAAGATAGTGATGAAAATGCAGGTAGTAATGAAATCACTGCTGAACTTCAAAAAGGTTATAAATTAAAAGACCGGGTTATTCGCCCATCGATGGTAAAAGTGAATCAATAAAAAATAATTACTGAATAACAGGAGGAAATAACAATGAGTAAAATTATCGGAATTGACTTAGGAACAACAAACTCTGCAGTAGCAGTATTAGAAGGCGGAGAAGCTAAAATTATCCCTAACCCAGAAGGCGCACGTACAACACCTTCTGTCGTTGGTTTCAAAAACGGCGAACGCCAAGTTGGTGAAGTAGCGAAACGTGCTGCAATCACAAACCCAAATACAATTAGTTCTATTAAACGTCACATGGGTACTAACTATAAAGAAACAATCGAAGGAAAAGATTACTCACCACAAGAAATCAGTGCAATCATTTTACAATATCTAAAAAGCTATGCAGAAGACTACCTTGGTGAAACTGTAGATAAAGCTGTTATTACAGTTCCAGCTTACTTCAACGATGCACAACGTCAAGCAACAAAAGATGCTGGTAAAATCGCTGGTCTTGAAGTAGAACGTATTATCAACGAACCAACAGCAGCAGCTCTTGCTTACGGTATGGATAAAACAGAAACAGACCAAACAATCCTAGTATTTGACCTTGGTGGTGGTACTTTTGACGTATCTATCCTTGAATTAGGTGACGGCGTATTTGAAGTACACTCAACTGCTGGTGATAACGAATTAGGTGGAGATGACTTTGATAAAAAAATCATCGACTATCTAGTAGCAGAATTCAAAAAAGACAATGGTATTGACTTAAGCCAAGATAAAATGGCGCTTCAACGTTTGAAAGATGCAGCTGAAAAAGCGAAAAAAGATCTTTCTGGCGTAACAAGCACACAAATCTCCTTACCATTTATCACAGCTGGAGAAGCTGGTCCACTTCACTTAGAAGTAACCCTTACTCGTGCTAAATTTGATGAATTAACACATGACTTAGTTGAACGTACTATTGCGCCAACTCGTCAAGCATTAAAAGATGCAAACCTATCTGCAAGCGATATTGACCAAGTAATCTTAGTTGGTGGATCTACTCGTATCCCTGCAGTTCAAGAAACAATCAAAAAAGAATTAGGCAAAGAACCTCATAAAGGTGTAAACCCGGATGAAGTTGTAGCAATGGGTGCTGCAATTCAAGGTGGCGTAATCACTGGTGATGTAAAAGACGTTGTACTACTTGACGTAACTCCATTATCCCTTGGTATTGAAACAATGGGTGGCGTTATGACTACACTTATCGAACGTAATACAACTATCCCAACATCTAAATCACAAACTTTCTCTACAGCAGCTGATAACCAACCAGCAGTAGATATTCATGTACTTCAAGGTGAACGTCCAATGGCAAAAGACAACAAAACATTAGGTCGTTTCCAATTAGCGGATATTCCACCAGCACCACGCGGAATTCCACAAATCGAAGTATCTTTTGACATCGATAAAAATGGTATCGTAACAGTTCGTGCAAAAGATCTTGGAACTGGTAAAGAACAAAACATCGTTATTAAATCTTCTTCAGGCCTAACTGATGAAGAAATTGAAAAAATGGTTCAAGACGCTGAAGCTAATGCTGAAGAAGATAAAAAGAACAAAGAAAACGCTGAACTTCGCAACAATGCAGACCAATTAGTATTCACTGTCGATAAAACTTTGAAAGAACTAGAAGGCAAAGTTGAAGAAGAAGAAGTGAAAAAAGCAGAAGCAGCTCGCGATGAACTACAAGAAGCGCTTAAAGGCGAAGATTTCGATGCTATCAAAGAAAAAACAGATAGCTTAAACGAAATCGTTCAAAACCTATCTGTTAAATTATACGAACAAGCTGCAGCAGAACAACAAGCAGCTGGCGGCGCAGAAGGTCAAGAAGCTCCTCAAAATGACGACGTAGTAGACGCTGAATTTGAAGAAGTAAATGACGACGACAAAGAAAACAAATAATCTTTTTTAAAGGTAAGGATAATGAGTCAAAGTCTACTGTGGCTTTGGCTTTTTATCTGAAATAAAGTTTTTACAACATCTCTTTCAAATGTTACAATACGTTAGGACTATAAAAATCTATCATGGACAGGAGTGATGGCGGATGGCAAAACGAGATTACTATGAAGTGCTTGGTGTTTCCAAAAGCGCCTCAGCGGACGAAATAAAAAAAGCTTACCGGAAACTGTCCAAACAGTATCATCCGGACATAAATAAAGAAGCAGGCGCTGATGAAAAATTTAAAGAAATATCAGAGGCTTATGAAGCTTTAAGTGACCCACAAAAACGTGCGCAATATGATCAATATGGACACGTAGATCCAAACCAAGGCTTCGGCGGCGGTGCAGGTGGTGGCTTTGGCGGAGGCGGATTCTCCGGATTTGAAGACATCTTTGACACATTCTTCGGTGGAGGAGGACGTCAACAAGACCCTAACGCACCAAGACAAGGTAGCGATTTACAATATACAATGCGTCTTAAATTCAAAGAGGCTATTTTTGGTAAAGATGCGGAAATCGAAATTCCTCGCGAAGAAAACTGTGATACTTGTCACGGCTCTGGCGCAAAACCTGGAACTACACCAGAAAAATGTAGCCATTGTGGAGGTAAAGGTTCTATTAACGTGGAACAAAATACCCCATTCGGTCGCGTAGTCAATAAACGCACATGTCAATACTGTAATGGTACTGGTAAAGAAATCAAAGAAAAATGTCCAACTTGTCACGGTAAAGGCCGCGTAACTAAAACGAAAAAAATCAAAGTGAAAGTTCCGGCTGGTGTGAATGACGGACAACAAATGCGCGTATCTGGCGAAGGGGAAGCTGGTATTAATGGCGGACCTAACGGCGATTTATATGTAGTATTCGTTGTGATTCCAGATGAGTTTTTCGAACGAGAAGCTGACGACATTTATGTGGAAGTGCCAATCACGTTCGTACAAGCTACCCTAGGTGACGAAATCGATGTACCAACTGTGCACGGTAAAGTTCGCCTCAAAATCCCTAGTGGTACACAAACAGGGACAACCTTCCGCTTACGAGGTAAAGGTGTTCCGCATCTTCGTGGAAACGGAACAGGCGATCAACACGTAATCGTCAAAGTAATCGTTCCGAAAAAACTAGATGATAAACAAAAAGAAATCTTACGAGAATTTGCTTCAACTACAGGAGACAAAGTAGACGAACAAACATCTGGATTTTTTGACAAAATGAAACGAGCTTTTAAAGGCGATTGATGAACGTAGAGGTCGATAGTTGTGCGAGAGCAACCATCGACCTTTTCTACATACTAAAGGAGTGTTGAAAAATGGAATGGTCAGAAGTAGAAGTCCATACAACAAACGAAGCAGTGGAGCCAGTTGCAAATGTTTTAACGGAGTTCGGGGCAGCGGGAGTTTCTATTGAAGATGTAGCAGACTTTTTACGCGAACGAGAAGACAAATTCGGTGAAATTTATGCATTAAAACGAGAAGATTATCCAGAAGATGGCGTTATCATCAAAGCTTACTTCTTAAAAACCACGGAATTTGTCGAGCAAATCCCAGAAATCGAACAAACTTTGAAGAACCTTACAACCTTTGATATTCCTCTTGGTAAATTTCAATTTGTTGTGAACGATGTAGACGATGAAGAATGGGCAACTGCTTGGAAAAAATACTATCATCCTGTTCAAATCACAGACCGTATCACGATTGTACCAAGTTGGGAATCTTATACACCATCTGCTAACGAAATAATCATTGAGCTAGATCCAGGAATGGCTTTCGGTACTGGGACACATCCGACAACACAACTTTGTATCCGCGCGCTAAGTGATTATTTACAACCAGGTGATGAACTCATTGACGTTGGCACGGGTTCCGGTGTGTTAAGTATTGCTAGCGCCAAACTTGGAGCAAAATCCATTTTAGCAACAGACCTCGACGAAATTGCTACTCGAGCTGCAGAAGAAAATATTCGTTTAAATAAAACAGAAAATATCATTACTGTGAAGCAAAATAATCTCCTTCAAGATATTAATAAATCCGATGTAGATATTGTCGTAGCCAACATTTTAGCAGAAGTGATTTTACTTTTCCCAGAAGATGTTTATAAAGCACTCAAACCAGGCGGAATTTTCATTGCTTCAGGAATTATTGAAGACAAAGCCGAAGTAGTAGAAGAAGCGCTGAAAAACGCTGGGCTTATCATCGAAAAAATCGAGCAACAAGGAGACTGGGTTGCGATCATTTCCAAACGAGGAGTGGAGTAAATGCAGCGTTATTTCGTAACTAATGAGCTAGAAAATGATAACGATACATTAAGCATTACAGGAGAAAATTTCCATCATATTGCACGTGTAATGCGAATGAAAGAATCCGACCAAGTTTTCATTGTTTTTCCGAGCAAAAAAACATGTATCGCGGCTATTACAGCAATAAATGAGGATGAGGTATTGTTAAATCTAGTGAAATGGCTAGAAGAAGATACCGAATTACCCATTGAAATCACTATTGCGAGCGGCCTACCGAAAGGCGACAAACTAGAACTCATCATTCAAAAAAGTACAGAACTAGGTGCACACAAATTCATTCCCTATAAAGCCGAACGTTCTGTGGTGAAATGGGATGATAAAAAAGTCATCAAAAAAATCGAGCGCCTTCAAAAAATTGCGCAAGAAGCAGCTGAACAATCGCACCGAACTGTCATTCCAGAAGTTCATTATGCTGCTAGTTTCAAAGAATTAATATTTGACCATGTTCACTATGACTATGTTATCGCCGCCTATGAAGAGAGCGCCCGAGAAGGCGAAGATAGTGCGCTTGCTAGCTTATTTCAAACAATGAAGCATGGACAGTCTGTTTTGTGTATTTTTGGACCAGAAGGCGGCATTAGTGAAAAAGAGCTGTTGCTTCTTCAAGAAGTAAATGCCAAACTTGCCGGACTCGGCCCAAGAATTTTAAGAACAGAAACTGCTCCGCTCTATGTATTATCAGCTGCTTCTTTCTATTTTGACCTTTACGAAAATAAAAATCGTTAACATTTCAAAGTTTTATGCGAAAGTTAACGATTTCATGTTGACGATGCCCGATGTTTCGTATATAATTTTTAATGAGTGAATGCTTATCTGCATTACTTCAGAATAATTCATAATTTATTTTCCGTTATGTCCTATTCTGGAACTTAAATGAAGGATTTAAGTGAGTGCATGTAAGTGCCGGAGGGAGGGAAAGAGAGATGTCAAAAACAGTAGTTCGTAAAAACGAATCGCTTGAAGATGCTCTTCGTCGCTTTAAACGTACTGTTTCCAAAAGTGGAACTTTGCAAGAATCCAGAAAGCGCGAATTTTATGAAAAACCAAGCGTAAAACGTAAGAAAAAATCCGAAGCAGCAAGAAAACGCAAATTCTAATTAAAAGGCGATGATTTCGTTGACACTGCTTGACAAGTTAAATGAAGATATGAAGCAAGCGATGCGCGATAAAGAAAAAGAAAAACTTTCCGTTATTCGCATGTTAAAAGCAGCTTTACAAAACGAAGCAATTCACCAAGGTGTGAAAGATCTTACTCCGGATGATGAAGTAACCGTGATTTCCCGCGAACTCAAACAACGCAGAGATTCTCTAGCCGAGTTTGACAAAGCAGGACGTAGCGACCTTTCTGATAAAGTCCGTTCCGAGATTGTCATTGTTGAGGACTATGCTCCTAAACAATTGACTCCTGAAGAGCTTGAGAACATTGTGAAAGCAACTATCGAAGAAGTTGGCGCATCTAGTAAAGCTGATTTCGGCAAAGTAATGTCCGCAATTATGCCTAAAGTAAAAGGCAAAGCTGACGGCGGTGCTGTTAACCAATTCGTAAAAAAATATCTTTCATAAACTAATTCAAACTAGTTTTGAAAACATTAAAAAACAGGGTTTCTTCATATTTTATGAAGGAAATCCTGTTTTTTTTATACATACTTTTGGCAGAAATTAAAGCTATTCATCGCTTCGTTTTTCAAGCAAGGCAATTTCGTGTATAATATAACTAATCAAGGCACTTATAACAGGTGAAGGGGTTAGCCAATGCTAAATGAATTTAATGAAGTAGTCGAATTATCTGATGACACAAACATCCAAGATTTATTCGGCAATAATAATAAGAATATCGATCTTTTAGAAGAATTGCTTCAAGTAAAAATTATTACACGGGGAGAAGCACTTTCTATCACTGGAGAAGAAGAAGCTGTCCAGCACACTATTGCTGTTTTAAACGAACTTATCTTAACTGTAAAACGCGGCATTCATATTGATGGTCGTGATATAGCTCAAGCAGTAAAAATGCAAAGAAATGGCACACTCATATACTTCCATACTCTTTTTGAAGAAGAAATCACTAAAAACGCCAAAGGAACACCTATTAGACCTAAAACATTTGGCCAAAGAACTTACATTCAAATGATAAAAAAACATGATATCGTTTTTGGTGTCGGACCAGCAGGAACAGGGAAAACCTATCTTGCCGTTGTAATGGCAGTAGACGCATGGAAAAAAGGAAAAGTTAGCAAAATCATTTTGACTAGACCGGCCGTTGAAGCAGGTGAAAGCTTAGGTTTTCTACCAGGCGATCTAAAAGAAAAAGTAGATCCTTATTTACGACCTGTATACGACGCGCTATACGATATTTTTGGTACAGAGCATACAACAAGGTTAATGGATCGTGGCGTTATCGAGATAGCTCCTCTGGCTTATATGAGGGGACGTACACTGGATCATGCTTTTGTTATCCTAGATGAGGCGCAAAACACTACCATTGCTCAAATGAAAATGTTTTTAACACGTCTTGGTTATGACTCTAAAATGATTGTCAACGGTGATATGACACAAATTGATTTACCAAAAGGTGCAACTAGTGGTCTTGTTAACGCGGAACAAGTTTTAAAAGATGTTAAAGACATTGGTTTTGTTTACTTTGAACACCATGATGTAGTAAGACATCCTTTAGTAGCTGAAATTATTAAAGCGTACGAAGGGAAACAAAATTAGAAAGGAGACAAAGATGTGAAGCTAGCCAAGAAATGGAAAGATTGGTACATCGAAAGTGGAAAAAAATACCTTTTCCCACTTCTCCTTATTTGTTTTGCTGTCGTAGCGTATTTCCTTGTCTGCCAAATGACAAAACCGGAATCGTATAATGTAAAGCTATTTCAAGTAGCTGAAAAAACGATTCGATCACCACAGACTGTTGAAGATACGGAGAAAACAAAAGAAGAACGGACTAAGGCAAGTAATGCTGTAGAAGATGTGTATGTTTACAACCGTGAAACAGGACAAAATCGAGTAGCATTAATTCAAAGTCTATTCGCTTATGTAATTGAAGTGAATTCTGAAGCAGAAGAAAATGATAAGAAAAATAAAGAAAAAGCAGCAAAAGATAAAGAACCAGCCCCAGCACCAACTACAACAGAAACTAAATTAAAAAACTTAAAAAGCAAATTATCAAGCAATGTATCTGAAAAAATCACTTCGAATATATCCGATGAAGTTTTTACTACTTTAATTGAGGCTGATAGCAAAGATTTTAATGTAATGGAAGACGTTATTACAACCGAAGTAGCGAAAACAATGGAAAATAAAATCCGTGATGAAAATCTCAATGCCGCAAAGATAAGGGCACGAGATGACATCGAATTGTCTGCTATATCTTCTTATTACAAAAACGTATCCAAAGTGCTTGTCTCATACGCAATTGTCCCAAATGAAATTTATAATGAAGAACAAACTGATGAACGGCGCAAAGAAGCTGCCCAATCTGTTGTTCCAGTGAAAATTTTACAAGGTCAAGTAATCGTGCAAGAAGGGCAAATTGTAGACCGAGAAACCTATCGTCAGTTAAACATGCTACATCTATTAGATCAAAAAATGCCAGTCAAACAATATGCTGGCTTTGCCGTTTTTATTATTGCACTTGCAGCACTTCTATTCTTATATACAAAAAAACAAACCATTTCAAAAGCAAAAAAAATGCAAACGATGCTGATTTTTTCTTCTGTATATGTCGTTTCTTTATTCATGTTAATGATTATTTTGTTTTTAGAAAATCAGAATATATCTAATATCGCCTTTTTATTCCCAGCAGCATTTGCACCGATGATACTTAAAATCTTACTGAATGAGAAGTATGCCTTTTTAAGTGTGCTATATATTGCTGTAACTAGTTTGTTTGCATTTCAAAATGATTCAACTAGTGGAATTGCGATTTTCATTTTATTAAGTGGAATTACGAGTGTAGTAGCTTTACGGGATTATAGTCGACGTTCTGCCATCATGTTTTCAGGCTTTATGGTAGGTTTAATCAATATGGTATATGTCTTGATTTTATTGTTAGTTAATAATAGTACGCTACTTCAAGTGTCTACTTTAATGGCAATTGGTTATGCCTTTTTAGGAGGGTTTGGTGCATTTATTCTCGGTGTCGGAGTTATTCCGCTCTTTGAAACTATTTTTGGTTTATTAACTACGAGCCGATTAGTAGAACTAGCGAATCCGAATCATCCACTGCTCAAGAAAATATTAATGAAAGCTCCAGGAACTTATCACCACAGCATGATGGTTGCGAATTTAGCTGAAGCATGTGCGGATAAAATTGGAGCAAATAGTTTACTTGTCCGCGTTGGTTGTTTTTATCATGATATTGGTAAAACATTACGTCCGCCGTATTTTGTGGAGAACCAATTACAAGGAATCAATCCGCATGATAGGCTGACACCAGAGCAAAGTCGTGATATAATTCTTTCGCATACTAAAGACGGGGCGGAAATATTAAAAGAAAATCATATGCCTCAACCGATTATTGATATTGCGTTACAACATCACGGGACAACATTACTTAAATACTTTTATTATAAAGCTAAAGAAACAAACCCAGATGTAAAAGAAGCAGATTTCCGTTATAGTGGGCCAAAACCTCAAACAAAAGAAATTGCGATAATCAATATTTCTGATAGTGTGGAAGCGGCTGTTCGTTCTTCCTCAGAACCTACAATGGCCAAAATAACTGAAATTATCGATGGAATTATTAAAGATCGTTTCCTAGATGGGCAATTTACTGAATGCGATATTACCATCAAAGAAATTAAAATTATTCGTGACACTCTAATTGCCACATTGAACGGAATATATCATCAACGAATTCAATATCCTGATGACAAAGATTGAAATAGGAGGACAAAAGATGACGGTCTTAGAAATAGACTTACTGGATGAAACAAATAATTTACCAGATGAAGATAAACAGCTAGTTGAAAACATTCTGCAATTTGCAGCCGGTTATTTAAAAATCGAGGAAGGCACTGAACTCTCTCTTACATTTACGACAAACGAAGGCATTCAAGAGATAAATCGAGAGTATCGCAATAAAGACCAAGCAACAGATGTTATTTCGTTTGCGCTAGAAGAAATGGGCGACGGCGAAACAGAAATTGATTGGGGAGATTTTGACCTCGAGACTCCACGAATGCTCGGTGATATTATCATTTCAACTGAAAAAGCAGAAGAACAAGCGAAAGATTACGGACATACAAAAGCAAGAGAATTAGGTTTTCTAGCAGTTCACGGATTACTGCATTTGCTTGGTTATGATCATATGGAGCCTGACGAGGAAAAAGTAATGTTTGGCTTACAAAAAGAAGTGTTGGATGCTTATGGACTCGAAAGATAGAAAGTATAAACGTAGTAAAAACTATGCAGAGTCCTTTCAGCACGCTTTTACCGGACTGAAAACTGCTTTTTTAGAAGAACGAAATATGAGGTTTCATACATTTGCGGCACTTGCGGTAGTTATTTGTGGCTTTTTCTTTCATGTGACTAGATCTGAATGGATTTTATTAATTCTATCTATTTTTGGTGTATTAACGTTAGAAATGGTCAATACAGCAATTGAAAGAGCCGTGGATGTTGCAACAGAGCAATACATTGATGAAGCGAAAAAAGCAAAAGATGTTGCTGCTGGTGCAGTTTTACTTGCGGCAATTGTAGCAAGTTTTATCGGACTAATTATATTCATACCATACTTTTGTCAGATGTTTTTATAAAAAGAAGGGATTGTGACTTGGTAAATGAAAGAAAATAATTTTATCTCACTCGCTAAACAAGCAAGAGAATTTGCGTATGTTCCTTACTCGAAATTTCCAGTTGGAGCAGCTCTTGTAACGAAAGATGATGAAGTCGTGTTAGGTTGTAATATCGAAAATGCTTCTTTCGGCTTAACAAACTGTGCTGAACGGACAGCAATTTTCAAAGCTGTATCTGAAGGAAAAAGAGATTTTAAACAGTTAGTTGTAGTAGCAGATACAGAGGGACCTGTATCGCCTTGCGGGGCATGCAGACAAGTTATTAGTGAATTTTGTGCGCCAGATATGCCAGTAATTTTAACAAACTTAACAGGAAAAACAGCGACGGTAACTGTGAAAGACCTTTTACCAGGCGCATTCACATCGGAGGATATGTTATGAGTGAACCATTTAAATCAGGATTTGTCGCTATAGTTGGGCGACCGAACGTTGGTAAATCAACTTTATTAAACCATATTATTGGTCAAAAAATTGCGATTATGAGTGATAAAGCGCAAACAACTAGAAATAAAGTTCAAGGTGTATTTACAACAGACGAATCACAAATTATTTTCATCGATACACCAGGAATACATAAACCAAAACATAAATTAGGCGACTTTATGGTAAAAATCGCCTTAAACACATTTCAAGAAGTAGACTTGATTTATTTTGTTATCGACGCTTCCACCGGTTTTGGCCGCGGCGATGAATTTATCATTGAAAAGCTTAAAAACGTCCAAACACCTGTATTTCTTTTAATTAATAAAATTGACTTAATTTCACCAGAAGATTTAATAAAACTTATTGAACAGTACCGGGAACTTATGGATTTTGAAGAAATAATTCCGATTTCTGCGCTTGAGGGAAACAATGTTCCTAATTTATTAGAACAAACGAATGCTAACCTTGAAATCGGCCCAATGTATTATCCAAAAGATCAAATTACCGATCATCCAGAACGCTTTATTATTTCTGAATTAATTCGTGAGCAAGTTTTACAATTAACGCGTGAAGAAGTACCGCATTCTGTTGCTGTAGTTATTGAAGGCATTGAAAAAAATCCTAAAACAGAAAAACTAACTATTAATGCAACTATTATTGTGGAGAGAAGTACACAAAAAGGCATTATTATTGGTAAACAAGGCCAAATGCTTAAGCAAATTGGTATGCGAGCAAGGAAAGAAATTGAAAGTTTGCTCGGCTCCAAAGTATTCTTAGAAATTTGGGTAAAAGTTCAAAAAAATTGGCGTGACAAAGAACATTATTTACATGATTATGGTTTTGACCGCGAAGAATATTAATAAAAAAGCATCTGGTACACAAATTTGTGTACCAGATGCTTTTTATTTATTCAGTCCAGCTATAATTGTCATACTCTATACTATAAGGACCAAAATTATATACTTCATAATAAAGTGTTAACTCTTTTGTTTCACCTGGCTGAACATCACCAGTGAAACTATCTTCGGTAATTTGTTGTCCATAATCTTCAGCGGCATCATCGTACAGCGAGATATCCTCTGAATAAAACGGAAGAGGGTCAGTGCCCGTATTTTCAAATTTCACTTTGACTTTATAAATATCATAACCATCATTCTTTTGAGACACTTCAGGTTTATAAACAGTTATAGTGCTGTCATTTTCTAAAACAACAGGCTCACCATAATCTACATCCGTATAATCATTATAATAATCTTCGTCATAGCTTTCTGCATAATCATTAGTATAAACATCGGTACCACTACCACCGTAAAAAGAAAATGGATTATTAAAGCCTTGAAGTAAACTAACTGTTGCTAAGTTTAACCCAGCTAACAATACATAAAAACCAATACCAAATGATAATCCAGCGACAATAATGCCGGCCCATCTTTCCTTTCTAACAATAAGCAAAATAATTCCCACAACTACACCTATGAATGTGAGTATAAACAAGCTGATCAATAATATAAGTAACATATCCATAGAATAAAAAATCCTTTCTTTCTTGCCTTTTTCTCTATTTTACAATAGCAAGTCGCGGAAAGATAGCAAAAAATATAAAAAGACACAATCGTTTAGAAAATGTTATAATAAAAAGAATGAAAAAGGAGGGTTGCCACATGGAAAAATGCGAAGGAATCGTGATACGACAGACGAGTTATCGTGAATCAGATAAAATAGTCCGCATGTATACGCGTGAATTTGGAAAAATTGGTGTGGTTGCTCGTGGCGCAAAAAAAACCAAAAGTAGATTAGCTGCTGTAACACAATTATTTACAAATGGATACTTCACTTTTTTTGGAGGAAACGGGCTTGGTACGCTTCAACAAGGAGAAGTTATCGAAAATTTTTCTTCCATTCAACAAGATATTTTTATGACGGCTTATGCCACTTATGTATGCGAGTTATTGGATAAAGCAACCGAAGAACGCCAACCAAATCCATATTTATATGAGCTAACTTTTCAAATTTTACGTGACATTGATGAAGGATATGATCCGCAAATTCTAACCCAAATTTATGAAATGAAAATGTTACCTGTGTTAGGACTTTACCCAACTATGGATAAATGCGCTATTTGCGGGGAGACGACAGGACATTTTGATTTTTCAACAAGAAGTAACGGAATTATTTGCCATCGCTGCTTTGATAAAGACCGCTACCGGATGCATTTACCGGAAAATGTAGTAAAACTTTTAAGGCTATTTTTTATATTTCAATTAGACCGATTAGGCAATATTGATGTGAAACAAGAAACAAAAGAATGGCTCCAAAAAGCTATTGATACTTATTACGACGAATATTCTGGTTTATATTTAAAAAGCAGGAAATTTTTACGTGATATGGATAAATGGGAAAATATGTTAAAAAAAGATAGCGATGATTGACTTTTTCGCAAAAATACAGTATCTTTTAATATATCAACTAATAGGTACATTGAAGGAAAATAGTAACAAAAAGCTCTATTTTTAGCGAGTTCGGGTGTGGTGTGAGCCGAATATTTAACTTTTTGTGAAGGCGTTCTGGAGTACAGCGAAATCAAGGTGGGAATTGTTTAAATTCCAAATAGGGTGGAACCGCGAGATAACTCTCGTCCCTATATGCTTTAAATCAGCATATAGAGACGAGAGTTTTTATATTGGCTGAATTATTTTGGAGGTGGAAGCAATGAATTTACAAACAATGATTAGAACGTTACAAGATTATTGGTCCGAACAAGGTTGTATTATGTTGCAATCGTATGATGTGGAAAAAGGTGCTGGTACAATGAGCCCTTATACTTTCTTAAAAGCAATTGGTCCAGAACCTTGGAAAGCAGGTTATGTGGAGCCTTCTCGTCGTCCAGCAGATGGCCGTTACGGAGAAAATCCAAACAGATTATTCCAACATCATCAATTCCAAGTAGTGATGAAACCTTCTCCTGACAACATTCAAGAGCTTTACCTTGGCTCATTAGAAAAATTAGGAATTAACCCGTTAGAACATGATATTCGTTTTGTGGAAGATAACTGGGAAAACCCTTCGTTAGGATGCGCAGGACTTGGATGGGAAGTATGGTTAGATGGGATGGAAATCACTCAATTTACTTATTTCCAACAAGTAGGCGGCTTAGAATGTTTCCCAGTTACATCTGAAATTACTTATGGTGTGGAACGTTTAGCAAGTTATATTCAAGATAAAGAAAATGTATTTGATTTAGAATGGACAGAAGGTATTAGCTATCGCGATATTTTCTTCCAAGCAGAATTCGAAAACTCCAAATATGCCTTTGAAACTTCTAATACAGATATGCTATTAACTCTTTTTGACACATATGAAAGAGAAGCAGCTCGTCAAATGCAAGAAGGACTAGTTTTCCCAGCGTATGACTATGTATTAAAATGTTCGCATACCTTTAACTTACTAGATGCTCGCGGCGTTGTTTCAGTAACTGAACGCGCACAGTATATCGGTCGTATCAGAAATTTAGCAAGACGTATCGCCAAAACATTTTATGAATCACGAGAAAAACTTGGCTTCCCATTAGTCAAAGAAGAGGGAGGAAAACGTCATGAGTAAAGACTTTTTATTAGAAATTGGTTTAGAAGAAATGCCAGCGAAGTATGTGACTAGCTCTGTATTACAACTGGAAAAACGAGTAACAGATTGGTTAAAAGACAACCAAATCGAATTTAAAGAAATTAAAACTTATTCTACACCAAGACGTTTAACTGTCCTAGTAGAAGAAATGGCTGAAGAACAAGCTAATCGTGTGGAAGAAGCAAAAGGCCCTGCCAAAAAAATCGCTCTAGACGACGAAGGTCACTGGTCGAAAGCTGCATTAGGATTCGCCAAAAGTCAAAAAGTAGCACCAGAAGATTTAACTTTCCGCGAAATTAAAGGTGTGGAATATATTTACATTAAAAAAGAAGTAATCGGCGAAAAAACAACTGCGTTACTTCCAAGCCTAGAAAAAGTAGTAACAAGTATGACTTTCCCAGTAAGTATGCACTGGGGTAGTAATGATTTACGTTATATTCGCCCAATCAAATGGCTTATCGCAATGTTTGGCGAAGAAATTATCCCATTTGAAATCACTGGTGTCTCAACTAGTAATACTTCCCGTGGTCATCGTTTCTTAGGGAAAACAGCCACAATCAATCAACCGAGCGACTATCCACATGCATTATTAGAACAATTTGTCGTTGTTAATGCTAGTGAACGCAAACAGGCTATTGTAGAACAATTACGTGAACTAGAAACAATGGAAAATTGGCAAATCAGAGAAGATGACGATTTATTAGAAGAAGTAACTAATCTTGTCGAATATCCAACTGTATTAGCGGGTAATTTTGAAAAAGAATATTTGGAACTACCTGAAGAAGTTTTAATTACGACGATGAAAGAACACCAACGTTACTTCCCAGTTTTCAGCCAAGAAGGAGAATTATTGCCTCATTTTGTAACCGTTCGTAATGGTAACCATGAAAATCTAGATACAGTGGCACGAGGAAACGAAAAAGTACTACGCGCTCGTTTGTCAGATGCTGATTTCTTCTATCAAGAAGATTTAAAAATAACCATTGACGAAGCAGTTGCTAAATTACAAAATATCGTTTTCCATGAAAAATTAGGTACTTTGACAGAAAAAATGAAACGTGTGCAAAAAGTGGCATTGATGCTTGCTGATTACTTAAATTGGCAAGAAGAAGATAAACAAGACATTATCCGCTTAACAAATATTTATAAATTTGATTTAGTAACCAATATCGTTGGTGAATTCCCAGAATTACAAGGTTTAATGGGCGAAAAATACGCCTTATTACAAGGTGAAAAACCAGCAATCGCAACAGCCATTCGCGAACATTATTTACCAAGTTCAGCAGAAGGCGTTTTACCGCAAACAGACCTAGGTTCCCTTATCGCGATTGCGGATAAATTAGAAACATTAATTGGCTTCTTCTGTGTAAATATTGTACCAACTGGTTCTGCTGATCCGTTTGGTTTACGTCGTAGTGCCTTTGGGGCGATGCGCATTATCCAAGCAAATGGTTGGGACATTCCAATGCTTGAAGTTATTTCTCGTATTGTGGACATGGAACGTGCAGAAGGTGCTACTGAATTACCAAGTGCAGATGTGAAAAAAGAAGTGCAGACCTTCTTGAAAAATCGTCTACGTGTTATTTTACAAGGGCATCATATTCGTCATGATATTATTGACGCTGTTATCGGCGGGGATCCAAATGTGATTCCGCAACTGATTGACCGCGCTCAAATCTTAAATAAACATGCTGATGCAGAGTGGTTCCGTCCAACTATCGAAGCTTTAACACGAGTAGTTAAAATTTCTAAAAAATACGAAGATGGCGTAGAAGTGGATCCGAACTTATTTGAAAATGAATACGAACAAGAGCTATTCGATAAATTAGAAAAACTAAAATATGATTATGCTGGTTTAACAATTGTTGATAGACTTAAAGCATTTGCAGATTTACGTACAACAATTGATGCATATTTCGATAACACGCTAGTGATGACTGATAACGATGAACTAAAAAATAATCGTCTTGCACTTCTATTCGAACTGGCAAGCTTTATTAAAGAATTTGCTCAAATGGATGAAATTAATGTAAAATAAAAGTAAGATTTTGAGCAAAGAGGAGGAAGTATGTATGACTCAACCAGCCGTATACGTGGTTTCCGATTCAACAGGAGAAACGGCCGAACTCGTGACAAGAGCAGCACTTAGTCAATTTGGTCAAACACCGAAGTTTATCCATCGTTTTCACCATGTCGATTCTTCTCATATGATTGAAGAAATTGTTGACTTAGTGGCAGTGAACAATGGCATAATCGTGCACACCATTGTACTCGAAAGCGTTCGTGAAGAGCTTAATAAAACTGCTCAAGCTTTCGGCGTACCGATTATTGACTTATTTGGGCCGCTTTTAAATCAGTTAGAAGAAACCTACAAGATTAAACCACTTTCTGAACCTGGCCGCGTTCGTTCGATGGATGAAGCTTATTTCAATAAAGTTGCCGCAATCGAATTTGCCGTAGAGAATGACGATGGTCGTAATCCAAGAGGCATTTTGCAAGCGGATTATGTATTAATTGGTATTTCAAGAACCTCAAAAACTCCTTTATCGCAATATTTGGCGCTTAAAGGATTAAAAATCGTCAATATTCCAATCGTTCCAGAAGCACAAATCCCAGATGAACTTTTTGAAATTGACCCTAAAAAAATAATTGGTCTAAAAATTAGTAAACAAAAATTAACGAAAATTAGACAAGAGCGTTTAATTTCGATTGGTTTACCTGGTGCTGGTACTTATGCAAGTAATCAACGAATTGATGAAGAATTAGCGATTTTTAATAAACTAGCCAGTAAATTAAATTGTTTCGTGTTAGATGTGACTAATAAAGCCATTGAAGAGACTGCAAACGAGATTTTAATCCACATTGGTGAAATTGTTGATGAAAATTTAGAATTATAAGAAGGACTTTTGCTTTTTATGGCGAATATATATATTATACGGGAAAAACTGCTTGTAAAAATTAGTTACTTCCCGTATAATCTAAATTCGCTTGTGAAAAAGCCAAATCTACGAATAATATTAAAAAAACGGGTTAAAAACTCGTTTTTTAACTTGCCTTCATAGATTTTAAGAGAGGATGGAATATGTGCCAAAAATTTTAGTTGATGCCGATGCTTGCCCGGTAAAAGCAGAAATAAAACAAGTCGCCGAACAATTTCAGTTAGACGTTATTTTTGTGGCTTCTTTTAACCATTACTCTGTAAATACAAACGGAGAAAATTGGATTTTTGTAGATACTGGCAAAGAATCAGCGGATATGCGAATGATGAATTTAGCAAACAAAGGTGATATTATCGTAACGCAAGATATTGGCCTTGCTAGCATTCTACTTGCAAAAGGTACGTATGTCTTTTCGAATCGGGGCGAACTTTACCGAGAAGAAGAAATGTCATTAATGTTAGATATTCGCTATAGACATGCCAAAGAAAGGCAACAAGGCAAATATAGCAAAGGTCCTAAAGCAATGAGCGATCAAGATCGTGTGCTTTTCAAAGACCGGATGACTACATTTTTCAAAAATAAGTAAATAGGAGTTGACTGTCAAGATGGCGCGGATTCCTGAAGAAGTAATAGATCAAGTCCGGAATCAAGCGGATATAGTCGATATTATTGGTAATTATGTCCAATTAAAAAAACAAGGTCGTAACTATTCTGGCTTATGTCCATTCCACGGCGAAAAAACGCCTTCCTTCTCTGTATCACCAGAAAAACAAATTTTTCATTGTTTTGGTTGTGGTAAAGGAGGAAATGTCTTTTCATTTCTAATGGAACATGATGGGCTAACGTTTGTAGAATCTGTCAAAAAAGTCGCGGATATGAGTCATTTAGACGTCGATATTGAACTTCCAGAAGAACGTGATACAAGCAATTTGCCAAAAGAAACTTCTGAAACAGCCAAAATGGTTGAAATGCACCAACTTACAGCCAAACTCTATCATTATATTTTGATGGAAACAGAAGAAGGGGCAGCTGCTTTAACGTATTTGAAGGAACGAGGTATGTCGGAACAAATGATGGCATCCTTCCAAATTGGATTTGCGCCAAACCATCATGCCACAATCACTTCTTTTCTTGAAAAAAGAGGGATGGATTTGCAACTGGCTGGCACGGCTGGGCTTTTATCTGAACGTGATGATGGGCAAATGGTTGACCGTTTTCGTAATAGAATTATGTTTCCAATTACGAATGATCGTGGTCAAATTAATGCTTTTTCTGGTCGTTTGTTTGACCGTGACGATGGACCAAAATATTTAAATAGTCCTGAAACACCTATTTTTAATAAAAGACGAACTTTATTTCATTTTTCAGAGGCAAGACAGGCTATTAGAAAACAAGAAGAAATCACGCTTATGGAAGGCTTTATGGATGTCATTTCCGCAGAAGAAGCTGGCGTTCAAAATGCGGTTGCTTCGATGGGAACAAGCTTAACGGAAGAACATGCTGATTTAATTAAGCGTCTTACAAATCGTGCTATTATTTGTTACGACGGGGACCGAGCTGGAATTGAAGCAGCGTTTAAAGCAGGAACGCTTTTAGTTGAGCGTAATCGTTTAGATGTTTTTGTTTTGCAACTCCCAGCAGGAAAAGATCCAGATGACTTCATTAGAGCAAGTGGTGCAGATAAATTCAAAGAAATCTACAAACAGCAACGAATGACTTGGACAGCTTTTAAAATCAACTATTTACGCAAAGAACGTAATTTGCAAAACGAAACAGATCAAATCGCTTATATCGATGACTGTTTACGCGAAATTGCTAAGCTTGATCAAGCTGTTGAACGAGAATTATACTTAAAGCAACTAGCAGATGAATTTGAATTAACTATTGAAACTTTAAAACAACAATTGCAACAATCGCTAAAGAACACACACAAAGAACGACAAAACCAAAGCTATAATGAACCACCAATAGATGATTCTTTTATGGGGATGATTCCGCAAGAAGACTCAGAGATGCTCTTTTCCTTTGAGCAACCAACTCAGAAATTATCTGCACACACTACTGCAGAACAGCAACTCATGAAAGCAATGATGGAAAATCGGGATAGTTTTCTTTTGATTAAACAACTTCTAGGTGATACAGAATTTTATCATGATAACTATCAAGCACTCTATACCTATTTAATTGGCTATTTTGCTGAAGGTAACGATGCAGATCCACATAAGTTTATGGATAGCGTACCAGATGCAGGAATGAAAGGACTTATAAGCAGTCTAGAAATGGTTATTAGTCCAGATGAACAAGGTAAAACACAGTTTGAAGACTACATTAAAAGTCTCAAACGTTTTAAATTAGAACAAGCAAAGAAAGAACTCGAGCAACAACTAGCGGCTTTTAATCGTGAAAACGACAAAGAAAATGAAATTCGCGTGATGCTTGAAATCGTCCAACTCAACCGTAAGTTAAATAGCGGTCAATTGGATTAATAACGTTTTAAAACCGCTAAATGATGGTATTATTACCTAAGAGAAGCCTTTTAATAAGGTTAGCGGCATTTTGGAAGGAGGAATACAGGCAGTTATGAGTGATAAAACACAAAACACAAAACCAGTTGCTGAACTTAATGTTGAGCAAGTAAAAGAAGCCCTGATAGAAGAAGGTAAGAAAAAGGGGATTTTAACTTATGCAAAAATCGCTGCCAGATTAGCTCCATTCACTTTAGATTCCGATCAAATGGATGAGTATTTAGAACATGTCGGTGAAGCAGGCATTGAAGTTTCTGACGATGCAGACGACGAGGATCCAGATGAAACAGAACTTGTAAAAGAAGAAACCGAATCCTTTGATTTAACAGATATGAGTGTGCCACCAGGTGTTAAAATTAATGACCCAGTGCGCATGTATCTAAAAGAAATTGGTCGAGTAGACTTACTTACTGCCGATGAAGAAATAGCTTTAGCGAAACGCATTGAAGCTGGTGACATTGAAGCAAAAGGTCGTCTTGCAGAAGCCAACCTACGCCTTGTAGTAAGTATTGCAAAACGTTATGTCGGTCGAGGTATGTTATTCCTAGATTTGATTCAAGAAGGTAACATGGGACTAATGAAAGCCGTTGAAAAATTCGACTTTAACAAAGGATTTAAATTCAGTACCTATGCAACATGGTGGATTCGTCAAGCGATAACCCGTGCGATTGCGGACCAAGCTAGAACAATCCGTATTCCGGTGCATATGGTAGAAACAATTAACAAATTAATTCGTGTGCAACGTTCATTGCTACAAGATTTAGGCCGCGATCCTTCACCAGAAGAAATCGGTGAAGAAATGGACCTACCAACTGAAAAAGTTCGGGAAATTCTAAAAATCGCTCAAGAACCAGTTTCACTTGAAACACCAATCGGCGAAGAAGACGATTCACACCTTGGTGATTTTATTGAAGACCAAGATGCGACTTCACCGTCCGATCATGCAGCTTATGAATTACTAAAAGAACAACTTGAAGATGTGCTTGATACATTAACAGACCGGGAAGAAAATGTTCTTCGCTTACGTTTTGGTCTAGATGATGGTCGTACGCGCACTTTAGAAGAAGTTGGCCGTGTGTTTGGCGTAACTCGTGAACGGATTCGTCAAATCGAAGCAAAAGCTTTACGTAAATTACGTCATCCAAGCCGCAGCAAACAATTAAAAGACTTCCTGGAATAATGCACAACCGGGCAGGAGGACAAAATGTTCTCCTGCCTTTTTAATGAAAAGGAAAGCAGGGAATCAAATGAACGAGGAACAACTATCGAAGCGACTCGAAAAAGTAGCTTCTTACATAAAAACAAACGAACGAATTGCTGACATCGGTAGCGATCACGCGTATTTACCATGCTTTGCAATCAAAAATAAAACAGCTTCTTTCGCAGTCGCAGGTGAAGTTGTCGATGGACCTTTTAAGTCTGCGCAAAAACAAGTACGGACTTCTGGCTTAACTGATCAAATCGATGTAAGAAAAGGAAATGGTTTAGAGGTTATTGAAAAAGATGACAAAATTGATACTATAGTTATCGCTGGGATGGGTGGTACATTAATTCGTACAATTTTAGAGGAAGGCGCTGAAAAACTTGCTGGAGTAAGCAAACTGATATTGCAGCCAAATATTGCAGCGTGGCAACTTAGAGAATGGTCCGAAAAAAATAATTGGTTAATTTCTTCAGAAGCTATTTTGCGTGAAGATAATAAAATATATGAAATCATCGTTCTTGAGCCTTCTGAAAAAGAAATTACTTGGACAAAACAAGAAATCTTTTTCGGTCCTTGCCTATTAAAAGAACAATCAGCTATATTCAAAAGCAAATGGCGTCATGAAGCTAATACATGGCAAAATATTATCCAAACTATCTCCAGTAATCAACCAATATCAGATGAAAATCAAGCAAAAATTCGCGAATTAGAACATAAAATCTCATTAGTAGAGGATGTGCTAAAATGAAAGTCGCAAATGGTTATGAATATACCGCAATAATGGAAAAAATTGCTCCTAAAAAATTAGCAATGGAAGGCGATCCAATCGGCCTTCAAGTAGGAGATTTATCCAAAAAAGTAAGAAAAGTTATGTTTACATTAGATGTATTAGAAGAAGTAGTGGATGAAGCGATTGAAAAAAGAGTGGATTTAATAATCGCGCACCATCCGTTCTTATACCGTCCAACACAACACATTGATACAACAACGAAACAAGGTAAAATGATCAAAAAACTTATTAAGCACGATATTACCGTTTTTGCTGCGCATACGAATTTAGATATTGCTCAAGGCGGAGTGAATGATATTTTAGCTGATTTACTGCATTTACAAGATACTACGATGATTGAGGAAACTTATACAGAACCTTATTGCAAAATTGCTGTTTATGTCCCGGAAAATGAACTAGAATCTGTCCGTTTAGCACTTGTAAATAATGGGGCAGGACAAATAGGCACAAATTATACAGAATGTACTTTCCATACAACTGGAATTGGTTCATTTAAACCAGGTACAGACGCAAATCCGACTATCGGTGAAAAAGAAACTTTAACTTCTATTCCTGAAGTTAAAATAGAAGCGATTTTCCCTCAATATTTAACCGAAACAATCACAAAAGCTGTGAAAATTGCTCATCCATATGAGGAACCAGCAATCGATGTATATACACTCGAAACACAGACTTACAAAGAAGGACTTGGTCGTGTCGGAACTTTACCTAAAAAAATTAGTATGGTTTCTTTTATTGATAAACTAAAAACAGCTTTCGCAATTGATAATGTTCGTTTTGTCGGAGATTTAAAAGCTAACGTCCAAAAGGTAGCCATTATTGGTGGGGATGGAAATAAATTTATTCACCAAGCAAAAGCTACGGGTGCCGATGTTTTCATTACAGGAGATGTTTATTATCATACAGCTCATGATTTACTAGCTATTAATTTACCGACTATTGATGCCGGACATAATATCGAAAAAGTAATGAAAGGCTACTTGAAAAACAAAATGGAAGAACAAGCTAAAATTTTAGATTATGAAGCAGAATTTATTGTTTCAGAGGTCAATACGGATCCTTTCCAATTTTGTTAATTAAAAACGACTAATTTCTTTTATGGAAATTAGTCGTTTTTTTGCGTTATTTCTTTAAAAAATTCTGTAATTAGCATAATCGATTTGATTGTTTTGACAAAGTTGTCTTATCGCGCGCACGAATGACCTAATATGTGCTATAATGGCTACTAGGTATAGAACGGAGTGGAAATATTTTATGACGAAGAAATCAAGGTTTGACCAATTTGGCTTTCAACCTTTTATTGGACTTGCAATAGATAAATTAGGATTCTATGAGCCAACAGAAGTACAACAGAAGCTAATCCCAGGCATTTTAAAAGGTGAAAGTATCATTGGCCAATCTCAAACTGGTACAGGGAAAACCCATACTTTTATTTTGCCAATTATTAACAATGTGAATCCTGAAAAAGATGCAGTACAAGCGGTTATTACGGCACCAAGTCGCGAGCTTGCTACTCAAATTTATAATGAAATTCGCAAAGTAACGAAATTTAGTGAAAAAGAAATCGCTGTTCAACTCGTTATTGGTGGTACGGATAAACAACGTGCAATTGATAAACTGAAAAAACAACCACAAATTATTGTTGGAACACCAGGTCGTATTAATGACTTAATTCGCGAACAAGCCTTATTTGTTCATACTGCTAAAACATTAGTTATTGATGAAGCAGATATGACGCTTGATATGGGCTTCTTAAACGATGTCGACCATATTGCTGGAAAAATGCCTGCTAATTTACAAATGCTTGTTTTTTCCGCGACAATTCCGCAAAAATTAAAACCATTTTTAAGCAAATATATGGAAAATCCACGTTATGAGCACATTCAACCAAAAGTTGCTGCTTCAAAAACAGTGGAACATCGTATTATGGCAACTCGTAGCCGTAATAAACTTGATTTACTTAAAAATGTTTTAGTTGGTTCACAGCCTTATTTAGCGATTGTTTTTACTAATACAAAAACAACTGCTGATGAAGTAGCGAACGGTTTAATCGAACGTGGGCTAAAAGTAGCGAAAATCCATGGCGATGTAAATCCTCGTGAACGTAAACGGACGATGAAACAAATCGAAAACTTAGATTATCAATATGTTGTTGCGACAGATTTAGCTGCTCGTGGTATTGATATTCAAGGAATTAGTCATGTTGTAAACTATGAATTACCAGATGATCTCGATTTTTATATTCACCGTACTGGCCGTACTGGACGTGCAGGACATTCAGGTATTGCACTTACTTTATTTGAACCGGCAGATGAAGATCGCCTAAATCAACTGGAAAAAATGGGTATCGAGTTTAAGCATGTGGACTGGAAAAATAAAGAATTCGTTACACTAGAAGACCGCAATCGCCGTGCAAAACGTGAAGCTAAACGTGAAACAGCTGATCCGCGCGAAATCGGTATGCGTAAAAAAGCAAAACAAAAAGGTAAACCAAACTATAAAAAGAAAATCAACTATAAAATGAACGAAATCAAACGTCGTGAAAGACGGAAAAAACGATAAGTGAGGAATGAATTTATGTTAAGACTAGGTTCTCATGTATCAATGAGTGGAAAGAAAATGCTTCTTGGCGCAAGTGAAGAGGCAGCTTCTTACGGCTCAAATACGTTTATGATTTATACTGGCGCTCCGCAAAACACGCGTAGAAAGCCAATTGAAGAGTTAAATATTGAAGCAGGGTTAGAACACATGAAAGCTCACGATATGGCTGACATCGTTGTCCATGCGCCTTATATTATCAATATTGGTAACTCAGTTAAGCCGGAAACATTTGAATTAGGCGTTAATTTCTTACAATCTGAAATCGAACGTACGCGTGCGCTAGGTGCAAAACAAATCGTCCTTCATCCCGGCGCGCATGTCGGTGAAGGTGCGGACAAAGGAATTAAACAAATTATCCAAGGGCTTAACGAAGCATTAATACACGATCAAGATGTACAAATCGCTTTAGAAACAATGGCTGGAAAAGGTTCTGAATGTGGTCGCACTTTTGAAGAACTAGCACTAATTATTGACGGTGTGACTCATAATGAATTATTATCCGTTACTTTTGATACATGTCATACACACGACGCTGGTTACGATATTGTCAATGATTTTGACGGAGTGTTAAATGAATTTGATAAAATTATCGGTATTGACCGCTTAAAAGTGTTACATATCAATGATAGTAAAAACGAGCGAGGCGCACATAAAGACCGCCATGCTAATATTGGTTTTGGTCATATCGGCTTTGATGCACTTCACTATATTGTTCATCATCCACAATTATCGAACATTCCAAAAATCCTTGAAACGCCATACGTTGGTGAAGATAAAGCATCGAAAAAACCGCCATACAAATGGGAAATTGCCATGCTAAGAAATGGTGAATTTGATCCAGATTTGTTAAATAAAATTCAAAACGACTAAAAGGAGACGAAAATAATGACAAAAACACTTGTATTCGGTCATAAAAATCCAGATACAGATACGATTTGTTCTGCCATTAGTTACGCAGAATTAAAAAAAGCACAAGGAGCAGATATTGAAGCGGTTCGTTTAGGAGAGCTTAATAGTGAAACATCTTTTGTACTTGATTATTTCCAAGTAACAGCTCCTCGCTTAGTTGAAACTGTTGCAAATGAAGTTTCTGAAGTCGCACTTGTTGACCATAATGAACGCCAACAAAGTGTGGATGATATTGACGATGTGACAGTAGTTGCAGTCGTTGATCATCACCGCATCGCTAATTTCGAGACATCTGATCCACTATACTACCGAGCTGAGCCAGTTGGATGTACTACTACAATCCTTCTAAAAATGTTCCGTGAAAATGAAGTAGAAGTAAGTAAAACAGTCGCAGGCTTAATGCTTTCCGCAATTATTTCTGACACACTTCTTTTCCAATCACCAACGTGCACAGAAGAAGATAAAGTGGCTGCTGAAAAATTAGCACTCATTGCAGACGTTGATATTCAAGCATACGGTATGGAAATGCTAAAAGCTGGAGCAGATGTTAGCAAAAAAACAGTTGCTGAACTATTGCTTGATGCGAAAGAATTCAACATGAACGGCAGCAAAGTAGAAATCGCTCAAATCAATGTTGTCGATGTAAACGATGTACTTAGCCGTCGCGCAGAAGTTGAAGCACTTATGACACAAAATATTGTGGATAAAGGACTTGATTTGTACTTATTTGTCATCACTAATATTCTTACTAATGACTCGGTTGGAATTGCTATTGGTTCCAAGACAGCCGTTGTAGAAGAAGCATATGGCGTTAAATTTGTGGAAAATCAAGCACCACTTAAAGGTGTCGTATCTCGTAAAAAACAAGTTGTTCCAATCTTAACGGATACTTTTGCTAAATAATTATACGAACCTGGAAATGCTCCAAGCTTTCCAGGTTTTTTTTGCTATTTTTTAATTCGAAGTAATTACGATTTACATTTTAACCAATCTTTTATATACTAGTAAAAGCGGCTAGCAAATGCTGTCAAAGGAGAAACATGAATGAACAAAATCATAGAAGTAAATAATGTAAGTTACCATTATGACAAAGAACATGCCTTAGAAAACATTCATTTTCAAGTGGAAAAAGGCAGTTTTACTGGTTTAATCGGCCCTAACGGCTCAGGTAAATCAACTATGTTAAAATTAATCCTTGGTGTACTCAAAAAACAACAAGGAAGTATAGCTTTATTTGGAGAAAAACAAGCAGATTTCAAAGATTGGGTCAAAATTGGCTTTGTTTCTCAAAAATCGAATGCTTTTAATTCCGCTTTTCCTGCTACTGTGAAAGAAGTCGTTGCAAGTGGTTTAACAAAGAAAAAAGGCTTATTTAAAACATTGAATAATCATGATAAGGAAGATATTGATTATGCTTTGAAACGAGTTGAAATGACGGATTATCTACATCGCAATATTGGCGAACTTTCCGGTGGTCAACAACAACGTGTTTTTATCGCGCGTGCATTAGTTAGTAGACCAGAGCTTTTAATTTTAGACGAGCCGACTGTTGGAGTCGATGTAGAAAATGTAAAAGTATTTTATGAACTTTTAGCAGAATTAAACCGGACAGAAGAAATGACGCTTTTACTCGTAACGCATGATTTAGTTGCAGTGAATACGTATGTTAATCATGTTATTAGTATTAATAAACGAATTATTTTTGACGGTTCAGCCCATGAATATCAACATTATTTGGCCGACCGCGAACTTGAAATATTAGCAGAACAACGTAGAAGGGAGGATGCTTGCCTTGATTGCGACGCTTCTCCAGTATGATTTTATTCGTAATACCTTTATCGTTGGTATTGTTATTGGTGTTATCGCTCCACTGCTCGGAAGTTTCATCGTAGTAAGAAAGCTTTCGTTAATGGCTGATGCGCTCAGCCATGTGACGTTAGGTGGGATTGCGGTTAGTTTATTCTTAAGTAAAACTTATTTGCCACTAACAGCACTTAATCCGTTATATCTAGGTTTTGGTTTTTCCGTAGTTGGATCTTTATTAATGGAGAAATTACGAACCGTTTATAAACATTTTGAAGAACTAGCCATTCCGATTATTATGTCGGCTGGTATGGGTTTTTCTGTTATTTTTATTTCTTTAGCCAATGGATTTAATACTGATTTATTTAGTTATTTATTTGGAAGTGTAAGTGCCGTGAGTCGGACTGATATGATTACGATCGTTGTTACAGCAATCATCGTATTTATCGTTATATTATCCTTATATAAAGAGCTATTTTTGTTATCATTTGACGAAGAATATGCAAAAGTTTCCGGTTTGAAAGCTAAAATATTCGATATTATTTTTATGGTTTTAGTCGCTTTAGTTATTGCGTCTTCCATGCGAATCGTTGGTATTTTACTTGTATCATCCTTAATGACATTGCCAGTTGCAGCAGCGATTCGGATTGCCAAAGGATTTAAACAAACTATCTTACTTTCAATTTTATTTGGTGAAATTGCGGTTATCGGCGGTTTATTTACAGCTTATTATTTAAATTTAGCTCCTGGTGGGGCAATCGTCATTATTTCTGTTTTACTTTTAATCATCACCATTTTATATCAAAAAATACGTCAAAAAATATTAATTTCAAAACGAGGTGAGGAAAATGGGACTTACAGCAACTGAAGCGCTCATGAAAATGAAAGAAAAGGGCTATAAGCATACTGATAAACGTGAATTTCTAATTAACTTACTAGCTCGTAAAAATAAATATTTAACAGCCAAAGATGTGTTAGAAAATATGAAAGACGATTTTCCGGGAATTAGTTTTGATACAATTTACCGTAATCTCTCCTTATTTGTTGAGTTAGGTATTTTTGAAGAAACAGATCTTTCTGGTGAACGAAACTTCCGTCTGGCGTGTACACATGAGCATCATCACCATCATTTTATTTGTATGAAATGTGGTAAAACAAAAGAAATTATGATGTGTCCAATGGATTTTCTAACAGAAGCTTTACCTGGTTACCAAATTGATGGTCATAAATTTGAGGTTTACGGCGAATGCCCAGAATGTTTACAAGCCTCTTAATAGTAAAAAAGGTCCGCATTCAGGACCTTTTTTTATTTTGGAGATAATGTTCATAGTTATTTCATATTTGTTTCTTATTCTCGACACTTTTTATCGTTAAAGTAATAAGTAGCCGAAAGAAGAAGGAGAGGAACAGTTTGACAAAATTAAAAAAAGTGATGATTTCCCTAGTAGCAGCGACACTACTTTTACTTGCTGGATGCGGAAGTAGTGCAGTAGTAAAAACAGATGCAGGAAATGTCACACAAGACGAGCTATATGAAGCGATGAAAACGACTTACGGTAATGAGGTCGTGCAACAACTTACTTTCAAAAAAATCTTAGAAGATAAATACACTGTTACTGAAAAAGAAGTAAATGCAGAATATAAAAAATACGAAGAACAGTACGGTGACTCATTTGAATCAACCTTATCGTCCAATAATTTAACAAAAACTTCTTTCAAAGAAAATTTAGAGTATAACCTTCTAGTTCAAAAAGCAACAGAAGCAAATATGAATGTAAGTGAAAGTAAACTAAAAACATACTACAAAACTTGGGAGCCAGACATCACTGTGCGACATATTTTAGTAGATGATGAAGCGACAGCCAAAGAAATTCAAACTAAATTGAAAAATGGTGAGAAATTCGCTGACTTAGCTAAAGAGTACTCAACAGATACTGCAACTAGCACAAATGGCGGACTATTAGATCCATTTGGTCCTGGTGAAATGGACGAAACTTTTGAAAAAGCTGCTTATGCACTTAAAAATAAAGATGATGTAAGTGGAATTGTTAAATCAACTTACGGCTACCATCTGATTCAATTAGTGAAGAAAACAGAAAAAGGCACTTATGCAAAAGAAAAAGCAAACGTAAAAGCAGCCTATATAAAATCTCAATTAACTTCTGAAAATATGACAGCTGCCCTTAAAAAAGAATTAAAAGCAGCTAATATCGATATTAAAGATAGTGATTTAAAAGATGCATTTGCTGACTATACAAGCACTTCATCTTCTAGTTCAACATCCACATCTAATTAAAGTTACTTCAGATCCACCAATAAAAAAAGCCCTTTACTGGTTTTGATTCCCGTCAAAAACACACTCCAGTAAAGGGCTTTTCTATATGACCAAACGAATAACAGCCATTGATATAATTCCTACAACAACAATCCACATTAAATTTTTCGTTAGAATAGCTGCAATGATAGTTGGTAACGTGGCAAGTAGGTTTTCAATATTAATACTAGGAAAACTATTTTCGTTTGTAATGAGAAGACTTTGAACGAAAAGAGCAGTCAGTATGCATAACGGTACATACGATAAATAGCGAATCACAACACTGGGTAGTTGCAGCTTTCGAACGAAGATAAAAGGTAAGACGCGTGGAATAAATGTCACTAAACCACAGCCTAAAATAACGAGTAACGTATAATTACTTATTGCCATTTTTCAACTATCACTCCAATCAAACAACCAAGTAAGGTAGCCGCTAAAATGGCTAATTCTGGTGTCATAAAACGCATAAACACGATTAATAAAATCGCGACCATTAACATAATAACTAAACTTGTCGCGATTTTTTTACTTTTATCGCTAACGACTTGTAAATAGAGCAAGCCGATAAACATTGCTGATAACGCAAAATCAAGACCAAACTGTTCTGGATTTGGCAACCAATTCCCAATGAAAGAACCTAAAATACAAGCGGCAATCCAAGCTATGTAGGCTGTTACGTTAATTCCGTGCATCCATTTTGCGCTAACTGGTTTTTTATTGCCAATTTGATTCATTGAAACGCCAAATGTTTCGTCCGTCAGAAGCGCCCCAATCCCAATGTTATTCAAAAGGGAATATTTTTTAAAATGAGGAGCTTCGGCCATACTCATCAAAAAATGCCGTGAATTAATTAAAAAAGTAGTAAAAATAATAGCTGAAATAGGGCTTTGTAATAATAATAATCCCGAAATAATAAACTGAGCAGCTCCAGCATAGACGATAATAGCGAGTAACGTTACTTCTAAGACGCTTAAGTGAGAAGCCCTTCCAACAACACCAGCAGCTATCCCAATACCAGCATAACCTAGTACAGTTGGCAAACAAGCCTTCACACCATCATAAAAACTAAGTTCGATTTCTTTTTCCAAAAAAACTCCCCCTTAAAATAAAACTAGGAGCCTTGATGTTAGGCTAACAGTTATATATTCTTTTTTACTAAAAGGTCAAATCTTCATGTGCGCTCGTTCAAAGCAATCGCTCCTTTTAGTTTTAATTTTCTAATCATACCACTTTTCTAATAGGAAATCATCTGCATTTTGCACAAAAAAACCACCTGCATAAAGCGCAAGTGGTTAATTTATTATTTTTCTAAAATAGTTGGTTCACTTGGTGGAATCGAGCGAATTGCAAGGAATACAAAGATCATACTTACAACCATATTGATTTCCATTCCAAAAGGAACAATTACTTGTAAAGCCTCCATAACCATCGTGAAAACAGCAGCTAATGTAATACTATAAGAAGCTATCATCCAGTTTTGGCGGAAAGCAATACCCGTCCGACCGAAACCAGAAAGAATAAATCCAAATAACGCATAAAGAGCTACTCGGAAGAAAATCGATCCAAGCGTAAAGATGAACAGAACAAGCAAGGCGATAGGAATAAAGTATTTCGCTAGAGATTCAATGGACGTATACAAATTCACTAAATCAGCTTTATTACTAATTCCAGCCGTATCATAACTTACAGATTGAGAAACACCAGCAGCAGTTATATAGATACTATCTGATAAAAAGGCTACTGCGCTATCATAAGAAGCAATTTTATTATCAACATCATCTTTATCTAAAGTTCCAGAGGCATCAAAATAAATATGTAATTCATCTTGGTCAATAGAGATGGGTATATTTTTGACAGAATTGTCCGTTAAGACTAATTTTCCATCTGTGACTTTAAAATCAGGAATTTCATTTGTAATTGTTTCTTCGCCGACTTTCAGCGCATTTTTTGTCGTAACGTTTGTAAAATATGCTAATGGAAGGAAAGTAACAAATGATAAAACAATAATGTAAACGATACTTTTTCTAATTTTATCATTTCGAAACGAAGCAATATCCGCAGGGGAATACAAACTCTTCCAGAAGCGTTTAAAAATATTCATTCTTTTTTCAACACCTCACCTAATGGTTTAACTTTTCATTTTCCGGGAAAAAGATACATGTATGTGCAAAAGAACGTAATTTTTCCACCTAAACTTAATCATAGCTTGAAATGAATGCAAAATCAATATTGAAACATCACTGAGCAGAAAAATTGCAAGCGTTTCTAGGTCGTGGTAGGCTAAATGGTGTAAAGAGAAACGTTATTTATGGCGTTAACTAGTTCTATAGGAATAGGATGTATATCTTTCGCCTTATAAGTAATTTCTTTTCACGTAAAATAAAAACAATACAAGGAGGAATTTTTAATGACTTACGAATTACCTAAATTACCTTATACTTATGATGCTTTGGAGCCAAATTTTGATAAAGAAACAATGGAACTTCATTATACAAAGCACCACAATACTTATGTTACAAAACTAAACGAAGCGGTTTCAGGACATCCTGAACTTGCTGAGAAACCTGTTGAAGAATTAGTTGCTAACTTAGATAGCGTTCCTGAAGATATTCGCGGCGCTGTACGTAACCACGGTGGCGGTCATGCTAACCATACATTATTCTGGTCTATCCTTAGCCCAAATGGTGGCGGCGCTCCAACTGGTGACTTAAAATCTGCTATCGAAAGCGAATTCGGTACATTTGATGATTTCAAAGAAAAATTCAATGCAGCAGCTGCAGCACGTTTTGGTTCTGGCTGGGCTTGGTTAGTAGTTAATAACGGTAAACTAGAAATCGTTTCTACTGCAAACCAAGATTCTCCATTAAGCGATGGAAAAACTCCTGTTCTAGGCTTAGATGTTTGGGAACATGCTTATTACCTTAAATTCCAAAACCGTCGTCCTGAATATATCGACACATTTTGGAATGTTGTTAACTGGGATGAAGCTAACAAACGCTTTGACGCAGCTAAATAATAATAGAAAGGCTCACTTCGGTGGGTCTTTTTTTATTTCTAATGAATTTCTAATGAACTTACAGTGGAAAAATGATGTTTTTTCAGCTACAATAGGGAAAGGTATTATTGAAAAGTGAGGTAACTTTGCGTGAAACTAAATTTTAGAAAAAAGAAAAAAGATTCCACTAAGAAGAAACGCGCCATCATTCCACTACGTTTAAATATTCTATTCTTTATAATTTTTATATTATTCTCCGTATTAATTTTACGACTTGGTATTGTTCAAATCGTGCAAGGGGATACGTACAAACGTCAATTAGAAGAAACAGATAATGTGACCGTTTCTAAGAATGTTCCACGTGGCAGTATTTATGACCGAAACTACAACTTATTAGTTGGTAATTCAGCAGTCAAATCGATTACCTACACAAGAAGCCAACAAACAGAAACTTCAGAAACACTTCACGTAGCTCAAACTTTACAAAAATTAATTACAATTGAACCAGAGAAACTAACCGATCGCGATTTGAAAGATTATTGGATTTTGACACATCAAACCGAGTCTTTAAATCGTCTATCTGCAAAAGAACAAGCGCTAGAATCTTCTAAAGCTTATAAAATCCAAGTTGAAAAAGTAACGAACGATGATATAGCTAAACTAACTACAGAAGATTTAAAGGTAGCAACAATTTATAAAAAAATGACAACAGGATACGCAATGACTGAGTCCGTTATTAAGAATAAAGATGTAACAGATGAAGAAATTGCCCGTGTTAGTGAAAACATGGATAGCTTACCAGGAGTTGATACAACGACAGACTGGAATCGCTATTACACTTATGACGAAACATTACGTTCTATTTTAGGTTCTGTTTCGACAGCAAAAGAAGGTCTACCAAAAGATAAAGCTGAGTACTACTTGTCTCAAGGATATAGCCGAAATGACCGTGTTGGTAAAAGTTATTTAGAAGCCCAATACGAAAGCGTTCTAGCTGGTTCAAAATCCCAATCTGAGAGCGTACTTGACTCTAAAGGAAATATAATCGAAACAGTAAGTAAGTATGAAGGATCAAAAGGAAAAGACTTAGTTCTTTCCGTAGATGTAGAATTCCAGAAAGCCGTGGAAGATATTTTACGTAAAAATATTAAACAAGGTAAACAATATGCTGGTTCTGACTTATTTGATCGTGCATTTGTAGTCGCAATGGACCCATATTCTGGAGAAGTTCTAGCACTTGCTGGTCAAAAACTAAATGACAAAGGCGAGTTTGATGACTACTCCTTAGGAACATTCACCACTGCTTATGCAATGGGTTCCGCTGTCAAAGGTTCCACAATTCTTGGGGGCATCATGGACGGAGCAATTTCAAACAAAACGGTATTCACCGACCAACCAATTGCATTAAAAGGAACCAAACCGAAAAGTTCTTGGTTTAATAGAACCGGAGCAGGTAACCGACCACTTGATCCAGTTGGCGCACTAGAAATCTCATCTAACTCATATATGTATCAAGTGGCAATGAAGATGGGTGGCGCTAAGTATGTTCCAAATGGTCCACTAAGAGCTCCACTAAGTACATTTGATGATATGCGTTATTATTACAATCAATTTGGTTTAGGCGTTAAAACAGGTATTGATCTTCCTGGAGAACAAGTTGGCTACAAAGGGGACGACCAAACAATTGGTAAAATTCTCGATTTCGCCATCGGTCAGTATGATTCTTATACACCGCTTCAAATGGCGCAATACGTTTCAACAATCGCAAATGGAGGATCTAGAATTGCACCAAGTATGGTAAAAGAAATCCGCAATCCTAGTACAAATGGTGATTCTGTTGGAACTCTTGCAACCGCTAATGAACCAAAAGTTTTAAACAAAATCGGCGTTTCAGATAATGACATCAAAACAGTCCAAAAAGGTTTTTATGAAGTAACTCATGGCTCAACTGGTACAGCTAGAACAGTCTTTACATCGAGTGATTATGACGTTGCAGGTAAAACAGGAACAGCTGATGCCTTCTATGATGGACCAAAAGAAGGTAACAAAATGGCCAGTGTTTGGAATACAACATTTGTCGGTTATGCACCAGTTAAAAAACCAGAAATAGCGATTTCTGTAGTAGTACCTTGGATTTATCGTCCATATGGTACAGACCAAAAAACAAATATGAAGATTTCTAAAGAAGTTTTCGATAAATATTTCGAACTGAAAAAAGAACGTGCTGAATCCAATAAAGATGCTTCTAAAGTTGAACAACCAATTAACAATAAAGAAGCAGCTGCAAAAGCACAATCTGAACAAACCGAAAATTAATCAAAAAACCACTTTCATTCTTGTGAAAGTGGTTTTTTACATCTCAAACTGACAAACAATTAAAAAAATGGTGACTAATATAGATAAAAAACTGCGAAATGGCTTTGTTTATGGTATGATAAAGTAAGTGTAAAATTAACCAGATTTCTGTTTTAAAGCAGAGATACGAGGATTAAATTGAAGGAGGAATTGTAAACTATGACAAAAAGCTATCATGTCGCAGTTGTAGGTGCTACTGGTGCAGTTGGTACCCAAATGATTGAATTACTAGAAGAGGCGGCGACTTTCAAGATAAAGCAAGTTTCGTTCTTGTCTTCTATTCGTTCTGCTGGAAAAAAATTATCCTTCCGTGGGGAAGAGGTAACTATTCAAGAAGCTACACCTGAGAGCTTTGAAGGCGTAGATATTGCCTTATTTAGTGCTGGAGGTTCCGTTTCTAAAGCACTTGCAAAAGAAGCTGTAAAACGTGGAGCCATTGTAATTGATAATACGAGCGCATATCGCATGGATCCTGAAGTGCCGCTTGTTGTTCCAGAAGTAAACGAAAAAGCGCTATTCTCACATAAAGGTATTATTGCTAACCCTAACTGCTCTACAATTCAAATGGTAGCAGCACTCGAACCGATTCGAGAAGCTTATGGTTTAAATCGAATTATTGTTTCTACTTATCAAGCTGTGTCTGGCTCCGGAGTAAGTGCTATTCAAGAACTTAAAGACGGCAGCAGAGCTCTTTTAGATAACAAAGAATTCACGCCAGAAATCATGCCAGTAAAAGGCGATAAAAAGCACTATCCAATTGCATTCAATGCCTTACCACAAATTGACGTTTTCACGGACAATGATTATACATACGAAGAAATGAAAATGATCAATGAAACGAAAAAAATCATGGAAGACGATACTATTAAAGTTTCTGCTACATGCGTTCGAATTCCAGTTGTTAGTGGACATTCAGAAAGTGTTTACGTTGAAATAGAACAAGAGGGAGTAAGTGCAAAAGATATTCAAAATGCATTAAAAACAGCTCCTGGTGTCGTTCTTGAAGATGATCCGGCAAATCAAATTTATCCGCAAGCCATTCAAGCTGCTGGTAAAAAAGAAGTGTTTGTTGGTCGCGTTCGCGCTGACATTGATGATTCTAAAGGCTTCCATATGTGGATTGTATCCGACAACCTACTTAAAGGCGCTGCATGGAATTCGATTCAAATTGCTGAAAGCTTAGTCAAACTAGCGATTATTTAGAGGTGTAAGTAATGAAAATCATAGTACAAAAATTCGGCGGCACATCCGTCCAAAATGAAAAAATTCGTCTAATGGCTTTTAACCATATAAAAAATGCCCTTAAAGACGGCTATAAAGTTGTAGTTGTTGTGTCAGCAATTGGTCGTTACGGGGATCCATATGCAACCGACACACTTTTAGAACTTATAGGAGCAAAAGATACTAAACTAACTGCTAGAGAGCAAGATACATTGCTGTCAGTTGGAGAAACTATATCTGCTTCTGTTTTTACTAATATGTTAAAAGAGGCAGACATTAAAGCAGAAGCATTTTCAGGTGGTCAAGCAGGTATTATTACATCTAATAATCACTTGAATGCAAAAATCACCGAAGTCGATACAAAGCGCCTAAAAAAAGCGCTTGAAACACTTGATGTAGCTGTTGTTGCTGGTTTTCAAGGAATCACTGAAAACGGCGATATAACAACACTTGGTCGCGGTGGCAGTGATACTTCTGCTGCAGCTCTTGGTGTATCTTTACAAGCAGACTATATTGATATTTTCACTGACGTAGACGGTATGATGACAGCAGATCCACGTATTGTCGAACATGCGCGTTCACTTCCACGAGTAAGTTATAATGAAGTTAGTAATATGGCTTACCAAGGAGCAAAAGTCATTCATCCGCGCGCAGTAGAAATAGCGATGACTGCTAAAGTACCGATGCGTATCCGTTCTACGTATTTAGAAAGCACAGGAACTCTTGTCACATCTTTAGCGGATGATTCCGGTCATTTCGATGTAAAAGAACGAATGGTAACAGGAGTTGCACACGTTACAAATTTAACGCAAATTTTTGTGAAAACCGATACAGTAAAGGCACAACAACAAACTTTCAAAATATTAGCAGATGCAGGAATCAGCCTAGATTTTATCAATATATCAACTGATTCTGTCATTTTTACAGTTCCAGAAGAAAAACGTCGCGTCGTCAAACAACTTTTAGAAGAAGCAAACTTACAAACAACGGTTCGTGAAGACTGTGCAAAAGTTTCTATCGTTGGTGCTGGAATAACCGGAGTTCCTGGTGTTACAGCAAAAATCGTAGGAGCATTATCCGAAAAAAACATCCCAATTTTACAATCAGCGGATAGTCATACAACTATTTGGGTATTAGTAAGAGAAGAAGACTTAATTTCGGCAGTCAATGCCCTTCATGACGTATTTTGTTTGGAAATTAAGTAAGGAGGAAATGAAAGATGGATTTAGGGAAAGTAATTACAGCAATGGTCACGCCAATTCACCCAGAAAAAAATAAAGTATGTAAAAAAAGAATTCATCATCTCGTGAATCACTTAATAGATAACGGCTCAGATGGTTTAGTAATCGCTGGAACAACTGGTGAATCTCCAACTTTGTCACATGATGAAAAAATGAAATTATTCCGCCAAGTAGTGGAAACAAATGCAGGACGCGCGAAATTAATCGCTGGCACAGGTTCTAATAATACAGCAGAAACGATTGCTTTTACAAAAGAAGTAGCAGAACTGGGCGGAATTGATGCTGTCTTAGTCGTTGCGCCGTATTATAACAAGCCAAATCAAGATGGTTTATACGCTCATTTTGTTGCTGTTGCGGAAGCTTCTGATTTACCAGTAGTTATTTATAATATTCCAGGACGTAGTGTTGTTAATATCGAACCAGAAACAATTATTCGTTTAGCAAAATTACCAAATATTATTGGTGTTAAAGAATCAAGCGGCAACTTAGACAATATAAGTAAAATCATTGCTGAAACTTCCGATGATTTCCTCGTATACAGTGGAGATGACAGCTTAACCTTGCCAATTTTAGCAGTTGGAGGGAATGGCGTAATTTCCGTTGCAAGTCATGTGGTAGGAAATGAAATGCAAGAAATGATGCAAGCGTTTGAAAGCGGGGACGTAAAAAAAGCAGCAAGTATACATCGCTCGTTATTACCATTAATGAACGGTCTTTTCTCTGTGCCAAACCCAGCGCCAACTAAATACTTATTAAATCAACAAGGTATTAGCGTTGGACATGTTAGATTACCACTTGTAGATTTGAATGCTGAACAAGGAACGAAATTACAAGCTATATTAGAAGGACTTTCTAAATAGTTCAAAGGAGGTCTACGCTTTGACAATAAAAAAAGCGAAAAACATAAAAATCATTCCACTCGGCGGTGTCGATGAAAGTGGCAAAAATTTATATGTAGTAGAAATAGACGAAGATATCTTTATATTAGATGCGGGCTTAATGTTCCCAGAAAACGAATTACTGGGAATCGATATTGTTATCCCTGATTTCAAATATTTAGAAGAAAACAAAGACAGAGTGAAAGCCATTTTCTTAACTCATGGTCATGAAGATGCGATTGGTGCACTGCCATACTTACTTCAAAAAATTAAAGCACCTGTTTACGGTACTGAGCTAACAATTGCACTTGCAAAGTCAGCGCTTAAAGAGCACCGCAAACTACGCTTTAAAAATTTCCATGTTGTTGATGCAGAAACAACCTTATCTTTTTCTAAAATTGATGTGTCATTCTTCCGTACGACACATACAATTCCTGATTCTGTCGGGATTGTACTTGAAACAAGTGAAGGTTCCATCATTTATACTGGTGACTTTAAATTTGATCAATCAGCCAAAGATGGATATGCTTCTGATTTAAGTCATATTGCCGAATTTGGTGAAAAAGGAGTACTTGCTTTACTTTCAGATAGTTCAGAAGCAGAGCATCCTGGCACCACATCAAGCGACAGTTTAATTGAAGAAGAAATTAGACATGCTTTTAGAATGGCAGATGGTAGAATTATTGTTGCTTGTGTGGCTTCTAATTTGATTCGTTTGCAGCAAGTACTTGACGCATCCGTTGCTACTAAACGTAAAGTCGCTATTGTTGGTAAAGAATTAGAGCGTGTATTTGAAATAGCAGGTAGCTTAGGTAAAATCGTTATTGAGGAAGACTTGATTATTCCTCTAAAAGAACTTAAAAAATATAATGATGAAGAAATCACTATTATTGAAACAGGAAACTTAGGTGAACCAATTCAATCATTACAACTAATGACTAAAGGTAACCACCCTCAATTTAATATTAAACCAGGAGATACGGTTTATATTACAACAACTCCATCACCATCACTTGAAACGATGATGGCGAAAACGATGGATATGCTCTATAAAGCTGGAGCAAAAGTATTAACGATGAGCAATAATCTTTTTATCTCTGGCCATGCAAGCCAAGAAGATTTGAAATTAATGCTTAACTTGTTAAAACCTAGATATTTCGTTCCTGTTCACGGTGAATACCGGATGTTAATTAGTCATGCGAAATTAGCTCATGAAGTTGGCATAGCGAAATCAGAAGTATTTATTGTCGGTAAAGGTGAAATTTTAGAATATAAAAATGATAAAATGACTGCTGGAAACCGTGTCTATTCTGGAAATACACTAATTGATGGGTTAGGTGTAGGAGACGTTGGAAACATCGTACTGAGAGACCGTAAGTTACTTTCTGAAGATGGTATTTTCATCGTAGTTGTTACGCTTAATCGTAAAACTAAAACAATTACTTCCGGACCAGAAATCATTTCACGTGGCTTTATCTATGTGCGTGAATCTGAGCATTTAATTGAAGAATCATCCAAAGTCGTAACAAAAATCGTCGAAAAAAACCTCCAAGAAACTGGCTTTGAATGGGCTAAATTAAAACAAGATATTCGCGATCAATTAAATCGCTACCTATTTGAGCAAACAAAACGACGTCCAATGATCTTACCAATCATTATGGAAGTCTAGTATGAACTGCTGCACCTCGATGTGCAGCAGTTTTTTTCGTTTAAAAGTAAAATAGAGGGGAAAACAAGCTAGGAAGGAGTGATTCAATTGACAGAATTTACATATGATGTAGTTATAATCGGAAGTGGTGCTAGTGGAACAACCGTGGCTTTTGAAGCGCAGGCAGCCGGTCTAAAAGTAGCGATTGTGGAAGAGCGTAGTTGGGGCGGCACATGTGTCCTTAGAGGCTGTGACCCCAAAAAAGTGTTAGTCGGGGCAGCAGAAGCAAGAAATCTTTCCACAAGATTACGTGGCAAAGGTATTAAAGAAGCGGCAACAATCAGCTGGACAGATTTAATGGCATTCAAAGAAACATTTGTAGAAGATGTGCCTGAAAGTCGCTTGGAAAGTTTTCAAGAAGCTGGGATTGAAACGTTTTTTGGACCAGCAAGTTTTCAAAACGAAAATACTTTGCAAGTTGGTAACGACATACTAAGTGCTAAAAAAATAGTGATTGCAACCGGCGCAACACCAAATACACTTAAAGTAGAAGGTCAAGAACATATTCAAACGAGTGATGATTTCTTATCACTTGAAAAACTTCCGGATTCAGTTGTTTTTATCGGTGGTGGTTATATTTCTTTTGAATTTGCATCAATTGCGCTAGCTGCAGGGAGAGATGTGCATATAATTCATCATAATAGCGAACCATTAAAGAAATTCGATCCCGATTTTGTAGCTGCCTTAGTTGCTACACTAAAAGAAGAAGGCATTCATTTCCATTTTGATACTGATATTACTAAAATTAATAAAAATGGTGAAAAACTTCATATCGAAGGTAAAAATGGCTTTTCACTTGAAACGGACTTAATTATCGGAGCAACTGGAAGAACGCCCAATATTGCTCATTTAGCTCTAGATAAAGCAAACATAGACTATACCAAAAAAGGCATTACAGTAAACGAGAAACTACAAACACCTAACCACGCACATATTTATGCATGTGGTGATGTAGCCGCTACAAAAGGCGCTCCGTTAACACCAGTTGTCAGTATGGAAGCAGCATTAGTAGCAAAAAATATTTTAGGCGGCAATGAAAAAATCGATTATCCTGCCATACCAAGCGTTGTTTTTACTAGTCCAAAACTTGCAAGCATTGGCATAAGCATGGAAGAAGCAAACGCCAATCCAGAAAAATATCAAATTAAAAACCATGATACAACGAACTGGTATACGTACAGAAGAACGAACGAAAAAATCGCCCTCGCAAAAATCATAGAAGACCGCGAAACTGGTCAAATTAAAGGTGCTCACTTCCTAAGTGAAGAGGCGGATTATATGGTAAATTATATCGCTATCCTAATGAAAGCTAACTTAACTTTGGCTGATTTACAGTCTGTCATATTTGCATATCCATCACCTGCAAGTGATTTAACTGCTTTGAACTAGAGCTTAAATATGTTATAGTGAGGGAGAAATTCGCATAAAAGGAGCAAATTAGATGGAAATTTGGATTATTGCCGGAATATGTGCATTCTTAATTTTTATCAGCGGTATTGTTGTGTTATTTTTCCCAGCCAAGCGAAAAATCGGTGCAATTTTAACAAGCGCTGGAATGTTATTATTGGTTGGTTCTATTATTGGCATCATTGTTAGTTTTTCACATTACCAACAAGTTCAAAATGATGTATTCAATTATTCTTCTAAAGGTACAAGCCAAGCTACTGCAGAAGAAACAAAAACCTATCAAATAAACTATGAAGATTCCGCAGATAATATTAAGAAAAAAATCACCTCTGTCACGGTCGAAAAGAAAGAAACCTATTCAACAGTAGAAGGCAAGTCAGTTCCTGGCAGTATCACAATACAATTAGAACTAACAAACAATGCAGCTAAAACTCTCGAAACCTATCCGAATCAAGGTCAACTTGAAGCTAATAAAATGGATATAAATGGAGGAGACGCTGTTCTATCTGATTTTGAAACCACAGAAATCGAACCTGGTAAAACAGTAAAAGGAACAATCGTTTTTCCAGTAGAAAAATTAGATAAAGTTTCTGATATTACTTGGATTTCTTATAGTTTCCTAAGCTATTTAAAAGATTCTTCAACACCAATTACAACAGAAACAGGTAAAATCGAACTTAAATAAAAAAACAATATCCCGGAAATGGGATATTGTTTTTTTATTTATTCAGCTACATTCATAACTTCTTTTAAATATTCATCATAAGAAATTTCTTTATTATAAAATTGATCTTTTGATAAATTAATAATACGAGTAGCGATTGTTTGTAGCAATTGATGGTCATGCGATGCAAAGATCATAGCGCCTTTGAACGCTTCAAGACCATTATTTAACGCAGTGATTGATTCTAAGTCCAAGTGGTTAGTAGGTTCATCAAGTAAAAGAACATTTGAACCTGAAAGCATCATTTTGGATAACATACAACGAACTTTTTCTCCACCAGATAAAACGCGTACTTTTTTCAGTACTTCATCACCACTGAATAGCATACGGCCAAGGAAGCCGCGTAAGAATGCTTCACTATCATCTTCAGGAGAGAACTGACGTAACCATTCCACAAGACTCATGTCGTTTTCCTCAAAGAACTCTGAGTTATCTTTCGGGAAATAGCTTTGGCTTGTTGTGATGCCCCATTTATAGCTACCTTCATCAGGTTCCATTTCACCAGCAAGGATTTGGAAAAGAACGGTTTTAGCAACTTCATCATCGCCAACTAAAGCAACTTTGTCATTACGGTTAATCGAGAAGGAAAGATTATCAAGAATCTTCACACCATCAATTGTTTTAGACAAGTTTGTTACTGTTAGAAGGTCGTTCCCAACTTCACGGTCCGGTTTGAACTGAATGAAAGGGTAACGACGACTAGAAGGTTGAATATCTTCCAGCGTGATTTTTTCGAGCATTTTTTTACGACTTGTTGCTTGTTTGGATTTCGATGCATTCGCACTGAAACGAGCAATAAAGTCTTGTAATTCTTTCATTTTTTCTTCTTTTTTCTTATTACGATCGCCCATCATTGTTTGTGCTAATTGGCTTGATTCATACCAGAAATCATAGTTTCCGACATATAATTTAATTTTGCTGAAATCAAGATCCGCAATGTGCGTACATACTTTATTTAAGAAGTGACGGTCATGGGATACTACGATAACAGTATTATCAAAGTTGATTAAAAATTCTTCCAACCAGTGAATCGCACGGATGTCAAGGTGGTTGGTAGGCTCATCCAGAAGTAAGATATCTGGTTTACCGAATAAAGCTTGCGCAAGAAGCACTTTCACTTTTTCTCCACCAGTTAAATCTTTCATTAGTTTGCCGTGTAAGTCAGTAGGGATACCTAAGCCATTTAATAAAACAGCGGCGTCAGATTCTGCTTCCCAACCATCTAATTCAGCAAATTCGCCTTCAAGTTCAGCAGCGCGAATACCATCTTCATCACTGAAATCTTCTTTCATGTAAATGGCATTTTTTTCGTCCATAATTTTGTATAGACGTTCATGTCCCATTATTACAGTGTTAAGAACAAGTTCATCATCATACTGGAAATGATCTTGGCGAAGGACAGCGAGACGCTCACCTGAACCAATATGCACATTACCACTTTGAGAATCAAGCTCGCCAGAAAGCACTTTTAGGAACGTTGATTTACCAGCACCGTTTGCTCCAATAAGACCATAACAGTTACCTGGTAAAAATTTAATTGAAACATCTTCAAATAGCTTTTTATCGCCGTAGCGTAAGCCAACATTATTTACAGTTAACATTTTCTTCCTCCAATACTAAGTTACTTCTTCTTGAAATCAGAAAAAGCACAATTACTTCTATTTTAACATGGTTAGTTCAGCAAAGAAAGCTTACACGCATAAATAAATGTTATAATTGAAAAATAAGGAGGGAAGCTAAATGGATTATCAGCAAACTTTACAAGAAAAAGTCGCGCTTTGCCTTAGTTTGCAAGGTGCAAAGGAAACATTTCCATTTGATTCTAAAACACATGCTTTAACAATTGGCGCGAAAATATTTGCGCTCATCCATATGTATCACGGGGATTTATATGTCAGTGTTAAATGCCAGCCTGAGAGAATTGATTTATTGCGCGATGAATATATGAGTATAAAACCCGGCTATCACTTAAATAAAAAACATTGGATTACACTTGTGATTAATGAAGAATATGATGTCGAAGCGGAAACAGAATTTGCTTTAATTAAAAATAGTTATCAGCTGATTTTTGATAAACTACCAAAAAAAGCTAAAAACACTGTAAGATTTTCTGCAAATGATTAAAGAAAACAAATAATTCTTTACAAAAAAACATCTCATGCTATAATGATTGTTGTACGATAATTTCATAGACGTTACCACAGGGGGGGCTTCTTAGCTGAGATTGAATCCGCGTGTTTTTGGATTCTGACCCTTTGAACCTGTTCGTTAATACGAGCGTAGGGATTGTGGCGATTGCATTTCTAACAATAGAAACTGCTTTCTTCTGGGGTACGTTTTTGACCAAAAAGAAGAGGGGAGTTTATTTTTTATGCAAAACAAACGATTAATTATTTTACTTGAATGTGCTATCTTTGCTGCAGTTGCGATGGTACTAAGCTTTATCCCGCTAGACATTGGTTCCAGTTTTTCGATTTCACTAGGAATGATTCCAATGTACGTTATTGCAATTCGTCGCGGTTTTTGGGCGGCTGGATTTGCTGGGCTTTTATGGGGGTTACTACATTTTTTAACAGGGAAAGCTTATATTTTAATGCCATCTCAGGCAATTATTGAATATATCCTAGCCTTCAGTTTTATTGCTTTCAGCGGCGTATTTAGTAAACAAGTTCGAAGTAATTTAGCTGCTAACCAATTAAAAAAAGCCATCGAGTGGGCGTGGGGAACCATGATTATTGGTGGTGTGGCTAGATATTTCTGGCATTATGTAGCTGGCGTTTTATTTTGGGGCGCTTATGCTTTTCAAGGTTGGGGAGCACAACTATTTTCAGCAGTGATGAACGGAGCTAGCTGCCTCGGAACCGTCGTCGTTTGTGGAATAGTTATTTCGATACTACTCAAAACAACGCCTAAATTATTCTTACCTAAATAAAGGAAAGCCCTGTTAGTAAATGCTAATAGGGCTTTTTAGTATGTTATAATAGAATAAATACTGTATTACAGCTTAACACAATGCTCATTTTTACGATTATAAGTTTAGCAGCGATGTTCTTTACGTGCCACAAGTACGAAATCATCTTGTTTAGTAACTTCCGTTTGAATGCCACACTGTCTTTAAGCTGTTTTTTTGTATTTAAAAAGTTTAAATCATTACTAGTTAGGGAAAAGATTTACCGATTGCCAATTTTTTTGGTAGTGGTAAAGAAAAAATGGAGGTGTATAAGCGTGTTAAAATTCGAACACGTAACGAAGACTTATAAAGGGGGCAAAAAAGCTGTTAATGATCTAACACTTAACATCGATAAAGGAGAATTTGTTTGTTTTATCGGTCCAAGTGGTTGTGGGAAAACGACGACAATGAAGATGATTAACCGGCTTATTGAACCTACAGAAGGAAAAATATTTATTAATGATAAAGACATCATGGCGGAAGATCCCGTCAAACTAAGACGTTCTATTGGTTATGTTATTCAGCAAATTGGCTTGATGCCACATATGACGATTAGAGAGAATATCGTCCTTGTACCAAAATTACTTAAATGGTCCGAAGAGAAAAAACAAGAACGGGCGAAAGAATTAATTAAATTAGTTGATTTGCCAGAAGAGTTTTTAGACCGCTATCCTTATGAATTAAGTGGTGGACAACAACAACGTATCGGTGTTTTGCGAGCGCTTGCAGCAGAACAAAATTTAATTCTAATGGATGAACCATTCGGAGCACTGGATCCAATTACTCGGGATTCTCTACAAGAAGAATTCAAGAATTTACAAAAAGAACTTGGAAAAACAATTATTTTCGTTACCCACGATATGGATGAAGCGATTAAACTCGCAGACCGTATCGTTATTATGAAAGCTGGCGAAATCGTTCAGTTTGATACACCAGATGAAATTCTACGTAACCCGGCAAATTCATTTGTAGAAGATTTCATTGGTAAAGACCGTCTAATTGAGGCAAAACCTGATGTTACACAAGTAGCACAAATTATGAACACGAATCCAGTGTCTATTACAGCAGATAAATCTCTACAAGCTGCCATTACAGTCATGAAAGAAAAACGAGTAGATACGTTACTTGTAGTGGATGAAGGTAATGTGTTAAAAGGATTTATAGATGTAGAACAAATCGATTTAAATCGTCGCACAGCAACTTCTGTTATGGATATTATCGAGAAAAATGTATTTTACGTGTATGAAGATACCTTACTCCGTGATACTGTACAACGGATTCTAAAACGTGGTTATAAATATATTCCTGTAGTTGACAAGGACAAACGCCTTGTTGGGATTGTAACTCGTGCCAGTTTAGTAGATATTGTTTATGATTCCATTTGGGGAACGATAGATGATGTGGCAGAAAATCAGGAGGAACAAGCGGATTCCGAAACGACAGAACCAGAAATGAAGCAGGAGGGATAAGCTATGGACGCAATTGTTACTTTTTTTCAAGAAAACGGCCATAACTTGCTTGTTCAAACATGGCAACATCTTTTCATCTCCTTATCTGCTGTAATTTTAGGGATTGCAGTTGCCGTTCCTGTTGGAATTTTACTGACGCGTTCACCAAAAGTAGCAAATTTTGTTATTGGCGTGGTTAGTGTTCTTCAAACGGTTCCTTCACTCGCTATTTTAGCATTTATTATCCCGTTTCTTGGGGTCGGTACATTACCAGCGATTATTGCACTGTTTATTTACGCACTTTTACCAATCCTGCGTAATACTTTTATTGGAGTTCGAGGAGTCGATAAAAATTTAATCGAATCTGGTCGTGGTATGGGCATGACGAATTGGCAATTAATCATTAATGTCGAAATCCCTAACTCTATATCAGTAATTATGGCTGGTATTCGTTTATCAGCTGTATACGTTATCGCTTGGGCAACACTTGCTTCCTATATTGGAGCTGGTGGACTTGGAGACTTTATTTTTAATGGCTTAAACTTATATCGTCCAGATTTAATTCTTGGCGGAGCAATCCCAGTAACTATTTTAGCCCTTGTAGTAGAATTCGCGCTTGGAAAATTAGAGTATCGTTTAACTCCAAAAGCCATCCGTGAAGCTCAGGAAGGGGGAGAATAACATGAAGAAAAAATTTATCGCGCTATTCAGTGTATTACTACTAACTAGTTCTCTTTTCTTATCTAGCTGCTCTTTACCAGGACTTGGAGGCAGTTCTAAAGATACAATACGCATTGGAGCAATGGCCACGACAGAATCACAAATCGTTTCCAATATTTTAAAAGAATTAATCGAACATGACACTGGCCTAAAAGTAGAAATTGTAAATAACCTCGGATCAACTATCGTTCAGCACCAAGCCATGTTAAATGGTGATGTGGATATTACAGCGACAAGATATACCGGAACAGACTTAGTTGGGCCTCTTGGAGAAGATGCTATTAAAGATCCTGAAAAAGCTTTAGCAGCAGTAAAAAAAGGATTTGAAGAGCGTTTCCACCAAACATGGTTTGATTCTTATGGCTTTGCTAATACGTATGTGTTTATGGTACGCCAAGATACTGCTAAAAAATACAACTTAACTACAGTTAGCGACATGCGTAAAGTAGAAAATGAGCTTACTGCTGGGGTCGATAATTCTTGGATGGAACGTGAAGGAGATGGTTATAAAGCATTTTCAAAAGCTTATGACATCGAGTTCAAGAAAATTTTCCCAATGCAAATCGGCTTAATTTATACCGCACTTAAAAACAATCAAATGGATGTGGCACTTGGTTATTCAACAGACGGCCGTATCCCAACATATAACTTGAAATTACTAAAAGATGATAAAAAATTCTTCCCACCATACGATGCTTCAGCTCTAGCAACAGATGAAATTTTAAAGAAACATCCAGAATTAAAAACTACTATCAATAAGTTAAAAGGTAAAATTTCAACAGAAGAAATGCAAAAGCTTAATTATGAAGCAGATGGTAAATTAAAAGAACCATCCATCGTAGCGCAAGAATTCTTGCAAAAAAATAATTACTTTGAAGGTAAAAACTAAGGAGGTGCCAAAAGATGGACACATTAAAACAATTAATTGATTATTACCAAACAAATGGAAGTTATGTCATGGAAGAGTTCTGGCGGCATTTCTTAATGAGTGCGTACGGAGTTATCTTCGCCGCAATCATAGCGATACCACTTGGAGTATATATTGCTAGGAAGAAACGCTTAGCTGGATGGGTTATCCAAATTGCCAATATCATTCAAACTATCCCAGCGCTCGCAATGTTAGCTGTACTTATGCTAATTATGGGTTTAGGAACGAATACAGTCGTTTTATCCTTGTTCCTATATTCTTTACTCCCAATTCTAAAAAATACCTATACGGGCATTAGAAACGTTGATGGGGCACTTCTTGAATCGGGTAAAGCGATGGGCATGACGAAATGGCAAGTGCTTCGTCTAATCGAAATGCCACTTGCTTTATCGGTCATTATGGCAGGTATTCGAAATGCGCTAGTTATTGCAATTGGTGTTGCAGCTATCGGGACATTCGTTGGAGCAGGCGGCCTCGGTGATATTATAGTCCGCGGAACCAACGCAACTAACGGAACCGCGATTATTTTAGCTGGAGCCATTCCAACAGCAGTCATGGCAATATTAGCCGATGTACTTCTTGGATGGGTCGAACGTACTTTAAATCCAGTTAAAAACAAAAGAAAAACATTAACCGAAGTCTTATAAAAACAATCGAAAACACAACCTACCAGCTTCATAAAAAGGTTGTGTTTTTCGTTTGACAAAGAATGTTTCCCGTAGTAAACTTTTTATCATAAACGAAAGAAGGTCAGGGAGCATGAAAAAGGAAAAAACAGAACGCACAAAACAAAGCTGGAGAAAAGCACAGAATGCTCCCAGCTTAAGCGAAGTAAATAATTCAGTAGCAATTCCAAAAAACGCAAAGTTCTTCCGGAAATTATTTGCATTTATGGGACCAGGTGCTCTTATTGCAGTTGGCTATGTTGATCCTGGAAACTGGGCGACATCCATTGCCGGGGGTTCGGAGTTTGGTTACACCTTATTATCTGTTATTTTAATTTCTAATATTTTAGCCGTTTTGCTACAATCACTTGCATCAAAATTAGGTATCGTGACTGGGCGCGATTTAGCTCAAGCATCAAGCGATCATTTTTCCAAACCGTTTGGCTTTGTCCTATGGATTTTAGCTGAATTAGCCATTATTGCAACTGATATTGCTGAAGTTATCGGTAGTGCGATTGCACTTAATTTACTCTTTGGCATTCCTTTGATTTGGGGCGTTTGTATAACAGCATTAGATATTTTTCTTGTATTATTTTTACAACATAAAGGTTTCCGCTATATAGAAGTTATTGTTATTACTTTAATGGTGACGATTCTTGTATGTTTTGGAGCTGAAATGGTCATGTCACACCCAGATATGCAAGCAATTGCGAAAGGTTTTATCCCGCAATCAGAAATCGTTACGAATCCAGCAATGCTTTATATCGCACTCGGGATTCTTGGTGCAACAGTTATGCCGCATAATTTATATTTACACTCATCGATCGTGCAAACAAGACAATACGCGCGAACAAAAGAAGGGAAGAAAGAAGCGATTCGTTTTTCTTTTATAGATTCAACATTCTCATTAACTATTGCGTTATTAATTAATGCATCTATTTTAATTTTAGCTGCTGCTGCCTTTTATACTACTGGACAACATAACGTAGCTGGAATTGAAGATGCCTATAAATTACTTAACCCAACACTTGGAAGTAGCATCGCCAGTACGGTGTTTGCGGTAGCTTTACTTGCTTCAGGTCAAAATTCGACATTAACAGGCACATTAGCTGGTCAAATCGTTATGGAAGGTTTCTTAAATATCCGTCTAAAACCAGTAGTACGCCGCTTATTAACCCGTGTACTAGCAATTGTTCCAGCAGTTATTATTACAGCACTTTATGGAGCAAATGGAATAAATGAGTTGCTTATTTTTAGCCAAGTAATACTCTCCATGCAACTATCTTTCGCTGTTATTCCCTTAGTTATGTTCACAAGTGATAAACAGAAGATGGGCGAATTCGTTAACTCACCATGGTTAAAAATAGTGTCTTGGTCTGTTGCAATTTTTATCGCAGTCTTAAATATCTACTTATTATTTTACACTTTAACTTCATTATAAAAAGAGAAGGTTACGATAATTATATTATGTAAACAATTAAAAATAATTTTCTCATTTCTTTCCCTCGAAATTTTCATCTTTATGCTATATAATTGAATTATATAATACTAATGGCGTAGTAAAGGTGTTGATTAACGATGACGGATAAACTATTAAAACAACATAAAAGGCTTTTAGAACAGCAACATAAACTACCGTACACAATCAAACTGGACGGCGAAGTTTTCACAATCATTATTTATACAAAATTAAACAAAGTAGCTGGAGTCACTGTACTAAACTCAAAAGACGAACCAGCAACAATGAAAGAAGCAGAAGCAGTAGTTAATCGCATTCAAAAGTATAATTTCTATTTTGAATACTTGGGTAAACGTGCTCATGTAATTAAAGAACGCGATAGCATTATTGCTGAAAAGATAGAACAAACACAATTAATTCTAAATGATAATACTATTTTTGGTGAACAAATGCAGCCAACGATTGATGAACTTAATTTAGCGATGGAAGTTTATAAACAACAACAACGCAAATTAGACGTTTATCAAGAAGATATTACTTTGCTCAATCAAAAAATTAAAATGCAAGGTGAAATTTTAGAAGAAGACTGGGAATCAGCTGAAAATCTTTCCATTGCGTTTACCAAAGCTGCATATGCGCAAAGTATCTATTTAGAAGCAACACGAAAGAATCGGAAACAATTAGCAAAATGGTTCCATCTCCATCAAAAAGAATTACCAACTGAAAAACAAAAAGCATTAGGAAAAATCGTATCTGTTCTAAGTGATACGAATGCTGGACTTGTATTTGATCAAATTATTTCGCTTAGACCTCTTCTTGAAGAAGGCTTAATGCTTGATCATGAGCAGTCCTTAACCCAACGTGCTGCTGAATTTAATAAAGAGTTCGAAACACATTGTCGTTTCTATAAACCTAATATTAATAAAGTGAAAAATTTAATCAGACAATAACAAAAAAGCTAAGTGGTTTTTACGCCACCTAGCTTTTTTCTATTTAATAATTCCTTGATCTTGTAGATAATCTTTAGCTACTGTATAAGCTGATTTACCATTTACATTCACTTCATAGTTCATTTTACGCATTTCATCGTCTGTAATTTTCCCTGCAAGTTTGTTTAATGGTTTTTTCAGTTCTGGATATTTATCTAATGTTTTTGTCAGCATAAGAGGTGCCCCTTGATAAGGAGGGAAGAGTTGTTCATCATCTTCTAGCACTTTTAGCTTGTACTGAGCAAGTTCACTATCAGTCGAATAAGCATCTAAAAGGTTAATGTCACCAGATTTAATTGCATTGTAGCGAAGTTTTGGTTCCATTGTTTTCAAGTTCTGGAAGGTAAGTCCATATTTATCTTGAATGCCTTTATATCCGTCCGAACGATCTTTAAACTCTAGTGTAAATCCTGCTTTAACCTGATCAGCTACTGGATTTAAATCAGATATTTTCTCTAATTTGTTTTCTTTAGCAAATTCAGGTGAAACAGCAAGCGCATAAGTGTTATTGTATTCCATTGGTTTTAAGTATGTCATATCAAAATCTTTTGCTAAACCATCACGTGCTTGTGTGTAAACTTTTTCTGGATCATGCGTTTTTGCGTTTTCTTTTAAGAAAGTTTCTAATACGGTACCTGTAAATTCAGGATAAATATCTATATCACCTGATTTTAAAGCATTAAATACAAAGCTTGTTTTACCCATATTAGGTTTCACATTAACTTTTAAATCCGTCTCATCTTCAATAACTAATTTGTACATATTAATCAAAATTTCTGGTTCTGCGCCTAATTTACCGGCAATTGTAATTTCTTTTTTATCGGAAGCAAAATAAGGAACGACGATGATTGCGGCAGTGAGTAAAATTCCTGCTGAAATCGTAATAATCGTACTTTTAAAGGATGCTTTTTCAAGGAATCGCAGTAAGAAATCAAACAAGATTGCGAGTAATGCTGCTGGAATTGCACCAAGCAGGATTAAACTATTATCATTGCGATCAATCCCCAGTAAAATCAAGTCCCCAAGACCACCAGCGCCAATTAATGCAGCAAGGGTTGCCGTACCGATAATTAATACCATAGCCGTACGTATACCAGCCATAATTACAGGCATTGCAAGAGGTAGTTGTACTTTGTATAATCTTTTCCATTTGTTCATTCCCATTGCGCGTGAAGCTTCGACAAGAGCTGGGTCAACTTCTTTTATCCCAGTATATGTATTCCGTAAAATAGGCAACAGGGCGTAGATTACAAGCGCAATAATTGCTGGAACTATCCCAATACCGACAAGTGGAATTAATAACCCAAGTAAAGCAAGGGAGGGGATTGTTTGAAAAATAGCAGCTACTTGAATAATTGGTTCAGCAAGTCGTTTATGTCTAGTTAAGTATATACCTAGAGGCAAAGCAATGAGTACAGCAATAAAAAGGGATACGAACGAAATCTGAATGTGTTGTACTAAGGCTGTGAATAGCTCATCTTTACGGACAGCAAATGTATCTAGTAATGTATTCATACAAGCTCACCCGAACTTTCAAGATGACGCGCTAAAAATTGCATCACATGTTTATTAGTAATCGTACCGATAAACTGACCGGTTTCATCCTTAACTGGAACCGATTGTTCTTCGGCAATGCGGCGAACTAGATTTTCAACTGGTTCGTTCGAGGAAATTCCCATCGTCCCGTCACTAGCTTGATAGGCGTAAAACAAATCAGCCTCTATTAAATCATTTACTGTAAAACTCGATTCTAAAATCGGTGTATTGAACGCGTGACCAGAAGCTAAGAAATCTTTAACAAAATCATTTTCAGGATTTTTTACAATTTCTTGTGGAGTAGCGACTTGGACAATTTCGCCATCTTGCATGACACAAATACGGTCTCCCAGTGCTAGAGCCTCTTGCATATCATGGGTAACAAATACGATTGTTTTCTTGATTTTCTTTTGAAGTGTGGAAATGTCTTGTTGTAAACGTTGGCGTGAAATAGGATCAAGCGCGCTAAAAGGCTCATCCATTAAAATAATTCCTGGATCGGCCGCAAGTGCGCGAACAACACCAACACGCTGCTGCTCTCCGCCAGATAATTCAGCTGGCTTACGATGGCGATAACTTTCCGCATCTAAACCAACGCTATCAAGCAATTCGGTAATTCGATCATGGATTTTTTCTTTACTCCATTTCTTTAACTCTGGAACAATAGCGATATTTTCTTCAATTGTCATGTGAGGAAAAAGTGCTATTTGCTGTAAAACATAGCCAATATCCCAGCGGAGTTCATGAATATCATAATCACTAATACGCTTTTCATTAATATAAATGGTTCCAGTTGTAAGTGGAATCAAGCGATTAATCATTTTTAACGTTGTCGTTTTCCCGCAACCACTAGGTCCGATGAAAACAAAGAACTCGCCGTCTTTTATGTCCAAAGTAACATTATTCACTGCTGTCTTATCATCGCTGTACTTTTTGGATACATTATCAAAACGAATCATTTTTTCATCCCTTTCTTAATTTAATCGAATGTATGTTCTATATCATATCATTTCTGATTTTAATTCTCAAGAACATATCATCCAATTACCCTAAATTATTACTATCTATTCCTATTTTGATAAAAAAACTATGGAATTCTTTGTAAAAGTGAGGTTCCATGATAAAATAAAGGAAGTGATTTTTCAAAATTACATCAATGAAAGGTTTGAAATAAATAATGAACAACTTGCAAGCACAATTTCCTCATATAGCTATTAAATTAAATGAACCCTTATCTAAATATACGTATACGAAAACAGGTGGAAATGCAGATGTTTTCGTTATGCCGAAAACAATAGAAGAAACGAAGGAAATCGTTACTTATTGTCATCAAAACAAATTACCACTTACAATTCTTGGAAATGGCTCTAACTTAATTATTAAAGATGGTGGTATTCGCGGAGTAATCGTACACTTAGACTTACTTCAATCCATTGAAAGAAAAAACACACAAATCATCGCAATGAGTGGAGCTAAGTTAATTGATACAGCAAAATTTGCATTAGATGAAAGTTTAAGCGGACTGGAATTTGCGTGCGGCATTCCAGGTTCGATTGGCGGTGCGTTACATATGAATGCAGGCGCTTATGGAGGCGAAATTAGCGATGTCCTTGAAGCAGCTACTGTTTTGACACCGTCCGGCGAATTAAAGAAATTAAAGCGTTCTGAGCTAAAAGCAGCTTACCGTTTTAGTACGATTGCTGAAAAAAAATATATTGTTTTAGACGCAACTTTTTCACTGGAATTAGAAGACAAGAACATTATCCAAGCGAAAATGGATGAACTTACCGCTCTAAGAGAAGCAAAACAACCTTTAGAATATCCATCTTGTGGGAGTGTATTTAAACGTCCACCAGGCCATTTTGCTGGTAAATTAATTCAAGATAGCGGCTTACAAGGTCATATTATTGGCGGCGCACAAGTTTCACTAAAACATGCTGGTTTTATTGTTAATATTGGCGGCGCGACTGCTACTGATTATATGAATTTGATTGCTCATGTACAACAAACGGTGCGTGAAAAATTTGATGTTGAATTAGAAACAGAAGTTAAAATTATTGGCGAGGACAAATAGCTATATTAAGTAGGAGGTTATTTATTTTTGAAAGAGCTTAGTTTATTTTTACAGAATCGAAGCGTACGACGCGTTGGGGTATTCCTGCTAATTGCCTTCGTACTTTACTTACTTAGAAGCCAAATGAATATTATTTTATTAACATTCATTTTTTCTTACCTTATTACTCGACTAGAAAACTTTATTTTACGACGAATTTCAATTTATCGACAAATTATTGTATTGTTGCTTTATGTCTTAATTGCAGGCGTTATTGTCTTCGTTTTCGTTAAATATATTCCTGTTTTAGCGGATCAAATAAATCAATTAGTGAAATTTGGTAATAGCTTCTTAAAAACAGATAGTAATAATGAGTTTATTAACTACATTGTTAGTCTAGCAAACCAATTTGATATTATGAAATACACAGAACAAGGCGTTTCAATGATTCTAACGTATTTAACTAATGTTGGGACTGTGTTGATGAACGTATTTATCGCACTAATGTTAAGTTTGTTTTTCTCATTAGGAAAAGATCATTTGATTTCGTTTACCAATCAATTTTCCACTAGTAAGATAGGCTTTATATACGAAGAAGTAAAATTCTTTGGTTCAAAGTTTGTGGCTACTTTTGGGAAAGTAATCGAAGCACAGTTTATCATCGCTCTTGTTAATGCTGTACTTACGACGATAGCGCTCTGGATTTTAGGCTTCCCGCAATTGATGACTTTATCGATAATGGTGTTCTTACTTGGATTAATTCCAGTAGCCGGGGTTATTATTTCTCTTATCCCGCTGACTATCATTGGTTATTCAATCGGTGGCGTAGAATACATTTTCTATATTTTAGTAGTTGTCATCATTATCCATGCACTTGAATCTTATGTACTTAATCCAAAACTTATGTCAGCAAAAACAAATTTACCAGTTTTTTATACTTTCATTATTCTTATTTTCGGGGAGCATTTCTTTGGAATTTGGGGATTAATCGTTGGTATTCCAGTTGTAATGTTCTTCTTGGATGTTCTAGGCGTCACGAATCAAGAAGAAGTTAACCAACCAAAAGATACAATCAGTCATACGTAATTCACACGGGGGTTCTTCCAGATTAGCTGGAAAACCCCTGTTTTTTAAAGGGGGAAAGCATAATGAAACAACATCTTTTTGTGATTTCATTAGATGCGCTAGGAGCACTTGATTTAAAGGACACGTCTGATTTACCAGTTTTACGAGAATTAATCCAAACGGGGACACATATTCAAGAAGTAGAAACGATTTATCCATCACTTACATATCCAGCACATACGAGTATTATTACTGGTCATTATCCGAAAACTCACGGCATTATAAATAACACAAAAATTCAACCCGAGAAAGATTCACCAGACTGGTTTTGGTATAAAAAAGCGATTCAAGTTCCCACTTTATATGATTTAGCAAAAGAAAAAGGGATGACAACCGCAGCTTTTTTATGGCCAGTTGCAGCAAAAAGTAGTATTGATTATAATATTGCGGAAATTTTCCCAAATCGCTTTTGGTTAACGCAAATGATGGTGTCGCTTCATGCTAGTTCACCATTATTTTTAATCGATATGGACCGAAAATTTGGACATTTACGAAAAGGCATAAATCAGCCAGAGCTTGATATATTTTTGACAGCGAGTGTTGTAGATACAATAAAAGCCAAAAAACCAACCTTACTTTTAACACACTTAGTAGATATGGATAGTATGCGTCATGCCCACGGAGTTCATTCAACAGAAGCAAAAGCCGCTTTAAAAAGACATGACAACCGTTTAGCTGAAATTATTCAGGCCACGAAAGATGCTGGTATTTATGAGAATACAGTTTTCGCTATTTTGGGTGATCATTATCAAATAGATGTAACGCACGCAATCCGCTTAAATGTTCTCTTTGCTGAAAAAGGCTGGCTAACAGTAGTAGATGGCAAGATTACAGACTGGGAAGTATATGCCAAAAGCTGTGATGGCTCTTGTTATATTTATACGAAAAATGAAAAACATAACCAAGAAATCGAGGTTTTACTGCAAAGCATCCACGAAATAGAAGAAATTTTGTCAACTGAGGAATTAACACGTCGAGGTGCTGACAGCCAGGCTACTTTTATGGTAGAAGGGAAGAGTGGTTACTACTTTATGGATGACATAGATGGTCCGCTTTACGAAAAAGTGACTGAGGAGATGCTTGGAAAACCAGGTTATTACAAAGCAGTTCATGGCTATTCTCCAAGTAAACCGGATTACAAAACAACGATTATTTTTAACGGACCTGGCATAAAAAAAGGCAAAAAAATTGCAAATGCACATTTAGTTGATGAAGCTCCAACTTTTGCCCGAATTTTAGGCTTACAATTTCCAAATACTGCTGGTACTGTAATAGAAGCGCTATTCGAATAGAAAAGAGGGGAAATACTTTTGGCATATACAAAAGAGGAAAAAAGCTGGATTTTTCAAGATTGGGCGAATTCTGCCTATTCTATTATGATTACAACTGCCATTTTACCGATTTATTTTAAAGGGGTGGCAGCAAATGCAGGAATTGCTGATACAACATCAACTGCTTACTGGGGTTATGCGAACTCCATTGGAACTTTGTTAATTTCATTACTCGCACCAATCCTCGGCACAATAGCAGATTATCAATTTTTTAAGAAACGATTTTTCGGCATTTTTACAGCAATAGGGATTGCTTTTACTTTCTTACTTATTTTTATCCCTACGGATGCCTGGCTTTTGTTACTTGGATTTTATGTGTTATCGTTAATCGGTTTTTCAGGGGCAAATATTTTTTATGATGCATTTTTAATTGATGTAACTACCAATGACAGAATGGATAAGGTGTCTTCTGCAGGGTATGCTTATGGTTATTTGGGTAGTTGTATTCCGTTTATTATTTTCATTATTTTTCAAGCGACAGGAATTTTACCTATTAGTGATGTGGCTTTAGTAAATATTGGTTTTGTTATGACTGCATTATGGTGGCTGTTTTTTACGATTCCGATGTGGAAAAATGTACATCAAATCCATTATATTCCAGCGGTGAAAAAACCAGTCAGAACAAGTTTTAAGAGGTTATTTCATACAGTGAGTCACATTAGTGAACATAAAAATATTGTCATCTTCTTAATTGCGTATTTTTTCTATATAGATGGGGTGGATACGATTTTCCGGATGGCGACTTCTTATGGAATTGACTTAGGAATTTCGCAAACGACATTGATTTTAATTCTCTTAATGACGCAACTCGTGGCCTTTCCTTTTACGTTGTTATATGGCTATTTAGCTAAACGTTTTAGTGCCAAACCGCTTATCTTTACTGCAATTTTTGTTTATATTATTATTTGTATTTATGCTGTATTTATGAAAACAGCGCTTGATTTTTGGATTTTAGCCATGTTAGTTGGAACTTCACAAGGAGGAATTCAAGCGTTAAGTAGATCCTTTTTCGGGAAAATCATTCCTAAGAAACGTTCTAATGAATTTTACGGTTTTTATAATATTTTCGGTAAATTTTCAGCAATTATGGGTCCGGCACTGATGGGCGTAATCACGCAAATCACTGGAAAAACACAGTACGGGGTAGCTAGCTTAATTGTTCTTTTCCTCGTTGGCGGCATTTTATTTTTATTTGTAAAAGAGAAAAACTTAGAAAATCTTTAAATCCTTTTAAGAAAGTCCTTATTTTCAAGTGTTAAGCTAGATGTAAGATTTGAAAAGGAGGACACCAGGATGAAAAAATACTTCATAATTCTTGTTTTACCAATCATTTCTTTAATTGCTGCAGTAACTATGTATTTTTCCTGGTTCCAAGGATGGCTTTATTTTTATTTAAAGCACGTAATGGCGACAGTAAGTCATATGGGCTACATTACGGTTGGCATAACGGCGATTTTACTCTATTTTGTCGCAGTTCAATTAGTAAACTGGAAAATAAATAAAGCATTACTCGTTTTTTGCTATATAATTTATTTCAGTATTCTTGTTTGTTTATTATTCGGAAAAGCTTCCGATACTCAAGGATTTTCGAGTGATACTTTTGGTTTTATTGATACATTCTTGGCTGGAAACTTGCGTGTTATCATTGTAGGAAATGTACTCGCTTTTGTTCCAATTGGTTTTTTATTAAAGAAATTAGGATTTTTTACTGCATTACTTTCAGCAGGAATGTTGATTTTTGCAGTAGAAGGGATGCAGTATATAATGCATGTGGGGTTCTTTGATACTGGAGATGTATTCTTAAATGTTTGTGGCATTATGCTAGGATACATTCTTATCCGTTTTTTGTCCCCAAGAAAATTTAAACGATTCAAAGTAAAACCGACTAGCTAAATGAGCTTAGTCGGTTTTTTTGATCGTTATTTTTTTATATATTGACGTTTATGATCTTGTATTCCTGTTAAAATAATTGGTGCTGGATCGCTAGCAGGGTCGATTTCAAGCGTAGAACCATCTTTTGGTAATTGTTCTTTAAATTTAGTTTCATAGTCCGGAATAGATAGCTTCGTACGGTTAGCTAATAATTCAGCATGAGCCTCTTTACGAATATATTTTTTATAGTCTGGTTGAAGCTCTCCATGGAAAAACTCCCCAACAGCCCCAGACCCATAACTAAAGAAGCCAATTTTATCATCTGCCTGTAGATTCGCTTGATTGTCCAGCAGGGAAATGAAGCTTAAATATAACGAACCAGTGTAAATATTACCAACATTGCGGCTGTATAGTGTACTTAAACGATAATTTTCTAATAATCTTTCTTGTACATCACTTGGAGCCGTTTCAATAATTGTATCTAATGCCTTTTTACCCATTTTAGTATATGGTAAATGGAAACAAATTGCCGCAAAATCATCTAGTTTCTTACCAAATTTCTCTGAATATTTATTCCAAATCGTTTGGAAAAAGTGAATATATTGTTCTGTTGAATATTTACCTTCTACACAAGCGTATTCAGAATACACAGGGCGCCAAAAGTCCATAATATCTTCTGTATAGAATACGTTATCATCTAAAAGCGTAATACAGCGCGGATTAGCTGAAATAACCATTGCAACTGCTCCAGCACCTTGTGTTGCTTCTCCACCAGTTTCAAGTCCATAACGCGCAATATCAGAGCCAATCACAAGTACTTTACTATCAGGATGTTTTGCGACATAATCTTTCGCTAGATTAATGCCCGCAGTAGCACCGTAACAAGCTTCTTTTATCTCAATAGCACGAGAGAAAGGTTGAATCCCAAGCAAACGGTGAATATAAACCGCACCAGCTTTTGACTCATCAATTCCAGATTCAGTTGCTAAAATAACCAAATCAATTTTTTCTAGATCTTCTTCATCTAAAATTTGTAAAGCTGCATTTGCACCCATTGTTACGGAATCTTGGGTGATAGGGGCAAAAGCCATTTTATCTTGGCCAATTCCAATGGTAAATTTATTTGGATCAATGTTTCTAGCTTCAGCAAGTTCAGTCATATCAACATAAAACGCAGGAGTATAAAAACCTATTTTATCAATTCCAATTTTCATATGTAAGCTCAAGTCCTTTATATTTTATTTGTAAGTACTTCAATTTTAGTAGAAAAATGCGGAAAATACAATACATTGGGCTTAATCTAGTGAGTTTTTAGCAAGTTTCATGATATAATACGGGTAGATTACATTTAAAGGAGATTGCTATGAAAGAAGTAGTTATAATAGATGCCGTTAGAACACCAATTGGAAAATTTGGTGGTAGTTTGAAAGACATCAGTGCAGTAGACCTTGGTGCTACCGCTTTAAAAGGTGTTTTAAAAAGAGCTAACATTGCTCCAGAACGTGTGGATCAAGTTATTTTTGGTAATGTTTTACAAGCAGGTCTCGGTCAAAACGTAGCAAGACAAGTCGCTATTAAAGCCGGGATTCCTTATAAAGTACCAGGTGTGACAATTAATGAAGTTTGTGGCTCTGGTTTAAAAGCTATCATGCTTGGTAGACAAGCAATTCAACTAGGGGAGGCTGACATAGTAGCAGTAGGAGGGACCGAAAATATGTCCCAAGCGCCGTTACTACTTAACCCGGAACTAGCTGGTGAAGAAATTAACCCGAAAGATTTAAAAAATAGCATGCTTATTGACGGACTTACAGATGTATACGGGGAATACCACATGGGAATTACTGCAGAAAATGTGGCAGAAAAATATGCCGTTTCAAGAGAAGACCAAGATAAATTTGCCCATAATTCGCAAATGAAAGCTGCTCGTGCGCAAGAAAAAAACCTTTTTGAAGAGGAAATAGTTCCTGTTCAACTTCCAGATGGTTCATTTTTTGAAGCTGACGAAACAATTCGCGCTAATTCTACTTTAGAAAAACTTGCTACGCTTAAGAGTGTTTTTCAAGAAGGTGGAACTGTTACTGCAGGTAATGCTTCTGGTATCAATGACGGGGCTTCTGCAATCATTTTAATGTCCAAAGAAAAAGCTGTGGCAGAAAACATCCCTTATTTAGCTACAATTAAAGTAACTTCAGAAGTCGGAGTGGATCCAGCTTATATGGGTTATGCGCCATACTATGCAGTTAATGAAGCGCTAGAAAAAGCAGGCTACTCAATAGCTGATATTGATTTATTCCATTTAAATGAAGCTTTTGCATCTCAATCAGTTGCAGTTGCAAGAGATTTAAAAATACCTGAAGAGAAACTTAATATTTATGGTGGAGCAATAGCGCTAGGCCACCCAATCGGTGCTTCAGGAACTCGCATTGTTGTTTCATTGTTAAATGAGTTAAAACACGAAGATAAACATACAGGTGTAGCTTCCTTATGTATTGGCGGCGGTATTGGTATTGCAATTATCATTGAAAGAGTATAAGTAGTATCATTTAATCTTCATAAAAAGCTAAAATCAATCAACAACATTTCAAGAAAAATAGCGAAATAAGATTAAACTAGCCTTAATCACAGTTGTGGATTAAGGCTTTTTTTGTTTAAATAAGTGATGGTACAATGAAAATAGATTATACAAATCATGGTAATGCTAAGCTACATCCTAAAGTTCCACATAGACATAATTTCAATTCTAAAGGCGTTAGAGGTAAAGATAAAATAAAGGAGATATATATTTAAATGAATGAGCAGGATTATAAGTTATTTAAAGAGGGGTTATATCGCGGAGAAGAATATCTATTTACATACCATGAGGCTGATTATTGGATTAGTCATGGTGCTAATGGTGAAAGTAGTTTATCTAGAGATGACGGAACACATTGTCAAGATTTCAACTCTTTGGATGAACTTCTAAAAAATGCTAAATTAGAAGGAAACACTTTAGATGAAGCGCGTAATGAAATTGAGTGGGGTATTGCAGAGGAATAGGAACTGATCTACGAATGTGCGACAAAATAAAAAAAGAAACCGATATTGTAAAATTAATGGACTCATTAAATTATTTTCATGATAGTTGCATTACTGGTTTAACTTACTCAAGTAGCACATATGTAAACGAAACTGACTTATCAATGGTGATGGGCACGAATCCAGTAGTTAAATTAATTATTCAAAGACAAGCCGATTCATTAACGACCCTAGAATTTTGTTTAGAATATGTTACTCATTTATGCATTCATAACGATTTAAACACGTCGTCAGAAATCCAAGAAGCAAACCTTTGCTATAAAAACGGTAACTTTCATTGGAATGTTACTGATGAAATGACAAGTTTTAAATGTAAGAAAATATCGTGGAGAGAAATTTAAAAGAAATAGTGAATTTTAAGTGTGAGAGAGTACACATTTTTAATATAAACTGCTACAATAACATTGTGATAAATCAAACATATTGATATGAGACAACAAGATTTACAAAAGGAGTTGTTACAGTGAGCCGAATTGACATCGGAGAAATACAAACCTTTGCGTACCAACTACATACAGCCAATGAAGCAGCAAGAAAGAGTATCAAAGACATCAAAACTGCCGTGAAAAATTATACCGAAGACGGCAGTTTAAAAGGAAAAGCAATTGACGCATCGAAAAATTATTACCAAATGACCTATTTCCCATTATGTGATGCGATAATCGAAGCCATGAACGAGAGCGAAGAACGATTAGCGCAGTATATAGCCGATTTTCACGCCCAAGTGGATGGTTCTGCGGATGCGAAAATTGATGCGGACGGTTTATACGAACTCGGGAAAATGATTGATCGCATCGAAGCGAAAAAAGAGGCACTAACCCAGCGGATGAATACCGGAACAGAAGGGCAAATGCAAAGTTATCGCTCCCAGCTAAGCATCGCCTACAAACAGGAAAATATCTTAGAAAAATACTTGGCTTTTGAACAGAGTCATAGCGATTTTTTTGATAATTTAACCGATTTAGTCCGAGGAATTCAGCAAACCATTCGCGAACTCCAGTCAAATATCCAATTTAACAGTAAAACCGGCACCTATGATATGAGCAAACTGAATTTCACCACCGTGACCCGGATGCAAAACGCCTTAGGAAAAGCGCTAAAAAACAACGAAAAAACATTCAATTTTGACGAATATCAAAAAACGTACCGTGGCCAAATGTGGGTGTTAATGAAAAATGGTATAGTAGACGTAGAAGCAACGAACGCGTACAATGCCGCCGTGCTTAACGGGGAATTACCACATGATGGGAATGCCCCAGAACAAGATGCGGAACAATTAAAGGCAGCGCTAGAATCACTGAAAAACAAAAAAGATCCTATTACTGGAGTAGATATAAGTAGTGCGCACGTCATATCTATTCTGAGTGGACTAGTATTTACCTATACTGCTGGTAGCTACAGAGGAAAGAAAATAAGTATTTCTAATCACGATTTATGGAAAATTAGAAACAAAAACGGCACTCAAAAAGTAATATATAGTGCTAATGGTAAACCTTATCTAAGAGCATTAAGAAGAACTCAATTTGATGAAGTTTTAAAAAACGGTTTCCCTAATGGAACAAAGTTCAATCAACATGCTTATAATTCACTTTTCAAATCTGGTAGAAAAGATATTATGCCTGATGATATCATTGAAGCACTAAGTAATAAACCAGTGCCATCAGAACCTGGAAGCGTAAAATATGTAAATGAAAAAACTGGAACGTCTGTATTTGTTAACCCTGAAACAAATACAGTTGTTGGAATATGGCCTCAAAAATTTAAACAGTAAGGAGTATAATTTTGAAAATAAAAAAAATATTACCACAAACAATAAAAAGTGAAGTTTCTTTTATAGATGAAATTAAAAATTTTGATATTGTAACTGAAAAAATGAATGACGATTTCTACACCTACAGATTAGGAAGTAACGTTATGATGTGGTTGAATGATGAAGGGGTAATCGGGGAGATAGAGTGCATTTTCCCTGCGCAAATAGATAATTTAATCACCTTATGGGAAGAAAAAAATACTGTAGTACAAAATGGATTTCCAATGATTGATACTGATATTGTTGAGAACAAACTTTTTATTCCAAAAGTAAGAGTTTTTAACCATGGTGATTATTTTATACTATATTTCAGTAATATGTATAAATACGATAAAGAAATTATTTCTGAAAAACTTACTTTTTATGTTAATGATACAGAATTAATTGCAATTAAAGCGGAATTAACTTGATGTTAAAAAATTATTATACAGGTTTCGAAGGATATCCAAAAATTGACTTTTATACTTATATAAATGGTGAAAAAACAGGTATAGAAATATTGAATATGAATAATAATAAAAGGTACTCTATGACTTATCTGAAAACAAGAAATTTTATTAAACATTAATGATTAAATAAACAATAGTTACTGAGTTTTCTAAAGCTAATAATCGAGAGAGGGCAATAGTTCTCTCTTGATTAAATATTAAATTTTATAGTTTACATAATATATATTATAGGAAGTAATACATATTATCGCAAACAACCAATAAACACTTATCCCAAGCATTCATTGGCTATTTATCAGCAATAACTCTTCAATTTCTTATAACTATCAATTACAAACAGCTCTTTATCATACACATTATCCAATAATTCTTTCGTTTGTTTTCCAGAACGTTTATTATACTTTAAAGCATACAGTAAAAATGATAAATTTAATTTTTCGTCACAGCCTTCAGTTACATCTGGTCGCGCATTTGTCATGTATTTAAATCTTCTTTTAACTATATTTGCTACACACAGAAACAATGGAATTTTTATCCAAATAACTAAATCTGCATGTTCGAGTCTTTTCTCCAAATTAAAGAAATAATCACCATCTATAATATACTTTTTTTTAGAACGCAGAATTCCGTTCACTTTATCCTCGAAATCCGCTTTTTCAACTGCATTCCAATTCTCCAACCAAAAAAGCTTATCTAAATGACAGACTTCAAAATCATAACATTTTCCAAGTTTTGCAGCAAAAGTTGACTTACCAGCACCGTTAGGACCAATTATTAACACTTTTTTCTTGTTAGATAATACAGATTGCAATTCATTTTGTTTGTTCATTTAAACACTCCTTATCTAAGTATGGCTAATCTAACGCATTTAAAGTTCGGTTTCAAGAGAATCATCCGCTACATACTCCAAAATATCACCTGGTTGGCAGTTTAAGACTCTACATATTTCGTTTAGAGTAGAAAATCGAATGGCGCTTACTTTACCAGTTTTTATTTTGGATAAGTTTACATTTGCTACACCAACTTCTTGGGACAGCTGGTTTAACGATATTTTACGGTCGGCCATTATTCGATCCAGCCTCAATACAATTGCCATTGTTTTTCGCTCCAATCATAAAGTTTCGTCGGATTCTTTTTGCAAAGATGCGCCATAACGAAATATTTCTGTTAAACAATAAAAAATAAGTGCAAAGAAAAATGACATATTTAGTCCAAAATTAATGCTATAACCAGGTATAAATACGGTATGTAAAATAGAATAAACAATTTGCGGTACTAGTGCATAAATAAGCATTAAGACAGCGATTCTACGTAATCTACTAACAGTAATATCATTAAAAGGCGTAAAATTAGCAGCTAAATCTTTAAAAATCATACTTGCTGTCCATAATAAATAGACAAGTATCATACTAGAAAAAACGGCAACACCAACTAAAATCCATTCCTCCCTTTCAACATATGACAGATTATTCTCCCCAACAAAAAGTTCCGTTTGAAAATAAAATATAGTATCAGATTCTAGTTTATTTATCATAACATTTTTGCTACTAAAAAGCTTCATTAAAACGGCAATTATAGCCATTATGACAGAACTAATCGATAAAATTTTAAGTGCAATATGTAGAAAATAACTCATTTTTTGCAATCGTTTTAGTTTCATGTAAATCTCCCCCTTTTTTCTTGATTATACATAACAGAGAGATAGAATGTCAATACACTTTTAACGATAAACATTAAATAATTAATTATTAGCATAAAAAAGACTGAACAAAATTGCTCAGCCTGTCGTTTTTATTCACTTTTTATTGAAGTAGATTGTTGAAGTGCGAAATGTGCCGGTTTTAGTTTAATAAAGAGAAGTCCCATACCAGCTAAACAAATGACACTGGCTACTATAAATGGCATTTTCATACCAAATGCTTCACTGAGTAAGCCGGAACAAAGTGGCGCAAATGCTGCCCCTAGCCAACGTACAAAGTTATATGCCCCACTAGTGACGCTTCTTGCATATGGCGAGTGCTCCATGACAGTTGTTGTAAACAAGGCGTTGTTTATACCTAATATTAAGCCTGAAATAACTATTAAACCAATATCAATGGCTGTATTATCAATAAATCCTAGTAATGCTAAAATAACAGCACACGCAAGTAACGATCCCTTTAATATTTGTTTACTATTAAAACGAAATTCTAATGCATGAGAAACTTTTGCAGAACCAAGCGCTAAACATAGTCCCCAAGCAAAAAATACAAAACCGATTTGAATTGCTGATAAACCTAGAACGAGTGGTGAATAAGCTAAAATTGTGAAGAAGCAATAATAGTAAAACATACCACTAAAAGCAATTTGTAAAAATGGGCGGTATTTAAACAAATGTAACATCTGCTTGATAGCCACTTCATTTTTTTCAGTAGGCGCTTGAACAACTTTTTTCGGTTCTTTTACTTTGAACAAAATCAGTAAAAAAGCAATAAAAATTAAGCAAGCAGTAGCAAAAAAAGGATAGCGCCACGAAACATTTCCTAAAATACCTCCTAATAAAGGTCCAAATGCCATCCCAAGGCCCATAGAAGCTTCATAAATCCCAATCGCATGTCCTGGTGTTTCTGATAAAGCAATCAACATTGTCATCGCTGTAGCCATGAACATTGAATTACCAAAGCCCCAGCCAGCACGAAAAATGGATAAAGCGCCAATTGTATCTGATAAACCACATAATAATGCAAAAATAGTTACGATAAATAGTCCGATAACGATTAATTTTTTGTCACCCAATTTACCTGCGACAATACCAATTGGAATCATCATAATCGCCATTGTAAAAATATAAGCAGTGAATAACATTTCTACTTGTGAATGGGATGCGCCAATACTTTCTGCAATAGAAGGTAAAAGTGGATCCACAACCCCAATCCCCATAAAAGCAAGCAAACTAGCTGCTGCAGTTATCCATTTCCCCGTGTTCATTTCCTTGTCTGTCATCATAATACAACTACACTTCCCTTTCCAAAATAAAACTCAACTATTATATTACGCTTGATAAATACCAATGTCAATATTTACATATATAATTTATTACATATCTAACCATTTTACTTATTGATGTTTATCGCTTACAATAAGGTTAAATAGAAATTTAGAGGTGCTACTTTATGATACCCAATGTATTAGAATATACTTTATTACAAATGATTGCTCGTGAAGCATCTAGTGGCTACGAGCTAGCAAATCGACTTAGAATCTTGCAAAATACGCATCACAGTCAAATCTACCCTTCATTATCTAAGTTAGAAAAGGCAGGTTTTTTAGTAGTTCATAAACATTCACAGAATAAAAAGCCCGATAAAAAGGTCTACACTATTACACAATCTGGCTTAGATTCCCTACTTGAATGGTCAGAAACTCCACTTAAAATCCCTGTCACAAGAGATGAATTCACCACAAAAGTTCAACTAGATTGGTTAAATAACACTCGGACAAAAGGACTTATTCAAGAACGAGAAACCTACTTAAAAGAACAGTTAGGTCTAATTGAAGAAACGCTCGACCATTTCGCTAAATTATTTGATTTAAAAACCAAACAAGACAAGCTAAAAAACATGTCTTATCAAGTCTATGCAAGGCGATTAGATTTGATTCAAACCGAATTAAAATGGTGTGAGGAAATGTATAAAATACTATAAAAAAACCGGCGAACATAGTATTCGCCGGTTTTCACTATTTATAACTACTAGTTTCTAAGATTTTATTGGCAAGTGCTACCACTTCTTCTTCTGGCGCCTCGATTCCTTCTAACGGATAACGAATGCCCATTTCTTTCCACTTATAAACACCCATCGTATGGTATGGAAGCACATCCACTTGTTTTACATTTGGAAGAGTTTGAATAAATTCGTGTAGCTTTGTTAAATCTTCTGGGTCGTCTGTTTTAGTTGGAATTAGCACGTGTCTAATCCAAATTGGTTGCTCTTTATCGCGTAAATAGTGAGCAAAATCGATAATTGGTGCGTTAGATTTCGTAGTTAGTTTTAAATGTTTTTCTGGATTGATTTGTTTAATATCAAGTAAAATTAAATCTGTTACTTCCATCAAACGATCCAATTTCTCGATAAACTCAGGATCACGAGTGAAACAGCCACCACAAGAGTCGATAGTTGTATGCACTCCTGCTGCTTTACATAGCGTGAAAAACTCGATTAGGAAATCTACTTGAAGTAATGGTTCACCGCCACTAACTGTAACGCCACCACCTGATGCATCCCAAAACTCTTTATACTTAATCGCTTCGTCAAATACATCTTGAGCCGAACGTTCTGTGCCTGTACCAATTTTCCAAGTATCGGGATTATGACAAAATTGGCAACGAAGTAAACACCCCTGCATAAAAACAATAAAACGTATACCTGGACCGTCCACTGTTCCCATTGTTTCTACTGAATGAACTCTTCCTAAAACCTCTGTCATAATTCTCCTCTTCCTTTCCTAAATAACAAGGATTGCTACTGGTGAGCAATCCTTGTCGAAGCGTTCTCGCCTTAATATTACATAGATTCGTGCATTGTACGGTGAATAACATCTAATTGTTGTTCACGAGTTAATTTGATGAAGTTAACTGCATATCCAGAAACACGGATAGTTAGCTGAGGATATTCTTCTGGATGATCCATCGCATCAAGTAATGTATCACGATTGAATACGTTGATGTTTAAGTGATGTCCCATTTTTGTGGAATAACCATCAAGCATAGCAACTAAGTTATTGATTTGCGATTCATCTTCGCGACCTAAAGCTTTTGGTACGATAGAGAATGTGTTAGAAATACCATCTTGGCCATATTCGTAAGGAAGTTTAGCTACGGAAGATAGAGAAGCTAAAGCACCTTTAGTATCACGGCCATGCATTGGGTTCGCACCTGGTGCAAATGGTTCGCCAGCACGACGTCCGTCTGGTGTGTTACCAGTTTTCTTACCATAAACCACGTTAGAAGTGATTGTAAGAACAGAAGTTGTGTGAACTGCATCACGGTAAGTTTTATGTTTTCTAACTTTAGTCATGAATGTTTTTAGAAGCTCAACTGCGATTTCATCTACACGGTCATCATTGTTTCCGTATTTAGGATAGTCGCCTTCGATTTCATAATCAACCACGATACCGTCTTCGTCACGGATTGGACGAACAGTAGCATATTTAATAGCAGATAAGGAGTCAGCTGCAACAGAAAGTCCAGCGATACCAGTTGCCATTGTACGCAATACTTCTGTATCATGTAAAGCCATTTCGATACGTTCGTAAGCGTATTTATCATGCATATAGTGAATAACATTTAATGTATTAAGGTAAAGTTCTGCAATCCATTCCATCATTGCATCATATTTTTCCATTACTTCTTTGTAGTCTAATACGTCGCCTTCAACTGGACGATAAGCAGGTCCAACTTGTGCTTTAGATTTTTCATCGACACCACCATTGATTGCATAAAGAAGTGTTTTAGCAAGGTTGGCACGAGCACCAAAGAATTGCATTTGTTTACCAACGCGCATTGCGGATACACAACATGCGATCGCATAGTCGTCTCCCCATTTAGGGCGCATAACATCGTCATTTTCGTATTGAATAGCAGATGTTTTGATAGACATTTTAGCACAGAATTTCTTGAATCCTGATGGTAAATGAGTGGACCAAAGTACAGTTAAGTTTGGTTCTGGAGCTGGTCCTAAGTTATCCAATGTGTGTAAGAAACGGAATGAGTTTTTCGTTACAAGTGGAACGCCTTCTTCCGTAATACCACCGATGGATTCAGTAACCCAAGTTGGATCTCCAGAGAATAATTCATTGTAATCTGGTGTACGAGCAAATTTTACAAGACGTAATTTCATGATGAAGTGGTCAACAATTTCTTGTGCTTCTTCTTCAGTAATTAGACCATTGCGAAGGTCACGTTCTACATAAATATCAAGGAATGTAGATGTACGTCCTAAACTCATTGCAGCACCATTTTGTTCTTTAATAGCAGCTAGGTAACCAAGGTATAACCATTGGAAAGCTTCTTGAGCAGTTTTAGCTGGGCGACCAAGATCGAAACCATGTTTTTCGCCTAGTACTTTTAATTCGCCAAGAGCACGAATTTGTTCGTTAAGTTCTTCACGTTGACGGATAACGTCATCGCTCATTGTACGTAAACCTGTATTGTTTAAATCTTGTTTCTTTTGTTTAATTAAGAAGTCAACTCCGTATAGTGCAACACGACGGTAGTCACCAATAATACGTCCACGGCCATAAGCATCTGGAAGACCAGTGATTACGCCTGATTTACGAGCTGCGCGCATTTCAGCAGTATAAGCATCAAATACACCTTGGTTATGTGTTTTACGGTATTCAGAAAAAATATGACTAATTTCTTCGTCTACTTTAAAACCATAAGATTCAGCTGCTACTTCTGCCATACGGATTCCACCGAATGGTTGTAAAGCGCGTTTGAAAGGTACGTCAGTTTGAACTCCGACAACTTTTTCTAAGTCTTTGTTTAAGTAACCTGGGTCATGTGAAGTAATGGTTGAAACGATTTTGGTATCCATATCTAGTACGCCACCGTTTTCACGTTCTTGTTTAGTTAAGTCCATTACTTGATCCCAAAGTTTTGTTGTTGCTTCGGTTGGGCCAACTAAGAATGTGTCGTCACCGTCATATAAGCGATAGTTTTTTAAGATAAAGTCACGTACATCTACTTCTTGTTGCCAGTTACCACCTGCGAATTCATACCATTGTTCAGTCATCATATAACCTCCATTTATTGTTCAATCTCGAGCGTGCTTTTTTGAGCAAACTAATTTATAAATAATCTACACTGTTATCATAACATATTCTACAAAAAATGCTACAGTTTTGTGCAATATTTTTCAAACTTTTTTATGAATTTTATGTGACTTTTTCTTTCAAAATAGCCAAGAACGCTAATTTAATGCGTTTTAACCACTTTATCATTATTCTAATTTTGTTTTAATTTTAATTTCTTATATTTCCTGTACCACTTCAAACACCCACTCCTGTTATGGTACAGATTTAATTTCATTCATTTGTATAAAACAGTTGGAAAACGCTTAATCTATTGCGCACCAATGCTTTTACAGTTTATGTAGCGTTTTCATTGTTTTTCATGAAAATAGCTAAGCCGTTTTTACAACTACGACTTAGCTATTTTTCACCATAAATATTTATTCGATGTGGTAACAGCAATTGCGCCACTAGCAATTACTTGATCCACTTGCTGTGTTGTTTCGATTAATCCTCCCGCAATCACTGGAATGTGAAGCTTTTGAGTCATCTTTTGTACTTGTTCTGGAATGATGCCGGGCAAAAGTTCAATGCAATCAGGCTGGACCTTCTGGATTAAAGCCACTCCTTTGTTATAAGCGCTAGAATCTATCATAAATAAACGCTGAATGGCAAGCATTTTATGTTGTTTTGCTTTCAAAATCGCATTTCCTCTTGTAGAAATAATGCCATCTGGGCGAATTTCTTTACATAAGAAGTCAATTGCATAGTCATCATTTTTTAAACCATTGACTAAATCAGCGTGTAGCAAAACTTTTTTCCCGCCAGCTTGTGCGTATTTTACTAAAGCTTTAAGCTGAGCAACATGAGTCTCGAGCATCACCATATAGGTCAAATCAAGCTCTAATATCTTTTCCATGTCTTTTTGATTATGTGCAGCTGGGATGATTGATTGACCAGAAAATGGTAACTCCAATTGTATTCCTCCTCTTCTACATGACACGTTTAAACATTTTTTCGAGTTCGTAAGTTGAATATTGAATAATAACTGGGCGGCCATGAGGACAAGTGAATGGATCGCTTGCTTCTCTAAGTGTGTCAAGAAGTGCTTCCATATCTTGCATAGTTAAATAGTGATTTGCTTTAATTGATTTTTTACAACTCATCATAATCGCAGTATCTTCTCTTAATTTATGAATACTTATACTTGGTGCTGACAAGGCTTCATCGATAATTTCGCGTAGCATTTCCTCTTCTTGGTCTTTTGGGAACCAGGTTGGATGTGCGCGAATAATAAAGCTATTTTGTCCGAAGTTTTCAAGAAAAACACCAACTTCTTCTAGTTTCGCTTTTTGTTCTTCTAGTCGGACATATTCATCTGATGGGAATTCTAACACGATAGGCACGAGTAATTCTTGCAATTCTCGACTTACTTCTCCAATTTTTTCACGATAAAATTCATATTTAATTCGTTCTTGCGCGGCATGCTGATCAATAATATATAGACCATTTTCATTTTGAGCGAAAATATAAGTCGCATGCATTTGTCCGATTGGATACATTTTCGGAATACGTTCTTTTTGCTCTTCTACTTGTTCAGGCTGCGTTTCCGGATTATAAGTAGGCATTGTTTCTAAAATAAAGTCGTCTTCTTTTGGTACTATTTCATCAGATGGTACGTATTCAGGAATATTTGGTTTTGAGAAAAGCGTCGGCGGTTCTTTTGGCTGTCTGTTTTCTTCAAATGACATCTGAATTTGTTCGGATTTTTGTTGTTCTTTTTGTTTTTTTGAAACTTCTCCATCTGGAATTAATTGCAACTGATGAAATGCGTCTTTAATCATCTGACTAATGAGCTGGCCAAGTTCTTTTTCTTTACTTAAACGTACTTCAAGTTTTGCTGGATGAACGTTGACATCTACAATAATTGGGTCCATTTCGATTTGTAGCACGATTATTGGAAAACGACCAATTGGTAAAAGTGTATGGTACCCTTCTTGTATCGCTTTTACTAGTGCGAAGTTTTTGATAAAACGGCCATTAATAATCGTTGAAATGTAATTACGGTTGGAACGGTTCACTTCTGGCAATACGGCATAACCTGAAATTTTAAAATCAAGCGACTCTGCCTTGACTGGAATCGATTTTCTAGCGATAGACACGCCATAAATAGCTGCGATCACTTGACGTAAATCGCCATTTCCATTTGTTTGAAGCAAAGGTTTCCCATTGTGCGAAAACCGGAAACTAATATCTGGATGAGCTAAAGCAAGACGATTTAAAATATCGGTAATATTTCCAAGTTCAGTTGGTAAGCTTTTTAAATATTTTAATCTTGCTGGAGTATTAAAGAACAATTGCGATACTTCGATTTGCGTTCCTTTTCGGGCGTGACCACTTTTTTGTTCAATGATTTTCCCGCCTTCAAGGGAGATAGTAGTTCCTTTTGTTTCACCTGTAGAAGTTTCTAAAGTTAAATGAGATACAGACGCAATACTAGGAAGTGCTTCTCCGCGGAACCCTAAAGTATGAACACGAAATAGATCAGCTTCGTTTTTAATTTTACTCGTAGCATGGCGCAAAAAGGCTGTTGCAACGTCTTCTTCCTCAATACCACTACCGTTATCAATAATTGTAATCTTATTTAATCCCGCTTCTTCCACCAAAATATCAATTACTGTGCTCCCTGCATCAATCGCATTTTCGACTAATTCTTTAACGACAGAAGCAGGTCGTTCTACTACTTCTCCGGCAGCTATTTTATTGGATAAAGCATCGGTTAATTCCACTATATGTTTAGCCATTTAAAACCCGCCTTTCTGTTTAATGAATTTTACTTTGGAGTTCGTATAATTTGTTCATCGCATCCATTGGCGTCATCTGCATAATATTCATGGCGGCAATTTCTTTTAATAGTTTTGTTTCTTTAGAAGATGCTTTTTTCTCTGGTTCTACCGGGAACATTGATAGTTGTACTTCTTCGTGAATTTCTTCTGGTTGTTTATCTTGCGTAATAATTATTTTTTTATCATTACTTTCTAACTGCTCTAAAATGCGGCTTGCTCGTTCAATCAAGGATTTTGGTAGTTCTGCTAATTCAGCAACATGAATACCATAACTTTTATCTGCTGGTCCTTCTTTAATTTTATGAAGAAATACCACTTTTCCATTCTCTTCAACAGCGCTCACATGGATGTTTTGCAGTCCACGTAATTCTTTCTCAAGATCTGTTAATTCATGGTAATGAGTGGAGAATAGTGTTTTAGCATGAACGTTTTCGTGAATATACTCGATAATTGCCTGAGCAAGCGCCATCCCATCATAAGTAGCAGTTCCACGACCGATTTCATCAAATAAAATCAAACTATCTTTTGTAGCATGGACAATAGCGTTTCTAGCTTCTAGCATTTCTACCATAAAGGTACTTTGGCCAGCTATTAAATCGTCTGCTGCCCCAATTCTAGTGAAAATTTGGTCAAAAATTGGTAGGGTTGCTTCCTCGGCGGGAACAAAACATCCTACTTGAGCACATATCGCTGTTAGAGCAACTTGACGCATATACGTACTTTTACCCGACATATTGGGGCCCGTTATAAGCAAAATTTCTCTATTTTGATCTAAATCGCAATCATTAGCGACATAACTTTGCGCACCCATTACTTTTTCTACGACAGGATGGCGACCTTGTTTAACGTGCAGTGAGCCGTCTTCACTTAAGGTAGGGCGAATGAAATGGTTTTTCTCACTAATATCTGCAAAACTTTGTAAACAATCGATTTCACTTACAGACTTCGCTAATTTTTGGAGGCGTTCTATGTAGTCTTTTACCATTTCGCGTACTTCTGTAAATAGTTGATATTCTAATTCCATACTTTTTTCTTCTGCATCTAAAATGAGTTTTTCTTTTTCTTTTAGTTCTGGAGTAATATAACGTTCTGCATTGGCTAGTGTTTGCTTGCGTTCATAGCGGCCTTCTGGGAGCAGATGCGTGTTCGCCCGGGTAACTTCAATATAGTAGCCAAATACGCGGTTAAAGCCTACCTTCATCGTTTTAATTCCAGTTAGTTCGCGCTCTTTTCGCTCTAATTCCGCAATCCATGTTTTTCCGTTCCGACTTGCATCACGATACGTATCAAGTTGACTATTATAACCATCTTTAATTATTCCGCCTTCGCGAATGGAAATCGGTGCTGAGTCAACAATTGCTTCTTCTAGTTTTTCCGTTAGTTCTTCACATGGATTTAATTGATTAGCAAGTGCTGTTAGACTCTTACTATTCATTGATAATAACGTCGCTCGGATACGAGGTATTTGGTATAACGAATTGCGCAGTTGAATTAAATCACGCGCATTTACATTTCCATAAGCAACTCGACCAGCAAGACGTTCTAAGTCGTAAACGTTTTTTAGGTTTTCTACTAATTCTAGGCGCTCAAAAAAGTGAGCCATTAGTTCACTGACATCATCTTGACGTTCAATAATTTGCTTACGGTCAATTAACGGGCGATCAATCCATTGTTTTAGCATTCTTCCGCCCATAGCTGTTTGTGTATTATCTAAAAGCCACAGTAGCGTTCCTTGGCGTCCTTTACCACGAATGGATTCTGCTAATTCTAAATTACGTTTCGAATAGTAATCCATTTTCATGTAGTTACTAGTTTCATAGTGTATCGCTTGTTGCAGGTGACCTAAGTCCCGCTTTTGGGTTTCTTTTAAATAGTGGAGTAATTTACCTATAGCTCGTTTTTCTGAGAGCGACATATGGCGCGTAACTAATTTTTCGTTTTCCGCTGGGATAGTATCTTCTTCATGAACCGAAAAAGTTAAACCAAGTTGTTCTTTCATCACGTCAGAAAGAACTTCTTTTTCTGATTCGGAAACGATTAATTCTCTAGTTGAAAGGGTTGTTAACTCATTAATTAAGCGGTCTTCGCTAGCTTCAATAACCGTTGATTTTAATTCACCAGTAGATAAATCAGAGTAAGCAAAACCGTATTCCTTTCCTTCGTAACAGTAAAGTGAGGCAATATAGTTATTTTCTTTCGCCTTTAATCCTCGTTCATCCATGACGGTTCCAGGTGAAATTAACTGCACTACTTCTCGTTTTACCATGCCTTTCGTTGTTTTAGGATCTTCTACTTGCTCACAAATAGCTACTTTATATCCCTTTTCAATTAACGTATCAATGTAACCGCTCGCTGAATGATAAGGAACTCCGCACATAGGGATTTTCTCCTTTGTTCCACCTTCGCGACCAGTCAATGTAATTTCTAAAATTTGAGAAGCATTGAGTGCATCCTCAAAAAACATTTCATAAAAATCTCCTAAACGGAAAAATAAGAAAGCATCTTGATATTTGTCTTTGATTTCTAAGTATTGCTTAATCATTGGTGTATATTCTGTCATTATCTCATCATCCCTTACTTCATTTTCATCCTTTCATTATAGCATAAAGTTACATTTTCCCGCGACCTCAAAAGAAAAAAACTGCCAGTAGTTTGGCAGTTTTAAATGGTTAATTTTCTTTTTCAAGCTCTGTTGTTACTTTTGTAGTAATCTCCGTTGTAATGGATTGTAAAAGATCGTTAGCGTCTTCTTGAGCGCGTCTGAATTCTGTCACAATTGGGAGCGAATCAATATCCGCACGCACATTATCAATTTGACTTTCGGTTTGTTTCATTGCTTCTAATTTTTGATAATGTTCTAAGTTCACTGCTTCTTTTTGCAGTAACTTTATTTTAGAAACTTTCGCGGCTACTTTTGAATTAGCGTTTATTCTCTCCTCAGCTAAGCGGTAGAATGATACTTCTTCTGTTTGTTGTAAAGCATCCCGAAGTTCCGTTGCTTTTTTCATGATTTCTTCTTTTGAAACTGTCACAATTACATCTCCATTCTTAATCAAAGGAAAATGGGTGGTCTTCATTGATGAGAATTCGGTCAATTTTTTGAGCTTTTCCGGTTGTTTCGTCTAAAGTGATTAAACAGCCAGATAAGACTGCTCGGCCCGTTTTAGGGACTTCAAATCTTGTTGGCAAGGCTGTTTTAAAACGACGAATAACAGCTTCTTTTTCCATTCCAAGGATAGCGTCATATGGCCCTGTCATACCTGTATCGGTCAAATACGCAGTACCTTCTGGAAGAATGCGGTTATCAGAAGTTTGTACATGTGTGTGAGTACCAACTACCGCAGTAACTCGCCCATCTAAATACCAACCCATTGCTTCTTTTTCGCTAGTAGTTTCAGCATGAAAATCGACAAAAATTATATTTGTTCGTTTCTTTGCTTCTTCTATTAATGCGTCCATTTTGCGGAATGGATCGTCTAAATCTGCTAAGAAAGTTCGGCCTTGCATGTTGATAACGGCAATTTCATGTTGATTACTTTTTACAAAAACCATGCCTGTTCCGGGTGTTGTATCATCTGGGAAGTTTGCTGGGCGAACGAGATATTTAGCGTCATCAATAAATTCAAAAATATCGCGATTATCCCATGTGTGATTACCTAAAGTTACGGCATTTGCACCAAGCTCCAGAAAATCCTTATAAATCTTCTCTGTGATTCCTCTGCCACTTGCAGCATTTTCTCCATTTATAATTGTGACAGTAGGTTTATATTTTTTCTTTAATTGTGGTAAATATTCTGTAATAGCGTCGCGACCGATTGAGCCAACAACGTCACCAATAAATAATAATTTCATTTCGTTATTCTCCGTTTCTATTACTTCTACGTTCTAATAATGCGACATCTCGAAAAACGCCATTCATTTCACCGAGTTTTTCGTGGATGCATAAAGTTTGGAAGCCGTATGTATGATGAAGTATAATACTCGCTTCATTTTCCGGAAAAATTAAAGATTGCAAAGTCCAGAAGCCGTTTTGCTCACTTGTTTGAATAATTGCTTGCATAAGAGCTTTTCCGATGCCTTTTCCTCGAGCGCTTTTTGCTATATAAATGCTTAATTCAGCTACTCCGCGATAAGCATGCATACTTGAAAATGGCAACAGTGCCGCCCAACCAATCACTTGACCCTCCGTTAAAACCACTAAGCGGCAAGTTTTTAAGTACTTCTCATCCCAAGCTTCAAAAGATAGCGTCTTTTCTTGAAAAGTAGCGTTTCCGGTATCTATACCTTCTTGATGCACTCTAGCTACACCAGAATAATGTTCTTTTAGCATCGGCAAAATTTTCCACTCACCCAAAAACTCCGCCTCCCTTTTTTCATCTATCCTTTGATTATACCGTTCTTAATCAAGCTAGGCAACCGATTAAAAAAAGATACATCACAAAATAAATTTGCGATGTATCTTTTAAATATTATTTAGCGTATTCAACTGCTCTTGTTTCACGAATTACAGTCACTTTGATATGACCAGGATAATCTAATTCCTCTTCAATTCGTTTTCTTATGTCACGAGCAAGTCGGTAGGAAGATAGATCATCAATTGTATCTGGTTCAACGATGATACGTACTTCACGTCCCGCTTGGATAGCATAAGATTTTTCTACACCATCGTAAGACTCAGAAATTTCTTCTAATTTTTCTAAACGACGAATGTAATTTTCAAGCGTTTCACTACGAGCTCCTGGTCTTGCAGCTGAAAGTGCATCCGCTGCTGCAACCAATACTGCGATAACAGAAGTAGCTTCTGTATCACCATGATGGGAAGCAATACTATTGATTACCACATCATTTTCTTTGTATTTAGTAGCAAGTTCTACGCCGATTTCAACGTGACTTCCTTCAATTTCATGGTCAATTGCTTTCCCAATATCATGAAGTAGTCCGGCCCGTTTAGCAAGCGTAACGTCTTCGCCAAGCTCTCCTGCTAGAATTCCAGCAAGTTTCGAAACTTCGAGTGAGTGGTTAAGAACGTTTTGTCCATAACTAGTACGGTAACGCAAGCGGCCAAGAATTTTTATCAAATCAGGATGGATGGAATGAATTCCAACTTCAAATGTAGCTTGTTCCCCGACTTCACGAATGTGTTCGTCCACCTCTTTACGGGCTTTGTCCACCATTTCTTCAATTCGAGCTGGATGGATTCTTCCATCTTGAACAAGTTTTTCTAAGGCGATTCTAGCGATTTCACGTCGAATTGGATCAAATCCGGAAAGTATAACTGCTTCCGGGGTATCATCAATTATCAAATCAATCCCTGTTAGCGTTTCTAGCGTACGGATATTACGTCCTTCACGGCCGATAATCCGTCCTTTCATCTCATCATTTGGTAAGGTAACAACAGATACCGTTGTTTCTGCCACATGATCAGCTGCACAACGCTGGATAGCTAGTGAGAGAATATTCTTTGCTTTTTTATCCGACTCTTCCTTGGCCCGGTTTTCTGATTCTTTGACCATGATTGCTGTATCATGTGTTAATTCCTCTTCTACCTGGTTAAGGATGATAGATTTCGCTTCCTCTTTGCTGAGCGCAGAAATTCTTTCGAGTTCTGTCTGCTCCGCTTGAATCATCTCAGCTAGTTTGCTTTCTTTCTCTTCAATTTGTTGTTGACGTTTACTGATACTCTCCTCTTTTCTTTCAAGTGTAGCTTCTCGTTTACTTAAAGAAGTATCTTTACGGTCGAGGTTTTCCTCCCTTTGCAATAAGCGATTTTCTGCTTTCTGTGTCTCTGTTCTTCGCCCACGAAGTTCATTTTCGATTTCAGTACGTAACCTATGATTCTCTTCCTTCGCTTCAAGCAATGCTTCTTTTTTTGTAGTTTCTGCTTCTTTCTTTGCATCTTCTACAATTAATTCAGCAGTCCCCCTTGCAGCAGCCAGTTTTTTCTCTGTACTAGATTTAAAAATTAGAGAACCAACAACTAGACCGACGATTAAGAAAAGCAAACTGGAGATGATCGTGATTGCGATTGTCATCCTTACACCTCCTTTGCTATTCAATTTTCGTTATTGTTATGTCGGTGACCAGAATTCTGGCACATGCGTATTTTTCATCAACAACCGAGTGCTAATCTCCCCATTCAGTTGAAGCCGATTTTCAAAGGAAAAACTTCCCCCTTGTCTCCCAGCAATATAAAATATACAACTTAATTTTATAGGTCAAAGCATACAATGTCAAGAAAAGGAATGAAATGACGGCTTATTTTCCTGAGATTTTTTTAAATAGCAAAAAATACGTGATAGGAAGTAATTTCCCTATCACGTATTTACTAGTAATTATTCATCATCAAGCAAACTTAATGTTTCTTCATTTTCGTCTAAAGGTTCTTTGTTAGTGCCATCAATTTCGTATTCTTCGCGAACGCGTTTAGAGATTTCGTCTCGAATGTCTGTGTGTTCTTTTAGATATTGTTTTGCATTTTCACGACCTTGTCCGATACGTTCTTCTTTATAAGAATACCAAGAACCACTCTTGTTAATTACATCAACTTCAGCAGCCATATCAACAAGTTCACCTTCACGTGAAATACCTTCTCCGTACATAATATCCACTTCAGCGATACGGAATGGTGGTGCTACTTTATTTTTTACAACTTTTATTTTTGTTTTGTTACCCATTACATCAGTACCTTGCTTCAACTGCTCAGCACGTCTTACTTCTAAACGGACAGTAGAATAGAATTTAAGCGCACGGCCACCAGGAGTGATTTCAGGATTCCCGAACATAACACCAACTTTTTCACGAATTTGGTTGATGAAGATAGCAATCGTTTTCGATTTATTAATAACACCTGAAAGTTTTCTTAAAGCTTGGGACATTAAACGTGCTTGCAAACCAACGTGGGCATCTCCCATCTCGCCTTCAATTTCAGCGCGTGGTACAAGAGCTGCAACAGAGTCAATAACTAACATATCAACAGCGCCACTTCTAACTAGTGCTTCAGCGATTTCTAAAGCTTGTTCCCCTGTATCCGGTTGCGATAGTAATAGCTCATCAATGTTTACACCTAGATTTTTTGCATAAGCTGGATCTAGAGCATGTTCGGCGTCGATAAATGCTGCTGTTCCACCTTGTGCTTGGACTTCTGCAATCGCATGTAGTGCAACAGTTGTTTTACCAGAACTCTCAGGTCCGTATACTTCAATAATACGTCCCCGCGGATATCCGCCAACTCCTAAAGCAATATCTAATGCTAATGAGCCACTAGAAATAGTAGATATATTTTGGTCTGAATGTTCCCCTAATTTCATAATGGAACCTTTACCGAATTGTTTTTCAATTTGTTTTAATGCTTGGTCTAATGCCGCTTGACGATCATTCACGTTGTTGCCTCCTTCATAATATTCTAATAGCTGTTTTTTTGCTTCTTCTCTCTAAAAAAACAGTCAGAATGTTTTTCCTAGAATTACTATAACGCATTTCAAAGCGAGAAGCAAGCAAAAAGCGAACATTTATTCGTATTTTTTATTTTGTGTAAGCACCGGCTGCTTTCTTCCCCATTATAACGGGATTCCAAGCGTTCGTCTAATACTTTTTTATCGCTTATTTGTATATTATAAAGCTGTTTTTATTCTTTTCTATAAAGGAAAATTACTTATTTGTATCTAAAAATTGCTTAATTAACTGAAAGCCTTGTTTTACAGCACGACGGCGATTGTGATTTCGATCTCTACCATAAACGAACTGATAAGCTTCTGTTTCAAAACCAGCTACATGCAAGCCTATCCAAATAGTACCTGCCGGATGTCCTTCTAGACTGTCTGGTCCTGCAACGCCGGTAAAACTAATACCTATATCAGTGTTACAAAGTCTGCTGACATTCTTCGCCATTTCTTTCGCGCATTCTGAACTTACGACGCCATTTTCTTTTATTGTTTGAGGTGAGACTTCAAGAATAGATTGTTTTGTCTCTTCGCTGTATGTGACCATACCACCTTTAAAAATTTTAGAAATACCAGGAAAACGGGCAATTTCTGCTTGGAATAATCCAGCGGTAAAACTTTCAGCAGCGGAAATAGTGATATTTTTTTCAAGCAGCATGGCTGTTACTAATTCTGGTAAAGAAACTTCGCCATAACCGTATAAAAAAGTTCCATCTCTGTGTAAAATTTCTTGTTCCGTTTCGTTCACAAGGGCACTTGCTTCCTCTTTAGTCTTTGCAGTAGCAGTAATCCGCACAACTACTTCATTATCACCTGCATATGTAGCAATAGTAGGATTTACTTGCGCTAAAATCATATCATTTAAATCTGCTGCTAATTGCGATTCTCCAATACCGAAAAAGCGCATTATTTTAGACTCTAACACATTTTTCTCAGCACTTTCACTTACGAGTAAAGGTTCAGCATAACTCGAAAACATCGGTTTCATTTCTGAAGGTGGGCCTGGAAGTAAGATGTACGTATGATTATTTTCTTTTAAGAACATTCCTGCAGCAAAGCCATAATCATTATTTAATACAGTAGATCCTTCAATAATTACAGCTTGCAATTTGTTATTTTCCGTCATTGTTCTATTTCTTGAAGCAAAATACTCCGTGATTTTGTTCATATGAAACGCATCTTCTACTAAGTTTTTCTGTAGGTGTTCTGCTAAAATTTGTTTCGTAATATCATCTTCTGTAGGACCTAATCCACCCGTAAAAATGAGAATATCACTACGTTTTTCAGCAATGTCTATCACATCTTTTAAACGTTTAGAGTTGTCACCAACGACAGTGTGATGGTAGACATAAATCCCGTTAGCTGCTAATTCTTCTGAAATAAAAGCAGCATTAGAGTTCACGATTTGTCCTAGTAAAAGTTCTGTTCCAACTGCAATAATTTCTGCGCTTGCCATTTGAATCCATCTCCATTCATTTTTTTGTATAGAAAAAAAGCACACAATGGTATGCTTTTTTATTTATTACATAGAACCTTTAAATACTCCGCGATTTTTGTAGAAATAGTCTATTCCAGACCATACTGCAAAGAATGCACATACATATAAGAAAATTAAGTCAACACGGATACCTGTCCAAGCAAATGGGAAATTGTTTAATAACATAAGTGGAATTGCAATCATTTGTGTGAATGTTTTAATTTTTCCAAGTTGGCCAGCTGCTAAAACTTCGCCGCCTTCTACAAGAAGTAAACGTAGACCTGTTACAGCGAGTTCGCGACTGATGATTAAAATAACTACCCAAGAAGGAGCAATATGCATTTCAACTAGAATGATAAATGCTGCAGCTACAAGTAATTTATCTGCCATTGGATCCGCAAATTTACCGAAGTTTGTAATTAAATTATATTTACGTGCAAGATGCCCATCAAACCAGTCTGTAAGGGCAGCTACGATGAAAATAATAGTTGCTACTAAACTTGTAACTGGAATGGTCGAATCAAGCCAAGAGACACTTCCCCAGTCAAATGGTACAACACATAGAACGACAAAAATTGGTATCATAAAAATACGGATAACCGTTAATTTATTTGGTAAATTCATCTTTTTCTCCCCTTTTTTACATTTAAACAGTATGTAATGATAAAAATGTTGGCGAAACCTAATGAGTAGATTTCGCCATATAAAACAAATTATTCTGCATCTGAGTTACTAGTAGTATCACTTGCTTCTAAATTAATAGTTAACACTTGTTTAACAAGCGTTGGAGCAAGTTCTAACTCTTTACCATTGACTTTAACAGTTGTAACAGGCGAGTTTCCAATAACGATAGAAACTGTTTTGTTATCTCCTAAATCAATTTCGGTAGAAGGGTTGGATGTGGATAACGTCACGTTTTTAATGGTGCTTCCGTTTGCATCCGACACGCCAATCCAAGAGTCACCAGTCGCGCTAAGAGAAAGTGTCATTTTATCAGTGTTTTTTACTGTATAACTAGTTTCGTTACCAGATGTTTCACCTTTAGTTACTTCAACTTCTTTAGCTGTGTCTTCTGGTTTTTCAGTTGTATCTGTTGCTTTTTTTTCATCAGATGTTGTGTCTTTTTTCTCTGTATCTTTGTTTGTGTCTTTATTTTTAGTAGAATCTTCTACTTTTACAGTCGGATTGCTTGTATCAGTTTTAACTTTTTCAGAGGTATTATCTTGTTTATTAAGCAAGAAAAACCAAACAATGAAAAGAATAAAAACAATAAATAAAGCAATAAGAATTTTTGGTAAAATATCAAAGAAACGATTACGAGAGTTAGCTTGATTGCCGACCGATTGAGCGGGCATAGGATTTCTTTTACTTTGTACACGAGTTGGCTCATTATTTACTACTTCTTGTTGCGGTGTTTCAGGAACCTCGCTTTCAAACTCATCAAAAAGTGTCGCACTATCTAGTCCAACTGCTTCTGCATATTGTTTAATAAATGCCCTTGCATAAAATTTTCCAGGCATTACAGCATAGTTTCCTTCTTCAATCGCTATTAAATAACGTTTTTGAATTTTCGTTATTTGTTGCAAGTCGTCTAAACTGAGTCCTTTTTCACGTCTAGCTTGTTTCAGTTTATCACCGAGTTCTGTCAAAATTAAACACCTACCATTACTATTTCAATTTTCCACTTTTTACTAAAATTACATAAGCCAACCGCCATTTAGGCGCAAAACTTCTCCAGTGATATAGCTTGCTTTTTTGCTTATTAAAAATTCTACAGTTTCTGCAATTTCTTCAGGTTTTGCAAAGCGTTTCAAGGGAATTTCCTCACGAAGTTCTTCTTTTTCATTCGCTGAAAATTGATCCATCATTTTCGTTTCTACCGCTCCTGGTGTCACTGCATTAACAGTTATTCCAGAAGGCCCTAATTCTTGACTTAGTGCTCGGCAAAAGGCGATTTGAGCCCCTTTTACAGTGGAATAAACTACTTCCATTGATGCTCCGACTTCTCCCCATATAGAACTGATGAAAACAATCCTTCCTTGATTGCTTTTCATTAGCTTTGGTATGAAAGTGCGGATTAAACGCATTGGCATAAACATGTGCACATTCCATAATTTTGTAGTCTCTATATCTGTTGTATCCTGGAATAAAGCATAGTGAGAATGCCCTGCTGCATGGATAAATGCATCTACTTGAAAAACTTGCTTTTCCATTTCTGCTAAACTTGCAACATCATCGAAATCAGCTTGAATAAGAAATACATCTATTTTTTCAGCTTGTAGTAGTGGTAATAAATTCTCCACAGCTTGTTTATTTTGATGATAATGAAGATACAAGTTCCAGCCAGCTTTCGCAAGTGATATACAAATCGCTTGACCTATTTCTCCGCTAGCTCCAGTTACAAAAGCATATTTTATATCTTTATCCAAAAAAAGGCAACCCTTTCCAGTCTATTTCTTTTATGATAGCATGACTCAGGAATTTATGCCATTTTTTATACAAAAAAAAGTAAAAAAGACACAGAACGATTATTTTTCTGGAAGCAATTGGAAACTAGTAGTGCGCTCTTCACTGTCCAGATTTTTCACAAAATTATTTACTTCTTCTAATGTAACTGTTTCCATTAAAGGTAAAATATCAAAGAGAGAAGCAGATTTCATTACATATTGGCTAAATTGGTTGGCAATAAACTCTGGTGAATTAAGCGAGCGTAAAAATTGTCCAATACGTTTACGTTTTACTAAAGCTAAATCCGCTTCATTTAAGCCGTTTTTAGCTGCTGCTTGAATCGCCTCAATAATTTTAGTTGTTTGCATATCTGGGGCTTTTGCATCCCCACCAACAAGGACAAAGGAAAAACTGTCTTGAAGTGTATAATCATAACCAAAACTATCATCAATAATTCCTTCGTTGTACAATTCTAAATAAGTATCAGATGTAGTTCCAAAAAGCATTTCAAGCGCTACATCACCAATAATTTCTTGTTTAAGTGCTGCTTGTCCTTCTAGAGAGCCTATATCTTCTTTAATACCTACCATATTTTTAGCAATTTGTACTGGAAAGTGAATTTTACGTTCTTTTACAGCGACAGTTTTTGGTTCATCTGGAAAATGACGTTTGATTGGAGCTGCCTCTGTAAAATCTTTTTTCGCTTGATTTGCGCGAATTTGGTTCATCATTTCTTCTGGCTCAAGGTTACCAACGACAAACAGTACCATATTGCTTGGATGATAAAAAGTATTATAACAAAGGTACAGCAAATCTTTGTTAATTTCTGCAATTGATTCAACAGTTCCAGCAATATCAATTTTCACTGGATGGTTGTGATACATATTTTCGATTACACCAAAGTAAGCGCGAAAATCTGGATCATCATCATACATTCTGATTTCTTGACCGATAATTCCTTTTTCTTTTTCAACTGTTTCTTCTGTAAAATATGGTTCTTGCACGAAATCGATTAATGTTTCTAAGTTTTCTTCTACACGAGAGGTGCTTGAGAAAAGATAGGCAGTTTTTGTAAATGAAGTAAAGGCATTCGTAAAAGCGCCTTTTTCACCGAATTTAAAAAATACATCACCGTCTTCTTTTTCGAACATTTTATGCTCTAAAAAATGAGCTATACCATCGGGTACTTTAGTGAATTCAGTTTCGCCAATTGGAACGAAATTATTGTCAATTGCACCGTAGTTAGTTGTAAAAACAGCATACGTCTTACTAAATCCTTGTTTTGGAAGAAGGTAGACTTGTAAACCATTAGACATTTTTTCATGAAATACAGCTTCTTTTACTTGTTCAAATGTGATTTTTTCCATGAAGTTCTTCTCCTCCCTTGCTCAAGAAATATATTGTGTCTGGCTTGATTTTATTAATAGCAGCAACTACTTCTTGTTTTGTTGCTTGTTTAATTTTTATGATCCAATTTTCTAGGTCTAAGTTTGCTTCGCGTAAAACGTTATTATAAGCAAGTTCAATTAAACCTTGTGCTTGGTCATTTGTTTCAAGCAATTGATTAATGAGCATTTCTTTTGTTTGATTTAATTCGTCTTCAGTGAAATCGCCTTGTTTCATTGCGACGATTTGTTCTTCAATAATGGTTAAAGCTTGTTTATAATTCACTTCATCAATTCCCGCTGAAATTATCATATAGCCTTTGAAAGAATCAATTCGGCTGGAAGCATAGTAAGCTAGACTTGCTTTTTCACGAACATTGATAAAGATTTTGGAATTTGCAAAGCCACCTAAAAGTCCATTAGCGAGTTGAAGAGCAACAAAATCATCGTCTCCAAATAATGTTTCTGTTTGATAACCAAGCACTAGTTTCCCTTGATTGATTGCTTGTTGCTCATGGATGACACGAGTTTCTTTTGGCGCCTCTTTTGTATAGAAAACACCTTTTCGTTCTGGACGGGGTGAAAAAGCCATCTTTTCGATAAGCGGCATAACTTCTTCTTTTGTTACATCGCCGCAAATAAAAATTTCAATGACATCTTCTTTGATAAATTTCAAATAGTATTCATATAAATCTTTTGCAGTGATCGCATCAACATCTTCTAAAACTCCTGCCGCGCCGTAGCGGAATTCATCGTCTTGGAACATTTCTTCTACTAGTCTTTTAGAAGCAAAACGAATTTTATCATCATAAATTCCTTCTAAACTGCTTTTTAAATTCTCTTTTTCACGAGCAACTATTTCTTCATCAAAAGCGCCATTTGTTGCATTTGGCTGAAATATGGCTTGTTCGATAAAAGCAAATGCATCTTTTAAAATATTCTCGCCATCAGAAACATATTGACCGTCTATCATATCGAAAACGACAGTTAAAACGTGTTCATTTCCTTTTTTGGCCGTAGTTGTATAGAAGTTTGCGCCATATAAGTTAGCTAACTGCTTTCTGAAAGCCGTTTGCGTCGGATATTTTTCACTGTTTGTTTCTAGCAAAATTGATAATAATGATCTTTTTGTAACTGTTTCTCTCTCTAATGGAGCGCGAAATTTAAAAACAATTTTATTAGATTTATATTTTTGGGTGGGAACGATTGTTAGTGCAACCGGACCAACTTTTTCTTGAAATATTTTGTCTGTCATTATAATGCTCCTTTCAAGCAATGATCTCACTTTCCTATTGTATCCTAAGTTGTTGCCACACACAATTTTCTAGCATAAAAAAACAGCCTAGAATAATATCTAGGCTGTCCTAATGTTTTATTTGCCTTTAATGTAGTTAACACCATCTGCTTTTGGAGCTTCGGATTTACCGATAAACCCAACTAGCGCAAGGATTGTTAATACATAAGGCGCAATTTGTAAGTAAACGTCTGGAATGTCTTTGAAAAACGGTAGCGAGCCCCCAGTAATTGCCAAACATTGCGCAAAACCGAAGAAGATTGCTGCTCCCATTGCTCCAAGTGGATTCCATTTACCAAAGATCATTGCTGCAAGGGCCATATAACCTTGACCGGAAATAGTTGCGTGTCCGAAATCAAGTGTAAAGGATTGCGCGTAAACTGCACCACCTAGACCACCAAGAATACCAGAGATGATAACACCTTGGTATCTCATCCAACGTACTTTAATTCCCATCGTATCAGCTGCAAGAGGATGTTCCCCTACAGAACGAAGACGTAAACCAAAGCGCGTTTTATAAATGATAAACCACGATGCGATTGCAAATAGAATCGCCACATAACTCATCACCGGAATGTTTTTAAAGAAAATATCACCAATAACTGGAATATCACTTAAAACAGGAATATCTGGTTTACCAAAGTAATATTTAATTTGGTCAGTTTGGCCTTTATCATAAATTACTTTTACAAGGAATAAAGATAGACCAGTTGCTAAAAAGTTAATCGCTACACCACTGATTACGTGGTCAGCGCGGAAGTTAATTGTTGCAACGGCATGAACAAGAGAGAACAATCCCCCAACGACCATAGCCGCAATAAGTGATATCCAAGGAGTTAAATTGCCAAAAGTATCTTGGAAAGTAAGGTTAAAGACGATAGCTGAGAATGCTCCCATAACCATCATACCTTCTAGTCCAATATTAACCACACCGCCTCGTTCTGAATAAACGCCCCCGAGTGCGGTAAAAATTAGTGGGCCTGCCATAAGCAGTGTACTAGAAACAATTGTCGCTAAAATGGCTGTCATTCTGCTTTCGCCCCCTTCTTAAATTTTGCCATCGCCCAGCGGATAATGTAGCTGGATGCCACAAAGAAGATAATCAGAGCGATAATTACATTGACTAATTCGTTTGGAACGCCTGCAACTGCTGGCATGTTTAGTGCTCCGACTTTTAGAGCGCCGAACAAGATGGCAGAGAAGACAATCCCAATTGGAGAACTTCCTCCGAGTAACGCAACGGCAATACCGTCAAAACCAATTCCTGGAGAAGAAGTTAATACATAAGCCGTTCCATAAGTTCCAAGGCCTTCCATTACGCCACCAAGACCAGCGAGCGCTCCGGCAATAACCATAGAAAAGATAATTGTTTTCTTTACACTCATACCGGCATATTGCGATGCATTTTCGTTAAATCCGACTGCTTCGATTTCATAACCAAAAGTAGTTTTATTTAACATTAACCAAATAATAAGTGCAAAACCAAGGGCTATTAAAATCCCCCAATGTAGTGACGAATAATCAGTCATTGATTGCAATAATTCAGATTGTAAAGACGCAGATGCATGAATTTCTTGTGTTTTATCTAATCCGTCTGTAAGTAAATTTTGTACTACATAGTTGAAAATATAAAGTGCTGTATAGTTAAGCATGATTGTTACAATAACTTCATTTACTCGTAAAGTTGCTTTTAAAATACCTGGAATGAATGCCCAAAGTGCACCAAAAACCATACCAGTAATAATTGCAAGTGGTAAATGAATCCATTTAGTTAAACCATCAAAGTTTACAGCGATGATAATGGAACCTAACCAGCCCATCAGCATTTGACCTTCCGCACCAATATTGAAAAGTCCGGCTTTAAATGCAACTGCAACAGATAGACCAACTAAAATGTACGGTGTAGCTTGGCGGATTGTTTCACCAATATAGAAATTTTCACCAACGACACCTTCTATAAGTGCTGAATAACCAGCAATTGGGTCATATCCAAAAATAAGCATGATAATCGCACCGCAGATAAGTCCAAGGATAACGGCTGTAACTGGGATAACTAATGCTTGTAGTCGTTTAGACATGCTCTTTCTCCCCCATTTCCGCTTCCTGTTTGGATGAACCAGCCATCATCAGACCAAGTTCTTGCTCCGTTGTTTCTTTCGGATCAACAATAGCAACGATTTTCCCTTCGTATATAACCGCAATACGGTCACTTACATTCATGATTTCATCTAATTCGAACGACATAAGTAAAACAGCTTTTCCATTATCTCGTTGTTCAATCAAGCGTCTATGAATGAATTCAATTGCTCCAACATCTAGTCCACGTGTTGGTTGAGCCGCAATTAAGAAATCTGGATTACGGTGTATCTCCCTTGCAATAATCGCTTTTTGTTGGTTACCACCAGAAAGTGATTTTGCTGCTACGTATTCGCTACTTGCGCGAACATCGTATTCTTCAATTAACTCGCGTGCAAAGTCATACATTGCTTTGTGATTCAAGAAACCCTTACTAGAAATAGGTTTCTTATAGTACGTTTGTAAAGCAATATTTTCTCCAAGTGACATCTCAAGTACTAAACCATGTTTATGACGATCTTCTGGAATATGTCCTAAACCAGCTTCCGTAATTTTACGTGGTTTTTTATTCTCAATGTGTTCACCATTTAGAAGAATACTTCCACTTGTTACTTTAGAAAGACCTGCAATTGCAGAAATGAGTTCACTTTGACCATTACCATCGACCCCAGCAATTCCGACAATCTCGCCCGCTCGAACAGTCAAATTAAGTCCACGAACACTTTCGACGCCGCGGCTTTCTTTAACAACTAAATCTTTTACTTCTAAAACGTCTTTCCCAGGAGTTGCAGCGATTTTTTCCGTTGTAAAAACGACTTCACGACCAACCATTAAATTAGCTAAGTCTTGCGGAGTTGTTTCTGGAACGTTTACTGTACCCATGCCTTTACCACGGCGGATAACAGTTACGCGATCACAAACATCCATAATTTCTTTTAGTTTATGTGTAATTAAAATAATTGATTTCCCTTCTTTTATAAGAGAACGCATGATTTGAATCAATTCTTTAATTTCTTGGGGCGTTAAAACAGCTGTTGGTTCATCAAAAATCAAGATATCCGCACCACGATATAGTGTTTTTAAGATTTCCACACGTTGTTGCATTCCGATAGAAATATCGCGGACAATAGCATTTGGATCAACTCGTAAACCATATCGGTCAGAGATTTCTTTAATTTCTTCTACCGCTTTTTTCTTCTCGATAACTCCGAGCTTGCTTGGCTCTTTACCAAGGATGATGTTTTCTGCAACCGTAAATTTATCCACTAACATGAAATGCTGATGGACCATTCCGATTCCAAGTTCATTCGCTTTGTTCGGGCTATTAATATTTTCTTTAGTACCGCGAACACGAATTTCTCCACCATCTGGTTCATATAGACCAAACAAGACGTTCATTAGCGTAGATTTTCCTGCGCCATTCTCACCTAACAAAGCATGGATTTCGCCCTGCTTTAACTGTAAGGTGATGTTATCATTTGCTACAAATCCAGAGAATTCCTTCCTGATTCCTAACATTTCAATAACAAAGTCCACTTCTTCACTCCCCTTGTCGTCTGGTTCAAACTGGAAAAACAGCCACACGCGCGATTCTCTCGAAGGACGCCGCCTCTCCCCGTACTTCCTCCCGAAGAAGGTTCCGAGTTTTTTATCCGTTTGTTGTTCAATGACTTTTTTCGCTAAAGTGCTTCGGTATGTTGCTAAATACGTTTCATTATACCATCTATGTACAAAAGCTTGTCCTCACATTTTTAAGCGGTTAAAAAAGCCATCTCCTTATTTTATTTCTAAATGGCATTCATTGCAATCATAAATTCCAATATACCGATTATTTTCTTTTAGTAAAAGGGTTTACCTATCATATTAAAACGCTTACAAATTATTTTTTTATGAAAGCCGATATGCTTAATACCGACTTTCATAAAAGGTTTTACTTCGTTCATATTACTCAGTTTTTATAACTATAAAATCAAGGTTTTTCTGGAACTTTAATGTCCCCATCAACGATTTTTTGTTTGTATTCTTCTACTTTAGCTAAAACGTCTTTAGAAATATTATCTTGATGTTCAGATAGCCCTACAGCATCTTTATCAAGACCATATTCAATTTTAGTTCCGCCAGGGAAATCTCCAGCTTTAGTACGAGTTGCAAGGTCATCTACAGCGATATCAACGCGTTTGATTTCAGATGTAAGTGTTACATTGTAATCTTTGCCATCGTTTGCTGTAACTTTTCCTTCGTCCCATTGGTCACGGTCAACACCGATTACCCAAACAGCACGGCTAGGATCTTTTTTCTTCAGGTTTTTAGCTTCTGCAAAGACACCGTTACCAGTACCGCCAGCAGCATGGAAAATTACGTCAACTCCACTTGAATACATGGAAGAAGCAATTTGTTGTCCTTTGTCTGCTTTTGCGAAATCGTTTGCATATTGTACATCAATTTGTGCGTTAGGATTAACAGCTTTTACACCAGCAGTGAAACCAGCTTCAAAACGGTCGATAACAGCTCCTTTTACCCCACCAACAAATCCAACTTTATTTGTTTTTGTTGTTAAGCCGGCTACAACACCAACTAGGTAAGAACCATCGTTATCTTTAAATCCAATACTTACTACATTATCACGGTCATCAATTGTGTCATCAACAATAGCGAATTGATTTTTAGGTTTTTGTTTAGAAACTTCTTCAATTGCATCTTTCAGTTTGTAACCAATTCCGTAAATCAAATCATAGTCGCTACGAACAGCAGTGTTTAAGTTTGTTTTGTAGTCTGCTTCAGAAGCTGATTGCAAATAGTTATAACCGTCTGTACCTTTTTCCATGTCGTTAGCTTTACCAAATTTTTGTAAGCCTTCCCATGCTGATTGGTTAAACGAACGGTCATCAACGCCACCAGTATCTGTAACCATAGCTACTGTAAAATCTTTACTGCTCTTATCATCGCCACTTTTTTTATCGTCGCTGCTCGAACCACAAGCACCTAAGACAACGCCAGAAGCAATAATCATTGATAGTGCTAAAGCAAATGTACGCTTTTTCACCTTAAAACCCCTCCCGAGAGATATAATGTTAGTCAGAGCTTTCTGTCAAAACAAACATTCAGGCGCGTATTAAAAAATTATGTATGGTCCCTTTTTCGGAAAACGCACAAAAACATTTAACGTCTTCTCTAACTGTTCTTAATATAACATGGAAAATAAAATAAATAAATAACCAACTTCATAAATTTTTAATGCAAATGAATTCAGAAAATTTAATTCTGTCGGAATCATTCGATTTCAAGCTTATCCCTAGGTGGAAGCGCGTTAACGTGAAAAAGCAAACAATCTGATTTATTTGCAATCCGATTTTATTCCCTTCATAATAAAAAATAACGATGAAAGGCGGGATGAAAATGACAAAAATAGGTTTTATCGGTTTTGGGAGTATGGCAACGTTGATAGCCACTAAATTGATTGAAACAAAGGTTTGTACTCCAGAGGAAATCATCCTTTACTCTAGTTCGGCAAACGACCATTTCAAGCAATTTTATGATAAATATCCTACAACCGAATTAGCAGCCAATGAAGCAGAAGTTTTTACAAAAGCAGATCATAGCTTTATTTGTAAATTACCTTTAGCTGTGTTGCCCCTTATTAAAGATTGCGAGGCTGTATTAACAGCAGATCGCCATGTGATTTCGATTGCAGCTGGGGTTAGTACTTCTGATATTTTGGAACTATCTCCGAGTTTACAAGTAAGTAAATTAATACCTTCAATCACAACAGTAGTTAGTGTTGGAACTACCTTAATTTCACACGCAGATACTGTTTCGGAAACGAACAGCAATTGGTTAGAATCAGCTTTTGAAAATTTCGGACATGTGATGACAATTCGAGAAGAAAATATTGACATTGCGAGTGACTTAACGAGTTCCTCACCTGGTATTATAGCGGCTATTTTCGAACAATTCGTGGAAGCGGCTCTTCGCAGATCGACTTTGTCAGATGCGGAAATTTTTCAAATGATTAATTTTGCTTTAGCTGGGACTTCTAAACTCTTAGTGGAGGAAGATTATACATTTAGCGGTTTAATCGACCGTGTTGCTACAAAAGGCGGGATTACAGCTGAAGGCGTTGAACTTAGCAAAAGCAACTTACCTTCTTTTTTCGATGAATTACTTGACCGTACTCAAGGAAAATACGCTACAAGTAAAAAAGAAATTGAAGCTCAAAAACGAGATCTACTTTCTTAAAAAAGAGGTTGCGATTTTAGTCGCAACCTCTTTTTATTTATTCTATATCTGGAGGAAGTTCCACATTGACCCGTCGCGGTTTACTACCTTCATGAGGTCCAACTACTCCTCTTTGCTCCATTTCATCAATTAATCTGGCTGCCCGGTTATAACCAATTCGGAATTTTCGTTGTAACATCGAAACGGAAGCTGTTTGCATTTCTACAACAAGTTCGACTGCTTCATGATACAGCTCATCCGTTACTTCCCCTTCAACTTCAGGAATATCATCAGGAATCATTTCCTCGTTGTACTGCGCTTTTTGTTGTGAGATAACATAATTAACTACATCTTCTACTTCTTTATCTGATAAAAAGGCGCCTTGAATACGAGTTGGCTTACTAGAACCGACTGGCAGTAACAACATGTCTCCGCGACCTAGTAGTTTTTCTGCTCCACCCATATCAAGAATTGTTCTTGAATCTATCGAACTCGATACTGCAAAAGCGATTCGAGATGGGATATTCGCTTTAATGACTCCAGTAATTACATCCACAGATGGACGTTGAGTCGCGATAATCAAATGAATTCCCGCGGCACGTGCCATTTGCGCAAGTCGTGTAATCGCATCTTCCACATCGTTCGAAGCAACCATCATTAAGTCGGCTAACTCATCTACTATCACAACAATAAATGGTAATTCCGGTTGTTTTTCTTCGTTAAGTTCATTATGTTTTTTTACGTAATCATTATAACCTTGCATATTTCGTGTGCCTGTATGCGAAAATAAATCATAACGCCGCTCCATTTCAGCAACTACTTTTTGTAAAGCTTGAGCTGCCTTTTTGGGATTAGTAACAACTGGTGCTAGTAAATGCGGGATACCATTATAAACATTTAATTCAACCATTTTTGGATCAATCATCATCATTTTTACTTCATGTGGTTTAGCTCGAAGCAAAATGCTCGTAATAATCCCATTAATACAAACCGATTTACCACTACCAGTCGCCCCCGCTACAAGTAAATGGGGCATTTTATCAAGACTTGCCATCATTGCTTCACCAGAAATATCTCGACCAAGAGCAATTTGTAATTTTTCATCTGGGTTATTTTTTGGATTATTTTCTAGTACTTCCCGTAAAGAAACCATCGCTACATTCTGATTTGCTACTTCAATTCCAATTGCTGATTTACCAGGAATTGGCGCCTCAATGCGAATATCTTTCGCTGCTAAAGCAAGCGCAATATCATCACTTAAGGAAACAATTTTACTCACTTTGACTCCGACTGACGGTTGCACTTCATATTTTGTAACGGCTGGCCCAAGATGCACTTGAGTGATTTTTGCTTTCACACCAAAACTTTCGAATGTGTCTTCTAATTTTTTCGCATTAACTTTAATTTGATCGTATTCTTTACTTTGATCAGTTACTTTGGCAGGTTCTAAAATATCCACTGACGGTAATTGATAGATTTCATTTTCAAAAGACTCTTGTTGGAACATTTCTAAATCTTTTTCTTTCACATCGGACTCTGTTTTTTCTTCTAGAGGGGCTTTTTCTTGTTCTACTTTAGAACTAAAATTCGAAATAATTGGCGGTGTTTTTTCTTCTTTTGAAGCATCTATTGGTTGGCTTACCTCGATTACTTCATCCGCTTCTACTTCAACTAATTTTTCCGCTTTCTTTTTATCTCGTTTAGCTTTTACTTCTTTCCCTTTTTCCGTTGCAGCCTTACCTTTTGAAAATAAGTAGCGAACGAATTCAGTAATTTTCGAGAAAAATTGGCGTACAGAAATACCTGAAACTAGTGAAAATCCATAAATGATTAAAAGAATGGCAATAATATTCGTTCCAAGTCGGTCTAGTAAGAAATAGGTAACTGAAGTAATAGCAGCCCCAATCATTCCTGCACCAACAAAACCTACTTGATTTGGTCTAAATAAATTTTCTAGAACTAATTTCCATGTACTAGAAACAACAGGCGCATTGGCACCTAAATTATGGATGATGAAATACATATGTATATACGTTAAAAATCCTAAAACAATGAGATAGACACCTACTAATCGTTTGCTAAAAAGGTGTGGCATCTTTCTTCTAATTACCATGTATCCGCCGAGAACGATACTCCCAGCAAGTAATACATAACTAAGAAGACCAACAAACATTTCAGCCAGGGCAAAGAAACCTCTGCCAACAAAACCTAATTGTAAAATCCCGATTATCCCTATTGCTATCAGAACAGCACCCGTTATCTCTAAACGAAAAGAAGCTGATTTTTTCTTTTTTGAACGTGTGGACGTTTTCTTTCGCCCAGCCGTTTTTTTCTTTTGTGTCGCCATTTCAAGTCCCACCTATTCCTTTTTTGCTTGTTTTATTATAGCACATCTATCCGTCCTGTAGCTCATACTATAGCCCTATTATACAAACAAATGTTTCCTTTCGTCAAAAAACCACATATCTCAAGTAAGAGACATATGGTTTTAGCTTTGTTATAGGTGTGGTGTTTTCGTATTCATCAGCTTTCCGCCGCGGACTTCTGACATGCTTCCCCCGACAGCTAAGAAGGCATCTGGATCTATTTCGTCCAGAATAGCTTTCACTTTCACTTCTTCAAATCTTGAGACGATAACGAAAACTACTTTTCTTACATCACCAGAGTATCCACCAGTTGCATCTAAGTATGTTACGCCTTTTCCTAGTTGCTCCATGATTTCTGCACCGATTTCCTCGTAATACCGACTAATAATAAAAGCACTTTTCGATTCATCTACACCTTGAATAACAATATCAATAACTTTATACGCAAGGAAATACGTAATTAATGAATACATAGCTCTGTCCCAGTTAAATACAAGTCCAGCAACGATGAAAATCACAATATTGATAAACATAATAATTTGCCCGGTTGAAAATGGTGTTCTTCCGTTGATAATGATGGAAATAATCTCAGTCCCATCAAGTGCTCCACCATTACGAATAACAAGTCCTACACCAAGACCGAGTGTCATTCCACCAAAAACAGTCGCAAGTAATAAATCATCTGTCACTGGGTCCATATCATGTAAAACAAGTGTCACGATCGACATAACTGCAATCCCGTACAAAGTAAAAAGTGCAAAAACTTTTCCGATTTTCCGGTAACCAATAATGAAAAATGGAATATTAAGTACAAAAGTTAAAACCCCTAAAGGTAGCGGTGTTAACTGAGAAATAATAATGGAAATACCAACGACTCCACCATCTAAAATCCGGTTGTTTACAAGGAAAAGTTCTAAACCTACCCCCATTAAAATCGCCCCAAAGGTAATCATTAGAAATTTATAAACAAACCACTTCAGTCTTTTTCTGCGTTCTTGTTTTACTTTTTTTAAAGCTAGTTCTTCCATAAACGATTCATTTATTTGCACATAGCTCACGCCCAATCCTTACTTCATTCTTTATTTTAGGCAATGAAAACAGGATTTGCTTTCATCAACAAAATTTTCGCTTCATATTTAATAAGTATACCATAGCTGTTTTGTACTTGTACATATAGTTAACTATAAGAAGCATTTATTTTACGGTTCGGTTACTTGCCAGTCTTAATTTGCTATAGTATAGTATTAATGCGCAAACTTGTGGAGAATTTTTCTTACACATGAAATACATTTTGAAGGGTGATAAGATTATGAGTGACTATCAAGTGTTGTTATATTACAAATACACAACGATTGATGATCCAGAAACTTTTGCAAAAGAGCATCTTGCTGCTTGCAAAGAAATGGAGTTAAAAGGCCGGATTTTGGTGGCTACTGAGGGGATTAATGGCACCGTTTCGGGAACAGTAGAAGCAACAAACAAATATATGGATTATATGGCAAATGACGCTCGCTTCGCTGATATGGTATTTAAAATTGACGCGGCTGACTCCCATGCTTTCAAAAAAATGCATGTCAGACCTCGTGCTGAAATTGTTAGTTTAAGTTTAGAAGAAGATGTCAATCCACTTGAAATTACAGGTGATTATTTAGAACCTGCTGAATTTCGCGAAGCACTACTAGACGAGGATACTGTTATTTTAGATGCTCGGAATGATTATGAATTTGATATTGGCCATTTTCGTGGTGCAGTTCGCCCAGATATTCAGAACTTCCGTGAACTACCAGGCTGGATTGAAGATAATCGCGATCAACTAGAAGATAAAAAAATCGTTACTTATTGCACTGGTGGAATTCGCTGCGAGAAATTTTCTGGCTGGTTGAAAACTGCGGGCTTTGAAGATGTAAGTCAACTTCATGGCGGCATTGCAACGTACGGTAAAAATGAAGAAACAAAAGGTGAACTATGGGATGGACAAATGTACGTCTTTGATGAAAGAATCGCCGTTCCAATTAACCAAGTAAATCCTACTATTGTAGGGAAAGATTACTTTGACGGCACACCTTGCGAACGTTATATCAATTGTGCAAATCCATATTGTAATAAACAAATTCTCGCTTCTTTAGAAAACGAAAAAAAATATTTGCGCAGTTGTTCGCATGAATGCCGCGTTCACCCAGCAAATCTTTATACAAAAGAATTATCTAAAGAAGAATTTACAGAACGACTTCAAGCGATTGATGAAACTTTACCGGAAACGGTTCAATAAACGAAAAACCAGCATTGCTAAATGAATAGCTGCTGGTTTTTTTATTTTCTATTTGCAAGTTGAACTAAATCAATTTCTCGTAAACTACCCCATTTTGCAAGTTCACCACTTACAATTAATGGTGTTTCTTTTAGTTCTGCAATATTTTTCGCATTTGCTAAAACAAAGAGTCCTCGCAACTGTTCTTTCCAAAGTTCTAACTTTTCGATCGTTTTTGATACACCATCTTTTTTCAGTGAATAAATAATTTGCCCAGCCATCCCAACACTATCTGCTCCTAGCGCAAGTGCTTTGACAATATCTAACGGGTTTCTAATACCTCCAGATGCTAAATATGCTATTTTTGGCGCGTCAGCATGTTGCATATCTATTAATGCTTGCCCAGTTGAAATACCCCAATCAAGTAAAAAATTATAGGCTTGGTCGCGGCGGCGATCATTTTCAATTTGCGCAAAGTTAGTTCCACCTTTTCCGGCTAAATCTACTGTTGTAACGCCGATTTCAGCTAGAGTCTTTACAGTCTCTCGTGTCATTCCAAAACCAACCTCTTTGACGACAACTGGTACTGGAGAATTTTTTACATATGCTTCGATTCTTGATAACCAGTGACTAAAGGAACGGTCGCCTTCTTGCATCACCAATTCTTGCGCAGGATTTATATGAATTTGTAGCGCATCTGCTTCTAACATTTCGATTGCGCGAATTCCGTCTTGAATATCCACTTCTGGGCTAACGTTGGCTAAAATGATACCTTTTGGATTAACTTCTCTAACGACTTGATATGTATCTATTAGCGAACTGTTTTTTAGAGCTGCAGACTGGGAACCAACGGCCATCGGGATAGCTACTTCGCGAGCTATTTCAGCGAGTTCGGCATTAATTCTCTTTGTATGCCGGCTTCCTCCTGTCATAGCATTAATATAAAATGGAAATGGTACTGTTGCTCCTAAAAAAGTTGTTGTTAGATCAATATCTTTCACATTGTAGCGCGGGATAGATGTCCCAATCAATTGAATATCTTCTAAACTCGACGGAGCTAAGTTCTCATTTTGCTTTACACCAAGAGCAACATGTTCGTCTTTCCGGCGTTCTCGTAATAAGTCATCGTTCTTCTGCATGTATTAATCCTCCAAAAAATCGCTAATTTCTTTCTAACCTTAAGCAAAAGTTAAAACGTTTTTAAAAATGGTTTCTTTCTCTTCAGAAGTTGGTTGATATACTTCTCCATTAAAAAATAAAATAAGTCCATGAAAAGTTTGAATATCGTCTTCACAGTCTTCGCAATATTCTACTTCTTCCTCATTCCAAGCCGCTAACAAACAATCTTTCTTTGTTTGATGGTTAGGGTAATTTCGCAGTAAACCTTCTGCTAATTCTTGGTACTTCGCAAACGCAGCTTCTTTTTCTGAAAAAGTAAAGTCTGCTTGAATAGAAGTTTCCCATTCCTCAAAAAACCACCAAGGCTCGTATTCTCCTTTAGTTAGATAGACATTCCATTTTGTCATATCAAAAACTCCCAACACTAAATATAATACACATATTATAGCATAAGCTCCTTTGAAATACTGGAATGCAAATTTTTGAAAGTAACAACAAAAAAAGATACACTGGTAGTAAGGAAAAATAAAAGGAGTTGGTTTCGTCATGGCTAGAGATACAGCGATTTTGAGAGTAACTGGATTTGTACAAGGTGTTGGGTTTCGTTACACAACAAAACACGTCGCTTACAAATATGACATTAGTGGAACAGTGAAAAATTTAGACGATGGTTCCGTTGAAATTCATGCAATTGCAGAAGAAGAAAACTTAAATAAATTTATTGATGCAATAAAAAAAGGACCTTCACCTGGTTGCCGTATTGAACATGTTTACATTTATAAAGGCGCGCCTGTTGAAGATCGAAAAACGTTTGATATTGTTTATTAAAAATCCAAAAATAGTGGTTGTGCTATAGCTCTTTTTGCATTATAGTTAATGAGTACTAAAACCTTGAAAGGAGCGACTGCGTGGCATGATTTCCATTTTGCAAATCTTACTTGAACCAGAATTCATTTCACTCACAGTGACGTTTTTATTAATGTTGACGATTTTTAGTTATTGGTCGGCCATCACATTATTAAAACCGAAAATGGTGCTACCCGCTGACGCTACCTGCTTAAAGCCAGTAAAGACTTTACTTCGAGCACATTTTGTTAGAACCTCGCCTAATTTTATTATTAATTGGCTGGCTATTACTAAGAAATGTAGCGCCATTACTGATGATGAAGACAGTTTTTCATTTTCCAACAGATGAAATGATTATTTTACTATTTAGGAGGAAAATGAAACATTGAAAAAGAAAAATATTATTTTAATTAGCGTATTACTAGGTGCTCTACTATTACTTACAGGTTGTAGTATGGACCCGTCACAAAATACAGATGGTTTTTTCAGTACTTATCTAATCCAACCATTTACTAGCTTTATTATGTTCGTTGCAAAGTTTGTTGGGGGTAATTACGGGATTGCGATTATTATTACAACGTTACTTATCCGTGCACTCATTATGCCACTAAACTTACGTACTGCTAAAGCTCAAATGGGCATGCAATCCAAAATGGCAGTTGCCAAACCAGAAATCGATGAAATTCAAGCTCGACTAAAACGTGCTACATCGAAAGAAGAACAAGCAAATATTCAAAAAGAAATGATGGCCGTTTATTCCAAGTATAATATCAATCCGATGCAAATGGGTTGTCTACCATTACTTATTCAAATGCCGATTTTGATGGCGTTCTATTATGCTATTCGCGGATCTTCCGAAATTGCTAGTCACACATTCTTATGGTTTAACTTAGGTTCACCAGATATGGTACTTGCGATAATCGCAGGTCTTGTCTACTTAGCACAATATTTTGTTTCCATGATTGGTTATTCACCAGAACAAAAGAAACAAATGAAAATTATCGGCTTAATGTCGCCAATTATGATTTTATTCGTTTCCTTCACAGCTCCTTCTGCCCTAGCGTTATATTGGGCTGTCGGCGGACTATTCTTAGCTGGTCAAACATTACTAACGAAGAAACTTTATATGAATAAACATCCAGAAATCAAAGTAATGGAACAAGAAGAAAAAGAATTTGAACAAATTGTAGAAGAACAAAATAAAGAAAAATAAAAGAAACCGCAACCTCGTTATAAGGTTGCGGTTTTTCTATTTGGATTTCGGTTCAATGTATGGAAGCGTAATTTTTATAGTAGTACCTTTATCCGGCTCACTAACTGCATTAATCGTTCCTAAATATCCTTCGACTAATTGTTTAGCAATCGCAAGTCCGAGGCCATTACCACCTTTTTCACGGCTTCTGGCTTTATCTACACGATAGAAACGATTAAAGATCTTATCAATTTCTTCTTGTGAGATGCCTTCTCCGTAATCACGCACATCAATATGGATTTGCTTTTGTTCTTTATAGACATGCATATCCACCTCAGTGCCATCACCCGAATATTTCACTGCGTTATCCATAATAATAATTAAGATTTGTTCTAAATGATTATGTTGAATAAGCGCTCGTAAATCCGTATCATCTTCTTTTAAAGTAAACGTAAAGTTCTCATACATTACTTCAAAATTACGTCTCACTTGCTCAACTGTTGCGTTTACATCGGTAATTTGTAATTCTTTCGTTTGAGAAATCTGTTCTGCTCTTGATAAATCGAGCATTTCTTGTACTAATTTTTTCATCCGTTCTAATTCCGTTAACGAAGCATTTAACGATTCATCCAGTACTGCCGGGTCGTCTTTCCCCCACCGAGTTAGTAACTTCAGGTGTCCTTCCATGATTTGAACTGGTGTCCGAAGTTCATGGGAAGCATCTTCAACGAATTGTTTTTGTTGTTCAAAACTAGTTTCAATTCGCGTCATCATATCGTTAAAAACAACGGTCAATTCGCCAATTTCATCTCTGGAATTCGTTTTCGTTTCGATTCGTTTTTGAAAACCATTTTTACGAATATCATTCATAGTACGTGCTAACCGAGTGAGTGGATTTAAGAAGTTCTGTGCTAGTAAGTAACCGAGCATTCCACTAATAAAGAGCGCTACTGCTCCAAGCAAAATCATTGTTACTAGAAGCCGGTCCATCATCCGATTATAGGAAGTTAGCGGATTTACCACTTGCGCATAACCGATCACTGTCGTATTATCATCTGCCACAATTGGCATTTGTGCAGTCATCATTTTCTGCCCTTCAATGGTTGGCTTATTCATAATAAATTTATCCGTGCCGCTAACAAAATACTGCGAAAAATCGATACTCGTAATATCTTGGTTTCTGGAAAAATAATACTTATTAATAAAATGACCATCTTTATCGTATAGATTAATCACTTGATCTTGTAATTTACGATTAACGGTTTTATCGTTATTAAATAAATATTTGATTTCCTCATTGTCCGTTAAATCTTGGTTTGTTAACGTACTTGTAGTTGCTAGAAGCAGTTCTTTTACTTCCGGTTCTTCTTCATTTAGCAACATTTGCCCAATCCCTTGGTAAATCGCATAGGAAAATAAGAAAAATGTTAGAAAAATCGCTGCACTAGCTCCAAAAGTCCATTTAAATTTCAAAGAACGACTTTTTAAGGAGAATGGGCTAGTTGTCATGTACGCATCACATACCCAGTCCCGCGAACTGTTTGGATGTAACTTTCTTCGTCAGGATGATCAATTTTATTTCGCAAGTAACGAACATATACATCTACTACATTCGTTTCTACTTCTGTTTCATAACCCCATACTTTGTTAAGTAATACTTCCCGAGTAAGAACAATATTGACATTTTCCATTAAAGTAAGTAGTAGTTCATACTCGCGTTTTGTTAAATCAATAATTTCTTCATCGCGTTTTACAATCCGATTTTCTTTTTCAACGATTAAGTTGCGGTATTGTAGCGTTGTTTGTTTAGCAGATTGTTCTGCATTTTCTACTCGGCGTAATAGTGAACGCAGACGTGCAAGTAGTTCTTCAATTGCAAATGGCTTAACGATATAATCATCTGCTCCGTGGTCAAGTCCAGATACGCGATCAATCACAGAGTCTCGCGCAGTTATCATAATGATGGGCGTTTGTTTCACTTGGCGTACACGACGACAAACCTCTACCCCGTTTAAATGTGGTAACATTAAGTCTAGTAAAATAGCATCCCATTCTTCATTTAGTGCGAGTTCTAGCCCAGCACGTCCATCATTAGCAACAGCAGTTTCATAATTTTCGTGTTGTAATTCTAGTTCAATAAAGCGTGCTAAGTTTTTTTCATCTTCTACGATTAATATTCTATTCATTTGGCCTAACCCTCTCTTTCGATCATTACACTATATTCCTATTACTATTGTAACGAACTTTGGCTCAAAAACAACTAATAATAGCGCATAAATAGATATTTCCTGTATTTTTTAGCACTTTACCATTATTTACTAATTTAAATCTCATAAAAAAACATCCACTCGTGAAAGTGGATGCTTAATTTTAAATCAATCTTCAACTTGTGGCCATTCTGTATGGAATACGCCTGGTTTGTCAACTCTTTCATACGTATGAGCACCAAAGTAGTCGCGTTGAGCTTGAATTAGATTTGCAGATAATACTTCAGAACGATAGCTATCGTAATAGCTGATTGCTGCAGTGAAGGTTGGTACTGGAATACCAGCTTTGACAGCTTCTGCTACTACAGTACGAAGGTCGCCTTGGTAGTTATGCGCAATATCTTTGAAATATGGATCTAATAGTAAGTTTTTAAGATTTTTATCTTTATTATATGCATCAGTAATTTTTTGTAAGAAACGAGCACGGATAATACAACCAGCGCGGAAAATTTTCGCAATTTCGCCGTATTGTAGGTCCCAATCGTTCTCTTCACTAGCTGCTCTCATTTGTGCAAAACCTTGTGCATAAGATGCGATTTTGCTGAAATAAAGTGCACGGCGAACAGATTCAACAAATGCTTTTTTGTCGCCTTCAAAACGATAATTAGATGGACCAGATAAAACAGTACTTGCATAAACGCGTTCATCTTTAAGTGCAGAGATGTAACGAGCAAATACAGATTCAGTAATTAAGGAAAGTGGAACACCTAAGTCAAGTGCGCTTTGGCTAGTCCATTTACCAGTTCCTTTTTGTCCAGCTTTATCAAGAATAACATCGACAATTGGTTTACCTGTTTCTTCGTCTTTTACTTTTAGAATGTTTTTAGTGATTTCGATTAAATAGCTATCTAATTCTCCGTTATTCCATTCTTCAAATACGTCAGCAAGTTCATCATGGCTTAATCCACCGATTTCTTTCAAAATAGTGTAAGCTTCTGCGATTAATTGCATATCGCCATATTCGATACCATTATGCACCATTTTAACGTAATGTCCGGCACCATCTGGACCAATATAAGTCACACATGGTTCACCGTCTGCTACTGCAGCAATTTCACGTAAGATAGGAGCTACAAGGTCATATGCCTTGCGCTGACCACCTGGCATGATAGAAGGACCTTTAAGTGCGCCTTCTTCTCCGCCTGATACACCAGTTCCGATGAAGTTAAATCCTTCTTCACTTAGTTCTTTATTACGACGAATCGTATCTTTGAAGAAAGCATTACCGCCATCAATTAAAATATCGCCTTCGTTTAAGAAAGGTTTAACTGCTTCAATCATCATATCTGTAGCATCGCCAGCTTTTACCATAATAAGGATACGGCGAGGCACTTCAAGAGATTCGACAAATTCCTCTAAACTATAAGTTGGTACTAATTTTTTGTCCGCATTTTCTTCCATAACCGCTTTCGTTTTTTCAGTAGAACGGTTAAAGATAGATACTGTATGACCGCGGCTTTCAATGTTTAGAGCCAAGTTACGACCCATAACGCCCATTCCTATAACGCCAATTTCTTGTTTTGCCATTTTGCACTTCTTCCTTTCCGGTTTATTAAGGCAGAAAAATCTGTCTTACTTCAACATGACACATAAAAGTATCAACATCATTTACTATATCAAAGAATTGCTTCTTGGACAATGAATCAATCCGAATTATTTGACTTTTTTTTATTAATTTAGCTTTCTCAGTAAAATTTTCTCATTTTTTGCCGATTCAGCTAAGTCAATGACGAGTTGTGTCAGTTTTTCTAACTGCTCTACGGAAATAGTTTCTTTTTCTGAATGGGCATGTTCATAACCGGCTGATAAGAGCATTGTAGGCACGCCTTTTTCATTAAGCACGTTGGCATCAGTACCGCCTTCTAAAAAGATCTCGCTAGTCTTTAAAGCTTGTTTTTTAGCTGCTTTTTGAAAAATATTCATAAGTGGATGTTGCGGGTGGATTTTGTAGCCTTCGTAAATAAGTCTTGTATCTTCTGCTAATGTAGCGCCATATTTCTCACAGGTTTGATTAAAACGTTCTCTGATTGTTTGGATATGAGGTAATGCCTTCCTAAAACTAGCAGCAGATTTGAACAGAACTTCTAATTGGGCATCTTGTTGATTTTCATCATTTACTCCACCAGAAAACGACTGGATTTCCCATCTGTTCTCGCGGTCAATCCGGCCTGGTCTCGTTGCATGAAGCGCCATTCTCGCTACTGATATGGGTGACATCTGGGTCGCATCAGGGCTTGCAATCGTGAAATCAACTGCAACTAATGTATTCGCTTGTAATTGATAATTCCCAACTTCTCCAGGAGCATCGAGACAATAACCATACGCTGCTGTTATTTTTTCTTCTGGAAATAAACGCATCCCAATCATGCCCAGTTCTTCTTTAGTAGTGAAAATGAATTCAATTTCCCCATGAGGCGTTTCTTCTGTACTAAAATAATCCATTGCCGCTAACATGGCTGCTACTGCTGCTTTATCATCTGCCCCTAAAGAAGTCCCATTTAGAGAAGTAAATATGCCATCTTCTACTTGAAATTCTGGTGAAGCTGCATTTGGATGCGTATCAACGTGGCCACAAAAGAAAATGGTCGGAAATTTCACAGCTGTTGCGGGAATTCGCGCAATTAATCCGTTATCCTCATCTAAACTGTAGGGGATATTTAATTTTGTTATTTGTTTTTTTATGTAAGTTAACACTGCTTTTTCTTTCCCAGAAACAGATGGGATTTGAATTAATTCTGTAAAATATTTTTTTACATTAGCTATCATCTTGTTTTCACCTACATTCTTCCTTTTTGCTTAAAAAATAAATAAACCACTTGAAATTTACTGTAATTATAAGTAAGATGGATATATCTGAAATGCTTTATGAGAGGAGTTTTCTTCCGCAATGACTAATAAAAAAGTAGTTCGCGTTGTCGTTATTTTAATGTTAATCGCGATTGTATTATCCAGCGTTTTAACCGGGTTACTAATGTTTTTATAGACATCCGAGGTCTGAGCCAATTTGGTTCAGGCTTTTTTTATTTTTTTCCTCAAAAAAAGAGCAGCACCCGAAAGTACTACCCAAGACATCTAGGGAGTTTAGGGGTATGGATCTAGATGTACTAAACAATACCCGCTAAACCTAGATTAAAACATTTTTAATACAATGCTGTATTTTCTTTGGAAATCTTTTCGACATTGGCTTTAATTGCTTGTAAGAATTTACCTGCTAGTAGGCCGTCTAAAATACGGTGATCGATGGATAGACATAGGTTCACCATATCTCGTACAGCAATCATATCGTCAATAATGACAGGACGTTTAACAATCGATTCCACTTGAAGAATAGCTGCTTGTGGATGATTAATAATTCCCATTGATTGAACAGAGCCAAATGAACCAGTACTATTCACAGTGAAAGTACCACCTTCCATATCGGCTTGGCTCAGTTTACCATTACGCGCTTTTCCAGCAAGTTCGCTTATTTCGCGAGCAATGCCTTTAATGGATTTTTCGTCTGCATTTTTAATAACTGGAACGTACAATAAATCACCAGCTGCAATCGCAATCGAAATATTGATATTCGCGTGCTCAATAATTTTATCGCCTGCCCACGTGCTGTTAAGTTGCGGGAATTCTTTCAATGCTTGTGCAACGGCTTTGATGAAAAAGGCGAAATAAGTTAATGAATAACCTTCTTCTTTTTTAAAGCTATCTTTTACTGTATTACGGTAACGAACAAGTCCAGTTGCATCTACTTCCACCATCATCCATGCGTGCGGAATTTCTTGTTTGCTCACGCTCATATGTTTAGCAATGGCTTTTCTTACGCCATTGATTGGGATTTCTTTATCGCCAGCTGCGGAACGAACAGGTGCAGGAGTTGGTGCTTTTTCTTGTGCTCTATTTGTTGGTTCCTCTGTTTTAGTAGCTACTGGTCCGTTTTCGATGACTTGAAGTAAGTCTTTTCTTGTAATTCGGCCACCTTTACCTGTGCCTTCTACAGTGGATAAATCAATATTGTTTTCACCAGCAATTCGTAGTACGGCTGGAGAAAATCTTCCACTAGCTGGTGCTTCTGCTAGTTTCACTTGTTTTGTTTCTTGTTTTTCTGGAGCTTTTGTTTCTGTTTGTTCTACTTCTTCAGCAGGCTCAGAACTTCCTGCATCTGCTGTTTCAATTGTACAAATAACCTCGCCCACTTCAAGCGTTTCGTCTTCTTCTGCTAAAATTTCTTTAATTGTCCCGCTAAAAGAAGATGGGATTTCTGCTGTTACTTTGTCAGTAAGTACTTCTGCGATAGCATCATATTTTTCAACTGTATCGCCTGGTTTAACTAACCATGAACTAATCGTACCTTCTGTTACACTTTCCCCTAATTTGGGCATGGTGATTTTTTCAACTGCCACGGGTCTTCACTCCTTTAATTTAAAACGGGTCTAAAATTCCGCTAATTCTTTCATTGCATCAGCAACTTTATCTGGATTAATCATAAAGTGTTTTTCCATCGTTGGCGCAAATGGCATCGCTGGAGTATCTGGTCCTGCAAGTCGTGCAATCGGTGCATCTAGGTCAAATAGACAATGCTCAGAAATAATTGCAGCTACTTCACTAATGATACTTCCTTGTTTATTGTCTTCTGTTACAAGAAGTACTTTACCAGTTTTCTTTGTTGCTTCAATAATAGCTTCTTGGTCTAATGGATAAATTGTGCGCAAATCAAGAATGTGCGCTTCTACGCCTTCTGCAGCTAACCGTTCTGCTGCTTGTTGGGCGAATTGAACAGCAAGACCATAAGTAATGACCGTGATATCATCGCCTTCACGTACAACATTTGCTTCACCAATAGGAACAATATAATCCGTTTCAGGTACTTCACCTTTTAGTAAACGATAGGCACGTTTATGTTCAAAGAAAAGTACTGGATCGTTGTCGCGAATCGCTGCTTTTAAAAGTCCTTTTGCATCGTACGGGGAAGATGGTACGACAATTTTTAAACCAGGTTGTCCAAAAAACACTTTTTCGACTGATTGTGAATGATAAAGTGCTCCGTGTACCCCGCCGCCAAAAGGTGCGCGAATAACCATTGGGCAAGACCAATCGTTATTAGAACGGTAACGAATTCTGGAAGCTTCTGAAATAATTTGGTTCACAGCTGGCATAATAAAGTCAGCAAACTGCATTTCTGCTACTGGGCGGTATCCATACATCGCTGCTCCAATTCCAACTCCAGCAATCGCGGATTCAGCAAGTGGTGTATCAAGAACTCGGTCTTCACCGAACTCATCATATAAACCAGCAGTCGCTTTAAAAACGCCACCTTTTTTCCCTACATCTTCTCCTAAAATAAATACTTTATCATCGCGCTCCATTTCTTCTTTAAGCGCCATTGTTATTGCATCAATATATGAAATGACTGGCATTCAAATTCCCTCCTAATCAGCTATTCGCTTCTTCATCGTATACATAAAGTAGAGATGATTCTGGTTCAGCGTATGCTGCACTTTCCGCGTAATCGGTCGCTTCATTAACTTCTTTAGCAATACTTTTTTCGATTTCAACAATTTTTTCTTCTGTTAAATAACCTTCTTCAAGTAATTCTGTTTGGAAAATTTTCAGCGGATCTTTTCCTTTTGCTTCGTCGACTTCTTCTCTTGAACGATAACTGCTATCATCATCATCTGAGGAGTGTGGTGTGAAGCGGTAAGAAACTGTTTCGATTAATGTTGGTCCCTCGCCATTTCTTGCACGATCTGCCGCACGTTTAAAGGCAGCATATACTTCTCCCATATTCGAGCCATCTACGCGCTCACCAGGGATACCATAACCAAGTGCCCGGTCAGATAGTTTTTCTGCTGCATATTGTTTTGATGCAGGTACAGAAATCGCATATTGGTTATTATGAATAACGAAAACAACTGGCAACTTATGTACAGATGCAAAGTTGATTCCTTCATGGAAGTCTCCTTGGTTAGAAGATCCTTCACCTGTTGACGCATAAATTGCAATGTCATCTCCAGCCATTTTGGCAGCAAGACCAATACCGGCTGCATGTGGAAATTGAGTTGTTACAGGAGAACTTTGAGTAACAATGCGATTAGATTTTTGACCAAAGTGAGCTGGCATTTGACGTCCGCCCGAGTTTGGATCTTCCGCTTTAGCAAAGGCAGACAACATAATATCTTTTGCTGTCATTCCAAATGCTAATACGACTGCTAAATCACGGTAATACGGCAAGGCATAGTCCTTATCTAAATCAAAAGCAAATGCAGCGCCGATTTGTGCTGTTTCTTGTCCTTGTCCAGAAATGGTAAAAGGAATTTTCCCAGAACGGTTAAGCAACCACATACGCTCATCGAGTCTTCTTGCCATTAACATTGTTTCATACATTTTAATTAATTTATCTTCTGTTAAACCTGCTTCTTTTAAAGTCATTTTTGTTCCTCCTTTAAAGCTGTATTAACCATGAATTGCATTACCATCCACAGCAAGGGCAGCTTCTCTAAAACTTTCTGATAAAGTTGGGTGTGGGTGAATTGTGTTTCCCACTTCCCAAGGCGTTGCATTTAAAACTTGTGCTAAAGCGGCTTCGCTAATCATGTCCGTCACATGCGGTCCAATCATGCTAACACCAAGAATATCATCCGTCTTTTTATCTGCAATAATCTTAATAAAGCCATCAGATTCTCCGTAAACAAGTGCTTTTCCGATACCACGGAAGAAGAATTTGCCTTTTTTAACGTCATGACCACGTTCTTTTGCTTGTTCTTCTGTAATACCAACACTTGCGATTTCAGTAGAAGTATAAATACAGCGCGGAACTAAGTCATAATCGAGTTTTTCAGTTTCTTTACCAGCAATGTGATTGGCTGCAATTGTCCCTTCTTCCATTGCTACATGCGCAAGTTGAATTGTCGGAATACAGTCACCAATCGCGTAGATATGACTTTCTTTTGTTTGGTAAAAATCATTTACTTGGATAAAGCCATTTTCGGTCGCAATATCCGTGTTTTGTAATCCGATATTTTCTGTATTGGCAGAACGACCAACTGAAACAAGCATTTTATCTGCTGTGAAGGTCTGCTCTTCGCCTTTAATGACTGCTTTGATTTCCACACCGGAATCTGTTTTTTTATAACTAGCTGCTTGAACTTCAGCAGATGTATGCATTGTTAGTTTTTTCTTTTTGTAAAGTCTTGCTAATTCTTTTGCTACTTCTTTATCTTCTGTTGGCAAAATTCGGTCCGCATATTCTAGCACAGTAACTTCTACGCCAAAATCATGCATCATCGAAGCCCATTCCATTCCGATAACTCCACCACCAACGATAATAATCGATTTTGGTAAAGTTTCTAAATTAAGTGCACCGTCAGAAGATAATACATTTTCCTCATCAATTGTTAAACCATTTAATGTGCGAGGTTTTGAACCAGTTGCAATAATTAGGTTTTTAGGAATTAGCATTTCATTTTCTGAACCATCTTCAAATTCAACTGAAACTGTTCCGGCTGTTGGTGAAAAGATGGAAGGTCCTAAAATAGTTCCCGTTCCAGCAAATAAGTCGATTTTGCCTTGTTTAAATAATTGGTGAATCCCTTTTTCTAATTGGTCTACTATTTGTTGTTTCCTCTCTTGGGCTTGTAAAAAGTTTATTCCGGCAGTTCCTTCTACCGAAATTCCAAATTCGCTTGCTTTTTTAACCGTTTGCAATACTTCAGCTGAACGTAATAAAGCTTTTGTTGGAATACAACCTCGGTGAAGACATGTTCCACCAACTTTTCCTTTTTCAACCACGGCTACTTTTTGTCCGTTCTTTGCGGCTTGGATCGCTGCAACGTATCCGCCTGTTCCCCCACCAAGAATAACTACATCATATTCTGTTGCCACATTATCTCCTCCTTTAGTACACTTTTTCTTTTTCAATTCCAGCGAGAACACGTTGTACACCACTGTTTAGAGCTTCTAATTCATCTTCTCCAGGTTCTATAATTACTCTGGTTATCCAGTTTGTTTGCTCGATAATTTTACTTGTAAATAGTTCACTTCTAGCAAGTCCACCAGTTAAAATAATAGCATCAATTTTGCCATGTAAAACGACGGAACATGCGCCTATTTCTTTACTAACTTGGTAAGCCATCGCATCAAAAGCTTTGATGGCATCCTCGTCACCAGCTTGAACTTTATTTTCTACATCTAACATACTATTTGTTCCTAGATAAGAAATCATCCCGCCACGGCCGACGATTAGCTCGTGTAGTTCACGTTTCGTCCACTTCCCACTAAAACATGCTTCTAAAAAATCATTCATTGGGAGTGAACCAGATCGTTCAGGACTAAAAGGACCATCGCCATCTAGTGCATTATTTACATCCACTGCTTTCCCTTGTCTGTGTGCTGCAACGGAAATACCTCCACCAAGATGCGCGATAACAAAATTCATTTTCTCATATTCCGAACCTAGCTCTTTGGCAATTTTTCGCCCAGCCGCCTTATGGTTCAATGCGTGAAAAATACTTTTTCTAGCAATAAGTTCATTTCCAGAGAATCTAGCTACTGGTTGCATTTCGTCTACTACAACGGGATCAACGATAAAACTTGGTATTCCGAGCTTATCTGCTAATTTTTTAGCAAGCATAGCACCAAGGTTGGAAGCATGCTCACCGTACTTGTTGTTTTTTAAATCCGCTAGCATTTTTTCAGTAACCATATATGTACCGCCAGCAACTGGTCGAAGCAAACCACCTCGTCCAACTACTGCATCTAATTTATTTACATCATAACCAAACGCATCAATCACTCGTCGCAAAACTTGCCATCTAAAATCAAATTGTTCCTGTACATTGTTAAAGTCGGCGAATTCTTGCATTGTGTGTCTGACTGTTTCTTCAAAAAGTACTTTATCGCCATGATAAACGGCGAGTTTTGTAGAAGTGGAACCAGGATTTATTGTCAAAACATCATAAGACATTTGATTTCCTCCAAATTTAATTGTGAAAAATGCTGTAGGTTATCATTTTCCCAAGGACTATTGTAACACGTAGGGCGTAATCAAATAAAAGCCTTTGCATTCATATCATTAAAGTCCGTCTATTCACATTATTTCATTATTTTCCAACCATTCTAACAGTTAGGATAAATGAAGCTAATTTATTTTCTGGTGTATCATTTCTGGAAGATATAACAATCGGTACTTTTGCTCCGACAATAGCACTACCAACTCTAGCTCCCGCAAAGTATACGAGCGATTTATAAAGGGCATTTCCGGTTTCAATATTAGGGGCAATTAAAATATCCGCATCGCCCGCCGCATTATTTTTAATCCCTTTATGCTGTGCCGCTTCTTTTGAAATAGCTACATCAAGTGCAAGCGGACCAGCAATATCTACCTTGCCTTTGAAATGATTTGCTACTTCATTTGCTTCGACCGTGGAAGGCATTTTTTCGGTAACTTCTTCCACTGCGCTAAGTAAAGCCACTTTTGGATTTGTTATACCGATTTTCTGAGCAACATTCAGCGCATTTTCTGTAATTGCTATTTTTTCATTTGTTTTTGGAGCTACATTCATCGCACAATCTGTTAATAATAAAGGCTTGTGGTATGTTGGAATGTCAAAAATAGCAATTTGGCTTAATAATTGCCCTGTCCGCAACTCATTTTCCTTTTTTAAGACATGATGCATTAAAGTTGCTGTCGGAATAAATCCTTTGACCAATATATCTGCTTCTTTATTTTTCACAGCTAAAATCGCGCCTTGTGCTGCCTCTTCTGCTGTATTCGCTTGAATCCAAGTAACGCTGTCGTTTGCCGTTAAGCTTCGATCTTCTTTTTTTCCAAATAAAAGAAACTTGCCTAAACCTTGATCCAGCGCTAGACGGATGGTTTCTAAAACGACTTCATCATCTGCTCCAGCTACTGCAAAAACCAGCGAACTCGTTTCTGCCACTTCTTTGAAAAATCTTTTGCTTGTCATAAAAAATAACTCCTTTATCGCACAAAAAAGCCGCATTTCGAATTAGTAGTTGTTTTTATGACCAGGTAATAATTTCTACCTTATTCATTTTAAGCAAAAACTATTCGATATGCAAGCAATTTCGTTTTTTTAATAGGTTTGTTTTACTTTTTCAGCTTGTTGAATCATTTCTTTCGCGTGTTGTTTTGTTAGTTCAGTCACTTCTATCCCAGCAATCATACGGCTGATTTCTTCTACTTTTTGCTCGCCTTTTAAAATTGTGACGGAAGTAGTTGTCCGTTTATTTTGCACTTTTTTAGTGATGTAGTAATGGTGATTGGCCATTGCAGCTACTTGAGGCAAATGACTGATACAAAGAACTTGTGAACCAACAGAGACTGCATAAATTTTTTCAGCAATCGCTTGGCCGACACGTCCGCTTACACCCGTATCCACTTCATCAAAAATGATAGATGTAATGCCTTGATGTCTTGAAAAAATGGTTTTTAGCGCTAACATCATTCGTGATAACTCACCGCCAGAAGCGATTTTCGCAAGTGGTTTTAGCGGCTCACCTGGATTGGTCGACATATAGAAGACGACACTGTCTTGGCCTGATTCCGTTAATTCTGTTTTGTCAGACTCAAAGTGAACGCTGAAAATAGCTTTTTCCATATATAATTGATTTAATTCTTGTTTAATTTGTTTTTCTAACGTGGTTGCTGCTTTTTTGCGGATGTCAGTGAGTGTACTTGCTTGTTTTGTGAGTTCTGTTTTTAATGTGGCCATTTTAGTTTCTAAATGCCCAACGTGGGACTCACTATCCGTCAGTTTTTCCATTTCAGTACTAATTTCTTTTTCATACTGAATAATATCTTCAATGGTTTTACCGTATTTACGTTTCAGTTGATTTAAATCATTCAAGCGTGATTCAATTTGATTCAGTTCTTCTGGTTGGAATTCAAGCTGATCAAGCGATTGTCTAATTTGGCTCATACTGTCTTCAAGCATATAGTAACTGGATGATATTGCTTCACTAACTGCTTTATAATCAGTATGAATACTCGCAGCGGCTTCCATCTGGCGCATTGCTTCTCCAATAAATTCAAGTCCGCCCGGTTCTCCTTGGATAGCTGTATACGCTCCTTGCAAGTTTTCATTTAACTTTTCAAAATTGGCTAAAACATTTTTTTGTTCTAATAAACGATCTTCTTCTCCAGCTTGCAAATTTGCATTTTCGATTTCTTGTTGTTGAAAACGAAGCATATCGAGCCGCTGTGCAAGTTCTCGCTCATTTTTCGTCCAATTTTGCCATTCTCTCAAAATAGTTTGGTACTCTTTAAAATTAGTTTGATATTTCGTTAAAGCGGGTTTAATTTTATCAGCAGCAAACCTATCTAGTAGCGATAAATGAAATTCTTCATTCATTAATTCTTGGTGTTCATGTTGACTATGAATATCTATTAATTTAGAACCGATTTGACGTAGCAACACCGTAGTTACTAGTTTTCCGTTAATACGGCAACTATTTTTACCGGAGCGAAATAAGCTACGTTCCAAAACGACCATATCATCCGAAGCATCTATTCCATTTTCCAAAAGCGCATTGCGGCAGGCAAGATTATCTTCTGCTAGGGCAAATAAGCCTTGCAGTTCCAAACGTTCCTCACCGTGGCGAATAAAATCAGTCGATCCCCGTCCGCCAACAAGAAGACCAAGCGCATCAATAATAATTGATTTACCTGCGCCGGTCTCCCCAGTTAATACCGTCATCCCTTCTTGAAAAGTTAAAGAGAGTGATTCGATGATAGCAAAGTTTTTAATTGTCATTTCTTGAAGCAAAATCCTTCACCTCCAACAATTTTTAAAGCATATCTATAAAACGATCTGTTAATGTTTTTGCATTTTCTTCTGAGCGACAAATGATTAAACAAGTGTCATCTCCGCAAAGTGTTCCTGCTTTTTCTGGCCAGTCTAAGTTATCTATTAGCGCACCAACAGAGTTCCCATTCCCTGGCATTACTTTTAAAATAATCATAAATTGCACTGTATCGATACCAATAAAGCAATCAATTAAAGCGCGTTTTAATTTTTGATGGGGGTTAAAGCTATTATCGGCAGGGAGACTATATTTATAGCCACCAGTTTGTGTTGGAACTTTGACTAGATGAAGTTCTTTAATATCACGGGAAACGGTTGCTTGGGTTACTTTAACATCGCGTTCTAACAGAAGTTCTACTAAATCTTCTTGCGTGTCAATCTCATTAGATGTAATCAATTCTCGAATAATAATATGACGATGACCTTTATTCATTCCTTCTTCACCTCACGATAATTTTCTACTTACATCTTATCCGAAAAAACGCATAAAGTCACGGAATTAATGCAAAATTATGCAATAAAGTCTAGTTTAATACTCTATACATTGAAAATACATGCTTAAATGAGTATAAACAGCATAGTAAAAGCAAAAACCGGAAAACATCGCTGCTTTCCGGTATACATTATTTATCTAATTTAGTATGTGCTTTTTTAATAAGTCTTGTAATTGCAGCTGGCTCTAAATGATTTTCACCAGTTTCTTTGCCAGTCCATTTAAGATGCGCGATAAATTCAATGTTTCCTTCTCCACCAGTTATTGGTGAAAAATCAAGCCCCATCAAGTCATAACCATTATCAAGCGCAAATAGAGCAATGTTTTCAACAACAGCTTCATGTACAGCTGGGTCGCGAATTATTCCTTTTTTACCCACCTGTTCACGCCCTGCTTCAAATTGTGGTTTGATTAAAGTCATCACATCGCCGCCTTTTACGAGCACAGTTCTAAGTACAGGTAAAATAAGTTTGAGTGAAATAAAGGAAACATCAATCGTTGCGAATTCCGCTAAGCCTTCCGTAAAATCAGCTGGCGTCACATGGCGAAAGTTAGTCCGCTCCATGACTGTAACCCGTTCATCATTACGTAATTTCCATGCAAGTTGATTATAGCCAACATCAAGCGCATACGAATGTCGTGCCCCATTTTGCAAAGCACAGTCTGTAAAACCACCAGTAGAAGCTCCAATATCAAGCATTAGTTTATCTTTCACATCAAAATTAAATACTTGTAATGCTTTTTCTAATTTCAAGCCACCACGACTCACATAAGGCATTTGTTTTCCTTTGACTTGCAGTTCGCTATCTGCTGGGATTTTTTCTCCAGGTTTATCGACACGTTCTTCTTTACGGTAAACAATTCCAGCCATAATGGCACGCTTTGCTTTTTCTCTTGTTTCAAATAGTCCTTGTTCTACTAGCAGAATATCTGCGCGTTCTTTTTTTATTGTCATAGTTTCTTCGCCCTTAACTTACTCGCTTTGTGCGAGCATTTCGTTTATTTTTAATACAATACCAGCTGGAGATATACCATATGATTCAAGAATTAGCGGGACAGAACCGTGACCAATGAATTCATCTGGCAATCCAATTCGATGGATAGTAACATCCGTATAATTATTTTCTTCCATAAATTCTAACACACTTGCGCCAAATCCGCCTTTTAATAATGATTCTTCTACTGTTAAAATAGGGATTTTTTGCTTGAAAATTCGGTGTAATAAAGCTTCATCTAGCGGTTTAATAAAACGTGCATTAATGACACCCACACGCTGACCTTGCTCCTCTAATTGTTCAGCTGCTTTAAGTGCCTGTTCGAGTGTTGGTCCAAAAGTTAAAATGACAGCATCAACAGGCTGAATAATCGTTTCCCATTCGCCAATTGGTATAAGCTTATTAGATTCAGAAAGCTCTTTACCTGGTCCATTTCCACGTGGGTAACGAATTGCAAAAGGCCCATCATCATAAGCAAAAGCAGTGTCCATTAATTGTCTAGCTTCTTCTTCATCTTTCGGCATCGTGATAATCATATTTGGAATACTATTTAGAAAAGAAATATCAAAAATACCTTGATGTGTTTCACCGTCTGCTCCAACAAGGCCAGCACGATCAATCCCGATAACGACATTTAATTTTTGCCGACAAACATCGTGAACCAACTGGTCATAAGCTCTTTGTAGAAATGTCGAATAAATAGCTAGAAAAGGCTTCATTGCTTGCGTTGCTAAACCAGCCGCCATTGTTGTTGCATGTTGCTCTGCAATTCCAACATCAAAAAAACGTTCTGGAAAAGCTTTAGCAAATTTTTCTAATTTTGAACCTACAGGCATGGCAGGAGTTATGGCAACGATACGTTCATCATTCGCTGCTAGACGCATTAATTCATTACTAATAACAGAACTCCATGAGGCGACAGTCTTAGCAGGCTTAATAAAGCTCCCTGTTTCGACTTTATATGGCCCTGTACCATGCCAGGTGCCACGGGAGTCTAATTCGGCAGGTTGGTACCCCTTTCCCTTTTTCGTGATGATATGGAGGAGTACAGGCCCTTTAGTCCGCTTAGCTATTTCTAAGTTGGTAATAACATCTTCTAAATTATGCCCATCAATCGGTCCTAGATACATAAAACCTAATTCTTCAAAAAAAGTACCCTCTACAAGCAAATGTTTTATGCTATCTTTTGCTTTTTCAGCAGTATCAGCTAACTTTTCACCGGCAGTTGGAATTTTTCGCATTAATTTATCTATATTTGTTTTTGTTTGTTGAAATGTATTCGACGTTCTTAATTTTCCAAGGACATTGTGGAGTGCTCCTACATTAGGCGCAATGGACATATCATTATCATTTAAAATAACGATCATATCTTTTCCCATGTCTCCTATATGATTCAAGGCTTCAAATGCCATCCCCCCAGTGAGCGCCCCGTCACCAATTATCGGAATAACATAAAAGTCTTCTTTTTTTATATCTCTAGCAATAACCATACCGGCTGCAGCAGACAAGGAAGTCGAGCTGTGGCCAGTTTCAAATACATCATGAATAGATTCTTTTCGTTTTGGAAATCCGTCTAGTCCGCCGTGCTGACGTAATGTACCAAATTGACTCGCCCTTCCAGTTAGGATTTTGTGCACATAAGACTGGTGGCCCACATCCCAAATAAATTTATCATTTGGACTATTAAAAGTATAATGCAGCGCAATCGTTAGTTCTACCACACCAAGATTAGGACCAATATGCCCCCCTGATTTGGAAGTAGAAGTAATTAAAAAAGCGCGAATATCCGCCGCAAGTGCTTCTAATTCTTGTATATCCAATTGTTTCATAAAGGAAGGATCCTTTATTTTTAAAAGATCCAAATAAAAACAACTCACTTTCCAAAGAGTCCACGCATGAATACGTGCAAAGTCTTTTTTCTCGATTAATTGTTCTTATTATAGCAAATAATTCTAGTTATACCAAACAAGGAAAGATGATTTTAGGCAAATAAAAAAGCAAATCACCGAAATGATTTGCTTTTTCTTATTCAAAAAATAGAATTACGCTTTTTGAACGTTAGCTGCTTGAGGTCCGCGTTGGCCTTCTTCAACGTCGAAAGTTACTGCTTGACCTTCGTCTAAAGATTTGAATCCGTCGCCTTGGATAGCGCTGAAATGTACGAATACATCGTCACCGTTTTCGCGTTCGATAAAACCAAATCCTTTTTCTGCGTTAAACCATTTTACTGTACCTTGTTCCATGTTCATGTTCCTCCTCGTGTGTTATGCACACTAATTATTTACTATTCTTGCTTAACGGCACGAGATGGAAAGTTGTTCACAATCGTATCTTTCACCCACAAAAATAATCTTACATTAGTATAACACGGTATTTTAAGAAAAGCAAATCAATTTGAATTATATATGTGAAAAATTTTTGAAATTACTAGATAATTATGATTAATTTTCTCTAAGTGCGATTAAATCAGCAAGTTTAAGGAGAATTTCATCGTCGAAATCATGTCCTGAAAGCGCTGACTTTGCAATTGAAACATGCTCATTTAATGCCCGTTTAGCACCTTCGAGTGTGAGTAATCCGGGATAGGTACTTTTATTCAGAAAAGCGTCCACCCCTGTCTTTTTACCCATTTTTGTTTCATCGCCAATTACGTCTAAAATATCGTCGCTAATTTGAAAACCAATGCCGATATTTTCTGCAAAAATTCGTAATCGTTTTGTTTGTTCTGGAGTTGCTTCAGCGATTTTTGCGGCTGAGGTTACTGCGAAAATTAATAGTTCACCAGTTTTGCGAGCGTGGATTGATGCTAGTTCTTCTAATGTGACTTGTTTATTTTCAGCTTCCATATCGGCTTGTTGCCCACCTACCATGCCTTCTGCTCCACTGCTATAACTAATTTGATTAATTAAAGCAATACGCGTTTCGAAAGATAGATTTTCATCTTCAGCTAAAATAGAAAAAGCGAGTGTTAACAAAGCATCTCCTGCTAAAATGGCTGTTGCATCACCGTATATTTTATGGTTCGTCCATTTCCCGCGTCGATAGTCATCATCATCCATTGCTGGTAAATCATCGTGAATCAAGCTATACGTATGAATCATTTCAAGTGCCGTAGCTGTTTTTAAACCGCGCATTGGCTCAATATTTAAGGCTTGAAGTGTTGCAAAAACAAGCATTGGACGAATTCGTTTTCCGCCAGCTTGTACTGAATATAACATTGATTCTTTCAACTTAGGTTCGATATTGCGCATATTTATTTCTTTAAAAAGCGATTCATCAAGTACTTTTTTATAATGATCTAGAAAAAGCGTCAAATCTTGCAAATTTATTCACCATCCGCTTCAAAAGGAATTTCTTCTCCTGCTTCTGTGACTACTTTAGCCATTCTTTGCTCGGCTGATTGCAATTTATCTTGGCATAATTTTGTTAATTCGATTCCTTTTTGATACATATCAAGAGAATCTTCAAGTGAGGCACTACCGTTTTCGAGCGCTTCTACGATTGTTTCTAGTTCTGCGATTGCTTCTTCAAAAGTTTTCTTTTTAGTTGCCACTTGTATCTTCCTCCTTTGCGGTAATGTGTGCGTCTATGTGTCCACCTTGCATTTTTACTTGAATATTATCGCCAATTTCCAATTCTTGAACGGTTTTAACTAACTCTCCTGCTTTATACGTTACACCAAAACCACGTTTCAATAAAGCGAGCGGGCTTAAATGTTCTAAAGCCTCGACTTGTCTAATAAAAGCTTGTTGTTTATCTTTAAGTTGTTGTTTCATTGCTTTATCTAGCGCTTGCTTACGTAATATTATTTGCTCTTTTTGTAAGGCTATTTCTTTCTTAGGATGGTAATAGTGTAAACGATCATTTAGTCGGTTAAAAGTAGTTTGTTTTAGCAATACTTGCTTGGAAAAAGCATTTTTTAGTCGTTCAGCAAAATAATCTGTACGTTCCATTTGCTGTTCTAATTGATGTTTTGGCCCATTTAAGATTAAATGTTGTTTTAGTTGCTCAAGGGTTCTTTCTTTACGTTCTAACAACTGCCTTGTAACTGCTAATAAGCGATATTTACGTTCTGCAAGTCGTTCTTCTAGATCGCGATAATCTGGAACCGCTAGTTCGGCTGCCGCGGTTGGTGTCGCTGCTCGAACGTCTGCTGAAAAATCACTGAGCGCAAAGTCTGTTTCATGTCCTACCGCAGAGATTACAGGTACATCAGAATCATAAACTGCTCGAACAACTGGCTCTTCATTAAAAGCCCATAGTTCTTCGAGAGAGCCACCACCACGACCGATAATCATTACATCAATGTCATTTCGTTGATTGATTCGACCAATGTTTTCTACTATTCGCTGTGCTGCCTTATCTCCTTGAACAACTGTAGGGTACACGATTACTTCCACCGAGGGCATTCTACGATGAATCGTTGTTAAAATATCCCTTACAGCAGCACCTGTTTTAGATGTAACTACCGCAACTTTGGACGGGAAAGAAGGAAGCACTTTTTTATGCGCTTCCGCAAAAAGTCCTTCCTTTTCTAATTGTGATTTCAGCTGTTCTAATTGAATATACAGTGCACCGACGCCATCTGGTTCCATATGTTCAGCATAAAACTGATAACGCCCAGCTTTTGTGAAAACGCCAATTCGCCCCGTGATAAGTACATTCATACCATCTTCTGGAACAAAACCAATCTTTTGAACTGCTTTTTGAAACATGACAGAACGAAGCATAGCAAATTCATCTTTCACCGTAAAATACAGATGTCCACTCGCTGGTTGTTTTAAATTTGAAATTTCTCCGCGCACGAATACTTGTTTCATATACGGATCAACTTCAAATTTCTTTTCAATATATTTGGTTATTGCGGCTACCGTTAAATATTTATCTTGTTCCATCATTTCACATCCAATTAATCAATTCATCTTCCAAATGCGTTTTGCAGCTTTTAATGTATTAGCAAGAAGCATGGTAATTGTCATTGGCCCAACGCCTCCTGGAACTGGAGTGATGAATCCTGCTTGCTCTTTAACATCATCAAAATCTACATCGCCACATAATTTATTGTTTTCATCGCGGTCCATACCAACATCAATAACAATTGCGCCTGGCTTAATGTATTCTTTTTTAACAAATTTAGCTAATCCTGTTGCAACAACTAGAATATCGGCTTCTTTTGCCACTTGAGGTAAATCTTTTGTACGGCTATGAGCTATTGTTACTGTAGCATTTTCATTTAATAATAATTGTGCTACTGGCTTACCTACAATATTACTTCTGCCAATAACGACTGCTCGTTTGCCTTCTATTTGAGTGCCGGTTGATTTAATTAACTCAATGATTCCTGCAGGTGTGCACGGAACGAAAGAATCTTTACCAATGAATAAGTTACCTACATTCACTGGGTGGAAACCGTCAACGTCTTTGTCAAAACTAATAGCATCAATGACTTTTTCTTCTGAAATATGTTTTGGTAAAGGTAATTGTACCAATATACCATGAATTGTATTATCTTCATTTAACTCTTCTACTACTTTTAGTAATTTTTCTTCTGTTACTGTTTCAGGGAGTTCAATTAAAACAGATTTCATTCCTGCTTCTTCTGTTCGCTTTTGTTTATTTCTAACATATGTACGAGAGGCTTGGTTATCTCCTACGAGCACAACTGCAAGACCCGGTTTTTTACCTTGTTTTACTAATTCAGCTACTTCTGATGTTACTTTCTCTTGGATTTCTTTGGCTAACTTTTTGCCATCAATAATTTCTCCCATGAGTTTGGCCCCCTTAAAATACTTTCCACGCTATTATGCTTAAAAATCGCGAAATAAGGGAGTGCAAGGAAAACCTTGCACTCAATCAAGTTTATTTATCTTCAGGTGCAATATTAGCAAGTACGCCATTAATAAATTTACTTGATTTTTCATCACTGTAAATTTTCGCAATTTCTATGGACTCATTTAAACTAACTCGATTTGGTACGTCATCCAAGTACTTAATTTCGTAAACGCTTAGTCGTAGCAAAGAAAGATCTACTTTGTTCAAACGATCGATGCGCCAATTATCCAAGTTAGGCTCAATAATTGCATCGATTTCAGCTTTATTTGCCATAACTCCTTCAACTAATTGCTCCATATAATCGTCTTGTTCGTCTTCCATGATGTTTTTAATGGCTTGATCTAACGACATTTCGTTTAATTCGATTTGGAATAATGCTTGAAGTGCTTTCTCGCGCGCTTCTCTTCTTTTCATGTTAAGGCTGCTCCTTTTTTTCCTTGAATTTTAAAGCTCAAAATCATCGAAGGAAAGTGTTTCTGTTTTTTCAAATTGTACGCCAACGATATGCACGTTGATTTCAAGAACATTCAACCCTGTCATATTGAAAATAGTATCTCGGACAGCATCTTGAATATTTTGAGCAACAAGTGGAATAGTTGCACCGAATAGTACAGAACAATAAAGTTCGATTAGAATACCTTCTTCAGTTAGCTCTACCTTTACACCTTTACGGTAGTTAACGGCACCACTGAATTTTTCGCGCATTTCTGTAGCAAAACCACCTTGCATATACGCAACGTTTTCGATTTCGCTCGCAGCAAGACCAGCAATTACACCAATAACCTCAGGCGCAATTTCAATTTTACCAAGTGGTGCATCATTTTGTTTTCTTAAATCTTTTGTGTAAGCCATTTTTAGCCCTCCTTAGAAAGATTCATTACATCATTTTGCTCCAAGAATTTTGTATTAAAGTCTCCTGACAGGAATACATCGTTATCTAACACACGTAAATGGAATGGTATTGTGGAAGGAATGCCATCAATAGCAAACTCCGAAAGTGCCCGTTTCATTTTTTGAACAACTTCTTCACGTGTTTCTGCATAACAGATTACTTTTGCAATCATTGAATCATAAAATGGCGGGATTTTGTAGTTTGGATATGCTGCTGAGTCAATTCGAACGCCTAAGCCACCTGGTGGAAGATAAAATTTAATTTCTCCTGGTGCTGGCATAAAGTTTTTCTCAGGATTTTCAGCATTAATCCGACATTCCATCGCCCAACCGGTTAATTTAACATCGGCTTGTTTGATTTTCAGTTCTTCACCTGAAGCCACTAAAAATTGTTGTTTTACTAAATCAATACCAGTAACAAGCTCTGTTACAGGATGTTCTACTTGGATACGAGTATTCATTTCCATAAAATAAAAATTATTTTCGTGATGATCAAAAATAAATTCGATCGTTCCTGCACCCGAATAATTCACGGCTTTTGCAGCTTTGACAGCAGCTTTACCCATTTTTTGGCGTGTCTTTTCATCAATAGCTGGTGAAGGTGATTCTTCAATTAGCTTTTGTAAGCGACGTTGAATACTGCAATCACGTTCTCCTAAATGAATAACGTTACCATGATTATCGGCAAGCACTTGAATTTCTACATGGCGGAAATCTTGAATGTATTTTTCTAAATAAACGCCAGGATCTCCGAAAGCTGCTTCGGCTTCTTGTTGTGTAGTTTGAATACCAGAAATTAGTTTTTCTTCGTTTTCTGCTACACGAATACCTTTACCTCCACCACCAGCAGTTGCTTTGATGATTACAGGATAACCGATTTTTTTAGCGATTTTTTTGCCATCTTCTACATCAGCGACAATTCCTTGTGAACCAGGTACGATTGGTACGCCAGCTTTTCGCATTGTTTCGCGAGCCACATCTTTTGTCCCCATTTGTGAAATTGCAGAGGCACTTGGCCCAATAAAAGTGATGTTACAGTCTTCGCACAACTCAGCGAAGTCAGCATTTTCAGCCAAGAATCCGTAACCAGGATGAATAGCATCACAGTTTGTTAAAACAGCAAGACTAATAATATTAGACATATTTAAATAACTATCTTTTGTTGCCGCGGGACCTACACAATAAGCTTCATCCGCTAGCTGAATATGTAGCGCTTCTTTATCTGCTTCCGAATAAATCGCCACTGTCTCCACTCCAAGTTCTTTTGCAGCGCGAATGATACGGACAGCGATTTCTCCACGGTTCGCTACCAGTACTTTTTTAATCATGTTTTTCGACCCCTTATTTTTTTCTAACTTTGAATAGTGGTTGTCCAAATTCGACTAATTCGCCACTTGAAACAAGAATTTCTGCAATTTCTCCGTCAATGTCAGCAGTAATTTCATTGAATAATTTCATTGCTTCTACAATACATACAACAGATTGTGCGGAAACTTTAGAACCAACACTAACGAAATTCGCATCCTCTGGTGAAGCAGATGCATAAAAAGTACCAACCATAGGAGAGGTGATAACTTCTAACCCTGCATCAGACGTAGTTGTTTCCGCTTGAGGTGCCGCCGCTTGTTCAGTTGCTTGTGCTTGAACTGGCGCTGGTGTTACAGCAACAGGTACTTCTACTTGAGGCGCAGAAACCACTGTTTTATTCTTCTTAAGCAAAATCTTACTATCCTTTGTTTCTAACTCAAATTCATCTAGAGTTGACTCGTCAATCAGCTCAATTAGCTGTTTAATTTCATCTATTGATAACATTCCATTTACACTCCTTAATAATACTAAAAATAAAAAATTGCATGAATCACGCATTGTCCTTATTGTACCATACTTTTTATTCAAAAGGTGTACAGGAAGCGCTAGCAAATAGAAAAAACAGCTGAAGAATTAACTCCAGCTGTAATGAACTCTTCTTTCTTACGCCCGAGAAACATATGCCGCTTCGGTTGTATTAATTACTAGTTTGTCTCCTTCATTAACGAAAAATGGCACTTGGACAACAAGGCCAGTTTCAAGAGTGGCTGGTTTAGAACCACCTGAAGAAGTATCACCTTTAATTCCAGGATCAGTTGCAGTAACAACTAATTCTACTGTGTTAGGTAAATCAATACCGATTGTTTCGCCTTGATACATGATAATATTAATTTCCATATTTTCTTTTAAGAATTTAAGCTCATGAGCAATTTGGTCTTCTGGAAGCTCAATTTGTTCATAAGACTCATTATCCATGAATACATGATTTGTACCATCAGCGTATAAGTAAGCCATTTTACGATTATCAATTTGCGCTTTTGCAACTTTTTCGCCACCACGGAATGTTTTTTCTTGGATTGCACCTGTACGAAGATTACGTAATTTGGAACGAACAAATGCTGCTCCTTTTCCGGGTTTTACATGTTGGAAATCTAGCACACGCCAAATACCATTATCTACTTCTATTGTTAACCCTGTTTTAAAGTCATTTACTGAAATCATGTTTTTCCTCCTGTAATTTGCAAAGTATCTTTATTTGGAGCATATTAAAACTGCTCATTCTTCCTTATTTAACCATAAAACACACAAAGTTACAAAGGAATTTTATAAAATAATTAATTCTTTTGGTGAATGAATTAAAATCTCATTACCAGTTTCTGTAATTAAAAGATCATCTTCAATTCTAACCCCGCCAATTCCTGGCAAATAAATTCCTGGTTCATCTGTAACAACGTGACCAACTTCTAATTTTTGAGGGCTTTTGAATGATAAATTAGGTCCTTCGTGAATTTCTAATCCAATCCCGTGACCTAATGAATGTCCAAATGCATCGCCATAACCAAAGGAAGCAATATAATCACGTGCAATGGCATCTGCTTCAATTCCAGTCATACCTGGTTTTAAGCTATCAATTACTTTTAATTGCGCATCTAAAGTAATTTGATAAATTTCTTTTAATTTTTCAGCAGGTTCACCGACAGCAATTGTTCTTGTCATATCAGAGCAGTAACCGTCATAGTAACAACCGTAATCCATCGTTACAAAGTCGCCAACCTCAATTTTTTTATCAGAAGCAACACCATGCGGAAGTGCAGAGCGAACACCCGAAGCAACAATTGTATCAAACGAAGATGATGTAGCTCCAGCACGTCTCATAAAGAATTCTAGTTCATTGGATACTTCAATTTCTGCCATTCCTGGTTTAATGAACTTAATAATATGCGCAAATGCAGCATCCGCAATGTCACATGCCGTCCGAATAGCTTTCAATTCGCTCGCTGTTTTTACTTTACGCATTTCTTCAAAAAATCCAGTAAGAGGAATTAATTGACGATTAAACACGCGTTCCATTTGTTTAAATTCTGATACCGTTACATAATCCGCTTCGAAATGTAGCGTTTTTGTATCATTTTTAATTAGCAAATCTTCTACTGTATCAAAAATCGGTCCTTCATGTTTAACAATTTCGTATCCCTCAGCTTGTTTAGCCGCTTGTTCTGTATATCTGAAATCTGTTACAAAATATGCTTTTTCAGGCAAAATGAGTGCTACACCACTAGTTCCAGTGAAACCTGAGACATACCTTCTATTAAATTCACTTGTAACAAGAACCGCTTCTATCTTTTCCTTGCCAAGTGTTTCTTGAATTTTAGTTAATTTAGACATTTTTATTCCCCCACTTTTATTAAATTTTAAGCCTGCAAAAATCGCATTATTAAACGCGTTCGAAACTATTTTATCACAATTTAGAAAAAATAACTTTTTTTAGACGTTTTGCGCTATACGAAAAACAGTTTTTAGCGTAAAATAACATATTAGTAAACATGAATAGGCTGGTGAAAAGTTTGAGTAAACAAAACGTGCCATCATATGGTGGACAGGCTGTTGTAGAAGGCGTCATGTTTGGCGGCAGAAAACAAACAGTTACAGCTGTTAGACGTATAGATGGTTCATTAGAATATTTTTATTTAGAAAAACATAGCCCAGTTTGGGTCATGCGTATGAAGAAAATTCCTTTTTTAAGAGGTATTGTTGCTTTAATTGAATCTAGTGCTATCGGTTCCAAACACCTCGCTTTTGCGACAGACCGATATGATGAGGATCCAAATAACCCTGTTGAAGAAGAAAAAATCGAGAAGAAAGAATCGAAAATTGCGATGTGGTTAGGTGTTGCGGTAATCGGTATCTTATCTTTCGTTTTTGCTAAATTTGTGATGACGTTAATCCCGGTCTTTTTAGCAGAGTTATTTCGCCCTATCGTTCCAGGCGACACAGCACAAGTGTTTTTAGAGAGTTTTTTCAAATTGATTCTGCTATTAACTTATATTTTTGCAGTTTCTCAAACTCCAATTATTAAACGAGTTTTTCAATATCATGGATCTGAGCATAAAGTCATTAACTGTTACGAAGAAAATCTACCTTTAACAGTGGAAAATGTTCAAAAGCAGTCACGACTTCATTACCGCTGTGGTAGTAGTTTTATTTTATTTACAGTTATTGTAGGTATGTTTATTTATTTGCTAGTTCCAACTGACCCACTTTGGCTTCGGGTTGTCGACCGGATTTTACTTATTCCTGTTGTACTAGGTGTAGCATTTGAAGTTTTACAATTAACTAATAAATGCCGAAATATCCCAGTGCTTAAATATTTAGGTGTTCCTGGACTGTGGCTCCAACTTCTTACAACTAAAGAGCCGTCCGATGATCAAGTAGAAGTTGCCATTGCGTCATTCAACGAACTTTTACGTATTGAGAAAGAAGGCGCTCCAGTTGATGCGGCTGAACCTGAGAATCTGGAACTTTTAGAATAGGAGTTGATTCATAGTGAAGAAATATCCTCTTATTGTTATTATTTTACTCGCACTGGTTGGTATTGGGCTTTTAATGGGGGGGTTTAAATCATTTTTCATATTACTAATTTCGGTTTTAATTGGAACACTTATTTTCACCCTACTTCTAAGACTTTTTACTAATAGAAAAACAGATACAAACTACCAAAAAGCAGTGAAACAATCAAAGAATTTACATGAACCAAAGAAAAAAACGAAGAAAAAACGAAAATCTTCTTTTAAAGTGATTGATGGCGGCAAAAAATAAGTTATAATAGAAAAGGATGCTTTAAAAAAAGCAGTTTTCAGGATGAAAGGGGTTTACACAATTGATTAGTTGGATTATAGCAATTATCATTCTGGTTATTCTTTTAGGATACGAAATTTACCAGTTTGTAATGCGACGTAAAGCACTAAAAGTTTTAACAGAAGAAGAATTTAAAAAAGGTTATCGTAAAGCACAGTTAATTGATGTTCGCGAGCCAAATGAATTCGATGCTGGACATATTCTCGGAGCTAGAAATATCCCAGTTACACAAATGAAAAATCGGACAACAGAGATTCGTCAAGATTTACCAGTTTACTTATACTGCCAAACAGCACAACGCAGTAACCGCGCAGCTATTATGCTGTATAAACGTGGTTATAAAGATGTTTATCAGCTTAAAGGCGGCTATCGTAAATGGACAGGTAAAACAAAATCTAAATAAGAAAAAGCCTTGCCGTGAGATCCATGGCAAGGCTTCTTTTTTATACTTCTTTTTGATAACGTAACACTGGTTTTCTGGCAGCTCTTGTTTCGTCCAGTCGTTTCACATATGTGCTATGCGGCGCTTCTTGAACGATTTCAGGATTTTCTTCCGCTTCTTTAGCAATTTTCAGCATTGTATCAATAAAGGAATCCAGTGTTTCCTTCGATTCTGTTTCAGTCGGTTCAATCATAATTGCTTCACCAACAATTAATGGGAAGTAGACAGTTGGTGGGTGGAAATTATGATCTAGTAAGCGTTTTGCAATATCAACTGTGCGGACGCCAAGTTTCTTCTGTCTATTACCACTTAAAACAAATTCATGTTTGCAAACTTGGTCAAATGGCAAATCATAAGCGTCTTGTAATTTGCGCATCATATAATTGGCATTTAAAACAGCGTATTCTGTCACTAATTTCAAACCATCAGGCCCCATAGTGCGAATATAAGTATAAGCGCGCACATTAATACCAAAGTTACCATAATACGGTTTCACTCGCCCAATAGAATCAGGATAATTATAATCAAATGTGTAAACATCTTCCTTTTTCGTAAGGACTGGGGTTGGCAAGAATGGAATCAATTCTTTTTTAACACCAATTGGCCCCGAACCAGGTCCACCGCCGCCGTGAGGACCAGTGAATGTTTTGTGCAAGTTTAAATGTACTACGTCAAAGCCCATATCTCCTGGTCTAACTTTTGCCATGATTGCATTTAAGTTGGCTCCATCATAATATAGTTTTCCTCCAGCTGCATGGACAATTTCTGCCATTTCAACAATATCTTTTTCAAAAAGACCTAATGTATTTGGATTTGTAAGCATTAGTGCAGCTGTATCTTCACCTACTACTTTTTTCAAATCAGCAACATCGACAAGCCCTTTTTCATTGGATTTAACTGTAACGACATCAAAGCCAGCAACTGCCGCAGAAGCCGGATTAGTACCGTGCGCAGAGTCCGGAATGATTACTTTCGTACGTTTTGTATCACCATTTTTTTCATGGAAAGCACGAATTAACATTAAGCCAGTCCACTCACCGTGCGCCCCAGCAGCTGGTTGTAACGTTACTTCATCCATTCCAGTAATTTCAACTAAACTTGTTTGTAAATCATAAAGCAGCTCTAACGCACCTTGGACAGAACTTTCTGGTTGGTTAGGATGAATATTGGCAAACCCAGGGAATCTAGCTACTTTTTCATTAATTTTCGGATTATATTTCATCGTACAAGACCCAAGCGGATAAAAACCAGAATCTACACCAAAATTATGGTTGGACAAATTGGTATAATGACGCATAATTTCCAGTTCACTGAGTTCAGGTAAATCTGCTGGTGTGGAACGAAGATATGCTTCATCAAAATAGTCACCTGCATTTGTTTCGGGAACATCACTTTCTGGCAAACTAAAACCAATTCTTCCTGGAATAGAGCGTTCAAAGACTAATGGCATTGTTTCTTCTAAATTCATTTTACACCCTCCAAGCTTGCCACAAAGGCATCAATTTCTTCTTTTGTACGCATCTCTGTGACAGCTACAAGCATATGTTGTTCGTATTTAGCATCATAAAAACCGAGGTCATAACCACCAATAATGCCTTCATCTAGAAGCGATTCATTTACTTCTTTAATTGGTTTAGAAAGCTTAACAACAAATTCATTGAAAAAACCATCAGAAAATAATACTTCAAAGCCATTTTCGCGGAATTTTTGTTTAGCATAATGAGATTTATCAAGATTTTGTTTCGCCATCTCTACTAGCCCAGTTTTTCCAAGTGTCGCCATAGCAACTGAAGAAGCTAATGCATTTAAAGCTTGGTTTGAACAAATATTGGAAGTAGCTTTATCGCGGCGAATATGTTGTTCGCGCGCTTGCAATGTTAGAACGTAACCACGTTTTCCATTTTCATCTACCGTTTCCCCGACTAAACGTCCAGGAACTTTACGCATTAATTTATTTGTTACCGCAAAGAAACCACAGTGCGGTCCACCAAATGATTCTGGAATACCAAACACTTGAGAGTCACCAACAACAATATCCGCGCCAAATTCTCCTGGTGGCGTTAGTAAGCCAAGAGATAGCGGGTTACTTGAAACAAGAAGTAAAGAATTATTTTCATGAACCAATTTTTCTAATTCTGCTAAAGGTTCTACTTGGCCATAAAAGTTCGGATATTGTACAACAAACCCTGCAATATCATCGGAAAGAGCTTTTTTTAGAACATCTATATCCGTTTTGCCATCCACTTCAGGAATAACTTCAACTTCAATATGTTGACCTGTAGCGTAGGTTTTTAGGACATTAATGCTTTCTGGATGAACCGCCCCTGAAATAAGGATTTTTTTGCGTTTAGTATGTCCGCTTGCTAACATCGCTGCTTCGGCAAGAGCTGTTCCACCATCATACATGGAGGAATTCGCTAAATCCATTCCAGTTAATTCTGCAATCATCGTTTGGAATTCAAAAATCGCTTGTAGCTCCCCTTGCGAAATCTCTGGCTGATAAGGCGTATAAGCTGTATAGAATTCTGAACGAGAAATAACGTGATCTACCACAGTTGGAATATAGTGACTATATACACCAGCTCCTAAAAAGGATGCATATTCTGAAGTATTAGCATTTTTAGAAGCAAGTTTAGATAATTCTCGTAACAACGCCGGTTCTGATTTTGCCGGTTTTAAATCATAATCCCGCTTAAATCTAATTTTTTCTGGAATATCTTGAAATAAGTCATCAATCGACTTAACCCCTATCACTTCAAGCATTTCCTTCTCATCTTGTTCCGTCATTGGTAAATAACGATGTTTTGCCATATTATTTCCTCCTTTTTACTTTGCGCGTTTATAAAATGGTGTTTGTACTACTTTTGCTTTTACTTTCTTATTTCGAATTCCGACTTCTAGTTCTTGGTCTAATTCAGTATAAGCAGTATCTATTAACGCTAAACCGATATTGGTGCCAAGAGTTGGAGATTGGGTGCCAGAAGTGATAACTCCAATTTCTTTATCATTTAGAAATACTGGATAGTCGTGACGCGGCATGCCTCGCTCAATCAATTCAATCCCAACTAATTTTCTCGTTAGTCCCGCTTCTTTTTGCTTGATAAGTGCTTGTTTTCCGATAAAATCTGCTTCTTTTTTTAATTTCACTGCAAAATTAAGGCCAGCTTCAAGCGGAGTAATATCTTTACTCAATTCTTGACCGTAAAGTGCAAGAACTGCTTCTAGACGTAGCGTATCACGAGCTCCAAGACCAATTGGCGCTACACCTTCAGCCAAGATTGCCTCGAATACTTTTCCAGCATCCGCACTTTGCATGTATATTTCAAAACCATCTTCTCCAGTGTATCCACTTCTCGATATAATTGTTTTCACTCCGGCAACATCAGCATCTTCTATAAAACCAAAGAAACTTATAGAGCTTAAGTCCGCATCTGTTAATTTAGAAAGGATTTTTTCTGCATTTGGTCCCTGTAAAGCTAACTGTCCAAACTCCGAAGAGACATTTTTAACCGTAACATCCCCAACAATATTTTGAACCATCCACTCAAAATCTTTTTCTGTATTTGCCGCATTGACGACAAGTATGTATTCGGTTTCTGATTTCTTATAAACAACTAAATCATCTACTGTTCCGCCTGTTTCATAGCACATAATATTATATTGTGCTTTCCCTATTTTTATTTTCTCTATGTCGTTAGATAACAAATACTGTAAATAAGAAGTACTGTCAGGGCCTTCCACCAAAATTTCGCCCATATGGGACACGTCAAATAACCCTGCATCAGTTCGCACGGCCTCATGTTCTGCTTTTATTCCAGCAAATTGTACTGGTAAATCCCATCCGCCAAAATCAATGGTTTTCGCACCATATTTTGCATATAGTGGATGAATCGGTGTTTTAAGTAATTCCGTCATTATTATATCCTCCTTTTTCACATAACAAAAAGGCTTATATAGTTCATAAGCCCTGTCGTTACATAAAAATGACTCCAGAGTTGCGTCCCGTAAACATCCTTTTGCCTGAGAGTTTCACATAACTTATGCTTTCCCCGTCGGCGCTGCTTTTCACAGTCTCTCTGTTTACATTCACCCGCTAATTCTATTATTTATCTGCCTTTTCTATAGCTTATCACGAGTTGTATTGTTCGGCAAATAATTAGTTTTATTCCTAAAAAATTCTTATTTTAATAGCTTCGTTCGGAATGTAAGGGCTTTATCTTGATTTAAAGTTCTTATTATACGCTTGTTACATTACGCACAAAGATTGTGAAAATATAATAAATGTGAAAAAAGTTTTTTCTATGGGCTGAGATACACTAAAAAGATTTTTTAATAAAGCATTTTCTATCATCTGACTCTTTTTAACTAAGAAAATCGCTTTTTTGTTTTTGTGAAAAATCGTTTAACAAAGGATTTTAGACACAGTTGTAGAATATGACTTGTAAGGAGGTTGTTATGCCACAAAAACTAATGGATCATATTACATCTCAAGCACTTCGGGTTAATGCAAGCGATATTCATATCCACCCTTTAAGGAACCGTTATTTGCTTCGTCTCCGGGTCAATGGAACGCTAATACCACTTCTCTATCTTTCCTTCGATGTTGGAGAAAAGCTAATATCATTTCTCAAATTTCAAGCTGCTCTAGATATAAGCGAAAAACGAAAGCCTCAATCTGGTAGCTACGAGAAAGAAACTAAATCTGAAAAAATAGCTTTAAGGCTTTCTACCATGCCTAATAAAGACTTTCACGAAAGTATGGTAATTCGTATTTTTCGCTATAAATACCCAATCCCTTTTTTAAAGTCTTGTCTATTTCCTAAGGTAGCTAAACAAATTTTACAACTATGTAATAACCAAACAGGATTGTTTCTTTTTTCAGGGAGCACCGGTAGCGGAAAATCAAGTTCCATGTATAGTTTAGTTTCCTCTATAGAAAATAAAACTGAACTTCAAGTAATTACAATTGAAGATCCTGTCGAGCATTATTCTCCTGGTTTTCTCCAAGTGGAAATTAATGAAAAAGCTAATATCACTTATGCCCCCGTTGTTCGTTCTGTTCTTCGCCATGACCCTGATATTCTTATAGTTGGAGAAATTCGCGACTTTGAAACAGCAAAAATTGTAGTACGTGCTGCTCTAACAGGTCATTTGGTATTTAGCACTGTTCATGCTGGTGATACTTATGGAGTTTTATTAAGATTGCTTGAATTTGGCGTTAGCAAAGAAGAATTAGCTCAATGTTTACTTGGTATTAGTTTTCAACAATTATCCCATTTATATTGTGTCTATTGTGGTTCAAAGTGCCATCCACTTTGTAGCCATTTACAGCGAAAAAGAACAGCTATTTATGAAGTAATCACTAAAAAAGATATACAAAATTATTTTAATTCAAGTTATCAACAAAACAAACCTAAATATACATTAGATGCAATTTATCAGAAAGGGGTTGCTTATGGCTTTTTTTCACCGGATTAATTGGAAAGACGATGGCGAATTTTTAATAAGAATTGCTAGTTTACTTGATAAAGGCTTTTCGCTGGAGTCAGCTATTAGTTATTTAAGCATCACCACTCCTAAACATAGCGAGCGATATAGGCAAATTATCGCTTCCCTTGCAGTTGGCAACTCTTTTTCTTATGCCCTTAGACAAAGCGAGTTTCCAGAGTTTATTTGTTCTCAACTTCATTACGCCTCTAATCATGGTTTTTTTATTCAAACAATCCAAGAAACAGGCATTCATATGAAAAGAAAAGCTGAAGAAAAAAACGCCTTAATGAAAACATTTCAATATCCACTAGTTTTATTTTCAACAGTTATTGTAGTATTTTTCTTGCTTCGAATATTTCTTTTACCAAAATTCGAACTTTTATTTTTGCAACTTGCAAGTAATGGTTCACTTGGCACTAATTTCACTTATTTTTTGCTTGAAAAAATGCCGATTATATTAGGTGCTATTTTGCTCACTCTCTTTCTATTTGTTGGTTTTATTATTAGAAAGCAAAATAAAAAATCAGCTTATGAACGCGCTTATTTTTATTGTCGCGTCCCTTATATAAAACAGTTCGTCAAAATCCATTATTCGCAATATTTTTCACGAGAAATAGGTTACCTATTAAAAAGCGGCCTTTCTATTTCTCATGTTATGCAATTGTTTGCGCGAGATGACTCCCCGGCTTTTTTTCGTTCGATAGCCAAGCATATTATTCCTTCACTTGAAGCCGGTTTATCTTTAACAAACGCATTAGAAAAAATGCCTATTTTTGAAAAAGAACTATATTACATTGCTATACATGGAGAAAAAAATGGTAATTTAGCAGAAGAATTTTTATTCTATTACAATTTATGCCATCAAAAAGTATTACAAAAAACAGAAAAACTATTTTCATTTATCCAACCAATTGTTTTTATAATTATCGGAGTTTTAATCATATCGATTTATTTATCAATTTTATATCCAATGTTTTCCATGGTAAATCAAATTTAGAGGAGGAGTTCTAATGTATAAAATCAAAATAGACTGGAAAGATGATCGAGGCTTTACCTTAGTAGAAATGCTCATCGTTCTTTTAGTTGTCAGCGTATTATTACTTCTAACCATTCCAAATATCGTTACACAAAGTAAATCTATTAATAACAAAGGTTGCGAGGCTTTTATTTCGATGGTTCAAGGACAAGTTCAATCATACCAGCTAGACAAAAATTCGATACCGTCAGTAAATGACTTGGTTAGTGGTGGTTATTTGAAATCCACTCAAAAATCTTGTCCTAATGGAAAAAGCATTAAAATAGACAGTTCAGGAAATGTTTCTGAGAATAAATGAAAAAGAACGCCTTCACTTTACTAGAAATGTTACTCGTCTTATCCATTAGTCTCACTATGGTTACCCTAACTATTTATCCCATTTCAAGCACTATCTCTGCACTTACAGAGAAACAACTATTAGAGGAAGTAAAAGCCGCTATTTACCTTGCCCAAATAAATGCTATAACATCAAAACAAGATACTACCATTTCTTTTATTCCTAATGAAAATCAATTCATTGCGACTTATAACAATCAACCACTTATCACTATTCCATTTGGAACTACTTTAAGTTTACAACAAACCAAAATTGAGAATTATCGTTTTTCTAGTCTAGATGGTACTATCAATCGCTTTTCTACGATTCATCTTTCAGGAACAAATAAAAAGTATAAGATTATATTCCAAATTGGGAAAGGACGTTTTCGAGTTGAATAAGGTTAATGGATTCTCATTAGTAGAAAGTATGGTTTCTTTACTGCTTTTCTCTATTGTATGTAGTTTTTTGTTACCAATTTCTATGACTATTTTTCAAAAGCTAGATCAGCAGAAAGAAATTAGCCAACTATATCAACAAATTTTCGAACACAGCGAGCTACTACGTTTTAGAAGTGTTCCGATTATTTTCAGTGATGAGCAAATAAAAAGCTTTTATTATCAAGGAGGTATCCAAGTTTGTGCAAAAACTAATACAATTGAAAAATGTACATTATAGAAAGAGCACATCAGCCTTCACTTTGCTTGAAACAATTCTATCGATCACCATCGTTTTAAGTATCAGCTCTCTTATTCCATTATTTTTCGAATGTTATCATAAAACTATCCAGCTTAGTAATTTAGATCAAACAAGTGAATGGCAATTATTTTTGGTACAAACTCGGTTAGAATTAGAAAAAGCAACGAATATACAAGTAAATTCAGAAAAACTCTCTTTCAAAGTAAATGATAATCTCGTTACTTATTCAAAATACAATAACATTCTACGACGGCAAGTAAACGGTAAAGGACATGAGCCTTTATTACACAAAGTAACTAATTGGCAAATTACCAATGAGGAAAACCAGCTTATTTTAAAAGTTACTTTTTCCAATAATAAGTTCTATACTTCCAAATTCCCTCTGACGAAAGCGAATGAATTCTAATGAAAAATAATGGATTTACGCTCCCGTTTATACTTTTTATAGCGTTGATTACAATATTAATTGTGACAGGTAGCGCTTCAATTTTTAAGACTCAAATTCAATATGAAAAACAACTTCAAAACTATTATTTAGCATCTGCAGAGTTGAATTTAGCACTGTTAGTAGCAAAAGATGATTCGATGTTAGCCAACCAACTTAACATAAAGTACGGTAGCTCAATAATAGAATGTCAATCAACTGACGATACTTTATCTAGCTTTAGCTGCAAAATCACCCTAGAAAATGGTTATACGCTAACAAAAACAACGAACCCATAAGCAAGAGTTCGTTGTTTAAAAAGATTTAGTTGGTGTATTGATTAAATTATACATTTTACCAGTTTTCGTATCAATAACCTTATCAAATAGATAACCATAGAGCACTAAGTCTCCTGTTTCATACGATAAAATAGGTTGATTATCCATTAATTCGAGTACCGTTGTTTCTTTTTTGTTCGTCGGATCAACTTTTACCAATTTATATTCATGTGGCCCACTGCTTATTTTTTGACTCTTATATGGTACGAAAGTTAAAAAAGTATTTTTATCAAAATTTATATCAAAATACGGGATAAAAGTTCCTAATTCATCATACTCTCTTGCTGAATCATAAGAGAAAAAATTTTGAAAACCTATTGTTCTAAAAACATACAATAATTTTTCATTCGAAGATTTCTCAATCGTAAGTAAAACATTATCATGTACAGCAAATTGCATTATATTAGCAACAATTAAACTTTTAGTGGCATTATCTCTAATATCTTGTAAATATAAGTTCCCTAATTCATCATCTGGTTTATCTTTATTATTTGAAATAACCAAATTATCACCATACCAAGAGATAAACGGAGATACTAAATCTACATTATCAACTTGATTAGTTGTATAATCCCAGTTCTCAATATGAAAATTCCACTGAGGACTATAAGTCACAAACATTATTTTTTCAGGCGATTCATCATTCCAATAGAAAGTTGTCGTTAGCGGTTTAGTATCTCTAGCCGCCACTATTGATCCATCATTTAAGGCGATGATTCGCATGGTTGCTTTTTTGTCTGACTCAGCAGAATAAAGCAAAATATTTCGATAATCTGGACTAATTTGGACTTCTGAAATAGATTCATTTGTATTAAAGATAGCACGCTTTTTTTCATTATAAATATCTAATTCTTCAAAGTAGGTTGTCCCATGTTTTTTGGTTTGTAACAAAACAGTATCTTTTGACAACCAGCCAACAACACGTTGGAATTCTTTTGTTTTAATTTGAACACCCTGAACTTCTTTTGCAGTCTTTTTTGGCGTTTCTTTTTCCTCTGAGCAACCAAAAGAGATAAAAACCAAGCCCATTAACAAGGTAATTAGCAAAAAAGCTTTTGATTTTTTCATCTCTGGCCTCCAATCTCTCTATGCTAGAATTTTACCCTTTTCATAGTAAGCTAAAACAATGAGTGATAGAAAGATCATCTTAAGTAAGATAAGCTACAATAATGGAGTGTTATTGTAGCTTATAAAAATTATTAATCTTCAACTGGTAATGCTAACCAAGCAGCACCTATTATCCCAGCGTCATTCCCTTTTGTCGCAATGGATAATTTAGTGGATTCTTTAACTGCTGGAAATACCATTGTCTCAAAATAATTTCTGACAGGTGTTAAAAGTTGATCTCCTGCTGCTGAAACTCCCCCGCCGATAATGATTTTTTCAGGATTTAACATGTTGCCGATGTGACTAAGTGCTAGGGCCAAATAGAAAGAGATTTTATCAATCGTTTCATTTGCTAATTTATCATTTTCTGCACCTAATTCAAAAATTAATTTAGAAGTAATAGTTTCTTGTTTATTGATGGCTTCTTTAAGTGCTGATTCACCAGTAAATTCTTTTGCTAGATCTTTTGCTACGCGCACAATACCAGTTGCGGAAGCTACAGTTTCTAAACAACCTTTTTTACCGCAAGTACAATCATAGCCATTTTCTGGAACAACTGTTACGTGACCGATTTCACCTGCTGCGCCACGAATTCCGTGCAGAATTTTACCTTCTGCAAAGATTCCGCCGCCGACGCCAGTTCCAAGTGTTACAAATACAACATTCGCACCACCTTCACCAGCACCTTTCCAGCGTTCACCTAGTGCAGCAACATTCGCATCATTATCTAATTCTATTTTTAAGCCAGTAATTTTTTCTAAGTCTTCGCTAACATTTTGTTCTTCGGCCCAGCCAAGGTTATATGCACCTTTAACTGTTCCTGTTTCGTAATTTACTGTTCCTGGAGTTCCCATTCCAATACCGTAAAAAATGTCATTATCCAGCTGTAAGTCAGTTAATTTTTGATTAATAGAGTCACCGATGTCTTTTACAATATGAGCACCTTTATCCTCAATATTTGTATCGATAGTCCATTTTTCTTCAATGTCGCCTTCTTTTGTTAAAATAGCTAATTTTGCAGTTGTCCCACCTAAATCTACACCAATTAATTTTTTGTTCATTCTGCTGTTCTCCTTATAATCAATTTAATTTAAACTACTATTTTTTCGTTGTTCTTTGATTAATTCTTGTTTCAATATACTGCGAGCTCTAGCAAAAACTTCTCTATCTAAAATATTATGCTTAAAAAGTTCTGTGACTTCATATTCCATCATTTCGATGTCGTATTGTCGCTTTCCTAAATAAACAATTATGCCATGCTTTCGTAATAATTGAGCAACATCATAAACTGTTTTCATATTAAAAACCTCTTATTCTTTGCTTTTTTCTAACTCATCATAATAAGAATCAAAAAACGGATTACTGGATAATTGTTTAGCAGTATCGGCTTCTTTAAGGGCGCCCTCTATATTACCTTGTACTCTATAACAAAAAGATAAATAATAATGGGCTTCTGGGATGTCGTTATCCAGACTAATTGCTTCGTTCGCCATATCTTCTGCCTTATCTATTTGCTTATTTTGTAAAGCAATAGATGATGCATAAGTATAAGAATAGCCATCAGCACTTCCGCTTTCAATTAAATTATCTATAATTTTTGTAGCTTCTTCTTTGTTATGTTCTTGCAAATATTGTTGAACTGCTATATTGGCTGGCATAGGATCATAAGGCTGTTCCCCTTTTTGGAAACCAAAATATAAAAAGAGGATAGCTACTGCAACAAGGGATACTCCATAAGCAAGTCTACGCCAATGGAAAAATTGTTTCGGTAATGATAATGCTCCCGCGAGTAAAAATCCGCCAACTAATCCACCAATGTGGCCAGCAATATCAATTTGCGTAGAGAAGACATCTATCAGTAGATTAATCGCTACTAAGGAAGCAATACTTGTTCCAATTGTTTTCGCATAAAGATTTGGTTTTAATACAACTAAATATAACAGTGCACCCATTACAGCAAAAACTGCCGTGCTAGCCCCAACGGATAAATTCATATTTAACGCAAAGCTTGCTATGTTACCACAAATACCACCTAAAAGAAGTATAAGAATATATCGCCATTTACCATAAATACGCTCTGCCCAAGCACCAACAATATAGAGCATTACTGCATTGGATGCAAGATGAATTAGACCGCTATGGAGAAAAATTGGTGAAATAAAGCGCCACCATTCCCCGGCATAAATAAGTGGGTTGAATTTACCGCCCCATTTAATTAAGTTAAAAGTATCTGTTGAGCCACCTTGGAAGGTAACCCATAGAAATGCTGCAACTATAAGTCCAATAAATGAATACGTGACAATTGGTTTAGAATTTCTGGCTACTTTTTGTTCTTCATTTACTTTAGTAGTAATATAAGTGATTACTTGTTCGCGTTCTTTTGCTACCATTTCTTTTGTTATTTCATTAGGAAGAATAAATGCTTCTTCTGGTACATCTAGTTTTTTTATAAGTAATTCAAGGTGCTCCTGCATCTGCTCGTTTGCAAGTAATATATTTTCTAATTTCACTTTTTCGTTTGGAGACGCAATAGTTTGTCCAAAAAAAGGCGAAATATCACCCATAGGCTCAAATGGAGTTATATATATATTAACAAGAGGCAATTTTAAGCGTCCCATTTGCTTACGAAGGTTTTCAGTTACATGTAATGTGTGGGTCACATCACGTTCCACCACATTTGCCCAACTTAATTCTTTCATCTGAATACGGATGACTGGTCTTTTTTTCTGGCTGGTATTTTCTAACCAAAGTTCTTGTTTCTCCTCATGAAGATGGATCAAACGGTATTTTTCAACACCCAAGAAATAGTTAGTTAGGCGCCAGAAGACATATTGTTCTTGGAAGCTCAAAAAATTCCCTGCTTTCATTACAAATTATATTTACTACTATACGCAAAAAAAGGGGCGTTGTAAACAATCCACCCTATTTTCTATAGAATTATTTTTATCTATCCTTCAATAAGAATAGAAACAGGTTTATCATGGCTTTCTGGAGTGAATTCTATTTGTTGCTCATATAAACACAAAGAGACTGTTTCTCCTTTAAAATCGGCTAAAAATCTATCATAGAAGCCGCCGCCAAAACCTATTCTAAAATGTGCTTTATTAAAAACAACTCCTGGAACTATTAATAAGTCAATTGCATCTTTATCGACTGTTTCTGCTAACTCATGAGGCTCTAAAATACCAAATTTTGTTTTAATAAGCGGATGACTAGAATCCATTTTTTTAAATTCCATTTTTCTACTTGGGTAAAATGTTTTTGGAATTAAAACGGTCTTTCCTTCTTTTTTCGCTTGAAGTATTATTGTTTCCGTTTCAATCTCTGGATGTCTTGCTAGTGTAATCCCGATTACTTTTGCTTGATTCCACTCTGGTAATAGAAATAGTTTTTCTGCAAGTTTAATAGAACGTTCTCGGTGTTCTACTTTATCAATAGTGTTTAAATTACGCAAAACTTTCTCTCGAATAAGGTGTTTGTCTGCCATCTTGACTTCCCCCTTTTTTATAATAAAAAAAGCAACAGAATGGAGATCCTGCTGCTTACTTAGTTTCGCGGTGTAAAGTTACACGGCGCAATCTTGGACAATATTTTTTTAATTCAATACGTTCCGGATTTTCACGCTTATTTTTAGTAGTGATATAATTACGATCACCGCATTCAGTGCATTCTAAAGTAATATTAACGCGCATTATTTTTCCCTCCAACTCCGACTGACGAATTTATTTACTAAACCTGTATAATAATATCATTTTTACACAGTTGTTGCAAGGACTCTATGCATTTTCTTTTTATTTTCTTTACAAAACCTTATTTCGGATGGTGTTTTATGTTAAATTATGCTATAACTAGTAGTAGAGTTTATGGAAGAGAGGTGTTTATAAAACCCATGACCACAGTCATAATTATCTTATTAATTGCTGCTATTGCGCTGTTTGTCATTTCATTTTTACAAAAAGGCGATAATAAGCAATTAGAAAAAGAACTGGAAGATGTTGCTGCTCAGTGGATGCAAGAAAACTTTGAATTAAAACAACGTGTCTCTGAATTAGAAAAAGCAATGAAAATGGATGCCCCTACCGTTGAGGTTGAGCAAGTTCCTGAAAGTCCAAAAGTTCGCGAATTGATGAAAAAACAAGTGATTACCCTTTATACTTCTGGAATCGTAACTTCAGAAATTGCTGAACAGTCATCCCTACCTAAAGAAGAAGTAGAAAAAATCATTGAAGAATATTTAAAACATTGATTTAAATTTTAAAGGAGGAGCCTATCTGTGAAGAAAAACTTACGGATGTTGGCGCTAGGTTTCTTAATTTCTGCCGTTGTCTTACTGGTTTATAATCAGTTTTTCTCAACTCAGACCAAAGCAGATGAAACTAAAGTCACATCAAAAAAAACTGGTTCTGATGAAAACTCAAAAACATGGAAAAGCAAATACGAAAAATTATTAGCTCAACAAGAATTAGATAAACAAGCAGAAGCGGACGCAAAGAAAAAAGCCGAAGAAGCTGCTAAAAAGAAAGCTGAAGAAGCTAAAAAAGTAAAAAGCTATACATTAACGATTTCTAGAGGAGATCCCTCTTCCAAAGCTGGCGACGAACTTGAAGCAAATGGTATCGTTAAAAGTTCTTCAGAGTTCGATAAATACTTAAGAGATAATAATTATGAAAAATACATTCGTGACGGTAGTTATACGCTCAAGAGTGACATGGATTATGAAAAAATCGCAAAAATCTTGACACATAAAGATTAATTATTAAAAAAGGAAATGAGTCTAGAACTTATTTCCTTTTTTTGTTATTATTTAAGAAAGAAAGGATGATGAGATATGGAAAATGTAAAAATGAAAAACCTCATAAATAATACGGGGGTATTTTACCTATAGAATGCTCCCGACTTACAAAGGAGCGAAACAATTGATACTTGAAAAATATGGTTTTACAAGTTTTTTTGAAGAACAAAAAATTGCTGCTACTTCTTCATACGGGAGAGTTACAGCGGTATTTAGAGATTTTTATCGTGTTATAACGGAAAATGGGGAATTTTTAGCCACGCTTAAACGAGGAAATTTTTACGAATTATCCCCTTCTAATTTGCCAGCTGTCGGCGATTTTGTCGAAGTAAGCAATGAGAAACAAATTTTATCTGTATTACAAAGGAAAACAATTTTTTCTCGAATGACTAAGGATTCAGAGGAACAATTAATTGCCGCAAATTTTGATTATGCGCTTATTGTTATGAGTTTGAACCATGATTTTAATTTAAATAGGCTAGAACGTTATTTAACGGTTGCTTGGGATAGTGGTGCTACGCCAATTATCATTTTAACAAAAGCAGATTTAGTTGATGACCTTACGCCCTTCACTATGGAGCTCGAAACGGTCGCTTATGGCGTTCCTACTTATTATGTAGATAATTTATCGCACCGTGGTTTTGAAGCTCTGGAAGCTGATTTGAAGCCGAATAGCACCCTCGTTTTACTCGGATCATCCGGGGTTGGTAAATCCTCCTTTATTAATAGTCTTGCAGGAGCAGATCTGATGAAAACTTCGGAGATTCGCGAGGATGATAGTAAAGGAAAGCATACAACGACTCATAGAGAAATGCACTTGCTTGCTAATGGTTGGATTATTATTGATACGCCTGGTATGCGTGAATTCGGGATTGGTTTAAATCAAGCTGGTCTAGAAACTACATTTTCTGACGTAGAAGAATTAAGTAAAGATTGTCGTTTTCACGATTGTTCTCATACAAGTGAGCCTGGCTGTGCGGTTCAGGAAGCATTATCAGATGGGACGCTTTCGCTAAAACATTATGAAAATTGGCAGAAATTACAACGTGAAATGGCTTATCATGCTCGAAAAAACAGCCCTGCTTTAGCCAGACAAGAACGGGATCGCTGGAAAACGATTCAAAAATCACTTCGAACACATTTAAAAACACGACCAAAAAGATAATAAAAAAAGCAAGTAGTTAAAAACTACTTGCTTTTTTGCTATTATTTAGACTCAGGCTTTTTTGTTTTAGGGTAGAATTTTTTCTCTGCTTGAGGTTTTTTGTCGCCTTCTGGTTGTTCTTTTTTCTCTAGCAATGCTTTACGTGATAAGTTAACGCGGCCTTGGTGGTCTACTTCAATAACTTTAACTGTTACTTCATCGCCAAGTTTTAAGATGTCTTCCACTTTACCAACACGTTCATGTGCTAATTCAGAAATATGAACTAAACCATCTGTACCTTTGAATAATTCAACAAACGCGCCAAATTTTTCGATACGACGAACTTTACCAGTGTAAACTTCTCCAACTTCTACTTCACGAACGATGTCTTCGATGATAGCAATTGCTTTACGGTTCATCGCTTGATCTTGTGAAGCAATGTAAACTGTACCATCTTGTTCAATATCAATTTTTACGCCTGTTTCTTCAATGATTGCATTGATTTGTTTTCCACCAGGTCCAATAACATCTTTAATTTTTTCTGGTTTGATATTAAGCGTAATAATTTTTGGAGCATACGCAGAAAGTTCTTCACGAGGTTCGCTAATTGTGCTTGTTAAGTGTTCTAGGATATGCAAGCGACCTTCTTTTGCTTGTGTTAATGCTTCGTCTAAAATTTGACGACTTAAGCCATCAATTTTGATGTCCATTTGAAGTGCTGTAATACCATCTTTTGTTCCAGCAACTTTGAAGTCCATATCGCCAAAGTGATCTTCCATACCTTGAATATCAGAAAGGATTGTGTAGTCATCACCAAGTTTTACAAGACCCATTGCGATACCAGCAACTGGCGCTTTAATTGGAACACCAGCATCAAGCATTGCAAGTGTAGATCCACAAATACTTGCTTGAGAACTAGAACCGTTCGATTCAAGAACTTCTGATACTAGACGGATTGTGTACGGGAATTCCTCTTCGGAAGGAATAACATATTGTAATGCACGTTCACCTAACGCACCATGACCGATTTCACGACGACCCGGCGCACGACGAGGACCAGTTTCCCCAACACTAAATTGCGGGAAGTTATAATGGTGCATGAATCGTTTATATTCTTCTGTTCCTAAACCGTCAATGATTTGGTGTTCACGAAGCGGCGCTAGTGTACATACGCTTAAAGCTTGTGTTTGACCACGAGTGAATAAACCTGAACCATGGACACGTGGAAGCATACCAACTTCAGAAGAAAGTGGACGAATTTCGTTTACTTTACGACCATCTGGACGGATTTTATCTTGAGAAATTAAACGACGCATTTCGTCTTTTTCAATCATTTCAAGAATATGAGCTACTTCACCAAGAATTTCTGCTTCATTTTCTAATTCTTTTGCTTTATAGCTTTCTAAAATTTCTTCTTTTACTTCTTCAATTGCAGCTTCACGAGCTTTTTTCTCTTCTGTTTTGATAGCTGCTTTCATTTTACCTTCACTTGCTGCTTTTACTTCTGCTTCAAGTTCAGGATCGCTTACGAAAAGTTCGATTTCGCGTTTTTCTTTACCAACTGCAGCGATAATTTGTTGTTGGAATTCACAAAGGCGTTTAATTTCTTCATGTCCAAACATAATTGCTTCAAGCATTGCTTCTTCTGAAACTTCTTTTGCTCCAGCTTCTACCATGTTGATTGCATCATAAGTTCCTGCAACAGTTAAGCTAATATCACTTTTTTCTGCTTGTTCAATAGTTGGGTTAATAACGTATTTTCCGTCAATACGACCAACATCAACACCAGCGATTGGCCCTTCAAATGGAATATCAGAAATAACTAAGGCAACAGAAGATCCAAGCATTGCTGCCATTTCTGGAGAACAATCTTGATCCACACTGAATACAGTAGAAGTAATTTGAACTTCATTACGGAAACCTTCTGCAAATAATGGACGGATTGGACGGTCAATTAGGCGCGCTGTTAATGTTGCACGATCACTTGGGCGTCCTTCACGTTTTAAGAATCCACCGGGAACTTTACCCACGGAATACATTTTTTCTTCATAGTTAACTGTTAGTGGGAAAAAGTCGCCAGGACGTGGTTTTTTTGAACCAACTGCAGCTGTTAAAACGACAGTATCGCCGTAACGAATTAAGGCTGCTCCACTTGCTTGTTTTGCTAATTGACCTACTTCGACAGATAATGTCTTACCTGCCCATTCTGTTGAAAATACTTGTTTTTCAGACATATTTTAATCTCCTTTGATTAGGAAAAACACGAACCAGAAACTTTACCATGCATAAGAATGTTCACGCACACTTTAGATTTTCTAAAGCACACATGAATCCAAAAACCTGCTAAAAATAGCGATTTTTGAAGCACGTTTTTGGATTCATGCGATAAAGTTTCATTTCTTCGGCGTGTTTTCCAAAATTTAGTATAGTTAATACTCAAAAAAAAGCGGGAACTTTTGGTATCCCGCTTTCGTCTGGTTTTTATCGACGTAAACCTAAACGTTTGATAAGTTCGCGGTAACGTTGAACATCTTTTTTACGTAGGTAAGTTAATAGGTTACGACGGTGACCTACCATTTTCATTAATCCACGGTAAGAGTGATGGTCTTTTTTGTGTACGCGAACGTGTTCATTTAAGCTATTGATTTCAGCAGTTAATACAGCGATTTGTACTTCTGGTGAACCAGTATCTGTATCATGGACACGGTACTCTGCAATAATTTCATTTTTGCGTTCTTGAGTTAAAGCCATTTCTTTCCACCTCCTTCTAAAATATCCCCGATTACTGAGCCAAGCGTCGGTGAGTCGCAAAAGCCAAGTAATGGTTCTGTTCGTACAGATTTAAAGATACACTATTTAGCCTCCAAAAGCAAGCAAAAATAGTCGTTTAATCTTCTAAATTCGCAAAATAAGCTCTTGTATCTTCCTCGTCTTTTTCTAACTGAGCAATCAAACCTTCTACCCCATTAAATTTAAGTTCTGGGCGGAAAAATTGATACCATTCAATCTCTGCTTCTTCGCCGTAAATTTCGCGGTGGAAATCCAGAATATAAACCTCAATAGACAATGCTTGGTCATCTTTAAAAGTAATGTTATAACCAATGCTCGCCATACCAAGATGCGTTTCACCGTTCACACGGAATTTCACAGCATAGACACCAAGCTTTGGAATCAAATAATCTTCATTAACAAGTATATTTGCTGTTGGGAATCCAATAGTTCTGCCGCGTTTATCACCATGAATAACGGTTCCTTTTGTTGTATAAGGATAGCCTAGTAATTGGTTTGCTTCTTCCAGTTCGCCTTCTGTAATTGCTCGGCGGATGTTAGTTGAACTTATTTTATCACTAGCAGCTGTTTGTTTATCCACAATAGTTACTTCAAAACGACCATTTGCGTAGTTTTCTAATTCCGTCATTTTTCCTTCGCCTTTTTTTCCATACGAATAGTCGAAACCAGCTACAACATGTTCTACATTTAATGCAACGAGGTATTTATCAACAAACGCTTGGGGGGACAGCTCTGAAAACTGTGTAGTAAAGCGAACTACATACATTATATCAACGCCAAGATTAGCCATTTTTTCTGCTTTATCTTCGAGTGGCGTTAAATATTTCACTTGTTTCCGAATATTGCTTAAAACGACAGATGGGTGTGGATCGAACGTCAATACTGCTGTTTGAAGTCCTTTTTCTTCAGCAATCTGTTTCGCTTGTTTAATGACTGCTTGATGACCTAAATGAACCCCATCAAAGAACCCAAGTGCCATTACTTTTTTTACGTCAGTCCATTCATCCGTTGTAATTGGATGATGTAAGTATATCGTCTTCATTTTTTGCCACTTCTCCTCTAAATTCGAATTCCTCTAATATCATAATATAAGAAAGTTGCAGTCGCAATTACTATGCTTGTTGTAACTCAATGACTTTTTCCGGTTTAAAGAGATCTTGTTTCTCCGGGTGTGGTTTATAAATCGCCGTTAATTTCTCTTGAAAAATAAGTGCGACACGAGGTTCGTTTTCAACTGTTTGGAATAAAGATTTTGGTAATAATACACCGTTTAAAACTTTTGCGTGTATTTCTTCATCTATTTCTAGTTTTGCCATGGATTCAATGCCTTTTTCAAGCGGATATAAAAAATCAGTATCATTTGCTTGCATCTTTTCATCAATTTCTGCCAGGGTTAGACAATCTTCTTTTTTGAAAAAGCCGCTACGGGTCCGTTCTAGTTTGGACATATGGGCTGGATACCCCAGCAATTCGCCGATCATGACAGCTAATGTGCGGATATATGTTCCTTTACCACATGAAATTTCTAATTTAAAAGTCGGATTTGATTCAGTTAGCGGACTGACGCCATCTAAACGGACTAATGAATAAATATCCACTTGTCTGGATGGTCGTTCTACCTCTATTCCTGCTCTTGCATATTCATACAACTTCTTACCGTTAACCTTTACGGCTGAAAACATCGGTGGAATTTGTGTGATTTTTCCGGTCAGCTTTGTAAGGGCAGCTTGAAGTTCTTCTGCTGAAATTTCGGCTATGTCCTTTGTTTCAACCGTCTCCCCCGTGGCATCTTCTGTTGTTGTGGATTTTCCTAATGTTATTTCAGCTACATAAACTTTACCTTCATCTGTTACGTATTCCGCCAATTTTGTTGCACGTCCGATACAAATTGGGAGAACGCCTTCCACTTCTGGATCAAGAGTCCCGGTATGGCCGACCTTTTTTGTATGTAAAATTTTTCTTAATTTAAAAACGCAATCATGACTTGTCATTCCGCGTTCTTTCCACAGTGGGATAATGCCGTTCATCTAGCTCCTCCTTCTAAGAAAAAAAGTTTAAGACAATTCTCCACTTACATCCCGTTTGAATGAGAAGATAAAGGGATTGCCTTAAACTTTTATTTATTATTGATCGTTATTTAAGTCACGAAGCAATTCATCGATTCGATTTCCGTAAGCGATGGAATTATCTATTTCAAAAGACATTTCTGGAACTTTACGAAGTCGAATACGGCGACCGATTTCAGAGCGGATAAAGCCATGCGCTTTCTCAAGTGCGAGTAACGTATTTTCTTTTTCCTTATCGGTACCAAGAATGGAAATGAACACCTTAGCTTCTTGTAAGTCCCCAGTAACATCTACTCCCGTTACAGTAACAAAACCTAAGCGAGGGTCTTTGATTTTACGATTTAAAATATCGCCCAATTCTTTTTTCATTTGTTCACTGACACGATTTGCTCGTACGTTCAATTGTATTCACCTCTTTTATAACTTCTCCATTACTGTCTCAGCTCGCTCCCACTCTGGAAAAGAATCTAGAAAAGCAAGTACTTCTCTAGCTTCTTTTTCAGCTTGGATATGCGAGGCGGATACAACAGCAAAGCTAATTTCAGTTCGCTGCCATAAATCCTGATAATCTGTTTCTGCAATGGAGATATTAAATTTTTGCTTTGTTCTCGTTAAAATTCGTTGCAGTATAGCGCGTTTTTCTTTAAGGTTTTGTGGTTCCTGCATGAAAAATTCACTAATTACTGATTGAATCATTTTCTTTCAATTTCTTCCATAACGTATGCTTCGATTACATCGTCTTCTTTAATATCGTTGAAGTTTTGAACTGTAATACCACATTCGTAACCTTTTGCTACTTCTTTCGCATCATCTTTAAAGCGTTTAAGTGTTGCAATTTCGCCTTCAAAAACAACGATTCCGTCACGGATAATACGAACGCCACTATCACGAGTAATTTTACCATCTGTTACGTAACAGCCGGCAATTGTACCCACTTTAGAAACATTGATTGTTTGACGAACTTGCGCTTGACCAATAATTTTTTCTTGGAATTCTGGGTCAAGCATACCTTTCATTGCTGCTTCAATTTCATCAATTGCTTTATAGATAACACGGTGTAAACGAATATCTACACTTTCGTTTTCCGCTGCTTCACGAGCTTGTGTTGTTGGACGAACGTTAAATCCAATAATAATTGCATTAGAAGCTGCAGCTAGAGTAATATCTGATTCATTGATTGCACCAACGGCAGTATGAATAATTTTAACGTTAACGCCTTCTACGTCAATTTTGCGAAGTGACGCAGCAAGGGCCTCTACAGAACCTTGAACGTCTGCTTTGATAATAACGTTAACTTCTTTCATTTCGCCAGCTTTCATATGTTCAAATAAGTTATCTAAACTTACGCGGTTTGTTGCTGAACGTTGAGCTACAAGTGCGCGACTTGCGCGAGTTTCCCCGATGTTTCTTGCTGTTTTTTCATCTTCAAAAACAACGAAGCGATCGCCAGCTTGTGGCACATCATTTAATCCAGTGATTTCAACTGGTGTACTAGGTCCAACTTTTTTCACGCGACGGCCTAAGTCATTAACCATGGCACGAACACGACCAAAAGTATTCCCTACAACGATTGGATCCCCGATATTAAGCGTTCCATCTTGTACTAGTAAAGTCGCAACTGGACCACGGCCTTTATCAAGTTCTGCTTCAATAACAGAACCAATTGCACGACGATCTGGATTTGCTTTTAATTCTTCTACTTCAGAAACAAGTAAAATCATATCTAACAAGTTCTCAAGACCTTCACCAAATTTAGCTGAGATTGGTGCGAAAATTGTATCGCCGCCCCAAGCTTCTGGAACTAATTCATACTCAGTTAATTCTTGCATTACGCGGTCTGGATTTGCTTGTGGTTTATCAATTTTATTAACAGCAACAATAATCGGCATTCCCGCAGCTTTCGCGTGGTTGATTGCTTCAATTGTTTGTGGCATAACGCCATCATCTGCTGCTACAACTAAAATCGTAATATCAGTAATTTGCGCACCACGAGCACGCATTGCTGTAAACGCAGCATGTCCTGGTGTATCAAGGAAAGTAATTTTTTTATCGTGAATTTCTAGTTGATAAGCACCAATATGTTGTGTGATACCACCAGCTTCTCCTAAAGTAACTTTTGTATTACGAAGGGAATCTAGTAAAGTTGTTTTACCATGGTCAACGTGACCCATAATCGTAACAACTGGTGGGCGTTCAACAAGTTTAGACTCGTCAACAGCTTCATTTAGTTCATTTTCAAAGTAAACATCTAAGTCTGTTACATCGACTTTGATTTCTTCTTCTACTTGCACACCGTAGTCATCACAAATTAATTCGATTGCATCTTTATCTAATGATTGGTTAATTGTTGCAACAACACCAAGCATAAATAGTTTTTTGATTAGTTCAGATGGTTCTCTATATAATTTTTTCGCTAATTCCGCTACTGTTAGAGATTCGCTGAAAACGATTTTTTCAGGAAGTTCTTTTGGTTTCGGCGGTGTTGGTGGTACTGTACTGTGGTTTAATTTACCTTTTTTCTTCGTGTTACGGCCCTTATTGTTAAAATTGCCGCCACGATTCGGACGATTGTTACCGCCTGGACGGTTTGGATTGCCGCCTCCTGGACGATTACTGTTGTTATTGTTGTTGCGTTTTTGTCCGCCAGCTGGTTGCTTATTGCCGCTTGATTGTGTCTGATTACTTGTGTTTGCTGGTTTATTTGTCGCTGGTTTTGCACCTTGGCTTTTGTTTGCAGTTGCTGGTTTATTAGCTTGTCCTGCTGGTTTATTTGGTTTATTCGACTTTTCATTACTATTTGTCATATTTGGTTTGTTTGGCCCCTTACTATTTCCATTTTCGTTGCTAGTAGTTTCTTTCTTGGGTGCTTCGGCTTTTTTATTTGTACCATCGATAGCATTATCTAATTGTCTTAACGCATTTTCATTAATAGTGGACATATGGTTTGCCACTTCAATACCTAAGTCTTTTAATGCTTCAATGACTTTTTTACTTGATACTTGATGTTCTTTTGCATATTCATATACACGAACTTTACTCATGTCGTACACCTCCGTATAAGATTCAACCGAGTAATTCTGCTAACTTATTAGCAAATCCTTTATCAAGTATTGCAACTATTGCACGTGTATCTTTGCCGATTGCACCCCCTATCATTTCCCGGGTACCGGCCTTTTTCACGACAACATTGTAGTATTCACACTTGTTGCGGATTGTTTTCTCGGTTTTTTCGGATATATCTTCTGAAATGAGAACGAGTTCCGCTTTCCCATTTCTAACTGCTTTTAGTACTAATTCTTCACCAGTGGTAATTTTACGTGCTCGGTTAGCAAGGCCTAATAAGGAAAGTGCTTTTTTATCCATTAGTTGGTTCCTCGAGAGTCTTCACATAAGCAATTAGCTCATCATAAAAGGACTCTTGTTCCGGCATTTTTAGTTGATGAAAAATAGCGTTTTTCTTTTTCGCTTTTTCACAAGCTTCTACATTTTTAACAATGTAAAAACCGCGTCCAGGGGCTTTTCCAGTAGGATCTATCGTAAGCGCTCCGTCTTTCGAATACGCAATACGAAGAAGTTCGCCTTTTGGCAAGCGTTCACCGGTAATAATACATTTTCGAAGGGGGATTTTTTTATTACGCATGATAATTCTCCTTTTTACTCTTCATCTTCTGTAAAAGTTTCGCTCTCTGCTTCTTCAACTTCTGGCGCTTCTACGTCATTACGAGGATAGATGCCTAGTTCAGTTGCAACTGTTTCGCTTTTAATATCGATTTTCCAGCCAGTTAATTTCGCTGCTAAACGGGCATTTTGACCACGTTTACCAATTGCAAGTGATAACTGATAATCCGGTACGATAACGGTTGTAGCTTGGTCTGCTTCGTTTACAATAACATCTAGCACTTTGGAAGGGCTAAGTGCATTGGCTACGAATGTGAAAGGATCTTCTGACCATTCAACAATGTCGATTTTTTCGCCTTTAAGTTCATTGACGATTGTTTGTACACGTGCGCCTTTTGGTCCTACACATGCGCCAACTGGATCTACTTCTTCATTTGCTGTGTAAACAGAGATTTTTGAACGATCTCCAGCTTCACGAGCAACTGATTTGATTTCTACAACGCCATCATAAATTTCAGGTACTTCCATTTCAAAAAGACGTTTAAGTAAGCCAGGATGTGTACGGGATACAAAGATTTGTGGTCCTTTTGTAGTCTTTTCTACTTTTGTTAAATACACTTTGATGCGGTCATGTGCATGGTAAGTTTCGTTTGGCATTTGTTCGTTTTGAGATAAAATGGCTTCGATTTTACCAAGGTTTACATAGATAAAACGAGAATCTTGACGTTCAACAATACCAGTCATAATATCATCTTCACGGTCGATGAACTCATCGTAAATGATGCCACGTTCAGCTTCACGAACACGCTGAGTAACGACTTGTTTCGCTGTTTGAGCAGCGATACGTCCAAAATCTTTCGGTGTTACTTCAAGTTCCACGACGTCGCCTGGTTTGTATACTGGATTCAGTTTGTGCGCTTCTTCCATCGAAATCTCAAGACGAGAGTCAAATACTTGCTCTACCGCTTCTTTTCTAGCTAATACACGGATAGAACCGTTTTCCATATTTAAATCTACGCGTACATTTTGTGCATCTTTGAAATTTCGTTTATATGCAGAAGTAAGAGCAGCTTCAATCGCTTCCACTAAAACCTCTCTTGAAATACCTTTATCATGTTCTAACACATGAAGAGCATCTAATAATTCTGTGCTCATTTTTTATTCAGCTCCTTATTCTTTGCTTTTTAAAATTGAATTGCGAGTCTTGCTTTGGCTACTTTGTCTTTTGGAATTTCACAAGTGATTTTGCGTGTTTTATCTGTGATAGTAATGACAAGTGTCGTGCCGTCATAACTAACAAGCGTCCCTTCCCACATTTTACGACCATCAATTGGTTCATAAGAAGTCACATGGACATATTTACCTACCGCATTTTCAAAATCTTGCTCTTTCTTCAGCGGACGTTCAGCCCCTGGTGATGAAACTTCCAAAAAGTAATTTTGTGTAATTGGGTCAGATTCATCCATTTTTTCGCTAACTTTTTCACTTACAGCTGCGCATTCATCAATGTCTACGCCACCATCTTTATCAATAAAAATTCGCAAAAACCAGTTTGGACCTTCTTTTTCAAACGCAATGTCTACAAGCTCCAATTGAAGTTCATCCGTGATTGGCGCAACAATTGCTTCTACTTGTTCTAGTACTTTACTCATTTCAGCCTCCTTAAGAGATACGCTTTTCCAGCTAATTCGTCCCCTACTTCTGCCACAGGTGACTCTTTGACAGATTTGCAAAACGAAAGCGTGGGCATTGGCCCACGCTTGGCTGAGTTATCGTAGTATTTCTTAAATAAGTTTATCACAAATTGTGACTACAAGCAAGTTTTGCCCATTTTTAGAACAATGACAGCTGATTTTGATCAGGCAATCCTTCCAAGCATCCTTGGTCATCCATGTACTGAATAATCGTTTTTGATACTTTTCCGCGTTGTTGTAAGTCTTCTTTGGATAAAAATTCCCCATTTTCACGAGCGGCAACTATTTGTTTCGCTACGTTGGTTCCAAGGCTTGGAATCGCATTGAATGGCGGAATAAGTGAGTCTCCATCAATAATAAACTCATCAGCAGACGATTTATACAAATCGACTTTTTGGAAATGGAAACCACGAGCAAGCATTTCGTTCGCAATTTCTAAAACGGTTAGCAAGTTTTTCTCTTTCGTTGAAGCTTCCATACCTTTATCGTTTACTTCTTTCATTGTAGCTTTTACCGCTTCTTTCCCGTTTACCATAGACGTCAAATCGAAGTCGTCAGCACGAACGGTGAAATAAGTCGCGTAAAAATATAATGGGTGATGTACTTTGAAATAAGCAATCCGAACCGCCATTAAAACGTAAGCAGCGGCATGGGCTTTCGGGAACATGTACTTGATTTTTTTACAAGATTCAATGTACCAAAGCGGCACTTTATTTGCTATCATTGCTTCTTCCATTTCCTCGGTTAAACCTTTCCCTTTACGGACAGATTCCATAATTTTAAAGGCTAATGAACTTTCTAATCCTTGGTAAATTAGAAATACCATAATATCATCACGACAACCAATTACGTCTGGTAATTCGCATGTTTTATTTTTAATTAATTCCTCCGCATTTCCAAGCCAAACATCGGTACCATGGGAAAGACCAGAGATTTGTACTAACTCAGAAAATGTCGTTGGTTTTGTTTGTTCTAACATTTGTCGTACAAAACGAGTTCCAAATTCGGGAATTCCAAGCGTCCCTGTTTTTGAATCGATGTCTGCTGGTTTAACACCAAGCGATTCTGTAGAACCAAATAATTTCATTACATCTGGATCATCTGTTGGAATGGTTTTCGGATCAATACCGCTTAAATCCTGTAACATCCGGATAGCGGTCGGATCATCGTGCCCAAGTATATCGAGTTTAAGCACATTGTCGTGAATCGAATGGAAATCAAAATGGGTTGTTTTCCATTCTGAGTCCGTTGCATCTGCTGGGAACTGAACAGGAGTAAAATCATAAACATCCATATAATCAGGAATAACGATAATACCACCTGGATGCTGCCCAGTAGTCCGTTTAACACCCGTACATCCAGCAACAAGGCGATCCACCTCAGCCCCGCGGATGGTCATATTCATATCACGTTCGTAATTCCGAACATATCCAAATGCAGTTTTTTCGGCAACTGTACCGATAGTACCAGCACGGAAAACATAATCTTCCCCAAAAATTTCTTTTGTATAGGCATGGGCTACCGGTTGATAATCACCTGAAAAGTTCAAGTCAATATCGGGTACTTTATCCCCTTTAAATCCTAAGAAAGTTTCAAAAGGAATATCTTGGCCTTCTTTTTGGTAAGGCGTTCCGCAGTGCGGGCAATCTTTATCAGGTAAGTCAAAACCAGAACCAACTGAACCATCATCAAAGAACTCAGAATCCTTACAATTCGGGCAAAGATAATGTGGTGGAAGTGGGTTTACTTCGGTAATTTCTGTCATTGTAGCGACAAAAGAAGAACCAACCGATCCCCGAGACCCTACTAAATAACCATCTACAAGTGATTTTTTAACGAGTTTATGTGAAATAAGGTAAATAACCGCAAACCCGTGACCAATAATACTTTTCAATTCTTTTTCCAGTCTAGCTTCTACAATTTCCGGTAATTTTTCACCGTATAATTGGTGCGCCATCCCGTAACTCATATTACGCACTTCATCTTCTGCGCCATCAATTTTTGGTGTGTAAAGTTCATCTTTAATCGGTTTTAAATCATCCATCCAATCGACAACTAAATTGGAATTTGTTACGACGATTTCTTTTGCTTTTTCTTCTCCAAGGAAGGCGAATTCTTTCAACATTTCATCTGTAGAACGGAAATGAACATCTGGTAACTCCGCACGATTGAGAGGATTAGCTCCCCCTTGTGAATGAATCAAAATTTTACGGTAGATTTTATCAACTGGATCTTTGTAATGCACATTCCCAGTCGCAACGACAGGTTTTCCAGTTTTTTCACCAACGCGGACAATGTTTTTTAATATTTCTTCTAACGCTTTTTCATCACGAACAAGTTCACGTTCAATTAACGGAGCATATACGGGTTTAGGTTGAACCTCAATGAAGTCGTAAAATTCGGCTACCTTTTCAGCAGCTTGCATTCCTTTTTGCATCATTGCTTCAAATAATTCACCTTGACTACATGCTGTCCCGATGATTAAGCCTTCTCTCATTTTTTTCAACTGAGAGCGAGGGATTCGTGGTACTCGGTAGAAATAGTTAATGTTCGACATAGTGATTAATTTAAATAGGTTTTTCAAGCCTACATCTGTTTGCGCATAAATAGTTGCATGGAAAGGTCTAGCGCGTTTGTATGCATCGCCTTCTCCCATATAGTCATTTAAGGAATCATGAAATTCAATATCGTGCATTTCTTTTGCATCTTTAATTAGTTTCCAGGCTAAATATGCGGTTGCTTCAGCATCGAATACAGCCCGGTGATGTTGTTCAAGAATAATATTAAATTTCTTTGTTAACGTATTTAAACGATGATTTTTAAAGTGCGGATAAAGGAAACGAGCTAACTCCAAGGTGTCAACAACTGCATTATTTGCTTTTTCAAGCCCAACTTTTTCATAAGCGGTATTAATAAAGCCCATATCAAAGGAAGCATTGTGGGCAACAAGGATGTCGTCGCCGCTCCATTCCCTGAATTGTTTTAATACAACATCAATCGGATCAGATCCTTTTACCATATCATCCGTAATACCTGTTAGATTAATCGTAGTTGCTGAAAGTGGATGCCCCGGATCGATGAACGCTTCAAATTTATCAATAATTTCGCCGTTTTTCATTTTTACGCCTGCAAGCTCGATAATGGTGTCATAAACAGCGGATAAACCTGTAGTCTCAACGTCGAATACACAATAGGTTGCATCTTCTAAAGCGATATGTTGATCATTATATGCGATTGGTACTCCGTCATCAATAAGATTTGCTTCGATACCAAAAATTACTTTTAAGCCATATTTTTGACCTGATCCGTATGCTTCTGGGAAAGATTGCGCAACGGAATGGTCGGTAATAGCAATTGCTTTATGGCCCCAATCGGATGCTTGCTTAAACAGTGAATCAACTGATGAAGTCGCGTCCATTTGACTCATCGGTGAATGGAGATGAAGTTCTGCACGTTTTTCTTCGGCAGTATCAAGACGCTTCACTCCAGCAATTTCGTTGATGTCTTGAGCCATCATAATTAAATCGCGCACAAAGGTATCATTTTGAACACTGCCTCGTACTTTCACCCACATGCCTTTTTTCAAATTTTGGAACATGGCTGCGTCTTCATTATCACGCGAAAACATTTTTATAATCATCGAACTAGTATAGTCGGTAATTTTGAATTGCAAAAGACTACGACCACTACGAAGCTCGCGAATTTCTGTTGCAAAGATGAGCCCTTGAACAGTAATACGACGTTCTTCATCATAGACATCACCAAGGCGTTTGATTTCTTCATCATCCTTGATTTTATAGCCAATTTGAAATGGACCGGTAAGTGGAGCTGCATTTGCACTGCCGTTTTGTCCTTCTGCTTGACGTTTTTGCATTACTTGGACAGCTTCTGCGGCTTTTTTCTGGTCTTCTTCTTGTTTCGCCTGTGCAAAAGCTTTATATTCATCGGTTTCTGATTGATCTAGCATATGCATTTTCATTGCTAGTCGTGGAAAACCGGCTTTTCCGTAGTTTTCGATAATTTTCGCTTGGAATCGTTGTTGAATTGTCGCTTCTTCCATATCATTATGAACCGCTACTTCAATAAAATGCGGCTCTTTGAACGTAGGCTTTTGCTCCATTAAAAGTTTCCCGATCATTGGTGACTGTTTTCCAATTGGCTCAACAATCAAGTTCCAATACTCTTGAATAAGTGTTTCGTTAATCGTCTGATTTTCCGGAACTATTTGCATTTCTGTTTCTGCAATTTGGCTAAATGCACGCTTCATTCCAACATCCATCATATGAAAAAGTGCAGCTGGGAAAATTTGTGGTACGTGTAAATGAAATTGCCAAGTTTTATTTTTCTTATCGGCGACTAATTTTTCGATTTTAGCATCTTTCGTAAATTCTTCGTAAGTAGTTACATCTTGTAAACCAATTTGTGTCATTAACAGCTGAAATCGTTCTTGTTTTTCTTCCTCTTTTGCAGTCATTCCGAATAACACCCCTTTATCCAAATTTATAAAAGCCAGATGTCCCTCATAACCCGTTTTCACATGGAACGAGTGGAGTTTCATCTGGCACAATTGTATCAGTAATTATTTATCTCCAAAAAGAATTGGTAGCGTATTTAGCAGTTCATCTTGACGAACTTCAATCATTTCGCCTGTTTTTCTAATTTTCACTTCAACGATACCTTCTGCGGCTTTTTTACCAACCGTAATACGAATTGGTAGACCGATTAAGTCAGCATCCGCAAACTTAACGCCAGCACGTTCAGTCCGGTCGTCTATTAGTACACTAAATCCTGCTTTTTGTAACGAGTCATAAAGTGATTCTGCAAATGCAACTTGCTCTTCACTCTTCATATTAACAGGAATTAAATGTAAATCAAATGGACTAATTTGCTTATCCCATACAAGACCATTTTCATCATTGGATTGTTCAGCAATAGCAGATAAAATTCGAGACAAACCAATACCATAGCAACCCATGATAATTGGTTGTGCACGACCGTTTTCATCTAAAATAGTCGCATTCATTGCTTCACTATATTTAGTACCAAGTTTGAAAATATGACCAACTTCGATACCTTCTGCAAACTTGATAACGCCCTGACCATCAGGAGACAAATCGCCTGCTTGAATCATACGCAAGTCAAAATAACTTGTAACTTCAAAATCACGATTTGGATTAACATTAACATAATGATAACCATCTTCATTTGCTCCAGCTACAGCATTAACAATATCTTTTACTGCATTATCAGCAAAGACACGAATTTTTTCAGGAACACCGATTGGCCCAAGGGAACCAAAATTAGCACCGAGTAATTCAAACGCAACATTTGGGTCTACTAATTCGACATTTGTTGCATCTAAAGCATTTTTAATTTTAATATCATTTACTTCATGGTCACCACGAACTAAGACCATAATCACTTCTTCATCTACTTGATAAAGCATTGATTTCATTGTTTTCTCAATAGGAACTTCTAAAAATCCAACAATATCAGCAATAGTTTTTTGATTTTCTGTTGCTACTTTTTCAAGTTCTTTCTCAAGTTCATGCGATTTTTTCTCCATATATAAAACAGGAGCCATCTCTGTGTTTGCTGCATAGTCAGAAGCATCGCTATAAGCAATGGTATCTTCGCCAATATCAGATAATGCCATAAATTCTTTGGATTCATTTCCGCCAATTGAACCAGAATCTGCAATAACAGAACGGAATTCAAGGCCGCAACGACTAAAGATATTAGAATAAGCTTGGTGCATTAGCTCAAATGTTTCATCTAAGCTTTCACTTGTCGCATGGAATGAATACGCATCTTTCATAATAAATTCCCGTCCACGTAATAGACCGAAGCGAGGACGTTTTTCATCACGGAATTTTGTTTGGATTTGATATAACGTAATTGGTAAACGTTTATAAGATTTAATTTCATCACGTAAAAGGGACGTAATCAATTCTTCATGGGTTGGTCCGAGCACAAAATCACGAGCGGCACGATCTTTTAGACGCATTAGTTCTGGACCATAATCAGCCCAACGACCAGATTCATGCCATAGTTCCGCAGGTTGAAGCGCAGGCATAAGCATTTCTGCAGCGCCAATTGCTTCTAATTCTTCGCGGACAATTGCTTCAATTTTTCTTAATGTTAATGTCGCAAGTGGTAAATAACTGTAAATCCCACTCGCTACTTGTCTAATAAAACCAGCGCGAAGAAGTAATTGGTGACTCTTTACTTCCGCATCAGCTGGAACTTCTTTTAATGTTGGTATAAATGTCATCGTTTGACGCATTTAAAACACCCCTTTTTCCCTTTATTAGTCTTTCTCTTTTTAGAAAAATGCTCGTTGTATATCATTCCATGTCACAAGTATCATCAGAACCATCAAAAGTGCAAATCCAGCAAAATGGATAATACCTTCTTTTTTAGGATCGATTGGTTTCCCGCGAACGAGTTCGTATAAGAAGAACATCAAGCGTCCACCATCAAGTGCTGGTAACGGTAATAAGTTAACAATTCCTAAGTTAATACTTAAAACAGCAGTCCAGTTTAACACGGTCATAAATCCGTATTGAACTACTTGTTGCGTACTTGTATAAATACCAACTGGCCCATTTAGCATATCCAGTGAAAATCCACCAGTAAACATGTTACCCAGAATCGTAAATATTTGAACAATCCAGTTCCATGTTTGCGTGAAGCCATTGGTTATTTTAGCAGTAAATGAAGTGTCCATCGGTGTTTCTACTCCAATTTTCCCAACTTCTTTACCATTTTCTTTTTGCGTCGCCGGTTTCACATCAATATCTTGTGTTTTTCCATCGCGATCTATTTTGAAATCAAGTGTTTTTCCCGGGTTTTCAGAAACACTTTGAACAATATCTGTCCAAGACTTTGTTTCTTTACCATTAATAGAAAGAACCTCATCTCCTTTTTCTAGACCGGCTTGTGCAGCTGCCCCATCCGGCATTACGTTACCAAGTGTATTATCGGTACTCGGGACCCCACCTTGAACAAAAGCAAGTGCGGTAAAAATTAAAATTGCTAAAATAAAGTTGAACAGCGGGCCCGCAAAAATAGTCATCGCCCGGTTCCCTAAAGATTTTGCATTAAAAGAACGGTCATATGGCGTAATCATCGTTTCGATTTTACCATCAATAACAAGTGCATTACGTTCTACTTGGTACCGGACTTTCTTCGTGTCGTCATAGTCTTCATAGCCTTCGATAAATAGTTCTTTCTCTAAATCACATAGAGAAACTTCAATCGGTTGGGCGTTGACATATTGATCCTTACCGTTAACGATAATTTTGCTAACAGTTTCTTCTGGAGTTAATTCAAGCCCTACTCGGTAACCAGGTTTTAGCTCAATTTCTTCCCCGTCTTCCCCGGCCATTCGAACATAGCCACCAATTGGTAGTAAACGAATGGTATACTGCGTTTCTTTTTTCCGATAAGCAAAAATTTTCGGTCCGAAGCCAATCGAAAAATCTTTGACCATAATGCCAGCTCGTTTTGCAAACAAGAAGTGACCCAGCTCATGGAAAAATACAATCAGTCCGAAAACGAAAATAAAAGCAATAATAGTTGTCAAAATAGCTTCACCTCTATAAAAGTGTCTTTACATACGCTCGTGTTTCTTGATCAACTTGTAAAATAGTATCCAAGTTAGGATTAGAAATACTAGTATGACGGTTCATTGCATTTTCAACAAGCGCTTCAATATTATAAAAAGCGACTTGCCCATTTAAAAAGCCAGCAACAGCAATTTCATTTGCCGCATTCAAAACTGTCGGCATTGTTCCACCTATTTTACCAGCATTATACGCGAGTTTCAATGCCGGAAATCTTTCATAATTCACTTCTTCAAAATGAAGCGCTGAAAAATCAGTAATCCGGAATTCTTTTTCGTATGGAATAGAAAGTCTATCGGGATAAGTTAACGCATATTGAATAGGCATCCGCATATCCGGTGTGCCTAGTTGCGCAATAAAGCTTCCGTCCACGAATTGAACCATAGAATGAACAATACTTTCACGCTGAATGACTACTTCAATATCGTCATAATCCACACCAAACAGCCAGTGCGCTTCCATTACTTCTAAGCCTTTATTAAACATCGTAGCTGAATCAATGGTTAATTTATTACCCATGTTCCAATTAGGATGTTTTAAAGCTTCTTTTACTGTAACTTCGCTAAGTTGTTCCCGCGTTTTATCTCGGAAACTACCACCACTCGCAGTTAGAATGATTTTCTCAATTCTTTCCCGATTTTCACCGTTTAATGCTTGTAAAATAGCAGAATGTTCACTATCAACAGGTAGTAGTGAAATGTTCTTTTCTTTTGCAGCTTGCATAACTAAATGTCCTGCTGTAACAAGTGTCTCTTTGTTTGCTATAGCGATTGCCTTACCAGCTTCAATAGCATCTAGAGTCGGTAATAACCCAACACTCCCCATAACAGCATTTAAAAGAACGTCCCCATCTAGGTATGTTGCTACTTCTCTAAGTCCATCTAAACCATTAAAAAACTTCACATCTGGAAATTCAGATTCCAGTGTCACACGGTCTCTCGTATGCCAAACAGCTACCATTTTAGGTTTAAATTCTTGAATAATTGCCCGGCCGCGCTCAATATTACGTCCAAAACTAAAAGCAACAAGTTGAAATTTTTCCGGATTTTCTCGAATAATTGTAAGTGTTTGCGTTCCAATAGAACCAGTTGCGCCCAGTAAAATAATTTTTTTCATTATCCCATCTCCAATTAAATAATTTGAAGTATATGTAGCAGAGGTAATACGAATAACAAACTATCAAATCTGTCTAAAATACCGCCGTGTCCAGGTAAGATTTTCCCAGAATCTTTAACACCGTAAAATCGTTTCAAGGCTGACTCTACTAAATCTCCCAGTTGACCAAAAATAGATAAAAATACTAGAAGCGCTAAAACAAGTGCTATATTTCCTGGTAGTTCTGCAAAATAATAAAAACCTCCTGCAATTACAAGTGCGCAAACAATCCCACCGATAAAACCTTCTACCGTCTTATTAGGACTAACATTTGGTGCTAATTTATGCTTGCCAATTGCTTTCCCAATAAAATAAGCCCCCGTATCGGTTGACCACACAATAAATAATGCAAAAAGTACATACATTAATCCAGCTTCTCGAGTTAGTGCTAAATAATGGAACCCAAATCCAGTATAAAAAGCAGCTACCATACAAATTCCGACTTGATCAAAATGGAATTTATTGCGAGAAAACACCGTATTAGCAAGTAACAGAGCCATTAAAATAAAAATAACTTCCATTTCAGTAATATGCAGTTTATCTAAAAAGTCCAAATATCTATCTGGCACGACAACTAACCACATTAATAGTAATGTAATTATTCCATTCATCGAAAAAATTCGTTGTTTCGTCATTACAAGCACTTCATATAACGCAATAGTTGCAAGTAAAATACTTAATAATTCAAATGGAATTCCCCCGTAAACCACAAATGGAATAAAAAATATAAGCGCAACAACTGCAGTAATAATTCTCGTTTTCAATCTTTTTTCCTCCCTAGAGCCCTCCAAAACGACGCGACCGATTTTGATATTCAATAATCGCCTGTAAAAAATCTTCTTTTGAGAAATCAGGCCAATGTGTTTCTGTAAAATAAAATTCACTATAAGCAAGTTGCCATAACATAAAATTACTTAATCTCAGTTCCCCGCTAGTACGAATTAATAAATCAGGATCCCCAAGACCGTGACTCATTAAATGATCATTCAGTAATTCTTCTGTTAAGTCCTCAGATGATTTGCCCTCTGAAACAAGTTCTTTCATCGCTTCTTTTGCTGCTGTGATTATTTCTGAACGTCCACCGTAGTTAAGCGCAAAATTTAGCGTAAGACCTGTACAATGAGCTGTATCCGCAATTGCTTTTTCTACTGCACGCATTGTGTGTTCAGGCAAATTTTCTCGATACCCCATCACATTAACACGAACATTTTCTTCTATCAACTCTGGTACAAAAGAGTCAAAAAATTCTACAGGTAGTTTCATTAAAAAATCCACTTCATCTGTAGGTCGTTTCCAGTTTTCAGTTGAAAAAGCATAGAGTGTAAGAACATCAATGCCAATCGCGTTTGCATATCGTGTAACTCGTTTAACAACATCCATACCTTCTTTATGCCCTGCAATTCTCGGTAAGAAACGTTTTTTTGCCCATCTCCCATTTCCGTCCATTATAATTGCGACGTGACGTGGAATTGGCAAATCTTCTGCAAGTTCACTATTTAATATATTTTCATCTTGTCGAAATAGCTTTTTAAACATCATAAATCCTCCAATTGATACACTTCTTAGAGCATGTCTATACCTATAATAACAAAAAAGAATCAATTAATGTACTAAAAATTCCATGTGAACAGATGAGATTTTCATGAGAGAGATGGAATTGCCCATTAAAAAACATTCCTAACCCAACACATATGGAAAGAATTAGGAATGTCACTTCAACTTAAAAGGTGTTTAACCCTATTTGTTACTATTTGAAAAGTATCAATTAAACTTCTAAGATTTCCGCTTCTTTGTCTTTCGTGATGCTATCGATGTTCTTGATGCTTTCATCAGTTAATTTTTGAACGTCTTCACCGTAAGAACGTAAATCATCTTCAGTGATGTCGCCATTTTTTTCTAGTTTTTTCAAGTCTTCATTTGCTTCACGACGAATGTTACGAACAGCAACTTTCGCCTCTTCTGCTTCTTTTTTCACTTCTTTAACTAACTCTTTACGACGTTCTTCTGTTAATTGTGGAATAGATAAACGTAGTACAGAGCCGTCATTATTAGGTGTTAAACCTAAATCTGATTTTAAAATTGCTTTTTCGATTTCACCTAAAATAGTTTTATCATAAGGTGTAATAAGCAACATTCTGGCTTCTGGAACGCTGATAGATGCCATTTGGTTTACCGGTGTAGCTGCTCCGTAATAATCAACAGTTAAACGATCAAGTAATGACGCGTTAGCTCGACCAGCACGAATAGTACCTAATTGTCTAGTTAAAGCTTGTTCTGCTTTTTCCATTTTTCCTTTGGATTTAGATAATACTTCTTTACTCATTATTTTTTCCCCCTGACAGTAGTCCCGATTTTTTCACCTAAAATAACTCGCTTGATATTATTACCTTGTTCAGTAAATGAGAAGACGATTAATGGAATATCATTGTCCATACTTAGTGATGATGCTGTTGTATCCATTACTTCTAAACCTTCTTTAATAACATCAAGATAAGAAAGCTCTTCATATTTTTTCGCATTTTCATCTAATTTTGGATCGGCATTGTAGACACCATCTACATTGTTTTTCGCCATTAAAATTACATCTGCTTCGATTTCAGCTGCTCTAAGTGCTGCTGCAGTATCAGTAGAGAAGTACGGGTTACCCGTTCCACCTGCAAAAATAACTACGCGACCTTTTTCAAGATGACGAATTGCTTTACGACGAATGTACGGTTCAGCAATTTGACGCATATCAATTGATGTTTGTACACGTGTTGCAACTCCAATATTTTCAAGAGAATCTTGTAAAGACAAGGAATTCATAATAGTCGCAAGCATACCCATTTGGTCTGCTGCTGCACGGTCCATTCCCATTTCACTACCAAGTTTACCGCGCCAGATATTTCCGCCGCCAACTACGATAGCTACCTCTACTCCTAATTCTACTACTTCTTTGATTTGAGCAGAAATTAAATTGACCACGCTCGGGTTAATTCCAAAGCCATCATTTCCCGCAAGTGCTTCACCGCTTAATTTTAATACAACTCGTTTATAATCTGGGGTATCCATAATAGCCTCCAATTTCATATTCTATTCATAGACAGAAAACTTTTCCATCCACCATTATCTATTCTACTAAAAAGCTAGCTATTACAAAAGTGTTTTCTATCAAAAAGTGAAAAAACATTTTAAAATTCACAAAATCTCCAAATTTTATTAGCTAAATTACTTACTTTGTCATTTGTTAGACACCCAAAACAGTATTTTTTCACAATTAAAATGGTTTTGTAAAGTATCATAGCTGTATTTATGTTAAAATAAACACATAAATAGCTAAAAAATGAACGAAAATGACAAAACACACGGGAGTTTTAGATTTAATGGTAAAATGGAACAAAATTTATACATATAGCGAAAGAATTGAAGAATGGGAAAAACAAACAATTATAGAAATACCCTCTTATAGTGAATATGCGGGTTATTTTTTCTTATTGCCGCGAAAAATGGTATTTTCTGTTTCTCCGGATTATAGTTATTTTTATTTTCCAGATACATGGATTTTTACATTAAAAAAGCATACCGAAAAAAAGAGTATAGATGCAGCAACAATGATGCTCCTTTTTAAGCAGGAAAACGAAGAAATAATGCAACATTTTCAAACAAAAAAAATAAACGATAGTATCGTCAAAGTTCGTACACATATACCTAAAAAAATTGAAAAAGATGTGATAATTGCAAATGACCTTATTAGACAACCAAATACAAGCAATACAGAAACTTAAACAATATAATGTTGGCGCTTTATTTATGAAACCCGGTGCAGGCAAAACACGTGTAGCTTGCGAATTAATTAAGGAAGTAAGTCCTGATTATGTCTTGTGGATCACACCATTCCAGACGAAAGAAAATCTCGCTAATGAGATTAAGAAATGGGGCTATGAATTTCCACAAGATATTATTGGCATTGAATCCCTTTCCAACTCAGATCACTTATATCTAAAATGCCGGGATAAACTAAAGAAATCGTCTAACAGCTATATTATTATGGATGAAAGTTTAAAAATAAAAAATAAACACGCGCTCCGAACGCAACGAGCCATTAAACTTTCTCGATTAGCAAACTATCGACTAATCATGAATGGAACTCCATTAAGCAGAAATATTTTAGACTTATGGTCGCAACTAGAATTTCTCTCTCCTAAAATATTGAACTTAAGTTTTTCCCAGTTCAAAAAAACATTTTGCGAATATGTAACCATTACCCAAGTATCGAAAAACAAACAACAGTCAATGGACATTATTAAGAAATATCATAATTTAGAGTATTTATACCAATTAATCGCTCCTTTTACATTCTCTTCTTCGCTTGAATTAAAAGTTAATTGGCATTATATTCGTCACGATTTCACTATAGACGACGAACTTTTGCAAAAATATTATGAAATAAAAGATGATTACCTTCAAAAAGCAGCTGCTTACACAATTAATATTAATTTTCTAGAGATGTCCCAAGTGATGCAACATTGTTATTGCCTCTCTTCAGAAAAATTCACTATTGTCGAATCTTTAATTGCAGGAAAAGAAGCTACAACCATCATTTTTTGTAAATATAAGCGATCAGAAGAAGCATTAATTAAAGCGTTTCCTAATGTAAAAATTACCACTTTTGCTAAATCGTCTTACGGGCTTAATTTGCAATATTATAATCAAATTATTTATTTTGATAAAACATTTGATTATTCTCAGCGCGATCAATCAGAACGTCGGATTTACCGCACCGGCCAAACACAAGACTGTTACTATCATGATTTAAGCGGAAATGTTGGTCTAGATAACCTAATTGATTCAAACATTTCTAAAAAAACGAGTTTATTGCATGAATTTAAAAAAGAACTCTCACAAAAAAATTCTTTTGAGGTGATTATGGATGCTTTCTAAAACAGTCTTTGATGCTTCCCAAGAAAGAATGGAAGTTATTTTTTCCGAATTCGATAACATCATTGTGTCATTTTCTGGCGGTAAAGATAGTGCTGTGATGCTTCATTTAATGATTGATTATATAAGAAAAAATAATATTCAAAAGAAAATTTATGTATATCATTTGGACTATGAAGGTCAATATTCAGCGACGAGTGATTTTGTAGCTGAAATGTTAACCAGTAACTTAGATATTATCGAGCCGCTTTGGTGTTGCCTTCCTATTGCAGCCCAATCCGCAGTTTCGATGTATACCGACCACTGGATACCTTGGGAAAAATCAAAACAAGATATTTGGGTAAGAGAAATGCCTGATTATCCATCTGTGATAAATGAAGACAACGCCCCTTTTGATTTTGATTTCCATACAATTTGGGACTACGAATTCAACAAGAAACTTATCCACTGGCTGCATACTAAAAATAAAGCTGAAAAAACCATTGCCTTAATCGGTATTCGACAACAAGAATCGCTCAACCGCTATAATGCGATCCATAAAAAAGAACGCATGTATAAAAATTATAATTGGACTACTGAAATTTCCAAAAACATATATAACGCCTACCCGATTCATGATTGGTTAGTAGAAGATATATGGACTGCAAATGCTAAATTCGATTGGCCTTACAATAAAATTTACGATTTGTTTTACCATGCCGGTTTAACTTTAAACGATATGCGCGTCGCTAGCCCTTTCAATGATTCCGCAACCGAAAGTCTTAAGTTATATCGCGTAATTGAACCTGCGCTTTGGTCTAAATTAGTTGGTCGCGTGAACGGAGCCAATTTCACAGCTATTTATGGTGGAACTTCAGCGATGGCATGGAAAGAAATTAACTTACCTCCAAACCACACATGGAAATCTTATTTGGAATTTTTACTTACAACCTTACCGAGTTATACAAGAGAACGTTATTTAAAAAAATTTAAAACAAGCATTAATTATTGGACCGAAAAAGGCGGCGCTTTAAAAGTAGAAACCGTAGAGGAATTAAAAAACTTAAATGTACAAGCTGACTTCCTTGGAAAACCTCAAAATAAACGTACATATTCCAATCCCATGGAAATTGTTCGCTTTAAAGAATATCCAGATGACTTGAAAATCAAAGAATTCGCCAGCGTTCCAACATATAAAAGAATGTGTATCGCTATTTTAAAAAATGATTACACCTGTAAATATATGGGTTTTGGTCAAACCAAGCTTGAATTAGAGAAAAGAAAACATGCACTAGAGAAATATAATAATATTTTATGAGGTGATATAATGAATTATAAAAGCCCAGTATACAACGTCACTCCCATTCACTACACCAAACTTCAAGCAAATAATTATAATCCAAATACTGTTCCAGCCACGGAACTAAAACTACTAGAAAAATCTATTTGGGAAGATGGATTTACACAACCAATCGTTTGCTATCCCTTGGAAAACTCTGATAAATATGAAATAATAGACGGGTTTCATCGATATACTATCATGCAGACTTCTAAACGGATCCGCGAAAGAGAAAAAGAATTATTACCAGTAGTTATTTTAGAAAAAGATACCGTAAACCGGATAGCTTCTACTATTCGTCATAATCGTGCTCGCGGTTTTCATAACGTAGAACTTATGTCTTCTATTGTTGGTGAATTAGCAGATAGCGGCATGTCAGACAGCTGGATTATGAAAAATATTGGAATGGATGCAAATGAAATCTTACGCTTAAAACAAGTGAGCGGCCTTACTCACCTCTTCTTAGATAAAGAATTCAGTAAAGCTTCTGATTAATTGAAGAAAAGAGGAATTAAAATTGAAAGAAAATAAATACGATGACAAAGAATTTTTTGAACAATATAGTCAAATGCCTCGTTCTAAAAACGGACTTGCAGCAGCTGGAGAGTGGCATGAATTTAAAAAACTTCTCCCAGACTTTAATGGAAAGACAGTACTTGATTTAGGCTGCGGATTCGGTTGGCACTGTATTTATGCAGCCGACCATGGTGCGAAGAAAGTAGTTGGAATAGATTTATCTGAGCGCATGTTAACTGAAGCAAAACAAAAGACCACTTCAAATGCAGTTAATTATAAACAAAAAGCGATAGAAGATATGGATAATGAGCCAGAGATGTATGATGTTATTAGGAGTTCACTCGCTATTCATTATGTCGCTTCCTTTCAAGACATTTGTAAAAAAGTCCATACTAATTTAAAAACCGGTGGCGAGTTTATTTTCTCTGTCGAACATCCAGTTTTTACCGCGGATGGCAGACAAGATTGGTATACTGACGAAACTGGTAATAAGTTACACTGGCCAGTTGATCGCTATTTTAACGAATCGATTCGAACAACCCATTTCCTTGGCGAAGATGTAAAAAAATACCATCGCACCCTTACAACTTACATCCAGACACTCCTTCAAAATAATTTTGAGCTTAAAAGTGTTATTGAACCAGAACCAGCTCCAGAACTTAAAAATTTACCAGAAATGCAAGATGAATATCGTCGTCCAATGATGTTAATTATTTCGGCAACTAAAAAGTAATCAAAAACCCTTCTAAGTTATAATAGAAGGGTTTTACTTTGTTAAAAGATTATTTCTTTGCTTTTTTTGGTTTTTCTTTTTCTTGCTGTTTGTTCATCGCGCTCATCATTTGATTGATTTTCTTTTGTGATGGTTTTTGACCCATTTGCGCCATCATCATTTGTAACATTTGTTCGTTAATTGGCGGATTGTTTTTTAAATAGCTCATCATATAACGTCTTGCAATAAAGAATCCTCCCGCAAGACCAGCTAGTAAACAAATAATGCCGACAAGAATGTAAATCCACATAGTCTCTTTTCTCCTCCTTGAAACAAAATCCTCTTTTATTGTACTTGATTTATATTAAACAGACAATACTTTTCAAGAAAACTTATCATCTAGATCAATTTATCAATAAAAGCTGCAAACAACCTCGTAATTATACCATTAAAGGCACCCCTGCGCAATCTATAAAAGCATAAAAAAAAGACCGCCCTAGATAAATATACTAGACGCGGTCTGTTTGTTTAATTAAAGTGATTTTACTGTATTAACAACGTTTTCTACAGTAAAGCCATAATTTTTAATAACTGTTTCACCTGGAGCAGAAGCACCAAATTTGTCAATTCCAATCACTTTACCATCTAAACCAACATAACGTTCCCAACCAAAGCTAGCACCCATCTCTACTGCTACACGTTTTCTAACAGCATTTGGTAAGACGCTTTCTTTGTATTCTGCTGATTGTTTTGCAAATAGATCAAATGATGGCACGCTCACAACGGATACATCTGTTCCTTGAGCTTGAAGTTCTTTTTGCGCTTCAACAGCTAAATTAACTTCAGAACCACTTGCAAGAATAATTGCTTCTGGAACCTCACCTTTAGCTGGAGAGATAACATAAGCACCTTTTTTAACGCCTTCTGCAGATAATTTCGCAGAATTTGGTAAAGTTGGTAATCCTTGACGAGTAAGAACAAGCACATGTGGAGTATCTGTCGAAGTAATCGCTAGTTTCCAAGCCTCTACTACTTCATTTCCATCAGCAGGACGGATAACAGAAAGTCCTGGCATAGCACGTAAGCTTGCAAGTTGCTCGATTGGCTCATGGGTTGGACCATCTTCCCCAACAGCAATACTATCATGTGTCATTACGTATGTTACAGGTAAATGTTGGATTGCAGATAAACGAATCGCAGCACGTACATAGTCAGAGAATACAAAGAATGTACCTCCGTATACTTGTAGTCCGCCGTGTAGTGCCATACCGTTTAACGCTGCACCCATTGCAAATTCACGAACACCAAACCAGATATTTCTTTCTGCTGGTGTTTTTTTAGTGAATTCACCATCTGTTTTAATTGTTGTATTGTTAGAACCAGCAAGGTCTGCTGAACCACCAAAAATAGTAGGTATTTTCGCAGCTAATGCATTGATAACTTCACCACTTGAAGCACGGCTAGCAAGTGCTTTAGAATCGTCATATACTGGAAGATCTGCATCCCAATCAGCTGGTAACTTGTTATTTAAGCTATCTTCTAATTGTTTAGCAAGCTCTGGGTATTTCGCTTTATAAGAAGCAAATAATTCGTTCCATGCTGCTTCTGCTTTTTCACCGCGTTCTCCAATAGTTTCTTTAAAGCGAGTTGTAACTTCTTCAGGAACAAAGAATTTTTCTTCGTAGTTCCAACCATAAGCTTTTTTCGCTTCTAAAATACCTTCGTCACCTAGAGGAGCACCATGAACTTTACTAGTACCTGCATTAGGAGCACCAAAACCAATAACTGTTTTAACTTCAATCATTGTAGGTTGTGATGTATTTTGTTTTGCTTTTTCAATAGCAGCTAGGATTTCTGCTGTATCATTGCCATCTTTAACTAATAAATGTTCCCAACCATAAGCTTCAAAGCGTTGTTTTACATTTTCAGAGAAAGATTTGTCTAAATCGCCATCAAGAGAAATATCATTGGAATCGTATAAAACAACAAGTCTTCCAAGTTGTTGGTGACCTGCGTAAGAAGCCGCTTCAGAAGCAACACCTTCCATTAAGTCTCCATCTCCACATAGCGCATAAGTATAGTGATCCACAACTGGGAAACCATCTTTGTTATATTTTGCTTCAAGATGTCTTTCTGCCATAGCCATACCAACAGCCATCGCAATACCTTGACCAAGTGGACCAGTAGTTGCATCTACTCCATCAGTATAACGATATTCTGGGTGACCTGGAGTTTTACTTTCCCATTGACGGAAGTTTTTAAGGTCTTCTATTTCTAATTTGAAACCACTTAAATGTAATAAACTATATAAAAGCATTGAGCCGTGTCCAGCAGAAAGTACAAAACGATCACGGTTAAACCAATGTGAATTTTTAGGGTTTGTATTTAATACGCGAGACCAAAGTGCATAAGCCATTGGAGCCGCTCCCATTGGTAATCCCGGATGACCAGAATTTGCTTTTTGAATTGCATCAATTGATAATGTACGAATTGTATTTACTGCTAAACTATCTGTGTTATCGAACAAATGAAACATCCTCTCTTCAATATAATTTTAACTACTTTTAATAATAAGCCTAAAAAGCAATTAACACAACTAATAATTGCTTTAAATTGCTTAATTGATTGGTATTTTTGTTCATTTGCGCAAAAATGTTCATTTGGTACTAATTTTTACTTCTTATTTTTTCTCATTTGTTTTATTTTATGCGGTGTTACATCATTTCCTTTAGGGTCAATAATCGTAGTATTTTCGATTGTTCCCTTCATATGAGTGCGAAACGACTTAATATATTCTTTCCTTAATTTTTCTTGTTCTACTTTTTCATCAGCAGTTAGAGTCCCTGCTTTTTTCTTTTTAGAAAGTTCATTGATTCTATCTATTTTAGCTTTTTCTAGCATCACACTTCATCCTTTTCTTCATTATATTAAAATAAGAAAGTAGCTAAATCGCTACTTTCTTTATTATATCATAAACGACACTAAAATCGTTTCTACTGGTTTGCTAATTGAATAGTACTATCGCTTCTTTGTAACTTTGTTTCGTGTACTGGTATAACTACAGAATCCCCAGCTTTCACATGTCCATCTGTAAGGTTATTTTCTTTTTCAACCCAAGATACAAAATCTGCTTTTGCCATATCGCTCTTCGCTGCATATTGGTCTGCAAGTGCCCAAATAGAATCCCCTTCATTTACATCTACCTCAGAATACTCACTGCCACTCCCAATAACAGTGCACATCAATATAATTCCTAGAACTAAACAAGTTATTACAAATATAATAGAAACATAAAATTTATCCCAAATTAATTTTAAAGTCATTAATAATCCCTCCAAAAAAGAATGTACGTTCGCTTTTCTATATTATAGAACAGCCGTTCGCATATGTCAATAAAAAAACGAACCTTTGTTTGCATATTGGATTTTCTTTTGCTATACTTGATTTATAAAATAACCATTAAATCAATGAGGTGAAACCATGAAAATATCTAAACGTCAACAAGATATATATGAATTTATAAAATCAGAAGTAAAAGAAAAGGGTTATCCACCTTCCGTACGTGAAATCGGTGAAGCTGTTGGTTTAGCATCTAGCTCCACAGTCCATGGCCATCTTGCTCGACTTGAAGGTAAAGGACTAATTAGACGTGACCCTACGAAACCTCGTGCTATTGAAATTTTGTCTTTAGAAGATGAAGCAGAGACGCCGAATGTAGTCAATATCCCAATCATCGGTAAAGTTACTGCCGGAATGCCTATTACAGCGATTGAGAATATAGAAGAGTATTTCCCACTCCCTGAATATATGGCTGCAGGAGAAACCAATGTCTTCATGCTTGAAATCGACGGAGAAAGTATGATAAATGCCGGGATTTTAGATGGAGATAAAGTAATTGTTCGACAACAAAGTTCAGCAATTAATGGTGAAATTGTCGTAGCGATGACCGACGAAAACGAGGCGACTTGTAAACGTTTCTATAAAGAAGCGAATCATTTTAGATTACAACCAGAAAATGATGCACTAGAACCAATTATCTTAAATAACGTTACTATTTTAGGCAAAGTTATTGGCCTTTATAGAGATATTCACTAAAAGCTATATTTTGTTAGGCGGTTTTTATATTGATTTATTTTGAAACAGATAGACTAATTGCAAGAGATTATGTAGCAAGTGATTATGTTCCCTTTAGCGAAATGAACGGTGACAAAGTCGTAATGAAGTACTTTCCATCTACACTTTCAAAAGAAGAAAGTAATGCTTTTTTAGAAAGAAATCAACAAGAATTAACGGCACTTGGCTACGGACTTTTTGCCATTGAAGAAAAATCTACCGGCGAATTTATTGGTTTTACCGGTTTTCATGAAGCAACTTTTGAAGCTGCGTTCACCCCTTGTATCGAAATTGGCTGGCGCTTAAAGAAAAGTGTATGGAACCAAGGTTATGCAACCGAAGCCGCACTAGGAGCTCTCGATTTCGCCAAACAGAAAACAACTATTGATGAAATTTACAGTTTCACCGCTATGTTAAATAAGCCATCAGAACAAGTAATGAAAAAAATCCATTTTACAAAAGTAGCTACATTTATGCATCCTGCTTTAGCGGACGGACATCCTTTAAAGCCACATATTCTTTATAAAGCATAGGAAAAACCCTGTACAATTTTGTACAGGGTTTTCTTAGCTCCAAATAAGGAGTGAAATATAAAGTCCGACGAGTGTAATAAACAATACTGGAATAGTAATCACAATACCTATTTTAAAATATGATCCCCAGCTTATTTTTATACCCTTTTGAGCTAATACATGTAACCATAGTAACGTTGCAAGCGAACCGATTGGCGTTATTTTAGGCCCTAAGTCAGATCCGATAACATTTGCATAGACTAACGCTTCTTTCATCACTCCTGTAAATGAAGTATGATCGATTGCAAGTGCATTAATCATTACAGTTGGTAAATTATTCATTACAGACGACAATATCGCGGCAATAAAGCCCATCCCAATCGTACCTACGAAAAGCCCATAATGAGCAATATATGAAATAGCCTCTGCTAATAATTTAGTAATGCCAGCGTTTTGCAAACCGTATACGACGACATACATCCCAACCGAGAAAAACACAATATTCCACGGCGCCCCTTTTAAAATCTTCCTTGTAGAAACAGCATGACTCTTTCCACCAACTAGCAAAAAGATAAACGCTACAAGTAAAGCGATAAATGACACTGGAATGTCCAAAAAGCTACTTAAGAAATATCCAATCACAAGAATGATAAGTATTCCCCATGAAATCCGAAACATTTTTTTATCTTTAAGCGCAGAAGCCGGCTCACGAATTCCACTAATTTCATAAGTTCTAGGTAACGCTTTTCTAAAATAAATATAAAGAACAATAATACTCGCAACCAACGAAAAAAGCGTCGGAATCAACATCATTAATGCGTACTTTGAAAAACTAATGCCGAAAAAGTCAGCCGAAACAATATTCACTAAATTACTTACAACAAGTGGTAAAGACGTCGTATCAGCAATAAATCCACTGGCAATGATAAAGGGAAACACCTTTTTCTCATCAAAATTAAGCGCACGCACCATCGCCAAAACAATTGGAGTTAAAATCAAAGCTGCCCCATCATTCGCAAAAAGAGCTGCCACTAGTGCTCCCAAAATAGAAATAAGTACAAACATGAGTAATCCGTTCCCTCTTGCTAACCTTGCCATATGTAACGCTGCCCATTCGAAAAAACCAATCTCATCTAATATAAGTGAAATAATAATAATTGCAATAAAAGCGAGTGTTGCATTCCAAACGATGCCTGTTACAGTTACAACATCTGTTAAAGTGACAACGCCAAGTAATAATGCGAGTAATGCTCCAATACAAGCGGACCATCCAATCGACAAGTTTCTAGGTTGCCAAATAACAAATATAAGCGTTAAGGCAAAAACTAAAACAGCTAAAGTAATCTGCATACCTGCCCCTTTCCCTAGCAAATATTAATCCCTTTTGCTAACACATTTATAAATATATGCCTCAATCACCAAAACATCAAACATTTGATTTTCAATTGCATAAAAAAAGCTCGCTCCCAAGTCGGAAACGAGCTTTTTAATATTAATAAATTTCAAGATATTGTTCACGTTCCCACGGATGAACCGCTGTACGGAACATATCACATTCAATTGTTTTCGCTTCAATGAAATGTTCGAAAATATGTTCACCTAAGCCATCACGGATGATGTCATCTTTTTCAAGCTCGATTAAAGCATGACCTAAGCTTTCTGGTAAATCATAAATTCCTGTTGCTTCACGTTCCTCTTCGTTCATGCCGTAAATGTTACGGTCAACTGGAGCTGGAGGAGTTAGCTCATCTTTAATGCCGGACAAACCAGCTTTTAGAAGTACAGCCATTGCTAAATATGGATTAGCGGATGGATCCACACTACGTAATTCAAGACGAGTACTTAATCCGCGAGAACTAGGAACACGTACTAGTGGGCTACGGTTTTTACCTGACCATGCAATGTAACATGGTGCTTCGTATCCAGGAACTAAACGCTTGAACGAATTAATTGTCGGGTTAGTAACAGCTGTAAATCCACGAGCGTGTTTTAACATACCCGCTAAGAAATGATAAGCTGTTTTGCTTAATTCAAGTTCGCCTTCTTTATCAAAGAACGCATTACCTTCTTCTGTAAATAAGGACATATTGAAATGCATTCCTGAACCATTTACACCAAATAGTGGTTTCGGCATAAATGTAGCATGTAAACCGTGTTTGCGAGCAATTGTTTTAACTACTAACTTAAATGTTTGGATGCTATCACACGCAGTAATTGCATCTTCATATTTAAAGTCAATTTCATGTTGACCTGGAGCTACTTCATGGTGAGAAGCTTCAATTTCAAAGCCCATTTCTTCTAATTCAAGTACAATGTCACGACGACAGTTTTCGCCTAAATCAGTTGGTGCTAAATCGAAGTAACCACCGCTATCATTTAATTCAAGTGTTGGGCGACGATTTTCATCTAGTTTGAATAGGAAGAATTCTGGTTCTGGTCCTAAGTTGAATTCAGTGAAACCTAGCTCTTCCATTTCTTTAAGTACACGTTTTAAGTTGGCACGTGGATCTCCTGCAAATGGTGTCATATCAGGATTATAAATGTCGCAAATCATTCTTGCTACTTTCCCTTTTTCAGCTGTCCAAGGGAATACTACCCATGTGTCTAAGTCCGGGAATAAATACATGTCGGACTCTTCAATTCTTACAAAACCTTCTATGGAGGAACCATCAAACATAATCTTGTTATCTAGTGCTTTCTTTAGTTGGCTAACAGGAATTTCCACATTCTTTATTATCCCGAGAATATCCGTGAACTGTAAACGAATAAATTTTACATTTTGTTCATCTGCAAAGCGGAAAATGTCTTCTTTTGTATATTTTGCCATAATCTAAATTCCTCCTAAATAATCTTTTTATATTAACTTCTAAATAAAGTAAATACCTCTTCTAATCTTTTTAAAACCTTGGTAATTGTTGTTTTCCTGTGGCATCTTGTTTTACAAAGCGGCCGGCTTGTTGCATTTCTTTTCTAAGTATTTTGCGTACATCATCATCTGTCAAAGGTTCTTTTGATTCTTTTTGCTGCATTTGATACATTTTCTTAATTCCCGCAATATTCAGACCATCATTCAAATAATCTTTTATCTCTAGCAAAACATCAATGTCTTGAAGTGAGTACAAACGGTGATTTCCTTGATTGCGTGCTGGATGGATTAATCCTTGGTCTTCATAGTAGCGAATTTGTCTAGCGGTGAGATCGGTTAGCTTCATCACAGGCCCAATTGGAAACAGCGGCATCGATCTCCGGATTTCCTTTTCACTCACGACAATTCCCCCTCAAAACATAATTATTTTTTGATGATAGTAGCATTATAATGTACGTCAGATGTTTTGTCAAATTTATGTAAGATTATCTAACATTACTCACAAACCCATATATATCAACATTTTCACAACAAAAAAAAACACGATAGAAACTACCGTGGTAAAAAAATAAAAACTTTTTTTGAAAATGGATGTTACTTTTTTATAAAGAATTTTCTATTGCTCTAGTGACAGCAATTTTAACGTGTTCGTATGTTAAACCGCCTTGGACGTATAGTTGATAAGGTTCTCTAATCGGTCCGTCCGCTGTAAGTTCAAGGCTAGCTCCTTGAATAAATGTACCCGCTGCCATTATCACGTCATCTTCGTAGCCCGGCATATATGCGCCGATTGGCAAAACATGTGCATTAACTGGGGAGGCAGCTTGGATTGCTTGAGCAAAAGCAATCATTTTATCTTTGCTGTGGAAAGATACACTCTGGATTAAGTCAGTTCTTTTGGCATCCCAAAGCGGATCTGCTTCTACGCCGAATTCAGCTAACATAGCAGCAGTAAAACGAGCTCCCTTAATTGCTTGAGCAGTTACATGTGGTGCTAAGAAGAATCCTTGATACATTTCTAATAAGCTATAAAGAGATGCGCCCGCTTCTCTTCCTATCCCAGGAGTCGTCAACCGGTAGCCGCATAAATCGACTAAGGTATTTCTTCCAGCAATATAACCACCAGTTTTTGCCAAACCTCCACCCGGGTTTTTTATGAGCGATCCTGCAATAATATCTGCGCCTACTTCGGTCGGTTCTATTCGTTCCACAAATTCCCCGTAACAATTATCTACAAAAACAATGATATTGGGGTTGATGTTCTTTACAAAAGTAACCATTTCTTTTATTTTCTCTATTGTAAAAGAAGGTCGATCTGCATAGCCTCTAGAACGCTGAATACCAATCATTTTTGTGTTAGCGGATATTTTTTTAGATACTGCCGGAAAATCTATTTCGCCAATTGTTAGTAGCGGTACTGCATCGTAGCCAATTTGAAAGTCTTTAAGCGAGCCTTGACCTTCGCTTCTAATACCCACGATTTCTTCTAACGTATCATATGGCTCACCAGTTATATATAATAACTCATCCCCTGGGCGCAAGATTCCGAATAGAACGGTAGAAATTGCATGCGTACCAGAAATAATTTGCGGTCTAACGAGAGCCGCTTCTGTTTTAAATACGCTTGCATACACGCGTTCTAACGTATCTCTCCCTTCGTCATCATAACCGTAACCAGTCGATGGATTAAAATGAAAATCACTTACTTTATTTTCCTGGAAAGCATCAAGCACTTTTGCTTGGTTAAATTCGGCAATTTCATCAGTTTCGTTTTGTAATGAAGCAATTTGTTGTTCGACTTTTTTTCTTATTGTTTGAATTTCAGTCATTAGTAGTTTCCTTTCTAGGTCGATAACCCTCGATTCGGTAACATGCTTTTTCTTCCATATATTCAAGCTTTGTTATCCATGCTTGTTGTTTCAGTTGCGCTAATTCCTTACCTTTTTCTTCTGATAAATCTACTGTAAAGAAAGTCCAGTTTTTCTCAATTAGTTCAATCATTCGTTGTTTTATTTCTTTAGGAGCATCTTGATCTAATGCTGAAATAAGTAGGTGCTCTGGTCGATCAGGTACGAATGTAGACGGTGCTTTGTCCATTTTATTATAGACAATTAATGTTGGAAGGTGACTCATCTCAAGCTCTTCTAGCAAGTTTATTACAGTCGTTTCATGCTGTAAGTAATCTGGGTCAGAGGCATCCACTACATGAATTAAAACATCAACATTTGCGGTTTCCTCCAACGTAGAACGAAATGCTGCGATCAAAGTTGTTGGCAAGTCTTGAATAAAACCTACTGTATCTGTTAAAAGTGCTTGAAACCCGCCTTCAAATCGAATTTTTCTTGTGGTTGGATCGAGTGTTGCAAATAATTTATCCTCTTCAAGTGTCGTCTCATTTGTTAGACGGTTGAAAATGGTTGATTTTCCCGCATTCGTATAACCGATTAAACCAAAACGAAATACGGATTGGGTGTTTCTTCTATCAATAATACGCTTGCGATGTCGCTCGACGTGTGTTAATTGTGCTTTTATATCATGCATTTTTTCGCGGATATGACGTTTATCCATTTCTAGTTTTGACTCACCTGGACCTCTTGAACCAATTCCGCCCCCTAATTTCGAAAGCGAGGCACCTTGTCCACTAAGTCTAGGTAGTAAATATTTGTACTGAGCATAGGCGACTTGTAGTTTACCTTCTTTAGACTTAGCTCGCATCGCAAAAATATCTAAAATCAATTGTGTGCGGTCAATAATTCGTGCATCCACTATTTTAGAAATATTGCGCACTTGTGTAGCACTAAGTTCACTATTAAAAATAACGACATCCGCTTCATGCATTTCCACTAACTCTGAAAGTTCCATCAGCTTACCTGAACCTATGAAGGACGTCTGACTCACGCGTTCTAATTTTTGAATCAACTCATCCATAACTTCCCCGTTCGCCGTTTTAGCAAGGCTATGGAGTTCGCTCATGGAGTTCCAAAAAGCTTCTTCTGTTTTATTTGGCAATATGACGCCTACAAGTATTATTTTCTCCCGTTCCACAAGTACATCTCCCTTTTTCAGACAAAACTAATCGTAGCATACTTTTGGTATAAAAAAAAGGCATGAAACATCGCCAAAACGAGTTTCTTGCCTTTTAAAGGAATTGCTTATTCCGCATCAGGATTCAAAGCGACATTCTTTTGCGGGGAGAAAGTTGAAATTGCGTGTTTAAATACAAGTTGTTGTTTTCCTTCGACATCTAGTAGTACGGTAAAATTGTCAAAACTTACAACGCGTCCTCTTAACTGAAAGCCATTTGTTAAAAATACTGTTGCAAGAATTTTTTCCTTACGCAATTGATTTAAGTAATAGTCCTGTAACCCTTGTCCACCTTGTTTCATAATTTCCCTCTCCAATCTCTATCTTATACTAAAAAATTCCCAAACCCCAATGTAGTTTCATTGTGCAATTGGTTGGCTAATTTCAAATACCCTTTATTTCTTACTACCAAACAGAAAAGTGTTATTTAGATGCTAAAAAGGTCTTCACTTTTTCCATTGCTTCAGTGTCAGTTGTGCTAACACCCGCTTGAATCCAGTCAATATCCATTCTATTTCTAAACCACGTTAACTGTCTTTTCGCGAAATGACGCGAGTTTTTTTGAATTAATTCTTTTGCTTCTTCAAGCGAACTATTTCCATCAAAATAAGTAAATAATTCTTTATAACCGATGCCTCGTATGGCTGGAACATCGACTAAATGTTCATCATATAGCTTCGATGCTTCTGAAACTAGTCCTTCTTCAAACATTAGCTCTACGCGCCTATTGATTCGTTCATAAAGTAACTCCCTGTCTAAATCAAGTCCTAGAAAAAGAGGTTGATATGCTTCGTTTAACGTATGATGAACTTGATATTCAGAAAAAGGTTTTCCAGTCAAATGTATCACTTCTAGAGCCCTTATGACACGCCTTTTATTATTTTCATGAATAAGTTCTGCGCTTTTTGGATCAAGTTGATCTAACATTTGCCATAAAGTCGTTTTGTCCAATTGATCTAGTTCTCTTCGGTAAGCCTTATCTTCACTTGCATTTCCAAAACCATAATCATAAAAAACAGACTGAATATATAGTCCTGTTCCACCAACTATTATTGGAAGTTTTCCTCTATTATGTATGGATTCAATTAAGCCCCTTGTTTCTGCTTGGAATTTTGCTGCTGTAAAAGGAACAGCTGGGTCAGTTACATCAATTAGATAATGTTTTATCCCATCCATTTCTTCTGGTGTGATTTTTGCGGTACCAATATCTAATCCACGATATACTTGCATAGAGTCGCCGCTAATGATTTCTCCATCAAAATTCTTCGCTAAGGTAATACTAAGACTTGTTTTACCGACAGCAGTTGGGCCAACGATGACGATAACAGGAATCTTACTCAAAAAAAAACCTCCTTTTCGCCTGTAATCAATGTACCATGAAAATGGTTTCTTGAAAATAGCGAAAATGATTTTTTTCATAAAAAAAGCGCAAATCTGGAAGAAATGCGCTCTTTTTATAATTCTTTTATCTATCATGCCAGTCTGCTGGTTCTCTGGCATCATTAATTTGGATATTTAATTCTTCTATATAATTTTGTTTTACATCGTCGCTCCAGTGGAATTGTTTGGCCATTTCATCTACAACAGCATCTTTCCATTCAAGTAAATATGGCATATCAAACAGCAAGTAACCGGTACGGCGTAATAAGAAATCAATCGGCGTTGTTACAGCTTCATGTTGAATCGAATAGCGAAGTTCTGCATAAAGGCTATTTGGTAGAGTAGTTTCATTTTGGTCTTTGTGTTCTTGCGCGTAGGTAAATAATTGATCAATATTACTACCAAACCGTTTAGCAATTTCGCGACCTTCTTCTAGTGTCCAACCGAAACGATTATTTCCTTCTTTCGCTTTTTTCGAAAGGAATGCTTCTAATTGTTCTGAACCACCAATGTCTCCACCTGAGATAGGTAAATGTTTTGTTTGAACTGGTTTATATTTTTTACCAGTTTCTTTGGACAATGTTTTGGATACATCGTCTAGTAATTTTTCAGCCATTTTGCGGTAGCCTGTTAATTTACCACCAGCCATTGTGATTAAGCCACTTTCAGAGAACCAAACTTCATCTTTTCGAGAAATTTCAGAAGGATCTTTTCCTTCTTCGTAAATAAGCGGACGTACGCCAGCCCAGCTTGATTCAATGTCTTTTTCGCTAATATGCACATCTGGGAACATATAGTTGATCGCTTTAATAACATAATTATGGTCAGATTCGAGTGCTTTTGGATTAATTACTGCTTCATCATAAACTGTATCCGTTGTACCAACATACACTTTTTTATCACGAGGGATAGCAAAAACCATTCGACCATCTGGTGTATCGAAATAAACCGCTTGTTCCATTGGGAATTTTTGTTTATCGATAACTAAATGAATACCTTTTGTTAAGCGAAGATGTTTATTATTTGTAGCATAGTCGAGTTTTCTGACTTTATCTACCCATGGTCCAGCAGCATTAATTACGCGATGTCCTTTAATATCGTAAGCTTTGCCAGTTAGACGGTCTGTTACAGTCACGCCAACCACTTGTTTTTTATCATCATATAAGAAGTGTTCTGCTTTTGTATAATTAATTGCGTTTGCGCCAAGTTCAACGGCTTTTTTCATTACTTCAATCGTTAATCTGGCATCATCGGTCCGGTATTCTACATAGTAACCAGAGCCTTTTAAGCCATCTTTTTTAACAAATGGGTTTTTCGCTAATGTTTCTTTGGCGCTTAAGATCTTGCGGCGTTCATTTTTCTTTACGCCTGCTAAATAGTCATATAAACGAATACCAAAGGAAGCTGTTGTTTTACCCATATTTCCGCCTTTATGGAATGGCAACATCATCCATTCTGGAGTCGTAACGTGTGGACCATTTTCATAAACGATAGCGCGTTCTTTCCCAAGGTCTGCTACTTCTTTAATTTCAAATTGTTGTAGGTAACGTAAGCCACCGTGGACTAATTTCGTGGAGCGACTTGAAGTTCCGCTTGCGAAGTCACCCATTTCTACTAGCGCCACACTCATACCTCTGGAAGTCGCATCTAATGCAATTCCTGCTCCAGTAATACCACCGCCAACAATGACTAAATCGAATTTTTCTTCTTGTAAATTTCTTTCAATGGTTTCTCTATCAAAAGCTGAGAATAATTGTACCATTTTGTTTGCCCCCTTCAAATTGTTTACGTCTGATTTATGCCTTCTTGCTACTTTTCCACTATTCCAATGAACTGAAACGCTTTAAGTTATAAAAAAACAAAAAAAGAGACTGCAAATGAAGGCGATTGCGCTCGCCTTTTGCAGTCTCTCCGAATCTCAGACAATTTAATTATTAACTTACTTCGATTATAGCTTGTAATCTTTTAGAATGAAAGTGTTTTGCTCAGCGACTTGTTTTACTCTCTTTAATTGCTACAGCTCTTTCCGGAAAATCAGTCATAATTCCTTTTGCATGAATATCTATAAAATGAGATATTTCTGCTTCTTTATTCACTGTCCAAAAACGCGCTGGAATTTGTTGGAGAATTGGGTTGTTTTCCGCTTTTATTGGCGGATGAACCGCATCTAACTGAATTTTTTCATGTAGGGGAAGCACCTTGTCTAAATTGCCATGTGTGATAAGCGCTAACCTTGCTCCACTATCTAGTTCTCTAAGGCGAATCAGGGTATCAGGATTAAAAGAAGAATACATCCGCTCAACATTCGGAAACTGACTCGCTAATTCTAAAACTTTTCTCTCAATTCCTTCATATTCAAAGACGTCTGTTTTTAATTCAATATTGAGGCTTACTCCCGTGTGATTCACTAATTTAAATACTTCTTCTAAAGTAGGCACGCGAACTTTTCTAAAAAAGTGTTTGGCGGTATATAATTTTTTCACCTCAAGCAATGTAAAATCTTTTAAAAATCCAGTCCCATTAGTAGTTCTATCCACACGTTCGTCATGCATTACGATTAATTCTCCAGATTTTAGTACATGTATGTCTAATTCTATTCCATCAGCACCTGTTTCTATAGCTTTTTTCATAGCCGGCAATGTGTTTTCAGGATGTGTGCCACTACTTCCTCTATGAGCATAAATCTCTGTCAAATCGCTTCCCCCCAAACTATTTACTTATAATTACTATAACAAAAATAAGTAAATATACTCAAATTTTTAAAATCCATGTATAATTTCAGCTTTTTAAATTACTTCTTGATTTATCTATGGTATTATAGTATGGAGCTAAAAACAGATGGCTTTACTATCTCTGTCTAAGTTTACACACACATATTTATCACAAATAGGAGATGTTAATTTGAAAAGGACTACTCGCTACAGTAGAAAATATGTTCCGAGTATTGATGGACTTCGAGCACTCGCTGTTATCGCTGTAATTGCCTACCATCTGAACTTCAGTTGGGCTAAAGGTGGATTCATCGGCGTCGACATATTTTTCGTCTTATCTGGTTATTTAATTACGAATATTTTGTTAACACAATGGGAAAAAAATCAATCACTGCAGTTAAAGCAATTTTGGCTCAGACGTTTTCGACGACTGATTCCAGCTGTCTACGTGATGATTGTAGTAGTTGTGATTTATTCCGTGTTTTTCCATCCTGAAATTTTAAAAAACTTACGTGGTGACGCCATTGCTTCATTCTTTTATGTAAGTAATTGGTGGTTTATTTTCCATAATGTATCTTATTTCGATTCATTTGGACTTCCATCACCGTTAAAAAACTTATGGTCTCTTGCAATAGAAGAACAATTTTATATGGTTTGGCCTTTGTTTTTACTTGTATTCCTCAAGTGGGTTAAAAATCCTAAATTACTTTTAAAAATCGTTGTAGGATTAGGCCTTCTTTCTGCGATTTTAATGACTGTCTTATATGTCCCGGGAACTGATCCGAGTCGAGTTTATTATGGAACAGATACAAGAGCATTTGATTTACTAGCTGGTTGTGCACTCGCTTTTGTTTGGCCTTTCAACCGACTTAGCCCAGTTGTACCGAAGAAAAGTAAAGCTGCTCTTAATATTGCTGGAACAATTAGTATTCTTTTCTTCCTATTATTTACAGCGTTTGTTAGTGAATACCAACCATTTTTATACCGCGGTGGTTTGCTGTTAGTTGCTATTCTTGGCGTTATCATGATTGCAACTATCTCCCACCCAGCCTCTTATTTAAGCAGAATTTTTAGTTTTAAACCGCTTAGATGGATTGGGACACGTTCCTATGGTATTTATTTATGGCACTATCCAATTATTACTTTGACTACACCTGTTTTAGAAATCACGCAGCCCAATATTTGGCGCGCTATCTTGCAAGTTGCCGCAACATTTATTATCGCTGAATTATCGTTTCGTTTCATTGAAACACCTATTCGCAAAAACGGCTTCATTAATTATTTCAAAGGATTCAAAGATAAAAATTATTTTGTCTTGAAAAATAAACCGGTTGGCAAATGGCTTAGTATTGCTGGCCTTGTAGCTGTTTTAGCAGTGTTTGCGCTTGGGATGACAAATGTTCTTTCTGTAAATACTAACGCTGAAAAACAACAAACATCCGTTAAAACAACAACATCCACAAAAGATACTGAGAAAGAAACCAAAAAAGAAGCAGAAGAGAAAGAGAAAGAAAAAGAAAAAACAACAACGGATACAGAGAAAAAGAAAGAACCTGAAACAAATAAAGCTGCGGGACAAAATGATCCGACCCAACCAGATAATAAAGATAAAGCTGCAACCCCAACCCCTACGATTACTCAAACAGTAGCTATTGGTGATTCGGTAATGCTTGACATCGAGCCATACTTAAAAGAAGCAGTTCCTAATGTGACAATTGATGGTCTAGTTGGTCGACAATTGCGCGATGCTATAAATACTGCAACTGGTTATAAGAAGTTTAATAGCGAAAACAGCTCAGTAATATTAGAACTCGGCACAAACGGTCCTTTTACTGAAGATCAACTGAATACACTATTAGACCAATTCGATAAAGCAACAATTTATCTAGTCAACACACGAGTCCCTAGAGGATGGCAAAATGAAGTAAACAAGAGCATTGCTAACGCAGCCTCACGTCCAAACGTGACTGTCGTTGATTGGTATTCAAGGTCAAGTGGCCAGTCGCAATACTTCGCTCCTGATGGTGTTCATTTAACTAAATCTGGTGCTCAAGCCTATGTCGCGATGTTAACAAGTGTAATGAAAAAATAGTAAGCTGCCCTAATACGGGCAGCTTTTTTGTTTACTATATTTAAACCTTGTATATTGATAGCCAAAAAAACTACCCGCCACTATTTTGAGCGAGTAGTTTTTTGTTATTATTTTTTACGAGCAATTAGAACGCCTAATCCTAAAACTAAGAATCCTACTGCTACTCCAGTTACAGGTAAAGAATCACCTGTTTTTGGTAAACTTGCTTTGCTGGCTGTTACTAATGTTGAGTTACCAGAGTTAGCTTTTTTACTAGCTTTCGGAGTAGAAGAACTTGAATCTTCTGATGTTGAATTAGCTGGATCAGTTGAGTCCATTGAACCCGTTGAGTCAATGGATGTTCCAGGATCTTCTGCTGGCGCTGGATCGTTTGATGGATCAGGGTCAGATGCAGGGTCTGGTGTTGGTGTTGGATCTGGTGACGGTGTTGGATCCGGTGTCGGCGTTGGATCTGGTGCTGGCGCCGGTGTTGGATCTACAACTTTAACAGTAACTTTTAATGGTGTTGCTTTTTGTTTCGCTGTTCCTGCATTTAGTGTAACTGTATATTCACCAGCTGTTGTTAAATCAACAACTGTATCAAAGTCTGTCGTAATCGCAGCACTATTGTTCGTTACAGCATTAATATCCGCTAAAAAATCAGCTTCTGTTTTTGCGTCATTCATATTGTAACTAACTTCTGTTTCTGCGGTAATCACTGTTTGTTCTACGATAGTAACGGTTACTTGTACTGGATCAGCCGTTAAACCAGCTGAATTAGAAGCATTTAAAGTAACTGTATAAGTTCCTGGTGTAGAGAAATCTACTTTATCTGCAAAGTCGCTTGTAATTGTTCCACCATTGGCACTTGCATTAATATCTTTTAAGAATTGTTCTGGTGTTACGGTTTGTCCTTGCGTATAAGATACATTATCATCTGCTTCAATACTTACAGAATGATCGACGTCATATAATCCACCAGAAAGAATATTTGTTACATTATATGTTCCATTAGCTAAATTTGGTGGCGTTGCGATGTTATTTCCATCGAACATAGCGACTATATATAACATTTCCATGCCATCATAATTTTCTTTGGAAAAATTCTTTAGTGTAACACCTTCTTGTGAAATAGTAGTTTTATCATCCGTAAATTCATAACCAGAATCTATTTCAATCATTAAATTAGCAGGATTTGTATCGTAGGGTAAAATGGTTCCATCGTAGTTATAAATTGTTTGTTTTTCCAAAATTTTAAATGGTATAAATAGTGTTTGTTCTGCTTCATTAAATGTTAGCTCACTACTTTTAAGACTCTTGCTTGCTTCATCTTCAAATCTTTGATAAGTACCATTAAAATTTTCTAATTTCGGAAAATCTGCAATCCCTCTGAAATCGTCAATTTGGCAGCCCATAACTACTAAATCGGTTAAATTGGGAAGGCTTTTTAATGAACTTATATTAGTTATTTGCTTATTATAACCTATATTAAGGGTTTTTAAATTGGGAAGCGCGTTAATTTTAGGAAGTAACGAATTATCAAAATTTGATTCGTATAAATATAAATGTTCTAAATTAGTCATACTATTTAGATTAGGAATTTTATCAGAAGTAATATTAGAACCTGTGATAGTTAAATTATTAAGTTTAGGAAGTTTTGTTACTACGTCATAGGAAGCATTTATACCACGGAATGATATTCTAGTAATATTCTTTGCATACTCTAACCCAGTTAGGTCAGTAATACCTGAACTTAATGAAACATTATCTAGCCTACTCATTTCATCTTCTGTAATATCAGCAGTAGCTGGTTTCGACATATGAGAATTTAATTGTTTTTTTAGTTCTGGATCTGGAATATTTACTACATCTTGACTTGCTTGTAATCCTTGTTCTTCTGCGGCAAAACTAGGTAAAGAAACTTGAGATAGTGGTACCATAACCATGACACTACAAATCCCGACTTTCATAATTTTAGATTTAATCGACATACGCTGTTGTTCCTCTCTGTACTTAGATTAATTACAAATGTAATCGTCTAAAACGGCTGTCTGCTCGTCTTAACAATGTAAATTATAGTCCGGTATAGACCAAATACCAATGGACAAATTGTGAACATTCCACGATATATTAATCATATAATTAAAAAAGAACTATTCTAATCAAGAGGAATGGCTTAATAATGAGCTTTGGAAGAGTATTTTATTGAGTAGTAAACGAATCATAAAATATGGCGAAAATGTGACTTTTTGATGGAATACGCTTTCAAAAAAACAAGTATATGCCGCGAAAGGTCTCTACTAAGAAAAAAACTCCCTATTCACATAGAGAGATTTTTCCGTTTATTCACCAAAGACATTTTTCCATTCGCTTCGTTTCGCTAAGAATTCTTCTGCAAGCTCTTTGGCACCTTCTAAACTATGACTCGCTGCCCAACCGCATTGTACTTCATTGCATGCTGGAACCGAATCTGCGGCTAATACATCCGTTAAAGTAGTAGCTAAAATTTCTAAAGCGTCATCATAATCATTATGGTTGATAAATGACATATAAAAACCAGTCTGACAGCCCATTGGACTAATATCGACTAATTTATCAGTATGGTTTCTGGCAAGTTCAGCCATCAAGTGTTCTAGAGAGTGCAGTGCAGGCATTTCCATATGTTCTTTATTCGGTTGCTTAAAGCGAACATCATACTTATAAATCTCATCCCCATGCACACCAACTTTTGTTCCAGCAAGTCTAACAAAAGGCGCTTTTACTTTGGTGTGATCTAAATTAAAACTTTCTACGTTCATTTTTTCTGCCATCATTGTACCCTCCTTTTATTCTTAGTTATTATATCAAAAAAAAGAATCCTTGCATATTTTCTATGCGAGGATTCTTACTTTTATTCGTCTTTAGCGTCGGTTGTATCTTTTATTTCTGGTATATCTAGCCAGATAGAAGTTGGTTCACCTTCCATCGTTTCATCTAATACGAAAGAGCCATTAGAATAACGATCCGTTACACGAAGGTTCGCTACATCTATTTCTACAATTTGTTCTCTGTTAGTTTCAATAAACAAGTGGTCTTTACTATCAGCAAGCGTCAGACCGATGAAACGATGCGGATTACTTTTCAGTTCGCGAAGCATTAGTAAGCCGCGTTTTGCTCTTGAAATTGGTTCAAATTCACTTGCTTTCATTTGTTTCAAGGAGCCGCGTTGTGTGGCTAATAAGATATGTTTGTTATCATTCGGTGTAAGGACTACTCCGCCTATAACCACGTCACCTTGTTTCAGATTGATTGCTTTAACACCCGCAGTTCTAGCGCCTGATTCAGGAATTTCAGCGATTGGATAACGTAATCCGTAGCCATTCCTAGTAGCTAGAAAAATATCTTCAGTGCCATCAATTAAATATACATTCAAAAGTTCATCTTCTTTTAACTTAATGGCCATCATTGATTTAGAATAACGCTGCGGTTTGTAATTAGTAATAGCCGATTGCTTTGTCATACCATTTTTGGTGACAAATAAGAATCGTTTTTGTTCTGTAAAGGAATCGATAGCGATAACAGAGCGTATTTCTTCTCCAGCAGATAAATCACTAGCTAAGTGACTAACGTGATCGCCAAGGTTTTTCCAGCGAATATCAGGTAATTCGTGTACTGGTCGATAAATGAAATTCCCTTTATTTGTAAATAATAATAACGAATCAAGAGAATTCATTTTTTGAATGAAGATCGCGTGGTCTGCTTCCTTCATTGCTAACTCTGCACCATTTGAAGCCGCATAAGAACGCTGACTTGTGCGTTTAACATAGCCTTCTTTGGTTACAGAAACAATCACATCTTCATTAGCCACAAGTACTTCTGTGTCAATTTTGATTTCTGTAATTTCAGCTTGTACTTCTGTTCGACGAGCGGTTTTGTATTTTTTCTTAATATCAACTAATTCCGATTTTAAGACTGCAACAAGTTCTGCTTCGTCTCCAAGGATTTTTTCTAAAACACTAATTTGTTCTGCAAGTTCTTTTGCTTCACTTTGAAGTTCGTGAATATCTGTATTAGTTAAACGATAAAGTTGCAAGGATACAATTGCTTCAGCTTGTTTTTCACTGAAATCGTATGTTGTTTGCAGGTTTAATTTCGCATCACGTTTATCTTTAGAACCACGAATTAATTTAATCACTTCATCCAAAATAGAAAGAGCTTTGATTAAGCCTTCTAAAATATGTTGGCGAGCGCGTGCTTTTCGAATATCATATTCTGAACGTTTAGTAATAATTTCTTTTTGGTGTTCGATATAAGCATCAAGCATTGGGATAATTCCCATTAATTCCGGACGCTTATTATGAATTGCAACCATATTAAAATTATAACTTACTTGTAAATCTGTATTTTTAAAGAGGTAATTCAGTACGCCTTCCGCATTTGCATCTTTTTTAAGTTCTACGGCAATGCGCAGTCCGGTGCGGTCAGTTTCATCGCGCACTTCAGAAATTCCTTCGATTTTTTTCTCAATACGAAGTTCGTCCATTCGCTTAACTAAATTGGCTTTATTCACTTCATACGGAATTTCATGAATGGTAATTTGCTTCCTACCACCGCGAATATCTTCAATCTCTGTTTTAGAACGAACGACTACACGCCCTTTTCCTGTTTCATAAGCTTTACGAATCCCGTCAATCCCTTGAATAATTCCACCAGTTGGGAAATCGGGTCCTTTGACAATTTTCATAATATCTTCTGTTGTCGAAAATGGCTTATCAAGACGTTTAATTACAGCTTCAATAATTTCAGTTAAATTGTGTGGCGGGATGTCGGTTGCGTATCCGGCCGAAATACCAGTTGAGCCATTTACCAAAAGGTTAGGAAAACGCGCTGGTAAAACAGTTGGCTCACTGGATGTATCATCAAAGTTTGGGATAAAATCAACTGTTTCTTTTTCAATATCACGTAATAGTTCAGCTGATATTGGAGAAAGACGTGCTTCGGTATAACGCATTGCAGCTGGTGGATCACCGTCAACACTACCGTTATTTCCGTGCATTTCGATAAGCATATTGCGTACTTTCCAGTCTTGACTCATCCGTACCATCGCTTCATAAACGGAAGAATCACCATGCGGATGGTAATTACCGATAACGTTTCCGACTGTTTTAGCAGATTTACGGAAACCTTTTTCAGCAGTATTTCCTTCGACATTCATTGCAAATAAAATCCGGCGTTGTACGGGTTTTAGACCGTCTCGCACGTCTGGAAGCGCACGTTCTTGAATAATATATTTACTATATCTACCAAAACGGTCGCCCATAACTTCTTCAAGTGCTAAGTCTTGGATATGTTGTTCTGGATTACTCAAATGTCTTTCGCCTCCTCAACCATCATGTTTTCATTTTCTAAAATGTTTTGATTATCTTCCATAGAAAACTCCACATGTTTTTCAATCCACTGACGTCTTGGTTCTACTTTGTCGCCCATCAGTGTTGCTACGCGTCGTTCTGCGCGTGCGGAATCATCCACGCGCACACGAATTAACGTACGTGTATCTGGGTTCATTGTTGTTTCCCAAAGTTGGTCTGCATTCATTTCCCCAAGACCTTTGTAACGTTGAATCATATAGCCTTTACCGATTTTTTGAATAGCTGCATCTAATTCTTCGTCTGTCCAGGCATATTCAATCACTTCTTTTTTACCAGAACCACGGCTTACTTTGTAAAGTGGTGGTAAGGCAATAAAGACTTTTCCTGCTTCAACGAGAGGTCGCATATAACGGTAGAAAAATGTTAATAATAGTACTTGAATGTGAGCACCATCCGTATCAGCATCGGTCATGATAACTACTTTGTCATAGTTACAGTCCTCTACATCAAACTCAGTACCAACTCCGGCACCAACTGTATGAATAATGGTACTAATTTCTTCGTTTTTTAGAATATCTTGTAATTTTGCTTTTTCAGTATTAATTACTTTTCCTCGAAGTGGCAAAATTGCTTGGAAACGGCGGTCACGACCTTGTTTGGCAGATCCACCGGCCGAGTCTCCTTCGACAAGATACAGTTCATTTTTGTTAGGATTTCTTGATTGTGCTGGTGTCAATTTTCCAGAAAGAAGTGTTTCTGAACGTTTCTTTTTCTTGCCATTACGTGTTTCTTCACGGGCTTTTCTGGCTGCTTCTCTTGCTTCTCTTGCTTTAACTGCCTTTTTAACTAGAAGAGAGCTTGTTTCTGGGTTTTCAGCAAGGAAGTAAGCTAAATGTTCCGCCACAACTGCATCAACTGCTTGACGCGCTTCCTGTGTCCCTAGCTTCTCTTTTGTTTGACCTTCAAATTGAAGAATTTTTTCTGGTACGCGAATAGAAAGTACAGCGGATAAGCCTTCGCGAATATCGCTACCTTCAAGATTTTTATCTTTTTCTTTGAGTAAGTTTACCCGACGAGCGTAGTCATTGAAAATACGTGTCATCGCAGCTTTCATTCCAGACTCATGCGAACCTGCTCCACGAGTTCGAACGTTATTAACAAAACTCAAGATATTTTCAGAGTAGCCATCATTGAATTGGAACGCCATTTCTACTTCAATGGTCGCATTTTCTCCTTCAAAACTGACTACTGGGTGAAGTACATCTTTTCCTTCATTAATATATTCAACAAAGTTCTTCACACCTTCTTCAAAGTGGAAAGACTCTGCCATTCCAACACGTTCGTCGACTAATTGAATTAGCATGCCTTTAAGAAGAAATGCTGATTCTCTTAAACGTTCGGATAATGTTTCATAATTAAAGGAAGTTGTTGGAAAAATGGCTGGATCTGGTTTAAAGCGAATCGTAGTACCAGTGGCTTTAGATTTGCCGATTTTTTTAAGTGTTCCATCTGGTTTCCCGCCATCTTTAAATTTTTGCTGGTATGTTGCGCCGTCACGATTGATTGTAACAACTAGCCATTCAGAAAGTGCATTTACAACAGAAGACCCTACGCCGTGAAGTCCTCCACTTGTTTTATAGCCACCTTCTTGGCCAAACTTACCGCCAGCATGAAGAACGGTCAAAATAACTTCTACCGTAGATTTACCAGTTTTATGCATTCCAACTGGCATTCCGCGGCCTTCATCGCTAACACTAACGCTACCATCATCATGAAGCGTCACAACTATCTTTTTACCAAATCCTGCAAGGGTCTCATCGACCGAGTTATCTACTATCTCATATACTAAATGGTGCAGCCCGCGTACATCAGTTGAACCAATATACATCGCTGGGCGTTTCCGGACCGCTTCCAGTCCTTCAAGCACCTGAATAGAATCATCATTATACTCATTCCGATTCATATTTCAAAACTCCCTTCATTCCATCAATCTGCAACTTTACGTTGTTCTTCGCTTAAAACCACCTTATCAGAATAGCATTAACCAGCTAATTAATAAAGTGATAGTTTGGTGACAAATTCTTTTTCATAAAAAAACAGGCTCTGCTATAAGAACCTGCTTCTTTCAAAAATGGTTGTTAGTAATCCATTTCTTGATAAGCAACCTTAATGCAATAATCCATGACAGTAGAATATCCTTTTTCTGTCAAAAAATCAAATGCTTCCTGATTAACAATGCCAAGTTGTGCCCAAAACACGTCTGCGTCTATTTGGTCGAATTCCCGCGCTATGTCTGGTAAAAATTCCGAGCGACGGAAAACATTCACAATATCAACGTGTTCTTTAATGTCAGTTAATCTCTTTACAGCTTTTTCTCCAAGAATTTCATTTGCATTAGGATTTACTGGAATAATTTTATACCCAGCTTGTTGCATGATTTGGCTTACTCGGTAACTTGTGCGGTCTGGTTTATCACTCAAACCAACGACTGCGATTACTTTTGCTTCTCTTAAAATATGCGCTATTTCCTCTTTTGTTGGATTTTGCATTAGTCTAATCGCCCCCTACTATTCTTTCTAATCATAAGCTATTTTTGCGGTTTTTTCAACTTTTCATCGTGTTTTATCGGAACAATTTAGCCAAAAATCTTTTTTTTATGCTATAATTCTTTATGGAAAACATCATTTCTTCTTGAGGGGTTTAAAAATGACTATTAATTTAATTTTGCTTTCTTTGTTAGCTTATGTAATCGGTTCAATACCTTCTGGCTTATGGATCGGTAAAATTTTTTACAAAAAAGATATTCGTGATTTTGGTAGCGGAAATTTAGGAGCTACAAACTCCTTCCGTGTTTTAGGTGTAAAAGCGGGCAGTATTGTTACAGTGATGGATATTTTAAAAGGTACTGTCGCAACATTACTTCCATTCTTTTTCCAACTAAATGTTAATCATCATTTCTGGTTACTTACGGGAGCATTTGCGATTATCGGACATAGTTTCCCGCTTTTCGCAGGATTCAGAGGTGGGAAAGCAGTTGCTACTTCTGCTGGTGTTATCCTTGCTTATGCACCACTTTTGTTTGTAGCAGCACTAGTCGTTTTCTTATTAACATTAAAAATCAGCAAATATGTGTCGCTTAGTTCAATGATTGGAGCACTTGCAGCATTAATTATTTCTTTTTTCATGGGAGACTGGATTTTAATTATCCTCGTTGCTTGCATCGCTCTCTTTGTTATTTGGCGCCACCGAGCAAATATTACGCGCATTCGAAACGGCGAAGAACCAAAAATAAAATGGATGTAATAAAAACCCAGCAGAGCTATTTAGCTCTGCTGGGTTTTTATTTTAACCAATAGTAATTTTATATTCAGAAGCGAAAACTGCTTCTGGTTCTAGATGTTCAATACCTGCTTTATCTCGAAGCTCAACCGATTTTCCAGCACCATCTGCAATTCCGTACCAAGGTTCGATACATAAGAAAGGCGTTCCTGCTTTTGCTGTCCAAACCCCAACAAACGGGAACTCTGGAAATGACACTTTTACAAAATGTGGAGTTTTGTCTGATTTAATCGTAATTTCTTTTTGCTTTAATGCTTCAAAAATCAGTGCATCATTTTTAAATAAATCATAGCTTAATGGCAAATATCTTGCTGGTTCATTGACAACTTTTTCAATTTTACCACTGCGATAAGGACCTTCTAAACAAAGTGTTTCGAGATTCTCTTCTGTTCCAAAATCCAAATAATAATCTTCAAATGTAGTTCCGTCAGTAAGTGGTAAATTAAAGGCTGGATGCGCGCCGATGGAGAAATAGATGCGCTTATTGTCCGTATTTTCCACTTCATAAGAAACCGCAACTGAATCTTTTTCTAACGTATAAATAATCGATAATTTAAATTTGTACGGATAGATCGTTAATGAATCTTCATCCGCATCTAGTTCAAAGCGTACAGCGTTTTCTGTGTGCTCCACTACTTTAAAATCACGATCCCGCGCAAAGCCATGTTGCCCTAAGTGATACGGGTTACCATCTACAAAATAAGTATCCTCAACAAGTCTACCTACCGTCGGGAATAGAACTGGAGAATGACGCCCCCAAAAGGCACTATCTGCATTCCATAAATACTCTAACTTAGTATCTTTGTGGAAAATTCGTGTTAATTCAGCACCAGCTTCTTTCATTTCTACAAGTAGTAATTCATTTTCTAGTTTAATCATTGTTATTTCTCCTCCAAATGAAACCGCTCGATTTGTTCAAAGGCTTTTTCTTTTTTTAGTACAACGAGTTGCATCTCGCCAAACAAATCATAATGCGGAAAGTTTTTTCGACGGTTATCAATCCAATCTGGCGCTAAACCATATTGTTTTCCCCATTCTTGCAGTTTTTTCAAATCGACACATGCAACTTTGGTTACTGTTTTTGAATCAGGAAAACGATCATCTAGCCAGTAATGCGTAATAATCGCAATCTCGCCACGAGCTGCTTTTTCTTTCCATAATTCCATTTCATCGCGTTTTACACCAAAAGCCATTTTTCATCACTACCAGTCTTATTTATTCTAAAGCTTTTAGATAGGCTTCATGCCAATTCGGGAAAGTTCTTCTTAACGAAACAGGCCGAAAATCTTCTTTTGTTACACAAACATGCTCTGTTTCTCCAGTTATTGCTACTTCATTTGTTCCTTCATAGCAAATTTCATAACCATAAGTAACACGAAGTCCATCATACCCTTTTATCCATGTTTTTACAACTGCTTTCTGTCCGTAGCGCAGTGGTTTTCCGTAATGAATATGCACATCTAATACCGGAGAAAGGTACCCCGCTTCTTCCATATCAAAATAACGAAAACCTAATTGTTCAATTAATCTTGTTCGACCAATTTCCATCCAAACAAGGTAATTATTATGATAAACAACCCCCATTTGATCTGTTTCTGCATAGCGTACTTCAATGGTTGTTTCAGCAATTTCCATTCTAAATTCCTCCAGTCACAACTACTTCTTCCTTCTTATTTTACCAAAGCAATTAAAAAAAAGCTCTCCCTGAATATTTTCAGAGAAAGCTTTTTTGGTTTTTTAGTTATTTTTAAGTTTTTCAAGTTCTACTAGGAATTTATCATTGAGTACACGGATAAATGTACCTTTCATTCCTAATGAGCGAGAATCAATAACGCCTGCACTTTCTAATTTACGAAGCGCATTAACGATTACAGAGCGTGTAATGCCGACACGGTCTGCGATTTTAGAGGCAACAAGAAGGCCTTCTTTACCATTTAATTCATCAAAAATATGCTCAATAGCTTCTAATTCACTGTAAGAAAGAGAGCTAATTGCCATTTGTACAACTGCACGGCTACGAGCTTCTTCTTCAATTTCTTCTGCTTTTTCATGTAGGATTTCCATACCAACAACAGTTCCGCCGTATTCAGCTAATAACAAATCATCGTCTGTGAAATTGCTTTCTAAACGAGATAAGATAAGTGTTCCAAGGCGTTCGCCACCACCAACGATAGGTACGATAGTTGTTAAACCTTTAGTAAACAAATCACTGTTTTCGATTGGAAAAGCAGTATATTGACTTGATACTTCTAAGTTAGAAGAAGTTTCACCAACATTAAATAAACTTTGAGTATATTCTTCTGGGAATTGGCGTTCTGTAAGCATTTGTTTCATGCGGTCGTTTTCGATTGGTAATGCTTCAGAATAACCAAGTAATTTACCTTTACGGCTTACGATATACGTATTTGCTTCAATTACGTCTGTTAAAGTATCAGCCATTTCTTTAAAGTTTACTGTTTTACCTGCAGCGTTTTGTAACATAGCATTAATTTTTCTTGTTTTTTCTAATAAAGTCATTATTAGATCCTCCTAGTATTTTATAAAATAAATTGTGTTAAGTCTTTATTCGTCATTATTGGCGCAAGTTTTTCATTAACATAGTTTTCTGTTACTTTGATGGATTCCATATTAATTTCAGGTGCTTCAAAAAGTAAATCCTCTAGTAATTTTTCTAAAATGGTATGAAGTCTTCTTGCTCCGATATTATCTGAATCTTGATTAACTTGGAATGCAATCTCAGCGATTCTTTCTACAGCTTCTTTTGTAAAAATCAAGTCTATTCCTTCTGTTTTGAGTAAAGCTTTGTATTGTTTAATTAGCGCATTGTCTGGTTCTGTTAAGATTTTGTAGAAATCTTCTTGTGTTAACTTATCCAGTTCAATTCTAATTGGAAAACGACCTTGAAGCTCTGGAATTAAATCACTTGGTTTAGACATATGAAAAGCTCCAGCGGCAATGAATAAAATGTACTCCGTGTTGACTGTACCATATTTGGTAGAAATTTGCGACCCCTCAACGATTGGAAGAATGTCTCTTTGAACACCTTCACGGGAAACTTGCGCATTTCCGCCGCCTTCTTTACTAGCGATTTTATCAATTTCATCAATGAAAATCATACCCATTTGTTCTGCGCGATGAATTCCTTCTGCTGCGAGTTCATCTGAATCAATCAATTTAGAAGCTTCATCCTCAAAAAGAATTTTCTTCGCTTCACGAACGGTTACTTTGCGTTTTTTCTTCTTCGCTGGGAACATACCTGAAAGAGCATCTTGCATGCCGCTCATTTGGTCCATTCCAGTTCCACGCATCATATCAAACATCGGGTTTTGTTGCTCTTTTACTTCAACTGTTACTATTTCATCATCAAGCTCTCCGTTTTGAAGGCGCCATTCAATTTGGCTTCTTTTATTCTTTAATTCTTGGTCTACTTCTTCCTCAGCAGGTTCTTCAGGTTGGTTCATACTGCCAAAAAGCGCCTCTAGTGGATTTTGTGATGTTGTTTGCTTTTTCTTTTGACTTGGTGCTAGTAATTTAATTAGTCGTTTTTCGGCATTTTTTTCAGCTTTCACACGTACTAATTGCATTTTTTCTTCTTTTACTAAACGTACTGACACTTCAACTAAATCGCGAACCATTGATTCCACGTCGCGTCCAACATAGCCGACTTCAGTAAATTTAGTAGCCTCTACTTTTGAAAAAGGTGCGCGAACGATTTTTGCAATTCGGCGTGCAATTTCTGTTTTACCTACCCCAGTTGGGCCAATCATCAGAATATTTTTTGGAATAATTTCATCTCGGATAGATTCATCCATCAGTTGTCTACGATAGCGGTTTCTTAGTGCTACAGCAACTGATTTTTTCGCTCCGGTTTGTCCAATAATATATTGATCCAGTTTTTCGACAATTTGCTTTGGTGTCAACTGGTTCATTAACGTTAAATTTGTCAAATTAACCACTCCTTCAAAGCTCTTCTACTGTAATATGGTCATTCGTAAACACACAAATTTCAGAAGCGATTTCCAGTGCATGACGAGCTATGTCTTTAGCTTCCATTTGTCCGCCATTATGTCTTTTTAACGCTCTACCAGCAGCTAGAGCATAGTTACCACCAGAACCGATTGCTAAAATACCATCATCTGGTTCAATAACTTCACCTGTTCCAGAAACTAACAACAATGTATCTTTGTCCATTACGATCAACATCGCTTCTAATTTACGTAGAACACTGTCACTTCGCCATTGTTGTGCGAGTTCCACAGCAGCTCTTTCTAAGTTTCCATTATATTCATTTAATTTTGCTTCGAATTTTTCAAATAAAGTAAAGGCATCTGCAACGGATCCAGCAAAACCAGCTATTACCTTATCATGAAAAAGGCGGCGAACTTTTTTGGCAGTGTGTTTCATTACTACCGATTCCCCGAGCGTAACTTGACCGTCCCCAGCCATCGCAGCTTTACCATCGTGCTGCACAGCAAAAATTGTAGTAGCATGTAATTCCATTTTCCTTAACCTCCTCCAAATTTAAGCTCTCGGATGATGTTTCATATAAGTAGATTTTAAATGTTCTTTTGTCACGTGCGTATATATCTGGGTGGATGATAAGCTAGCATGTCCAAGCAACTCCTGTACCGTCCTCATATCCGCGCCGTTGTTAAGTAAGTCCGTTGCAAAGGTGTGGCGTAGCATATGCGGATGGATTTTTCGAGTTAATGAAGCTTTACTAATTATTTTCGTTAAACAATATCTAATCCCTCTTGTTGTAAGTGGATCTCCGTAATGATTAATAAGTAATGAGTCATGCGTTTTTTTGAAACGAGTCATTAATTCTGTTCGCCCACTTAAATAATCTGTTATCGCATCTTCCGCATAGGCACCAAACGGTACATAGCGTTCTTTATTCCCTTTTCCTCGAATCAGAATTGCTTGATAAGATGTATCTAAGTCAGAAAGCATGATTCCTGCACATTCACTCACCCGAATTCCTGTACCATAGAGCACCTCTAAAATCACTCGATCTCTCAGTGTAAGCGTTTCATTATCTTCATAAACCACTTGAAACAAAGCTTCCATTTCTTCTGAATAGAAAAATTTGGGAAGCCTTAGCTGATTTTTCGCATGTGAAACGTAGGTAAACGGATTTTCAGTAATCACATTTTCTCTTAAAAGAAAAGTGTAAAAACTCCGTAAACTTGAAATCTTTCGAGCTACAGTTGTTCTAGAAAAAGATTTTTGCTTTAATTCAGTTAAATAAATCCGAACGTCTAAAAATGTAACTTGTTGATACTCTATAATAGCTTGTTCATTTAAGAAGCGACGAAAATCACTTAAATCATTTTCATAAGCCGTACTAGTATGTTCTGAATAATTTCGTTCTGAGTGAAGATAGTCAAGAAATCGCTTCTCTAACTGCCCCTCTTGCGTCATGCGAATACACCTCTCAAACACTATCATGTTAACATAAGAATATGCACGTTGCAATAATTTTATACATTTTTCGCAACTTTTCGAATTAATCAGGATTTATAATCAATTCAATCTAATTAAAGCTTTTATGTGAAAAAGTCAACATTTATTAACGTGATTTGTCTAGACCATTCACTCGAAAGAAAAACTGCCTTTTCATCACTATCGAATCTCTTAAAAATATAAAAGCGATAATCGTGATGAAAAGAACAGCAAAGAATAGTCCTCAATTATTATAGTGTTTTTAAAGTTGTTCTGCAACCTTTTTTATTGCATCTAATGCTCTTTCAGCCAATTTTTCATTACGCTCTTGTTTAGCGCGAATCTTAGTTGGTAACTCCGGAAATAGACCGAAATTTACATTCATTGGTTGGAAAGATTTCTTACTAGCACTTGTAATGTAATTTGCTAAACTTCCAATCGCAGACTCAGGAGGGAAAACAATCGGCTCTTTGTCTTGTACAAAGTTAGCTGCATTGATTCCTGCTGCAAGTCCGCTAGCTGCTGACTCCACATAACCTTCCACACCAGTCATTTGACCAGCGAAAAATAAGTCATTTCTCGTTTTCAATTGATAGGTTGGCTCAAGTACAGTCGGGGAGTTAATAAATGTATTTCGGTGCATTACTCCATAACGAACAATTTCCGCATTTTCTAGGCCTGGAATTAAGCCAAATACACGTTTTTGTTCGCCCCATTTAAGATGCGTTTGGAAGCCTACCATGTTATAAAGCGTCCCTGCTGCATCATCTTGTCTTAATTGCAACACTGCATATGGTCTTTTGCCAGTTTTTGGATCTTCTAATCCGACTGGTTTAAGTGGGCCAAATAGCATTGTTTTAATACCACGTTTTGCCATTACTTCTATTGGCATGCATCCTTCAAAGAAAACTTCTTTTTCAAATTCTTTTAATGCGGCTGTTTCGGCAGTTACTAATGCTTCATAAAAAGTGTTAAATTCTTCTTCTGACATTGGGCAGTTTAGATAAGCTGCTTCCCCTTTATCATATCTTGATTTTAAATATACTTTATCCATGTCGATACTATCTTTTTCAATAATAGGCGCTGCTGCATCATAAAAATAAAGATACTCTTCACCCGTTAAGCGTTTAATTTCTTCTGCTAGAGCTGGGCTAGTCAGTGGACCTGTTGCAATGATGGTTGGTCCTTCTGGAATAGATGTGACTTCTTCAGTATGAATTGTAACGAGTGGATGATTTTTCACTTTGTCCGTGATATAGCCAGAAAATTCATGGCGATCAACTGCAAGTGCTCCTCCAGCTGGCACAGAAGCTTTGTCAGCTGATTCAATAATAATCGAGTCAAGTATCCGCATTTCTTCTTTAATTACACCCACCGCATTAGTTAAGCCATTAGCTCGCAGTGAATTGGTACATACTAACTCCGCAAATTTATCAGTATGATGAGCTGGTGTTTGCTTTACCGGTCTCATTTCGTATAAATCTACCTTTACACCTCGTTTTACAAGTTGCCAAGCTGCTTCACTGCCAGCTAATCCTGCTCCAATTACATTAACACTTTTTTCCATTTGTCCGCCTCCTCGCGCAACAATGGCAACACAGGAACTATCCGAGTGCTGCCATTTTTCCATTTATTGTTGTGTGGATTCTTTATAATCACAGTTTGTACATTGTACTTGTACGCCTTTTTTCAATTTCTTCTCTACTAATGCTCGCTTATTACATTTCGGGCAAGCTCTTTCGACTGGTTTATCCCAAGAAACATAATCGCAATCTGGATAACGATCACATCCGTAGAAAATACGTTTTTTCTTGCTTTTTCTTTCTATTACATGTCCTTTTTCACATTTCGGACAAGTCACGCCGATTTCTTTAACGATTGCTTTTGTATTTCGGCAATCTGGAAATCTGCTGCACGCAAGAAACTTACCATATTTACCCATTTTGTATACCATTGGTGCCCCGCATAGGTCACAATCGATACCGGCTGGTTCATCTTTAATTTCGATTTTTTCCATTTCGGCATCAGCTTTAATAACATTTGGTTCAAATTGTTTATAAAACTCATCGATAACTTTGACCCATTCAACTTCACCGTGCTCCACTTCATCTAATTCGCTTTCCATATTAGCAGTGAACTTCACATCTAAAATTTCAGGGAAATATTCCTCAATCATTTCATTGACGATTTCACCAAGTTCAGTTGGAACAAAACGTTTATTTGTTAGCGAAACATAATTTCTACGCTGGATTGTATCTAATGTCGGTGAGTACGTCGATGGTCGACCAATACCAATTTCTTCAAGTGTTTTTACTAATCTAGCTTCTGTATAACGTGGAGGTGGCTGTGTGAAATGTTGACGCTGTTCGAGTGATTCGGACTGCACCTTGTCTCCTTTTTTCAAATCCGGTAAAATATTTTCTTTTTCTTCCGTATTATCATCGTTACTTTCAACATAGACTTTCATAAAACCATGGAATTTGATTTTCGATCCGTTTGCTCTAAAGTTAACACCATTATTATCCAAATCAACTCGCATTGTATCTAGGACAGCTGGTGTCATTTGGCTAGCAATAAAACGTTCCCAGATCAAGCGATATAATCGAAGTTGATCTCGAGTTAGATATTCTTTCACTTCTTGAGGACTTCTCATAGCGCTTGTTGGACGGATTGCTTCATGGGCATCTTGTGCGCCTTTAGCATTTTTATCAGACCGTTTATGATTACGGGAAAATTCAGCTCCGTAAGTTTCTTTAATATAATTACTTGCTTCTAGAATAGCGGAATCTGCAATACGAGTAGAGTCAGTACGCATGTATGTGATCAAACCTACTGTACCTTGTTTTCCGAGCGTGATTCCTTCATATAGTTGTTGAGCAAGCATCATTGTTTTTCTAGTACGATAATTTAATTTTCGTGCTGCTTCTTGTTGTAAACTTGATGTAGTAAATGGTGCTGCTGGGTTTCTAAGTCGTTCTTTTTTAGTTACGTCAGTTACATCAAATGTTTTACCTTTAATTGCTGACATTACTTCTTTTACGTCATCAGCAGTGGAAAGTTTTCTCTTCTTACCATTCACGCCATAAAAATTAGCTTGGAATTTTTTCTTACCTTTTAGGAAGTTCCCGTCAATTGTCCAATATTCTTCTGGTTTGAAATTATTTATTTCTTTTTCGCGATCAATAATAATTCGTAGCGCAATCGATTGCACACGTCCCGCACTTAGACCTTTTTTAACTTTCTTCCATAAGATAGGACTGATATTATAACCTACTAAACGGTCTAAAATCCTCCGTGCTTGTTGAGCGTTCACAAGGTCCATATCAATTTTCCGTGGTGTCTTGAATGATTCTTTTACAGCTTCTTTTGTAATTTCATTAAACACAACACGTAATTTATCTGATTGATCTAAATCAAGACTGTTGGCTAAATGCCATGCAATTGCTTCTCCTTCGCGATCTGGATCGGCTGCGAGATAGACTTTTTTCGCTTTTTTAGCCGCTTGTTTTAAATCTTTCAATACAGGGCCTTTTCCGCGAATCGTAATGTAACGAGGTTCGTAGTCATGTTCAGTATCTACACCCATTTGACTCTTTGGTAAATCCCTAACATGTCCCATCGAAGCTTTAACTTTAAATTTCTTTCCTAAATACTTTTCAATTGTTTTTGCTTTTGCAGGTGACTCTACAATCACTAAATAATCTGCCATATCTATATATTCCTCCCTGATTTGGGTCAATACACGGGCTTAACTAGTTGCTATTATACTATTACAGTCTTAGCCTCGCGTTCAATAAGTTTGCATGCTGACTTTTCACATAATTCAGTAGTAAATATTAGCCCTTCCTACTGGGTTTGTCAATGACTTTTATTAAAAAATCCATTTTATGTGTTGTAAAACAGCTTTCTTTAGCAAACTTATCTTAAAAAATCAGGAATTGCAAGTCAAATCACTTAAAAAGGATAATTTGACTACTTTTATGGTTTAATTTGAAAAAATTCTTCTATTATATTGTTTGCATTTAAAACTAACTTCGCACCTTCTTGAATCAAACGGTTTGTACCTCTCCAAGTATCAATATAAATATTACCGGGAACCGCAAAAACTTGTCTATTTTGTTCCAAAGCAAAGTCAGCTGTTATTAAGGAGCCACTTCTCTCGGCAGCTTCAATTATAACCGTACCAAGAGCTAAGCCACTAATAATACGGTTGCGCTCAGGAAAATACCATCTTCTTGCTTCTTCATTTGGTAAATACTCGCTAAGAAGTAAACCTTGCGTGATTACTTCTTTGGCTAGTAGTTCATTCGTCCGAGGATAAATTTTATTTACTCCAGATCCAAGTACTGCAATGGTGGCGCCGCTATTACGGAGGCTAGCTTTGTGCGCTTCAGCATCTATTCCAAGCGCAAGTCCACTAACTATCGTAAAGCCATGGTTTGAAAGTTCAGCGGCAAGTGACGCGCATGCTTTTCTACCATACTCACTCATTCGTCGTGTTCCTACAATTGCAATAGCTTGTTTTTTTAATAGGTCTAGATTTCCTTTATAAAACAAAAGCGGTGGTGCTTCATATATTTCTTTAAGTAACTTGGGGTAGTTTTCATCAAGAATACAGACCACACTCGCTTCTTCTGGTGAATAAATTGCTGCTTCCTCTAATTCAGTAATTATTTGTTCTTTTTTGTCCGCAGTAAAAAAATGAGTTGCAATCTGTTCAATCGACATCTCCCAACAATTAAAAGTGGTAATTTTTTGCCAGATAACTGCCCTTTTTTTAGCGGAAATAGATTTACATGAAGCGATTCTTAACCAAGTTTCTCGTTTTTTAAAGTTCATCTTCTGCACCTCCGTGATAGTTATTCACAAGTGTACAAAGATTAGTCCTTTTTGTAAAATCGGTAAAATTTTCTTTTCAGCTCAAAAAAGCGTACTTTCTATTAAGAAAATACGCTTTTGCTTTAAGTATTTAGCTATTTTAGACTCTCAAAATGTAACTTTGCTTCTTTTACGGGAGAAAAGCTTAACCTGTGAATTGGACAAATTCCGATAGTATCTAAGCCATTCAAATGTTTTTTCGTCCCGTAACCCATATTTTTTGCAAAATCATACCCTGGATATAATTCATCATATTGTTGCATCATTCTATCTCTTGTAACTTTGGCGATGATAGAGGCAGCAGCGATAGAAATACTTTTCGTATCTCCTTTTATAAGCGATAACTCTGCTTCAGAATATTTCAGTGGCATCGCATCAATTAGGACGAAATCAGGCGCTGGATTCAACTCTTCTAAAGCTGTGCGCATAGCTATTTTTGTTGCTTCATAGATGTTTACTTGATCAATTACATCATGGTCAATAATTCCGATACCGATGGAGATGGCTTCTTCTTTTATAACATCAAAAAGTATATCTCGTTTAGCCTCATTTAGCTGTTTAGAATCATTGATCCCAACGACAGAGAAATCAGCTGGTAAAATGACTGCGGCAGCGACCACTGGACCTGCTAGCGGACCACGACCTACCTCATCTACTCCAGCGATATACTGAAAACCTTGCTTAAAAAGATCTGTTTCATAGCGTTTCATTTCTATTAATTTTGCAGCTAATGTTGCTTCTTTTTCCCATTTTTTTCGGATCGATTGAAGAAGTTTCTGTACACCTTTTCGTTCGTCTTGAGTGCAAAGTTGAAAAAAAGGGTCTTGTTCTGAGGTCACTAGGCTGAGTTTTTCTCGAATAACAGCGATAGATTCACTCATTCAGCATCGTCTTCCCAATTAGGGAAATCAAAAGACATTCTTCCTAATTTTTGTTGACGGATTTCTCGAACAACAGTCTCAGCTGCGCGTGAATAATCAGGATCATTATAACGATCTAGAAGTCCTCTTTTTTCAGCTATAAAAGCTAGTGTTTCAATTGGATCTTCTGAAACCTTCTCTACTTTTAGCCAGTTTTGAAGGCGATCGGGGTAATGTTTTTCTAAGAAACGTAATCCATAACCCGCAATTTCTTCCATTTGTAATAAATCGTCTTTAATCGCACCTGTTAAAGCTAACTTATATCCTATTTCTTGATCTTCAAATTTAGGCCATAGAATTCCTGGTGTATCAAGAAGTTCTAATGTTTTCCCTACTTTGATCCATTGTTGAGCTTTAGTTACCCCTGGTTTATTACCAGTTCGCGCAATATTTTTTTTCGCCAAACGATTAATCAATGTTGATTTTCCTACATTTGGGATTCCGAGTATCATCGCGCGAATTGCTCTTGGTTTCATTCCTTTACTTCTTAAACGTTCAAACTTTTCGGCCATTAATTTTTCAGCCGCTTGTTCGATTTTGAATAGCCCTTTTCCTTCTTGAGCATTTACTGCTACTGCTGGTAAGCCTTTCTCAGCAAAATAATCAATCCATTCTTTGGTTGTTTTCTCATCAGCTGTATCTGCTTTATTTAAAATAATCACTCGTCTTTTTTGGTGGATAATTTCTTCTAGCATTGGATTGGATGAGGATAGCGGGATACGTGCATCCACTAATTCAAAAATCACATCTACTAGTTTTAATTTTTCTGTCACCTCACGACGAGCTTTGGCCATATGACCTGGAAACCATTGAATTGTCATCATATACTCCTAATCTATTAGTTTTGCATCTTCAATTGGCCAATAACAAATTGGTGTTGTTCCGAGTACCTTACTTAGCGGAATCGGTCCTATTATCCGGCTGTCTTTACTCGCTCTCCGGTTGTCACCTAAAACAAAATAGGTATCTTTTGGAATTTTGCCGCCATCTAGTTGGTCTTTAGAACTGTAATCATCTGTTAAGTAGCCATCTTTCAGCTTTTCTTTGTAAGTATCTAAATACGGTTCATCATATTTTTTTCCATTGATGTAAAGTTGGTCTGCTTTATATTCTACCGTATCGCCAGGTAAACCAATCACTCGCTTAATGTACTCTTTTCCATCTGCTTCACGAAAAACAATTACATCAAAACGATCTACCTCGCCAAAACGGTTTATAATTACACGGTCATCACTATGAAGTGTAGGCATCATCGAAATTCCATCCACAAGAATAGGCACGAACAAATAAAAACGGATTATAACAGCTAATAACACTGCTAAAACAGCCGCCCAAATCCAAGACCATAACCGTTTTAAATTCTTCTCCTTCAAAAAACTGCACCGCCCTATTTTTTACTAACAGTCTTATTATAAACGAAAAAACTTTCATTTAATAGAGAAATCCGCGAAAAAGTAACTTTCACGGATTTCTTATTATTTCCCAAATTGAATTACAGTGCCGTTTACAGTTTTGTCATCAATAAATCCAAAAACTCGGCTATCCGAACTACCACCGCGATTATCCCCAAGAACAAATAGTTTGCCTTTAGGAACCGTACTTTCTCCCGTCATATCCTCTAACGTATAATCCGCTATGTAAGGCTTTTGGGTGGGGTCCGGGTTCCATAGTGTTAGTGTTCCTTCTGGCAAATAACTTTCAACTTTTCGCTTGCCATTTAAGTATAATTCGCCATTTTTAAAAGCAATTTTATCTCCCGGCATACCGATAACGCGTTTAATAAAATGTTCACCTGAGCCAATCATTGGCGGTTCATCAAATACAATAATATCAAATTGATCTGGATTTGTTATTTTTTCAATAAAAATTCGGTCGCCATCTTGATAGGTTGGAACCATAGATGTTCCTTCTACTTTTACTGGTGCAATAACAAAATTACGAATAACTAATGCTATTAAAAGTGCCGCTACGATAACAAGCACCCAGCTTAATAATTGATGCGCCCCACTTTTTTTCTTAGGCTTTTCTTCCAAATAATCTGCCATCTATGTCTCCTCCTAGAACTCTTCGCGGGTTTAAATTATCGCTGCAAAGACTTTCCAAACGAAATTACTTTCCCAAGAACTGTGTCTTGCGATATGAAGCCGATATAGCGACTATCCTTACTTACTTGACGATTATCCCCTAACACAAAAAGTTTGCCATCTGGAACGGTAAGTGAGCCGTCAGAGTATGGAATATCAGCCATTGTGAAATTAGGATCGCCCTTATCATCTGTAGTCAAATAACCACCTGTTAAAGCGCTTTTCTCAGAATCTAAATACGGTTCATCATACTTTTTACCATTAATATAAAGTTGGTCTTCTTTATACTCCACTTTATCTCCTGGAAGTCCGATTACGCGCTTAATATATTCTGCATTTTCTTCATCAGGAGCTGGAAATACAATAATATCAAAGCGTTTTGGGTCTGATATTTTGTTAATAAATAGATGTTCACCGTCATGTAGTGTTGGATCCATTGATTTCCCATTAACAGTAACTGGAGAAATTAAAAAATAGCGAATACCGAAAGCGAGTATGAGCGCAATGATAATTATTTTTATCCATCCAAATGCCCCAGAAAAAAATTTATTTTCACTTTTCATGTCTTTTTATCCTCTCCAATTATTATTAATAAAGTATAGCACGAAACAAGCTAGATGTTACAGTAAAACAAGCTAGATTGATAGAAAAAATGCGCGCCAATTACGACGCGCATTTCGAATCATGCTGATGTTTTAATAGGGATAATGGAGCCATCCTCTAATTGCAGTTGCGGCTCTTCTTCTCCGCGCGCTGCTTTCTCAGTAATAATACACTTAGTAATGTCATCACGAGAAGGGATTTCGAACATAACTTCTAACATGATTTGTTCAATGATAGAACGAAGACCACGTGCTCCAGTTTTACGTTCAATCGCTTCTTTCGCAATTTCAATTAAAGCTGTTGGTTCGAATTCAAGCTCTACGTCATCAAGCTCTAACATACGTTTGTATTGTTTTACTAAAGCATTCTTCGGTTCTGTCAAAATGGAAACAAGTGCTGCTTCATCTAATTGTTCAAGCGTTGCGATAACCGGCAAACGACCGATAAATTCAGGAATTAAGCCGAATTTCAGTAAATCTTCCGGAACAACACGAGATAGATAAGTTTCATCTTCTTTTAGTTTCGCATTATCAGTTCCAAATCCAATGACTTTTTCACCCATTCGATTCTTAACGATTTGTTCGATTCCGTCAAATGCACCACCAACGATAAATAGAATATTTCCTGTATCAATTTGAATTAATTCTTGATGAGGATGTTTTCTACCACCTTGAGGAGGAACACTTGCGACAGTACCTTCGAGAATTTTTAGTAATGCTTGTTGAACGCCTTCACCGGAAACGTCTCTAGTAATAGATGGGTTTTCGGATTTACGAGCAACTTTGTCGATTTCATCAATGTAGATAATACCTTTTTCTGCTTTTTCAACATCATAGTCAGCAGATTGAATTAGTTTAAGAAGAATATTTTCTACATCTTCCCCAACGTAACCAGCTTCTGTAAGTGAAGTTGCATCTGCAATTGCAAACGGAACATTAAGAATTCGCGCCAGTGTTTGGGCAAGAAGTGTTTTACCACTACCTGTTGGACCAATTAAACAAATATTACTTTTTGACAGTTCTACCTCGTCTTCTTTTGTTTCATTGGAATTAATTCGTTTGTAGTGATTGTAAACTGCTACAGCGAGTGCTTTTTTAGCTCGCTCTTGACCAATAACATAGTCACTTAATATATGACGGATTTCTTGTGGTTTTGGCACTTCGCCAAAATCAACAAATTCAGAAATACCTAGCTCTTCTTCAATAATTTCATTACAAAGCTCGATACATTCATCACAAATATAAACACCTGGACCGGCCACTAATTTACGTACTTGATCTTGAGTCTTTCCGCAAAAGGAGCATTTAAGTTGGCCTTTTTCGTCGTTAAATTTAAACAAAATATTTCACCCCTTCGCATAGGTATGTTGCTTATAGGCGATTTTTTCATCTCCTATGTGTGTTAATAATATCATTTGTTAATTAGAAATGCCAATCATCTGTATCCTTATTTCTACATTCAGAAGGACACGAGTATAACTCATGTCCCCCATTTTTTAATGAAATTATTAAATCATTCTTTGCTTATTTTTCTACTGCGCTATCTAGTAAAACGTCAATAGCTTTACGGATTTTAAGGTCTGATTTAAGTTCGCTCATATCGCCAAGAGCAGCACGAACAGCGTCTTTTTCCATACCATATTTTTCAGCTAATGTAGAAATTTCTTCGTCAATAGCTTCTTCAGTTGGCTCAATGTTTTCAGCTTCAGCAATAGCTTCAAGCACTAGGTTCATTTTCACGCGTTTTTCAGCGTCTTTTTCCATTTGTGCGTGCATTGCTTCTTCTGTTTGACCAGTGAATTGGTAATATAATTCAGGAGTTAGACCTTGTGCTTGTAAATCTTGTGCAAAATGATTCATTAAATGATCAGCTTCATGGTGAACCATTGCGTGTGGAATATCCACTTCTGCATTTTCAACAGCTTTAGCAATAACTTCTTCTTGTTTAGCTTGAGCAACAGAATCTTCTTTTGCTTCTTGTAGACGTTTAGAGATTTTTTCTTTTAGTTCATCTAAAGTTTCTACTTCTTCGTCGATGTCTTTTGCAAGTTCATCGTCAAGTGCAGGAACTTCTTTAGTTTTAATTTCGTGTAATTTCACTTTGAAAACGACAGGTTGTCCAGCTAAGTCTTCCGCATGGTATTCTTCTGGGAATGTTAACTCGATGTCAGCTTCGTCGCCAGCTTTTAAGCCAACTAATTTTTCTTCAAAACCAGGAATGAATTGACCGCTTCCAAGTTCTAGAGAATGATTTTCAGCTTGTCCGCCTTCAAAAGCTACGCCGTCTTTGAATCCTTCAAAATCAAGGATGACAGTGTCGCCGTTTTCAGCTGGAGCATCTTCTTTAACAACTAATTCAGCTTGACGCTCTTGTAATTGTTTTAATTCTGCTTCTAATTCTTCTGTTGTTAGTTCTGTTTCGCGTTTTTCAACTTCAAGACCTTTGTAGTCTCCAAGTTTAACTTCAGGTTTTACAGTTACATCTGCTGTTAGAACCCAAGTTTCGCCTTTTTCCATAGACTCAATATTTACTTGAGGAGTATCAACTGGATCAATTCCAGCTTCATCAATTGCTTGAGAATATACTTCTGGAAGCAAGATATCAAGTGCATCTTGGTAAAGAGCTTCTTCGCCGAAACGTTGGTTGAAAATTTGACGTGGAACTTTCCCTTTACGGAAGCCTGGTACGTTAAGAGTTTTACGTACTTTTACGAAAGCTCTATCTAAACCTTCTTTTACTTTTTCTTGTTCAATTTCAAAAGTAAGTTTTCCAACATTACCTTCTTGTTTTTCCCATTTTACTGACATGGTATAATTCCCTCCATCATCTATTTAGTTCAATTTAATTACTCTCATGACAAGTTTCAGCCATACTCACTAATAATAACACAGATATCCCTGACTTGAAAACAACAAATATCATTATATGAAATAATTTTGCTGTCTGATTTCTAACTCCTCAATAATAGAAATTGCTTCTTCTACTGCCGCTTGATTTACTGCATCTGAAATCAGACTAACATCACCGTACATCGAGTTGGCCCATTTAAAGTAGGCATTCACCCATACATCCACTTCTTTTGGCTCAAACTCAAACGGATAAAGCATAAATAAATGTTGTTGAATAATCCCAATTATTTGTTCTAATAAACTTGGATTACTATGTTCAAGTTTATCCGCAAGGCCAGCGAATAGTTCCGTTGCAAAAGCATTTTCGGCTAACATTGGTACCTCAGTCGGATTAAAAATACCATGCTTATCAATTTTCCGGACTTCTATTTCTTCATTCACTTCTTTTTCTTGCATCAGCTCAAAAATCATTGATTGCACAAACGGGGAAAAACTTTCGTCCGCTAAAAACATTTTAAAAGCCGGCAAAAAATCATCAATTTCTAGAAAACGAGCTTCTTGTAAAAACTCTAGCTGTTCAGCTGTTTGCCATGAAGCAAAATCACGGATATCTTTTCTAGGAACAAATTGTTTAGGAAATGGAATGACATTATTTGTGACTTCTTTTGTATCTTCCTGTTTTTCTTCTTCCATATAATGACGAACTAACGTGAAATAAGTATCCATATTATCTTCTTGCATGAAAGTTACAGATAACTCACCTAAAATTTCCTTGTTGTAGCCATTCATCGTTAAGAAATTTTGACCTATTTCTTGCGCTTTTTTGGTTTTATTCGTCTGATTATAAAATTGAATTAATCTATGTACAATTTCCTCGTTGCATGGTTCTTGATGATACGCATTTTCCAAATAATGTAGCGTACTCATTTTTTCTTCTTCGGTCAACGAGGCAATCCCTTTTTCCATAAATTTTTTAACGCTCATTGGAAAAAAAGCACCACTTTCACTCATCGTTTTATCTCCTTTTATTCGAAAAAGCTTTATTTATTCTAACTGGATTTACCCTTATTGTAGAAAGTCTAACCCTTTTCAACAAAAAAGTTGACTTGGATTTGATTCATTCTACTTGGATAGTTTAGTTCTGTCAAGTGAGTTTTGTGGTGTTTTATTGCGCAAAATCGTCTGGAATAAGCTTTAATTTTTATAAGCAGAAAGATAGACCTCGATTTTTATCTCGAGGTCTATCAAGTATCTAGATTACTTTATTTACTCACTATATTCTGTTAAAACTTCTTGATAGATTTCCTGATAAATTTCTTCTATATCCTCTGTTGCTTCTGTTGTTTCCCCGCCATCTAAGAATAATTCCTCTTTGCCCACTTCTTCAACCGGAAATTTACTTATTATAGCATTTGAAAGTATATAGTTGTCGCCATCCGGATTTTTCTCTAGGAAAAGTGTATATTCTTCCCCTTTTTCCATGTTTTTATAACCATCAATTGTTAAATCATATTTTTTGCCCTCTACCATAACGTTTTCTACGCTATACTCTAACACTTTAATTGTCGCATTCTCTGTTAGTTTTTCCGTTGTGTCTTTTTCGATAGAATTAATTTGTACATCGCTCATTGTATAAAAGTCGGTTGGAAATACATTTTCTTTCGTTTCTTTTGTCACTGTTGTTTTTTCGGATTTTTTAGTAGCTTTGATAATGATTGGGGCATCTTTTTCTAAAGCATCCATATTTTCCGCGAGTTCAAGATACTTACCGTGATAAGAAACAACGCCATTATTTGCTTTGACCGTTTCTGATGCGCTTTGTGTGGTTGCTTTTTCTTCTGATGGTTTTTCTTTTACACTTTGGCTGTTTGAGCAAGCAGTTAATATACTAAGACTTACTAAGCCTATGATCATCGTTATTTTTTTCTTCATCGTCAATCCTCCTTTTTACTTGTATAAGGCTTTGATGCCATTAAAATCGTCTTTTTGCGGTTTAGTTTTGTTGATAAAACCTTTATCTAGCATGATTGCATTTCTGCTTTTCACATGTCCTAAACCAAAGCCATGACCAAATTCATGCGCTACCGTTTCTATTTTATGATTATTTGAAAGTGAACGGAAGCCTTTGTATAGCGTAATTTCATTCTTCACGATTAATTTATTAGATTTGTAATAAGTTGTGTTACAAACTGCTAAGACGCTTCCTTTGTTCGTATTTGAACTACTGACAGTAAAGTTAGGTCTCACATCGTTTCCCATCGTTACCGTGTTTAAATACGGGGAAGGATTCCAAGATTTCGCCCCGTTAATAATGATATTTCTATATCCTCTCGCTGAACCATTAATATACACCTTAAAATTTTTGGCGCTAGCCTTTGTCATCACATATCCAAGTCTCGAATACGCGCTTGCATTAGTAGGTATAAATAACGAAACTAACACAATAAAAATAAGAAACATTACTAAAGTTTTTTTCCTCATGTTGTTTGCTCCTCTTTTTTAGTTTCACACAATGTGTGTATTTTATCAAAAATAAAGAAAAACACTCATTTTGTGTGCTTTTACTTTATTTTTCAACAAGCGTTATTCATAAAAACACTTTAAATCACACATTAGCACCTCACTCAAAATAACGGCATTTTTATGTGATAACCGTACGCTTCCTTTTTCGATATTACTATAACCTGATGTGTACTTATAACCCATTTTTCTTGCAATAAAAGCTTGTGTTATTCCCCGTTCTAATCGTAATTCCCGAATTTTGGCCGTGTTAATTTTTCTGCTGTCTATTGTTTTCATGTCATCTTCTCCTTATCTACACAGTTTGAGTTATTAATACAATAATACCAACTCGATAAGAGGTTGTCAATTGCAAAATAATTCACTTTGTGTTAAATTATAGCTAAATTGTGTAATTTATTGTATAATCAAACAAAAAGGAGTGAAATCATGCCAAATTTAAGTAATAGACTCACATTACTACGAGAAAAACAAGGCTGGTCAAAAGCTGAAACAGCAAGAAGATTAGGTTTGAAAGCACCTTCTACTTACGGCAACTGGGAGTATGGTATTCGCGAACCTGATTTAGATATGGTTACACAAATTGCAACACTTTACGATGTTAGTGTAGATTATTTACTAGGTCAACAAAGTATTCCTACTTATGCTCCTAGTGAACTTCAAGGTGAGAAAGATATTGCTAAAAGAATGATAAAAATTAGTGAAGATTTAAGATATGAAGATGATTTGAATTTAAACGGCAAGCCTTTGAATGATTCAGCTGCTCATTTTCTAGCTGATTCGATAGATTTCCTATATGAACAAGCGAAAAAACTTAATGATTAAATTCATCACCCGTTTAACTTTGACTTTTTTTGGGAATAATTAACAGAGTCAAACTAAAAAGTTAAAGGGGGAGTTTCATTTGTCAGAATGGTACTTCAAAAAGAACGAACAGAAAGTTGGGCCTTTTACTAATGTAGAGATGATAGCTCTATATAAAAAGAAAGAGATTAATGATTTAACATTGGTCCAAAAATCCCCTCATCCAGAGTGGGTCGCATTTAAACAAACAGAATTACATCAACATGCGTTAAATCACGGGAATTCAGAATTAAAAATTGGAAATCTTTTCTCTGCTGTGTTTAAAAAACACTCTAAAGAGGAAGGCGAAAAAGTATTTATCGCAGGGACAAAATATACGACGCCTGCAACTAGTGACATTCCCCATACTTGGCCTCATCCATGGGTGTTTTCTAGAGTATTCTTAGTTTTAATCATTACGTACTTTTTACTTCTTGCTTGTACATATTTGTTTGATAACAGCAATACCATACCTGGGCTGATGGTTATTGGCTCTTTTGCAGTTCCATTTTCGGTCTTATTATTCTTTTTCGAAACAAATGCACCGCGAAATATCAGCGTTTTTGATGTTGTGAAAATGTTTTTTATCGGTGGTGTCGCAGCACTTGTTGCAACACTTGTCATTTATTCGATTATTCCAGTTGGGAAATTAAACTACTTTAATGCTTTATTAGTTGGTTTTATAGAAGAAACCGGAAAAATGATTATCGTTGCCCTATTCATCCGCTCGCTTAATTCGAAGTATATTCTAAACGGCTTACTTATTGGTGCAGCTGTTGGGGCTGGATTCGCTGCTTTTGAATCGCTTGGATATGCATTTAACTATAGTGTCGATGCAGCATTTTTATTCAAGGATATTCATATTGCTGGTGAAACAATGATGAATGTTATCTTTAGTCGTGGTTGGCAGTCTATCGGTGGTCATGTTGTATGGGCTGCAATAACTGGTGCCGCACTTGTAATTGCTAAAGGAGATCAAAAACTAGGAATGAACCATATTTTCACAGGCTCTTTCTGGAAATGGTTTATTATTCCGATTGCTTTACATTTCGTTTGGGATTGTCCTTTCAACCCACTACCAGCTATTGCATTTAAACAAATTGTTCTAATCGTAATTGTTTGGTTCGTTATTTTACGTCTAATAAGTAAAGGATTAAAACAAGTTTCAGTCATCTCAGCTGCGAGTAAAGCTACAAAATAATAAAAAAGGATTCTAAGAAAATTTCTTAGAATCCTTTTTTTAGTGATTACTTGGCCAAACAACAATATATTATAGACATATCTCTATTTTCATGTAAAATAGAAGTATTATCTAATTAGCAGAGGGGTCATAGAAATGCGCGAATCTTTAAAAAATAGCAAGAGATTAGTTATCAAGGTTGGTACAAGTACATTAATGTATGGAAATGGCCATATTAATCTTAGAACTATCGAAAAATTAGCGATGGTTTTATCCGATTTACGTAATGAAGGAAAAGAAGTTATCTTAGTTTCTTCTGGGGCAATCGGCGTTGGCTGCCATAAATTACAACTTCCAGTGCGACCTACAAGCATTCCCGAACAACAAGCAGTTGCTTCTGTCGGTCAGAGTGAATTAATGCATATATATAGTAAGTTTTTTGGTGAATACGGACAAGTTGTTGGTCAAGTACTACTTACTCGAGATGTAACTGACTTCCCTATTAGTAGAGAAAATGTTATGAACACCCTCGAAAGTCTCTTAGAACGCGGAATTATTCCTATCGTAAATGAAAATGATACAGTTGCTGTTGAGGAACTAGAACATGTAACTAAATACGGCGATAACGACCTTCTTTCAGCTATTGTAGCTAAACTCGTGCAAGCTGATTTACTTATCATGCTATCTGATATTGATGGCTTTTATGGTAGTAATCCTTCAACTGACCCAGATGCAGTTATGTTTTCTGAAATCAATCAAATAACACCAGAAATCGAAGCACTTGCTGGTGGTAGAGGTTCTAAATTCGGAACTGGCGGTATGTTAACTAAACTTTCTGCTGCTTCTTATTGTATGAACGCTAACCAAAAAATGATTTTAACCAATGGCAAAAATCCTACAATTATTTTTGATATAATGCAAGGTGAACAAGTTGGGACTTTATTTGCAAGTAAAAAGGAGGAATTTTCCCATGACGGAACTCATTAAAAAAGGAAGTGCCGCTAAAGAAGCATCCCAATTTTTAGCGCAAGCATCAACTAAGCAAAAAAATGCAGCATTGCTAAATCTAAGCAATGATTTACTTGCTCATACAGCTTCCCTTCTACAGGAAAACAACAAAGATATTATACGTGCTCGGGAAAAAGGGACACCTGAAACAATGATTGATCGCCTCCGTTTAACAGAAGAAAGAATAAAAGAAATTTCTGATGCGGTTAAACAAGTTGTTGCTTTGAAAGATCCTATCGGTGAAGTAACAAATATGTGGAAAAATGAAGCCGAACTCACTATCGGAAAAACGAGAGTGCCACTTGGAGTTATAGGTATCATTTATGAATCAAGACCAAACGTTACAGTCGATGCTTCTGTACTTTGTTTTAAAACTGGTAATGCTGTTATTTTACGTGGTGGTAGTGATGCAATTGATTCGAATAAAGCTCTTATGTCCGTTATCCAGGATTCGCTTGAGGCATCTGGATTCCCTCGTTCTAGCGTTCAATTAATTGAAGATACATCTCGTGAAACGGCTCGTGATATGATGCGCTTAAATCGCTTTTTAGATGTTCTTATCCCGCGCGGTGGAGCTAAATTAATCCAAACAGTTCTTGAAAATGCTACTGTTCCAGTCATTGAAACCGGCACAGGAAATTGTCATATTTATGTCGATAAAGCTGCTGAAAAACAAATGGCCATCGATATTTTAGTGAACGCAAAATGTTCGCGTCCGTCTGTTTGTAATGCAGCTGAAACCTTACTTATTCACCGAGATGTGGCAGAAGCCTTTCTTCCTGAAATGGAAACCGCTTTAAAGGAATATAACGTTGAATTACGCGCGGATGAACGCGCACGAGAAATTCTAAAAGATTCTAAAGCAGCAACAGAGTCAGACTGGGAAGATGAATTTTTAGACTTTATTTTGGCCATTAAAGTTGTAGATTCAGTAGATGAAGCAATTAATCATATTAATAAATACGGGACAAAACATTCCGAAGCAATTATTTCGAATGATTATGCAACTGGACAAGCATTTCATCAAAAAGTCGATGCTGCGGCAGTATATATTAACGCTTCTACTCGCTTCACAGATGGTTTTGCAATGGGATTTGGTGCAGAAATTGGCATTAGTACTCAAAAACTTCATGCCAGAGGTCCAATGGGCTTAACGGAGCTTACTTCTACTAAATATATTATTTTTGGGGACGGTCAAATCCGCAATTAATGAAAAGGAAGCCTAATAGTTAGGCTTCCTTGTTTTTTGTATTCAACCAAGCAATAACGTCTTTAAAAACAGTTTCTTTACATAATTCATTGACAAGTTCATGGCGCGCATCTTCGTAGATTTTATAGGTAACATCTTCCACTCCAGCTGCTTCTAAAGCTAACGCAATTTTAGGCGTATCTTTTCCAAAATGGCCAACTGGATCATCACTGCCCGAGAGTAATAATATAGGCAAATCTTTCGGCACACTTTCGACAGTTTCTTTTTGCTGGCTTATTTTAACGGCTTCAAAAAGATTATGGAAAAATCCGCTCGTTCCCACTACTGGACCGCAAAACGGGTCGTTCTCATAAGCTTCATAAATCGCCACATCACGTGAAAGCCAACTGAAGCGATGATTTTCATTAAACGGCTTATTATAGCCCCAAAATGCTAATTTATTTAGAAATCCGCTTCGTTTCATTTCATCTTTTTTTACCCGTTGTTTCGTTATAATTTGCCCCATTTTCAGGAGAGGGATTGGTTGTAATCCGCTTCCGCTCAGTATTACTCCATCCACTTGATGTTTCGCCATAAAAGTTCTGATTACGAAACTTCCCATACTGTGTGCGAAAATAAAATAGGTCAGTCCGGGATAAGTTTCTTTTAAATAAGTTCGAACGACTACTTCATCTTGTATCATATTTTGAAAACCTGTTTCGCCGTCTAAATGACCCAAATAAGTTTCATCTATAGCTGATTTTCCAAACCCACGATGATCGTCTGCTACTACGATATATCCCGCTTCATTCAAATGTTCAGCAAACAAGCCATATCTAGCCCCATGCTCTGCCATGCCGTGAACAATTTGAACTACACCAACTGGATTTTCAACTTCATCCCATATATGTAAATGTAAATCTAGCCCATCTGTCGCTTTTAATTTCATTTGTTTGTACATGTGTCTCCCTCCCATTTCATCTTAATATTAGTATAACATCTGACAGTTATTTTCACTATTTCACTGCCTTTTATTAGGACTTTTGTATAACTAGTTAAAAAGTTACAGTTCCAACTATTCATTTATCTTAACTTGATTGTTCAAATAATCACAATGTGCTATAATAAACCCATAAGGAGATGACACACATGGATAACTGTTTAGCGCAATTACAAATGTATGATTATTTACTAAAAAAATACCGTAACAAAGAGGTTTTCCCCGATACGCGAATGATTGTTGAAATCGATGGAAAACTGTGGACAGGTGACTTCCTCCAACTTGACGATTGCCATATCATTGAGATTGATTGGGAAGATACTCGTTTTACAAGAATTGAACGTACAAAAGATGCTATCAATGATGAATTTAATGAAAAAGTAACGAACTCCAATGTGAATGTTAGTGAAAACCGCATTGATTCAAAAATTGGTAGTCTAAAAAATATTGAAATTTTGTATCAAGAAATTGGTAATTTTGTTCGCCAAGTCGAGAGCTCTACAACGACTTTAAAACCTTTACTATACAACGCATATTGCTTAGATACACGTGTTAAATTACCATTTTTAGACCTTAGCAAAAAAGAAATTACATTAGTATCTTTGACTAATTAAATGAACCCCCGCGAAACTTATATTTCGCGGGGTATTTTTATGCTGTTTATTGAATGTGTTTTATACGATCACTTGAAAGTTGAGCTAGTTCTGTTTGAAGGAATTTTGGCAATATTTCTATCTCGCTCACCTTGTCTATTTCAAACCATTTAAAATTTAACTCGTAATCTGTCTCCCCGTACTGCCCAAACTGTTCTATTTTTGTAAACGTCGAAAGTTCTAATAGTGAGCTGTTTGGATATAATTCCACAGCATAATAAAACTCAATACTATCAATTTCCTCGCCATGATATACAAAGCGATTTTCTGCGATAATTTTTAAATCGCGAATAATCACTTCTTCTCCAAGTTCTTCTCTCATTTCTCGCTGTAAGCCTTCGTTAGTTAACTCGTTTTCAACGGCACCACCCGGCAATGTCCAATAACTTTCATTCTTAGTTGTGTGGAGTAAAATTTTGTTTTGATGCCTGATAATCGCTGCTACTCTTATATGTTTCATAAACCTCTCTCCTTTTTTTAATTTTAGCATAAATAAAGTGGTTGCGCTTTCAAACGATTTATAGTATAGTAATGGCGAACAACTTGTATATACAAGTTAAAAAGGAGGAAATTTTATGGTTGACTATAAAAAGGATGCAAGCGCTCTCTTAGAATTAATAGGCGGCAAAGAAAATATTTCATCTGTTACACATTGTGCAACAAGAATGCGTTTTGTTTTGCTAGACCCTGATAATGCTGACGTGGAAGCTATCGAAGACATTCCAGCTGTAAAGGGAACGTTTACTCAAGCTGGGCAATTTCAAGTTATTATAGGTAATGATGTAGCTATTTTTTATAATGAATTTACAAAAATTAGTGGTGTGGAAGGTGTAAATAAAGAGGATGCCAAAGTAGATGCTAAGAAAAATATGAGCTTACTTCAACGTTTGCTTGCCGGATTAGCTGAAATTTTCACACCGTTAATTCCTGCAATCGTTGTTGGTGGTCTTATTCTCGGTTTCCGTAATGTTATCGGTGATATTAAATTTTTAGAAGACGGTACTAAGACGATTGTTGATGTGTATCCATTTTGGGCTGGTGTTTATAGTTTCTTATGGCTGATTGGTGAAGCTGTATTCCACTTCCTTCCAGTTGGAATTACATGGTCAATCGCGAAAAAAATGGGAACAACTCAAATTCTAGGAATTGTCCTTGGTTTAACGCTCGTTTCCCCGCAACTGCTAAATGCTTACAGTGTTGTTGAAACAAAAGCTGGCGACATTCCTGTCTGGGATTTTGGCTTTGCTCAAGTGCAGATGATTGGTTATCAGGCACAAGTTATTCCTGCAATAATGGCAGGTTTCTTACTAGCCTATCTCGAAATCTGGTTACGTAAATTTATTCCAAATGCAATTTCGATGATTTTTGTTCCATTCTTTGCCCTTGTTCCAACTGTTCTAGCTGCTCATGTCATTCTTGGACCTATTGGATGGAAAATTGGCGACGCGATTTCAAATGTCGTTTATGCTGGTTTGACTGGTGGACTAAGTTGGTTATTCGCTGCCCTATTTGGCTTCTTATATGCCCCGCTCGTTGTTACGGGACTGCATCATATGACTAACGCTATCGACTTACAATTAATGAGCCAATTTAAAGGAACAAATCTCTGGCCGATGATTGCTTTATCTAATATTGCTCAAGGTTCAGCTGTTCTTGCTATTATTTTCCTTCACCGCGGTAATGAAAAAGAAGAACAAGTTTCTATTCCTGCAACTATTTCTTGTTATCTTGGTGTAACTGAACCTGCGATGTTTGGTATTAACTTGAAGTACTTATATCCTTTCGTTGCTGCCATGATTGGATCAGCAATTGCAGCTGTCGTTTCCGTTTCTAGTGGTGTTATGGCTAACTCCATTGGGGTTGGGGGATTACCTGGAATCTTGTCAATTAATCCTAAATACTATGCAATCTTTGCTGTATGTATGTTGATTACAATTGTTGTTCCATTCGTTCTAACTGTATTATTCCGCAAATATAATATTTTAAACAAAGTAGATACTGCTCCAATTCGAACTTTTGGTAAAAAAGAATATCGTGGTTCTGCTAAATCAACCAATTAAAAAGTGAGGCTTCTCTTTATGACAAAGTTTGCTCAAAAAACTATTTATCAAGTGTATCCAAAATCTTTTTTTGATACGACTGGCGATGGTACTGGGGATATTCCTGGTATCACCGCTAAGCTTGATTACTTACAGGAACTCGGAATTGAGATGATTTGGATTAATCCTTTTTATCCTTCTCCGCAAAATGATAACGGGTATGATATTTCTGATTATACGGCTGTAGACCCGTTATTTGGAACTATGAATGATGTTACTACGCTTATTTCTGAAGCAAAGAAAAGAAATATCGGAATTATGATTGATTTAGTCTTAAATCATACTTCAACCGAACACCCTTGGTTTAAAAAAGCTCTCGCTGGTGACCCTTTTTATCGTGATTTTTATTATTTCCGTCCGGCAAAAGCAGATGGATCTCCGCCAACAAACTGGGAGTCTAAATTTGGCGGAAGTGCTTGGCAAAAGTTACCTAATTCATCTGAGTATTATTTGCATTTATATGACGTTACTCAAGCTGATCTTGACTGGGCTAACAAAAATGTACGTGAAGCGCTTTTTGATGTGGTGAACTTTTGGATTGATAAAGGTGTGGAAGGATTTCGTTTAGATGTGTTAAACGTTATTGCGAAACCTAAGTTTTTAGAAGATGATTTTGAAGGTAATGGTCGTCGTTTTTACACGGATGGGCCAGGCATTCACGCCTATTTAAAAGAGTTAAATGAGCGAACTTTTGGTGATAAGCCGATTGTAACTGTTGGGGAGATGTCTTCTACTGATATTGATAATTGTATCCGTTATAGCGACCCGAAAGAAAAAGAATTATCGATGGTATTTCATTTTCATCATTTAAAAGTGGATTATCCTGATGGGGAAAAATGGCGTTTAGCGGATGTGAATTTTGCTAATTTGAAATCGATTTTCCATACGTGGCAAGTCGCAATGTCTGAAGAGAATGGCTGGGATGCGCTTTTTTGGAATAATCATGATCAACCTAGAGCGCTCGGGCGTTTTGCTTCTGATCGTCCGGAACATTATTATCACTCTGCCACCCTGCTTGGTGCGACAATTCATTTTATGCGTGGAACTCCCTTTGTATATATGGGAGAAGAAATTGGCATGATGAATCCAAAATTCCCTACAATTGATGATTATGTCGATATTGAAACACTCAATCATTTTGGCATCTTACACAAAAACGGGCTAAGTGAACAAGAAGTAATGACTATTATTAAAGAACGTTCGCGTGACAATAGCCGGACACCAATGCAGTGGGATAATTCGAACAATGCTGGATTTACGACCGGCACTCCTTGGTTAAAAGTAGCAGATAACGCCAATGAAATTAATGTTCAAAAAGCGCTATCCGATAAAACAAGCATTTTCTACTTTTACCAAAAATTGATAGCTTTACGTAAAGAATATCCGGTCATTCAAACTGGTGATTATACGCCATATTTGACCGAGGAAGATTCGATTATCGCCTATAAGCGTTCAAATGAAACCGCATCGCTACTAGCAATTCATTACTTTGGAGCTACAAAGAAAAAAATACAACTTCCAAAAGAATTTTTGAACGGAAAGATATTACTATCAAATTATGACCGTAAAGAAATTAGTGCTGAGATAGAGTTATCGCCTTATGAAACATTAACTTTAATTCAATAAAAAAAGCCCGGGAATATTTCTCGGGCCTTTTAACGTCTTCTAGCAAAATCAATAAAACGAAATTTATCCAATCGGTGACGTGACTCTGTATATTGAAAAAGAGTTGTGTCTTTTAGAAATACGGTGCTTTTTACGACAACCACATGAGTATCACCGTGGAGCGCTAAGTATTTCTTATCTTCTGCGTTCAGCGGCTCAACCGTAATTTCTTTTTGAGCGTAACTGATTTCATAGCCTTTTTCATTTTCTAAGTACTGATAAAGAGAGTCTTCTAAAATCTCGGTTTCAATCGGATTGGTATTGTCTAATAAATAATCGTAGTCTAGAATGGTTGCTTCTCCTTCTAAATAACGAACTCTCAAGATAGCTAAACAAGATGATCCACGCGGAAGACCAGCGAAATCAGCAATACGATTTGGCAAGGTTGCTCGCTCGTTTCGAATTACTTTGGTGGTCGCATTCATATGTTCGGATTTTTGTAATTCTTTAAAACTAGTTAATCCCGAAACTGGAAATGAATATCGTTCCCTATCAATTACAATCGATCCTTTACCTTGGAGCTTTTGAATACAGCCGTTTTCAAGTAGTAAAACAAGTGCTTTTCTGATTGTTTCACGGGATACTGAAAAACGCTTGGCCAGGACATTTTCACTCGGAAGTAGTGTGCCTGCTGGATAAACGCCGGATGTAATATCTTGCTCTAATTCTAAATAAATGTCAAAAAACTTATTTTTTTTATTCAAATTAACTCACCCACCGCTATTGTAGCATATTTGCAGATAAATGTAACCGAAATTTGCTAGTCCGCTTTATTACCAAAATCACGTGAAATTTGTTACACTAATAGTAGTAAGATTTGTTCTTTTGTTTTGATTTAAGAGGAGGTATTTTCTATGACTAAAGTTATTTTAACTATTATCGCAATTATCGTTCCAGCATTTCTTGGATTTTTATTTGCTTATCAGATTTATAAGAAAAAAACTGCCACTTATATGCCACTAAAAAATGAATTTGTACACTGGGCAAAGTAAGCATCTAATAGGGAGGGAATCAAGGTGAAAAAAACAGAAAGTGAAAAACCGCTTGTCATCAAAATTGTTATTAGTGTTCTTGTTGGTTTATTTTTACTTAATTTAATGCCATTCTTAGCGATCTTCGGTTAATTTTTTTACTTAATAGTGCTTGAAGCAGCTTATTTTTTATAGTATATTGTAAATTGTGTTGAAATGAATAGCAATTTTTTATGGTGAGACAATTAATGACAGAGATGTCAGTTAATGCTTTTTTTATAAAAAGACTCCAGAGTGCCGATTTCGCGGTGTTCTTGGGTCTTTTTTTGTGTGGAAAGGAGAAATGGATATGAAAAATAAAACTGGTTGGAACATCGCAAAAATTATTGTTGGAGCGCTTATATTCTCGCTTGCGGTCAATGTTTTTGCAATCCCTAATAATCTTGGGGAAGGCGGCGTTACGGGGTTAACGATGATGCTTTACTACTTGCTTGGTTGGACTCCAGCGATTACGACGTTTATTTTTAATGGTATTTTACTTGTTATTGGTTATAAGTTTTTGGATCGCATGACGATTGTTTGGACGATTGTCGCGATTAGTTTCACTTCGCTATTCTTACATTTTTCTGAACCGCTTGCTTTTGTTGCAAGCCAATCTATCGTGGCAGCGATTTTTGCTGGATTAATGATGGGAATTGGTATGGGGCTTATTATGAACGGCGGCGGAACTACTGCTGGAAGTGCTATTTTAGCAAAAATAGCAAATAAATATTTAGGTTGGAATACTAGTTATGCGCTATTATTCTTTGATTTAATTGTCGTTATCCCTTCTGTTTTTGTTATTGGTTTTGAAAATATGCTATTTACGGTTGTTTCACTTTATATTTCTACAAAAGTGCTTGATTTCATCCTAGAAGGTTATAATCCTAAAAAATCTGTTACGATTATTTCTGACTACTATGAAGAAATTGCTACCGAAATCGATGCGAATTTGGAACGAGGTATTACGCTGTTTAACGGTCAAGGATTCTATATGCGTCAAGATAAAAAAATCCTTTATATCGTGATTAGTCGTGATCAACTTCTCCCACTAACAAAAATCGTGAATAAATATGACGAAAAAGCATTCTTTATTATTAATGACGTGCAAAGTGTTGTTGGAGAAGGATTCACAAAACAAATTACAAGCGAATGATGTTGTTTTATGAAACTTATGTTACAATGATGTGGAAATTATTTTTAATGTAAGTGAGGCGTCCTTATGAAAATATCTAAACCGGCATATATGGTTTTACTTGTTGTTGGCTTGGTTTTTGTTTTTTTGGGACTATCTAATATCGGAATTTCTATTTTTTGGGACTTTAGCGACTTAGAAAATATGCTGGTTGGCTCTTTGCTAATCATCATTGGGCTTATTACACTTAGAGTTCGATATACATTTAAAAAAAGAGGATAGAAAAGCACTGCAAATTATGATTGCAGTGCTTTTCTACTGTTATCCTTTAAAAAATTACGTTTTCTTGAATAACATCTAATTTTTTTATGATAATATAGCGATTTTTCATGGTGATGACGCCCTCTTTTTTTAATTGTTGAAAAATCCGATTGACACTGCTCGCTGAATTTATTCCGCAAAAGTGACCAATTTCTTCATTACTCACTAAAAAATCGATTAAAAATTGATCTTTTTCGATTTCCACGCCGAAAAGTGTATAAAGCTCGTATAACTGTGTGCAAATTGCGCCAAGTTTCCCGTTCATCAGCATTTGCTGCATTTTTTTGATGGATTGTAAAAGTCTTGTGCGATAATAATCTTTGACATAAATTTGCAGATCAACGTCACGGTTTACATCTTTCCAAAAACGTACTCGGTCTACTTGATATAGTTCTGCTGTGTCTGACTCCACACGAATATTGAACGGCGCATTGGCAAATTGAGAATACTCATCTTTTAAAAGTGAGATAATATCCATTTTATTAATGTAGTTTAAATTAAATTCCCTGCCATCCCTTGAGATAATACTCGTTTTAATAATCCCTTTTTTAAGTATGTACACATAAGAATCTTCAAGCCCTTCGTAAGTTAAATATTTACGTTTTCCCCTTGTAATAACTGGAAAATCATTTGTGCTTACATAATTATTAAGAATATTTTGTTTCATGTTCTTAACCTCCTTTTTGTCATTCCAGTTAAAGCATATTAATCATACAAAATACTATTCCCTATTTTTTCAACATATGTTATACAAATTTGTATATATCAGAAATAATTACCAAATTAAAAAGTCTACTCTTAAAATTTCGCCTATAATACTCTTTGTCGCTGAGATAAATCACACGTAGGAAGGGATTTTAATTTATGAAAGAAAAATTATTTAATAAGGGTTTTGTTTTAATAACATTGATTAACTTTGTCGTTTATCTTGTCTATTATTTGCTGATGGTGATTATTGCTGTCATTGCCCAAGAAGAGCTGGGTGCATCACTCGGCGAAGCGGGTTTTGCTTCTGGTATTTATATTATTGGTACGCTCCTTGCTAGACTTTATATGGGGAAAAAGCTTGAGTTATTTGGTCGCAAGCAAGTTTTAAGATTTGGTATTTTATTTTTCTTAGTAACGACGATGGCTTACTTATACATGCCGACGATTGCAATTATGTTTATTATTCGCTTTTTAAATGGGTTTGCATACGGAACAACTTCTACTGCAACAAACGCCATTGTCACTGCTTATATTCCTAATTCTAGAAACGGAGAAGGCATTAATTATTATGGTCTTAGTACGAGTCTTGCTGCTGCCATTGGACCATTTATTGGAATGATTTTGTTAAGCAAAACAAGCTTTTATACGATTATTATTTTTTCCACGGTCATTGTCTTATTAACTGCACTGCTTTGTTTCTATCTACCAGTAAAAAATATTGTTTTAACAAAAGAACATCGGACAGCATTACAAACTTGGACTGTCAAAAGTTTTATTGAAACGAAAGTTATTCCGATTACTTTTATTGCCTTTTTGATGGGGATTTCTTATTCAAGCGTACTTACCTTCCTTGCTTCGTATGCGCGAGAAATTAATTTAGTTAGCGCTGGTACTTTTTTCTTTGTTGTCTATGCGTTAGTTATTACTTTTACCAGACCTATGTCAGGGAAACTATTTGATGCAAAAGGTGAAAAATATGTCATGTATCCTAGTTATCTCTTTTTAGCAGTTGGTCTAGTTGTGCTTAGTACTGCAACATCAAGTATTGTTTTACTTATTTCAGGTGGATTAATTGGTTTAGGTTATGGAACTTTTATGTCGAATGGACAAGCTGTTTGTTTGAAAGTTTGTGAACCCCACCGTATTGGCATTGGTTTATCTACTTACTTTATTGGGCTTGATTTAGGCCTTGGTATCGGACCTTATATTATGGGTGAAATTCATCATGTTCTTTCATTCCAAGGGATTTACATTATCGCTGGTGCTATCGCATTTGTTTGCGTATTTATTTACATGTTTTTATCCAGAAAAAAAGTGTCCAGTGGCGCACATGAACAACTAAAAGGGAGCGAAGAATTATGAATAAATTATTACTCATTACCGCAGCAGGTTATATCGTAGGAGTCCGAGCGATTGAAAGTGAAAAAAATCATTCTATTTTGCTTAGCGATGTCTATATTAATAACCCATCGCAGCGATTAATTGATCATTTTGAAAGTCTAGAAATTGCGAAAGAACAAATTATCGGCCATAAAAAATTATCTACCGATGATGCTCAAAATTTAATTAGTAGATGGGAAGCTAATTATTTTACTACATCTTGATAAATGGAAGCATTGCGAATCAGCGCAATGCTTTTTTTATAAGACTTGATGGCTAATATGTAATAATGTATTTTCACGGTATTTTGTTGTAACTTCTATTCTCTTCAAATCATCCGGAACATGTTTGATCAGATAAGGTAGATTGTTCACTACACCAGTATTCTCTTGATTAAGTATCCATGATATTTTTTTAAAGTCGAGAATTCCTTCATCGGTTGCCAGCGGGGTTTGGTATATAAAGTCATCTTTCAGTTTAGCAACAAACAAATGCATGCCGCCAAGGTTCTCCCCTTCTACAAACCATTTCATTTCACCAATATCACGTATTTCGTAGTCGGCTGCATTAATTCCAGTCTCTTCTTTAATTTCACGTTTGATAGATTCAATGAGTGATTCTCCGGGCTCGATTTTTCCACCAACGCCGTTCCAACTTCCCATCCAAGGGGATTTTTGTCTGTTTAATAATAAAATTTCATCAGCTCTTTGGATAAAGCAGAGCGTGTATTTATACATAGTTTAACCTTCTTTTTTCGTTTTTATTAGTATAGCATATTTAACGGCATAAAAAATAACAGCATCCGTGTTTAGGTTGGGAAACGGATGCTGTCAGGTGAGATATTTCATTGAAAAAAAGGTTACTCTTAATATACCGAATAAATATGAAAAAAGTATGAACAAACTAAGAAAGTTCATTTTTAATTTTTTGAAGTAAATGATTACCTTGCTGCGTCATACTATAATATTTTTTATTATTATTATTTTCGTCACGTATGATAAAGCCATGAAATTCAAGCCAGTAAGTGCAGTATAACAACTCATTTCTCGTAGAATTGCCAACAATATCACTTTGCAGAAAATTGATGGTTAATGATTTTATATTGTATACAGGATTTTTGACAACTTCTAACACCATTATAATAAGTCGATTATCTGGCCTTTCCATTGCGTGACCTTCTTTGCTTTAAATTATCGTTTTCTTGCTTCGTTGACTTTGAGACGTCTGCCTTTCACTTTTCGTGAGCGCATCATTTCAAGGACAGCTGGGCCTTTTCCGTTTAAAATTTCGACAAAGGATACATGGTCTTCAATCGTAATAATACCAATATCTTCCGCTGTAATCCCTTCTAATTTAGAAATGGTTCCAACAAAATCTACCGCACGGATTTTTTTCTTTTTACCACCGTTAAAATAAAGTTTCATAATATTTTTATTTAGTTTTTCACCGCGAGCTTTCTTTATGGTTGGGCGTTTTTGTTGTTTTTTACGGAAAGCTTCTTCATTTGCTTTTACTTCGATGATAGTTGGTTTCCGCTTTTTCTCAATCGTAATATTTAGCATTTCTTCTATATCACGAAGAAGCGGATTTTCATTCGTTTTAACAAAACTGATAGCTTTTCCACTTTTTCCAGCACGGCCAGTACGTCCGATTCGGTGCACGTAGTTCTCTTTTTCAATTGGTAAATCGTAATTAATTACAAGCGAAACATTATCAACATCAATTCCTCGACCGGCTACATCTGTCGCAATTAAGAAACGTGATTTTCCGCTTTTGAAATCATCCATAGCGCGGAAACGATCTTCTTGTCTTAAACCGCCATGAATTTTACTAGCTTTTACATCGAGTAAATCGGTGAGTTCATCGACTTGATTTTTCGTATTGCAAAAAATAATTGCACTGTCAGGATTTTCAGTAATTAAAACATCTTTTAACGTTTTTTCTTTATTATCCGTTTGCATTTCCACATGAAAAATTGGATTTGTTTTTTCGGAAGCCATTTCAATTACCATCGGATTATCTTGATAGCGTTTAATTAAATCTTGCATTTCTTCAGGTAATGTCGCTGAGAAAAATAAGTTTTGACGCTGTTTTGGTAAACGGCTAAGAATATCTTCTACTTGGTCAATAAAGCCCATGCTTAACATTTCGTCTACTTCATCTAAAACTAAATGGGCTACTTTATCGACATTAAGTGATCCTTTTTCGATATGGTCCAGTAATCGACCCGGAGTTCCAACAACAATATGATTTTTTTGACTTAATTCTAATTTTTGTTTAGCAAAAGGTGATTGTCCATATATTGCTGCTGCTTTAATTCGTTTAAATCGCCCAATATTTGTACATTCAGTCTTCACCTGCATTGCAAGCTCTCTCGTTGGTACGATAATTAGCGCTTGTGGTTTGTTTTCTTCCCAAACAACCTGTTCTGCAATTGGAATCGCAAATGCTGCTGTTTTCCCGCTACCAGTTTGTGATTTAGCAACAATGTCTTCACCTGTTAAGGCAACTGGAATTACTGCTTTTTGAACAGGGGTAGCTTCTTTATATCCTAGTTCATTAATGGCTCTTTTAATTTCTTCACTTAATTTTAAATTATTCATGTCAGTCCTCATTTCCTCATATCATCATACCATATTTTTTCACAAATGACGGAACGAATTGTTTGTACTTCGCTCCTACTTCCTTTAAAATGGACTCTAAGCTTCCAAAATAAGGAGGAAACAATGAATTTAGATGATTTGAAGAATAAAGTTACCGAGTCCCTGCCCCTGGAAAATCTAGGAACACTGACAGAAGAGGCAACAACCAAAGCATCTGAGCTTGGCGAACAAGCAAGTAATGTCACTGAGAATCTGCAAAATGAAGCAACCAATTTAACAGAAAACTTACAGGATAAAGCGAGCGGCCTTACAGAAAACTTGCAAGATACAGCGAATGAGTTAACTGGTGGGTTTTTGGATAAAATAAAGAATTTGTTTCAATAAGAAAAAAGCACTCATTTACGAGTGCTTTTTTCATTTGGCGCTTTCTATATGTGTCTCTTTATCAAAATCATGATTAATAAAATTGACTAATGTGAATTGACCGTTTTCATATTCAAATTTTAAAATACAGCAGTTTTTTAATCCTGTTACTTTGCCAATTTTGCTCGTTTTTTCCCAGTAACGGGCAAACTGAGCGCAAGCGGCTCCGTGTGATACAGCGAGAACAGTATCATGGTCATCTTGGCTCATAATACTTTCCATTGTTTTCACTAAACGATCTCTAAAATCAGCTTCACGCTCGCCTCCAAAGGTCTCAAAGAAGTCACCATATGGCAGCGGCGGGTTTAAGTCTTCGCTCTCCCCTTCAAAAGTACCGAAATTCCATTCTTTTAATCCTTTTAGACGAGTGTATTCTTTTGTCGTAACAAGCTCTAAAGTGTCGCATGCACGCTCTGAAGTAGAACTATATGCTTTGTCGAATGTAATATTGTTTTCTTTAAAGTAACTTCCCGCTATTTTTGCCTGTTTAATGCCTAGTTCTGTAAGTGGTGCATCGCAAAATCCTTGAATTTTTTTGCGTTGGTTAAATAAAGTTTGACCGTGGCGCATTAAATACATTGTTTTTTTCATATAAATTCCCCGTATCTATATCTTATTTCAAGTCTATCACCTTGGAGTAGCTCTAAGTCAAGTAATAATTAGCTTAATTTTTCCTCTTTTTCATCGTATCTGCTATAATAAATACACCAAAATGAATAGAACTATAGCGAATAAAAATCGAGGAGGAATTCAAATGACGTTAAATGTTTACTTGAATTTTAGAACACAATCCAGAGATGCTATCGCGTTTTATGAAGAAATTTTTGGAACAAAGTGTACAGATTTGATGACATATGGGGAAATCGAGTCCGCTGAAGAACCTATAGAAGATTCGCTAAAAGATTTAGTAATGAATGCTAGTTTAGTACTCGATGGAGTAAAAGTCATGTTTTCCGATGTGCCGAAGTCTATGCCACTTACATTTGGAGACAATATCACACTCGTTATCGATACAACGGACGAAATAAAACTGACAAAACAATTCCATCAACTTGCGGAAGGCGGCAATATTATTATGCCACTCGGAAAAACATTTTGGTCAGAAAAATATGGTCAAGTTACTGATAAGTTTGGTATTGGTTGGCAGCTTAATTTATCCTAAAAGCAAAAGAACCTGGGATAAGTTTCAGGTTCTTTCTTTAAGTCATTTTGTCCTAAAAAAGCATATTTGTAAGAGGTAAAACAACACATATTTAAGATTAGAAAAGAGGTATTCTTTATGGCAAAGACAGAATTAAATCCCAAAGTAGATTCGTTCCTTAATAAACCTTCTACCTGGCAAGCTGAATTCAAAGCATTAAGAGAAATAGCTATCACATTTGAACTAGAAGAAGAATTTAAATGGGGGAAACCTTGTTACGCTCTTAATGGCAGCAACGTTTTCTTAATTCATGGTTTTAAAAACTACTGTGCATTACTCTTTATGAAAGGCGCACTACTCCGTGATCCGGACAATATTTTAGTGCAGCAAACAGAAAATGTGCAAGCTGCTAGGCAAATTCGCTTCACTAATTTACAAGAAATTCTTGATCAAAAAGAGATTTTAAAAAAATATATTCAAAATGCAATCGAAGTTGAAAAAGCTGGTTTAGAAGTAGCGCTTAAACCAAGAGCGGAAACGCCTATTCCAGAAGAGTTACTTGTGAAATTTGAGGAATTACCTGCTTTAAAAACAGCTTTTGAAGCGTTAACTCCTGGTCGCCAAAAAGCGTACTTGCTTTATTTTGCGGCTCCAAAGCAATCAAAAACGCGTGTTTCGCGCATTGAGAAATATGAAGCAACGATTTTAGATGGATTAGGACTTAATGATTAATAAAAAGAGGCGCAACTATTAAAAGTTACGCCTCTTTTTGTTTATTTAACTTCTTCAAAATCATAAAGCTGCCAGCTATTGTCAAAGGCTGGTTCGGTTGGTCCGTAAATACGGAAGTACGTGAACCAATTGGCATCAGGAACAGTTTGAATCCAAGGTAGCGACTCATCTTCTGGTGGATTTGGTCCAAAGTAAAGCGTTGTATTGCCGTCAGCATCTACTTCAAAGGTATCTTTAATTGAATTAAGCGCTGGCATAAACTGCTCAGTAACAATTTCTGAACGAGTATCCATATCATAAACAGTTACAGACCAGAAAATACTCGTTGGCACTGGTGTTGGTACTTTTAATGTATAATTTTTACCTCCATCCAGATAATTTCCTACTTTATCTTTCACCCCTAGCATATAAACGGAACCAAATCCGACTTTATGCATAAACATCATGTGTGTTTCGAGTGTCGCTTGATAGAACCAGCGCTCTCTTACAGGAAGGTTTAAATACGTTTTTTCATAGAAGTCATTATTCTCACCGTATACAGCCCATTCCCAGTTTTTCCCTGGCCAAACAATGGCTGCAGGATCATCTGTATTAAAGGAATTCACAAACATCATCTTATCTGCTTTTTCGGCAGCTTCAATTAACAATGCTTTTGTGTCTGAATCAGGATTAAATTCTTTATTTGGAGCCAAACCAATTGCTTTTAGTAAGCCATACATTTGGTAATATTCTGGATCTGTTTCATCATTATCCAGCGCCCATTTGATTACTTCCCAATAATCGAATTTTCCTTCCACATAATAAGGTGTTGAAATGGCTTTACGATGAGAAAAATCATGGAAAGTACTGGTTGGATTATTTTTTGCTTCTTTTAACGGATAAAATTTCACTGTTTTTAGTAACTCAAATGCTTTTTCATAATCACTTGCTTGGTGGACCATCGCCCGTAAACAAATTAAAAACCTAAAACTAGATGGTTTGCGAACTATGTATCCTTCTGGAATATCCCCGTCATAATTAGGAGGAAGATATAAATACTTGGCACCTTTACCTTCTTCATCCCCTGTTAATCCCATATTCGTAATAAATTTAAAATTAATATCATCCGCCACACCAACAATGGCACCCGGCGGTAATTCGATGACAACAGGACCATTCTCTGTGTTCCCTGTTCCAAGACAATACGGGGTATCTGAATTTTGTGTCAGTACATTTAAGTCAGGAGTCGTAAGTTGAATAATAAAATCGTGATTCTCGGTAATTCCTAAATCGTGTAATGCTTTAAAATTTGATACATTCGAAACGGTTGGATAGAAAAATCGGTATGCCTCCACAGCTCGATTTAAAAATCCTTCTTTTCTTATTGATTCTACTTTACTCTCAGGTAGCATTTTTTTCATGTAAAAATCCTCCTTCAATTAGCTTTTTTTAGAACACTTGTACAATACCCCTGTTTTTGGAAATTCAAGCGTAATATAAAAAAACTGCTAACCGTAAGAAGATTTTTGTAAGGAAGCGTATTATTCTAACTTAGTAGTGATTATATGAAATGACTCGCTGCTTTCACTATTTGATAGGTAAAATTATTTTAACAAACAAAAACTCTCCTTATTTTACTGTTTAACATTTTAAGAGCATCTGCCAATAGGATCGAATGCTCTAAAATATAACCGTTTTCTCCTCCGTTATGTCCGTTTTTTTGTCATGTTCGTAAATATTATAGCGACTATCACTAAACAAAAAACACTAGCCATCCATCCTACACTGGAAATGATGTTGAGAGCAAATAATGTACTTGCTATTATTACTAAGAGAATAAAAATAGCGTAAAAAAATCCTTTTTTCATGTTTTTCTCCCTCCTCCTAGTCTAGTTTCATCGTAATACAATAAGTTAATGTATAACCAAAAATATAATGAAATGTCCGTTTCTAGTCATGAACAACAAAAAAAGAGCTTACTTAAACTTTTTCTTAAACGACAGGTACAATATTGTGTATTAAATCACAAGATAACACGTAATATAGTTCATTATACACGATTTATGCTTTACTCTTATCGAATATCTCGAAAAATACATATTCATTTAAAATATATGTTGTTTTTTTAAATGAAATCCCCTTTTTTATTTAACTAATTAACTTATAAAATCAAACAAGAATTTCATATGATTTTTATCAGTCTTCACCTATATTATTTACTAAAAGACATATTAGAGTAGCATTTATTATTTCTAAGAGGCATTCAATGTTGTCTTCCCCTCTTAATAGATACAACTGCTTGAACACCATTATTTGAACTTCCGCAAATCAAAAAGCACCATAAACATTGTATTACCAACGTTTATGGTGCTTTATTTAACATCCTGAGAGGGATTCGAACCCCCGACCGACGGCTTAGAAGGCCGTTGCTCTATCCAGCTGAGCTATCAGGACAAATGGCACTGTTTTTTCAACAGCCAAATACCATTTTATGTTTAAATTGCTTGTTTGTCAATGGTTTTCTTTAAGTTATTGCATTTTTTCTTTTTTGGGTGTCTTTTGACCTAGTTGTGCTTTGTTAAAGGAAAAACTTGGGTTAGGTCAGTTAATTCGTTATCGTCACGATCCATGAAGCGAACTTTGATTCCTTCTGGCATAGAGTCGATGAGCGCGTATGTTTTGATACGAATGCGACCTCTTGGTAAGGAAATGCTTCCTGGGTTTAAAATGATAGTGTCATCTAGCATATCAACGCCTAGTTCATGAGAATGACCAAAGAATGCGAAATCAGCGTTTAATTCGCGAGCTCGGTAGCGTAAGTTCATAAGTGTCATTTTGATGTTGTAAAGATGTCCGTGTGTGGTTAAAATGCGATAGCCATCCACTTCCCCTACCCAATCATTTGGAAAGCCTCCGCCAAAATCACAGTTGCCTCGAACAGTATGAAATCCTTGAATCGCTGGATCATCAGCTTCTAATTCAGAATCCCCACAATGAATCATGGCATCGACTGTATTTTCGTATTTTTCTTTAAGATGGATTAAGCAGTCACGTTCTGAGTGGCTGTCGCTAACTACTAATAATTTCATTTTATTTCCTCCCCCTAGTGCTCTGTTACTTATTCTCTCACTTTTTAGTAACTTTTTCTACAACTTCTGCTAAATCTTTTTCTAGCTGTTTAATAGCATTAGCTCGGTGGCTGATTTCGTTCTTTTTCTCTGCTGGAATTTCTGCCATTGTAAGACCGAATTCTGGTAGGAAAAATAGTGGATCATAACCGAAGCCGTTTGTACCGCATAGTTGTTCTGCGATAATGCCTTCTACCTCTCCTGTATAGAAGCTTGTTTTCTCAGAGGGTGTAGCTACAGCAAGTGTACAGTGGAAACGAGCAGTTCTTTTTGCTGGTTCTACGCCTTCTAAATTTTTAAGTAGTTTTTCATTATTTTTTGCATCATCATGAGCGACTCCAGCGTAGCGTGCAGAATAGACACCAGGAGCCCCGTTAACCGCGTCTACAATTAAACCTGAATCATCAGCAATAACTGTTTGATTTAGCAAGCTAGCGACCGTTTCTGCTTTAAGAGCAGCATTTTCAGCAAAGGTCGTGCCTGTTTCTTCAATTTCACCAATTTCTGGAAAATCAGCAAGGGTAGCAACTTCGATATTAAACTTCGCAAAGATTTTTTCGAATTCTTTTGCTTTTCCTTTATTTGCGGTGGCAATAATAATTTTACTCATTTTTTATTCTCCTTTAATCCGCGCTGTGATTTTGTCGCCGAGTGTTTCTTTTTGGATTTCGATTAGTTCGCTTATTCCTTTTTTACCTAGAGCGATTAGTTCAGCAAGTTCGGCTTCTGAAAAAGTAGCTTCTTCGCCTGTTCCTTGGAGTTCTACAAAGGCTCCGCTACCAGTCATAATGATATTCATATCGACTTGTGCCGCGCTATCTTCTACGTAGTTAAGGTCAAGTACTGTTCCACCTTCTTCTAAAACGCCAACACTTGTAGCTGCAAGAAAATCTTTGACTGGGAATTTCGTGAACGGAACTTCTTCATCTAGTTTTGCAATCGCCATGACCATTGCAATAAATGCACCAGTAATAGAGGCTGTGCGTGTTCCTCCGTCGGCTTGGATAACATCACAGTCTAACCAAATTGTTCGTTCACCAAGTGCGTCTAAGTCAACCACGGCACGTAAAGCCCGTCCAATTAAACGTTGAATTTCCATTGTTCTTCCAGTCACTTTTCCTTTAGAAGATTCGCGGATATTACGTGTATTCGTTGCTCGTGGTAACATGGAATATTCAGCAGAAATCCAGCCACGACCTTCCCCGCGCATAAAAGGTGGTACTTTTGTTTCTACACTTGCAGAACAGATAACTTTTGTATTTCCTGATGCGATTAAAACAGAACCTTCTGGGTGCATTAAGTAATCAGGTGTTACTTCGATTTCTCGTAATGCATTCTTTTCTCTTCCATCAAATCTCATTAGTGGCACCTCTTATTTTCCTAATTTTATATGTTCTACTGTCATATCTGGCATATTTAACCAGTCTTTTGCAATATCTTTGAAAATTTGTGTGGAACCAGTGGTGAAAAAACGATGTTCAATTTCGTCGTCTGTCGCATCTAATAAATTATGGTAATCCAGTAAAGCACTGACTTCGCTAGCAGTTTCTTCGCCGGAGTTAATGACCGCAACGCCATCTCCCATAAAGTTTTCGATAATTGGTTTTAAAAGTGGGTAATGTGTGCAACCCAAAATCACCGTATCAATCTTGGTACTTTTCAGTGGTAAGAGCGATTCGGCTACAACTTTTTTTGCAATGGCGCTTTTATACTCGCCAGATTCTACAACGGATACAAATTTCGGACATGCGAGTGAATCTACTTCTACTCGGCGGTTTAGTCCTTTAAGCGCTGTTGGGTAAGCCATGCTTTCGACTGTGCCAAGCGTTCCTAATACGCCAATTTTGTTGTTTCTTGTTGCTTTAAGAGCTGCTCTTGAGCCAGGTTGAATAACTCCAATAACAGGAATATCCAGTTTTTCACGAATGTCATATAGTGCTGCTGCTGTTGCAGTATTACATGCAATAACGAGCATTTTGATGCCACGATCTACGAGAAAATTGGTCATTTCCCAAGTAAACTGAGCTACTTCTTCTTTGTCGCGTGGTCCATAAGGGCAACGTGCGGTATCACCTAAATAATATACTTGTTCATGGGGTAGCTGCTTTAGTACTTCACGCACTACTGTCAAACCGCCTACTCCCGAATCGATAAAGCCTATAGCTTGTTTCACAGTCTCGCCTCAATTTCTTTATTAATTTCCAAATTTTTTTATCTATACCTTCCATTTTCTTATTTTTTCGCTTTTTTCGCAAGTCTTTTTTGAGAAAAAAGGTTTTTTATAGAAATTTATTTATTGTGCTTTCCATTTTAGGGTTATTTTGGTTATAATGGTGTATGAAAGTGAGGTATCCGAAATGACAGAAAATGAACAGAATAATTACGAGGAAAAAGCACTCGTTCCAAGTTTTGGATTAGATGTACTGCGAGATTATTTAATTCCTGAAATCCTTGGAGATGAAGCGCCTCACATTATGTACTGGGCTGGGAAAGACTTAGCGCGTAAATTCCCACTTGAATCCATGGAAGAGATAAGAGAATTCTTTGAAGAAGCCTCTTTTGGGACACTTAGTATTTTAAAGGAAAAGAAAGATGAGTTGCGTTTACTTTTAGAAGGTGACATGGTTGTTTCGCGGTTCCGTACACAAGAAAATCCAACTTTTAAATTAGAAGCTGGTTTTATCGCAGAGCAATTACAAACACAGAAGAAGCTCTATACAGAAAGTTACGATGAAATAGATAAACGTAAAAAACAAGTGACGATTATCGTTAAATGGGATCGTAAAGAAACGATTGATAACGAAGAACGTTACTAAAAAGATAAGCTTGAAATAACTTGTCTACGCCCCTCTTAACTGGGATGTAGCTCGTTAATTCAAGCTTATTTTTATTTATCTAATTCAAATTGGTCATGTAAAACTTGTGCTGCTTCTACCATTTTACGTGCGGGAACAACAGTCGAAACTTTGATTTCTGAAGTGCTAATCATTTTTATTGGGATATTATTTTCAGTTAAAGCTTCAAACATTTTTGCAGCGACTCCAGGGTTACTTACCATACCGGAACCAACAATAGATACTTTCGCTAGTTCTTGCTCGGATTCTAGTTTTTCGATTTGAAGTAGTTCTTTACTTTCTTCTAAAACAGCTAGAGTAGCTAATAGTTCGCTTGTTTTAATGGTGAAGGATAAGTTGCCGTGACCAAGACCTGTGATACCTTGAATGATAATATCTACATCAATGTTATTTTCTGCTAGTTTAGTAAAAACTTTTGAAACGCGCATCGCTTCTTTTTGTTTCCAGTGAATGGTTACACGAGTAATTTGATCTTCAAAAGCAATTCCGCGGACTACTTTGGTATTTTCCATTGTTAAATCCTCCTCAATCATTGTACCTGGTTCTAGTTCATGACTCGCTCTTACTTCAAGCGGAATTCGGAAATTTTTCGCATATTCAACGGAGCGTGGATGTAAAACTCCAGCACCGAGATTGGCTAATTCTAGCATTTCATCATAGGTTAGTTGTTCTAGTTTTTGGGCTTTTTTAACGTAACGGGGATCTGTTGTGAATACGCCGACAACATCTGTACAAATAGCACATTTTTCTGCTTTTAAAGCGGATGCGATTGCTACTGCGGTCGTATCAGAGCCACCCCTGCCGAGTGTTGTAATTTCGCCGTCTGTAGTTATACCTTGGAACCCTGCAACAATAACAATTTGTCCAGCTTCAAGTGCAGACTCAATGCGCGCGCTATCAATATCAGCAATTCTTGCGTTACTATGTACTGCTTCTGTTTCAATTCCTGCTTGCCATCCTGTATAAGAAATAGCATCATGCCCTTTTTCTTTTAAAGTCATCGCAAGTAAAGCAATCGTGATTTGTTCGCCGGTGGAAAGTAACATATCCATTTCTCGCTTGTCTGGAGCTTCACTGATTTCTTCTGCCATCGCTACTAATTTGTCGGTTGATTTACCCATCGCGGAAACGACGACAATGACCTTATTACCTTGTTTTTTCTCGTAAATGGCTTGATCTGCTGTTTTGCCGATTTTATCTACGGTGCTAACAGAGGTTCCGCCAAATTTTAATACTACTAGTCCCAATCTCGCTCCTCCTGACTTTTTGGTGCTTTTTTATCAATGGTTTTATTTTAGCGCATTTATGTGTTGAAGGGAAGAGTGAGTTTCTTTTGTTTTTACTCCTAGCAAAAATCTAAGATGCTGAAATAAAAAAGCTAACACGCCAATAACTAAAAAATCATTGGTATGTTAGCTTTATCTAAAATCTATTTTTGTTCGGTATTTTTGGCTTTTTCGTTAAACGCGGTAATATGTTTATGCACTTCTTCTGCCACATTAAGTGGAACGCCAGCTTCTTTAATTTCTTCCACTGATGCTTCTTTTAATTTTTTCATGGAGCCAAAATGTTTCAGTAGTTTTTTCTTGCGGCCAGGTCCTACGCCAGGAATGCCATCAAGAATGGACTGGAAGCCTGTTTTGCTGCGTAGTTGGCGGTGGAATGTGATAGCGAAACGGTGGACTTCATCTTGCATTCGTTGCAGTAAATAGAATTCTTGGCTGTTTCTTTCGAGTGGAACTATTTCTAAAGGATCACCGAATAATAGTTGGCTAGTACGATGCTTATCGTCTTTTGCGAGTCCGGCTACTGGAATATCTAAGCCGAGTTCGTTTGTTAGGACATCTTTGGCGCTATCAATTTGTCCTTTCCCACCATCAATTAATATTAGATCTGGCATTGGTAGGCCTTCTTTAAGTACGCGCCAGTATCGACGGCGGATAACTTCTCGCATTGTTGCGTAATCATCCGGTCCTTCCACGGTTTTGATTTTGTATTTGCGGTAATCGTTTTTACTTGGTTTTCCGTCTAGGAATGTGACCATTGCAGAAACGGGATCTGTACCGTGAATATTCGAGTTATCAAATGCTTCGACGCGTGATGGTGTTGGAATCCCCATCGCTTCACCAAGTCGTTCAACTGCCCCGACTGTCCGCTCTTCATTGCGTTCAAGTAGCATAAATTTCTCGTTTAGAGCGATTTTGGCATTTTTGTAAGCAAGTTTCACGAGTTCTTTTTTGTTTCCGCGCTGTGGTACGATGATTTTTGTGTCGGGAACGACGGCTTGAACGGCTTCGCTATCGACATCATCTGGTAAATATATTTCTTTAGGTGGAATATGGTTTGCTTTTTGATAAAACTGGCCGATAAATGTGAGGAAGTCTTCATCAGCATCGTTGTAAAATGGAAACTGGGAAACATCGCGCTCAATGAGTTTTCCTTGGCGAATGAAGAATACTTGGACGCACATCCAGCCTTTATCAATGGCGTAACCGAAGACATCGCGGTCAACGAAATCGTTCATCGTCATTTTTTGTTTTTCCATTGTTGTTTCGATGGCGTTGATTTGGTCGCGGAATTCACCAGCTTTTTCGAATTCCATATTTTCTGCGGCTTCTTGCATTTTTTTCATTAAATCATTTTTAACGGTTTTATAGCCACCGTTTAAGAATGCCACAATTTCGTCTTGCATTTCTTTATACTTACTTGCTTCCACGTCAAATACACACGGGGCAAGGCATTGTCCGAGATGATAGTACAAACACACTTTATTTGGTAATGTACTACATTTTCGAAGTGGATACAGTCGGTCTAGAATGCGTTTCACTTCATTTGCAGCGTAGACATTTGGATACGGACCGAAATATTTCCCTTTATCTTTCTTTACTTGGCGGGTAATAATTAGTCGCGGATGTCGTTCGTTTGTAATTTTAATGAACGGATAAGTTTTATCGTCTTTTAAGCGAATATTGAAGCGTGGGTCATGTTTTTTTATCAAATTAATTTCAAGTAGCAATGCTTCTACGTTGGATGAAGTTACGATATATTCAAAGTCCACAATTTCTTGGACTAGACGTTGCGTTTTACTATCGTGCGTACCTGAAAAATACGAACGCACGCGATTTTTCAACACTTTTGCTTTCCCAACATAAATAATTGTTCCTTGTCTATCTTTCATCAAATAACAACCAGGTTGGTCCGGCAGAAGCGCTAATTTATTTTGGATATGTTCAGAAGACATTTTATCAACTCCAGTTACACATTTAAAAAGAAGCCTAGAATGTTTGTTCTAAGCTTCTTTCATTTTAGCATAATTTTAAACGTATTTGTTGATGACTTCATCCAGTTCTTCTTTTGGACGGTAGCCGATAATTGTTTCTACTACTTCGCCGTCTTTTTTAATAAGAAGTGTTGGAATACTCATAACACCAAAGCTTCCAGGTGTTTCTGGGTTTTCATCTACGTCCATTTTGACGATTTTAAGTGCTTCGCCGCGTTCTTCTTGTATTTCTTCTAAAACTGGAGCCACCATGCGGCAAGGACCACACCATGTTGCCCAGAAATCTGTTAATACTAAGCCTTCGCTAGTTTCTTGTTCAAATGTTGCATCTGTAATTTCTTTTACCATGATTTAATTCACTCCTTATGACTTTTGTACACACAGTATAGCACCTAGACCTATTTGGAGCCATGTTTTTGCTCAGTTGTTTACTTGAACTCAACGATTGTTACGCCGTTCCCGCCTTCTGCTGCGGCTCCGAAACGGATGGATTTAACCATACGATGATTCTTCAAATATTCCGTGACGCCTGTTCTAAGCGCGCCAGTACCTTTACCATGAATAATTGCTACTTGCGGGTATCCTGCGAGCAATGCTTCATCGAGGTATTTATCCACTTTTTGAATAGCGTCTTCGTAGCGTTCACCGCGTAGATCAAGCTCGCTTTTTGCTGGTGAGTCACTACTATGAACAGATGTGATAATGCGTTGTTTTTTCGGTTTTTCTGGCTCGATATATTCTAAATCGGTCGTTTTGATTTTCATTTTGATGATGCCGATTTGGACGTTCCATTCTTTATCACTAATTTTGTTTAAAAGTGTACCTTTTTGGCCAAGAGATAGGACGCGAACATTGTCACCTGCTTGGAAAACATGTGGTTTTTGTTTTGGTGCTTTTGGAATAGCTTTGTTAATTGTTTTTGGCTTAGCTTTTCCAAGTCTTGTTTTAGCATCGATTAGTTCATGTTCTTTGATTCCCGCTGCCCCGTTTAATTGCATTGTGCGCAGTTCGTGGATAATTTCTTCGGCTTCTGTTTCGGCTTTTTCTACGATTCCAGCAGCTTTTTCGTTTGCTTGTTCGAGTAATTTATCTTTTTGTTGATAATAATTGGTAATTTCTTTTTGTAAATCTTTTAAAAGAGCATCGGCACCGCGAGCTAGTTCGCGCGCTTCTTCATATTCTCGTTCTGCTAGATTTCGTTTTTCTTCTAGACTTGAAATCATATCATTTAAGTCTGCACTTTCGGTATCAACGAGGCTTCTTGCTTCTGTAATGATACTTTCACTTAAACCAAGGCGGCGTGAAATATCAAATGCATTGCTTCGTCCGGGTACGCCAATGAGTAGTTTGTACGTTGGACTAAGTGTTTCAACATTAAATTCAACGGAAGCATTGGTTGCATGTGCTCGGTTATAGCCATAAGCTTTTAGTTCAGGATAGTGAGTCGTTGCAACAACACTTGCGCCTTTTTTGTGACTTGCATCAAGAATGGCAATGGCGAGTGCTGCTCCTTCTTGCGGATCCGTCCCAGCCCCGAGCTCATCATATAAAATAAGTGATTTATGATTTACTTTTTCTAAGATCGAAACAATGTTTGTCATATGGGACGAGAAAGTACTTAAGCTTTGTTCAATGGATTGTTCATCGCCAATATCAGCAAATACGTTTTCAAAAACAGCGATAGTCGAATCTTCTTGCGCTGGGATTTGTAAGCCTGATTGCGCCATCAAAGTAAGTAAGCCTAATGTTTTTAACGTAATTGTTTTACCACCTGTATTTGGACCAGTAATAACAATCGTACTAAAATCTTCGCCTAAATAAATATCGTTAGCAACAACTTTCACAGCATCTAAAAGCGGATGTCTGGCTGCTATTAAATGAACGATTCCTGTATCGCTCAAATGTGGCGTTACTGCTTTCACCGCTTTCCCAAATCGAGCTTTTGCGAGAATGAAATCAAAACGACCTAGAATAAAGGTATTATGATGAATCTCATTAATCCAGCCAGCTAATGAAGCAGAAATTTCAGCTAGGATTCGTTCGATTTCTTGTTTTTCTTTCGCTTGAAGGGCTTTGCGTTCGTTATTTAAATCAACCACGCTTTGTGGCTCAATGAAGAGCGTTTGACCGGATGCAGACTGGTCATGAACGATGCCGCCGTAATGTCCTTTATATTCTTGTTTCACGGGGATAACATAGCGATCATTTCGAATCGTAATAACCGCATCACTTAGCATTTTTGAAGCGTTGCGATCACGTAAATAAGATTCTAGCTTTTCACGCACGCGGTCTTCTGTCCGGCGCAAAGTACGACGAATCGAGCTAAGCGCTTCACTAGCTGTATCTAATATTTTCCCACTTTCATCTATTGAAATGGCAATATCTTCTTCTACATCTTTTAATACTAAAAGTTCATCAGAAAGTGCGCCGAGTAATGGTATTTCGACCCCAATTTCTAGTAAATCGTTCATAAAGTTTTTCATTTGGCGGCTTACACGCAAGTTACTACCAATTTGGTAGATTTCTAGCCCGTTTAAATCGCCACCAATCTCTAGACGTTTCAAATGTGCAAAAACATCTGTTAGACCAGTAATTGGCGCGCTTCCCCGCAAACGAATAATTTTGGCTCCTTCTTCCGTTTCAAGTTGCGCTTTTTGTACGACTTGAAAATCTGTAGCTGGAGCAAGTTCGTAAATCGCTTGCTCCCCTAGTGAGGAAGAAGCAAATTCAGCAAGTTGTTTTTTTATTTTATCAAATTCTAAAATGGCTTCTACTTTTTTTTCCATTAGTCATCCTTCTTTTTAAAAGTTATTTATTCTGTAAAAATTGTTTGAATTCTACGGCTGATTTTGTATTCAGGATTGCAGATTTATCTAGCCAAGCTTTCGTTGCAGCACGGACTCCAATCGACATAAAATCGAGGTGTTTCGTATCGTGCGCATCCGTATTAATTGCGATAGGCACGCCTGCTGCATGGGCCATTTCTAAATGCTCCCGGTTTAAATCGAGGCGCTGTGGATTGGCATTTAATTCTAGCGCTGTGCCTGTATTTTTTGCAAGTTTGATTAGTTCTTTCATATTAACATGATATGGTTTTCTTTTCACGACAATTCTACCTGTTGGATGAGCAATCAGACGCACATATGGATTTTCACAGGCTGTTTTTAGTCGTTTCATAATCTCTTCTTCTGATTGTTGGAAACTGGAATGAATCGATGCGATAACGAAATCTAACTGTTTTAAAGTGTCATCATCAAAGTCCAGAGAGCCATCTGCTAAAATATCCATTTCAACGCCAGAATAAACGTCAATTTCTGGATAATTAGCAGCTACTTTTTTAATTTCTGCCTGTTGCTCAAGTAATCTCTTCTCATCCAGACCATTGGCTACTCGTAAAAATTTTCCGTGATCGGTAATTACCATGGACTCATAACCTTTAGCGATACAAGCTTCAATCATCTCAGGAATCGCGTAAGCTCCATCCGACCAAGTTGTATGCATGTGTAAATCACCGCGAATATCACTTAACTCGAGGAATTTCGTATCTTTTGTCACCCGTTCAATTTCTGTACCGTCGCGCCGTACTTCTGGAGGTAAAAATGGAATATGAAAGTGTTTAAAGAACGTTTCTTCTGATTCAAAGTGACGCATACTTCCATCTTCTTGCTCCACACCATATTCACTGATTTTTTCGTTCGATTGTTTAGCTAATTGGCGCATTTTGATATTATGATCTTTGGAACCAGTAAAATGGTGCAAAGTTGTTGCAAAAGCTTTCTTTTCTACTAAGCGAAAATCTACTGAAATTGTAATGTTATCTTCTAGAACAGCTGATACTTTGGTTTCCCCTGCCCCAATAACATCTGTAATCAGAGGAAATTCTAGTAATGCTTTTTGAACGTCTTCTGGTTTTTCAGTAGCAATAACGTAATCCAAATCTTTGACTGTTTCTCGTAATCTACGTAAACTGCCTGCTTGAGCAAAGGTTGCAATTGCATCTATGCTAGCAAGATAATCTTCTACTTTTTGAATGATTGGTAACACATCATTTAGTGGGTATCTATCAGGTCGTTCGCCCATTTCGCGCACTGCTTCTGCCATTTTTTCCGCAGACTTTTTACCGAAACCTTTTAATGCTTCAATGTGACCGTTTTCAGCCTCTTTAAGTAATGTATCTTTATCTACTACGCCTAATTCATGGTAAAGACGTGATAATTTTTTACCACCAAGCCCTGGTACATCTAAAAGTGGAACGAGGCCAGCTGGCACTTCTTTTTTTAGTTCCACGAGTTCTGGGCATTCGCCGCTGTCCAAATAGCGTTGAATAATCTCACCCGTCGTTTTTCCAATACCGTTAATCTTAGTAAAGTCTTCAATTTCCGACAGACTTCTGCTATCTAGTTCAATTGCTTGCGCGGCTTTTCGGAAAGCCGATATTTTAAAGCTATTTTCTCCTTTTAATTCCATATAAGTGGCAATTTCCTCAAGTAAACGAATGATTTCTTTTTTATTAGTAGCCATCTTAATTCCTCCCTCGCTTGGTCATTAAAAAATACCAGAGAAATCCTATCCAAAATTGGCTAAGAGTATACATCTGGTATCGAATGTTTCTTTTATTTTGGCAGAATATCTGTCATCCAGTCATAAAATTGTTCGGACAAAATTGGCGTATTTTCAAGCATCCACTGAGCAACCGTCGAGCTATCAATGAGGTTTTCAGACCAATTTGCCGGATAAATTGCCATGACGAACAAAACAATAAAAATAATTAAATAAGACTTAATAACACCAAAAACAGCTGCTAATAATCCATTGATTTGACGCAACACTGGGATTTTAGTCAAGCCACCAACAAGGGAAGCGAGCATATGCACAACAATGATTGCCACAATGAAAATAATCGCAAAGCCAAGTACATTGTAATAAGCTGTTTCTGTTCTTAATTCTTGTAAAATAATGGATAATCCATCTGAAGTATCACTACCTGGATAAGGTATAAAAGTTAAATGTGGCGCTAAATCTTCGTAATACGTATACGAGATAAAAAATGCCAAAATATAACCAAGTAATAAAATAAGTTGTTTGATTAGGCCTGTTCTAAATCCTGCGAAAAAGCCGCAAACAAGTAAAATTAAAATAATCGCATTTAAAATCATTAATCTCTTCCTTTAATTCGAGCCAGTTCTTGTTCCAACTCTAGATATTTTTGTTCTAGTTTTAAATAATCGTGAGTTGCATTCACAGCTGTTAATACCGCGAGCCTACCACTATCTAGCGCATGATTTTGGGAGCCAATTTCGTGCATTTTTTCATCAACTTGACGAGCTACTTTTCGTAAGTGGTCAGCTGTTTCTACGCCAACAATCGTATATTCTCTACCATAAATTGTTGTCACTACTTTATTTCTCTCATTTGCCACGTAAATTCCTCCTCGCCCAAATTCATTTAGGCCGCTACTTGTCATAATCTTATCACGAAAAAGCTGGAAAGAAAAGAGTCAACCACCCGTTTAACAGATATTCAGTCTTTCGTCGTAGTATGTTACAATAGAACTTTGAAAGGATGATGCCTTATCGCAAATACAGTTATCATAGTCGATCAATCAACACTCGAAAAAATGAAACAAACTTATCTTCCCTTTTCAAGCCCAAAACTCCCACCTGGAGCCGTTTTTGCGGCAAAAAAACCTGGTGTTTCGATTACTGGCTACAAATCTCGTAAAGTAATGTTCCAAGGAGTCAACGGAGAAGCTGAAGCAAAAAAATGGGTTGCGACTCTTCCAGAAGCAAAAACGAAGGCGCCGAGTGTTTCTAAAGGCGTTCTTCCAGCGAACTTTGCCGCCAAAAATGTTATTGGTTCAGATGAAGTCGGTACTGGTGATTTTTTTGGTCCAATTACAGTTTGTGCAGCTTATGTGGATGCTGAAATGATGCCGCTTTTAAAAGAGCTTGGTGTGAAAGATTCAAAAGCCATGAAAGACCCAGAAATTTGCCGAATCGCAGAGAAAATCATGCCAATCGTTCCACATAGTGTGCTACTTTGCCCTAATCCTAAATACAATGAACTTCAAAAAAGAGGCATGAACCAAGGCCAAATGAAAGCATTACTACATAACCGTGCTATTGAAAATGTCCTAAAAAAACTTGCTCCCATAAAACCAGAAGCGATTTTAATTGATCAATTTGCTGAAAAAAATACTTACTATCGATATTTAGCGAAAGAGCCAAGTATTATTCGAGAAGATGTATTTTTCGCAACGAAAGCAGAAGGACTTCATCTTTCAGTGGCAGCAGCTTCGATTATTGCTCGATATAAATTTGTGCAAGCCTTTGATGCTATGTCAAAAGAAGTTGGCATCCCGCTTCCAAAAGGTGCCGGACCACACGTGGACGTTGTTGCAGCAGAAATTATTGAACGATTTGGACTAGAAACATTAGCTAAATATACTAAACAACATTTTGCTAACACAGAAAAAGCCTTGAAAATTGCTAAAAAATGAAAAAACGCCTCGTCAGATAAAGACGAGGCGTTTTTAATTATATAGAAGGAATTTGCCAATCAATTGGTTTGATGCCATTTTGCTCTAGGAAGTGATTTGTTTTTGAAAAATGTTTGCATCCCATAAAGCCGCGTGAAGCTGAAAGTGGGCTTGGATGAACGGATGTGAAAGCAATGTGTTTTGGATTTGTGAGTAGTTGTAACTTCTCTTTTGCATTGTTTCCCCAAAGTAAAAAGACAACGGGCTCTTCTTTCTGGTTAATCATTTCAATAATGCGGTTTGTTAGCATTTCCCAACCTTGGCCACGGTGCGAATTGGCTTGACCAGCGCGAACGGTAAGAACTGTGTTTAGTAAGAGCACGCCTTGATCCGCCCATGGTATCAGATAGCCATTGTTTGGAATCTCACAATTTAAATCATTATGTAATTCTAAATAAATATTTTGTAACGATGGTGGAATTTGAACACCTTTTTGGACTGAAAAAGAAAGACCGTGTGCTTGCCCTGGTCCGTGGTATGGATCTTGACCAAGTATAACTACTTTTACATCTTTATAAGCCGTGTGTTTTAAAGCATTAAAAATATCATACATATCAGGAAATACTCTTTTAGTTTGGTATTCATTTTTTAGGAACTGGCGAAGTTTTAAATAGTATGGCTGGTTAAACTCATCTTTTAATAACTCATCCCAGTCATTTTCGAGTTTTATCATTTGCTTCCTTCCTCCTTTATTCATCTCTATACCCATCTTAGCAAAATAACTTTTTAAATTAAACTAAAAACCGCACTCCTCGATTAAAGGAATGCGGTTTGTTAATTATTTTTTCGGTGGTACGTTTTCTTGATGATCGCCTTTTCTTGTGATAAATGGCCACCAATTACCACGACCGAATAGTTTAACCATAACTGGTACGAATAGTGGTAAGATAACGATGGCGTAGAGCACTAAGCCAATCAGAACTACTGTTGCGATTTCAAGTAAGGAAAGGACACCTGCTGGCATCATAGCGGCGAATGTTCCACCGAGAATGATCACTGCGCTGAAGATAACGCCGCCCATATTTTTCATCGCTTTTATCATTCTATCACGAACGGAAAGCCCGTTATATTCATTAAATCGTGACATAAGGAATATCGAATAATCGATACCGAGTGCGACGAGTACAACAAATCCGAAGAATGGGGTTGCCCATGTTAGTCCACTATAGCCGAGAATTCGCATAAAGATTATTTCTGCAAATCCAAGTGCCGCAAAGTAAGTTAATACAAGTGATGCGATAAGGTAAATTGGCATTACAAGTGAACGTAAAACGATAACTAGGGTTACGAATACACTGGCTAGAACAATAACAAGTACTAAATGATAATCGGCTGTCGACATATCTCTTGTATCATAGTTAGCGCTAGTCATTCCGCCAATACCAATTTTGGCATTTTCTAGTTTTGTGCCTTTCATACTAGCTGCGAGTTGTTCATTAATGTCATCTATGGAATCCATTGCTCCATTCGAATATGGATTTTTTGTCAAAATAACATTAATCGTAGCTAGTTTTCCATCAGAAGAAATGTATTGGTCTAGTACTTTTTGGAAATCAGCATTTTTTAATAGCGCATCTGGTACGTAAATTCCAGAACTTGCGTAAGGAACTTTCGACCAATCATCAATAAGTCCGTTCGCTGTGTTTAGACCACTTTCAACTTTTCCTAATCCATCAGCTCCTGAAGTTAAGCCATTTGTTAGTTCACCCATTTGCCCGCTAATTCCGGCAAAACCTTCTTTTAGTGCACCTTGTCCTGCTGCAATTTGAGATAGGGCGTTAGAGATTTCAGGCATTTTAGAAACGACTTGACCTTGACCGTCTGCGGCTTGATTTAGACCGTTTTCTAATTGATCGAGTCCAGTTTCAATCTGACCAAGTCCAGTGCCAAATGCGCTTAGGCCGTCTGAAATTTGTTTGGACTGTTCATTTAATTGGTTCATTGCGGTTGCTAATTGTTGAATACCTTGATTTAGTTCTTTCATTTTTGCTTGAAGAGCGGCCATTTGTTGTCCTGCAGCTGTTTTTAGTTCATTACCAGCTGTTTGTAGACCTTGTATATCAGCCGCTAGTTTTTGGAATTTAGGATCATTTCTTACTTCTGGATGTGCTGCTGCGAACGTTTGGAACGATTCCCCGATTTTCTTAAACTGTGCTTCGAGCTTGGATGTGTCAATTGCTGGTGAATTGGGATTTCCAAAGCCTTTTAATTGATCTGCTACATTTTGCAAGTTTTTCTGAATTTCTGCATAACCTGCTTGAATTTGTGCTTCTCCATTTTGAAGGGAAGCGAGTTGTGACTTGGCTGCTGCTACTCCTTGTTTTAAGTCTCCTGCACCAGTTGCGCCACTTTCAATTCCTGTTTGAATTTGAGCGAGTGCAGCTTGAAGTTGATTGATGCCTTGCTCGGTTGCCACGGTACCTTTTTGAAGGTCGCCAACACCAGCAACTGCTTTATCAAGAGCTGGTTCTGATTTTTTAAGTTCTGAGCTAGCAGAATCTAAGCCTTTTTTGACTTCACCTACTCCGTCAGTTGCTTGTCCAACGCCGTCATTTACTTGTCCAGCTTGATTTTTAATGTAAATATCATCGACACGTTTTCCTGCTGGACGTGACGCGCTCATAACCATATCAATACCTTTTAAGTGAGATAAATCATCGGAAATTTTTTCGATTTGCGCAATGTATTCTGTCGTACGCATATTATCATCATTTTCGATAAAAACTTGTGTAGGCGCGACTTGTCCTGCTCCAAAACTATCTGAAACGATTTCAAATCCTTTTTTAGAAGGATACTTATCACTAATTTCATCTAATGAGTTAAATGATTCTGTTCCTGTATGCAGCAAAATTGGCGGCAATGTTATAGCTGCAACGATGAGTAAAGCAATCCACGGTCTCGCAAAAGTGAATTTCCCAGCAGCTCCCCACACTTTATTTTCTTTATGGCTAATATTTTTATTTAATGGCCAGAATAAATGGGTTCCGAGCGTACTCATAAAGAATGGTACGAGTGTATAAAGTGCTGCGAGTAAGACGACAATACCGACACCAACAGCGACTGCGGAACGATATAAATCAAATTGAACAAAATAAAGCGAAGTGAAGGCAACGAGTACAGCTACACCACTATAAATAACTGTTTTACCCGCTGTACGATAAGTTGCATGAACAGATTCTCGTGGATCTAGCCCTGCTCCCATTTCTTCTTTAAACCTACTCATTAAGAGAATACAATAGTCCGTCCCAATCCCAAACATAATACACACCATAAATATTTGCGTATAGGTCGAAACAGGAAAATTAAAGATGTCAATTAAGAAAGCGACCGTGCTTTGTGCAACGAGATAACTTATTCCTACAGTTAAAAGTGGAATGAACGGCGCTACTGCAGATCTAAATACAAGGAATAATACGACTAAAATAAAGACAACTGTGATGCCTTCTGTCTTATGTAAACCGTCTTCTGAACCTTGAACAACATCCTCTTGAATTAATTTATTTCCTGTTAAGTAAGTATCAACGCCTTTAACATCCATTTTTTTGTCTAAAGCGTTTCGAATGCTTTTAACAGAGGCATCTGTGTCATCTACAGTTAGACTTGCTACCATCGTTTTACCGTCTTTTGATAAGAATTTATCCTTTAATTCGGGTTGATTAAAACTTGATACAACGTTGGTTACGTGAAGTTCATCTTTATTTTTGTCAATGGAATCAAGTGATTTTTTAATATTGTTTAACTCAGTTCCAGTTAACTTATGGTCAGCTGTGTACACCGCAATGTATGCTGAACCTTTGTCATCCGGATTGTGTTTCTTTTGCATTTCTGTCGCAAGTGACGACGGATAACCATCAGGCAGCTTTAATTCGCCTTTTTCGCGTACAAGATCTGCCATGGGTGGTGCGATAAACATTAGTACGACTGCTGCTGCAAGCCAAAATGCTAAAATGGCCCAGCGGAGTTTCATAATCCATTTCATGCCAAATCTCTCCTTTTATTTTTTCGGTTTGACAACTGACTTGGTAATTTTTTGAAACAACTCAAAAAATTGTTCGCTGTCTTTTTCCCCTAGAATTTCAAGCCATTCATTTACGAGTAACTCTAATTGTTTTTCACACTCTTCGTAAACGCTATTCCCTTTTTCTGTGATGGTTAAAACAACGGCGCGTTTATCATGCTTGTTTCGTTCTCGTCTAATGTAGCCTTTTTCTTCTAGTTTTTTTAACTTTGGTGTAATTGCGCTTTTATTGACATTTAGACAAGCAGAAAGTTCTGTAGCACTTATTTCATCACCAGTAGCTATTTCTCGCAATACAAAAAATTGTTCAATCGATAAGTCTACTGTATTAGCTGAAATTTCAGAAATAGCCTGATGTATATGTGTCATCGCGAATATGTAAGTTTGTTGGTAACTCTTTATCAGTTGTTTCACTTTTTGCTTTTCCAAATAAAGTTCACCCCTTTAACTATTTCCAAGTTTAAGCTTTATTTATTTTGAAGTCAAATGAAAAGAACTTGCTTAAATAGCAAGTTCTTTTCAAGGTTATTCTACGGATTTAAGTGCTTCAATCATATCAATTCGTCTAAGTTTAATGTGCATCACAACCATGACGATGGATGCAAAAACAAGGGTAAGAATGCCGGAGAATAGATAGCTTGTCCAATCAATTGCAGGGCTGAACATCATTTGATCGACTTCTGCAGTCGTGATAATAAATCGGTGCAAGAAGAAGCCAAGGATAAATCCAGCGACAATGCCCATCAAGGTTAAAATGATATTCTCACGGTAAACATACATTGTCACTTCTTTTGGATAAAAACCGAGTACTTTGATAGTGGAAAGTTCCCTGATACGCTCTGATACATTAATATTTGTAAGGTTGTATAAAACGACAAAGGCTAGTAGCGCTGCCGATGTAATTAATACGACAATGACAATATTTAAACTATCTAGTGTATCCGTTAGCATCGAACTTATATTGTTTGAGAAAGTAATCGTTAAAATAGATTTACTATCTGTTAGTTTTTCTGCAAATTCAGTTTCTACTTTTTCAGAAGTGTCTTTAAGCATTAATAAATCTAAATTGTAACTAGGTTTTTCGTCAAATATTTGTTGATAATACGTTGGAGTCATGTAAATATAGTGCATTGCATAGTTTTCTGTAATAGCGCTAACTTTGATTTTGTACTTATCGTTTTGCGCATTTTTTACAGTAATCGAATCGCCTGGTTTTATATCGAATAATTTAGCTAGTTTTTCACTAATTATTGCGCCATCATCTGTTAGCTTTTCTGTTGTGTGACTAGCACGGTCACGCAACACGATATAGTCTGGTAATTCGTTTAAATTTTTAGGGACAATGATGGAACTCGCTTGTGCGGATTGCCCTGATTTGACTGCATCAATATTTGTTTGCGACATCGCTAGTTTACTTTTGATATTAGAATCTTCCATTAGGTTATCGTACGTTTCTTTTGCTGTAGGTGGAGCGCTCATATCTTGATAAACTGCTGCGTCATATTTCATTATTTGACCGTACTGCATTTTAGCTATATCACTAATGGAATTTCGCAGTCCAAAGCCAGTAAGAATTAGCGCTGTACAACCGGCAACACCGAGTACTGTCATTAGCATCCGTTGTTTGTAGCGGAAGAGATTTCTTGCTGTTACTTTGCTCGTAAAATTCATTCGTTTCCAGATAAAGCTAATTCGTTCTAAGAAAATTCGTTTGCCGATTTTTGGAGCTTTCGGACGCATTAATGTAGCTGCATTCGCTCTTAGTTCTGCCCGACACGCTGCATATGCGGTGAAAGTAGTACAGAATAATGCTACACAAATGGATAATAAACTGTAACTCCAATAAAATCCGATGTCGACAGCTGGCATTTCATACATTGTTTTGTAAGCATTAAAGATAATATTTGGGAAAAATTGGAAACCGATTATAATTCCAACGATACTTCCGCCAATACTTGCAATCGAACCATAAACAAGATATTTCAAAATGATGCTACCGTTTGAATAACCAAATGCTTTTAATGTTCCAATTTGCGTTCTTTGTTCTTCTACCATTCGAGTCATTGTTGTTAAACAAACAAGTGCTGCGATTAAGAAGAAAAAGATTGGAAATGCTGTGGATAAAGAAGTTAAACGATCGGCATTTTCTTTATATTCGCTATAACCTGGATTATCGTTACGATCAAGGACATAGTATTTCGGTAGTTTAAGTGCATCGAGTTTTTCTTGGCCAATTTTAACGTCTTTTTCGGCGCTAGCTAATTTGGCTTCGGCTGCCTTTTTCTCTTTTTCAAATAGTGCGAGGTTTTTATTGTATTCTGCTTGACCACTATTTAATTTTTTTAGCGCATTTTGTAATTCTACGGCGCCTGTCTCTTTTCCGTCAGCCAATTGTTTTTTAGCGAGGGAGATTTTTTCTTGACCGGCTTGATATTTTGCTACTCCTGCTTGATACGCTATTTTTGCTTGCTCAAGTTGTTGTTGTTTACTAGCTAGTGTTTTTTCGCCTTGCTCTATTTTATGTTTTTCTTCATCTAAAACTTTTCGAGCCGATTGATAGGCTTTTTCACCTTCAGCAACTTGTTTAAGTGCAGCGTTCAGAGCTTCCCGGATTTGTGCATCGCTAATGGCTCCATTTTCATAATCATCGAGCAAAGTATTAATGGCTTCTTCGTATTCGGCGAGCTCTTCAGCTGAAATATCAAGTTCTGAAGCCGCTATGTTGAATGCATTAGTTAAGCTTTCTCGGTCGATGTCAAAAGCTGTTAAATCAGGTTGTTTTAAAGCATTTTCTAAGGTTGATCGCGCATTTTTTAAGTATCCATTTGCTGTATTGAGGAGATTATTGGCCTCATTCCATGCAGCTAAGCCGTCTTCTAATTCTCTTTCAGCTTGTAAAATGGCTTCTTCGCCTTGATTAATCTGTATTTTTGCGGCATCTAATTGTTTTTTGGCATTCGCTAGTTCCGCTTCACCAGCAGCAATTTCTGATTCACCTTGTTTAATTTTGGCATCATAGCTAGCCTTGGCAGCATTATACTTGGAAAAGCCTTCATCCAATTGTGCTTTTGCAGCATCTAGTTTGGCTTGATTTTTTTGTAGTTCTGCTTTTCCTTTATTGATTTCAGCTGTGGCATCATCTAATTTTTTTTGTTCGCTCGTTTTAATTTTATTCAGTCGTTTTTCTGGTTGTCCTGCTAAAGCTTGCTCCACTTTTTTGTTATCTTTTTTCTCCGTGCGAATGTAAGCATCACTAAAAGCTTCTTTATCCGCTAGATTATTAAAAGTGAGACTGGCAATAGTGTATTCTGGCAAATCAAAATCTTGTTCTGGAATCACACCAAAAGCGTCTGTTTTTCCTTTTCCAACAGTACTTGATCCCCGTTCGGATTTTTGGATGTATGCGGGTGATCGAACAAAGCCAACTACTTTATACGTTGATTTTTTAAGTGTATGGGTTAATTCACTTCCATCATTTTTAACAAAAGTTACTTTGTCGCCGATTTTGATGTTGTCTTGAATAACTTTATTGTTATCCAGAGCTATCTCACCTGATTTTTCCGGCAAACGACCACTTACTACTTTATATTTATTTAAATTATCACTTGCAGAGCTTGAATATAATTTTGTAACGATGTTGTTTTCTTTCATTAAAGTATCTGCTGTATATCCTAAGTCTACTTGAGCGACTCCCGAAATACCTTCTAAAGCTTCTTTATCCGTATCATCTAGTCCATATGTTGACTGGACATTGAAATTGGCGAGTTGATACTTATTAAAATAATTGTCTGCTGTTAAAAGCATATCCGGTCCAGTTGCTTTTAGTCCGGAGAAAAAAGCAACACCTAACATTATCAGCATAAAAATTGAAATAAAGCGGCTTTTTGAATGCCATATTTCTCGGTAGATATCTTTCCATAAAGCTGAACGTTTCAATGCTTGCTCCTTTCTACCATTCTAAATCATCAATGGACATTGGTTCCGTATTTTCTTTGATGCTCCGAACTTTTGCATTATTAATTTCAATTATTCGGTCTGCAATTGGCGTAATCGCTGTATTGTGGGTGATAACAATAACTGTTGTACCAGTCTTTTCGCAAGTTTCTTGTAATAATTTTAAGACTGATTTACCCGTATCATAATCAAGGGCGCCAGTTGGTTCATCGCATAAAAGCAATTTGGGTGCTTTAGCTAATGCTCGAGCAATTGCAACCCGTTGCTGCTCACCGCCAGATAACTGAGCCGGGAAGTTATCTAATCTATGACTCAAGCCAACTTGGGTTAAAACGGTTTCTGCATCTAATGCATTTGGCGCTATTTGCGCTGCTAATTCCACATTTTCTTTGGCAGTTAAATTAGGCACTAAATTGTAAAATTGGAAAACGAATCCGACATCCGTGCGGCGATATTTAGTTAATTGTTTTGCGTTATATTGAGCAATATCCTGGCCATCTACCATGATACGCCCTTCACTGGCACTATCCATTCCACCAAGGATATTTAATACGGTAGATTTCCCAGCACCTGAAGGACCAACAATAACTACAAATTCCCCTTTTTTAATTCCAAAATTAATTTTATCATTAGCTGTAACAACATTTTCGCCCATTTGATAGAATTTAGATACGTCCTTCATTTCTACATAGGTCATTTTTTTCGTCCTTCTTTTGTTTGTCATATTTAACCATTATAACATGTGTTATTTTAGTTAGTGAAGTGTTAAAACAGGCAAGATTTCCACTGTACAAAAAAAAGAACCAAACTACTCGAAAATGTTTTCCAAATAGTTCAGTTCTTTTTAGTTAACTAGCGGATAATAGCATGTAGTTTTGCTTGTAATGCTTCTACTACTTTGTTAGTTGCTTTTTGTACATCTTCTTCGACAAGTGTTCTTTCGCTATCAAGGAAAGTTAACGTATAAGCGAGTGATTTTTTGTTTTCGCCTAAACTTTCGCCTTCGAAAATATCAAAAAGTTCAATGTCGACTAAGAGATTCCCGCCGTGCTCTTTGATTACTTGAGAGATTGTAGCATGGTCAGTATCTTTATCCACCAGTAAGGCCAAGTCGCGTGTCATTTCTGGGTAGCGTGGAATTGGATGATAAACTACTTTTTCTTTCGTTGCATCAAGTAACGCTTTTACATTAATTTCAAATACATACGTTTCTTTTAAATCGTAGCTTGCTTCCACTGCTGGATGAAGCGCTCCAAGATAACCGATTTCTTTTCCTTCTAACTGGATGCTTGCTGTTCTTCCTGGATGCAGTTCTTCTTTTTCGATTTGCTTCCAGTGCAGTTCGGCTTCGATTCCAAGTTTGTTCACTAAACCTTCTACAATTCCTTTTAAAACAAAGAAGTCTACTGGTTTTGGTGTTTTTTGCCAATCAGCCGTATGCCAATTTCCAGTAATTAAGCCAGCTAAATGCTCTTGTTCGATTGGTAAATTGTCACCTTCTGTTGCGTAGAACACTGTTCCCATTTCATAAAGTGCTACGTCCATATTTTTACGAGCTATATTATAACTTGCGCTACGAATTAATTGTGGGACGATACTTGTTCTTAAATGGCTATGTTCTTCACTCATTGGCATCGAAAGCGCCACTGTTTTTTCATCGGATAACGCTAAACGAGTCGCATCTTTTTTGGAAGTTAAGGAATATGTTAATGCTTGGTTAAGTCCCGCTCCTTCTAAATAAGCGCGCATTACACGACGAGCTTTTTGGCTGTCAGATAATCCACCAGTTGTGCTCGTTGCTGGAAGTGTGACAGGAATTTCATCATAACCATAAATACGTGCAACTTCTTCCAAAATATCCGCTTCAATTGTAATGTCCCAACGTCTAGTCGGTACTTCAATAATTAATGTGTCTTCTTTAACTTCTAATACAAATCCTAAGCGATCAAAAATCGTTTCTATTTCGGAAAGGGAAATCTCCGTTCCTAAAATACGGTTAATACGTGTTAAGCTTGTTTCGATTTTATTTACTGCTTTTGCACGATTATCTACTTCTACTACGCCGCCAACAAGCGTTCCGCCGCTAAGTTCAGCGATAAGTGCTCCGCCGTGTGCAAGTGCTTTTTCTACTTTCCAAGCATCAGAACCTTTATCATATCGAATACTTGCTTCTGTACGTAAATATAATTCGCGAGATGCTTTTCCAACAGATGAACTACTGAAAATAGCTCCTTCCAGTGCTACAGTTGTTGTCGTTTCAGTTACTTCGGAAAACTCTCCGCCCATAACTCCAGCAATTGCTATCGGTTCAGTTCCATTAGTAATAACAGTGTGCCCTGTTTGTAATGTTCTTTTCTCGCCATCAAGTGTTGTAATTTCTTCTTGGTCTTTTGCGGAACGAACGACGATTTTTTTACTACCGATTTTATCATAATCAAACGAATGCAGTGGTTGTCCGTATAATAAATTAATGTAGTTTGTTACATCGACTACGTTATTATGTGGACGGATGCCTGCTTTCATTAATTTTGTTTGAAGCCAAAGAGGTGATTCTTTAATTTCGATGTTTTCAACCATTTTAATAGCATAATAAGGTGTTTCTGTTGGATTTTCTACTTCTACAGAAATAAAATCGTCTGCTTTACCTTTTTCAGATACATCAGGCTCGGTTGGTTGCGCTGGTTTTTGATGGATAATTGCGCCTACTTCATGAGCTACGCCGTTCATGCTTAAAGCATCTGCGCGGTTTGGTGTAATTGCCATATCGAGAATCGCATCATCTAAGCCAAGTAAAGTAATTGCGCTCACGCCTGTTTCAACATGCTCTGGTAAAACGTAAATGCCGTCCGCATAAGCTTTTGGTACAACTTTACTTTCAAAGCCAAGTTCAGCAAGTGAGCAAATCATTCCTTCTGAAACTTCGCCGCGTAATTTTGCGCGTTTGATTTTAAGTCCGCCTGGAAGTCTTGCACCAACTTTGGCTACAATGACTTTTTGACCTGCAGCAACGTTTGGAGCTCCGCAAATAATTTGAACTGGCTCTTCTTCGTCAGTTTGGACAAGGCATTTGTTCAATTTTTCTGCATCTGGATGGCGTTCACATGATAATACTTCGCCTACCACGACATTTTTCAAACTAGCGCTTAATTCTTCTACGCCTTCAATTTCAATTCCGGTTCTTGTAATTGCTTCTCCTAGCTCTTCCGCCGTTAACGGGAAGTCTTGGAAAAATTCTTTGACCCAATTATATGAAACTAACATTAGATTTCCCCCGTTTCTGTGCTTTGGAATTGCTTCGTAAAGCGTAAATCATTCGTATATAAGTGGCGAATATCATCCACTGCGTATTTCAACATCGCAACACGTTCAGGTCCTAAGCCAAAAGCAAACCCGCTGTAACGAGTGGAATCAATACCGGACATTTCTAGTACGTTTGGATGTACCATACCGCTTCCTAAAATTTCAATCCAACCTGTTCCTTTACAAACGCGGCAACCTTTACCACCACATTTGAAACAAGAAATATCCATTTCAACAGACGGCTCAGTGAATGGGAAGAATGATGGACGAAGGCGAATTTCGCGTTCTTCACCAAACATGGTTTTAGCGAGAACAGTCAGCGTCCCTTTTAAATCAGCAAAAGTGATGTTTTCACCAACAACTAGCCCTTCGATTTGCGTGAATTGGTGGGAGTGAGTTGCATCATCGTTGTCGCGGCGGTATACCTTACCTGGACAGATAACTTTGATTGGTCCCTTAGAGAAATCATGTTTTTCCATCGTTCTTGCTTGTACAGGTGATGTTTGAGTACGTAATAAAGTATTTTCTGTAATATAGAAGCTATCTTGCATATCACGAGCTGGGTGATCTTTTGGAAGGTTTAATGCTTCGAAGTTATAGTAATCCAGTTCTACTTCTGGTCCTTCTGCGATTTCATAACCCATACCAATGAACATATCTTCCATTTCTTCAATTACTTGTGTTAGTAAATGTTTTGTTCCGATGCTTGGCGCTGTGCCTGGTAAAGTAACATCGATTGTTTCTGATTTTAATTTTTCATTAATTGCTGCTTTTTCCAGAATTTCTTGTTTGCTGGAAATCGCTTCTGTTAAGGCTGTTCTTACTTCATTAGCAAGTGAACCCATTTTTGGTCTTTCTTCTGCGGAAAGTTTCCCCATTTGTTTCATGATTTCGGTCATCGGGCCTTTTTTACCAAGGTATTTTACCCGTAAGTCGTTCAATGTTTTTAAGTCTGCTGCTTCGTTAATTTGCGTTTCTGCTTCACTTTTCAGCGTTTGTAATTGCTCTAACATACCGTTCACTCCTTCTTTTTAGACAAAATAAAAAAGCTCTATCCACAAAGGGACGAGACTTCTCGCGGTACCACCCTAATAAGAACAAAATTTGTTCCCACTCAAAATTCGATAACGGCTTAGTAACCGGACCACCTTCACACATAACGTGCTTCTCGGGGGGCGACTCCAGAGGTGAAATGTTCGCAAATTCGTTTGTAAAGTGGCTTTCAGTCTATGACCACTTCTCCCTATACAGACTCACTATGCTACTTGGCTCTTTCATTGTCTTTACTTATTTAGATAGTTTCTATTATAGTATGGTTCTACGAAAGATTCAAGCTAAAAAATAATCTCCCCATATTAGTTGGAGAGATTATCTCTTTTTAATTAGGTACTTCCACCCATTTATCCGCCCAACACTGGACTTCAAGCATTACTTCTTGGAGTGCTTTACCTTTTTCGGTTAGTTCATATTCAATGCGTACAGGAGTTTCTGGATAAACTTGTCTTAAGCAAATATCCATTTCCTCAAGTTCCTTCAAACGTTCTGCAAGCACCCGATCACTCATTTGTGGGATCTCAGCGGCAACTTGTTTAAACCTTTTTGGACCAGTCAGTAAGACATTGATGATAAGTCCAGTCCAGCGTTTACCTAATAGTTGGAACGCCGATTCAAACTTCGGACATACTGTATGTGCATCAGTCATAATTCTCACCTCTAACGTTATTGTACCATATCTATCATCAGAAAGTAACTAATAAATCTTTTGTTGCTTATATTTAGTAAGTTGGAATATAATTGACCAAAGTATCCTTCTGACTTAAAATATAAGTAAGATAGATTAATGAAGGAGGCGTCTCTCATGCCATCTATTCGCTACATTGTTAAAACAGATGTTTCAGAAACCTTCGAAATAATCAAAGCTGGTCAAGTAGGGTCAAATATTGTATTTTCCGAAATTAGAACATTTGATTTTGGAGAACTAGCGACACTTGCTTGCGAAAAATTTTACTTCCGTTCTTCTAATCGAGCGGCATTATTTGTTAACATTAATAATTTCCACGGAGAAACAGAAGTAACGATTATCTCAACAGGTAGTTCGAACGGCTTCTTTACTGGGATTGACTGGGGCGCTGCGTTTGATTATATGCATAGTGTCGTAACTGATTTAAAACGCGTCGCAATTCGTGAAGTAAAAATGGAAAAACAAGAAGAGATTTAAAAAAGTGGTTGATAAGTTCATTCCGACTTATCAACCACTTTTATTATTTTCTTAAACCATAAAGTAAAATTCCGGCTGCTACAGCTACATTTAATGATTCACTATCACCGTAAATTGGAATATACACTTTTTCGGAAAGCCGATCTTGTAATTCTTCTGATATGCCGTTTCCTTCGTTTCCAACCATTAAGGCTAATGTTTCACGCTTTGGCATATCATTGAGTGATTTGGCTTGGTCATCTAAAACTGCTCCAATCACTGGAACACCTTCTTCTTCTAAATTCGCCACCCACTCAAATAAATCTGCTTGAATGACAGGAATATGGAAGTGACTCCCCTGCGTGCTACGAATAACTTTTGGATTATAAAGGTCTGCACTGCCTCTGCCTAAAACGACACAATCATATCCAGCCGCATCAGCAGTTCGAATTAACGTGCCGACATTACCTGGATCTTGTACTGCATCTACGAGTAACAATTTCTTACCATATAATAGCATCATGTCAGGCTCTGAAATAGCAACGACAGCAAATACACCTTGTTCTGTCATTGTGTCACTAATTAGATGGCTGATTTCGGAACTAATTTCAAATACATCATAGTCGCCTTTTAACCACTCTTCTGGAACAGAAACACCACTTGAAATAAGCAGCTCCAGTACTAAACCATCTTGACGTAACGCTTCTTCCACTAAATGAAAGCCTTCCACCAAATAAGTTCCGGTTTTATCGCGGCCTTTTCTCGTTTGTAGTTTCTTCCATGTTTTGACACGGTCGTTTTTTACTGATTGAATCTGTTCCATAAAAGTTGTCCTCTTTTCTCGAAACTCAACCTAGGCGAATTTCTGTTACTTTTTCTTTATCTAAACGTTTAACTACTTCAGTAATTAGTTTTACTGCATTTTCAAAATCATCACGATGTAGCATCGAGGAATGAGAATGAATGTAACGTGTTGCAATTGTAATGGATAGAGACGGGATTCCGTTTCCAGTTAAGTGGATGGAACCTGAGTCTGTACCGCCCATAGGGATTGCTTCAAATTGGTAAGGAATAGATAGTTCGTCTGCTACGTCCGTTACAAAATCACGAAGGCCAGCATGTGCTACCATGGAAGCATCATAGATAACGATTTGTGGACCTTCCCCCATTTTACTCATTGCTTCTTTGTCAGTTACACCAGGAGTATCCCCAGCGATACCAACATCAACAGCAAAACCTATATCAGGTTGAACGAAATGTGCTGCTGTTTTGGCTCCACGTAAACCAACCTCTTCTTGGACTGTTCCAACACCGTAAACGATATTTGGGTGTGCTTCTTTTTGTAAGTTTTTAAGTACTTCGATAGCAATAGCAAGGCCAATACGATTATCCCAAGCTTTTGCAAGTAAGAATTTCTCGTTTTTCATTACGGTAAAATCAAATGCTGGCACAATCATATCACCAGGACGAATGCCGTAACTTTCAACTTCTGCTTTATCAACCGCACCAACGTCAATAAACATATCTTTAATATCAAAAGATTTTTGACGTTCTGCTGCTGTCATTACATGCGGTGGTTTAGAGCCAATAACACCGGTGATTTCTTCGCCAGAACGCGTCACGATTGTTACTTTTTGTGCAAGCATTACTTGCGAAACCCAACCGCCCACTGTTTGAAATTTAATAAAACCTTTATCATCGATTTGAGTCACCATAAAGCCAACTTCATCTAAATGACCAGCAATCATGATTTTTGGTCCATCTTCTGCGCCCACTTTTTTCGCAACGGCGCTACCTAAGCCGTCTGTTTCAAAACTATCAGCTAACGGTTCAATATATTCACGAAATACGTTTCTAACCGCACGTTCGTTACCGGGAATACCTTTTGCATCCGTTAGTGCTTTTAACATCTTTAATTGTTCATCCATATAAATAACCCTCCTTATAAACTCCTTTTACATTATAACAGTTTCTCTCTAAAATTCCTTTGAAAACGCAAAAAAAGCCGAAACAGCTATTCGACTTTTTTTGCGTTTTACTTACCAAGCAATTGACTGAACGTTTAATAAAGGTAGATTAAGTGCAGTTTTGCCCTTTGTGTCTTCCTTAGCTATTGTAGGTTTGTGCAGTTCTGATGTATCAAAATCCATATTAATTACTAAACGATTTTGATCATCGGTTTTAAGTAAAGCGTCGCGCGTTGGAGCATAATCTTCTAATTGATAGAATTTTTTTATAGAGGTGCTTTCAATCCAACCGATAGAATCGCCATTATGATGAATGTGATACCACGAAATATTGGAATCCGTTACTTTAACTTCTCTATTAATAGAAACTTGATGTCCAAAATATTTGGTTGTTTTTTCGACTGGATTTGCTCCTTTTGTTCCACCTGGCGCGGACCAAATAAAGGAATTATCTTTTATAGCTACTTCACCAGCAGCTTTAATTGCTTTATCAGATACTCGTTCACTATAAACTGTATCATATTTATCTAAATTTGCTTTTTTAATTAGGTCGATTAATTTTGCTGCATACTCTGGATCAGACGAATAGCCAGTTTTTCCAAGTGCAATAGCCGCTTTTTCAAAGTTATATTCTTTGATTAAGCCCCCGTATAAATGAGGGTTCCATGATGGGCCATTGACAAATAAAAGTGCGTGGTCATTCATCGATTCATACCAACCCGGGTATGCGCGGAAATTAGCATCGGTACCAACCCAAACAAGACCGTTGTGTTCTTTGGTTGGTAATTTAATAGAGGCTCCATTATAAGAACCTTTGATTCCAAATAAATTATTGCCATCTTTTGCTAGCATACTTTCTCCCCAATTGGATTCTAGTATAGCTTGCGAAATAGTGATACTTGCTAAAATACCATGTTCTCTTTGCACTTTTTGAGCATGCGGCGCAATTTCATTAATAAACCTCTCTTGCTTGGAAGTTAAGCCGTCCTCTAGACCAGCAGCTTGGGAGTGTATTGGTACTGCACATAATGTAATTGTAATTCCAAGACCAATTGTCACCAAATGCTTCTTTGCGAGTTGTAACATAATGATTTATTGCACATCCTTCTTTGAAATATCTTTCTGGCTTATCAAAACCAGAAACGTGTGTTCTTTAAAACAACCACTTCATTCTAACAAAACTTCTTTGTAATACACATTACTTTTACATTACTTATGTTACAAAAGGCCTTTAGCTATTGAATAGTAATCCTTTTGAGAGGTCGCTGTTATGAAAATAAAAAAGAAAAAGAGCTTCAAAAGGACTTTTTGCCTATAAATAAGACAAGTCATTTTAGCTCTTTTTCGGTTATTTCTTATTTTTTATCAATTAATTCTTGTTTTACCCAACCAATTGGATCATTTTTCACGGAAATTTGATACCAAACGCCACTATCTGTCTTTGCTTCTCGTAAAAGTTTCAAATCTTCTCGTTTGTAGTAGTTAATTTCTTCTACTTTTTGCGCTCCAGATAGTCCATATGGCCTTGTCCAAATTGCTCCAGAAACGTCTTTTTTTACGTTGCCATAACCAGTTGATTTTGCATCGTAGTATATCTTATCATCTATACGATCATATAAAGCTAAGTCATATTTTTCGATAATATTGATTAACTTCTCTGCATAACCTGGATCGGTTGCATAGCCTGCTGTTTGTAATTCTTCTGCAGCTTTTTTATAATCATCGGCTTTGATCACGCCATTATATTTATCTTTATTCCAGGAAGTTCCTTTTAAAAAGAGTTCTGCGTGTGCTTCTAATGATTCATTCCAATCTTTGTATTTTCGGAAGTTGGCTTTGATTTCAATCCATTTTCCGTCTACAAATTCTTTTGTCGTCATGTTTACCATCGGTTGTGGAGCTTTGCCTTTTACACCAAACAAATTATTACCTTGTTGCGCTAAATCGCTTTGACCCCAGTTAGATTCAAGGATAGCTTGTGCTAAAGTAATACTCGTTAAAATGCCGTGTTCTGCTTGAATTTCTTGTGCGCGAGGAGAAAGTTCATTAAGAAAGTTCTGCTCTTTTGAATGGAATGCTGGGTCCGGTTTCGGTGCTGTCATAATTAAATATTGTTGTCTGACTACAGATGCTATGACACCTACTAGAATAATCAGCAGTAAAATCCCTGCTATCCCAATTAGCCTTTTTTGTTTTTTCTTTTTGGATAATTTTCTATACTTCAGATGTCGTCACGCCTTTCTGTCTCCGAATCCCTTGATGCTTTTAGAATACGTTAATTTGAACACAATTGCAATCCATCTAAATGTCTTTTAAGAAATCTTTAACATTTTATGATAAGGCAAAAAGTTAGTTATAGATTCAATTTAATTTTATTTGATAACATTTGTTCTTCGTTTTGTAACATTTGCCATCATTTAGTCATATAAGTTCAGGATTAAATGGGATGATTTTAAAAAAATGCGAGTTTCTTCTATTATTAAATGGTTTAGTTGACGCCATCATAATTATCTTACATTCTGTTTTATAGATTTTTGTTCGCAAATTTATTTATTTTCCTCGTTAATTGGATAAACATCTTTCCATACAACCCGATGAGAATAATAAATAGAATAAAAATGAAAATAGTAATTACTGGATAACTTCCTACATTATTTAGGAAGAATAAATCTAACAATAAAAGAATACTCATTAATATGCCAAAAATCGTCCAGCGTTTCCGAATACTTCTATATAAATGAATATATGATACTTCATCTGAGAATATCGTTTCACTTCCTGCCTCTTCGGCCTGTAGTTTTCGGAAATACATCCAATTACCGTTTAATACTGGATAGCAGAATACATTATCCCAACCAGCATCAGCAAAGAGTGCTTTATACGAGGCTTCGTCGCCTTGATTCACTTTATAATCAATGGCATAGCGATATTTGTTCGGTTCCCCTTTTTCAAAATGGTACCTAAAAGATTTATATTCTTTAAATAACCAGCCTTTTTGAGCCATATCGTTTAAATAGGCTTCTTCTTTTTCCATATTATCTACAGTAAAAAACTTTAAGACTTTTTTCTCCATGATTAAACCTCCCTCGAATTTCTATACAATTCTTCTATGCGTGTTTTTTCTAACTGCAAAACCTCGGCACCGATTTCTGTGATTTGATAGATTTTTCGGTTGCTCTCCTCTTGGATGATTTGGATTAAATTGTCTTTGTTCATTTTGGATAAACTACCGTAAATAGTTCCTGGTCCAAGTTTAATCCGCTCATTGGTCATTTGGGCAACATTTTCAATTATCGCGTAACCGTGCTTCGGTTTAACTAGCGAAAGTAATATGTAAAAGGCAGTTTCAGTCATGGGAAGATAGGTTTTTCGTAGTTTTTCATCCATAATTATATCGCACCTCGATGTATTTGATACTCATAATATATCACGGCTCGATATAATTTGCAATATTTTTTGTTGAATTTCATGAAACGCTAGATTTTCTTTAATAATTAACCATTTAGCTGGATGTTGATTTATTTTTTCGTTCACTAATGGTTTAGTCCTTTGATCAAATAAATCATCCCAGTAAAACATTTTCTTTAGCATGCTGAATCGGACTACGTAGTGCGCTTTTTCGATTCGTAGTAATTGTTTGAATTGGCGTTTTTTAAGCTGAGAGCGGATTTGTTTTTTAGGTAAATCAAGATAAATAATAATATCTGCTTGTGAAAAGCTCTCGTCTATCCATTCTTCTAAATGTACCCCTTCGATAATCCAGTTATCCTTCTGGAGAATTGCATTTAACTCGGCTATTTTTTCTGAATCGCTTCGTCTCACTTCCGTTTCTTCTCTTTTCCATACAATTCGGTCTGTTTCAAAAAAATCTATTTGTAGCCACTTGGAAACTTTTTTTGCTAAAGTGGTTTTGCCGCTTCCAACAGATCCGATTATTCGGATTTTCATAAAAACACCTCGCTTTAAATTAAATACTATCTTTTTACCCCTCTTTTATTTTATAATTATCTCATTGTGATAAAAGGGAGGGAAATTTTTGATTATATTATTTATTGTATCAGGTCTACTAGCGGGGATGGTATTACCCGTTCAAACAGCCATCAATACACGACTTAGTACATATACGAAATCACCGTTTTTAGCTTCGTGGGTTTCTTTTATGGTAGGGACGACTGTTTTACTTATTGTTTGTTTATTTACACAAAAATCATGGCCAATATCTTCAGAAATGATTGCCTCAAATCCTTGGTACATATGGGTTGGCGGTGGAACATTAGGCGTTATTTTCTTAACAGCTAATATTTTACTTTTACCACGACTTGGCTCTGCGTTGCTTGTAATGATTACGGTGTGTGGACAAATGATTATGGCTATTGTAATTGATAACTTTGGCTTATTTCAAGTTCCGATGCATGAGATTAACATCGAACGACTGCTTGGTGTTATTTTAATGTTCGGCGGCATTTACTTGATGCAACGATTTTAAAAGGAGGAGAAATCATGACAAAAAGATCATCCAAATCATTATTACTATTTATGGCAATGGGACTTGTTTCTGGACTACTTTCACCGATTCAAACATCGATTAATAGCCAACTTCGGCTCACTGTCGGTTCTCCTTTTGTAGCATCATTTATTTCCTTTTTAGTTGGGACCACGCTACTTACGCTTGTTTGTTTAATTGTGGAGCGTCGTTTGACTTTTCAGCTAAAAGGCGTCGGTCGAATTCCTTGGTGGGTATTCACTGGTGGCGCACTTGGAGTATTATTTGTAACTTCAAACATTTTACTTTTACCATTACTTGGCTCTGCTATGACAGTAGTTTTAGCACTTTGTGGGCAAATGATTATCGCACTTATTATTGATCATTTTGGTTTTTTCGGGGTTATTCCTCATCCAATTAACCGTTATCGAATGATTGGTGTTTTATTAATGCTAATTGGTGTATTTTTAATTCAACGCTTTTAATAAAGAAAACCTCTCCGGATGGAATGTCTGGAGAGGTTTTTTGTTATTTCTTTTTATTTCGAAAAACTAATTCGGAATTTTTGTAGAAAATATCGGTTTCGCCTGCGCGATAATTCACGACTCTGGCAACAGCGAAAAAGTAATCAGATAAGCGATTTACATATTTTAATACTTCTTGGTTAGTGGAGGCGATTTTTAGCATACCAACAATTTCTCGTTCTGCTCTTCTTGCCACTGTTCTAGCCATATGAAGTAAAGAAGCTGCTTGAGTACCTCCTGGCAAAATGAATTTTTCAATTTCAGGTGGTTCATCGGCATAAATATCAATGCGGTCTTCTAGCCAAGCAACTGGCTCAGCTGTCAGTTTATAATCGCGCTTCCCTTCTTCTGTTGCGAGGTCACCTCCTGCATCGAATAATTGTTGTTGGATTTGCTCAAGTTCCGCTTGGATTTCGGGCTCATTTCCAAGGGTTGTAATGGTATAACCGATAAGCGAATTGAGTTCGTCGAGTGTACCATATGCATTAATTCGTATATTATCTTTACTTACTTTGCTTCCCCCGATAATTCTTGTCATTCCTTTATCGCCGGTTTTTGTGTAGATACGCATATTTTTTCTCCTTTCATAATCTTTTCTAGTTGATCCATTTGAATATTTGCTTCTAAAAGAGCCGCTAGTTTATCATATTCCGTTTCTTTATGTTCTTTTAGTTTGATAATTTCATGTGGATAAATGGATTTGTTTTTTTGTGTTAGCAGTTCATTGAATAGATTGCCTAAGAAAATATCATTATCGAAAATACCGTGGATGTATGTGCCGATAATGTTTTTGTTCGCGGAGATGGCACCGTCCTCGTGTGTTTCTTGGTTACCGTTGACTGCTTTAATTTTACAAAACGGTTGAGTATTCTCGCCGCGCTTAGTTTGGCCCATATGGATTTCGTATCCTTCGACTGGTTCCGAAGAAAATGTCACGCCAGTAATTTGTGTAGTGCGTTTTTGGTCGAGAAAGATTGTTTCAGTATCTAATAAGCCAAGTCCCGCAATTTCTACTTTTTCGCTTTCTACTTGATTTGGGTCAAGCATTCTTTTACCGAGCATTTGGTAGCCACCGCAAATCCCAATTACTTTCCCGGCATTTTCGGCATAGTTTTGAATCGCTTTTTTCAGGTCTGATTGTTCGAGAAAAGCCATATCTTCCAGCGTGTTTTTACTGCCAGGAATAATGACTAAATCTGGATTCCCAAAATCAGCTAAATTTCGTATATAACGCACACTGATGTCAGGTTGAATTTCTAGAATATGAAAGTCTGTAAAATTAGAAATTCGAGGCAAGCAAATAATGGCAATATCAAGTAACGCCGAACTATCTAGAACGTAATTTTTCCCGCTGAGTGAAACACTATCTTCTTCTTCTAGTTGTAGGTTAGCATAAGGGATAACGCCAATGACAGGAACGTTTGTCAGCTCTTCTATCATCTCAATTCCTGGTTGTAAAAGGGCTACATCACCGCGAAATTTATTGATGATTACTCCTTTAAGCCGCGCACGTTCTTCTTCTTTTAAAAGCATAATCGTGCCATAAATCGAAGCAAACACGCCGCCTTTATCAATATCAGCAACTAACACGACAGGCGCGTCGACCATTTTAGCCATACCCATATTGACAATATCTCGGTCATTCAAATTGATTTCGGCTGGGCTTCCGGCGCCTTCTAATACAATAATATCATTTTCATCAGCTAAACTCTGATAAACTGCCTGAATTTTTGGGATAAGTGTTTGCTTAAAATCGTGATAAGAAACAGCATCCATATTATCTAAAATCGCTCCCATAAAAATCACTTGCGACTGACGATCATTGGTCGGTTTAAGTAATACGGGATTCATTCGAACATCTGGAAAAACCCCTGCTGCTTCGGCTTGGAAAACTTGCGCACGTCCCATTTCATCACCTGTTGCAGTAATAAAAGAATTGAGTGACATGTTTTGCGATTTAAAAGGCACAACTCGCTTGCCTTTATTTTTAAATAAGCGGCATAAACCTGCGACTATTACACTTTTCCCCGCATCGGAAGCAGTACCTTGAATCATTATTTGCTCTACCATTAATTAATCACCTTCCCCGTATGTGCGAAAAAATCGGCTTCTTTTTTGAAAAGTGGGTAGCCAGCTTGTTGGTGTAATTTGATTAGCCATGGCTGCACTAACCCTGCTTGTTCGATATGACTTTTCTCTAAGAAAACCTCGCTCGTCTCCCCACTTGTTAAAACTGTTCCGTCTTTTAACATATAGACATAATCGCAAATCTCATAAATCAAATCGATGTCATGACTTGAAATGAGAATCTTTTTTCCTTGTTTTGCAAGACGTTCGATAATTTCCATCATAATTTTTTTACCAATTGGATCGAGCCCCGCAGTTGGTTCATCAAGTAGTAACCAATCTGTATCAAGAACAAGCGCTCCGGCAATAGCGACACGTTTTTTTTGACCATAACTTAAATATTGGACAGGTTTATGTTGAAATTCTGTCGCACCAACAGTTTCTAGTACATTTGTTACTCGCGACTCCACTTCCATTTCACTAACACCTAGGTTTCTAAGTGCAAAAGCCACGTCATCACGTACATTAGAATAGAAAATTTGTTGATCGGGGTCTTGGAAAACAATGCTTACTTTTTTTCGTAAAGTAAATAAGGCTTTTTTATTGTAAGCAAGTGGTTTTCCTTCAAAATAAACTGTCCCCGAAGTTGGCCTATTAATGCCTAAAAGCTGCATAAAAAGGGTCGATTTCCCGGAGCCATTCGCACCAATAAGGCCAATAATATTGCCTTTATCTAAATCGATTGAAACATCCGTTAAGGCTTGTTTGCCATCTTCGTATTGGAATGAAATATGTTCTGTTTTAAGCAAATTGGCTTCCTCCTAGATATGAAATTCTCCTTGATATAGCTTCACATCAAGTGTTATAACCATTTCATTATATCTTTTCATTACGCGATTGAATAAAGTATTTACGAGCATTCCAAATGAACGATAGCTATTTTTTATGCCGTGATAACCGAAACGTAGGCTCTGCGCTTTTCGAATTGCCGCCGCTTCTTCTAAGAAAATAAAGATGAACCGATAAATTAAAATCGTTAGTTCAATAAGCACTTTTGGAATAAAAATTTGCTTCATCACTTTCGTTAATTGTACCACGGGAACAGTTAAGACGAAAAAGTATGTTGCCGCTAAGCAAGCAATACTCCGAAAAAAAACTTGAGTTGCTGTCGTTATCGTCACATCAGAAATACCAAGATAAAAACTTCCAATAGAGATTGAAGCAAGAAAACTACTTGGATCTTTTGAAATTGAAATAAGAATCGAAAGCAAACTAAATAGTAGAAATGAAAATGGTAAAAGGAGCCATTTCAAATATTGTTTAAAGTGGATTTTAACAACATAAAGCGTCAGTGGCACCATGCATAAAAATAGTATCGCTTGTATGAGCACGGGGCCAGTTAACGCGAGTATTAGAATCGCGACATAAAATAAAGCTTTTAATGATGGCGAAAAAGCTATCCACCGGTTTTGATAAGCATATTTATCAATGGTTAACATCGTTCTCAGCTTTCCGCTTGCCACGACTTACACCAATGACATACGCAATGATTCCTGTTCCGATGCAACCTTGAAGCGTAAATAATAAGCTTTCAATTTCGCCACTTTTTGGTTCATAAAGAGGTTCAAACCATGGTTCATAGCTTGGATCGATTTTAGTGATTTCTGCTTCAGCTTCTCCGTCTGATCCCCCGTACTCACCTGTTTTATTGAAGAAAAACGGGCTCACCATTAACAAAACTACTAATAAAATTAAAATGATATTAATATTGATTTTTTTCATCGTAATTGTGCCACCTTTTCTGGTAAATTTTTGCTAATAAGATTGTACATAACTACAGTGAGTAAGCCTTCTGCAATCGCGATTGGAACTTGAGTGACACAGAAAATTGCCATGAATTTTAAAATAGAAGCCATCATGCCTGATGCTGGATCTGGGAAAACGACTCCGAGCTGGACGCTGGTGGTTAAGTAGGTTGCCAGGTCAGCTGTCATTGCACATAAGAAAATCGAAACACTTTTATTACAGTTTAGTTTACGAGCTAGTTTATAGACGACAAAACCAACCATTGGACCGATAACAGCCATCGACATTGCGTTTGCACCAAGAGTAGTAATGCCGCCGTGTGCAAGTAGTAACGCTTGGAAAAGCAAGACAATCACGCCAAGTACACTGACAACGAGCGGACCGAACATAACAGTTGCAAGTCCAACACCTGTCGGATGAGAACAAGATCCTGTAACGGACGGGATTTTAAGTGCAGAAAGAACAAAGATAAAGGCTGCACATAATGCCAACAGTAATTTATTATTTTTATCTAAAGCGATTAATTTACGAATACGAATTAAACCAAGTACAAGGAATGGGATAAAGACAATTAGCCAAAAGACTGCCCATTTAACGGGTAAAAAGCCCTCCATGATATGCATTGCATGTGCGGATTCTGGGTTCGTTAAAGTAAAATAAATAACGCCGATTAAAACAAATGGTAGAAACTTCCATAATTTTTTCATTTATATTGCTCCCTTCTTTTTTTCACGATAATCGTAGTAAAATATGACATTTTTTCTTCTGGATTTATCTCGCCCATGCCGTAAGTGATTTTTTCTGTCGCCATGGCAACATCACTTACTACAACAGCTGCATCAAGCAAATTCAGTTTTTTTAGTAATGTCGTAAGAAGGGGTAAATTGCTTGCTGCTTTCATTAAGACAATAGTGTCAAATAATGTGAGCGCTTGTTCGATTTTTTCAGCTCCTGCTGTTACAGGGATTACAGCAAAACTTTCCTCGTCCATTACAAGAGGCAGTTCTAATTTAGAGGCGATATTTGAAAATGATGAAATCCCTGCGAGTGTAACTGTTTCAATTTCACCTTTTAAAAGTTCTAGCAAATAACTATAAGTGCTATAGACCATTGGATCGCCAAGGGTAATGAAACCAACATCATGTCCGTTTTGAACATCTGTTTTGATTTCTTCAGCAATTTCTTTCCAAGCTTGCATTTTCTCTGTTTTGTTGTAACTCATTGGAAAATGACGTTCTTTGATGATAAGCGTGTTTTTTAAATATGGGTTAACGATTTTTTTTGCTAAACTTTCTCCACCTTTTTTAGATTGGGGAGTATAGAGAATCGCTAATTTCCCCAGTCTATCAGCAGCTTCCATCGTAACTAGCTTGCTGTCACCTGGACCTGTGCCAATGCCGTAAAATTTAGCCACGCGTGTTCACCCTTTCTGTTGCTACTTTGATATGATCGATAAATTGAGCTTGAATAAGTGGGTTTTCGCCTAGCCCTTGCAAGTGGCACTCGGTTTCAATACCAGCTTGCTCTAATATGCTCTTCCAAGAATCTTCGTCATCTGAAGCCATATCATTTGTGGCATGATCTCCTGCAACAAGCATAAACGGCATCAAATGGGCTTTTTTGATCTTTGCCTGTTTTAATCGTTCAATCACTTGATCAAGGCCGGGATAACTTTCTACGGCACAAAGATAAATCGGTTCGTTTAAAAGCATGTGGTCTAAGCAAGCATATGCGCTGAAAGCATGGTGTTTGGAGCCGTGACCCATGAGAATCAATGCTTCATTTTCTTTCAAAGGAGGCATTTGGTGGCGAATGGCTTCAATGGCTTTTTCGTAATCTTCTTTTGAATCAAGTAATGGTTGACTAATGATGATTGAATCAAAATCCGCTTTAAATCTTTCCACTTGAGCTGTAATTTTTTCAAATTCACCGCCATTAATAATATGTAGAGATTGAATAATGACTTCTTTGTAACCTAATTCTTTTAGCTGGTTTAAAGCCTGACTTGGTGTGTTAATGTGCATGTTATCGCGGGTTTTTAGTTTTTTAATAATTTTGTTGGATGTAAAAGCACGAAATACAGTGTACTCAGGAAATTCTTGGGCCACTCTTTTTTCACAAGCTTCAATGGTTTTTTCTCTTGTTTCTGGATAACTAGTGCCAAAACTAACGACTAATATGGCTTTTTTCATTGTGGTACTCCTTCTAATTTTGTTTTTTGAATTAGTTCAATTAAGCTCTCTGGTGTAGCATTCTCAGCTTCTTCAAATTCATTAATGCCAAATGACTGCAAGGTTGCGCTTGTGAATCTTCCAATTGAGAGAATCGTTTTCGTTTGTAAAATCGCTTTTTCTTCGGTTGTTAGTACATCGAGTAGATTTTGGACTGAACGAGAACTGGAAAAGCACACTTGTTCAAAACTTTCGAGGTCAAATGGGCGCTCTGTCACTGGACGCATATCGTACAATGGCATCATTTCGGTTGTTTTCACTTCGGATAAAATTGCACTAACTTCTGCTGTATCAACAACACTACCGATAATTAAGTTGTTAGCATTTTTTTGAAAACGAGCTATATGCTCTAAAATTAGTTCTGTGCTCCGTCTTTTAATAAAACTATCTGGAATGATTCCTTTTTCACTAAATGCTTCTTTCGTTTGTTTTCCGATAGCGGTAAGATGGGTATTTTTTAGGGAACGAATATCCAACTCAAGTGTTGCTAGATAATCGAAAAAGCGCTCTACAGCCTCTTTTGAAGTGAAAAGAAGTTCGCTAGTTTCACATAATTCTGCTTTTGTTTTCGTTGGCAGAATATCCAGCACTTGAATATTTGGATACATCGTTACTTCTCCGCCTAAATCGCGAATTTTTTCAGCGAGCATACTTTTACCTGCGCGTGCTCTTGGAAGTAATACTTTTGTATGGAAAAGTGGCATTTCTTCAAAAAAGTTAAGCTGTGGACGTAAGCTCACTACATCACCAACTACGATAAGCGCAGGAGATGAAATACCAGATTCTGCTACTTTTTGTTCGATTGTTTGCAAAGTTCCTGTAACGGTTAATTGCTTACCACGCGATGCCCACTGTACAATTGCCACGCCTGTCTCCGGTTTTTGTCCATTTGCTAGTAGATTGGCGCAAATGTTAGGTAAGTTTGTCATTCCCATCAGAAAAACAAGGGTTCCTTCGAGTCTTGCAAGTGCTTCCCAATCTAGTGGATCGCGCCCTTTTTTCAAGTGACCTGTAATCACATGAAAACTAGAAGCAAAATCACGGTGCGTGACCGGAATTCCCGCATAAGCAAGCCCGCCAATAGCTGAAGTAATTCCTGGGATGACTTCAAAAGGAATACCTGCTTTATGAAGTGTTTCGCCTTCCTCGCCGCCGCGCCCAAATACGTACGGATCACCCGCTTTTAAACGAACAACTAGCTCATTTGTTGCTGCTTCTCTTACAAGAATTTGTTCGATTTCATCTTGCGGGATTGGATGATGAAGTGGTTCTTTTCCGACATAAATTAGTTTACAACTAGCTTTTCGTTCTTGGAGCATCGCTGGTTCAACGAGGCGATCATAGACTATAACATCCGCTTTTTGAAGTGCGGCTAATCCTTTTACTGTTAGAAGTTGTGCATCACCAGGACCTGCGCCAATTAACATGACTTTTCCCATTAGTAGACCTCCAATTGAGTTAAAATTTCTGGTAGTTCGGTTAAATGATTTATTTCGATTGGATAATTTAATTTTTTTCGGCGAATAACGATAACAGGAATATTTAATTCTGCTGCTGCCGTGAGTTTTTCTTGAAATCCGCCTTGTTTTCCACTTTCTTTAGTAATTAATACGTCCGCTTGTGTCATTTCTAGCTGTGTGCGGTTGGCTTCTTTAGTGAACGGACCTTTCATGCCAATTATTTGGTCGGCAACGAGCCCAAGTTCTTCTGCTGAACGAATCACATCAGACACTGGCAAAATACGAGCGATAATATGTTGTTTTTCCAGCCCTGCCACAAATTCAGGTAAATTTTTGCTACCTGTTGTAAGAAAAATTCGTTGACCAAGTTTTGCAGCAACTTTACATGCTTCGTTAATATCATCTACTAAATAAGTATTGTCGGTTTGTTCGCTTGTTCGCTCAAAGCGGATGTATGGAATGCCCGCTTCTTTACATGCTTCCATGGCCGTTTCAGAAACGATTGTTGCAAAGGGATGGGTGGCATCAATAACGAGCTTTATTTGCTCTAACTGCCATTTTGCGAGCATTGCTTCTTTGGCTAATCGACCGCAAAACACCTTTTCCGCATGTTGCTTAGCTAAAGTTTCACCGTAATCTGTTGCTACTGAAAGAATAAATGGCCGTTTTGTTTCCGTTAACCAGTCACTAATTAACAAGCTATCAGAAGTTCCTCCAAGCACGAAAATCATAAAGAGTATCCTCTAGGTGTAATCATTTTGCCGTTTTTTACGTATGTTTCTTTGTTTCCGACAATAACCATCGTTGTCATGTCCACTAATTCATAGTCAATATCTTCCATTGTCGTAATGATTTTTCGTTCTTCTTTTCGACCGACATCTTTAACAATTCCAACGACAGTCTTTGGTGATTTGTGTTCCATCATCTTTTGAAAAGCATTGGCTAAATGATTGGCGCGCCCTTTACTTCTCGGATTGTAAAAACAGACAACAAAATCGGCCATCGCAGCATGTGTTAAACGCTTTTCGATTACTTCCCACGGTGTCATTAAATCACTTAAGCTAATATGGCAAAAATCGTGCATAATTGGCGCCCCGAGAACGGCTGCTGCCCCTATACTAGCTGTAATTCCTGGGATTACTTTAACTTCTAGCTCTGGGTTGCTTTTTTCGGCTAGTTCTAAAACCAATCCAGCCATTCCGTATATACCAGCATCTCCGCTTGAAACGACGGCTACTTTTTTTCCTGTTAATGCGATATTTACAGCTTCCTGGCAGCGATCGATTTCACGGCGCATCCCCGTTTTCACTACTTCTTTATCTTTAATTAATTCTTTGATTAGTTTGATATATGTTACATAGCCAACGATTACATCTGCGTCCGCAATTGCTTGCAGGGCTTCACCTGTCATTAATCGTTTATCTCCTGGGCCAATTCCGATTACATAAATCATTTTGCCACCTCATTATTTTTAATTAGTTTTCCTGCTGCGAATGTCACGCCATTTTCGGCAAATCGTTTCGTAATGACGTTTCCATTACTACCAATATCTGCTGATGATAAAGCGACATTTCCAACTTTTACGGTTTTTAGAACAAATTCTGACGTTGGATATTTTTCAGCTACCGTTTGTAATTCTTCTGCGGAATGAACAATAAAATGAATGTTCCACTTTTTCGCTAATTGCAAAATGGCTGGTTCTTCTGCTTTCAATGTAATGCTATGGATTTCACGAAAAGCGCGCGGATGTATGTTTTCTTGTTCACAAAAATGGGTGAAAACTTCCTCCATTGTTTTCGCTGAAACGCCTTTTCGACATCCAATACCAAGCACGAACTTCCTTGGTACTAGCTGAATTCTTTCTATTTTTGTATCTGGTAAATTGTATTTGGTCGAAATGAAAATTTGTGGACTAATTTCTTTATTTGTAAAACCTCGTGAATCTACTTCAAATGGCTCATCTATGTGCAAACTGACTTCTTTTCCAGCAGCGAGCAAGCCATTAATGCGTTTAGTCGTCGCTTTAAAATCGGGTAAATATCCGTCGATTTCTTTGGCGATATTATCAATTGCTGCCACATTTGCACGATCAGTAGCGGTTGTAATTACTGCGGCACCACCAGTAATTGCAGCAATTTGCTCCGTTAACTCATTTGCTCCACCAACATGTCCGGAGAGTAAGCTGATAATAAACTGACCATATTCATCCATTACAATTACTGCCGGATCCGATAGTTTATCTTGAATGACTGGAGCAAGCGTCCGCACCGCAATACCTGTTGCCATAATACAAATTAATGCCTGATGCGTCGTGAACATTTCACGCATTGCTGTACCAAAATTAGGCGTTAAAACAACAGTCTGTTCATTCTTGTGCTTTTCTGGGACAAAGACCGTTCCTGGTACTGTTTTTGTTAATGAAAGTGCTAAATCGCGCCCTCGTTCAGTAACTGCGATAATGGCAATTTTATCTGTATTCATGTTTGAAATCCTTATCATATAGCTTAGAATAATAAAACTCTTCGCCGAGAAAATCACCAACCATGATTAGGGCCGTTTTAGTAATTCCTGCTTCTGCCACTTTTTCAGCGATGTCTTTAAGTGTGCCAGTTACTTTTTTCTCTTCTGCCCAAGTTGCTTTATAAATAACAGCTGCTGGAGTTTCTGGTTTATAGCCACCTTTGATAAGTTCTGAGACTACTTTTCTGATACCTTGAACAGATAAGAAAATAACCATGGACGTTTGGTGCGCTGCGTAAGATCTGAGTGACTCACGTGATGGCACCGGCGTTCTTCCAGCCATTCGAGTAATAATCACACTTTGACTAACTTCGGGAACCGTATATTCAACGCCAAAACTACTAGCCGCGCCAAGAAATGAACTTACACCTGGCGTACACGTAAATGGAATCGAACGTTTTTTCATTTCCTCCACTTGTTCACGGATTGAGCCGTAAATAGAGAAGTCTCCTGTTTGCAGACGAACAACTTCTTTTCCAGCTGTTACACCCGCTTCCATGCAGTCAATAATTTCTATTAAGTTCATACTGGCACTATTATGGATTTCGCAGTCCGGTTTACAGTATTCTAGCAATTCCGGATTTACAAGTGAGCCAGCGTATATAACGACATCTGCTTTTTTTAATAATTGGTATCCTTTTAGTGTGATTAATTCTTTATCTCCTGGTCCTGCTCCGACGAAATGTACTTCTGCCATTTTCTTCACTCCTCTAGTTTTTTACAGCCAATAATGACGGTTGGGTTCTGTGGTTCAAAATAATGTCCAGCTCCGAGTTTATGCCAATTTGAAACTTGAATTTGCTTCATTGTCAATTCACTCACTGGTAATTTTTCTAAATGGTTCATTGCTTGTAAGGCATTTTCTAATAAAATAAAATTAAGTACCAAGCGACCGCCTAGTTTCAAATGAACCAACGACCAGTCGATAATATCGGTTAAATTCCCACCACTACCACCAATAAAAATGGCATCAAATTTCTCTTCCTGAGGTAATTCGATTGGTGCATATGCTTCGATGACTGCAACATTTTCTACGCCGAATTTGGCTTGGTTTTGTTTAATTAAGTCCACCGCATCTTTATTTCGTTCAATTGCGGTAACTTTGATGTGTGGAAAATTATAAGCTACTTGAAGTCCAACGCTTCCAGTTCCAGCGCCAACATCTAGCAGTTTTTTACTTGTATTATCTAATCCGAGTAAATCAATACTTATTGCTCTCACTTCGCTTTTTGTCATCGGAACTTTTCCGCGAATAAATACGTCATCTTTCATCGACAATCACCACAACATTCATATCGTATTTTTTTTCAACTTCCTCTGGTCTTAGCTTATGAATTCGTTCTTCTGTTGAACTTAAATTTTCACCGATAAACATGATTTTTTTTAGATTTCGTTTTGAGATTTCAGCAGCTATTTCGTATGGTCCAATAATGGAATCTGTTACCATTGCGACTTTTTCATGTTGGAGCAAAAAATCGAAATTTGGTGTTTTACCATGGCTGCTCGTTATAAAACAATCATTCATCGGCAGCTTGATTTGGTGAAACATCATCTGGATTGCACTGATTCCCGGGATAATATGAATATCTTCTGAAAAATTCGTCATCGCCCAGTTGCCAATCCCGTAGAGCAGTGGATCGCCTGATGCTAAAATCACGACGTTTTTATTTTGATGAGGAATATTTTTTAAATCTGCTAATTTTTTCGGTAACAATAGGCACGTTGCAGTTGTTAATTCAGCTATTTCTTGTAATTGTCTTTTCGATCCATACACTGAATCTGCTGAAGATAAAGCTTGTCTTGCTGCGTTTATTAGCAAATTCGTATCTCCTGGTCCGATTCCAACCACTGTAATCATCGCCATTCCTCCCGCAATACTTCTATGTCTTTCGTTGCAGCAAGTAAACCTCGTTCAGTTGAAAATGTAACGACATCAATTTCCACACTTGGCTTAGTGAATTTCAAGAAGCGTTCTGACCTTGCTTTGATTTTTTGTGCGATTACCTCATAAACTTGAGTGAAACCAGCTGCTTCAATTAATTCGCCTGCCGCTTCTGTCGTATTGCACTTCTCCACTTCTTGTAAAAGTGATAATGGTGCACCGAGTAAAGCCAAGTTAGCCACCAAGATTTCTGCCCGCGCATCCGCATCTTTGCTATAGGTCGTAAAAATACCAGCTGAAACCTTCACTAATTTGCCAAAATGCCCAACCATCAATACTTTCTTAAATGCGAGCCGTTGAGTTTCTTTCAACATGTAGCCAACGAAATTACTCATGGAAACGATGTTATCACTCGCAAAACCAAGCGTATTTTGAACAAAATCATCGCCGTAATTGCCGGGAACAAGAATAATTTGGTCCAGTCCTTGGTTCCGTTTCATTTCGAGCTCCATTGATAATGATTTTTTCCAGCCTTCATCCGACATTGGCGTGACAATTCCTGTCGTTCCTAAAATGGAAATCCCACCGATAATACCGAGGTTGCTATTCATTGTTCGTTTCGCGCGTTCTTCCCCTTCAGGAGCATATACTAAAATGGTTGCGCCACGATTTTCGCCAAGTGATTCGCGCACTGTAGCTAGAATATTTTTCCTTGGGGCTGGATTAATTGCCGCTTCACCCACTTCAACCGAAATACCTTTTTGTGTTGCGCGACCAATTCCAACGCCACCATCTAAAGTTACTTCCGGACTATCTGTTAATTCGACATCAACAAAAATCCACATGCCGTGTGTCGCATCAATATCATCGCCGCCATCTTTTTGAACAGCTGCAGTTGCCTTTTTTTCAGAAAACTGTTGATAGGCAACTGGGATTTCAAGAATAGTTCCACCTGTTGTCGTGACTTTTACCGCGTTCACTTCTTCTTGGTTTTCTATCATTTCGACACACGCTTTAGCCGCGGCAGCTGCACACGTTCCAGTTGTATAGCCTTTACGATATTTTTTGCCATTATAATAAATAAAATCTTCCACTGCTCGTCGCCTTCTTTACATCGTAATCAAGATTGCATTAATGATTGCCGCGGCAAGGTTACTACCGCCTTTTCTACCACGAGCGACAATTGCTGGAATGTCGGTTTCAAGAATTTCTTCTTTGCATTCAGCTGCCCCGACAAATCCGACAGGCACTGCAACGACCGCATCTGCTTGTAATTGCCCGCTTTCCGTCATTTCGATAATTTTATAAACCGCAGTTGGCGCGTTCCCTAGGACAAATATTTTCGGTCCATCTTTTAAAGAAGCAAGTTTAATTCCGGCCATTGAGCGCGTGATGCCATGCTGTTTGGCAATTTCGATCGTTTCTGGATCACTCACATAACAGTGATAACTACAGCCAAGTTCATCTAACAGCCGTTTATTAATACCACTAAGCGCCATATTAGTATCTGTAAAAATGGTTCCTTTATTTTTAAGAACATGAATAATTTTTTGGATAACGTCTTTTTGAAAAACGAGGCTATCCAAGTAATCAAAATCTGCTGTCGTATGTATCGCACGTTTGATAATGGCTTCCTCTAGTTTGTTTTGAAATGTATAATCTGGTCGAATATCGTCAATAATTTGTTGAATGATTTCAAAACTTTTCTCTTCAATTTTGGCTGGATTTTTAATGTAGTTCATTGTGCCACTCCTTTAAAATAGTATTAAATGTATACTGATAAAAATTAGAAAAGCAATAATGGAAGCTGTGTATAGTAAGTGAATTGTTTGACTGATTTCTTTTTGTGTAACGGCTTTTGTTCCACTGCCGATGGTTGGTTTAACAACTGTCTCGCCGAAATATTCATGGGTGCCACCAAGTGTTATCCCAAGCGCTCCTGCTACCGCGCCTTCTGGATATGCGCAATTGGGACTTGTATGATTTTTCCGGTCACGAAGCCCTATCCGCCATGCAGTGCGTCCATCATACTTCAAAATAAAACTCGCAATCACAAGGAAAAACCAAGATAGCCTTGCTGGAATGAAATTGGCCAAATCATCCATTTTTGCGGAAACAAAACCAATGGCGCGATATTTTTCATTTTTATAACCGACCATCGAATCAAGTGTGTTCACCGCTTTATACATCAGGGCTAGTACAGGACCTCCAATGAATAAGTAAAATAATGGTGCTATAACGCCATCTGCTGTGTTTTCCGCCACGGTTTCAATGGTGGCTTTACTAATTTGTTCTGCCGTAAGCTTATCTGTATCCCGACCAACTATCATCCCAACTTGTACTCTAGCCGCTTCTAAATCACCATCCGCTAGTGTTCGCTGAATTTTCCGCGCCTCCTTCGCAAGGCAAGTCATCGCAAGTGTCGTATACCCTAAGTAAATAAACAGCGCCGCATAAAGCCAAAAAGCAATTTTTGCACTAATATAAAGGATGAGCCACGAAATAATTCCCGTCATTCCAACTGTAAGAATGAATAACAACCCTCCAGCAAAATACAGTGATTTATCATGAAAAATTTTCCGCAAAGCGTTCGTTAATAATTGAATAAAGTTACCAATTACCTTGATAGGATGAGGCCAGCTGTAAGGGTCACCTAGTATGAAATCTAAAATAAACGATATGGTATAAAAGAGTACGCTCATCTCTTTCCAGCTCCAAACATCTGCATTAAAATGGCCGGATTTTGGTAGAAGTGGATATGGAGATAACTGGCAAAAGTATTGCCTTTTTGATAACCACCACGCCACTCTTTGACTATTTCACCATCACGTTTTTTTGAAAGTTTCATACAAGCTGTTTCAGTCGTTTCAAAAACAGAATGATGAAATTCATGCCCGCGAATCGACATCCCTTTTTTGCCGATTAACGTTTCTTCTAAAGGTTCTGCGATACAGTAGCCGAATTTCCGCAGCCTTGTTGTCATCTTACTAATACCGTTAAAAACTCCCACCATTTCATACTGTTTTCCTTCCATTTCTAAACTCGAACCAAGGTACATCAACCCACCACATTCGGCGTAAATTGGAATGCTTTTTTCGTGCGCAGCCAAAATTGACTTCCGCATAGATCTGTTGTCATTAAGCTGCTTGGCAAAAATTTCTGGAAAACCGCCGCCAATATAGATGAAATCTGCTTCCGGAACCTCGTTATCCTCAAGCGGGCTAAATGGAATTAACTCTGCCCCAGTCAAACGAATCAGATCCAAGTTATCTTGATAATAAAAGTGAAATGCTGCATCTAGCGCATAAGCGACACGAAGCCCAGAAAAATCTGCTACTTTCATTTGCGCTTTAGAAGTAGATAAGTTCTCACTAGATTTGCTTATTTCGAGTAATTTGTCTAAATCCACATGCGTGGTAATGAGGTCAGAAAGTAGCTCCCATTTTGCTTCGAGCTCAGTCATTTCTTCTTGTGGTACTAATCCTAGATGCCGTTCTGGAAGTGCCACTGCCGCATTTTTTGGCAAGTAACCTAACACTGGTACATCCGTATAACGCTCAATCGCCCCTTTGATTAAAGTAAAATGGTTTTCTGAGGCAACTCGATTAATAATGACGCCAGCAATTTTAAGTTCCGGATCAAAACGATTGAATCCGTCAACAATCGCCGCTGCTGAAGTCGAAATAGCTTTTCCATCCACAACTAAAATGACTGGTGTCTTTGTGCATTTGGCAATAAAGGAAGTACTGGCATTATCGCGATCAGTCCCAAGCCCATCAAATAATCCCATCACCCCTTCAATGACCGAAATATCAGCAGACTCCCCGTGCTTTTGAAAAAGGGACGCTAGCATCTCGTCATCATCAATGAGAAAACTATCTAAATTAATGGAAGCAACACCTGTAATTGCTTGATGATAGTTCGTATCAATATAATCTGGTCCTACTTTAAATGGCTGAACCGCGAAGCCTCTTTTTTTCAAAGCTTGCATAATTCCGAGGGTTACGGTTGTTTTTCCTGCACCACTTGATGCGGCTGCAATTAAGATTTTGTTCATCTTTTTTCACCTTTCGCTTTAGCCATAAAAAAAGACGCCAAACAGAACTTTGGCGTCTTTTAGAGATTTAACATCAATAAGAATTCTATGTAGCACAAAGAAACTTTCTTATCATGAAAATCTGTTTAATAAAGACAACTCGCTCCCTTAGAAGTTGTTTTTGGATATCGAATATACTAGCGGTCTCCTGACTTATCATCAACCTACTCACCAGTCTTCCCGGAATTTCTTCCAGTGACATATGTTTGGCTTTCGTCCGAATTACAGTAGCTAGGGCCTGTAGAGGATTTCCACCTCTTTCCCGGATTAATATATTCACCTATTTAGTTGTTTAGTACCCGGCAATTCGTCTTTTCCAGCGTTCTGGTAATACTTGGTAAACGACTTCTGCGACAAAAATGTTGCAAATCGAACCAATAGCTAGAACCGGAAATAACACAAATACCGCTTGATGCATTAATGGATAAAGCGCAAGTAATGATAACGGACAATTAAAAACAAAAGCGACAACACTAGAAGCACTAATAGCAACTAGTTGATTCTTTTCAGCTAGCTTGTGGCGCGTAAATCCATAAGCAATCATCGTTACGCCCATCATTCCAGCAACAATCAAATGAATCGGTAGTGTCAGCGGAAATCCCGCAAGTAAAGCTGATGTTAAATGACCGAAAATCCCAAGCACTGCACCGTACATCGGACCAAGCAGCAAAGTCCCAATAAAAGCTGGGGCTGCGTCAAATGCAACAGAACCCATTAATTTTATGTTTGCGCCAATTACACACATTGCAATCAACATCGCACATAATACTAATTTTTGAATCTTCAATTGAAAAGATCACCCTCTCGTGAAAGCGTTATTTCCATTTCATTATATCCCTGTTAAAACACTGGTACAAGGGCACTAACAGGCTAGAAAGCAAAATAGTGCAAGCTTTTAAAATCGTATTTTTTTCATTGTATACACTTAAAATAGCCACCAGTGTGAACTTTTTCTCAATTTCTCTAATTTACAAAGCAAAAATGACAATATTTTGTTATAAAAAAGAATTTATTGTTCTGTTTAAAATGCAGGATAAAACGTTATTTTAAGCGATTTTATGGTATAATTAGTGCAAGAATAAAATAAGGAGGGAAGATTTTTGGAGAAAGAAAAAGTAGTAAATATTCAACCTTTGATGAATAGTCAGGTAGAAAATCAATTTACCCAACAAATTCAAGAAGACTTCAATAAAAAAAATCCAGATCACTCTGCCCTACTTCATTCGCTCGAAACAGTCGAAGTACTTGATGTTTTAAGTGACTACTACACCGCTCACGAAAAACAAAAACAACCCAAAAAAGAAGCTGCCACATCCAGTAAAACGAGTGGTGAACATAAAGAAATCAAACAAGCTATTCGCTACATTAAAAAGAACATTCATCGTTCCATCACTCTAGAAGAAGTAGCCAATTATGTTTATTTAAGCCCTTTTTATTTAAGTAAATTATTTAAAAACGAATTGAATATCAATTTTATTAATTACGTCAATGAACAAAAAATGCTATATGCAAAGGAACAACTAGAAAAAAGTGACTGGGCCGTCCACACGATTGCAAAGAATTTAGGGTTTTCGCGTGCTAGTTATTTTTGCAAAGTCTTTAAGAAAGAGTTCGATATGACTCCTAAAGAATATCGCGATTCACTTAAATAAAAAAACGATTTCAGCAAATATTGCCGAAATCGTTTTTTTATGATTATTGTGACTGCCAATCAGCCGGATAAGTAACATAAATGAATCTTGCTTCTCCAGTTACAGAGAACTTAATTTGGCTTCCTTTTGGAATGAAAATCAGTTCGCCTGGTCCTGCAGAAACATTTCTACCATCGATGACAACATCTAGTCTGCCTTCAATAATATAATCTACTTCATCGTAATCTAAGAACCAATCAAATGTTGTATCTTTCATTTCCATTAGACCAAAACCTAGACGTTTACTTTCTTCTAGTGTTACTAAATCTTTTGTATAAACAACATCGCTAGGGTTACCAGTATCTAATCTGTCTTCTTCAGAAACTCTTACTTCTGGAAGTTTAACGGATAAAATACCACTTGGGTCAACGTGTTTGGAACTTTGACCCATTTTTTCTAGGACAACTTGTTTTACTAGCTGCTCAATTAATTCTTTACTAATATCAGCCATTATCTTTCACCGCCGTTTGTTCTTTTGCTTTATTTTTCTTCATCATTCGGTTAGCCATGTAGATACCGACAGCTACTGCAGTTACTCCTCCGACAAGTTTTCCGACAATCATCGGGAAAATCATATCTTGGGCAACCCCAGCTGTGAAACCTAGATGATCCCCTAAAACAAAGGCCGCAGATACTGCAAAAGCAACGTTAATAATTTTACCGCGCTCATCCATATCTTTTAGCATTTGGAACATTGGGATACTATTTGCAAGTGTCGCAACCATACCTGCCGCTGCAACTTCATTCATACCAAGTAATTTACCCATTTTCATAAGTGGTTTGTTGAACACTTTCGTAATAACAAAAACTAAACAGAAAGCTCCTGCTAGAACTAGTGCGATACCACCAACGATTTCGATACCTTCGCCAATTGGTGCAATTCCTGGAATAATAGTTAAACCAGTAAGTTGTTGAATAGCTCCAGCCACAAGTCCGATAGTAGCAACAATTACTACCCCTTTTCCGAAAATCGTAAAGCCTTTAATCATGCCTTCTGGTTTGAACCAAAGACCTAACATAATAAGTACAGCTACAAGAAGAATTGGTACTAAGTTTTTGAAAATCATGATTGGTGAAAATCCAGCTACAAGACCACCGATTAAACAACCGATTGGAATCGTAATAATACCAGATAGTACACCAGTCGCTAGGTATTTATGGTCTTCTTTTTTAATAATTCCAAGTGCTACTGGAATCGTGAAAACAATTGTTGGTCCCATCATTGAGCCTAAAATAGCTCCTGCAAAAAGACCAGCGTCAGGCGTTAGCGCAAGTTCTTGAGCTAGCGCAAAACCACCCATATCATTCGCAAGTAAAGTTGTAGCAAACATTGCTGGGTCAGCCCCAAGCGCTGTATAAATTGGTACAACAATCGGGCTTAAAATTTTCGCTAAAACTGGTGCTAAAGTAATAATACCGACCATAGCTAGAGTTAGCGATCCCATTGCCATAATACCTTCTTCAAATTGTGCTCCTAAGCCAAATTTGTTACCGATAATTTTGTCAATGGCTCCTAGAATCATAAAGATTACCATTAAATAAATAATAATTTCATTAATGCTCAAAAGTGTTCCTCCATTCTATAGATAGCGTTTTAAAAGTTCATCAGGAGAAGGAATGACCGTATGATGTATCACCTTTTTTGGTTCTGCGGTTTCGATTAGAATCCGCATCCCTTCTTGAATAGCACTAACTTCCCCTGTAAAAACAGCCACAAATTTCCCACCAATCGAAGCACCGAGCGTCATTCGTTTTAAATGAATAGCTGATTTTTTTAGCGCTTCATTCACCGCGTTTAGCCCAGCACCCAATTGACTGATTTCGATAATTCCTACTGCATCAACATCAACTTTAGGGTGTTTATTGTTTAGAAAAGCAAGTAATTCTTCGTGCGCCATATGCAAAATATAAGAAGAAACATGAAATTTCCCTGCTTCTTCTTTTGCATCTTGCATCGCACTAGTAAGTTCACCGGAAGCACCTTGCAAAATAATCAAAAATTTACCAGGACATGTCGGACGAAAAGTAAATAAAGTTACATTGCCAGCTTTTAAAAAAACATCGGCCATTTCGTAACCTTTACTTATGCTCCTGAGTTCAAGAATACCTAAGGACTGTTCAGCCATAACGTTCTACCGAGTCGATAATGCCGACGATACACGCGTCCACTGGTATTGTATTATCCCCAGTAGATGCTCGTGCTGCGCTACCAGTTGTAACGAGCACGAGATCACCGTTTCCTGCTCCGGCATTATCAGCTGCCACTATGGAATGTCTTTTATCTTCCACTTCATCGGTACAAATCTCTACTAGTAGTAGTTTTAAACCATTCAGTTTTTCATCTTTTCTTGTCGCCCATAAACTCCCGGTAACTTTTCCTATTTGCATGCCGCTCTTCCTTCCTAACTTTCTTTAATGCTAATTCGGTTTTCCTGTAAATAATCTTTTGCAAGTGGTGTTAAGAAACTTCCCTCTGGCAAAATGAATTCGCTTTTGTTCTTCGTGAGTTTAATCACATCTTGTTCGCTAATAACTTTGCTAGTTTTCACGGATTTCACCGGATTATCGATAAATTCTACGCCAAAACGAGCGAGTTTTTCTTCATATTCTTGAAGGAGCTGTCTGATACCATATTTAGCAGAACGTTTATAAGCATTTGCTTTAATTCCGCTTTTCATGATCCAAGTAGGACGTCCTTCTAAAAGATGATCTGTGATAAATTGTTCTTTTTTATTCATTGGTGCAAGCAAACTGATTCGAGCTAATTCAGCGATTTCCATTTCTTCTAATAATAAAATGTCACAGGTGCGTTCAGAACGATCATAAAGCGAAACTTGATATTCTTTTTGATAACACTGTCTGAGAGTGTGTTCTGAATCTTGCCCCATGATAATCATTTTTTTATCTGGAAGTTGTAATCGTCTCATGACTTCCTCGGTGACGGCTTTTATTAGAGCTTCCATTTCCATACTCATTTTGCCTTTGTTTTCTTAATTATTTGACCTCGAATTCCCTTTTTAAAGCCGCATGCGTTGGCTTCGTCGTAATCAATATGCATATATGTAGCAAAATCAGGGCTAATTCGAACGACCACATCGTCAAAAATCAGTGGTCTGTCGCCATTAATTTTCACTTGAACAATTTCACTTTGTGTTACTTGTTGTTTTGCTGCATCTTCTGGCGTCATATGAATATGGCGTTTTGCAACAATAAGTCCTTCAGTTAATTGAACACTGTTTTTAGCAGATAAAAGTAAAATTCCTGGTGTCCCGGCTATGTCTCCACTTTCGCGGACAGGTGCTTTAATACCAAGTGCGGTACCGTCTGTAGCACTAATTTCTACTTGTGTTTTTTTACGGATTGGTCCAAGAATTACTACGTTATGAATCACGCTTTTTGGTCCAACAATGCTAATTCTTTCTTTACAAACATATTGACCTGGTTGAGATAGGTCACGGAAATGAGTAAGTTCATACCCAGGTCCAAAAAGTGCATCAACTGTCTCACGATCTAAATGGACGTGACGACCGGATGCTTCTACTTCTACGCCAGTTTCAAGTAATGCGCGGCGAGTGACTTCTTCAATAAGGCTTGTTATTAACTCATTATTCATGAATAAGCCTCCTTACTTTTTATATTCACCAGTTCTTACGCGGAACATTAGTATCCAAAACAAACTGGATAACCGGTTGAGCGCTTGAATAATATCTGGTCTTTTTACCGAATAATCCGCTTCCTTAAATGCTGTAAAAGCAGTTAATTCCGTTTCACGAACCATCGTTCTTAATTTGTTTAACCGAATAACAGCATTCCCCATCGTATAATCGGGCATAAAATGTGTCATTTGGTAGTATTTTTTCGGATTATGACTACGTTCCCGCAGTTCTTTTTCGTCCATTCCAAGCAAATTAACTGTTTCGATTTGCTCGTTTAAAACTTCCGATCGTACAATATTTCTTACAAAGGTGAGGATTTCTTGTAAATCTTCCGCAAGATCTTTAAATTCACTAGCAACAGAACACTGGGTTTCCAGGATTTCAGCTTCAAGCGTATCTAATTTTCCGCGGAAAGCGATTTGAGGATGGTCTTTAAATACAAGCAAGTTGCCGCGTAAATGCGTCATATGTTCTGGCTTTTCATCTACTGAACCACCATAAATCGTTTGGAATTTTGCTCTAGTAGTTTCTTTTTTCACTGGCTCCACTACTACTTTTGTTTCTGAAATTTCATCAATATAATGAAGGTCGATTTTCTTTTCAGATAAAAAACTCTTAGCTGATGGAGTAATAATCGTTCCTTTTTTTATATCTAATTTTTTCTTTGTTTTTAAATCGGTGTGTAAGTAGGCTTTTCGTAACTCATCTTCTGTCAAAATAGCCAAAGAACCACATCCTTTTGTCCCATTTACAATTGGTGTTAGTAATGATGGGAAGCTTTGTCTTGCTTAAATCTGGTAAAAAGCGAAAGTTTTAGGCATTTTCCGAGTCTGATGGAACCCTTATGCCCTACGCTCACGCTTTTTCCTGATTTATGTTAGAAATTTTTCTTATTCAGCGCTTTTTGGTAGAATTGCGTCTACTTCGCTGTGTGGACGTGGAATTACGTGTACAGATAATAATTCACCAACGCGTTCAGCTGCTGCTGCGCCTGCATCTGTTGCTGCTTTAACTGCTCCTACATCACCGCGAACCATAACTGTTACTAGACCGCCACCAACTTGTTCTTTACCCATAAGTGTTACATTAGCTGCTTTCACCATTGCGTCTGCTGCTTCTACTGCTCCTACTAAACCTTTTGTTTCGATCATACCTAATGCGTTTGCGTTTGCCATTTTAAAATTCCTCCAATTAGTGTTTTATTTTTTATTTTAATTCTGCTAAAACTTTTTCTACTAAACTTTGGATGAGTGCGTCTGCATCAACCGAAAGTTCAGGTGTTGCTTGGTTTTCTTCTTTACGAATGTCTTCTAACTCTAAAACGCCTGTAGCAATGCGACGAATGTTGAATAGATTTTCAGGTCCGATATTATCAGATGATGAACTTCCTCCAACTGCCCCACAACCAAGTGTTAAAGCAGGTACAAGATTTGTTGTTGCGCCAATTCCGCCAAGTGCTCCTGGTGTATTAACTAAGAGACGGGAAACTGGTTTTTTCAGTGCGAATTCGCGGATGATTTCTTTATCTTCAGAGTGGATGATTAAAGTATGTCCAGCTCCTTCGTGATAAAGAATATCCATGCTAAGTTCACAAGCTTCTTGCCAAGTTTCCGCTGTGTAGAAAGCCAAGATTGGTGCTAATTTTTCTCTTGAATAAGGGATTTTAGCGCCAACTTTTGTTTCTTCAGCGATAAGTACTCTTGCGTCAGCTGGAACAGTTAGGCCAGCAAGGTTAGCGATATGTTGCACGCTTTTACCTACGATTGCTGGGTTCATGGATCCATTTGGACGTAAAATGAATTTACCAAGTTGAACAGCTTCTGCATCTGATAAGAAGTGTGCTCCTTGTTTTCTAAATTCAGCAATGACAGCTTCTTTATTCACACGTTCCACAACGACCGATTGCTCAGATGCGCAAATTGTTCCGTTATCGAATGTTTTAGAATCAAGAATATGTTTTACTGCGCGAGGGATGTTAGCGCTGCGTTCGATAAATGCTGGGCCATTACCTGGTCCAACTCCAATTGCTGGAGTTCCAGATGAATAAGCAGCTTTTACCATTGCAGAACCACCTGTTGCAAGGATAACTGCTGTATCTTTGTGTTTCATCAGTTGATCTGTTCCTTGGATTGTTGGAACAGTCATACAGCTGATAGCGCCTTTTGGACAACCAGCTTTTTCTGCTGCTTCACTAATGATTCTTACTGTTTCAAGAATTGCTTTTAGTGCGTTTGGATGTGGAGAAAATACGATACTATTTCCGGCTTTAATCGAAATTAGTGTTTTGTAAATAACAGTGGATGTTGGGTTTGTTGATGGAATTAATCCTGCAACTACGCCTAGTGGAACTGCAACCTCCATTACTTTCTTTTCGTTATCTTCTTTTAACATACCAATGGTTTTCATATCTTTGATGTAATTGTAGACGTGCTTGGAGGCGAAGACGTTTTTAATTACTTTGTCTTGCCAAATTCCAAAACCAGTTTCTTCATGTGCCATTTTTGCGAGTTTTTCGCGGGCATCATAACCGGCATCAGCAATCGCTTTTACAATTGTATCAATTTGTTGTTGGCTCATTGCAGCAAGTTCTTTTTGTGCTTTGTTAGCTGATTCAATGAGGTTACGAACTTCTTGGATTGAGCGTAAATCTTTATCTTCTAGTGCCACTAGTTTTCACTCCTTCCATAAATATCTTTTAGTGCGTGAACAAGTTTATCCTTGTTCGCATATTTAATCTTGCTTTTTGGGATAGGCACATTATCTAATGTGTAAGCAAGTTTCCTTAAATCAATAACTTTCATTTCGCGAAGTTTCTTTTCCGTTTCATCTGTAGTTGTTTTTACTTCTACGACTTCTTGGATAACTTCATTTGTTTCTTCTATTTCTTGCTCAGTTTTTACAAAGAGTGATTTCGTTTCTTCACTCATTCTTGCTATCACGTGACTAGAAATGAGGCAACCTAAGCTTTCTGTAGCTGCTTTTCCTGCTTCCACTGCTGCATTTACAGCACCAACATCGCCTGTTAATTCAACTGTTGTTAAGCCACCTTTAATGACTTCACATCTAATTAATTCAACATTTGCTGCTTTTAAACAAGTATCAGCGGCAACCACAGCACCAAGGAAACCAGTGACTTCAATTAAACCAAGTGCTTCATTTGGCATTTTTTAGCACCACCTTAATATTGAAGTGGATTTTCAGCCACATTTTCTACTGCCATTTTGAACGCATCACAAGCAGCTTTACATGCAGATTGACTACCTGTTAAAAGTGCTCCACCGAAGTTAGTTTCGGATGGTGGTCCGTAGAAAGTTCCAATTGTTACGTCTGCTGCTTTAAGAGCTGCATCTAGAGCATACATAGCTTCAAGTGGCGGTGCGATTAAGTAAGCAATCGCTTGTCCTTCTGCTACATTTGCTTCTTTTGAAAGGAAAGAACCTGTTCTTGATACACAATGTGCAAAGTAAGGTACGCTATCATCTTCATTTGCACTAACAAAGCTAGCACCATTTTCGATGAAGTCTACTGCTACTGAAAGGCCACTTTTTACTTCAGCTGGGCTTGGTCCGGCAATAATACCGATTACTTCACCAGCTAGTTTTGTGGATGCATTTCCAGCACCAGCATACATACTTTTCGCATAGACAACATCTACTTCTGCTGCTTTTGTTGCTTCATCAAGTGCTGTGTATGTAACATCATCACAATCAGATGTAATAATACCCAGACTTCTTTGATGCGGTTTTAAGTCAAGTTGTTTAAATAAACCATTGTCTACATTAGATACAACTTTGACGCTTAAAACGGATGCAGGTAATTTATCGTTTTTCATGAAGTTTCCTCCTCTAACAATTTTATTTTAAATCAATACCAGAACATTTTTTCTCAAGCATATTGTGAATTAATTCAGCAATATATGCGCCTGCTTCAACTGGTGGAGTTCCGCCGCTATGAATGTTAGAAATAACAGTACGACGAGCTTCTGGCATACCAACTGTTGGTTTATAAGCAATATAAGCACTCATAGATTCAGCAGTTACAAGACCCGGACGTTCGCCTACAAGTAAGCACACAACGTCAGCGCCAGTGATTTCGCCGATTTGATCCATGGATGGCACACGACAATGTTTTACAAAAATAATATTATCAAAGTCTAAGTTATACATTTTCAAACCTTGTTTAATAGAAGGTAAAATGTCTTTGATGTTTGCTTCAATGGCTGCAGAACTAAGTCCGTCACCGACAACGATTTGTAGTTTCGCGTTTTTCGTAGTATTCGCACGAATCACTTCCACCATTTCATCATCAAATTCACGACCTAAGTCTGGACGAGTTAAGTATTCGTCTTTATCATGACATTTCGTATTTACTGGGATGAAGTTCATTTCTTTGACTAAATCCTCTGAAACATAAGAGAACACGGAATCTTGTGCAACAGCATGGTCCGCACGGAAACGAAGAATTGTTTCTGTTTTATAACGTGGACCAGCGCGCCATAAACCAAGTCTTGCTGGGGTCATTTGTTTCATTTTCAAATAGCCTTCGCGGTCAGCTGGTTCTGGTACTAGTAATTGTTTTTTAATGTCAACTTCAGTAATATCCGGGATGCTACCTTCTGTTACAACTGTTTCAACTACAGATTTAGTTGGCGCAGCTGCTACTGTATCGGTTGTTTTACCACCGGACATTTCCGTTAAAATGCCTTCAATCATTTGTTTTAATTCTTGTTCGTTCATCGCTTAGTTCCTCCCTTCCTTATTTTAGGAAAATAGATGCATCTCCAGCACGGCTAGTTAATTTACCATTTTCGCTGAATCCCATTTTTTCCATCCACTGATCAAATTCTTTAATCGGTTTTAGACCAAATAATTCACGTAAAGTAGCTGTTTCATGGTAACCAGTTGTTTGGTAGTTAAGCATTACGTCATCACCATGAGGAATACCCATGATAAAGTTACATCCTGCTGCAGTTAGAAGCACGGATAAGTTTTCTACGTCGTTTTGGTCGGCTTTCATATGGTTGGTATAACAAACGTCACAACCCATAGAGATACCAGTTAATTTACCCATGAAGTGATCTTCTAGGCCGGCACGAATTACTTGTTTGGAATCGTATAAATACTCAGGTCCGATAAATCCAACTACTGTATTCACTAGGAATGGATCAAATTTCTTCGCAAAACCATAACAGCGAGCTTCCATTGTTACTTGGTCTACGCCGAAATGAGCGTCAGAAGAAAGTTCAGAACCTTGTCCTGTTTCAAAATACATAACGTTTGGTCCAGTTGCAGCACCACTTTGAAGAGCTAATTGTCTAGCTTCTTCAATCGTTGCTCCGTCAAAACCGAAAGCTGTATTTCCTTTTTCAGAACCTGCGATAGATTGGAATACAAGACCAGTTGGAGCGCCGCGACGCATTGCTTCCATTTGAGTCTTCACGTGCGCTAGTACACAAGTTTGTGTTGGCACATCCCATTTACTACGAAATTCTTCAAATTTATTAAGTAAACGAACAACGCTATCAGTAGAATCATCTACTGGGTTAAGTCCGATTACCGCATCCCCAATACCGTAAGTTAATCCTTCCATTAAAGAAGCAAGGATACCATCAGGATCATCAGTTGGATGGTTTGGTTGTAGTCTAGCGGAGAAAGTTCCTGGAAGACCGATTGTTGTGTTCGCATGTGCGATAACACGAATTTTTTTCGCTCCATAAATTAAATCTAGGTTGGACATTAATTTTGTAACAGCAGCAATAATTTCTGATGTTAGGCCGCGTGCAACACGTTTAATGTCAGCATCTGTTGTTTTATGGTCTAAAATCCATTCCCGTAATTCTTCCACTGTCCAGTTTTTAATGGAATCATGGATACGTTCATTTACTTGGTCTTGAATAATACGGGTTACCTCATCTGTTTCATATGGGACAACCGGATTATTACGTAAATCTCCAAGCGTCATTTTAGAAAGCACCACTTTGGCAGCTACACGTTCTTCTGCAGATTCAGCAGCAACTCCGGCTAAACGGTCGCCCGATTTTTCTTCGTTTGCTTTTGCCAACACATCAGTGATGGATTTGAACTGGTATGTATGGCCGAATAAATTCGTTTTTAAAATCATTCGATAAATCCTCCTCTCAAAATTAAAGCTATTTATATGGATCAGTTAAAGACTAAGGTTTTTACTACTACTGGTAGCACTTTCCCGTCAGCAACTGGTTTTCCTATATCAATATAATCACCGTTATCGACTTTGACACTATCCAAACAAATCAGTGGATAGCCGGCTGGTAAATGCCCGAAAATACTCTGTCCGAGCGCTTTTGCCATGTCGTGCCAAGTAATGATAATTAGTGGGTGACCAAGTGCAATCGGTTCTTTCATCCCCTCGCAAATGGCCTTTGCATATTCTGTTACTTGCTGGAAACTGGGGCTATTCTCCCCTTCAATTGCAAGTGCAATCCGTTCCATATCTTCATCTATTTTGAACCAGTTGAGTTTTTCCTTGATGACTTCTGCCATATTTTCATTTTCTTCTTGTTTGGCAAGTTTCAAAATAGGAATGTTTTTTACTGGGAAAATTTTCTCGGTATAAGTGATTGTGCTACCGCTAATTTCTGCTGTGTGTGAACCGGCTCCTACCACAGTTGCCCGTATGGTTTCGACAGATTCGATATACTTTTTTTCGGTCATCAAGCTAGATTCAGCTATTGACTTTCCGAGTAAAAGACCAATATCTCCGTATCTAAACGGATCACTTAAAGCACCAGTTGAAATACAATCAGCCACACCGCCTGAAAAAGAAATACATTCAATTTCAGCAAGGAATTTTAAGCCTTTATTCGTGATGATTGTTTCGTAAAAATCATTTGGAGCTCCAAGACCGACACTGTTTTTAAGTAACTCTACCATTTCACCTAGAATTGGTTGTAAATTTTCTGGCGAGGTTTTCTCACCTAGCGTGATTGGATAACCACGTTTTTCTATTAAAGCTTGAATTTTTGGCGCAATATAGGTGATTTTTCTTGTTTCACGGTCCACTTTGATTAACCGACCACCAATATCAAGGCATGCTGTATCAATAAGCTCACCGCGATCAAATAGCGATAAGTTTGTTGTCCCGCCACCTATATCCAGATTCACAACACAAGTACTATTTTCTTTAGAATAAGTGTGCGCACCTGCTCCTTTTCCAGCAATAATACTTTCTAAATCAGGTCCAGCTGTAGCAACGACAAAGTCTCCTGCAAAACCGCTCATCGCATCTAGAACGTTACTTGCATTATCTTTACGAGCCGTTTCACCAGTAATAATAACTGCCCCCATGCCGATTTCTTCTTTCTTAATCCCAGCATTCGCATATTCTTTCGTTACAAAATCACGAATTGCATCGACATCAATTAAATTATCAGCAAGAATCGGTGTAAAAAGAATCTCGCTTCTAAAAATGATTCGCTTATCTGAAATCACAATGCGCGGCACTGTGAAGCTTGATGCCATATTTTGAATTTCTAACTCGGATAAAATGAGTTGTGTTGTCGACGTACCAAGGTCAATCCCTACACTTAAAATCGTTTCCGTCAAAACCCTCACTCCTTTCTAGCAAAAAGAAAAAGCTTAAAGACAAATAACAGTATCGTTACTTGGCTTTAAGCTTCATCGCTTTTTTCATAGCTACTTCTTTGTAGCATGGATTGAATTGTATTTAAAATCGAACATTGTTTTAGTTCCATGTTCATTTGATTCAATTGTTACTTTACCGCGCAGTTTATCTTTGATGTAACTTTTGACAATGGAAAGTCCTAGGCTTTTTTCGGATACTTTCCGAACATTAAAGCCATGACCATTATCGCTTACTTCTGCGTGAATAATATTTTTTTCTTCTTTTATTTGTAGTAAAATTTCGCCTGATTCATTTGGATGGAAAGCATGATCATATGAATTTTGTAATAGTTCATTCATAACAAGTGCTAGTGCCACGGTTCGGTCACTATCCAAGTAAATCCGTTTATCAATATCCATTCTAACTGCAACTTGCGGACAATCGTTACAACATCTTTCAATATTATAGGCGACTGCTTCAATTACCATATATAAGTTGATGCCGTCTTCCATCTGCTTGGATAAAAGTTCATGTGTAGCTGCAATTGCAAGGATACGACTGACACTCTCATTCAAAACCTTCTGTGCTTCCACGCTTGTAGAACGTCTGCCTTGAATTCTCAGCAGTGAAACAACTGATTGTAAATTATTCTTCACACGATGATGAATTTCGCGAATTGCCACCGATTTTGAAACGATTTCTGCTTCTTTCACTTTAATATCCGTGACATCATGTAAGATAAGGATAAAACGACATTCTTGTTCATCCTCTTCTTTCACAAAAATTTGCTTCATAATAAAATAATTCCCGGCAATAACCACTTCTTTTTTTAATTGAACTGGCTGTTTTCCTGTTTCGATTTGATACATAATTGCATCAAACATCATCTGGTCGAGAGATAAATTATCATAATGCATTCCTTGGATATTTTCCATGTAGCCTAGTCGTTCATAGTACTGGTCAGCAGCGCAGTTTTTTTGTTGTAAAATACCGTTACGATCAAAAATCAAGATTGCGTCATCTAGTTGATCAGTAATAGAATCGGTTAATTTACTCATCGCGGAAAGTGTTGTAGAAACATCTCTATAAGCCGTTTCTTCATTGTCAATCTCAAAATGAGCTTTAATTTCTGCACTAATATCATTTTCTAGAATAAGTACGGCAATGACTCGTTGTTTGTTGCGGATAGGATACACTTTTTGACGAATTAATACGTTTTCTTGTGTTTTTGCAAGCAAGTCGTTGGAGTTCATACCAGTTTCAAGAGTTCTGAGTACACCTGGTTCATTACTACGAAGAGCAGTTTCTCCAACTACATTGTTTTTATAAAGTGACTTGGTTGATTTTGGCGGCGTATGATGAATAACAAGTGCTTCACTAGTAAGTTTGTTATAAACATCAATGAAAACATCTACATCTTGATACATCGAAGACTCGCTTAACGATTTTGCAGTATGTATTAATTCATCAATATCATATTCTGCCAAGTCCGTATAGCGTAAACACATTTCTCGAATCGTTTTAGTCATCGCTCATCACGATCGTTTCTGCGATTTCCATCATTGGACAACGTTTATCCATGCTTAGATTACGAATCATGTTGTAGGCTTCTTCCTCTGTGATGTTGTTCTCAATCATAAGCACACCTTTAGCTTTTTCAATCACTTTTCGTTCTTCTAATTTTTTTGTGAGCTTTTCTAATTGCTGCTCTAGTTTTCTTGTTTCTCGCCCTTTGGCAATACTCATTTCAACTGTTGGGATTAAACTTTTTTCATCAAGTGGTTTTACTAGATAACCTAATGCTCCGAATCCTTTTGCTTTTTCAGTGTTTTTTGGATCACTAAATGCGGTTAATAAAATAATACCGCCAGCAAGGCCTTCAGAAATAATCCGTTTCCCTGCTTTTAAACCGTCTAAGAGTGGCATTTGAATGTCCATAATAACAAGATCTGGTTGATGGCTTTTACAAAGTTCGATTGCTTCAAAACCATCTGTCGCTTCCCCTACAACATTGTAGTTCGCTTCTTCCAATATGTCTCGGATATCCATTCTTGTAATAGGTTCATCATCGACTATTACAATTCTTCCATTCATTCCTGTCACGTCCTCTTCTTCTGCTATTGATTGATTCGTAACAAAGTTCTACGAAATCACTCTATAGAAGCATATACTTGAGCGAAAGAGTTAAAGAGCTAGAGAAAAAATTCTCCCAGAAAATAGAAAGAGCCCCTTAAAAATATTGTGCAATATTTTTGAGGGAGCCCCGTTGCTCTGCTATATTTATTATTCCACACGTCTTTGTGCTCGGTTCTATTATAAAGTAGCATGAAAACGATGTCAATAGGTTATTTGTTTCCAGTTGTGAAATAAATAACTTTTAAGCCAACATTTTTTCGAGAATCGCACTAACATCTGTTTCTGTCGGTGTTCTTGGATTAGTTGCAGTACAACCATCATTCAGCGCACCTTCAGCGATTTGCGCAATATGCTCGTTTAAATCGGTACGACTAACACCACATTCAGATAAAGTCGTTGGCATATTAAGTTTCTTTTGAAGTTGTTTAATGGCGTTAATTAAGCTACGAACACCAAGACGTGTATTCGATGCTGGCATTTTTAGTAATTTGGCAATTGCTGTATAACGTTCTGCAGCACGGTTATCTGGATTGTTACCAAAATCACTTGTTAATCCAGCATTATAACTAATAACATGTGGCAAAAGTAAAGTATTCATACGACCATGTGGAATTTTAAACTTAGCACCGGCTGTGTGAGCGATACCATGGTTTAAACCAAGTGAGGTAATATTAAATGCCATACCTGCTAAACAAGAAGCATTATGCATTTTTTCGCGTGCTTCTAAATCATTTCCGTCTTTATAAGCGCGCTCCAAGTATGTGAATACTAATTGGATTACTTTTTCAGCCATTGCGTCCGAATAATCATTTGCTTTTGTGGAAACGTATGCTTCTAGCGCATGTGTGAGTACATCCATACCAGTGTCTGCTGTGATTGCAGGTGGGACAGATTTCACTAAATCCGCATCTAAAATCGCTTCATCCGGCAAAATAGCATCAGTAATAAGTGGATATTTAATTGCTTTTTCTTTATTCGTAATGACAGAAAAACTAGTAACTTCAGAACCAGTTCCACTTGTAGTTGGGATTACGATGAATGGCATTGCGCGCACCGTACCAAGTTTTTGACCAAAGAATTTCATCGCTTTCGCCGCATCAATCGCGGAACCACCACCGATAGCGATCATCAAGTTGGCATCACATTCGTTTAAAACTTCAATTCCAGCTACAACGTTTTCAATTGGCGGGTCAGGAATAATATCGCTAAAAATAGTATATGTATTCGACTTATCAATTTTTTCCGTGATAGCATTAATCATTCCTGAGCTCACCATAAATGGATCTGTTACGATGAAAATTTGTTTGTCTTTAAAATCCAGTAAACGATCTGTTGCTCCTTGGCCAATGTAAAGATCTGTTTTAAAACTAACTTTTTGCATGAGATTACCTCCTAATTTTTTAAAACTAAAAAAAGAAGCCTTGAGTAGAGAAATTTCCTCTTCCAACTCAAAGCTTCTTTGCTAAGTAAACAGTACGCCTTTGTACCGTAAAATATTTTATTTGTCCACTTTATTAAAAACCAAACACGTGGAAATGTCAAATCTTTTTTGTAAATAGGCAATGAAGATACGTTCCTTGTATCACTCTTTTCGTCGTTGAAAAGATCATTGCCCACCATAAAACTAAGCGGTGCACATCTTTGTGCGTATGGTGCTTGATAAAACGTAGCTTCGTCCAGCTTCTCGGCACCAAACCATTTACAGTGGGCTTATTTGTTTTAAAAACAAATAAAAAAGCCCCAGTGAGACAACTACACTGGAACCAAGAATTATACATGCTTTGCCTCGAAGCAGTATAACCAGTTAAAACAATTAGATAAAAGACCTGACTTAGAGTGTCTAACTCCTTACAGTGGCGGGACCGTGCTGGATTTTCACCAGACTTCCAGTATCTAACTGTTTGTATGAACGAATTCGTTTATCAAAGTTATTATAGCATAAATTAATCCGCTTGCAAGAAGAATTTGCTTTAAGAAATTATTTGAACCCCACCTCGAACGAGCTCCCTAAAGTAATATCTGCTGTAAAAAGTGGTGACATAGCGCCGTTCTAATTCGAATAAAATTTCTAGCGGGTCTATCTTGCCTAACTCATATAGTAAACCAACGACCGTCCCACTATGCGACACATTTATCCCTACTAGATTTAAACAACTCACCACTTCTAACAACTCATTCCAAAACGGTTTGGGTAAAATGATTTGATTGCTCGCTGCGCTAACTGTGGCGGCTTTTCCAAGCAAGTTGATTGATTTTTGGGCTGCCGCTTGGTTGAAAAATTGCACAGCTTTGGCTAATTGTTGTTCATTTTCCAGCAATTGTTCATGGTGGTCTTCTTGCCGATATGTTGCAGTTTCCAAAACAGTAAGTGGTTCTAGGACAACGACGCCCAGTTTCGGCATCCAGTTAGAACTTTCAATCACGGACCCTTTTAAATGATCAAAAAGTGTGAGTGACTTAAAAATCGTGCTATCTGTTGGTTCTAGTTGCAAACAAAGCTTGGCAATTTCAGTTTCTGTTATCGATTTATTTAACCATTTTGCAGTAGCGCCTATGGTTGCGGCAATATCAGCAGTAGAGCTTGCCATCCCTTTGGCGACCGGAATAGTCGATTTTACTAGTAACGATATAGGTGGACGTTCTTTTTTTGTCACGCCAAAATACTCGCAAGTTAGCTCAAATGCGAGCCATGCTTTGGTATGACCTTGGCTGTTTTGCCCTGATTTATCGGATAAAGTTACTTCGGAATACCAGTTGATTGGGTATGAAATCAATTTTTCGCCGCCAGTAATAAATCCTTGCAAAAGTTCGCCACATGAAGCGGGACAAGTTGCTTTAATTTCCACTAAAAATCACCTCGAGCGCTCTTATAAGCTTGGTATTATCACATCTAGCTTTCACCGCAACCCGGTAATAATTTTCAGTAAGTCCCCGGTAATTGGCGCAACTCCGTATAAAAATCCCTTTTAACAATAATTCTTTTCGTAAGTCAAGCGGTGTTTCAAGATGAAAAAATATGTAGTTTACACTTGGGCGGTACACGGTTAGTTCGCTAAAATTAGACAACTCTTGATATAAAAAATCTCGTTCAGCTGAAATCCAGTTGTATGTTTGAGAGATGTAGTCTGTATCATCTAGTAACACTTGGCCAGCCATATCGGCAAAAGTATTGATAGACCAAGGTTCACGCATTTGTAATAATGCTTCAGCTAGCAAATCATTTTTGGTCAACAAATAACCAAGTCTTAGCCCTGGAATTGCAAAAAATTTTGTGAATGCCCGGATAATTGCTAAATGTGGAAAGCTCTCTAAATAATTAATCATCGAAATTGTTTCATTGTCTTCTAAAAAATCCATAAACGCCTCATCAATGATTAAATATATGTTTCGTTTTTCACATAAATCTGCAATTTGAATCATTTCTTGCTGCGATATTAATTGTCCGGTTGGATTATTCGGGTTGCACAAACAAACCGCTTCAAGATCTGATTCGCGTTTAATCATTTCTAGTACCGTTTCCGCTGCAGCAAAATGAGTTTCTTTCGTTAATTCTGCATAAATAATTTCCGCATCAAAAAAAGCCCGTTCATATTCCGCAAAAGTAGGCGCAAGTAAGAGAACTTTTTGCGCCTTGGTTACTTTTGCGATTCCGAAAATCAGCTCAGTAGCACCGTTTCCTGGAATAACATTTGCTAAGTCAAGTTGATGAAACGAGGCAATACGCGCACGGAGCGCTAAGTAATCTGGTTCTGGATATTCCACCAGTTTATCCAAATTCGCTGTTATCGTTTGTTTCAAACTAGCTGGAACGCCAAGTGGATTAATATTCGCACTAAAATCCAGAATCATTTCTTTGGTTAATCCATGTTGTTTTGCTAGTTCGTTATAGTTGCCACCGTGCATTGCCGTCGTTATTTTCACATCAAATCGCTCCTTAACTTATCGTTTGTTTTGTATATTTTTCTACATCTCGAGCAATCATTAGTTCTTCGTTTGTTGGAATAATGCATACTTTGACCGCTTCGTCATCATTGCTAATTATCATATCACCTGCATTATTTTTTGTCACATTACATGTTACACCAAGATAACTCAGCTGTTCTGTAACCATTTTACGAATTAATGGTGAATTTTCACCAACTCCAGCCGTAAATAATAATGCATCACAACCATTCATGGCAGAAGCGTAAGCCCCGATATAATTACAGATTTGGCCAGTAAACATCCGAAGTGTTAATAATGCACGCGAATTTCCTTCATTCGCAGCAATTTCGATGTCTCTAAAATCACTAGAAATTCCGGATACACCAAGAACGCCAGATTCACTAGACATCATATGTGTCACTTCATCCAAGCTATAGCCTAATTCGTCAACTAAATAAGGGATGATTGTCGCGTCAATTGTACCAGAACGTGTTCCCATCATCAAGCCAGCATTTGGTGTAAAGCCCATGGAAGTATTCACTGACTTTCCAGCTTCAATCGCACAAACACTCGCCCCATTTCCTAAATGGCAAGAAATAATTTTTAATTTTTCTAAAGGTTTCTCGAGAACTTCTGCTGCTTTTCCAGCCACATATTTATGGCTTGTTCCATGAAAACCGTATTTTCGAATATGATGTTTTTCATAAAGTTCATAAGGGAGCGCATATAAAAAGTTTTCTTCTGGAATCGTTTGATGGAAAGCGGTATCAAACACTGCAACCGAAACGGCATTTGGTAGTAGTTCGCGGAATGTTTTAATGCCGATGATATTGGCTGGATTATGAAGCGGTGCAAGGCTTGTTACATTTTCAATCCCCTTTACAACATCATCCGTTACAATACATGAAGAAACAAAAGCTTCTCCGCCGTGCGCAACCCGATGTCCCACTCCTGTAATTTCATTTAGGTCATTAATTACTTGATGCGTCTTCAATTGCTCCAGTAGAATTTCCACTGCTTCTCCGTGATTATTTATCGCGCGAGTTTCCTTGATTTTTTCATTTTGAAAGGACATGTTGAATATGGCATCTGGTAAGCCGATTCTTTCAATTAAGCCCTTAACTAAGACTTCTTCTCCTGGCATCGTAAAAATTTGGAATTTCAGTGAAGAACTCCCTGCGTTTATCGCCATAATTTTGTGCATATAGCTCAGTCCTTTCTCATTTTTAAAGGAGTAAACAACTTACTTCTTGTTTACTCCATCCTATTTTTTATAATAAAATGTTAAATAGTCCAATGGCTAAGAGACCGCCAATGATTGGTCCGACAATTGGAATCCAAGCGTAACGCCAGTCTGATCCACTTTTATTTGGTACTGGTAGTAAAAAGTAAGCAAGTCTTGGTCCTAAATCACGAGCTGGGTTAATCGCATAACCTGTCGTTGGTCCAAAGCTCATTCCGATAGCAACTACTAGAAAGCCAAGGATTAATGGATTTAAACCATCTGTGAAACTGTTCGCTCCAATCATAAGTAAACCAAAAATGAAAGCAAATGTTGCGATAATTTCACTGATTAAGTTGAAAGGTGTATTTCTAATCGCTGGTCCTGTGGAAAAAATACCATGTGTATCAATTTCTGGGGGAGTCGCTTTAAAATGCGGATAGTAGTGTAAAATAATAATCGATGCTCCGACAAATGCTCCGGCGATTTGGGCGATAATGTACGGAACTACAGCTGCCCAAGAGAATGAACCTCCAACTGCAAGCGCAATAGTTACTGCTGGATTTAAGTGCGCTCCGCTATATGCTCCAGCGACATAAATACCAATCATTACAGCAAAACCCCAACCAAATGTAACAACTACCCAGTTTGCTCCTTGAGATAATGATTTATTTAATGTCAATCCTGCTAAAAGGCCGTTCCCAAACATAATTAAAACCATCGTTCCAATAAATTCCGCCAAATATGCTGACATAGTTTATCCTCCTTTTTAACGTAAATTCTAAATGATTTGTTCTAAAATTTCTTTTAGTTCTTGATGTGACGGTGTCGTAGGACTAGTTGGTAAGCAAGCATCTTTCAGTGCATTTGTTGCAATTTCGTCCATTTTTGCATAGACTTTTTCTTTTGCTACGCCAGCGTCAGTTAAGGTTCGTGGCATTTGCATGTGTTCCATCATTTGGACAATTCTTTCACGAAGCAGACGGACAGCGGTTTCATTGGAATCAGATCTAGAAGCCATTCCGCAAATCCGCGCCAGTTCAGCATATTTTTGTTCAGTATCACGATTTTTGAAGGCGTTAAAACGAATGACCGCATCAAGTAATATCGCATTAGCTAGACCGTGCGGCACGTGGAACTGTGCACCTAGTTGATGCGCAATACTATGATTTAAACCAAGATTGGCACAGTTAAAAGCCATCCCTGCCATGGTTGAAGCATTATGCATTTTTTCACGGTTAGCTAAATTACGACCATCGTCATAACAGCTCGTTAAAAAGCGTAGCGTTAATTGCACACTTTTTTCACCTAATGCATCCGTATAATCACTCGCAGCTTTAGAAACATAAGCTTCAATCGCGTGTGTTAATACATCCATTCCAGTATTCGCTGTAATCGCTGGCGGCACTGTGACAACGAGTTGCGCGTCAAGAATAGCCATATCCGGAATAAGTTCATCTAGGAAAAGTGGATACTTAATTTTTGTCGTTGGATCAGTAATAACGGTTGCAGCTGTCACTTCAGATCCAGTACCACTTGTCGTTGGAATCGCTATAAAAGTACTAATATTAATTTTTTCCAAGCGTTTTGCAAAGTAGTAAATTCCTTTTGCCGTATCAATTGCTGAGCCACCGCCAAAAGCAATCATGACTTGCGGTTGGATTTTGCCAGCCTCACTAACCCCTCCAGCTACTTTGGAAATAGGTGGATCAGGTACGACATCGGTGAAAATATGCACATTATTGGATGTATCCAATTGTCCAATTAAACCTTGAAGCCCTTCTCCATCCGCCAAAAAACGATCACAAATAATCCAAACATTTTTATTTTTAATTTCTTTTAAAACTTGTAAACTATTCGTACCAAAAGCTACTTTTGTCTTGATTTGAAAGCTATTCATTAACTTTGCCTCCTCTTAACGAATCGAAAAACCATCTGTTAAAACACAACGGCGGCGTCTAGCAAAATGACGTGCTGTAGTTGTTCCTTCTCCAGTAGGCGTTGCAATAGTGAAAGTAGTACTACCTTCTCCTCTAAAGCCTAATCCCGCAAAGGAAGAACCATTTTTGACAAAGATGGAAGTTTGCATATCTCTTGCAGCTTTGTTTAATCTCGAGATATTTTGTGAATGCATTGTTGCTGTATGATGTAAGCCTTGTTCGAGTTCAATAGCCACTTCAAGGGCTTCGTCAAAATCAGGCACTCTTACAACTGGAACGATTGGCATTAATAGCTCTACTGTTGCAAATGGATGAGATTTCTCCGTTTCCACAATGATTAAACGTGGTGTAAAATCACAAGCTATTCCTGCTTCTTTTAAGATTTCAGTTGCACTTTTTCCGACTAATTTTTTATTAGTTACACCTTTATCGGTAACGGCTACTTTTTCTAATTTTTGAATATCACTTGGATTAGTAACATGAAGAGCACCATTTTTTTCCATTTGGAATAACAAGAAATCAGCAATGCTATCAACAGCTACCACACTTTTTTCAGCAATACATAAAATATTATGATCAAAAGAGGCACCGTCTACGATGTCAGCAGCCGCTTTTTCGATATTAGCTGTTTCGTCAACAATAGAAGGCGGGTTCCCTGCTCCTGCTCCAATCACTTTTTTACCTGATTGCATCGCTTGGAGAACAACGCCCGGACCACCTGTAATAACAAGTAGCGGTACTTTTGGATGATTCATCATTTCTTGAGCTGCTTGAATGGATGGTTTAGCCACCGTTACAATAAGGTTATCAATACCACAACTTTCGCGAACAATTGTGTTTAGCTTTTCAATCAACCACAGTGAAATGTTTTTTGCCCCTGGATGAGGACTATAAAAAACGGCATTTCCAGCTGCGAGCATACCGATTGAATTACAAATCAATGTTTCCGTTGGGTTTGTGCTCGGCGCTACTGCACCAATTACGCCATATGGAGAGAGTTCATACAGTGTCATACCGTTATCACCAGTAGCTACTTCTGTATATAAATCTTCTACCCCTGGTGTTTTTTCAATTGCTAATGTGTTTTTCAAAATTTTATCTGCCACATTACCCATTCCGGTTTCTGCAACTGCTCTTGTCGCAATTGTTTCAATTTCTGGATAAAGTGCTTCACGAATTGCTTTTACAACATTGCGGCGTTCTTCAAGTGATTTTTCTTTATAGCAATTCTGCGCTATAACTGCTGCTTGAACAGCCTCGTCAACTGTATCAAAAACGCCACTTTTCGCGCCTTGTGTAGTTGTTTTTGTTGGTACTTCTTTTTGTTCTGCTAATTTTTCTAAGAGAACTTTTTTTACCAGTTGTTCGAGTTCTAATGATTCCATACAGAATTACCCCTTCTCTATCATTGATAATGCTTTTTTTGCAATGTGGATATCTTCTTCCACTGATCCGCCACTAATTCCCATTCCACCAATAATCGCTCCATCTTTTCCGTAAATTGGAACGCCTCCGCCAAAAGTAACAATGTCACCATTTGTCAGTGTTTCTAATTGATAAAGTGGGGCTCCTGGCTGAACTGCTTCTGTTAATTTTTCTGTACTTGTTTTCATCGCTACGGCGGAATATGCTTTTTTCGTTGCTAGTTCTGCACTTACTAAGAGAGCGTGTTCCATTCGGTAATTAAATCTTGCATTTCCGTGCGCATCAACTATTGCAAGTGTGACTGGAACGCCGACTTCTTCTGAGACAACCTGCACCTGATGCATTAGTTTTTCACAAAATGAAAAAGATAAATCGCTCGTCGTAGCAGGCTTTTGCTCTGTTTGCTCTAAGTACTTGGCAACAATTAGCTTAGTCGCTTTATCTAGCATCTGTCTAAAGTCTTCTTCTCGAGCAAGAATATACAAGAAATCAGATAAGCGATTGACGAATTTCAACAGCTCATTTCTAACTGCTGTTTGTTCTGAAAAACGAACTAATAATCGTTCCGCTCGTCTGGCAATCGTTCGCGCACTATGAAGAAACGCGCCGGCTTTACTTGAACCAGGAAGCACAAAACTATCAACTTTTGGCAACTTCAGAGTATAAGCATCAATAACTTTTTCAAGTTCGTTAATGTCATCTTCTGTAATGACAATTTTACTAAGAAGAGCAGATTCATCTTCTGTTGCAAGCTCTGCACACACATAAAACAATTGGCGCTCAACGTTTCTAAGCAAAGCCTTGTTTTCATTTGAGGTTACGAATTTTTCTGCTACACTAATTTCGGCATTTAGCTCATCAAACGAACCATATGTTTCGACACGGTCATCATATTTTTTCACACGATTTCCATCAAATAGTGCAGTCGTTCCTTTATCGCCGGTTTTTGTATAAATACTCACGAGTTATTCACTCCTTACTTATCAAAACTATCGACAATTGCTATAATTGCCGAATCAATCGCACTATTTGGTTCTGCAAATACGCTCCTAGCCGCATTTCCACGAGCAACAAGCACATACTCCCCGATTCCAGCGCCAACAGAGTCACATGCCACTTCTTCTGAGCGCACATGTTCTCCGTTCGCATCAATTGGTTGTACAATCATTAATTTCTTGCCTGTAAGCGAATCTTCTTTTTTTGTTGAGACTACGCTTCCAGTAATTTTCGCCATAAACATAACGTCACTGCCTTTCCCGCACTGCAATATTATTTTTAGTTAAATATTCATTTGCAAGCGGTGTAATAAGCTGCTTTTTAAATTTGCAAAGAGTACTTCCGCTTGGGATTAATGCGCTATCACTGTAACAAATCACTTCAGAACTTGGATGAAAAAGCCTCTCACCAGCGCTTGTAAAAACTGGATAGACTAGCTGACTGATCATTTTATAATCCAGCCAAGGTTCACCGTTATCATACAGTTCAAGTTCAATTGTTACCCCGTATTCTGCTGCAGTTTCAAGCCAAATAGTAAGTGATTCTGCTCGATTCCCGCCCAGTATCCGCTCAAGAAAATGTTTGTTTACTTGGGTTAACCGAACTGTCCCATTTTCCATAAAAATCGCAACTGGATCGCGAGGCATTTTGCTAACAGCGATGACTGTTTTATTTGCGGCACGAAGTTTCAAGCGTTTAACAATGATTTCAACTAATTTTTCTATCATAAATTTCCGCTCCCTGAACTCATGGCAATACCAAGAGGCGTGACATACTGCGGATAATTAGGTTGAAAAACAGGCATCTTCAAATAGCTTTCAAACGTATCTTTGAACTGGCTATAAGCAGAAGCACCACCAACAATATAAAGCGGTTCTGAGGGAGATTTTTCGAGATGAACACGGGTAATTTCTGCCATTTTTTCAACCACTGGACGCATGACAGAAAAATGCTCGCTAGAATCTTTTTGCGCGCGCTTATTTTGTTCAGCTTCTTCTACAGAGACACCGTAATATCCTGCTAGAACAAGCGTCATATGCGTTCCTCCAGTTGGTTCATCTGCGGTATAAATTACGTCACCGTCTTTAAAAACACTAATTCCTGTTGTGCCGCCACCAACATCTACAACTGCACCATCTTTTAAATCTAGTACTGCTGCAGCGGCTGTTGGCTCGTCAATTGTATAAAGTGCTTCCATTCCGGCGCTTTCTATCACGTTAGCAACCACTTTTTTGTTGTTCCCGGCTGTACCAGGTGGGATAGCACCAGAAGCATGGGTCAAATTTATTCCAAGGCTTTTTTCTGCTCTATCTTTAAGTCGTTTGACAACTTCTACGGACTCGCGGTAATTAACTACAAGCCCATCGCGAACAGCGTCAGCAAATTCAAACGCTCCAAAAAGCGGAACATTATTTTCATCCAACACAACGAAAACAATCGAGGAAGTCCCTAAATCGACGCCAACTTTTACTTTTTGATTAGCTGAAATTTTTTGTTTGGTATCTTTATTCATTAGTGCTGCAAGCTGTTCCATCCGTTCGTTAGCTGTTTGTAAAATATCCATTTCCACACCTCCTTATCAGGTCACGACTTGATTATTTTTGCAAAGCTATCGCCAGCAATATCTGCCGCGTTTGCTTCATCTGTATCAATATGCATTTCTGGGATAAATTGATTATTCACTCGAATCGTACAATGGTTTAACACGAGACTACGTATTTCCGAACCTACTAGGACAGAAACTTCATCACCTTGTTTCACACCGTATTCATTTGCTACACTTTCGGGTAAATGGATATGGCGTTTCGCAACAATTGCTCCTTTTGGTAAGAAGATTTCGCTATGTTTAGAAACGAGTTTGATCCCTGGTGTTCCTTCAATATCACCAGATACACGAATTGGAATCTTCATCCCTAACATCCGTGCATCCGTTTTAGAAAGCTCTACTTGCGAAAATTTTCGAAGTGGCCCTAAAATCCGAACCCGCTTTAACTCGCCTCTTTCTGAAACTACGGTGAGAGTTTGTTCAGCAGCAAATTCGCCAGGTTGCTTTAACCATTTTTTCACTTGAATAGGTTCATTTGGAAAAAGTTGGTTATAGTCTTTTTCTGTTAAATGAATGTGGCGGTTAGAGACTCCGATTGGAATCTCTGTCTCCGCACCACCATATTTATCTGTTACGATTTTTTTAATTATTGCTTTTAATTTTTCTCTTTCCACGGCTTATAAACCTTTTGGTAGCAACGTTTCTACATCATTGTGTGGACGTGGGATAACGTGGATAGATTGTACTTCTCCAACATTACGAGCTGCTGCTGCGCCTGCATCTGTTGCTGCTTTTACTGCGCCAACATCACCGCGAACCATAACAGTTACAAGTCCTGAACCGATTTTTTCATAACCTACAAGAGATACATTTGCTGCTTTTACCATTGCGTCAGCCGCTTCAATTGCGCCAACAAGTCCTTTAGTTTCAATCATTCCTAGTGCGTTATTCATAATTATTTCCTCCTCAAAATTAGGTTTACTTTTCTTCTTCAAAATGAATACAATCTTGTCTTGGATCACCTTTTATCCGTGGACAAAGTGGATCATGACATAGATTACAGGTCGCTTCTACCGGTGTTTCAGGTTCCGCGACGTCTTCTGTTTCAACAATTAATTCTGGTTCTTCTGGCACAATTTCTTCTTTTGGCCAAAATACTGTAAAAATCTCTTCCCCTGGTCGAGGAATGACTTTTTTCGCAATAAAGCTGTCTGAGGCTATTGCCGTTTGTTCTCCTGCTTCAAGAGCAGCATTGACGGCAGCAACATCTCCTTCCACTTTCACAGTAATCCAGCCAAAACCTTTTGCTTTTTCTGTGTCCACGATTTGGATGTTTGCTACTTTAGCCATTGTATCTGCTACAGTAATCGCTGAAGCAAGTCCTTTAATTTCAATAATTCCAATTGCTTGATGCATTCCTTCACCTCCTTATTTAAAAGGTACACCCTTGACGAGTCGCGCCGCATTCATTCCCATATTTCGTTGTTTTTCCAGGGTCGCTGCGCAAAAACGATATTCCGAAAATAGCGGCTGATCTGGCGGCAAATTACGATAATGAATCACTAAATGATCATTTTTGAGCGTAATTCCAACCAAAAGTGGCGAACTCGCTGAAGCTCGAAATGCGGCTTGCACTTCGTCTTTTAAAGGCATAATTTCTAATTCACATGGAATGCCTTCTTCTTCTATTCCAAATAATACTTGTTTAATACAGTCTGGATTCGCACTTTGATCTGCATGAAAATAAATAGCTGGTTTATTTACAACCGGAATCATACATCAGCACCACCCGACAGTATTAATCCTGTTGCAACTGCATTTCTAGGCCCTTCTTGTCCGCGAATATTTCCCCGTCCCGCAACTAAGGAATAATGAGATAATGCATCTGTGATTAATTGCGGAATTTCAAAATCAAGGGCTGATCCTCCGACAATAACGACAAATGGAATATCACGAATGTTCCCAGTTGGGCTGACATATTTTAATGCACGGATCGTATTCGTTACAAAAACGCGCTCTTTAGCCGAACGACGAATTAATTTAATTTTTTCAATCGAAACATCACCTGGAATTGGTACAAATCCGTCTGGTTTTACAATCACTACTTTCGCAAAAACACTTGGGGAAAGCGGCGTATCGAAAAATTGAACCGTACCATCTTCATGGCGAATATGAAAAATGCTTTCGACTTTAGCAAGTGGATATTTTTTTATATCTTCTGCTAAATACCGATCTTCAAGGCCAATTTCTGACTGGATAATCATCGTTACCATATCACCTGCTCCAGCTAAATGAGTAGCAATGATTTCGCCTTTTCCATTTATGATTGAAGCATCTGTTGAACCTGCTCCTAAGTCTAAAATAGCAAGTGGTGTATTGGTTCCTGGGGTAGTAAGTGCCCCGAGGATCGCTGCCTCAGCTTCTGCCCCACCAATTTTGACCGTTACATTTAGCTCTTGTTCGATTTCTGAAGCAATCGCAGCCATTTGTAAATGATCACTTTTTACCATTGAGGCAATTCCAACAGCTTGCTCCATGGAAAATTCACCCGCCAGACCACCTTGAACATCTACTGGAACAAACGTATCTACAGCCAGCAAATCTTGAATAAAAATATCTGCCGGTAATTTATCAGTAAGTCCAGCCATGGTTTGTCGTACTTTTTCTAGCATGCCGCCGATATTTGTTCCCGGTTCGCCGCTTGCATTATCAAGTTTTGGCAGTGACATAATCGCTTGCATGATTTTCTCGGAACCTTCCGCCACATTTACACGCTGCGTTCTAGTTCCTGATTGAAGTTCAATATGTCCGGCTGGTATTGTTCTAGCTTTTACGTCGCCTTCTGGTGTTTTAATCACAACTGCTGAACGATTACCAATTAATGCTCGAGCTACGGGAATGATGTTCTTCGTTTCATCAGAACTCAAACGGAAGACTGTCGCAATACCATACGGATTAGAAATCGTTTCAATGACTTTACCAGGAGCTGCGACTTCAACAGCCGCTAACATATCAACTGGAACTTTATCAATAAAACCAACTTCATCTACAATCGGGATTTTATGGTTTAATCGATTATGAACGAGCACCCCGTCGTCAGCTTGAAGGATCGCAGCAGTTATTTGATAGCCAAGTTCGGTATAATCATTAATCTGCTGTGCGGCATCTTCAAAGTCAACCGTTTTTGGGATAATCACGATATAATCAGTATCTTTTGATTTAGAAGCCACTTCATCCAAATGTACTGTAATTCCTGAACCCATTCCAAGCCCACCTGGTGTTTTAGGATTATGTCCAATCATGGTAGACTCTGTGATAATTGTTTCAGTAATTGTTTCCATTGCTACATCACCAATCACGGGAGTCGCTTCATTAATACGAATTTCAGCTAAATCCGCAGTTGTTGCATTTACTTTTTCTAAAGCTAGTTTTAACGCTTTAAAAATCCCGTGAAGATTTTGTTTTGTTCCTTTGATACCAGTTGTGTCTGTAATAGCGCTAGCAACAAACTCCGCATTATTTACCGAGTCGAGGATGGCAAGCGCCACTTCAGTTGTCGAGTTTCCGATATCAATACCTGCAATATACTTCATTCATTTCACCGCATTTCCTACATAATCATGAGCAAAGGTGAATTTTAATTATCGCCTTTTAATTTCTTACGCTCTTGATAAAGCTGTGCTGCTTCACGAACATAATTAGAACAAATTGTTGCTTGATACACATTTTCTAATTCATCCGCAATCGCAAGCAATTCTTCTCTTGAAGAACGGTATGGACGCATCGCATTGTAAATTTCTAAAATACGCTCATCTGGAACAACGGTTAATTCTGCTGCACGTTCAAAGTTGTTCGCGAGTGTAGCACGTCCTGCATCTCTTGCTACTTGCGCTTGCATTTTAAGCGTCTCTGCTGTTACACGAACATCTTCAGGTTTAATTGTGCCATCTAGAACACTTTTTAGCGTAATATCATCCAAAGATTTAGATGAAGCTGTTTTTACAAGTTCTGGACGTTTCGTACCAAGTGGGTAGTCGCGTACAGTCAGTGAATCTCCGCTTGCTTTTTGAGAAGTGGTTGTTGTTACTGCACCACTATTTACTTCTTGTAAAATATTTCTAACCATATTTTCTAGTGCTTCTTGATTCATCATTCTCACCTCACTATTAATTTACTTGTAGTTCGACTGCGTTTTTACCTTGAACAACATGTTTCGTTTCTTTGATATGAAGTAAAGCTGCTTTTGCTTGGAATTTTGGACGAGCCATTTGATCATTTACCATTGGGACTGGATTTGGTGATTCACCTTTTGCATATTTCGCAGCGTTTTTACCAATTGCCCGGTAAGTTTCGAGTGTGATTAGTGGTGCTTGTGGGAATAACTCTAGGTTCGAAAGTGGTTGTAAATCTTTTTGGTGGATTAATGCTGTACCGCGCGACTGAATGCCGATACAAATGCCAGAACCACTTAATTTGTCGCCTTCTACTGCGACGAAAGCTACGTCAGAAGAACGGAATACACGAACAACGCGTGCTTTTAATCCTTCTTCTTCAATACCTGCAATCACTTCTCGTAAAATTTGTTTATGTGGAACGCCAACAATGTTTTTCGTTTGATATTTACCAAAAGCTGGTGCGACCGCAATAACAACTTCATCTTTTTGTCTTCCTGGTTTCGCATCCCCAACTTCTGTTAAAAAGCTTTCATCTGAAACTGCAACACTTGGCTGTTCTTTTTGGAAAGAAACTTTATCTTCTTTAAGCTGTAATTCATCTAGTACTTCTGAGATAATTCCGCGAAGCACTTTTTCGTTAATTTCAACCATGTCTCTTAATCCTCCTTTATAAAAAATGGGAAGTAGCTTAATCTAATTCGTTTGCATCAACTGCAACAGCAATATCTTTTAATTTTTCCCAGCGTTCGCCTTCTAAGCGATAACCAGTTCCTGGGCCTGCGTAATCATTTAAATCGTTGACGGAACTAATGACATTCCAGTCTTTATCAATGATGGCAGATGTATGAAGGAAGTCTCCAGATACGCGTTGTTTCAGCATGTTTAGTACGCTTTCGGCAACATCGTCAAATCCACCAGCAGCTAATGCTTTTACAACATCCAGACCAGTTACGCCGCGGTCCATCATTTCTGCTGCTGCTTTAATATCTTCTACCATGTTACGTTCTGGCATATCGTTACTTCCACGTGCATAGGTTGCTGCTTCTACTTCCTCATCCGTTACAGCAGGAAGACCTAATTTATCAAAGACAACTTGGATTACTCGTGCAGCTTTATTTCTAACCGCTACAACTTCTTCCTCCGTCACTGGCGTTAAACCACCATCTACTTTTAAGTCACGTTGTAAAATATTGTAATCATCAAAATCATCTGCATCAAAATTGGAACCCGCAAACATATTGTCATAGTTTGGAGTCGCACTATATCCAGAGGAAATATAATCTGTTCCTGGTAAAAATTGCATTAGTAAACGAGCTGTACGACGAATATCCGAGTGAGAGAAAGTTTGGTCGTTACCAGAAGCTACTTCTAGATCTAACATAACGGCAATTAAATTCTCTGCAAGAACTGCTCTAATACCACTTGGTACGGCTCCCGGAATTCCGATACAACTAATCGACCCATTTTGTAACCCTTGAACACCAGCCGCTTTTGTAATAAAAATACAGCGCGATTCAAGGTAAAGCATGGATTTCCCTTCTGCATAACCCATTTGAACCTCAGAACCAGTTCCAGATGTGAAACGCATTTTTAGACCGCGAGACGCATAAGCACTTGCCAAAATACCTTTGGACCAAGGCGTGTCATCTCCGTCTGTAAATACAGGTTCTGTACCATAAACAGAAATCGTTTCCGCGTAACAAGTTAAACCACGCATACCTAGTTCTAATTCTGTTGCTTCTTCAAGAGAACATTGCGTTAATACGCCACCACGGCCAGTTTGCGAACCTATTAATAAGCTAAGCGCGTTAAAAGGTGCATAACGAACTACCGCAACGGTTGTTTCTTGCTCGTCAAAACCACGGATTGCTGCCTCTGCTGCATCCGCTGCAATTTGAACAGGATTATCACGCAAGTTTGTTACGTGGGCCTGGGTTGTTGGTGTTCTGCGAGAGCGCATTTTTTGCATCGACATCATCATTTCGACAACGTTCATTTGTGAAACTACTTCTACTATTTTTGCCGGTGTCATAGCTGTTGTAAGTAAAACGATTTTTTCCCGTGGTACATTTGGGTCGCAAAGCATGTTTGCAAGCTTCACAGAATCCATTTGCATAACTTCTTCTGCACGAGATAAATCGACGCCATATTTAGCGATGAAATGGTCAATTAAGTCAAAATCAGCTAATTTTTTGCTATCCATTTCGACTACTTTTCCATTTTCTATTTTAATGCTTGGTTTTGGATCATTCGGGCTTTCCATTGCGATTAGGCCTTCTTCAATCCATTCTTTTACAAAACCATCTTGATTGACCGGGCGTTTTGCTAATTCTTCAAAGCGTTTTGATTTCATCAGTCGTTACCCTCCGTTCTAAATGTAGGATGGACGATCGTTTTTCGGTTCATCCCCTAAAGCTCCAAGTAATTTTTTACCAATTTCACGTGCTGAAATAACAGCTTGACGAACTGCGCCAGAATCTCCAGAAATACAAAGAATAACTTCATTGGAGAAGCTTGTTCCATCTGCTGGTGAAGAATATGCAACTACATCTACATTGGCGGATTTCACTGCAGTATCAGCCATTACAACACCAATTCCAGCCGGTGCACCAACCATAAGTCCAAATGCTTTACCTACTGGTGCGCCAAATGCTGTATTAAGTGCGTGGCTTGCGCGAGCGGTATATTGGAGTTCAATATGCCCTGCTTCGTTACCGTATACATCTCCAAAAGTTTTATCTAATTCATTCAGTGCAACTTCCACTGCGCGTTTAACATCAGAAACATCATCACCACCAAAGATAATTAAAGAACCGTGACCTGCACCGCCTTTTGTATCACGTGGTAATTCGATTTTCACTACTTCTGTATTCGTTGCTTTTACAGCTTCATCTGCTGCCATAATATGTGGGCCTGCACCAGTACGGGCTCCTAAAATACCTATAGAACGGTAAGACTTCTCAAGCTTCATTGCTTCTAAAAGTTGTCCGTCTACATTCGCAATCACTAGGCCGATTGTATCTCCAATCGCTGTTCCTACAAACTCTGTTAATTGAACTGCTTTTTCACTCATTTGACGTGATCCTCCATCCTCTACTATTTTTTCCGGGGCATCATTGACCGTTTCCATTACCTGTTTTAGAATTTCGTCAATCAGTTTATTTTGCTTACTCATCTGACTTCACCCTCACTGGTAAAATTTCTTCCACATCAGTATGCGGACGAGGAATAACATGCGTACTCATTACGGTACCTACATTTCTTGCTGCTTCTGCTCCAGCATCTGTTGCTGCTTTAACTGCACCAACATCCCCTCGAACCATCACAGTAACAAGCCCGGATCCGATTTTTTCATACCCTGTTAAAGTTACATTAGCTGATTTAACCATGGCGTCAGCGGCTTCAATGGCGCCAACTAGCCCTTTAGTTTCAACTAAGCCTAGTGCTTCTTGCATGGGTGTACCTCCTTCTCAAAATAAGTATTTTACTCTCTCAGTATATGCAATCTAATATATAAATAGTTGCCGCTTACAATATAAAAAAAGAAGACGCGAATCGTGTTTTAACACAATTTTGCGCCTTCAAAAAAATAAACGACAAAAAGCCATCCAGTAGAGCATGGTTTGGGCTTTCTCTTATGAAATTTGTCTTAGCAATATATTGTTATCTTCATGGCAAGAAAATGTAAGCGCATTATAAATATGCTATACTAAGAACGACAGAAACACGCCAAGTATTGCCGAAAGGGGAATAGCTATGTTACTACAAACCAAAAGCAATGAAATGCTTCTTGAAAAAGTCATGGATGAGTTCTCAGCCGCTACTAGTCTAGCCTCAGTTGTTGTAGATATACACGGTACCGAAGTTTCAAGATTATGTAACTTTACTCCTTTTTGCCAACTCATTCGTTCTAACCCAAAATATCGCTCGCTTTGCCAAAAATGTGATATGTTTGGCGGGTTGGAAGCTTCTAAAACTGGGAAACCTTTAATTTATCGATGTCATGCTGGACTAACCGATTTTTCAGTCCCAATCGTCGTCGAAAACCAACTGAGCGGATTTTTACTCAGCGGTCAGGTTATTTGTGAAGAAAATAGTGAAGTTGGTAATATTCAAACAGAAGAAACGGATTGGAAAAACGATAAAGAACTAATTTCCGCGTTTCGCTCTGTCCCTGTTTTCAGCTCTAAAAAAATCAACTCTTCTGCCGAAATGCTTACAATTATCTCCCAGTATTACTTGAAATCTGAAATGGAAAAAAGCCGCGAAGAACAAAAACAAAAAATCGCCTTCCACCACAATAAACCAACACATCATGAAGATAATAAAGAAATTCGAAAAGCACTTAAGTATATTGAAAAAAATCTCAACCGTCCAATTACACTTGATGAAGTTGCAAGTCATGTCTACCTTAGCTCTTATTACTTCAGTAAATTATTCAAAAAAGAAATGAATGTTAATTTTATCAATTATGTAAACCAAAAGAAAATGTCGCTCGCAAAAGATATGCTGAAAAATCCGCGTTGGTCAATTGATAATGTTGCTCGTAACTTAGGCTTCACCCAAACGAGTTATTTCTGCAAAGTCTTCCGAAAAGAGTTTGACGTAACTCCAAAAGGCTACCGCGAAACCTTAAAATAAGTACTTTCCAAAGTCATATTCGATGATTATTTCAGAATATGACTTTTTTGCTGCCTGAAAAACAAAAAAACTTTCATCCAATATCGAATGAGAGTTTATGCACAGCAAATAAGCTATACTACCCGCATACGCTTTTTAGGACCCCGAAAAAGAGTTGCTTCCGTCTTATTTGGCGAGTATCCTGACTTGGCTTCGTCCAACAATTGAACCTTCCCATACGTCAAAAACGCACAGTGGTTATTTTCAATTCTTGTCCACCTTACAGTTGCGGGGGCAGTTCCGGCTTCACACCGAATTCCTCTTTCAGAAATGCAATCACATTCCACCAACATAAGACCTATTTAACTACCTACATCTTACCACAAACGATTTACAAAAAAAGCGTTTTCACCTGAAACAACAAAAATCTACTATTGATTAGAAATAAGAAAACTTTGAGACTTATTGTCCCAGAGCGAATAGCAACCTTGCTTAAAATCAGTATCCCAAAATTGTGCTATTTTTTGATCTTGTAGAAAAAGTGCAATGGCGCGTAATACACCAAGATGACCTACAAATAACACCGTATCGAGTTTCTGCCAATTTTCCCATTCAGCCTTAAATGTAGCTACCACTCGCTCATAAAAAACCGGAAAACTTTCCCCATTTGGAAACGGAGCTGTTTGCCAGTTACTACAATAGTCATCCCAGGCGGCAGGAAACTTTGTACTAATTTCTTGGTATGTATATCCTTCAAAATCGCCAAAATTCATTTCATTAAATGCAGGAAAACGAATTGGCTTTTTGTTACTTAATATTGCTGCAGACTGATTTACTCGCATTAAATCACTGGTAACGACTAAGTCAAATGAGTAATCAGTAAGTCTTTCTTGGAGTCGTTTCATTTGTCTTATACCATTTTCATTTAAAGCCACGTCCATTTGACCACAATATTTTTTTAGTGTGTTGCAGTCGGTTTCGCCGTGCCGAACAAAAATAAGTTGCAATTACATCAACCCCCAAATTAACACTAAACAAAATAGACACACAAGTTGTCCCATTTGCCCACCTGCACCAAGCGTATCCCCGTTCATTCCACCAATTCTATTATATACAAATAACCGGTAAATAATCGTAAATACTAACACGCCGGCGTAAGCAATTAGCCCAACATAAGAGAAAAACAGCGCTAAAACAATGAGAACAATCCCTTGGGCAATCATAATCGGCCACCAAGGAACACCTAGAAAAATAGAACCAAGCCCTTCTTTCGATCCTGCATAACTCATTTTCGCAAAAAGTAGCATTGTCACACCTTTTGCAACGATTGGTAAAACGAAAAACAACCAGCCAATCTGCTGTATATTTGGAACAGAAAGAAATAAAGCGCCATAGAAAAGAAAATAAAAGCAAATCGCAATTACACCATTGGCACCAACACGACTATCTTTCATAATTTCTAGCATCCGCTCTTTTTTACGCGAAGAAAATAATCCGTCAGCTGTATCTGCAAGCGCATCAACATGGAATCCGCCCGTAATAATAATTTCTGCAAAAAGTCCCGCGATAATCGCAACCGGCAAAGGCATAACAAGCGCTACTAAAGAAAAAACGAGCCAATTCCAAGCACCTATAACAACCCCAACAAACGGAAGAAGCGCGCTCCCTTTTTTCAAGTTAATCTCGTCCATATTTATTTGGATCGGTAGCGGAATTCGCGTAAAGAATTGAATTAATAAAATCAATGTTTTCATATTACTTCCACCTTTTCGGAATGCCGCTCACGACAAAATAAACTTCCTCTACTTCCGTTGCAATTTGCTGATTAATACGACCAATAATATCTCGAAAAACACGCGTTAACTTGTTTTCAGGTACAACCCCTAAGCCGATTTCATTCGTAACAAAAATATGTTTGGCTGAGGATTGCTCTCCTGCTTTTAAAATTGCGCGAACTTCCGATTGAATCGCCGCTTCTACTTCATCAGCAATCTCATTTGTTAAATCGCGCTCACCAAGCAACGAAAAAAATAAATTAGTTACTAACATCGTTACACAATCAAGCATTATTACATCATATTGATTTCCATGTTGCTCCAAATAAGTGGCAATCCCTTTAAACGCTTCAAAAGTATCCCAGTTCTCTGGACGGGTTGCTTGATGTTTTTTTATCCTAGCTTGAAACTCTGTATCATTTTGAAATGCAATTCCGGTCGCCACATATAAAACACGATCATATTTGGCAGCTTCTTTTTCAGCAAAATTACTTTTACCACTTCTAGCGCCACCAGTTACAAGCATCATTTCAGCCATGGTAATTCCTCAACTCTCCTAAACATTTAGCAGCTGGAAAGTCCTGCTCAAATGCTTTTACTTCACTTGCTTTAACTGCTACTAGAATAACCGAAGCTGGCCCCGCAGTTTTATTCATGGTCGCTTCATTAAAAACGCCACTGGCTTCGAAAACACAATCATTGAGCTGTGCTAAAGTATTTGCCTCATAAGCCATTCCTTTCGACCCGACCGGCACAACTTCAAGTACTCTGCTATCAGAAACTAACTGTTTGACCAAATGATAATCTGGCATCTCCGCCATCCTCTGCAAAACTTCTGCTCCAACAATCGGTTCGCCAAATGCAAATAAGACCGCAGCTTCATGCACATTTATGAGCTTAAGTGCAGCTTTAGTCGCAAAACCAGTTACAAGAACGCCTACACTAGTTTGTGTTACGTTCATATTTTCTTCAGTACTACCATTTAATTCAATATGACCTAAATCAGCCTTAATAAGTTCATCTTTTAGACCTGCGATAACACGTTTACCGGTCGGCTCCATTTCCGCTCCGATAACATCACTCACAGCCACTACTACAGCACCTGAAGCAATCATTTCTAATAGAGCAACTCTCAAGGTCAACCGAGCTGTGACTTCCGGCGCAACTCTTAAGCCATCATGCACTTTCTCACCAAACCCAGCACTAATATCACAGCTCGTCAAAACACAACCACCAGGCACATCAATTACAGATAAATCCCTCACTTGAGGCATAAAATAACCCCCACTTAGTTAAAATTAATCTTCCAAATATGCCCGAAGCTCCTCTATTCCAGTTTCCTCTACAGAAGAAATATAAAAAATATGCTTCGCGCCAGCCATACGTAATTCCCGCTCTGCTCGCTCGATGTCTTTGTCCGATTCCGCTAAATCCACTTTTGTAACAATCCCAATAACCGGTTTAGCAAAAATACTGGCAAACATCGGTGAAAACGTCTGCTTCTTCTCCGTTACACTTTGTAAAATCGCGATTACTGATGCATCAGTCGCAGTCACAGTGAGCGCACTGTAAAGTTGTCTATGCTGTACAAATTCGCCTGGTGTATCAATCATTTCTTGAAAATACTCCACAGCTTGTGTTTTTTTATATAAAATATCATATCCATGTAATTTCTGGCACAGCGTTGTTTTACCACAACCAACTGAACCCATTACCATCATTTTCTTCAAGTGACTCAGCTCCTAGTGATTTTTGGAATAGAAAAGTCCAAAATCTCATGTAATGAATAAACAACTTGTTGTAAAGCTGATTCAACAGAAGAAACATCACCAGTAAGTACAACGGAACCACTAAAACGATCAATAAATCCAATTCTTACGTCACCTGATTTAGTTGCAATGTCACTCGCAATAATCGAAGCCTCACTTGGCGTAATCGTTAAAATCCCAATCGCACTTGCGCCTTCTTCTAATCCTAATTTTGTATAAATATCACGGTTCGGATTGGCGATTAAATGCGCCAGCGTCACCTGTTTTCCCGGTACATATTCTTGTATTACGCGTTCTTTATTATCATCAAAACTCATTTTCTTCACTCCTCATCTAGACAAACTATCTCAAAATAATCCTATCATATTTAAGCGCCACTATTTTGTCAGATTGTTCAAAAGGCACGCAACCACAGTCAGTGCGTACCTTTTTCAAAAACTCTATGACAATATATTGTTATCTTTTTAATAGATTAAACTCTCAAAAACTTCTTTACGAGGTCTTGGTATAACTACTTTATTAATTAAAAGTGCTTCTTCTTTAGCAGCTGCAAGTCCCGCTTCCACGGCCGCTTCACATGCTGCTGTATCACCAGTTAAAACAACGAAAGATTTACCAGCAATCCCTGTTGCCAACCGAATATCCATTAACTGAACATCTGCAGCTTTTACCGCGGCATCTGCAGCAATAATTGATCCTGAACAGGAATAATACTCCATAACACCAACTGCATTCATCTCATCTGGCACTTCCGTTTTGTTAATTGCTTTGATTACTTGGTCGGACACGCGAGGAATGACTAAGTTCCCGACGATATTTGCCGCACCAATCTTCGTTCCCGCTTCAATTGATTGAGCTACAGAATCCACTGTACCGGCAATTAATATATAATACTTCCCAGGACAGCTTGCTTTAGCATAAATCAATTCTGAGTTGGCCGCTTTTAGCATTGTGTCAACCGCCTCGATGCCTTTCGAAATACTATTTAATTCGAGAAATCCTAATGTATCCATTTTCATGACATCACCTTCTTAATATGAACTTGTTCTTCGGTTATACGAATAATTTGACCGTCAATACTTGCATGGATATTTGCCCCAAGAGCAGTATCAGGAATTTTCGCAATTAAATCGCCTTTTTTCACGATGTCCCCTTCACTTACTACTGGAATAGACGGCGCACCAATATGCATTTTTGTTGGGATAAAAACTTCATCCACATCTAAATAATGCATTGTTTCTAAATGAACATCAGCGTATTGCTGTAAGCCCATTTTAATTAGAATATTTTTTGGAGCAATCGATTTATAATCGCGCATCGGGTCAGGCGTAAATTCTTTTTTATCAGTTTGATAACGAACACCTTGTTTTAAAAGCTCTTTTTTCACATGAATGTTTACTTGGCGCGGGGAAAGCCCCATCGGACAGGCAATTACTTCACAAATACCACATTCGCAACAAATCATCGCTTCTTCCCAGATCGGATCTGGTTTAATATCCGTTATATCTTCTGCAACCGCAAAATGGCGCATGACTTTATGCGGATGAATATCATGACCTAATTGTTGTCTCGGGCATAAATCCGAACAAAGCGAACACTGAATACAAGCCGACTTAGTTTCATTAAAAATTTGTTCCACTGTTTGGTAATGTAGCTTGTGCAGATAACCCGTATCCTCTGCCACAATCAAACCCGAAGTTGTTTTCGTTACAACTTTTTCAGCAATAGTGGACTGATCATTTAATTTCCCCATCATCGGTCCACCATCTAAAAATAAATACTCGTCTAAATTAGTTCCACCAGCTGCTGCTAAACATACTTCAAATGGCGTTCCAACTGGTACATCTAAAAGTTTTGGCTCTCCAACTGCTCCAGTTACTGTCAACTGTTTACGAATAACTGGCGCGTCATCTTGAATTGCATGAAAGACGTTCCACATTGTCGAGACATTCGATACAATACAGCCAACCATAAGTGGAATACCGCTCGGTGGAACAACGCGTCCAGTCACTTCAAAGACCATCACTTGCTCGTCGCCAGTTGGATAGACATTATCCATCTCATGTATTGTCACGCTTGCATTTAGTTCTGTAATTGCTGACCGTAAAGCCGCAATTTCTTCTGTGTAATACCGTTTTGTTGCAATAACGGCAAACTCTGCACCTACTTGGTTTTTAACCATTTCAATTGCTTTAATCGTTTCTACTGCATGGTTTCTCATGACAAAATGATCTGTTTTTAGGAGCGGTTCACATTCCGCTGCGTTAATAATTAAGTATTCCACTTCACCGCTAAATTTGGCATGGGTCGGAAAGCCCGCTCCACCACAACCAACAACTCCGGCATCTTTAATCTTTTCTAAAATGGACATTTGGCTCAGCACCCTCTTAATAGTTTTTCAGTATACTTCAATGATAGAGCGTTTACATTCCAAAATCTATAGTAAAATTTTGCAACCTAAAAGAGAGCAATATAATAGAATAAAAAACCTACTAAAATTAGCAGGTTTTATCTTTTTTATTACGATTTCCAATTTCTTCAGTTTCTAAATTTTCTACTAGCTGACTGACTTCACGTTTTACTTTCTTGGCGTATCCAGGATTACCGCCGCCCGTTGAAATACCGACTAGCAACTCATTTTTTGATACAGTTGCCATATTAAAAAAATCGGAATTCTTTTGTTCTGTCGTATCATTCACTAGTTGTTCTGGCAGATGATCTTTCAGTACCATTTGGTTTACTTCTGGGTTATTCGTACAAATAAATATCAAAAAAGCACCAGCTAGATGTTCGGCCCGGTAAGCTTCTTCTTTCACCTGCACTTGAAGCTCTTTAATCTCTGGCAAAACGTCTAACCCGACAATTAAAATATCTGCTCCGGTGTGAAGCAGACCCTTTACTTTACGAAGCGCCACCTTCCCGCCGCCAATTATGACAACCCGTTTCCCTGTAATATCAAGCATTATAGGATATTTCATCATCAAGCCCCCGCACATTTTTCTTCATTTTAACACATAATTGAAACATTTTTCGGGTATAGTTAAAATAATTCAAAAGGAGGTAAAATAAATGTTTAATCAAGCAAAACGAATCTCCACATTTTTCACTTTTAATGGTAATGGAGAGGAAGCATTTCAATTTTATTTAGACACTTTCCCTGATGCAAAAAAAGTTGGGCTAACTTACTTCACAAAACCAGAGCAAGGCGGCGATATTGGCAAAGTACTGAATGCTACTTTTGAAATTAAGGGAGCATCATTTATGATTATGGACATGACTAACAACGCCTCGCCTGACTTTAGCTGGGCCACAACAACCCTTTATTTCGCAGACACAGAAGATGAATTTGATACCCTTTTTGAAAAACTAGCTAAAGAAGGCACGGTTATGATGGGACCTGAAGAAGTTGAAGCGCTTCGAAAAGTGGCTTGGGTAACTGATAAATTCGGGATTACTTGGCAACTCGCATTCGTATAAAATTAAGAAGAGAACGCTATCCTAAAGCGTTTTCTTTTTGTATTCAAAATGTTTGACCATTTTCGACCATTATGATAAGATACCTGTATTACAAATAAACTAAGGCTTTTTAAGGAGGAATTTTTTCATGGCAGAGAATAAAAATAATGAAAATATCACAAACATCCTTACCCAAAAATTGATTGATACGCGCACAGTGTTAATTTACGGGGAAATCAATCAGGAGTTAGCCGAGGACGTTTCTAAGCAGCTTTTACTACTTGAATCTATTAGCAATGATCCGATTACCATTTTTATTAATAGCCAAGGTGGTCACGTGGAAGCAGGCGACACAATTCATGATATGATTAAATTCATTAAACCTACTGTTAAAATCGTTGGAACTGGATGGGTTGCAAGCGCTGGTATTACTATTTACTTGGCCGCTGAAAAAGAAAATCGTTATAGCCTACCTAACACGCGCTATATGATTCATCAACCAGCTGGCGGTGTTCAAGGCCAAAGCACAGAAATCGAAATCGAAGCAAAAGAAATTATTCGGATGCGCGAAAGAATTAATCGCCTCATCGCCGAAGCAACAGGTCAATCGTACGAAAAAATCTCCAAAGATACAGACCGCAACTTCTGGCTTTCTGTTAACGAAGCAAAAGATTACGGCATCGTAAATGAAATCATTCAAAATCGTGACGGCATAAAATAACACAAAAAGGTTCACTTACAATTTTGAAGTGAACCTTTTTTATTCCTTTAAAACGGAGGACTTACAATGGAATTAACAAAAGAAAATTTCCAAAAACTTGACCAAATACATTTATCGCTCGAAAACCGTCACTCCATGTCCGAAATTATCGATATTTTAAGCGAATCTTATATTGAAATCACGCAAAGTGGTGTTGTTAAAGACTTTTCCTATTACAAATCGCTAAAAACACTTGGCGATAGCGCTCTAGAAATCATGAATTATGATATAAAAATTTTAGATGAAACAAAGGTCTTATCATATTATAAACTTAAAAATCTAAGTGAAAACTCCTATACAATGCGAAGTAACATCTGGATTTTCGAAAATGGCTCGTGGAAACTCACCTTTCACCAAGGCACAAAAATCGTATAAAAAGGAATTTGACTAAAAGCCAAATTCCTTTTTTTATTTTCGTTTACGCAATAATACCAAACTAGAAACAGCTAGAATTAAACCGCCAACTAAACTAGAAGTCATTCCACTATCCCCTGTTTTCGGTAAATTTCTATTATCTTTAGCTACAATCGGATTAACGGATATCGTCTGTTTTATTAAAGTTTCAGTTGCTTGAAGAACTGACTTCACTGGATCAGTTGAATTTACTTGATTTGACGGGTCTACTGGAGTGATTGGATCTACCGGGTTTACTGGATCTATTGGGTCTACTGGGTCTACTGGGTCTACTGGGTCTACTGGGTCTACTGGATCTACTGGAGTAATCGGATCAACAGGCTTCTCCAACAGTGGCTGCGTAATTTTACCAGAATACGTTGTTGTTAACGAACCAATTGTTACGGGCAAATTATACTCGTAATTTAGAATATAATTACTTTGCAACCCTTCCCATGTAATCTCGCCATTCGAATAAATACCCGCATGACTCACTTTTGTCGGCTGTACTCTGTTGCCATTTTCATCAATTACTGGAGCGGGCAAAATTAATGGATTATCTACCTCAACCGCATCTAATACATGTGTTTGATTCTCAAGTTCTAACCTAGTTAAATTGCTCAAATTTTTCAGGGGTGAAATATCAATTATTTGGTTGAAACTAAGAGTTAATGTCTCGAGCGTAGTTGATGTTGCTAAACTACTAATATCGCTCACCTGATTCGCTTTTATATCGAAATCTTCAAGACTAGTAAGATTTTTAACCACACTCACATCCTTGATTTGATTCCCAAATAAACTTAAACCAAGCAGTTTGGACATATTTTTGAGCGGTGTAATGTCAGTAATATTATTTCTCCCCGCCCAAAACATCAGCATATTAGACAGATTTTCAACTGGCGATAAATCACTTACCTCACAGTCTCTTATAGTCAAAAATTCCAGTTGCGTCATGTTTTTAACGGCACTAATATCCGAAATAGGATTTGCGCTAACATTCAGTTCTAACATGTTCGTTAAATTTTTTATCGGTTCAATCGTTTGTAAATTATTAAATTCAAAATCAAGTGACATTAATGCCGTCAAATTCGAAATGGGTGTTAAATCACTTATTTGGTTTCTTGGCATCTGGATGATTTCGAGTTGCGTTAAATTACTTAATGGTCCTAGATCACTCACTTGGTTACCATAGCCAAATACTTGCGTGAGATTTTTTAAATACTCTACTCCTTCAAGACTTTGAACACCTTTTGAATCAAAGTGCAAAGATTTAACTGTATTCAATTGGCTTTGCGTAACCGCGCTAGTCGCTGATGGAAGCTTTAACCAATCCGCCACAACTTGCGCGAGCTTTGGATCAGAAAAAATTTCATTAATCGGCTTTGGATTTGTAAGTGAATAGACTGTTTCAGCTTCGACTGTATGCGGCTTAGTAAAATCCCCAACACTAAATACACAAGCAAAGCTCAAAAGTAAACTGGTTGTAATCTTGATCGTTTTTTTCATAGTATCCTCCTTGATTGTCAATCAACATAATACTCCGCTTATATAATCAAATCAACAGAATAAGGAGGCAATTTTTCTTATTTCAGGAAATTATTTTCCTTCCCTTTATTTGGAAGCTAATTCCTATTTGGCCTTGCTAATATTGCTTTCACTGGACTTATCACGCCCATTTATTCTTTATTAAAATGTGTCTAAAAAATGAATCAATATAAGAAATCGGCTTTTTTAACTACTAAAAAAGGTAAGTTAGACTTTTAAATCTAACTTACCTGCTAATTTTTTATAATTCCTCATGCACATCTTTCTTTACTCATTCAAAACTCCCCTCTGCTTGAGCACTCCATTTGAGCACCACCGTCCATTCTTTTTCTTCTATAATTTCGAAACCAGCTTTCATAAGAAACTCAATGCCAGCTACATTTTTCCGTCTAACTTCATCCAACAAAACTATCCCGCCGCAATCAGTTTGGAAAAAATCTAAGAATAATTGCAAAGCTTTTTGAGCGATTCGCTGGCCCCTATAACATGCAGCCACTTTAATATTTAAATGAGCTGTTCCTTTTTCAAAATCGCGAAAACTAACTTCACCAACAGATTCTGTACCTTTTTTTATAATAAAATAAGCATTGCTCGCTTTTAATTTTGATTTTAGCCAGTCCATTCGCGTTTCTTCTGGAAAAGAAAATGGTCCGCCGAGCACTTCTGTTGTTGCTAAATCTCCCCACAACCATTCAATGAAGGGAAAGTCAGCTGTTGTAGGTTGTTGTAATGTGATTTCCATGAAGTTCCTCCTTGTTTACTTGGTAGTAAAAAAGTTCACTAATGAACTTGATGATTATATTTTACAATGTTATCATTAAATTCAACATAAATTCAACCAAGCAGGTGTGCATCATGATATATTACAAAGACAAACTTAAAACAATCGGAACAGCTTTAACTTTTTTATCTTTTATTTTCATGTTTGGCTTACTAACTTTATTGTCAATAGAAAAACCAGAATCATTTTACTATGGTCTTATTACTCTTTTTTTTATAGGATATTTAATTGTTAAACTTCTACTCCCGCCAAAAGAATGGATCCAAGTCACCAAGAACGCTTTTATTATTCACACACGCAACAAAACAAAAACGATTCATCTTGCAAATGTAAAAAGAATAAGTTATAACTTCCAACCTTCTCGTCCAAGCTTTGGACATCCTATTCCAGAAACGATGGAACTATTCTTTCAAACAGAAGACAAAATGGAGAAAATAGACTGCGCCTTTATCGGCCGAAGCAATTTCGTTGAATTAATTAACCAATTTGATGCCAAATTAGCCTCATTAAGCGAAGATATAAAAAAACATGACTATAGCTATCCACGCGATTTTACATTCGGTATTTTTATTTTTGGTGTTGTCGTGCTCTTCTTGATGCTCATTCTTTTGTTTGGACGAGAATTTCTATTTGAACAAATTGGGAAAGTTTTTGTATAATACGTCAAATATAATAAAAAACCAGCTTCCATTTACTTTGGACATTATTTTCTATCAAATAGATAAAATATTTTGAGCGGTTCTGTAAAACGCGAATTATTTATATTGCACAGCAGATGAGCAGAACTTGACACGGTTGAATTTTTCGAAAGCTCAGAGAAAGTAGATTTATAAATAAAAAACAGCTTGTAAACTATACAAGCTGTTTTTATTTATTTTGCTACACTTTTCAATGCGCCATTTTCTATAAATAATTGTTCTTCTGCTAAGTCTAATGTTGTTGCTCGGTGAGAAATTACGAGCACCGTTTTATCTTGAATTTCTGAACGGAGCGTGTTTAAAATCGCTTTTTCATTAATATAATCCAAATTGCTTGTTGGTTCATCTAATAATAATAACGGGGCATCATGGAGAAATAGTCTAGCTAAGCCAATCCGCTGGCGTTCGCCGTCTGATAAATTTCGTGATTGCCCGCCAATGATCGTGTCATAACCTTCTGGCAAAGTCTCAATCCATGTATCGATAGCAGCTTTTCGGGCAGCCTCTTTAACTTCTTCCAAAGTAGCATCTTTTTTCCCTAAGCGAATATTATTACCAAGTGTGTCTTCAAACAAAAACGTATTTTGCTCCATTACCCCTTCCAGCCTATGAAGCGAAGACTCTGTAATTTCAGGGAGTGCGTTATCATTTAATTTAATCTGACCATCTGGATCCCAGTAACGCATCAGTAGTTTTACTAAGGTACTTTTCCCGCTGCCACTTTCCCCACCGATGCCGAGCCATTTCCCCTTAGGAAGCGCTAGCGAAATTTCGTTTAAAAGTGGTTGTTTTCCATCATGACTAAAACTCACTTTATCTAACTCCGCACTTTCAAAATCTGATAGTTCAAGCTGACCGTTAAATAATACAACAGGTTTTTCTTCAGTTAAAGTATATAATCGCTTACCACTAGCAAAAGTAGTTAACAGCGCTGTTCCTAAAGCGTTTAATGCCAATACCGATCCAAAAGAACTCAGACTAAGCACGGTTCCAATTAATACTGTTTCAAGCGGTAATTGCCAAAGACTACCTAGCACTAAAATTAAAGTCGCCGTACCAATTAGCACCCATTCACCAAATATTTGGAGCTCGCTTCCTTGTCGTATTCTTTTTTTATACTGCTTATTGAGCTTTTCACCTTGTTCTTCTAGTTTTCCTAAACGCTCTTCGCCCAATTTAAACTGGAATATATCTTGTAAACTTGCAATATTTTCCATTACCATCTGATTGAGTCCAACGAATTCTTTTTGATAAGCAGTTCCGATTTTTTTATTTCGTTTGTAACTAATCATCGGCAAAACGACACCAACCAAGATTTGTCCTAGCAAAAGTATCAGCGCTAAACCAACATCATAGGTCGCCAAAAAGCCAACAGTTACAATCGTCGTACCAACTGCAATAAAAACTGGTGAGATTGTATGCGCGAAAAACACTTCCAAAGCTTCGACATCCGTTGTAATCGCGGCAACTAAATCGCCACTTTTCTTCCCAGATAAACGAGCTGGTCCCAGTTTTCGCAAAGTCGCAAAAATACGTTCACGAATTATCGCAAGTAAACGAAAGGCAATATCATGATTTAAATATTGTTCCGAATATCGTGCCAAACCGCGAACCACACCACAAGCAACCATTACAAAGAGCCATTTATACGGATTCAGAGGTTGCTTTAAAATCACCGCGATAATGCCATACGTACCGATCAAAGAAATCATGATAACCGATAAATTACTTATAATACCAAGTAAAATTGCCAAAATCATCTTTCCTCGTAACGGCTTAACAAACTTTAATAACCAACCAATAATCGTCCATTCTGACATATCATGCTCCCCCTTTCAGCAACGCTTCTTCTTCTAAAAAGTAATTTTTGAAGTAATTGGATTCTTGTTGCAATCGTTCTGGGCTCGCCACTTCCACCAATTTCCCCGCGTCAAAAACGAGTACCTGATCCGCGTCCAAAACATTATATAAGCGATGCGAAATAAAGAGCACGATTTTTTCTTTAGCTAACTTCTGCAACACCAAAAGAATAATTTTTTCACTTTCCAAATCCACACCAGACGTAATTTCATCGAAAACAAAGACTTCAGCTTGACGCAGCAATGCTCTCGCTAGTAACAACCGCTGCCTTTGTCCACCAGATAAATTACTTCCGTTCTCTTCTAAATTCTCACTTAATTGCTCCGGTAACTTCCGAACAAAATCAGCCAAACTAACTTGCTCCAAAACATTCCACAAATCGCTATCATTAGCGGCTGAATTACCAATTAATAAATTTTCCCGAATACTATTTGCATAAAGATAACCATGATTATCTACTAACACAGCTTGTTTACGAATAGCTTCCCCGCTCAAACTAGCTAACGGAACATCATTCCAAATAATTTCCCCTTGATAACCAGGCAATTGATTTAATAACACTCGCACAAAAGTACTTTTTCCTGAGCCAGACTTTCCAACAAGTGCTGAAAAACTTCCTTTATTGAAATGAGCTGATATATCTTGAAGTGCTTTAGCTTTACCTTCTTCATATGTATATGTTAAATGACGAACTTCCATTTTTTCTAACGGTTTAGCTAATTCTTCTGAGCCATAAACTTGCTCTTTTAACTCTAAATAAGCGAACAATTTACTACATGCACTAATTCCATTCATCGCCACATGGAATAAAGATCCAAGTTGACGCATTGGAATAAAGAATTCGGCGCTTAGTAGTAAGAACATCAACATGCCAGTCATACTTATATTGCCATTTGTGAACATAATTAAAGACATACCAATACCAAGTGCCGCCCCACTATACGAAATAATATCCATAATCGTAATCGAATTCAGCTGCATCGATAATAAACTCATCGTAGCTTTACGGAAACGTTCCGCATCAGAAACAATTTCCTCTTGCTTATATTTGTCTTGGTCATAAGCCTTCAAAATACTCAAACCACTTAAATTTTCATGAAATTTGGTTCCTAAATTCGTATAATCCGACCAATAGCCGCTCAAAATCCGCTTAGCAATTTTCATCACTGCCATAATAACAATCGGAATCATCGGCATACAAATTAATAACACAATCGCCGGCTGCCACGCAAATCCAACTAAGCTTCCAAAAATCATCAAAGAAGCGATGAGACAATAAAATAATTGCGGTAAAAAACGTGAATAATAAATTTCTAATTGTTCGATCCCATCTACTGCGAGCTGCGTTAATGTTGATGCCGGTAGCTGTCCTTCGTTGTTGCCTAACCGAAAAGCTTTTTCCATCACAGCACGCCGCATTGATAAACGCAATTCCGCCGATGCTTGGTAAATTTGTTTCTCGGCTAATTTGGTAAGTATCGCTTTGCCAACTAAAACGACTAAAACCGTCCCAACAAGCCATAACCAATCGACACTTTGACCCTCTAAATAATGCGTTAATTGTTGAGCAAAAACAAGCCAAAGACCAATCATCAGCCCTAAACTAAGCACACGAAAAAGAATTAATAACACTAAAGATTTCTTTTCAACCAATTGAAACAAACGCTTATCAATCATTGTACTTCCCCCGAGTTACATTAAGGCTCGTTTCAAGATACCTTAATACTTTCTTTGATTTTTTGGCAGTATGAGCCATTTTCAATACTACTTTTCCCATTTGATCGCTAACCCCCATTAATAAATCTTTGTTTATTATATCACAAAAATCAGCGTTTGATAATGATTCTCATTGTCATTTGTTTTTTTATTTGACTGCGTGGTAACCACATAGTTTATACTAAAACTAAATCATAAGGAGGTTTTCAGATGCTTACCCTTTCCACTGGCGAAATCGCGCAACTTTTTCAAATATCTAAATATAAAATCCGTCATTATATCGATGAAGGTATTCTAGTTCCTAAACGAAATCCCGAAAATGGCTATTATTATTTTGAAGAAGCCGACATTTACCGTTTATATCAAATTATCCTTTTTAGAAAAATTGGCTTTTCTATTCAAGAAATCAAAGAAAGTTTGCTTAGTGAAAAAGTGACTCCGATGTTAGAGCAGGCTGAACAAGATTTGCAACAAAAAATAGAAGAGTTAGTAGAAATCCAAAAAACGATTCAAAAAATCATTCATTCGCAAAAAGAAATGCGTTTAAATGAAATCACATTTGTAGCTAAAGGCGACCGCTATTTTGAAAAAGTTCCTAACCAAATAATTGATAATAACACTATCAACTACGCCCAAGCCGCAAAACACAATCTACCGGATTTAGAGGAACCTTTTTACATTTTCTCCAAGCAAGACGCTGGTGTAATATGCCTTAAGAGCGTGAAAAAAAGGAGTGATTATACTTTTCCAGCCGGCGAATATGCTTGTAAATCTTTTATTGCCAAAGATGAAGCAACTATTGAAACGCAAATCCAACTGTTTTTAGAAGAATTAAAACATCCTACAACAAGCATGATATTATACGAAAACATCTACCCTTCACTCGCCTATCCGGATGCAATGGTTTACACAATGGAAGTGCCGTTATGACACTTTCCATTAAAAGCATTGATTCATTTGAAAAAAATAGCATCGTTGAAGAAGTAGCATCTTTAGTTTTCTCCGGGTTCAAATCAAAGTTCACAAAAGCGCTATTCAAAGAAACAGAAGCACATGAGATTATATATGCTTTTTGCCATTATATTTACACAGAACAAGGCGAAAACCTACTAATTGCAATACAAGATGAGCTAATTTGCGGTTGCATGTTTGTAACGAGCAAGAGTGACTCTCATCAAAAGCTATATCAAAACCTAAGAAAATTTTTATCATTTTCACAGTGCCTCAAATTGATTTTCTTCCTCAGTCTTCTATCACACAAACCTGTTCAAAATGAACGATATATTGACTTTATAACCGTTTCGCCAAATTTTCGTGGTCAAGGCATTGGAAAAACGTTAATTTCTCATTGCCTAGAAACTTTTCATGATGAACAGATAACTTTATACGTTGCCAAGAACAATAATGGCGCTTGCAAGCTGTATAGAACTATTGGCTTCCAAGTGATTCAAAAAGAAAATAGCACATTGATGGGAGTACTCACCGGTATTAAAGAATGGCAAAAAATGGAGTGGATACAATGAAACGTTGGAAAAAAATAACTATTGTAATAAGCGCAATCATCGTCATATTAGTAGCGATTCTTTTCATCGGAAACGATTTCGAAATGAACGAAACAAGAGTCGCAATCCCAACTACTGGTGGAAAACTTTCTGCGGTCGTGACAACCCCAAAACACGAGAAACCAAAAGGCATTATCGTATTTGTTCATGGTGACGGGGCACAAGAAGCAACTCAAAACGGTGGCTATAAACCGCTGATGGAACGATTTGCCAAACAAGGATATATATCTGTTTCATGGGATAAATTAGGCGTTGGTAAATCCTCAGGCAATTGGCTAAATCAGTCCATGGATGATCGCGCAAACGAAGTCAACCAAGTGATCGAATGGATGAAAATAAAATACCCAGACAGCACCACCAAAATCGGCTTATGGGGCGCTAGTCAAGCCGGTTGGGTGATCCCAAAAGCAATGAATGCAAATAAGGAGATTGACTTCTCAATCCTTGCCGCCCCTGCAATCAACTGGATGCGTCAAGGAGAATACAACACCGGCTGGCAAGCGAAAGAAGCTGGTAAAGCAACTAAAGAAATCAATCAAGCAAAACAAAATTTTCGCACCGACAGCGCCCTTATTTCTAAAAACAAAACCTACGAAAGCTACAAACAAAATGGCGGTAAAGAAGAAATGACCCCAGATCGCTATAACTTTATTCGCAAAAACATGAACCAAGATGCCACCCTAGACCTTTCAAAAGTAAAAGCAAAAATCTATCTCGTCTTAGCTGAAAAAGATAAAAATGTCGATTCAGCAGAAACAAAAGATGTTTACACCAAACAAATCAAAAAAGAAAACGTAGAAACCCAAACCATCCCAGACGTCTCTCACCAAATGATTAATCCTGCCATCGCTAATTCAGAGCTACTCATCAATATTGTTGGCTTAATGGTTCCAAAATTTTTTCTAGTAGACGATGCTTACTTAGATTACTGCGAGCAAGTAGTCTCTATACAATAAAAAGAAGACCAAATTAATGGTCTTCTTTTCTTATAGAATAATTTTTAAAATACGCCTGTTGCCAAGCTTGCGTTTTTTTCGCTGTTTTATTTAAATCCTGACACCACGTTGGATAAAATCTAGCAGCCATTTTTCCAATACCAACTTCACTAGTTAAAATTCCCTTTTCAATTAAACACTGCCTTGGAAAAACAAATAAACCGTTCAAATCACCATCAATAACAACAATACATAAAAAATCAGCGCTATCATTCTCATCAAAAGGACAATTCTTACCAAGTTCATCTTTCTCCCAAAAAGCAACAAAGTACCCTGTTTTTTTATCTGTTTTTTTCGCCAAACGCGTCCGAATCGTTGTGCCATCTTTAGCCGTTTTTACAATCATTCCTCGATATTCTTTGTTTTGTAGTTCTTCCCGAATTATTTCAAGTTCACCAAGTTCGCTTTGTAACAGCTGTTCATACTCCATTAACTCTCTCCTTCAGTTGCAATTGAAGAATTGGATAAGGCTTCCCAAAACCGTCCAAGTCACTTCTGGAAGAAACCACAAATCCATGCTTCAAATAAAATCTCGTGGCATTTTCATTTTGTTCATTCACATCCACCAGGTTTATCCGCTTATTTTCTATTAGCCAACCCAGAATCTGACTCCCATAACCATTACCCGTGGCTACCGGATCCAGAAACAACATATCTAGTTCCCGCTCGCTCGTCCCACTAAAACCAATGACCTCCTCACCAGCGAACCATAAGAACAGTTCCACATTATCTAGAAACAAAGGAATTTGTTCTTTGTAAAACTGCCTATCTTCCGCAGTTAAAAAATCATGCGTTACAATAACTGACTTTTCCCAAATCGCTAAAATTGTCTGGTAATCTTGTTTTTCCGCTCGTTTATTTATAAGTATCATTTTTTTCAACTTCCTATTTATTTTTTATTTACGCAAGTTCTTCGGTCAAGATTAATAAAGACTCCCCCTTTAGATGTATTTTTCAAATAGGAGGGAATCATCATTTTTCGTTTGATAGGTTTATAGTTTAATTATACTGTGTAAAACGCATAAATCAATTTAACTGTCATTTACAAATGAAACGACACTATCTTCCCTCTCCCAACAACACTCGCGCCCTCCATAACCATAAAAGACCTATTTGGCTGAATCTTACTATAACCAACGCCCTCTTGTTCATATAAAAAAGAACACATTGCATACCCCACCGAATCCAGCGTATCCACTTCTATATCATAAATTTCAACTCCTAAATATTCCCGATCCTCATCCAACTCCATCACAAAATGCGGCCGATACCCCGCTTCCGGAACCGTTTTTCTTGCATTAGAATAAAAGGTAACCTCTACCATAAATGTCTGCTGTGATTTCATGTTATTCCTCCTAATCTACTTTAATATTTTCAACGCACCACTAATAAAAAAGCCGAAAACCTATCAAACGATTTTCGACTTTAAATTCCTTTTTGAATAATACCGAATCAAGATTACTCTTCCACTGATTCAGCTAATTCATTATACCGTTCTTGCAATTCAGGAGGAAAACCATCTTCCCAATCCGCCGACTCAGAAACTTCTAGCCCTTTCAAAGGAACAAACATTTCGCTCGGAATTGCTCTTTTCATTTCCTCCTCTTGAAACTCGGCTGGAGGTGCGTAACCATAGACTTGATTTTGATAGAACCCAGCTAAGTACTTTTCTTCCAAACTAGCAACAATATCAAAATCTTCCGCATACCAACCGCTCTTTTCAACCATCGCTTCTCTTGTTTCAAATTGATAAGCAAAGTCCGGCTCCATTAACCAAAACAACATTAACGCAGTCCCTTTATCCGTTTTCGGCGAATTAGCAATCCAATAAATCGGTTTCTTCGGATTATCAAAATTCCATTCTACAACCACTTGATGAATCTCTTCAGGCGTACATTTTTCTAAATAATTAATAAACAACTCCGAAACCTGTTCTTCAAATTCTTCTTCTGTAATACTCATTTGATGATCTCCTTTTCATGCTGTCATTTTAGATATTATACTATCAAATTCATGAAAATAATACTGTTCTCTTTCTAAGCAGTATTAACGGGGCAACAGTTCACGTTCAATAATACTCTTCTCCAAATTCGAAACAAATTCTTTATTTCTATAGCCGCTTAATGTTTCACCCCGTAGCAATTCTTGAAAATGATTATTGAATCCTCTTTCGCAGATTATTAATTCGTTAATTATTTTCTCGTAAATTGTTGAGCTGGGAAGTATCCTTTCTCGTTCGATTTTAGTTAGCTTTCTGTTTAATAAATTATCTAAACTAAATTTACTGAGTGTCGAATTATCTAGTTTGAAATAATGCAAATCCACCCCGTCCGTGCTCCATCCTATACCTAAAGCATAATTTTCTCCGATGAAAGCAACTTCATTATTATCTATTTTAGTTAGCTTCAATTGATAATTTTGCTCATATCCTTTGAATGTTTTTTCAACTTCTTTGTAAAAATCCAATTGATCACAGTCCTTTTTTACTATAATTCCAGTTATTATTCTTTTAAGAAGTCTTCTACTATTTCTCTACTTTCTTGGCAAAATTGTAAGTTAGTAACTTTAGCATAATTTTTTTCAGCATAATCAAGTAACTCTAATATATTATCTAATTTATTCTGAGGAAACGGCGTCTGATTTCTTCTTACAAAAGCAATCCATCCAAGATTAAACATTTCATTTTCTTCCAAAAACTTTATATTAATATTACTTATATTATCATATCTTTCATAACCGATGACAAAAGCGATTTTTTTATTTGAAAATGTGATACTAGCGTCCGTTATTTCTATTAATTTAAAATTATTATGGAGTAGAAATTCACTTTTTTTAAGAATTATTTCTTTTGAGTTACTGTCTAATTTCATGCTTGAACTCCTCTTTGCTGCTACATTCTCAACATTTCTTGGTCAAATATATAAACTCAAACTATTCCTCAAGTCACCGATTACTTCTCTAGGAACTCCGGCTAATTCATATCGCTCATAATCTTCCAACCATTTGTCATCTCCATTAAGCACACTACTCCAATGACGCGGAAGACCTCTTGCAAGTATTAAAAACGAAATATCAACCCGTTCCTGCACAGAATTATATTTTGGCAAATTCTCCCTATCTTTATCATCAAAGACATGCAAAAAATAAGACCAGACATCATAACTAACGAGTGAATTATCTTTATCATGGCATACATAATTCAAAGAAACTTCATCAAAATGAACCAAAAAAACAAGCGCAAAATTAGAACCAAAAAGTGCTAGCTCCTCTTCAGATATAACTTTGTAATTTAACTGGAATTCTTCTATTAATGATTTGAGTCTATTTATAAAATCAGCCTCATATCTCATTTTGAAATCCTTCAATTTTTTTGCCATTGATATTTTTTATAATAGTTTGATAGGCTGAATACTCGTCTTTGTTAATAGCTCTCGGCTCATTATAAAACTTATTCTCATTAAACTTCTCTACCCAGTCATTTTGACCCGATAATAATTCAGGGAAATATTTACTTAAACCTTTTGCATGAATAAGTAAGCTATTAGAAATTTGGTTGGTCAAATTATTTGCAGGAGTTATATTGGCTAACAAATCTTTTTCATAATTTGAAAATAAGAAATTGGTTATTTTCACTTTTTCTAAGCTATGAAGAAACAGGTAATAAATATCAATACCTTCTCTACTTTTCCAAATAGTTAGAGCATAATTAGGATGTAACAACATTATTTCGTCTTCATTTACTTTAATTAAGTTAAATTGATATTCTTGAATTATATCCGCAAAGTTATTTTCTACTTCGTGCTTAAACTCCATTAATTTCACCAACTTTGTTATTTTTTATATTTCATTTCAGATGTTTTAGAATCAAATTCATAACCATGTTCTTTTAAATAAAAATATTCTTTACCAAAACCAGTCAATTCCTGTTCAAAAGTTTTTTCATTAAATCTATATAAGTTATCATTTATGGGCTTTGTAGCAATTTTTACAGGATCTCTTCTTTTAATAACCTCATCTAACCAAGGTTGATTATATTCATCCCAAAATTGCAAAGGAGTTATGTAAAACTCGTCAGGAGTATTCAATAAATTTAGCTTTCCTTTTTTCATTCCGAAGTTCACACTTTTCTTATTTCCAAGCTCAGTTAGTATATTTCGAGTATCTTCGGTATATGTGCCTAAAACAGTTGTAGTCTCCCATGGGTTTCCTTTTAGTTTAACTCCAGTGGTAGTTATATATTTTAATTTTTCCACTTGCCCAAACTCAGCATAAAAACCACTCACTCCAAAAGCTCCAACATATTGTAAAAACACCGACGAGCCATCTACTAGCCTTTCTCCGCCGCCAATCCTTTCAGCAGTAACTGCATCCAAACCATAAACCGCGCGATAAAAAGCTCCAACGCCAAACAACTCGCGCATACTGGTTTCATTTTGCCAATAAATCATCTGTTGATTAACTAAATCTAACGTCGCTTCCGTATTTAGTTTGCCGTTAGTCGTAACATATCCGGCACGATTTCCCTCTGGAATATAAGGGAGCATTCCAATATCTTCCATAGCTTTTACTTTGTCATCTATTGCTTTTTGAGAAGCGTATAAATCCACAAGTCGTTCAAAGTTTGAAGCATTTAATTTATCTACTTTGTACATCCCAGTTTGGCTATTAAAAGAAATGTTCGCCTGAATATCACGCACACCACGATTGATTGCTCGAGCTAAGTCACTTAATTCTTGAAAAAAATGACTATGAGCACGTTCAAAATCAAGAAATTTTTCTAAAAGTTGTTCTTTTTTATAATTGGCAAATATTTGCGTTTGAAGCGCATTAATTTCGCCCTGCCTAGAAACTGCTGTCATCGAACTTAATTCTAATTGAATGTGTTCTAATTTATTTTCTAAACGATTTATTTTCTGATCTAATTCATACAGACCTTCTGCATCAATTTTTGCACTTGGAGAACTATCTACTTGACTGTGAAAGTCGGTAATATATTTCCTTAAAGATTCCTCGCTGACATGTAGTGCTTGTTTGATAGAAGCACAAAGCGGTAAATAAGTCGCTGCATAATATCCTTTAGACGCACTAATTGCTTCTCCGGAGAGCGAATCATCTTGTAAATAAGCAATGATAGCATTTTGGATTGCCGTAATTTGTGTTTTAGCCTGTTGATTGGCTATTTTTAATTCATGTGAAAAATGGTTTACTTCAGCAATATCTATTCGAGTCATAAACGCATCTCCTTTGTGATATCCTGTTGTTTAGTTTCGAGCGCGTGGAGATTTTGTTGATGCTTTTTTTGCTCATTATTTAGTTCGGTTTGAATATCGGTAGTCATGCAAGCAGTTTTCCGGTTGTAATGATTTACCTCGTCTTCTATTTGCCAAAAAGTATCCTCTGCGTGTTCTCCTCGCCAAACTTCTTTCATATGATAAAGGATGTCATCCATTTCACGTCTAGCTTGATGAATATCTTCTTCCACATCCTCTAAATGTCTAATTTTATTTTTAATAGCGTATAGAGCGTCATCTTCTCGCTCCATCTCTTTTTTTATTTCACCTAATTCTTGGGTACGTTTATCCACTTAACGCACCTCCAAATTCATCTTCTGGCTGATGGATTTATCTTGTTTTGCAAAAGCTTCCCCCATTTGCTTGATTCGAGTAGCATCATCTTGCGCAACAGATCCTAAATTTTCGATGCCTTCAAGTAGTTCAAGTAATGATTCCCGAAAAAGGTGGATAGAATTAGTTTGCGTATAACTCATGTTTCCATTTTTAAGGGGATAGTAATCTAACTTTCCCGCACTATCACCTAGGGTTGTAGCATGATTATTCATTTTTTCTTTATTAATACGAATTTTTGTCATGGTTGTTTTCCCTTTCTGTATGTGAAGTTTGTATCATGGTTCTATTATAATGATATTTACACGAGCTGTCATTTAGTAACATTGAAATATAAAGCTAAATTTGAACCTAGAAGATTTAATGTTTTAGCAAAAAAACACCCTCGTTAGTTCTATTTTACATGAATCTAACGAAAGTGTTTTTTTAATTGTTGTCTTTTATAAAAATCTAGTCCATCCAATGTCTTTTCAAAATGAAGAATTAGATATGTCTTCTAACCCCCAACTTACTTCACAAGTAGATCATTATCAAAAAAATCATAAGACTTGCCAATATAGGTATTCTCTTAATCATTGTTTCCATTATACTAGCCAATATTGTTATATCTGTCGTTCATTCTGTTTCGAAATCAAATTTACAATTGCAGCATACTTATTTTCAATTATTTTAGATAATTAACATCAGTAAAAAATTAAACACGCTCTTTTATTTTATTAATAATATTTTTACCAAAAGGTGACAATTGATTATATACCTTTCCGTTTCTATATAACTTAAGCAGTTTTTTTTCGGTTCCCTTTATTTCATTATAATTATCAATTTCATTGCTAATTAAATTTATATCTTCTTTCGGGAATCCTAAATCAGTTAAAATCCTTTCATATCCATCTTCCGAATCAGAATATGATTTTATCATGTTAATACTTTGTATAAACGCTCTATTTCTATCCCTACTAAATAAATTTTTTTCATCAAACAATTCATAAATAGCAATCATTTTCATCATTTTAAATTTTATGAATTTATCGATTTGGAATAATGTGTCAATAAATAAATTAATATCTTCACTAGTATGTTCTTTATAAATTTTAGTAAACTTAGTAATTACTTGCTTCATTCCTTTACCAGAAGTAAGTAAATAATACACAGGATCAAAAGAAAGATATCTTTCTTTATTTTTCGAATCAAAAAATGAATATTTATCTAATTTCACACCCCTCAAGTAGTTATTTTCTTTCAATATTTCATATTTGAGGTCACGAATTACATCAAACTCTTTGTTATGAGAAGTTATAGTATCAAAACACTTAATAAATCTATCAAGTATTCTAAATTCAATACCAGCTTCTATTATTTCGTGATAATTAATATTAAATTTTTCATTAAGTTCATTAGATAAACTATCCACGCTATTTTTCGCCTCTTGTGTTAATTCCTTATCTAAATATAAACATTCATCTTCAACATTAGTAGTACTTATTTCTGAACTTTCAAATACAATATTTAAATCTATCCAATCATTTGGATTATACATATCAAGTGTACTTTGTTTTGTTATAAAAACTTTTCCTCTTATAGGATTTTCTATATTTAGTCTTCCCACTCTCCCTATAAGATTATTCAATTCAAATACATTTCTAGGAGTATCTACTATTACCAATTGATTAGTAGGTGTATTTATACCTTCAATTAGAGTACTTGTACATAGGATAGTATGTATACATCCATCTAAACGTGAAAATTCATTTTCTATGTACTTTCTTAGAAATATAGGTGTTTCCCCATGATGAATTCCAACGCCTTGTTTTAAATACTCAACGTAATACCATTTTGGGTGTATATTTTCTGATATCCACTCAATTATTTCGTTATCTCCACTTCTATATGCTAAATCCCTCTTATTATTAATTTCTAAAAATCGTTTTATGCTTTGGGGAGATTTAAAATAAACAAATCTTTTATCCTCATGATTTCCTAAGTAGTTTACTAACTCGGGCGTATATTCAACTTCATTGTATACTAGATTTAAATTTGTTATAAATTTTTCAATCTGTATATTAGATTTAGCAAAACTAACACTTCTTATGAAAGGGCCAAGTAATAAAATTTTATCTGCTCTACTAAGTAAATACTTATATATATAATTCATTTTAATTAATCTACTATCTTCATTACTTTTTCGTTTGTTGCGATTATTAACCGTATTTTCTGAATTAAGTTTATATATTTCATCATAAATTAACAAATCAATTCTTTTATTATTTAAATATTGCTGAAATAAGCTTGTGTTAATTCTTTCTGGAACAACTATTATTATTTTTTTTGTAGTATCATAATATTGTTTTAACTCTGCATCAGAGGTAATCAACGTATAGCTTTTACCAAAGTAAGTAAAGCATTTTTCTCTTAATTCATTCATTAATGCAATAGTAGGTACAACAAAAACCACGTCATCAATTTTTGAACTATTACGCTTAATATACTCTAAAGCGATAAACGTTTTTCCAAAACTAGTGGGAGCACTTATAAAGAGATTTCCTTTTTGGAGTAACTCTAAGCATTTTTCTTGTTCGCTAGTTAAGATAATATTTTGATTGATGAAAGATTGCCTATTCGCTTGGTTCAATTTAGAAAAAAAACTATCACTCTTTGAATAAATATCTAAATCTGAAATTCCTAATACAGCATCATGAATAGTTTCTTTATCATATACTTTTCTTAAAACCACTTTTCTAAACTCATCCATTTTAATATCTAAATATTTCTCTTCATTTAAAGTCATAATATTTTTCTCCTTCTAGTTCAGACTGTATTTGAAAGAATTTCAGAAAATTTTCTTTATCTAAAATAGGTAAAACAAATATTAGTACTTCAAATTTCTCTTTCAGTTTTTTAACTTTACAGTTTTTTTCAATTATCTTTTTTACTTTTGCTTCTTGATATGTATCAGCGCATATTAAAAAAATAATTAATTTTTCTGTTACATCGTCAGTTATTTCAATTAATTCATGAGTTCTATTAGTTTTAATATTTCTAAACAATTCAGCACTATAATTTAGATCTTCATATAAGTCATCATTATGTTTTTCCAGCGAGTCTACAGCTCTATTTAATGCTTCAGTTAAACTATTATAAAACTTAGCTTCTAAATAATATATTTCTTTTTTTTCAGGTATATAGATAGAGCCATCATTACCATAGACAGCCATAGTAGGGTTTGTTTTAAATATAAGTTTAGGATAAATATATTTATCACTGTTACTTTCAAGAAATTCACTCACCAAACTATGCATTAGAAATTCTCCTATATCTCCCTGTAAAATAGTGTGCGTGGTATCTATTCCCCCTTTTTTTATAAATCCCAAATTTTTTAAAGCACTAAAGCATTTCTTTACAATTAGCCTTTCATCATAGGCTGCATCAGGAGTATATGTGGTAGCTAAATTTATAATATTTCCTTTATCGAAAATTAAATTTGAAATTTTTTTGAATAAAATCTCGTTCTTTGCAGTTAATTCTCTCCAGCTAAAATACTTAAGTTTTATTTTACTAGAGATTTGATCCAATTTCTTATTTCTAAATGCTATATCGTCATCAATATGTAATACTTTATAATAATAATCTTTTTCATAGGTATTATTATCTTTAATTCCTAATTCTTCTATAAGAATATTCGATATTTCACTTCTAACTTTATTGAAAAAAAATCTGTTGTTTTTATAAGTAATTTTACCTACACTGTATTTAACCTTTAAATTATTGGTATAAGCAATAATAAAAAATAAATTTTCATGGTTTCTACTATAAGTACTATAAAAATATTCAACCTCTTTAACACGCTCTGAATATGTGATTTCTCCAGAGCTTTCAAATAAATTATAAACATATTCCGAAATTGTATAATGCATCAACACTTTCATTTTCATTCAATCTCCTTATTTTTAAAATATTTCTCTTTAGTTCATTTTATCACAAAATATTCTAAACAAAAATTTTTACTAGCTTATTAATCCATAAAAATAACGTTTGTTCAAGTCTACTGAATGAAAGACTATTAAATGTTATATATATGTTTTATATTATAATGGAGCACAATATAATAAAAGGATAAACTTTTTTATCAGCGAACAGTATTTAAATTAGCAGCTGATTATAAAATTAAAAACCCTACTTTAAGACGCTTTCATGTTATCTTGCGTAGCCCAACGAAAAAATTTCTAAGTGATCTCTGAGCGATTAACACTTGGCGATATACTATATATAAAAGCAATACATAAAAAATACTACCAAATATTAGATTTTAAGTTATAATAGACTTTAGACGTGTGGTTAGATTTTTAACTTGTGTTTCGCAAGTTTTGATAAAAAAGGTAGAGAGACTTGTTCATTATCCTTACTGTACCATAGGCGCTATTGCCTATAAAACGTAATGAGTAACCACACGGTCTATTTTTTTTGGAGGTAAATAAATATGGATACTTTTGAAGATGTAAATTCATTAGAAGAGCTTGCTAAAATTCTAAAAACACCGAAAAAATTTTTGACTTATATTTTATATAAGAAGAAGGTTGAAAACTCATATACAAATCTCTTAATCCCTAAAAAAAGTGGAGGTCAGAGAAATATTAGCGTCCCTTCGAAAGAATTAAAAGATGTTCAAAGAAATATCGTGAAAGTAATGTTAACACAACAAAATATATTCCAGTTTGAAAATAATATTAAATCTAATATTTCTCATGCTTTTACTAAAGATAAAAGTATTATAACAAATGCTGAAATACATAAAAATAAACGTTTTGTTCTTAATATAGATTTAGAAGATTTTTTTGAAAGTTTTCATTTTGGAAGAGTCCAAGGATATTTTGAGAAGAATAAGAGCTATTTATTCCCTAAAAATATAGCAACAGTTTTAGCTCAATTAACATGTTACAATGGTTCTCTACCACAAGGTGCGCCGTCATCTCCAATAATAACCAATCTAATTTGCAATATTTTAGATATGAAATTATTAAAAATTGCCAAAAAATATAAACTAGATTATTCAAGGTATGCTGATGATTTAACTTTTTCAACAAATAATAAAAACTTCGAAGAAAAGTCAGAAGAATTTTTTTATCAATTAGAAATAATTATTAAACAATCTGGTTTTAAAATTAATCCAAAAAAAACTCGACTCCAATATAAAACATCCAGACAAATTGTTACTGGATTGGTCGTAAATAAAAAAGTAAATGTAACTAGAGAGTTTTATAAAAATACTAGAGCAATGGCAAACTCTTTATATAAAACTGGCGCTTTTACTATAAATGATACAAAAGGTACTTTAAGACAGCTTGAAGGTCGTTTTTCATTTATAAATCACATAAATAAAGTAAATAATAAAAAAAGACAAATAAATGATAAAGAGTTGACATTTAATTTTAGATGTTTAAATGGTCAGGAAAAAGAATTTCAAAAGTTCCTATTTTATAAATATTTCTTTAATAATGAAAAACCATGCATTTTAACAGAAGGACCTACAGATATTCTTTATTTAAAAAGTGCTCTTAAAAACCTCTATGAAGATTATCCAAAATTAATAAAAAAAGTAAATGGAGAATTTATATTCAAAATTTTCTTTTTAGAAAGATTGAAAGACAAAAATACACAAAAAGTATCAAAAATGCAATATTTTTTTGGCTTAGAAAAAGATGGTGCTGATACTATGAAACAAATCTATAACTACTATGTTTCTGATAAAGAGAAGAAACATTGTCCAAATTATAGTGAATTGTTCAAAAAAATGAATGTCACTTCTAAGAATCCATGCATACTTATATTAGATAACGAGCTTAGTGTAAAGGATAAACCATTAAAAAATTTACTAAACTATATAGGTATAGATAAAGAGTGTAATAAGATTGCGGAATTAAAGGAAAAATATTATTTAAATATTACTTCAAATTTGTATGTTGCTACAAATCCCTTAGTTAATGAACTAAAAGAATGTGAAATAGAAGATTTATTAGAAGAAGCTGTCTTAAAGACAGAGCTTAATGGAAAAACATTTGAAAAATCCGAAAAAATTTTTAATAATACTAAAAATTATGGAAAAAGAGCTCTCTCTAAATATGTATGGAAAAATTACGATGATATAAATTTTGAAAACTTTAGACCTCTATTAGATGCCATTGATCAAATAGTAACAAAATATAATGATTAATTAATTTTATGTAAAATAAAGCCTAGAATCTTTTTAAAATAAGGATTCTAGGCTTCTTTTTATCACTATTCCCACTCAACCGTAGCTGGTGGCTTACTCGTAATATCATAAACAACACGATTCACATGATCCACTTCATTCACAATCCGCACCGAAATTTTCTCCAGTACATCCCACGGAATACGTGCCCAATCCGCTGTCATACCATCAATACTCGTCACCGCACGGACAACCACAGTATGGTCATACGTTCTACCATCACCCATAACACCAACGCTACGGATATTTGGAAGAGCTGTAAAGTATTGCCAGATTTCGCGTTCTAGGCCTGCGTTTTTGATTTCTTCGCGCAAGATGTAATCAGAATCACGAACAATTTCTAGTTTTTCTTCGGTGATTTCGCCAAGGACACGGATTCCTAAGCCTGGGCCTGGGAATGGTTGGCGCCAAACGATTGCGTCAGGCATGCCAAGTTCTGTTCCTAGTGCGCGAACTTCATCTTTGAAAAGTGTATTTAATGGTTCGATTAGTTTAAATTGCATATCTTCTGGTAAGCCGCCAACGTTGTGGTGAGACTTGATTGTTTGGGCAGTTGCTGTACCACTTTCGATGATGTCTGTGTAAAGTGTTCCTTGTGCAAGGAATTCTACGCCGTCTAGTTTGTTGGCTTCGTCGTCGAATACGTAAATGAATTCGTTACCGATGATTTTACGTTTTTGTTCTGGATCGGAAACGCCAGCAAGTTTGTCCATGAAGCGTTTTTTCGCATCTACTTTGATGATGTTCATGTTGAATTCGCCTTGTAATGTTGCCATTACTTGGTCAGCTTCCCCTTTGCGAAGAAGTCCGTGGTCAACGAAAATACATGTTAATTGGTCGCCAATTGCTTTATGAATTAACACACCAACAACAGAGGAATCTACGCCGCCAGAAAGTGCAAGCAAGACTTTTTTGTCGCCTACGATTTCTTGGATTTTAGCGATTTCAACTTCACTAAAGTTTTCCATTGTCCAGTCGCCTTTACAGCCACAAATGTTTAATGCAAAATTCTTCAGTAATTCGTTGCCGTAAGCTGAGTGACGTACTTCTGGGTGGAATTGCACGCCGTAAAGCAAACGATCTTCGTCCGCAATACCTGCAATTGGGCAAGACTTACTAGTAGCTGTTACTTCAAATCCAGCTGGTTCCTCGACAACTAAATCGCCATGACTCATCCAAACAACTTGATCTGTTGGTAGGCTAGCAAATAAACGGCTTGGGTTTTCAACGTGAATGTCCGCTTTCCCGTATTCGCGGTCTTTCGCACGTTCTACTTTGCCACCGAAGTGCGTTGTCATTAATTGCATGCCGTAACAAATTCCTAAAATCGGAATTCCCATGTCAAAGATTCTTTCGTCTGCGCGGAAGGCATCTTCGTCATACACACTGTTAGGTCCTCCTGAAAAAATAATCCCCGTTGGATTTAGTGCTTTCATTTCTTCAACTGTAATAGTATGCGGATGTAATTCACTATACACACCGAACTCACGAATGCGGCGCGTAATTAGTTGATTGTACTGACTACCAAAATCTAGAACGATAATTTTCTCTTGCTCGGTAAAGTCTTTCATAATTTTAAACAAAACCACCCTTATCTATAAAATGAAACCGCAAAATCGCGGTTACTTCACAATAATATAAGAAAAGGACAAATCACTTGTCCTTTTCATCTTCTTTCATTTTAACGTTTCCCCTCTAAAGTTGCAACACCTTATTTGGAATTTTTCGCGTTCATTAAGGCTAGACCTTGCGTGAGAATCTTATCCCCGCGCATCCGCCCGAAATCGAGTGAATCAATATTAGCGCAAGGAATATTTAGTTCTCCTAATACTTCCTCCACTGTTTTGTACATATATTTCACTTGTGGTGCTACTAAAACGGCATCGACTTGCTCTTTGTAATCACGGAATTTCCCGGCTGTAATCGCGCCGACCGGTCCCATGACAACAACCAAATCTCGCTCGCTGTATTTTTCGCGAAAACTATCTTTATATTTCACATCATCTGGAAATAGTAGAACAGCGTCCATTCCTTCTGATGTCGCGCTTTTCACGACATTTTGTGCCATTAAGCTTGACGTCGCACCGCCAGCACAAACAATCATCAACGTTTGCATTTGTCATCCCTCCAAAAAAATGATTCCAGGAGAGTCCTAGAATCATTCATGTTTTATCACCTATATGCCTTTTCCGCCGAGTATGTCTAATTCTTGTATTTGTTTTATATCTTTTATTAAAGGTTTGGCGCGTTTAATTGTTTCTTGTACAGCTGGGTTATCAAGAGATGCTTTATGGTGCCCTTTGTCAACCCAAATTTCAGAAACAAACACCGTGTCTGGCTCGGTTTCAGATTCGCTGACAATATACTGAATACACGTGTTGTAATCATCCAATCCTTCAGCCGCTTCAAGCAAAATTTTAACTAAATTATCTTTTTCTCCTGGATGTGTATAAAATGCAGTTAATAAACCATAACCAACTTTCATTTAAACAGCCTCCTATTTCCAGAAATCGTCAAATATAGTAATTGCCATATGGCGTTTATGTTCGGTTTTAATAAACCAATTCTCAATTTTTGCTGCGGCATCTGCTGGAACTTCTTTGCCTTCTAAGTAATCGTCAATTTGGTCATAAGTCACACCAAGCGCGACCTCATCAGGAAGAGCCGGTTTATTATCTTCTAAATCTGCTGTCGGTTTTTTCAAATATAAATGTTCTGGGCAGCCAAGCTCTTTAAGAAGCGCCTTGCCTTGTCTTTTGTTCAAGCGGAACAGTGGATTTATATCCGTTCCCCCGTCGCCGTATTTCGTATAAAAGCCAGTAACAGCTTCCGCGGAGTGATCGGTTCCAACAACGACGCCTTTGTGCATCGCTGCAATCGCGTATTGAACTTTCATCCGTTCGCGTGCTTTTTCATTACCTTTCGCGAAATCGGATAGTTCAACTCCTGCTTCTTTTAGCGCCGCAACACTCGCATCAACCGAAGCTTTAATATTTACGGTTAAGCGATTATCTGGTGCCATAAAATCAAGTGCATCTTGACGGTCCGATTCATCTAGTTGTGTTCCGTATGGTAAGCTCACCGCGAAAAATTGATACTCATCGTCTCCCGTTTCCGCTCGTAATTCGCTTATCGCCATCTGTGCTAGTTTTCCAGTTAAAGTCGAATCTTGTCCCCCAGAAATCCCCAGAACAAAGCTTTTTAAGAACGTATTCTTTTTTAAATATGCTTTTAAAAACTCGACACTTTTCCGGATTTCTTCGTGTGCATCAATTGTTTCTGCCACTTGCATATCTGCTAAAATTCTTTCTCTGATTTCCATTATAATTCCTCCTAAAACGGCATATCTAGTTCAACTGGTGAATGAAGTTGGACACTTTTACGTACTTTTTCGATATTGCGCATCTTGTTTTTCCAACATTTAACGCTTAAATCAACTGGGTATTGCTCCGGACGAACTGTTCGTTTATACTCATCCCAAAGCAGCGCCAAGTTTTCTTCTTTATATGCTTTAATTTCATCTAAAGTCGGCATGTCATAAACAAGTTCCCCATCTTTAAAAATCGGTACAAGTAACTCGCGAGCAGTGAAATTCTCGACGGTCTTCATAATATACGTATGAACTGGGTGGAACATCGTTAGTTTGTCGACATTTTCAAGTGATTCATCCGCTAAAGCAATATAATCACCTTCTGCTTTTAAGCCATCTTCATTCGTAATAATCCGGTAAACTTTCTTCTTACCAGGTGTTGAAACTTTTTCGGTGTTACTAGAAAGTTTAATCGAATCTTGTAAAATATCATTTTCATCAGCAATCGCCGCCATTTTGTAAACTGCTCCCAGCGCTGGTTGATCGTAGGCCGTGATCAGTTTCGTACCCACACCCCAAGAATCGATTTTGGCTTTTTGCGCTTTTAACGACAAAATGGTATGTTCATCTAAATCACTTGAAGCAAAAATTTTCGCTTCTGTAAAGCCAGCCTCATCCAACATTTGGCGCGCTTTTTTAGATAAGAAAGCCATATCTCCACTATCTAGGCGGATGCCGATAAAGTTAATTTTATCGCCCATTTCTTTCGCTACTTTAATCGCATTTGGTACGCCGGATTTTAGCGTATCGTATGTATCTACTAAGAAAATCGAATCAAAATGCGTTTTTGCGTAACTTCTAAATGCTTCTAGTTCGTCGCGGTAGGCTTGAACCATCGCATGTGCCATCGTACCAGACACAGGAATACCGAAAATCTTTCCAGCTCGAACATTACTTGTGGAATCACAACCGCCGATGTAAGCCGCTCGTGTGCCCCAAATAGCCGCATCCATTTCTTGTGCACGTCTTGTACCAAATTCAGCAAACGTTTCGTCGTCAATAACAGAACGAATTCGCGCCGCTTTTGTTGCAATCAGCGTTTGGAAATTCACAATATTAAGCAAAGTTGTTTCAATCAATTGTGCTTCTGCCAAGCTTGCTTCTACTTGAAGGATTGGCTCGGTTTTAAACACGAATTCCCCTTCTTTCGCAGCAAGAATATTTCCTTTAAATTTAAAATTACGTAGATATTCGAGGAAAGGTCCGTCAAACCCAAGTTCATCATGTAAATAAGCAATATCCGTTTCTGTAAAACGTAAATTTTGCATATAATTAATAATTCGTTCCAGTCCAGCAAATACAACAAAACCTGAATCAAATGGCATGTCTCGGAAAAAAACTTCAAATACCGATCTACGCTCATGAAGTCCATCGTCAAAATACGCTTTCATCATATTTAGTTGATATAAGTCTGTATGCAGCGTTAGACTATCATCTTGAAATAAATTTGTCATTTCTTCTGCTCCTATCATAACTAGTTCTTTGCGTTATTATTTATACATAATAATAGCACAAAACAAGCCTACCACCTAATAATTGAACATTACCGGTCTGCCTGTTTTGTGCTACGACTATTTTAAATCATCTTTAATCTTGGAAGTAGAAATACCGTCTGTCCGTGGTAAATAAACAACTTCACAATAAGGTTTTAAGAAGTCAAATTCGCCTTCCCAATCATCACCCATCACAAAAATATCAATATCACGATTTTTAACATCTTCTAATTTTTGTTCCCAGTTACTTTCTGGAATCACTTCGTCGACATATCTGATTGCCTCTAAAATTAATTTGCGATGTTCAAAGTTATGGTATGCTTCTTTGTGTTTGATTCGATTAAATTCATCGGTTGAAATGGCTACAATAAGGTAATCACCTAAAGCTTTTGCTCGTTCTAATAAACGAATATGCCCCCAGTGAATTAAATCAAATGTGCCATATGTAATTACTTTCTTCATCAGCCCACCTACTTTCTTTAGTAGTATATCAAGAAAACAAAAATTTCTCTACTTGTTAGCAGTGCTACTTTTCAAGCTGTTCTTTTAAAAAGGATACAAAACGCTCACTTGAAAATCCATCCGAATATTTATTCCATTTCTCAGCAAATAACCGAACTTTTTCCAAATCAAACGTATTATTTTGTATTACTTCAATTAGCTCAGTCGTTGTAAAAACATGGGGGCCAGGAATGGTTTCTAAAAAGCCATCTGAAAGTCCTCTAGCATTATCATATTCCGTTAAATCATACGTAAAGAAAATCATTGGTTTTTGAAGTAAAGCAAACTCAAACGGAATGGAAGAATAATCAGTAATTAAAATATCCACAACTGGTAGTAACGTTTCAATCGGCGTTTCTTTATCCACATAAATGACAAAATCATCATCTAGTTTCTCTAAATCATTACTAATAGAAGGATGTAATTTTAAAATCAATTGATATTCATTTCCTAAGGCTTGTTTCATTTCCGCAATATCTAAATGTAACTTTGCCATTCCCAACTCATTATCCCGAAAAGTCGGCGCATATAGTAATTTTATTCTGTTTGTTAAATGTAAATGCTCGAATGACCACTGATAATTTTCTTGTAACTGCGCTTCTATGAAGAAATAATCAGTCCGTGGAACACCAAGTTTCAACATGTTCGATTCATCTAGTAAAAATGATTTTTGGAAAATTGATGCCATTTCATCAGAACCAACAAGTACTTTTGTAAAACGCTTATATACTTCTTGAAATCTTTTCTTATCCCGATCTGACCTTTTTTGCGCTGCTTTATCTTCCCAGCCAAATTTCTTAAGCGCACCGTTTGCGTGCCAAACTTGGATACAATTTACGCCATTTCGTAATTTCAAGCCAGCTAATTCCACAAAATAATTATCCGTGACAACCACTTTTGCCGTATTGAGGTGAAACATTAATGGAATAAATTGTTGCAGTGTCTTCGGTTTAACTTTTATAAAGTCTAAAGATAGCTTTGATACGTCTACTCTAGGATCATAGAAGACAATTGTTTTTGGAGTGACATTGGCCAGTTTCATTTGCTTAATAATCGCAGTGGGATTTTCTTCAAAACTTATAAGAAAAACAACTTTTTGCTGAACTGGTAAAAGGCTCGCCAAGAATCCAATTATTTTAACAGCAAGCATATACATATAAATTGCTATTTTTTTCAATATTCCCACCGCCTATTTTTCAGCAAAAACTTTTTTCACTGTTTTCTCTGCTGCGTGCCCGTCTTCCCAAGTACAGAATTGTTCTAAAAAGCTTTCTGCAATTTGAGGAGGATTTTCAAGCATGATTTCTATTTCTGCCATTAAAGCATCATTCATTTCAACAAGTGGTCCTGGGGCATTTTGTTCAAAATCAAAGTAAAAGCCTCTAAGTGTATCGCGATATTCAGCCAAATCATACGTATAGAACAACATTGGTCTTTTTAAATTAGCATAATCAAAAAATACGGAAGAATAATCGGTAATTAATAAATCGCTCACTAAATACAAATCTCTAATATCTTCGTGTTTTGAAGCATCTCGTACAAAATCGCCATACTGCGTGAAATCAAAATGTTCTGCTACGAGATAATGCATCCGAACTAACAGAACGACTTCATCGCCAAATTTTTCTTGCATTTTGGCAATATCAATCTTTAAATCAAACTTATATTTTCCGATTTCGTAAAAATCATTATCACGCCAAGTTGGCGCATATAAAATAACTTTCTTATCTTCTGGAATATTTAAGGCCATTTTGATATTAGCGATTTTCAACTCTTTATCCGCACTAAATAAAATATCATTTCTCGGATAGCCAGACTCAATCATTTCCCCAGTGAAACCAAATGCACGTCTGAAAATCGTACTAGAATACGCATTAGGTGAAATTAAATAATCCCACTTCTGCGCCTCTTTCACAAAATCAGCCTTGTATTGTTCGGTTGTTTGGCCAGGCATATGTACTTCATCGATGTCGACACCTAGTTTTTTCAAAGGCGTTCCGTGCCACGTTTGTACATAAATAGTTTTTTTCGGTTTTGGTAGCTCAAGCGGCAGTCTACTATTAGAAATCCAATATTTAGCTAAGCCCATTTTAAACAACCAATTAACAGAAAAACGCTTAACATACGGTACCCCGTGCGCTTCAAACAAATCAACATACTTCGGATTTACACTCCACAACAACTCGTATTCTGGATTATGCTCTTCCATATATTCAAAAATAGCACGTGGATTACAACTATATTGCTTCCCAGAAAAGCTTTCAAACATCACTAATTCTTTTCTTCGAGGTAAAAATCCTACTAGCTTAAATAGGAAATAATATATTTTTTGTACAAACTTCATCAGGATACTCCCCCCTGTTTAAACTTTCGCTTTAAAGCTTTATTTCTTTTTAATTTTCCTAACACACTCTTGATGACATTTAAATCTATCATTGTTATTTTTTGATTTTTGTCTTGGTAAAACACTTGGACTTTCAATTGATATGGTTTTAACCGTGTCACCACTTTTTCAAGTGTACCCTCTTCACGAACAACAATATCCCAAATTGTTTGGGCTGTTTTTCGTTTTACCACTTTTGTTTGCGCCGTACCTACAGATGTACTAGCAAAGAATTCTGCGCCCTCTGGTAAAGTTTCCCGCGCCTCTTCTAGTAAGAGCTCCACTGTTACAGCTTTTCCAGGACGGTAATTTTCTTTTACTGTGACAAGCGGAACTTCTTCTAATTCTGCCGTCTTAAACTGTACTGGCCAGCCGTTTCGCAAAATTGAAAGCATCATTTCTTTTACAACAAGTGGTGTATTCAGTGCTACAATCATCTCCGGACCAACTTCTTGTAATATTTTCTGTAATTCACGCACAAAGATTTCTTGTTCCTGCTCATTTAATACTTCTTTAAAATAAATGTTTTCTTTATAAAAAAACAACTTGGCATGGTACGCGATTAAATACTGCACATATGGAATCACTTCGCCAAAAATTTCTTTAGAGTTTGTTAAATAAGTTTGGTACACCTTTTGTAAAAATGGCGTATATCTTTCCGGTTGCTTCCAAGCTGAACTTACTAAAGAACCTTTTTGCTTTAAATCACGATAGTAATAGTAACCAGCATCGGCAATCAATCCGTAACTTCTATTTTCAAGCAAAAATTTCGTAATTAAAAGCTGATCTTCCGCAAATTTAAGCGTTTCATCAAAGGCAAATTGCTTCAAACTTTCGAAACGAAAAAAAGTACCGCCAATATAAAAATGAATTGCTTGCGGTTCTTTTTCAATCGCTACAACTCGATTTCCATTTGTGAAACGGTCATTTAATTTATGTGGAGAAATTTTTTGTTTTTTTCCAAAATCATCTAAATAATAAAAAGCTGGGACAAGCATATTAACAGCTGATTGTTCTAGGAAGTTCACCATACTAAAAAGCATATTTGGTGATAACAGATCATCTGCATCTAAAAATCCTACAAAGTCAGTGTCTTCTTGTACATTATGTATTCCAATATTTCTCGCCTTAGAAGGACCACCATTCGGGACATCAAAAACGCGAATATTACTCGGATATTTTTCGGCATAGCTATGAGCAATCGCACTACTACGGTCCGTGCTCCCATCATTAATAAGCAGAACTTCCACATGCTTCAAAAAGCTGTAAGTCTGCTTAATTATACTATCTATGGATAAAGCCAACCTTTTTTCCGCATTGTAAAAAGGAATTATAATCGCAAATTTCATTCTTTTTTCCCTCTCCATATAAAACTGGGAAGTTAAGGTCTCGCATATGAACGCCGAATTTCCTCTCGACTGCCTTGCTTCCTAAATATACTTTAGCAAACAAATTCATAAGCGTATAGCCTAAACTCCCCAATGTTTTATTATATCTTCCACTCCATAACGCTTTTGCCCCATGGACTACGTAAATCAGCTTCAAAGGCTTCGATTACATCTTGAATCGAATGCACCGTATGCACTTCACCAACTAGGTTTTGTAAATATTCTACCCCGCGTTTGTTCGTGGATAGAAATTCTACTGTTTTTTCAAAGTCAACCCGGCCGCTACGACTACTTCCGTAAACTGTAAGTCCTTTTTCGAGTACCATACGTGAGTTAAATTCAATCGGATACTCAGAAACTCCTAGTAACGAAATAGTTCCTTCAGGTTTAATTACATCAATAATCTGACTGACTGCATACTGACTACCCATTCCTCCAGCACATTCAAAAGCTTGATCAATGACTAAATCAGCTGGTACATCATCAATCGAATATGCGCCATCTACAAAAGAAAAGAAGTCTAATTTATATGGTGTTTTTCCAAAAATGTAAACTTTACTTTCTGGATACCAATTTTTTAATAATAAGGAAGTGATAAAGCCTAAGTTTCCATCACCCCATACGCCAAAGCTATCACGGTTAGCGTTACTTTTTCCTTCAAAACGTAAAATCGCATGTACAGCAACAGAAATAAGCTCAGAAAATGCCGCTACTTTCATATTGATGTCATCAGGTAATGCAACAACCCGGTCACGACGCATAAAAACATAATCTTGCATTAAACCATCATAACCACTAGAACGGAATTTACTCGAACGTAAATAGTTCTCAGCAATGACTGGATCATTCTCAAATGGTGTGTTCGGAATCATGACAACTTTTGTTCCAGGTTTAAACTCTTTTGTTGCGTCATAAACGACTTCGCCAACGCCTTCATGAATAAGCGCCATTGGAAGTTTTTTAGAAAGCATTTCTTTTCCTCTAGAACCTGTATAGTAGCGTTGGTCTGCCGCACAAATAGATAAATGAGTAGGTCTAACAACGACCACATCACCAGCTAAAGATTCGTCCACATTGGCAACTTCAAACTGTCTCTCTGACACAAGTCTATATACTTGATTAATCATTGGCTATCCGCTCCTGAATAATCGCATTCGCTACTTTCAAATCATATGGAGTTGTAATTTTTATATTGAAAATCTCGCCTTTAACAAGCTTCACCTGATCGCCAGCAAGCAAACAAATTTTACATGCGTCTGTTAAAATTTGTTTTTTCTCTGCGCTTAAGTTTTGATAATGATTATATACTTTTTTCATATTGAAACTTTGTGGTGTTTGCCCTTGATACATTTGATCTCTGACAGGAATATCTGTAATAAATTCATGATTACTTGATTCAACGATTGTATCAAGTGCTTCAATAACAGTATCTACAGCGCCTGTTTCAATCGCAGCATCAATGTTTTCTTCAATAATTCGGTGCGTTAAAAATGGGCGCACAGCATCATGTGTTACGATAATATCTTCATCGTTTAAACCAAATGTTTTTTCGACATAACGAATTCCGTTCATAATTGTTTCATTACGGTCTTCCCCGCCTTCAATTACGACAATTCGATCATCAGAAATATATTTTTTAATATTATCTTCAGCATGATTCATCCATTCTTTAGGTGAAGAAATAAGAATTTTATCAAATCGTGTATTTAAAATAAATTTTTCTACTGTATGAACAATGATTGGTTTACCATTTAGAGGTAGAAATTGTTTCGGCATGCTAACGTTACCCATTCGCGTACCTTTTCCTCCAGCTAAAATTTGAGCGTATATCATCCTCTAATCTCCTTTAACTGTTTTTTTGACATTGTTAATTATATCATATTTCAAAAAGTAAATCTTACTTAATAAGTTCTTTCACAATTCGTTCAGCAGAGTTGCCGTCTAAATCGTCGAAAAATCTTTCTTTAAACACACGAACTTTTTCTAAGTCAAAATCGTTTGCTTTGATTGTTCCAATTAATTCTTCATTTGTACGTACTATTGGACCAGGAACAAATTCTTCATAATTATAATAGAAATTACGTTCTCCTAGGTAACCCTCCAAATCGTATGCATAAAAGAGCACTGGTTTTTCCATAATAGAGAAATCAAACACTACTGAAGAATAATCAGTAATTAAAATGTCGGTATTAATCAAGACATCATTAATATCTTCATTACTCATATTAAATGCAAACTCTTGTAAATCAAATGGAATACCAACGCCTCGAACTACAGAAGGATGCATCTTTAAAACAAGTACGTACTCATCCCCTAATTGTTCCGCTAAACGTCGAATATTTAAATTCATCACAAATTGTTGGCGTTCACCAGGACCACCACGGAAAGTAGGCGCATAAGTAATGACTTTTTTATTTTTTAAAGCAGGATATTTTCCTTCAAAAACGTTTTTAATATAGGCTTTGTATTCTTCATTGAAAAAGCGATCAGTACGCGGTACGCCAAGTGGCAATACATTTTTTTCATCCACATCAAACGCTTCTGCATAAAATGGCACAATTTCACTGGAAGAAACTACTACTTTGGAATAGTTTTTATGTGCATCTCGTTCAAAACTTTCTGTATTACTATCTGCATAACCGATTGAACTAAAACCGAACTTTTTAAAAGCTCCAGCCGCATGCCAAAGTTGAATAACTTCAGAATCTTTACGAAGAGTTAATCCATAAATTTGGCGATAATAATCATCTAAAAAGATGTACTCAGCAGTTGCAATATCCTTATACATTTTTAAAAGTTCTAAAATAGTTCTTTGCGGTTGCTTCAAATAACCTACTACTTTATAATCTGGCTTTTGTAAAATAATTTCATCATAAACTGCTTTAAATGAATCAGCCAACACATCATGTTTATTCGTTAAAAAGATTATTTTACGTTCTTTTTTCCCTAACTTATAAAATGGAAAAGCTATTCTTCTCGCATAAAAATTACGTGATAATCCTACTAGTTTTTTCCAATTTTTAACAACTACTTTTTCAAATCCAGTCGAAATAGTAGATTTTAGCTTACGTGCTACAAGACGGTTATAGATAGGTTTTACTGAATTTCGTTTAGCCGCTTTTTCACCAGCACGAACTTCTTTAGGATAATCGGAGGATAATAATTTATTCAACGAACCTGGATCTAATTTTTCATAAGCTAATCTCAGCGCTCTTAAGTAACTAGGGCGCGCTTTTTCTTTAATGAATGTATAGCGATTAATAGTTTCAAATGTTAATAGTCTTTGGAATACACCTAGATTATTAAACAAATGGAAATCCATTGAATCTACTAATGTACGGAAAGCATCAAACATTTTGATTTGTGTTTCCGCATCGCCGTTCAACAGAATACCTTTGTACGCAGGCCAAATATCCGTTGCAATAATTCGGTCATGGTAATCCACTCTGATTTTTTGAAGTGCAACTGGATTAGTCACATACTCTTTCAAAAGAGCATCAGACAGCTTTATACTTGCAATAATATCTTTAAAACTTACATAAGGATTCGAAGTAACTATTTGTGATAAAGAAATATCTCCTTCATCTTCTCGTGCACGATAATTATAAATAATTTCATCTACGGTATAAATACTTTTAGATTTCAAATACGCTTCAATTACAAAAGGATGATCTTCTGCAACTTTGATCGAATCTGGAAAACGGATATCTTGTACTACTTCACGAAGGTACAGTTTATTACAAGGTCCTAATGTATAAAGCATTTCCGGATTTTGAATAAGTGTTTTACGTCCGCTTTTAAAAACGCCTTTGTTATAGTGCCCGCCAATAAACCATGAACGATTACTATTAAAACTAACAGAAATACCCGTGACTACTCCTACTTGCTCTTTCTCAGCAGCCTCGTACATGATTTCTAACGCTCTTTCCGGGAGGATGTCATCAGAGTCCACAAAACTAATATATTTGCCTTTAGCAATGCTTAAACCATTGTTACGTGCCATACCTGGACCAGCATTAGGTTCCTTAGCTACGCAAATGTTATCAAAACGGTCGCCGTAATCCATAATTTTTTCGAAGCTTCCATCTGAAGACCCATCATCTACTAGTATAATTTCAATGTCTTTTAGTGTCTGGTTTAATAACGATTCAATAGTTTCATCAATATAATTAATTACATTGTAGACTGGAACTATAGCAGATACTTTAGGTTCTGCTAATTTTGATTCTCTTATAATCTCATAGAGCATTCTTAATCTCCCTTTATACTTTTATTTATTTACTTTCTTCAATCTATTACAATTGCCCATAAATGTCAAGATTACATCGTAAAATGTCCCCTTTTAATGTCCAGCTTGAATTAAGATAAGTGAATGGCGTATAATGAACATAATTATAGCAATATATTTTAAAGGAGAGTACATATGAAAGTAAAAAAAGCAGTCATTCCAGCAGCGGGGTTAGGTACTAGGTTTCTTCCTGCCACAAAAGCTATGCCTAAAGAAATATTACCAATTGTGGATAAACCAACTATTCAATATATAGTAGAAGAAGCAGTTGAATCTGGTATTGAAGATATTTTAATCGTAACAGGGAAAGGAAAAAGAGCGATTGAAGACCACTTCGATTCCGTTCCTGAACTTGAGCTTAACTTACGTGAGAAAAATAAATTAGAATTACTTCATTTAATTGAAGAAACAACAAATATCAATCTCCACTTCATCCGTCAGTCTAAGCCTAAAGGTCTTGGAGATGCCATTCTTCAAGCAAGAGGATTTGTTGGTAATGAGCCATTTATCGTTATGCTAGGTGATGATATTGTTCAAGCTAAAACACCATGTGCCAAGCAATTAATCCAACAATATGAAAAAACACATAGCTCGATTATCGGCGTTCAAACTGTACCTCACGAAGAAACTTATCGTTATGGTATTATTGATCCAATTGATGAATACAGCAAAAATTTATATAATGTTAATGGATTTGTAGAAAAACCCGATCCTAATGAAGCACCATCTAATCTTGCTATCTTAGGAAGATACTTACTAACTCCACAAATTTTTGATTTCCTTGAAACACAAAAACCAGGAGCTGGTGGCGAAATCCAACTTACCGATGCTATTAATAGCCTAAATGAAATCCAACGCGTTTTCGCCTATGATTTTGAAGGTGAACGTTATGATGTTGGAGATAAATTTGGTTTCATCAAAACAACGATGCAGTTTGCTTTAAAACACCCTGAAATAAAAGATGAGGTTGCTAATTTAGTAGATGAGCTTTATTTACAACTTCACGCGAAAGATAAAAAATAAATATTAAAAACGCATGGCTTTTACAGAAGCCATGCGTTTTTTTATCTAATTATCTTAGTTTAACGGATTTCTTTCACGGTATTTAACAAGCTCTAAAAAGTAAACTTGTCTGTTTCTATGCGCTATCGTATCAAGAATTAAACCGCAAATGAAGAACAATATTCCCATTAAAATTAAACCTGTTGCAAGTAGTGCACTTGGGAATTTAAGAACTAAGCCAATTTGAGCAAATTGTATTATGACTGGCAAGCCAACAAGAATTCCTACAAGAACAAATAAAGAAGCTAGCAAATTGAAAAATAGGAACGGGCGACTATTTTTAAACAATCTTACAATAGTCATAATTACTTTGAAACCATCCGAGAAAGTATTTAGTTTAGATTCACTACCTTCTGGACGATCACGGTAATCAATTTCAATTTCTTTCACTAGAAAACGATTTTCTAGCGCGTGGATACTCATTTCAGTTTCAATTTCAAAGCCAGGACTTAAAACTGGCATTGTCTTAACAAAATAACGGTCAAAACCACGGTAACCTGTCATTATATCTCTTAAATTACTTTTAAAAATACGATTAATTGTATTACGCACTAGCGAGTTACCAAAGTCATGGAAATTTCTTTTGTTTTCTTCTGTATAAGTTCCATTACTTAAACGGTCACCAATGACCATATTCGCTTCTTTGTTACGAAGAACCTCTAGAATTTCATGGCAATACTCTGCAGGATACGTATCATCCCCGTCCACCATTAGATAATAATCCGCATCAATATCCGCAAACATCGAACGAACTACATTTCCTTTACCTTGGCGCATTTCTTTACGAACGATTGCACCATGCTCTTTTGCTATTTCAAAAGTTTTATCTTTAGAATTATTATCATAGACGTAAATATCTGCATTTGGTAACTCTTTCTTAAAATCATCAATTACCTTGCCTATTGTAAGCTCCTCGTTATAGCAAGGTAAGAGTACAGCTACTTTCTCATTTAGAATTCCCATGATTCTCTCCTTAAATTTGATTTTCTTTATAATTTTTTAATTTAGTTGCAAAAAAGACTATCGGTACAGTAAACACGAAGCTATAACAATATCTAAAGTCCGTTGCCGGCATAGCAATTGCTATCGTGATAATAGCCATCACCACTGGCGCAAATATAAGCAATTTCTTTTTCGGGCGCTGTAAACATACAGCTGCAATAGCAATAACAAGTAGAACTAATGGTATTGCTCCCTTTAATAAATAATTTTGCCATTCTTCTGTTGTCTTCACAAAAATGTCATCAGTTATTTTCTTTATACCAGGTGCTTTAGATATGGAAATTAGTGGATTTGTAGAGTCCTTAATTCTTTCCTTGTATTCACTGTAACTTACAGCTTCTTTTCCAGTCGCATTTTTATATTCTACTTGATAGCCCTGATATCCTAATTTGTTTATCTCTTCTTCCGATAAACCGTCCGGGAAGAATTTCGCGAAAGCTCTGACATCATATCTCATCTCTTGAATATCTGCTGGAGTATCAAAATATACTTTATAATCTTCTGGAGAATAAAACTGCCAAATAACTGCGACTTGATTTAAGTAAGCCTCCACATAAGTCCCAAAATTGGCCGTCAACAGTTTAAACCAGTTTTTAATATATAGACCAAAATCATCCTCAATAACAGATGAATTATATTCAGCGTCATGTTTAATTGGATCTACAGTATATGGATTATAATCTTTTTTCCAATTTTCTTCAGGCAATATGGAAGTAAAATACTCTTTTAATTCTGGCGTAAAATTACCATTATTGTAAAAAGTAGCTCCAATTTGTTGTGAAGGAATAGCTAATGCCTGGTTTAATGGATTTGGTTGAGCATGAAGTACATTCGTCATAACAAGACTAAATAAAAAGTTCAACCCTAGAGTACCAACAATTACTCCAGTTAATATTAGTCGATAATTTTTCATAAAAATAAGCAAACATAGCAGTGAAACGATTATTATCATAATTCCATTGTTTCGTAAGTTTATGCATACAAAAGCGACTAAAACGAAAGCAGCAAAATGCCACCAATTTTTTAACCATAAACCGTTAGACTGCACTATTTTAAGTATTAACACAGTGAAAAGCAGAATAAAAGCGGCAAATGGAAAATCCTTCCATGCTGTAGCTGAATAAATCATTGCTACAGGATAAAGGGCGTAACCGATAGAAATACAAACGCCAATCCAAATATTTGCACCCATTTTTACAAGTGTATAAATTGCAAAACCTACAATTAATGAACCAACGAGGATTTGAGAGAAAATATAACTGGCAGGCGAATTATAGATAGCACTTGTAGTTTCTATCCACAAGGTATGTAAAAGCGGATGCCACTGACTATATTGTCGAATTCCATGAGCCATTCCCCACTGGAAATAAGAGTCAAAAGTCATTTTTGCTGGATAATAAGCGAGGAATGACATCATCCAGACTACAAAAGGAATACTCGAAAATAGGACAAATAGCGTCCATTTGGGTTTGCGTTCTTCTCTTACTTTATATTCTGTTTTCATTTCAAGTAATAAAAGAAAAACAAATGCAGTAATCACAAAAAAAGTTCCTAATAAAATGATACTATTAAAAATAAAATTCCCGCCGTATGGTCCACCATTATATGATGAAGCCATCCAAAACAAACTAATTACTATTGATGTAATCAATGTTGACCATTGAAGTTGAATGTTCCTTACTTGTCTAAAATAAAGAACTGTTAATACTACTACGAATAACAACCAAGTTAAAGTTAGTTTGAAAGATTCTGAGTAGTAGTTAATAGTAAGTAAACTTAGTATTAGTAACAAGACTCCAACTACAACTCTTTTTTTATTTAACACGCTTATTCTCCACTCCCTACATAAAACATTACTATTGTTTAATATAGCAAAAAAAAGATAGTTACGCAACGACAATTTAAAGCGAGCCCCTACGCAAAAGGCGTAAAGGCTCGCTTTAATTTTATTTACTTATATTTTGGTACATCAAAGTCTTGTCTGTAATTTGATAACTGATTATATAGTTTTTGCATACCTGTAGTTTGTTTATATGCCCAGCCAATATCTGTTGCATACATGTGAGTTCCAGGGTTAGCAGGATTATATCTCATTTTGTAAAGTGTATCTTGACCTTTGGCAATGTAATTTTTTGCAACAAAATCAGCACCACCGATGATAGCTTTTTCAGGAGTATCCCAACCTTGTTTATAAGCGTATTCAGAACCGCCACGTAAAGGATCGCTATCAATAGCACCAATCCCGTACATATTATAAACTTTTTTCGGTGTAACAGGCTTACCACCTACAACACTAACAGTAATCCCATTAGCAAGCTTAGATGAACCATTACCAGTTTCCAAGATAGAGTGGGATATTAAATAAATCTCATTAATATTGGAAGTTTGTGCTGCTTTATTGAAGCTACTTGCTTTATTTGCTAATATTCCTTTTCCAGCGAGAATATTTTTATTCACTTCATTTATATCCACATTAGCTGGTTTAGACAGCACTAGGAATTGTAAATATGCCGCAGTATCTTTTTCAAAATTACTTGGATTTAAATAATAAGAAGTATCAGCTTGTGTGGCATTAACCCATTGACGGTTAAATTTAAAATTATACCACTTGCTTCCATCTGATGCTGTTACAGTATTTAAAATAGTAATTTCTTCTCCACTTTTCAGCTTCCCTTGTACAAAACCAGTTTTACTTGCAGTGCTTCTAACTTGCCCAGAAGCATTGATAGCAACGCCTTTATTTGAACCTGTAGTTTTAATTGCTTCTACATTGATATAAGAGTTAGCTGGCTTTTTATCGGTTTGCGGAACATCTGCCATGATTTTCGACAAAGCAGTTGCAAATGTAATAGGATAGTTCGTTTGTTTGTATGTCTTTTTAATTGGTTGATATGGCGTATCACTAAAGTATCCGATGTTCATGTACCCAACTGAGTTACCATAAACAAATTTAGCCCAATTATTATTATCAACGCTACCTACTTCCATCTCTACTTTAGCGCTTTCTGGAATCACGGTAACAGTTGTACTATCATACGTCCGTGCTTGTCTTAAGTTTATATTTCCAGTAGCATATTTCACACTATATTTGGCATTTGGAGTTTTAGCAGTAATATAGGCAGATTTCATGTAACCAATTCTACCTTTATAAGCTACCTTCATCCAACCGTTTGCATCAGTCGAATTCTGTTCTACATAAACTTTAGCGTTTTTAGGCGCTTGAACAATTATCTCAGAATCGTAACTACGGCTGCTACGGATGTTTAAATCACTAATCGCATAGTTTTCAAAATAGATTTTTGTTGGATCATAAGTAGATAAATATGACTCTCTCATAAATCCAGTTTCACCAGTATTTGTGATAATTTTTACCCAACCGTTATTATCCATCGAACCATCTTCTACATACATTTCTTGGTTCTGAGGAATGGAAGTTACTATAGCTGTATCAAAACTTCTACCGGCACGAAGATTGACAAGATTTGGTGCATAGTAAGTACCATATGTTTTTGTTGGATCAGTTAGAGAAAAATAGTTCGTCTTCATATATCCAACTTTACCTTGATACAAAATCTTTGCCCAACCACTTGAATCAACGGAGCCTTGTTCCATATAAAACTGTTGATTTACAGGAATTGTTGTTACTACAGAAGAATCAAACGTGCGCGATTCTCTCACATTGATTGCACCTGGAGCATAATACTTAATATAATCCAATGTCGGATTAGTTACAGAAAGATAGCCTTCTTTCATATAACCGACATGCCCTTCATAAACAATACGCACCCATCCATCGCTATCTTTGGAATTATCTTCCACATAAAACTTTTCATTCGTAGGAATAGCAAGGAGAATGGCAGAATCAAAATTCCGGTCTGCGCGAAGGTTTATTATACTTGGAGCATAATATTCCCCGTAGCTTCTTAATGGATTTAACATGGTTAAATAATTAATTTTCATGTAGCCAGTATGACTTTTATAAGAAATTTCAACCCAACCATCATTATCTTCAGAGCTAGGTTTTACTTTCACTTCTTCATTTTTAGGTATAGTTGTAACTACGCTACTTGAAAAGTCCCTTTGAGAGCGTAAATTTATATCATTAATTGCATAATAATATAAGGATTCTGAGGCTGCGTATGCTTTTACAGTGGGAAAAAGTACCGTACCTAAAAGCATAATAAGTAACAACTTACAAATTAACTTTTTTATTTTTATTCTAATCAACCACTCTTTCGTATACTATCCTTTATCAGGTAGCATAAAATTATTTAATATCTTTAAAACCAATCTATTATTGTAGTATTAGTCTAAATCATGCATGAAGATCGATTTTAAATTTAGACAACTTGTTCAGTGGTTCCTTAAAAATTGTCTTTTTTTAATGATCCCCTTGTTTCCTTGCCCTCCCTTTTAATTTAATACTAGTCTATATTCTACCAAATTTTAGCCCTTTATGCGTTACATCTTTGTTACAAAAACTTATTAAATATGCGTGAAAAGGACTTTATGCCTATTGACTAGCTTGAGAAATAATAGCTTCCATATAAATTCACTAGCCTCCCATCTAGCTTTTTCCATAATTTGAAGCATGTCTCACTAAAAAATGTAATATTTTTATTTAACTACTAACCGTAAAAATTTTTCATTTGATTTTTTGGTGGTAATTAAATTTTTATGCTAAAATGTAATAATATGATACTAAATACTTGCAAGGAGAATGGAACTATATGAAACCCTATTTAACTAATATTGAATTCCACCAAGAGACTCAAACATGGACTATTTCTGGAACGTGCTCTCTTAAAATCGATGAAATACAAGCACACTACACAGAAATGTTCGAATTCCTTCGCCCTGAAAAGAAAGTAAATCTATCTTTTGAAACAAACGGAAATACATTTACTGCCACTATCCCAATGTCCGAAATAGCAGAAAATTCTATTACAAGTAATAAAACACCGTGGAATTTCCGGATAGTCAGCGGTGGCAAAAAATATCCACTTGAATCTGATGGACCAGTTACAAATAAAGAAATAGCACCAAAAAATGCTTTCTATCAATATCTATTTGAATTTCCAGAAGGTCTAGTTACCTTGTTTAGTAAACCGAAAGATATTACAGCTACACTCACAGATTTTGCTATAACACCTGATACTTTATCTGGAGCAATTAAATTAAATATACCAATTGAACCGGATACATACAGAGCAGAATTAGTTATCAAACGTCGTCCCTATTCAGCTCTTTACCTGTTCCATGAACAAGAAGAAGCTTTCCCAATTGGCACGTTAAAAACTGATTCTCTAAATTTCCAAGTGAAATTGCAAGCACTTTCATCTAATCTACTCGTTGACTCAAACAATGTTGTCGATACTTTCATTCGACTAAATTCGCTTTCTATAAATAAACAACATGATTTTTTCTTAAATATCGATACTTCTATCAAAAACATTATTCCAAGAGAAGTAGAGCTTAGTCAACCGAAACACAGCAAAATAACTACTTATGTGACCGGATCTAATCGTTTGTCTTTCTACTTTAGAAAAAATTATCAAGAAATAGTTAGCCTTACAGCTTTCCAAGAAGATGATAATAAAATTGATCTTCAGTTTTCGATTCCTAAAAGCTTCACTGATAGCAAATTAGTTATTAAAAGAAGAGATTATAAGGCAGCTCTCTTTGAATACTATATAGAGCAAGTTTATCCTATAAAAAAAGGCTTAATGAAAACAGGTACAACTATTTCTAGACAAGAATTTTTATCCGGTAATGTCAATAAAGAAAATGCAATCTGGGACTTCTTTATCCGCTCCAACGATCAACCTGATTTACCAATTTTCATTCCTGACACAATTGATTTATCGAAAAATAAATTCCATAAAGTAGCTAATCATCCATTCCTAGCTAGAATCATTAAAAACGGAGCAAAAAACCTTTCAATCAATACTAATCCTGCTCCTGAATCAAATGCCAACACGCTAAAAATAGCTGTAATGGGATCTTGTTTTAGTAGAAATGCTTTTAATTCTAAACCCTTTTTCAATCCAGATTATAAACGCTTTTTTGAAGTTACGTTTACCCAGTCTCATACTTCTCTTTTTAGTGTTTTATCCAAACCTTACACGGGAGTAAATATTGATGACTACGGTAATATGACAGATAATGAGAGAAGAACACTTCAAGCTGATTTTGATAAAGGCTTCTTTGAAAAACTAGAGAATTCCAACTCTGATTATCTACTATTAGATTTGTATGCTGATGTTTTACGTGGTCCAATTTGGTTGGAAAGTGGAGAAATCCTTAGCTTATCATATATAAGTGAGCAATCAGGTATCCTTAATGATTTACCAATCAAGCGTCTACTCGACCATTCTAATAACGATGCCTTTTTCCAAGAATGGACAAGTTATGCAGATAAATTTATTGAAAAATTATTAACTGTAATGCCAGCTGAAAGAATCATTTTAAACAAAGGTGGCTTTACAACGAAGTATTATGATAAGAATGGCGCGATTCAAGAATATAAAATTAAAATGCGTATCGAGCGCAATAATTATTTCTGGGATCGACTAAATAATTATTTCCTATCTAAAGTCCCTACTGCTCAAGTAATCGACTTTACTAAAAAACCGTATATAGGAGATTACTATTATCCATTTGGTCACTCATTCTCTCACTATGAATCTGGTTACTACAAAGATTTCATGCGTGAAATGATTTATATTACTGAACGCGAAAAAAGAAAGTTAGATAATTAATTAAAAAATCCCCGCTTACTATAGAAGTAAGCGGGGATTTTTTTATAATTTGGTCTCAATATGCTTGTTATCGATTTGAACGACTTGCTCTTCTTGATGAGGTGATCCTTCACTAATCAATCCTTTAAATGATTTACCAGTTGCAACGAGTGAAGCAAACAATACAGTAAGCACGATTAACACTGTTAAGAAGCATTTATCAAATAGTGTTAAGCGATATTTATCTGCATTTGGATTAGGATAAACCTTTTTCTGTGGAGCTTTTTGATGTTCTTTATGTTCTTTTTGATATTTTTTCTTGTAATCATTTGGTTGTTTATTAAACCATTTTACAAATTCATCATATTTTTGAGCAACTTCTTTCGCCTCGCCCATTTCACGAATTTCACCGTGATGCATCCAGATGATTCTGTCACACAAACTTTTAACTTGTCCAAGTGAGTGACTGACAAAGACGATAGTTTTTCCACGTGCTTTAAATTCATTTATTTTATTAACACATTTTTCATAAAAAGTTTGGTCCCCTACTGATAAAGCTTCATCAATAACCAAAATATCAGGGTTAGTATGCACGGAAATTGCAAAACCTAGACGTGAACGCATACCACTCGAATAGTTTTTAATTGGTTGGTTAATGAAATCGCCAATATCAGCAAATTCAATAATACTAGGCATTAGTTTGTTAATTTGAGAACTTTTCATACCATGCATAAGTAATTTTAAGCGGATGTTCTCATAACCGGTCAGCGGGCCTTTTAGCCCCACCGCAATGGCAATTAATGAAGTTTCCCCGTTAATAACAACTTCGCCTTGTGTTGGCGGGATAACACCTGACATAATACTAGAAATAGTCGACTTACCGGAACCATTAATCCCGATTAAACCAACTGTTTCACCATCATGAATATCAAAAGAAACGTCTCGTAAAGCCCAAAAGGATTGCATTTTTTGACTTTTCGGCATGAACAAGCCTTTAATCTTATCTGATTTATTTTGATAGAGGTCATATTCTTTCGACACATGTTTAAATGCAACTTTAATTTTTTTATCCATCTGTCTAACCTCCTATAAATAATCCACGAAGCGTTCGCGGAATTTCATGTGTAGTGTCGCGCCGACAAATAACAATGTCAGAGTGATTAACCAGAAATACATCGTGTATGATGGAGATTCCCAAAATCCACGGTGCATTAAGAATGTTTCTCTAAATCCATTAACAACATAATAAATCGGATTTAGTTTTAAGACATTTACCAACCACTGCGGTAACATTGTCTCTAAATTCCAAACAATACCAGACATGTAAAAAAGTACACGCATAACCGATTGCAACATAATATAATAGTCTCTTACTAATACACTAATCGTTGCATTAAATAATGTAACACTATACAGAAAAGCAATCATCGCTACAAAATAATACAAATATTGTCCCCAAAAAATGGTAATAGGTGTTCCATTAATTGCAAACAATCCTAATAAAATCAGCATCATCGTAAAATAACTAGTTAGATTAGAAACAATCGTTATATTCGGTAGGATACTCATTGGAAAATTCATTTTTGAAACCATATTTATTTTATTGTAAATACTATTCGCACCTTGTAAAATTACTGCACTAATGAAGAACCAAGGTATAATACCTGCAAGCATCCATTCAATGTAACTTGCTCCAGAACCAGATTTTGCATTCATTGCGAATCCAAACACGAAATAATAAATAGCTATTTGGATTAATGGGTTTAAAATCTGCCAAGCTAGCCCGAGATAATGACTTTGATATGTAGCCTTATCTTCATAGCGCGCAATGCGAAATATCATTGGTAAATTTTTAATTTGTTCTTTAATAACTTCCATAACTTGTTTCACAAAAACACTTCTTCCCGAAAAATAATATGGTTTTAAAAACCAGATTCAGCTCACTATTTACTTATAGGCAACTCCTCCACTTAAAACCAAGTACACCTTGTTTGTATTATTTGTCGTCTAAGTTGCCGTATTCTTGCTGTTTATGCATGATCTTCTAAGTGTAAATTGCTTTCTTTATTAGGTGAATCACTTTACTAATAAGCTTTAGCAAAAAATCCACCCTATGTTAAATTACCTTAAAAGTCGTTTTTTGTAAAGCTTCATCTGTCATTATCAAAGAATTAGTTTTCAAAAACTGCTTGAATATCTGCTGCACCTTCTAATAATCTTGGACCTGGACGACTTAATTTATTCGCATCCATTTCAAAAATCTGTTCATTTTTAACAGCTGGAAGGTCTTTCCATGCAGCGCGTTTTAAAATAGTTGCTTTTGCATCTGGATAAACGGATAAAATAATATCCGGTTTTAATTCTACAACTTTTTCTTCATTGTATGGAATAAAACCAGTTTCGGTAACGATATTTGTACCACCAGCAAGTTCAAGCATTTCATTCATAAACGTTCCTTTGCCTGCTGTATATAAGTCTGGGCTAATTTCAATCCACACTTTTGGAGATGTTTTCAGCTCTTTGACTTTCTTTTCAACTGCGGCTTTTTGTTTCTCCATCGAGGCAGTTACGTCTTTTGCTTTTTGCTCTTTTCCAGTTAATTTACCAATTGTTTCAATGGAATTTTCAACTTCTTTTAAATTAGTTGCATCTGGCACGACAAACACATTAATTCCTGCATCTTTGAGTAATTGATAAGCGTCTTTTTCAGTGGCAAGCATAGACTCATGACCAAGTACTAAATCTGGTTTAAGTGCGATAATTTTTTCAGTGTCTACAGTAGTTGAAGTGACTTTTTCGATTTTTTGAGCTTCTTTAGGATAGTCATCGTAAGCCGAAACACCTTTTACTTTATCTCCCAAATCGAGCGCAAATAAAATTTCAGTGTTACTCGGTATTAATGAAACAATTTTTGTTGGTGCTTCTTTTAAAGTGATTTTTTGCTCTGTTGCATCTTTCACTTCAATTTTCTTTGTTTTTTCTGTTGGCGCTTTTGTTTCAGTATTCCCGCATGCAGTTAAAATCACAAGTAATAATGCTACGGCAATTCCTTTAAACCATTTCATATGTAAGTTCTCCTTTTTCAGAAAAAACGGGTGCGAAATATAGCGCTATTGATTCGAAAAAACGTCTGTTTACTACGTTTAAAATATCGATATTTAAAGTTTGCTACTTTAAATTAGCGTTATATTCCCACCCGTTAATCGTTTATGTTTTTTTATTTTCTGTTTACTTCAATTAATAGATCACCAGATTCGATAGTGTCGCCGTCAGAAACATAAATGCTACTAACTTCTCCATCGAATGGCGCTTGAATGGTTGTTTCCATTTTCATTGCTTCTGTGATTAATAATGGATCACCTTTTTTCACAGAGTCGCCTTTTTTCACAACAACTTGAATAACGGAACCTGTCATTGTAGCTCCAACATGTTCTGGGTTTGTTGTATCAATTTTACGGCGGGCAATAACTGTTGATTGAACATTCATATCTTGGATGTTGATTTCACGTGGTTGACCATTTAGTTCGAAATAAATGACACGTGTTCCATCCGCAATTGGTTCACCTATCGAATTAAGCTTGATTAGGAGAATTTTTCCTTTTTCAAGTTCTACTTCAATCGTTTCACCTAAGCGCATACCTTTGTAAAATGTTGGTGTATCAAGGACTGTTACATCACCATATTTACTAATCATCTCTTGATAATCTAGGAATACTTTTGGATATAAGATATAGGAAATGACATCTTTTTCAGATGGTTCATAGCCCATTTTCTCTTTTAGTTCAGCTTTGACATCTGCAAAGTTAACTGGCTCCATTAGAGCTCCTGGACGATCTGCAAGTGGTGTGCGTCCTTTGAGTACTAGTTTTTGAAGTTTTTCTGGGAAACCGCCATATGGTTGGCCAATTTCGCCCATAAAGAATTCGATAACGGAATCTGGGAAGTCGATAGTATCGCCTTTTTCATAGACATCTTCTTCTGTAAGTTCGTTTTGAACCATAAATAGTGCCAAGTCCCCAACAACTTTAGAAGATGGTGTAACTTTAACGATGTCTCCAAACATTTGGTTTACAACAGTGTACATTTCTTTTACTTCATCCCAACGATCGCCAAGTCCAACAGCAATTGCTTGTTGTTGAAGGTTGGTATATTGACCACCTGGCATTTCATGGATATATACTTCTGTTTGAGGCGAGTTAAGTGCGTTGTCAAAGTCTTTATAATAATGACGAACATCTTCCCAGTAATGATTAATAATTTGGGAGTTTTGTGCGTCTAGGTTGGTTTGACGATTACCATTAACTAATCCGTAATAAAGACCAGTCATACTTGGTTGGCTTGTCGCTCCACTCATCGCACTTGATGCTACGTCAACAATGTCAACTCCTGCACTAACTGCCGCTGCATACGTATAAATACCATTACCGCTTGTGTCATGTGTATGAAGGTGAATCGGAACATCTACTGTATCTTTTAATTCCCCAATTAAACGGTAAGCCGCTTGTGGTTTTAAAAGTCCAGCCATATCTTTAATTCCTAAAATATGCGTACCTTGAGCAACGAGCTCTTTCGCCATATCTTTATAGTAGTCAATCGTGTATTTCGTTCTTGTGTCATCATCAATGTCTCCTGTATAGCAGATAGTAGCCTCTACGACCTTCCCTGCTTCACGAACAGCATCAATTGACACTTCCATACCTTTGATCCAGTTTAAGCTATCAAACACCCGGAATACATCGACACCGGATTGCGCTGATTGCTTAACGAATTCGCGAATAACATTGTCTGGATAGTTTTTGTATCCGACAGCATTGGCTCCGCGAAGTAGCATTTGGAACATTACATTTGGAATTTGTTTTCTAAGTGTTTCTAGGCGCACCCAAGGATCTTCATTTAGGAAGCGATAAGCTACATCAAAAGTTGCCCCGCCCCACATTTCAAATGAGAACATATTTGGTAATAAATGAGCCATCGCATCTGCTATTTGGAAAATGTCTTTCGAGCGAACACGTGTCGCAAGTAAAGATTGGTGCGCATCCCGAAGTGTAGTGTCTGTTAAGAGCACTTCTTCTTGTTTTTTCACCCAGTCTACAACGCCTTCTGGTCCTTTTGCATCCAAAATTTGTTTAGTTCCCGGTGCGATTTGCGAACCATAAGGAATTTTAGGCAAACGTGGCTCTGCGTATACAGGTTTGTCACGGTGCTTAATTCCTGGGAAGCCATTTACTGTTACATTACCAATATAGCGCAACGTTTTCGTACCACGGTCGCGAATATGTGGGAATTTAAATAGTTCAGGCGTAGTATCGATAAAGCTTGTATTATAATTACCACTTGCAAAATCCGGATGACGAACAACATTTAATAAGAAAGGAATGTTTGTTTTCACACCGCGGATACGGAATTCAATTAAGTTACGACGCATTTTGCGCGTTGCTTGCTCAAATGTCATACCCCAAGTACATAATTTTACAAGTAAAGAATCATAAAACGGTGTTACTACTGTTCCTTGGAAACCATTACCTGCATCTAAACGAACACCAAATCCACCTGTAGAACGGTATGTGTCTACTCGACCAGTATCTGGCATAAAGTTATTAAGTGGATCTTCAGTAGTAATACGGCTTTGAATTGCAGAGCCGTGAATATGGATGTCTTCTTGTTTAGGAATAGCCACTAGCTGATCGTGAAGCGCATAACCATCTGCAATGAATAGTTGAGATTGAACAATATCAATCCCTGTAATCATTTCAGTAATTGTATGCTCTACTTGCACACGAGGATTTACTTCAATAAAGTAAAAATTATCGCCTTCAACTAAAAATTCTACTGTTCCCGCATTGATATAATCAACGTTTTTCATTAATTTAACTGCTGCATCACAAATACGGTTACGAAGTTCAGAAGTAATCGCATTACACGGAGCAACTTCCACTACTTTTTGGTGACGGCGTTGAATAGAACAATCACGCTCAAATAAATGAACGATATTACCGTGAGTGTCACCAAGAATTTGTACTTCAATATGTTTTGGATTCATAACACATTTTTCTACGTATACTTCATCGTTTCCGAAAGCGGCTTTTGCTTCAGAAGACGCACGTTCAAAACTTTCTTTCACATGTTCTTTTGATTCTACGACACGCATACCACGACCGCCGCCTCCAAGGGAAGCTTTAATCATTAAAGGATAGCCGTTCTTTTCACCGAATTCTTCTACTTCTTTAATACCAGCTACCGGACCATCACTGCCTGGAATTACTGGAATATCAGCTAATAAAGCTTGTTCTTTTGCTTTAATTTTGTCGCCAAACATATCTAGGTGTTTTGATTTAGGACCAACGAAAATAATGCCTTCTTGCTCACAACGACGAGCAAATTCAATGTTTTCGGACAAGAAACCATATCCCGGATGAATCGCGTCTGCACCAGATTCTTTAGCAATTTCAATGATGTTTTCGATATCTAGATACGCATCAATAGGCTTTTTCCCTGCTCCAACCAGATAGGCTTCATCTGATTTATACCGGTGAAAACTTCCAGTATCTTCTTGTGAATAAATAGCCACTGTTTTGATTTTGAGTTCAGTACATGCACGCATAACGCGGATAGCAATTTCTCCACGGTTTGCTACTAATACTTTTTTAATTCGATTCATTTTTTTCCTCCTAACCAACACTGATCTGTTCTATACTTGATACGATGCCTAAATGGACGAAATGATTATGTATACTTTTAAGCTCTCCCTTTTTTAGGCTGTAAAACGGTATATAACTTCAATTATAGTATTAAATGCCATCAGATGTAAATTATTTTCTTTCTAAATATTTAAAACAATATCGAAAACACGAATAAACTGGCTATAAACCGCCAATAACATGCGGTAAAACGAAAAAAGAAAAAGCCAATTAAATGACTTTTTCTTTTGAAATCTATCGTCTTTTTTGCTTTTTGGGAACTTCTTTTTTAGAACCATCTGCACTATACAAACGGTGATATTTATTAAACATCGAAATATTTGCTACAATTCCAAGCATCATGGAAAGAACCATTAATGAAGAACCACCGTAACTGATAAATGGAAGTGTTACCCCAGTTAGCGGGATAAGTCCACTTGCACCGCCTAAATTAATAAATGCTTGAATAGCAATCAAACTTGCAATCCCGTAGCACATTAATGAAGCAAAAGGATCTTTCGCCCTGAGTCCGGTAGAAATCGTTTTAAAAATAATGAAAAACAGCGCTAAAATAATGAACATTACGCCAAACACACCTAATTCTTCTGCAACTACAGCAATAATAAAATCGGTATGCGCTTCAGGTAAATAGCCTAGCTTCTGAACACTTTCGCCGAGACCTTGCCCAGAAACACCACCTGAACCTATTGCATAAAAGGAATTAATTAGTTGATGTCCTTCTTTATCTGCGTATTCAAACGGATTCATAAAGGTCGTAATCCGCGCTACTTTTGTTGGTGATACGATTTCCATTCTGACTTTATCTGGTAAAGCGAACAAAATTAGTGTAAGGGCGACAATGACCCCGACTCCAATTCCAATTAGTTTCATAATTGTTCGAAGTCTCATCCCAGAAGCAATAATAATACAACAGCCAACAAGGAAAATAATAAACGCAGTACCTGTATCCGGTTGAATCGCAATCAAGAAACAAACAAAAGCAAGGAAGAATATTGGTGGCAAAACACCGCGGTTAAAGTCATCAATATAACTTTGCTTTTTCGCATAAATTGCAGACATATAAATAATGACAGCTAATTTTGCAAATTCCCCGGGTTGAAGTGAACGCGGTCCGACTACTAGCCAACTATTCGCATTATTCACCGTCTTCCCAACTAAGAAAATCAGTAACAAAACACCGATTGAGCCAAATACAATTAACATAAGAACTTTATTGTTTTGATAAAACTTAAAAGGGATAAGCGCAAAAAGAACAAAGAAAATAAAACTAATTATAAAGTTTTTTACTTGGCGTGCATAATAGTAGTCAGCAGGTAAATCTTTACCAATAGCTAGAGACCAGCTTGCACTATAAATCATTATAATTCCAAATAAACAAAGCACTATAAAAACAGCAATAAATGCATAATCATATGATTTTAAAATTCGTTTTAACATTGGCATCTTCCAATCCCTGAGAAGTTACTATCCCATCTTGTATTCTATTCTTTCTATTATAAAGGAAAAAGCCTTCAAATGAAAAGAAGAATTGCCTCCTTCTTTTGGCTCATTTTTCCTGCCAAACAAAAAAAGATGTCAGAAAGAATCAGACATCTTTTCAATTAAATCATTATTTTTTGCTCATGGAAAGTTCATGTAGCGCGGATAATTCTTTCTCTAGTGTGGAAATTAATTTTTTTCCTTCTTCCGGTTCAATTAGTCCTAGGCGGGTTGCAAAATTAATTTCACGGGATAAGCCATACATCTGTGTATCAAGAACTTCTTCATATGCTGGACATTGCGGTAATGTTAAATTATCCATTTGAACTTTAATCAACTGTAAGATTCGTTTTGCGTCTTGTTTTAAAAGCTCAATTGCCTCTTCTCTGTGATCTATCTTTTTATTTGCCATCACAGAACCCCCTATCATCCGCTATAATAAGCGCTTTATTTTCATCTTAAGAGAACCCTTAAGTAAAATTTAATACTAGATAAGTCTAGTATATCACAAATTAAAAGCCACGCAAGCAAGAATAGACTAAAATTTTTTGAAAAATCCGCTTTTACTCGCCTTTTTCTATAATCGTGCTATAATACTTGTGTGAGGTGAAGATAAATTGAATGCAAAATGTATCTTATGCGAGCGTGTAGACGAACTAGACAATCGTGAATTTAAAACAAAGCAATTACGTAATAAACCAATTAGAATGTATTTATGTCCTGAATGTGAACATCGTGTAGCTATTAAAACTATCAGTCGCGTGAATTCTGGTCATTTTAATTTCCATAAACCAGTTGTAATGTCGAATAGTGAGTTAAAGAATTTAATAGAAAGTACAGAGAAATAAAAACTACTAACTTAATAAGTATCTTTAAAATAAAATACACCTTCCATTTAGAAGGTGTATTTTTTCTGTTTTATAAATCAGACATTATCTATTTGCTAATAGGAAAGTTTACAGTAATATTCCCCTTGGTTGTTCCTTTAACAGCTGGTGAATTAAAATCATTCGGATTGTTGGCAGTTATTGTTGTACCCTGCTTTAATTTTGCGTAATCTTCATTATTTAACATATAAGTGACATAACCTTCTTGTTTCGTCATTCCCGGGAATACCACGCTAGTATGGTTTAATTGTTTATCAACTGGTATAAAATTCTCTAGGCTCCCACCTTTTGAAATGCCTTTTCCATTTAATGAGATATGATCCGCTTTATAACTGATGGTGGTGTTAGTTGTATTTTGTATAATAACATCTAGTGTAACCACATATCCATCACGTCTACCTAAATAAGATTCTGGTGAATAGGCGTCAATTTGTTTATCAGAGCCAACAACACTTTCCACTTTGTACTTGCTAATAGTTATATTAAGTGGTCCGAAGAAAAACATTTTTGGACTTGTACTATTATAAACTGTCGTAACATTACCTCCCGTAATTGGAAGTGTAGTCGATTGATTAAATGTAGTTAGCGAAATAGAGCTAGCTGCTGGTACTGCCTTTTTTTCTGTATTAGTTTCTGCTTTTTGTGTTGTTTCTTCCTTATTAGGTTGTTCATTCTTTATAGATGCTTCATTCTTTTCAGGTGTATCTTCTGTTTTTTCTTGTGCTTTTTCAGTACTTTTATCTGTGTTTTCTTTGCTGTTAGGTTTTTTTGCATTATTTTTTTCTACTTCTGTATTTTTGGAAGTTTCTTTTTGCTCTTTTTTATCAGCGTTATCTTCATTCCCGCCTCCACAAGCCGTCAATAAACTTATTCCCAAAATAAGAAGAACAAGACTTAACTTTTTCACCTGAATCACTCCTAACAACTCTTTATTTTATTCCTACTACCATTATCTATTACTTTTGGCGGTCTTGTCTAGGAAAAACGACTTAATTTTATATCGTTTTGTTTACAGTTTACTACATAGACTATACTTTTGTAATAAAATCAGATATTCTTTAATGTATAATTAAATTTTAGAAGGGATTTTTGTATTGAATATTAAAAGAAAAAGTATCGTTATTATTTTAGGTTTGACACTCCTAACAACTTTCTCATTACCATCATATGCATCGGCTGAAGATTCTACTACCAACTCTCCTATAGATGCTGAAACAATTCTAAATGATGATACAAATGAATCCATTTACACTCCAAAGGAACAGAGTGAAGCAGACAAAGAAGAGGCAAAAGCAAAACCAACTGAAGAAGTGAATTCAGGCGTACAAGCTAAAACAAACGCTCGCCTTTTTTCTAGCTTGCAAGGCCTTTCTTCCGCTAATCAATACATTATTAATCAAAAATATACCAATCCGGTTATTGAGCAGCAGATAAAGAACTTTGATAGATTTGTTTATAAAGATGGTTATGGCAAGCCAAGAGGTTTTGTAGTCCACGAAACAGCAAACGATAATTCGACAATTACAGGTGAAATTAATTATATGACAAATAATTGGCGCAACGCATTTGTTCATACATTTGTCGACAGTAGTCGCATTATCCAAATCCATCCAACCGAATATGCGGTTTGGGGAGCTGGTTCAAAGGCCAATCCTTATTTTATTCAATCTGAATTAGTTCGCGAAAAAACAAAAGAAAAATTTTATAAATCAATAAACAACGATGCATACTATGTTGCTTATAATTTAAAACAATACGGTTTAAAACCAGTAAATGCCCATAATACAGGTGTTGGTACTGTGTGGTCCCATGATGCTGTAACTCGCTTTTTAGGCGGAACAACGCATGGTGATCCCGTTTCTTATTTTGCTAAATGGGGATATACCTTTAACGAATTTTTCGATTTAGTTAATTACAAATATAATGAACTAACTGTTCCAGCTTTAAAAACGTATTATGCTAATTCTGCTATTAGTCTTAGAACTACTGCAGACTGGTCAAGCAGTATATTAATAAACATTCCTGAAGGCGAAAAAGTAACTATCGATGAAAATTCAGTGACACAAGATGGATTTTATAAAGTTAATTATGGTGGCAAAACTGGTTGGATGAAAATCGGATATTTCTCAAAAAATCCTGTACTCCAAACTTATTATTCCGCTTCTGAGATAAACTTAAGAAGTTCACCGTCCTGGAATAGTTCAATTAAAGGAACACTTCCAACTAACGCAAAAGTTGTAATTAATAATTCTACAAACACTGATGGTTTTTATAAAGTTAATTATAATGGAATGGTTGGCTGGATGAAATTATCTTATTTTGCAACTAAACCAACATTAGAAGACGTTTATGCAATGTCAGATATCAATTTAAGAAAAGAAGCTAGTTGGGATAGCGCCATCGCTTTCACGATTAAAGAAGGCGATAAAGGTGTTCTAAATAATACAACTGGTAAAAACGGCTTTTATCAAGTTACAGTAAATGGAAAAGTTGGCTGGATGAAGAAAGAGTATTTCGCTAATAAACCTGTCCTAGAAACGCTTTATGCTTCTTCTGAACTTAATTTGCGTTCAAAACCAGATTGGGACAGTTCCGTTTCTGCAACACTTCCTGTAAATACTCAAGTTAAACTTAATAACACAACGTTAACTAATGGATTCTACCAAGTCACTGCAAATGGAAAAGTTGGTTGGATGAAACGAAACTACTTCTCCACTACTTCTGTTTTAGAAACACTTTATGCAGAAGATGCTGTAAACTTACGTCAAAGCCCTACTTGGGATAGCCCAGTTGTTGTGAATATACCTAAAGGAGCAAGAGTCTCCCTGAATAACACAACACTTACAAATGATTTCTATCAAATTACGTATAATGGTAAAACTGGTTGGATGAAACGTGGGTATTTCGTAAAATAAACATTAACTAAAAAAGAAGCTATAACCAATAAATGGTTATAGCTTCTTTTTATTAAATTTATTCATAAAAAAACTGGTTGATAACGTTAAATTATCAACCAGCCAGTATATATTATTCAGCAGTTTTTGAACGTTTTGCTGCTTTTTCACGTTCGTTTTTGTTTAGAATTTTTTTACGTAAACGGATGGATTCTGGTGTAACTTCACAGTATTCATCTTCGTTTAGGAATTCTAATGATTCTTCTAATGATAAGTGACGAGGTTTTTTGATAACGTTGGTTTGGTCTTTGTTAGCAGAACGAATGTTAGTCATTTGTTTTGCTTTTACAATGTTTACAGCGATATCGCCTTCACGGTTGTTTTCTCCAACGATCATACCTTCGTAAATATCAGTTCCAGGTTCTACAAAAATAGTACCACGATCTTCTACTTGCATTGTTCCGTAAGTAGTAGATTTACCTGTTTCCATGGATACAAGAACACCACGGCTACGTCCACCAACGCGACCTTTTTGGATTGGTTGGTAGCTATCGAATGTATGGTTGATAATACCATAACCACGTGTCATTGAAAGGAAATCAGTTGTATAACCAATTAATCCACGAGCTGGAACCATGAATTGTAAACGAACTTGGCCGTTGCCGTCGTTAATCATGTTTTTCATTTCGCCTTTACGTTGGCTGATAGATTCAATAACTGAACCCATGAATTCTTCTGGAGTATCAATTTGAACGTCTTCTACTGGTTCACATTTCACGCCATCGATTTCACGGATGATTACTTCTGGTTTAGAAACTTGTAACTCATAACCTTCACGACGCATCGTTTCAATTAAGATAGACAAGTGAAGCTCACCACGACCAGATACTACCCATGCGTCTGGAGAAGCTGTTGGTTCAACGCGTAAAGATACATCCGTTTGAAGTTCTGCAAGTAAGCGTTCTTCAATTTTACGGCTTGTTACGTGTTTACCTTCACGGCCTGCGAAAGGACTGTTATTTGTTACAAAAGTCATTTGCAAGGTTGGCTCATCAATACGTAAAAGTGGAAGTGCTTCTTGGTGGTCAAATGGTGTTACTGTTTCACCAACGAAGATGTCTTCCATTCCTGCAAGTGCTACTAAGTCACCCGCTTTTGCTTCTTTAATTTCGTCACGTTTTAGTCCGAAGAAACCGAACATTTTCGTTACACGGAATTGTTTTACTGTGCCGTCTAGTTTAATTAAGGCAACTGTTTGTCCTACGTGCATTGTTCCACGGAAAACGCGGCCAATACCAATACGACCAACATAGTCATTATAATCAAGTAATGAAACTTGGAATTGTAATGGCTCGTCGCTGTTATCAACTGGAGCTGGAATATGTTCAATAATAGTGTCTAAAAGTGGTTTCATTGTTTCTTTTTGTTCTGCTGGGTCGGATTCAAAGCTTGAAGTTCCGTTGATTGCAGAAGCATAAACAACTGGGAATTCTAATTGATCGTCGTTCGCACCTAGTTCGATGAATAATTCTAGTACTTCATCAACAACTTCTTCTGGGCGAGCAAAGTCACGGTCAATTTTGTTTACTACTACGATTGGAGTTAGGTTTTGTTCTAGTGCTTTTTTTAGTACAAAACGTGTTTGAGGCATAGTACCTTCATACGCGTCCACTACTAAAAGAACACCATCAACCATTTTCATGATACGTTCTACTTCTCCACCGAAATCGGCGTGTCCAGGTGTATCCATGATGTTTACGCGTGTATCTTCATACTTAATTGCTGTATTTTTCGCTAAAATTGTAATACCGCGTTCTCTTTCTAAATCATTGTTGTCCATTGCACGTTCTGCAACTGTTTCATTGTCGCGGAAAGTACCTGATTGGCGTAGTAATTGGTCTACTAGTGTAGTTTTACCATGGTCAACGTGGGCAATAATTGCTACATTACGAATATCGTTTCTTAAATTCAATCTTGTTTCCTCCTAAATTAAAAATCCAAACATTTATCGTGAAGATTAGCCAAAAGAAAGAGGAAAATAGATTTATTTTCCTCCGTCGCTATCGTCTCGTTTAAATCAACTTACCTATTATAGCATAGCTAAGCGGATTTAGCACTATTTTTATTTTCTGAAAATGAGTTTTTTTATGTTGAGCGCTTTCTTTAAGGCAGGTAGTTGTCTAATAGGGTTTGATGAATTTTTGGTGTTGCAACGATGGAACTTCCTTTTTCCAGCATATTGATTTTTGAGCCGTCAATTCGGGTGACAATTCCCCCTAATTCTTCCACGATAATTTTTCCAGCAGCAATATCCCACGGAGCTAAATTAGCCGAAAGATATGCCCCTGCTCGCCCGGTTGCAACGTCCATATATTCAAGTGAAGCTGCTCCGTGAAGTCGTAGCCCTCTTGAGACTTTTACGGCTTCCCACATAGTTGGAAATTTTCTTGTCACACTTAGGTTGGCAATTAGTAGTGCATCTTGCAAATCCATATCTTTATCGATTTTAGGAATTTGTTTGCCATTTACTGTTGCGCCTTTTCCTTTTTCCGCGAAGTATAGTTCATCACGAGTAACATCATAAATATAAGCCAAGTGCCCTACTCCATCTTGATAAATTGCAAGTGAAATGGCAAAATCTCGTTGTTGCTCCACAAAATTAAGTGTGCCGTCGATTGGATCAAGAATCCAAACAATTCCATTTAAATCGGTCACATCATCTGACATACCTTCTTCTCCAAATAAGCGATGGTTTGGAAAATGGTCTTTGATTTGTTTGACAAAAAAAGCTTCTGTTTCTTTATCCATGTTTGTCACTAAATCATTTCGGCCAGACTTTATATCAATGTCTAATGTTTCTTTAAAAGATTGTTTGATTTTTGCTGCTGCTTCCATAATCCATAACCTTGCTAAATAATCTATTTTTTCGCTGTCCATGCTAACACCTCTTTTAGACTCGTTTTGTTTATTTTATCACAAAAATGAATTATCTGAATAGAACAAGATTCTTTCACTTAGAACTTAACTTCCGTATAATGAAACTATATGCAAAATTAGGAGGAAAACAGATGACTTTTAAAGGATTTAGTAAGAAAGATTTTAAAACAATGCAAATTTCTGGTCTAGACGCACGTATGGCTGGAATTCAAAATGATATTCAGCCGAAATTTAAAGCAGTTGGGGAAGAATTAACTACTTATTTAAGTGCCAAACTTGGCGATGAAATGTTTTTACATATTGCTCGTCACCAAAGACGTTCGGTTAACCCACCTGAAAGCACATGGCTTGCGATTTGCCACGATAAACGCGGTTATAAAAAGCACCCTCATTTTCAAGTAGGACTTTTTGATAATTATTTGTTCATCTGGCTCGCTTTTATTTATGAAAATGAAGAAAGCTCAAAAATCGCCAATCGCTTTTTGAAAGAAAAGAAACTACTTGCTGATTTACCTGATACATTTGCGATTTCGCCAGACCATACGGAAGAGAAAACATACCCGGTGCACGGCGGTCAACTTGACGCAACGCTTAAACGTTTCCGTGATGTAAAAAAAGGTGAATTTTTGGTTGGAAAAATTTATCTACCTGACGATAACCATTTATCCCCTGGAAAAGACTTCATCAAAGAGGCTGAAATGGTACTTGATGAGCTTATTCCGCTTTATAAGGCTGCTCTTCAATAAAAGATGTACAAATGACTATAATCTAGGTATAATGGTAGAGTTGTGAATTACTATGGTTTGAAGGAGTTGAGGAACGTGAAAAAGGAGCAGCAAACAGCAAGTGACCCTGGTCCACATCGAAGTATTCATACAGGTGATTTTTCACGGGAACGATACTCTAACCGCGTGAAATTTACCTGTTAAAAAAGGAGGTAAAAAGCATGCATCAAATTTTCAAATCAGATGAAAACGGCAAATTAATTGAATTAGAAGAAGTGACACGCAACTGTTGGATTAATATCGTTGCCCCTACTTCAGAAGAAATTAATAAAATTGCCGATAACTATGAAATCCCTTTGGAGTTCTTAGAAGATCCACTAGATAAAGATGAAAGTGCTCGTATTGAACGCGATGATGATTCAGATTCCGTTTTAATCGTCTGTGACTTTCCAGTAGTTGATGAAGATGATATTCATTACGCTTCATTTGAAACGATTCCGATGGGGATTATTATTACAAAGGATTATTTTATTACAATTTGTACGATTGATTCTTCTATTGTACAATCATTTATTAGAAACCGTATTAAGGGCTTTTATACGCACATGAAAACACGATTTGCCTTACAAATTCTATATATGATTTCAACTACGTTCCTGCGTCACTTAAAACGCTTGAACCGCCAAACAGATGAAATCGAAAAAGAACTACATGAATCTATGAAAAATAAACAGCTTTATGATTTAATGGGAATTGAAAAAAGTTTAGTTTACTTTGTAACAGCCCTTAAATCGAATAAAGTCGTACTCGATAAAATGATGCGTCAAAATATCGTTAAAATGTACGAGGAAGATCAAGACTTACTAGAAGATGTTATTATTGAAAATCGTCAGGGAATCGAAATGGCGGAAGTTCACTCGAATATTTTAAGTGGGATGATGGATGCTTATGCTTCAATTATCTCCAACAATATGAATATCGTGATGAAATTCCTCACTTCTTTTACTATCATTTTGACGATTCCGACGATGGTTTTTAGTTTTTATGGAATGAACGTGAAATTACCGTTTATGGAAACACCTTTAGCTTGGATATTAACGCTTGGTTTTGCTTTTGGGATTGCCGGAGCGCTTGCGATTGTATTCTGGCGGAGGAAATTCTTTTAAAATAAAAAACGAATGTATTGCCTATCAATTTAGGCAATACATTCGTTTTTTTACTTAGCTAATTCGCCGTCAAGTAAGTCGCGTAACTCTTCAGGGCTAATGTGTTCATCAAAAATATGTTCACCAACAATTACAGTCGGTACAAAAACAACATTTGCCGCGTTTGCTTCAGCGATTATTTTTTCAGATGCAGCTTTGTTGTCTTGCTCTGTTAGGCCTAGTGTAGACTCCATATAATCAGCTACTTCTGAAAGACTTAGGCTACCCCATTCATCTTGGGTGCTATAGATTTTATTGATGGTTTCACGCGTTTCTTCTGGTTTAGAATAATCTAAGTAACGATGCGCTACATTTCCGCGTTGTAAAGATTCTTTTTCTTTATCAAATGGTTTAATGATTAATTCGATTTTTCCTGCTTGAATATATTCAGTTAAGACGTCTTTAGATTTTTCATTCCACTCACGACAAAATGGGCAACGTAGGTTAATGAATGTCATTACTTTAACTGGGGCTCCCTTTTCCCCTACGTGTATTCCTGTTTCTGGTGTTACTACTTCTGCTTTAATTTGACTAATATCCATGAAAAAATTCCTCCTCTTAATTATGGTTGCATTTTTATTTTGCTGGTTGTTGCGTTTTTTACGAGTTGCATGACTTTATAGGCCGAATAACCACTTGCTTTTTCAAAGTCTATGCCAATCCGTTTTTCTTCTCCTTTTGCAGGTACTACTTGTTTAAATGCTCGGTATTTTTCTTTGAGTTCAAGTGTATCAATACCTTTTTCATATGCTCGTTCGATAGCTTCTAAAAATTGTACAACAATCGTCATTTCTTCGGTTGTCCAGTCTGGATTTAGTGGATAACTATATTCCATTAACTAATTCCTCCCTTATTATGCAGTAACCCCAATTTCTCGGTAGTTTTTGTTGTAATTCGCTTTAATTCTTTTTGTTCGTCATCGGATAGATTTAACTCCAGTAATTCTCTTACTCCCTCAGCGCCTACAACAGCTGGTACGCTAACGAAAACTGGACTTTCTAAGCCATATGCTTCCTTCACTTCTACGCCTACTGTAAGCACCCTTGCTTCATCTCGTAAAATGACTTCTGTTAATTCAGCGAGCACAGTTACAGTACTAAAGCGGAAGCTACAGCTATCTTTAGTTTCAACAGGAAAATCAGGAATTTTTGTAATCATGTTTGTTAAATTTTGTAAATCATCCGATGTGATTCTTTTTTGTTCTTCGGCTAAATAACTTAAAATCGGTTTGCCACCAAGGAATGCTCGACTCCAAACGGGAATGACATCCTGAGTACTCTCTCCAATAATATAGCCATGCACGTTTTTAGGACTGATTTTAAATAACTTAGCAATTTCTACTTGAAAATAAGAAGTTGCTAGCATGGTGCCAGGTGTAATAATTTGATTTGCCGGCAAGCCAGAAAAATGTTTAATTAAGGAAGCAACAATATTACTTTCGGCAGTCGCCACTAACACTATTCCTTGAAAACCAGTCGCCATCATCTTCTTCACTTTTTCTTTGATTAATGCTAAATTATCTTCATTTGAGAAAGACTCATTTGACATTTCTTCTTGAAAAAAAAGGACGAGATCCGCACTTCGACATTCATTAAAGGTTCCAGTGTTAACGGTTGCTGAAGAATGATAGTAGCTCGCATATTCAAAGTCTTGCACACTTGTTTTAGCTTGTTCATCTATTAAGTAAATCTCGGCGGGTAGTTTTTTTAAAAGAATTGTATGAATGTAGAGATTTTGTAGATTACTTCTGCCGATAACGACAATCTTTTTCTTCTTAGATGGCATATGGGTCTCCTCCTCATCAAGTCTCTTATTGTTATTTTAGCATGCTTCTACGGCAAAAATAAAATAACTTGACCGCATAAATAAAAAGCAATGCTCATTCGCTTTGCTTTTTACAAAATAATCTTATTTTAAGCCATTTCACGTCGTTTTACTTTTAAATAATGCGTTGCAAAACAGAAGAAGATTGGTAATACATAGCTAACGATAATAAGAATAATTACTTCTAAGATTCCTTTACCGATGTAGCCACCAGTCATTTTTACAAAGCCCGTGATTGGAGTTTCGAGAATTTGAATAACGGAACGCCATCCACCTGTATCATGCATGTGATGAATAAATCCTACAATAAAGGCCACAATCGTTAATAAAAAACAAATTCCTGCTACTACATACGCAAACCAAAATAGAGCTTTCTTCCAAGTTGCTGTTTGTTTCTCCATTTTTTCACCTGATTCAATTAGATTTGACTTGTTACGTTCACTTGTTACATTATACTCCTTTTTTTCTAAAACGGATACTTTAAATATTTCAAAAAATGAACTAAAAGAGTTTTTGTGAAATCACGCACTTATTTATATAGATAAAAAGCGGAAATACCCGTAAAGGATACTTCCGCTTTAAGTTGATTACATGTGAATTGGACGACCTAAAGCAAGTTCAGCTGCTTCCATTGTAAGCTCTCCAAGGGATGGATGAGCGTGGATAGTAAGCGCGATGTCTTCAGCTGTAATACCTGATTCGATTGCTAAGCCGATTTCTGAAATAATATCAGAAGCGTTCATTCCGGCAACTTGTGCACCGATAACTAGACCATCTTCTTTACGAGTAACTAGACGAACAAATCCTTCAGGTGCATCTAAAGAAAGCGCACGACCGTTACCGCCGAATGGGAATTTAGCAGCTTTTACATCAAAGCCTTTTTCTTTTGCTTCTTTTTCTGTTAAACCAACTGTTGCAAGTTCTGGGTCACTGAAAACAACAGCTGGAAGTGCTGTATAATCGTTTTCTGCTTTTTCGCCAGCAATTGCTTCAGCAGCGATTTTTGCTTCATAGCTAGCTTTGTGAGCTAGAGGAACACCAGGAACGATGTCACCAATTGCGAAAATGTTAGAAACGTTAGAGCGACCTTGTTTGTCAACTTCTACTAAACCGCGTTCTGTTACTTTAACGCCAGCTTGTTCTAAACCGATTTCGTCTGTATTTGGACGACGACCTACTGTTACTAAAACATAATCAGCTTCGATAGTTTTTGTTTCACCGTTAGCTTCATAAGTTACTTTAACGCCGTTTTCAGTTTCTTCAGCAGATTTTGCAAGTGCTTTAGTAACCATTTCAACGTTTTTGCTTTTCAGATTACGTTTAACTAGGGAAACCATGTCTTTTTCGTATGTTGGTAAGATTTCTGGACCACCTTCAAGGATAGTTAGTTCTGTACCAAGGTTAGCGAATGCTCCACCTAGTTCTGTTCCGATATATCCGCCGCCAATTACGACTAATTTTTTCGGAACTTCTGTTAGTGCAAGCGCACCAGTTGAGCTTAATACACGTTTACCATATTTGAAACCTGGGATTTCGATTGGACGAGATCCTGTTGCAATGATAACGTTATTGAATGTATAAGTTTGAGCGGAGTCAGGGTGGATCACACGCAGGGAATGATCATCCACGAAGAACGCTTCTCCTTCTAACATTTCAACTTTATTTTTCTTAAGAAGGCCTTTAACACCTGATGTAAGCTTGTTAACTACGCCGCCTTTCCATTCTTGTGCTTTTGTGAAATCTAAGTTCACGTTGTCCGCTGTAATACCCATGTTATCAGAGTGTCCAGCTTCTTTAAAACGGTGACCGATTGTGATAAGTGCTTTAGAAGGAATACATCCAACGTTTAAGCACACACCGCCGTAATATTCTTTTTCAATAATGGTAACTTTTTGTCCGAGTTGTGCAGCTCGGATTGCGGCTACATACCCACCTGGGCCTGCACCGATGACTATGGTGTCTCTTTCTTCTGGAAAATCGCCTACTACCATTTTGTTACACCTCCATTAGTAATAATTCTGGGTCGTTTAATAAACGTTTAATATTGTTCATTGCTTTTTGAGCAGTCGCGCCGTCAATTACACGGTGGTCAAAGCTCAAGGAAAGCGCTAGTACTGGTGCTGCTACAATTTCGCCATCTTTTACGATAGGTTTTTGAGCAATACGACCAACACCAAGGATAGCAACTTCTGGGTAATTAATTACTGGAGTGAACCATTGTCCGCCGGCAGAACCAATATTAGAAATAGTTGCGGAACCGTGGCGCATTTCGTCAGCTGTTAATTTACCATCACGTGCTTTTCCAGCTAGTTCGTTGATTTCATCAGAAATTTGGAATACGGATTTTTTGTCAGCATTCTTGATTACTGGCACGTATAAACCGTGATCTGTATCTGCTGCGATACCAACGTTGAAGTAATGTTTGTAAACAAGTTCTTCAGTTGCATCATCTAAAGTTGTGTTAAGCACTGGGAAGTCACGAAGCGTTGCAACAAGAGCTTTCACCATATAAGGTAAGAAAGTAAGTTTGATACCTTTTTCGGCAGCTACTTCTTTGAAACGTTTGCGGTGAGCCATAAGTGCAGTTACTTCGATTTCGTCCATTAAAGTAACGTGTGGTGCTGTATGTTTTGAGTTTACCATTGCTTTTGCAATCGCACGACGAGTTGGTGTTAATTTTTCGCGTGTTTCTGGGTAAGCATCGGAGCTTGCAACTGGTTGTTTTGCAGCTGCTTTTTCTGCTTTTGGTGCTGCTGCTTTTTCTTCTGTTTGAGCAGTAGTTGTTGCTGCAGCTGGTTGTTCGCCGTTTAGGAAAGCATCGATATCAGCTTTAACTACGCGGTTATTTTTCCCAGAGCCTGCTACTTCAGCGATATTAACGCCTTTTTCACGAGCATATTTACGTACAGAAGGCATTGCAATTACAAGGCCATTAGGATCTTTTTTAGATGATGGAGTTCCGTTTCCACCTGTAGCTGGAGCGGAAGTTGCATCGTTGTTTGTAAGTTCAGCTTCTTCTGCTGGGGATTCTGGAGTAGATTCATGACTAGCTTCTCCTTCAAAATCACCTTCAAATGTTACTAATACTTGACCAACTGTTGCTACTGTTCCTTCGCTAACTAAAATATCTTTAACAGTTCCATCTACTGGAGAAGTAATTTCTTCGACAGATTTGTCGTTTTGCACTTCAAAAATGGACTGATCTTCTTCTACTTTATCGCCCGGTTGAATAAACCATTTAACAATTTCACCTTCATGAATTCCTTCGCCAATATCTGGTAATTTGAATTCAAAAATTCCTTTTCCGCTAGCTTGTGCGGGTGCAGGAGTTGATTCTGTGGATTCTGCTTTTGGTGCTGCGCTTTCTTCTTCGGCGTCGTCTTCGTGACCTTCTACGCCATCAAATGTTACTAGTACTTGTCCAACTGTAGCAACTGTACCTTCAGCAACTTTGATTTCTTTAATTGTTCCTGAAACTGGAGAAGTGATTTCTTCCACTGATTTGTCGTTTTGTACTTCAAATAGGGATTCATCTTCTTCAATCTTATCGCCTGGTTGTACAAACCATTTAACGATTTCACCTTCATGGATACCTTCACCGATATCCGGTAATTTAAATGAATATGCCATTTTATTAAGCCTCCTGTAATTTCTAAGGTTCAGATAAACTGAACCTTAGTATAAAAATATTTCTTTCCCCTTCTAAAACTCCCCATAAGTTTTAAAACGGTCATTATTAATTAAAATGCAATAACTTCTTTTACTCGTTCAATGATATCGTTATGATTTGGTAACCAAACTGTTTCTGCTTGAGAGAACGGGAATACGCTATCTGGAGCAGCAACACGCATAACTGGTGCTTCTAGAGAAAGGATTGCATGGTCGTTAATTTCTGCAACGATATTAGCTGCAATACCTGCTTGTTTTTGTGCTTCTTGAACTACTACAGCACGGTTGGTTTTCTTAACGGAAGCAATGATTGTTTCCACATCAATTGGGCTAATTGTACGTAAATCGATAACTTCTACAGATACGCCATCTTTTTCAAGAGCTTCTGCTGCTTTCATTGATTCTTGTACCATTGCACCGTAAGTGATGATAGAAACATCAGTACCTTCACGACGAACAGCTGCTTTACCAATTTCTACTGTGTATTCGCCTTCTGGAACTTCTTCACGGAAAGAACGATATAATTTCATATGCTCTAAGAAAATAACAGGATCGTTATCACGAATTGCTGAGATTAAAAGACCTTTTGCATCGTATGGAGTGGAAGGAATTACCACTTTTAAACCAGGAGATTGAGCCATTAATCCTTCTAAGTTATCAGCGTGCATTTCTGGTGTATGAACTCCACCACCAAAAGGTGCGCGAATTGTAATTGGAGCAGTACGAGTTCCGCCAGTACGGTAACGCATACGAGCCATTTGACCAGCAACGGAATCCATTACTTCAAATACGAAACCGAAGAATTGAATTTCTGGAACTGGACGGAAACCTTCAAGTGCAAGACCGATAGCAAGACCACCGATACCAGATTCTGCTAGAGGAGTATCGAATACACGATCTTCGCCAAATTTTTCTTGTAATCCTTCTGTTGCACGGAATACGCCGCCGTTTTTACCAACATCTTCCCCAAAAACTAATACGTTTTCGTCTTTTTCAAGTTCTACTGCAAGCGCATCTGTAATCGCTTGAATCATTGTTTTTTGCGCCATGATTATTTCGACTCCTTCGCTTCATAGATTGCCAGTTGCTCTTTGATAGGAGCAGTTGGTGTTTCGTACATATTTTTAAGAAGATCAGTTACAGTTTGTTTTGGTGTAGCGTCTGCTTCTTTAATTGCTACTTTGATTTCTTCTTTAGCTTGATCGATAACAGCATTTTCTTTTTCTTCGTTCCAAAGGCCTTTACCTTCTAAGAAAGTACGGAAGCGAACGATTGGATCTTTAAGTTCCCATTCTCCGTCAAGTTCTTTTGTACGGTAACGAGTTGGATCATCACCAGAAAGTGTATGTGGACCATAACGGTAAGTCATCGTTTCGATTAATGTTGGGCCTTCACCAGCAACTGCACGTTCACGAGCGAATTTAGTTACAGCATATACTGCAAGTGGATCCATTCCGTCTACTTGTACGCCTGGGATTCCGGCTGCAACTGCTTTTTGAGCTAATGTTTCAGCAGCTGATTGTTTTTCACGAGGTGTAGAAATCGCGAATTTGTTATTTTGTACTACGAAGATTGCTGGAGCATGGTAAGCACCCGCAAAGTTCATTCCTTCATAGAAGTCACCTTGTGAAGAACCACCGTCACCTGTATAAGTGATTACAACAGCGTCTTTTTTACGTTTTTTAAGACCTAGAGCAACACCGGCAGCTTGCACGATTTGTGCACCGATGATGATTTGTGGTGATAATACATTTAAATCTTCAGGGAATTGGTTACCTACAAAGTGTCCACGAGAGAAAAGGAACGCTTTTGTAAGTGGAAGTCCGTGCCAGATAAGTTGAGGCACATCACGGTAACCTGGAAGAATATAGTCATGTTTTTCAAGTGCATAGTGACTTGCAAGTTGGGAAGCTTCTTGTCCAGCAGTTGGAGCATAGAAACCTAGACGTCCTTGACGGTTAAGTGAAATAGAACGTTGGTCAAGTACACGAGTCCAAACCATGCGAGTCATTAATTCTACTAACTCGTCATCAGTTAAATCCGGCATTAAATCTGGATTTACGATTTCTCCTTTTTCATTTAGAATTTGAACTAATTCAAATTGTTTATGAACAGCCTCAAATTGTTTCTTTACGTCGATAATAGCCTTCTTTGTTTTAGAAGCCATTTCGTATCCACCCTTTCGTCATTCACATTGTACAGTTTCAAATTCTTCATTAGTTAGGTATGCGTTTTATGTAACGCTCGTCCGGTCATTTACCCATCTAAATGAATTCTTTTAAAACTGCCATCCTGATTGTGTATTAATTATAATAGCGTAGTAAAAAGAAAAGTTGTTCTATAGAAAGAAGCAGATTCCGGAAGCTTTTTTCTAAATTCCTATCAACTAATTACGCAGCCTCTCCAGTTATTACCACAAAATCCTCATTGAAAACATGGGTTTTAAGAGAGTTTGTGAAAAAACATTCATTCCTTCACAATGTTTCATAAAAAAACAGGAACTTTACTTTTATTTAAAATGTTAATTCTGTTTTACTCAAAAACAAGAATTTTATTAATACACTAATCTTCTCTCTTAATTTACACTACCAAGATTATGAAGTCAATAAGTTAATCTCTAATTATTTTATCGCTTACAATGGCATTATAACTTAAATCATTCGCTTTCCAGTTCTGTATTAAAAAAAGATAAAACAGATGCAAACTGTTATATAATATTGCAACTCTCGCATTATCACACCTATTTCGACGTTTTATTTATAAAATATTGTTAGTTTGTGAATTCACAAACTTATAAAATTTTTCACCGTTTCGTTTATACGAACAATATATCTATTTTATTTATAAATGTTCGTTATTTAAACTTTGCTATTTTTAACAAATATGCCTTTAGTCCTAAAAAAACACGGTTTTTTCTTGGAAAGTAATATTTCATTCCTTTTTTTTCGTTCTTTTGTTAAAATAAGGATATGTTATTAAAGAACAGGAGAGAATCAAATCATGCTTACAATGGACGATATTGTACGAGAAGGTCATCCAGCACTTCGCGAAGTTGCAACAGAAGTGACTTTCCCGCTTTCAGATGAAGAAAAAAAATTAGGGCACGATATGCTCGAGTTTCTAATTAATAGTCAGGATGAAGAGTTAGCAGAAAAATACGGTTTGCGTGGTGGTGTTGGAATTGCGGCTCCACAACTAGCTGTAACAAAACGTTTCCTAGCTATCCATGTACACGATGAAAAAGATCGTCTTTATAGTTATGTGCTTTATAATCCAAAAATTCGTAGCCATTCTGTACAACAAGCTTGTCTTTCTGGTGGAGAAGGTTGCCTTTCCGTTGACCGTGAAGTTCCTGGTTATGTTGTACGTAGTGAACGAGTGACAATTGATGCCTTTGATGAAAATGGTACGCCACTTAAGCTCCGTTTTAAAGGCTATCCAGCAATTGTTGTGCAACATGAAATTGATCATTTGAATGGCGTTATGTTTTATGACCATATTAATAAAGAAAATCCATCTTACTTGCCACCTGATGTGGATGTATTTGGATGAAATGAATAAAACCCCGCAGGAATCTATATCCTGTGGGGTTTTTATTTTATAAATGTCCGCCAACTTTTTCTATTTTTATATCTAACTTGCGAAATTTACGTTCATAAGCATCGCCTGAAAAAAGAACTAAGTCTAGTTCATCATGTACGAAATTACCAGCTGTATCAATTAAAGTTTCCTCCATTAAACGTGTGTCAATTTTAGCAAAAACAGTATGATAGTCAGCATCTCTAATCGTTTGACCTACCGTACATTCAAAAATAATCGGGCATGAATCTATGTATAGTGCTCCGCTTTCACTTTTGGTTAGCTCAATCTGGTATTCTTTTACTTTATCGATACGCTTTCCGGATGAAAAGCCACCTTGTTCAATTAAATCGAACTGTTTAGTGGTCGGAAAATTCACGGCGAATTTCTCTCCCGGTTTTAAATAGTTGCTCGCGTTACTTTCGGCAGATATACCAATGACTAAAGTATCTCCAAGTGTATACGATGATGATCCCGTTGACATTTGCGCTTCTCCTAGTTCGTTTAAGTAAGTTAATAGAAAAACTGGATAAGCAGGGTAAAATTTGGTTGTGTCTAGTTTCTTTTTCATAGTTAGCACCTCTAGGTTTTAATTTTCTTTCTATTATAAAGTTCGTGAAGTGGAATTACAAGAATAAATCGGAACCTCGTAGATAGCTTCTTGCAGTGATTTTCTGGTAAGATAAATAGGAAAGAAGGTGGAAAACTTGGAACGTTATGATAGACAAATGCGAGTCGCAAATATAGGTAAAATCGGTCAAGAGAAATTGCTTTCGAAAACGATTCTGATTGTTGGTGTTGGGGCAATTGGTTCCTACGCGGCGGAAATTTGTGCGCGCATGGGTTTTGGGAAATTAATTTTAATTGACCGCGATTATGTAGAATTAAGTAATTTACAACGACAATCACTTTATACAGAACTAGATGCGCTCGAGAAACAAGCAAAAGCGTATGCAGCTCAGAAAGCACTATTGTTAATTAATAGCGAGATTGAAGTGGAATATATTGTTGACGATGCGAATATGACAAGTTTAACCACTTTTGCTAAGAAAATTGATTACATACTTGATTGTACGGATAATTTTATGACTCGCGATTTTTTAAACCAATTTTGTTTTATCCATCAAATTCCTTGGATTTTTACTTCTTGTGCGGGAAATTATGCTAATCTTATGCCGATTATCCCTCCTGACTCTGCTTGTTTACACTGTTTGCTTGGTGATATTCCCCAAACAAATGCTGCAAGTTGCAATATTGTTGGAGTTGATGGCGCGCTCATTCCGATTGTCGCAGGAATGCAAGTCTCGTTACTTACACAAATGATTTTAAACCCTGATTTCACTGCAAATACATACTATCAAATAGATAATTGGCAGTTGAATTTCCAATCACTAGCTGTCAAAAAACGCCCTCACTGCACAGGCTGCTCACCTGAAAAAGTACGTTCGGAAGTACCCTTTTCTAAGCAAACTATCGCACTTTGTGGACGAGATACCGTACAGTTTCACCTCCAAAATAAAAGTAACTTCCGCGAAATAAAACAACGATTAGCGGAACAAAAAATGCTTTATACGGAAAATCCAGCTTTACTAAGTTTTAATTATGAAAAATATCAATTTGTTATTTTTAAAAATGGTCGAGTTTTACTGCACGGAACTGAAAATTTAGCGGAAGCAAAGAAAATATACCAACTATTTTTTAATTAAGGGAGGAAGTTATGGAGCAAAAAACGTTTATTAAGGTAACTTGTAGTATTTTGACGATTAGTGATACAAGGAATTTAGAAACCGATACGAGCGGCAAACTGATTCAATCTTTGTTAGAGGCTGCGGGACACCAAGTGATTACACGAGTTATTGTTCCTGACGACGCCCCTCGTATAAAACAGGAAATGGACAAATTAGCAGCTAACGGTTCCTTTTGTTTAATTACAAATGGCGGTACGGGAATTGCTAAGCGCGATGTTACTTATGAAGCTTTATTCGCAACTATTCAGCAAGAAATTCCTGGTTTTGGAGAAATTTTTCGAATGCTTAGTTACGAGGAAGTTGGTAGTCGCGCGATGGTGTCTCGTGCTTTTGCAGGTTTTTCAGAGAGCGGTTTGCTGATTTTTGCCTTACCGGGGTCAAGTAATGCTTCGAGACTCGCTACGGAAAAATTAATTATACCTGAATTGCCGCATTTAATAGCGGAACGACAAAAATAAAACCATCCGGCTCGCGGGCCGGATGGTTTTATTTATCCACCAATTTGGCTCATACGTCGCCAAGTTGGTTTATTAGATTGAACTTCATCTTGTAATTTCAATGCCATTTCATGATTTTCTGGTTTATTATCAATTGCTTTTTGGACAAGTTGCATTAATTTTACTGGTTCATGTATAAATGGACGAATATTCATTTCCTCATCCCAGTACAAACAGGCTTTAATATAGCCATCTGCCGTGAGTCGCAATCGGTTACAGCTATCACAAAAATGCGAGCTAACTGGATGTATTACACCAAATGTTCCTTTCGCTCCTTTAATTCGGAAGTTTTCAGAAGGACCATTTCCGCGAATAGTATCAACTGGTTCATATTCGAAACTAGCATCATCACACGCTTTAAAAATAGTATCTAGTGGCAAATACTTTTCTTTCCAACTCGTACCCGCATGACCAATCGGCATATATTCAATAAAGCGAATATTAATGTCTTTATCTTTTGTAAATTGAAGGAAATCCGTTATTTCGTCGTCGTTTTGCCCTTTGATTAAAACAACATTTAGTTTAATTGGGAATAGCCCAACTTCTTCGGCTTTTTGAATACCATCGAGTACTTTTTGCAAACGGCCGCCACGTGTAATTGCTTGAAAACGATCTGCATGCAAGGAATCCAAACTAATATTAACACGGGTTAATCCTGCTTCTTTCAAGGCCTCTGCTTTTTTCGCCAAATACATCGCATTCGTTGTAATCGAAATATCTTCTATCTCAGGAATTGCTCCAAGCCCACGAACAATTTCCACAATATCGGTTCTAAGTAATGGCTCTCCTCCCGTGATGCGAACTTTTTTGATGCCAAATTTCACCATTAACTCCATAAAACTGACAATTTCATCTTTGGATAGTACTTTTTCATGAGGCAAAAATGTCAGGCCTTCTTCGGGCATACAATACACACACCTTAAATTGCATCGATCTGTTACTGAAATCCGAATGTAATCGTGTACCCGCCCAAATTTATCCTTTAATAATTGCATAAAACAAAACTCCTATCCTACAAAATAGTTACGCTTCTGCTTTAAATGTCCCGCTTTTTCCACCTGTTTTTTCGACTAAATATGTTTTTTCTATTTGCATCCCTTTATCCATTGCTTTACACATATCATAAATTGTTAATGCCGCAACGGTAACTGCGGTCAGTGCTTCCATTTCTACCCCTGTTTTTCCAACAGTCACTACTTCTGATGTGATCGTTAATGCCGTCTTTCCATCATCATCAAAAGAAATATCGGCTTTGGTTGTCATGATTGGATGACACATCGGGATAAGTTCGCTCGTTTTTTTCGCGGCCATGATGCCAGCCACTTGTGCAACAGCCAAAACGTCTCCTTTAGCAATTTTACCAGCATGAATACGCGCTAAGGTTTCTTCGTTCATATGTATGGTAGCTCTAGCGATTGCACGTCGTTTCGTTTCTGATTTGCTCGTGACATCGACCATTTTCGCACGTTTTTCATCATTAAAATGGGTTAAATCGTCTTTATCCATCTAGTATCCTCCTTATCCACCGCTAACTGGTGGAATTACCGCGATTTCTGTTATTTCATTTGGCAAAATATCTTGATCGTGTTGAAATTCCATATTAACTGCCAACATACACGTTGCCAAATCCACAGCGATTTCAGGAAATTCACTACTAATGACTTCCCGAACTTCACCAACTGTTTCGCATTGCTGTAAATTTAACTTTACTTCTGTTTGCTTTGTTTTCTCAGCTAAAAAAGCGAAAAACTTAACCGTTGTGAGCATCTATGCCACCCCACCTTATTTGATCGACATCTTTTTCTTCTTTCCATATTGGTACTCGTTCTTTTAAACGTTCAATAATATATCTGGATCCTTCATAACAAGCAGCCCGGTGTGGTGTTGATACGCCGATAAACACTGCTATATCAGTTATTTCTAAAAGTCCTAATCGGTGGACGATGACTACATCTGCACCCCACTTAGTTTCTACTTCTGTGGCTAATTTATTTAACTCTTTTAACGCCATTGCTTCATAAGCAGTGTAGCGAATTTCTTCTGTTTGAATATCGCCAGTCCATTCGCGAATTGTGCCGACAAACAGATTAATTCCGCCGTGATTTTTATTGATTAGTTTTTCAGAAAGTGGTCCGATTTCAATTTTTTCGTGTTGTAAAGCTACATATTTCATTGTAAAAACTCCTTGATTAACGTTTCAGCAAACATGTTTAAAGCTTCTTCTTCTCCGATAAAAATTGCCTCTTCTTTTAAAGCTGGATTGTGCGTAGCGATTTTATGAACGGCTTTGCTATTTTTTAAAAGCTCGATTTCTGCTTTTTCTCGAATTAAAATGATTTTTGGAAAAGGTCCTTCTTTATAGCCTTCTATGAGAACAATATCTGAGTCCGGTAGTTTTTGGATGGCAGTTTTTAAATCGATGCCAGTTTGTTCCATGACAGCATATTGTCTAGAATTCGCAATCACAACAGCTTCCGCACCACTTTCTCGAAAAGAATACGAATCTGTTCCAGCGTGATCAACAGAAAAGTCATGCGCATCGTGTTTAATGGCAGAAACCGTATAATTTTCTTTGCGGCTAGCCCGAATTAGCGCGTTAAGCAAGGTTGTTTTTCCGCTATTTTTAAAACCGATTATTTGGAGGATAGTAGCCATGCTTCGACCTCTTCTCCTTGATATTTTCCAACCTTACCGCGTGGAATTTTAAATAAACAGGTTGTTAAATGAAGGTTTCCTAGCGCACTCGACATATCACTTCCTACCAATTCAACCAAATACTCTCCTTCTTCTGATAGATGATAGGTTCCTCGTAAAAATCGGTCAAAGCCATTATTCTTCGTGTAATCGCTCGCCATTTTTGCGCAGACTTTAGTAGTTGCCGTATTATCTTTTCCCATAAAGGTTGCGAGTACGGGTTCTACTAATAAATAAAAACCTGTGAAACATGCACCAGGGTTACCCGAAAGCGCGATAATAAGTGTCTTATTCAACCACATTCCAGTAGTCGGACTACCAGGTCTCATTTGAATTTTATTAAAAAGTAATTCGGCCTCATGTTTTGCAATATCCGCCATAAAATCATAATCTCCAACTGAAACACCACCAGTAGTGACAATTAAGTCCGCAATTTCCGTCAGCTCAAATAAACGGGCTTTTGTATCTTCATAGTTATCTGGTAGTTGTTCAGCCGCGCAGATTTCTGCATGGTGCACTGTTAGAAGATTTTCAAGTAGTGGTTGATTACTATTATAAATTTTGCCATCCGGAAGCGAATTTCCAGCAGGAACAAGTTCACTTCCTGTAGATAAAATAGCAACTTTTGGCTTTCTAATTACTTGGACTTCCGAAATACCAAATGATGATAGTAAACTTATCGAGCCTGCATTTAAAGTGTGTCCGCGGTCTAGGAGCAAATCACCTTTCGCAAATTCGGCACCGATTTCCGTAATATTACTAGATTTTTGCGTATTTATAAGAACAATATCATTTTTATTTTCAGCTTCTCTTGATTGTTCGAGCATAATAATTTTTGAGGCGTTATCAGGTACTTTTGCTCCTGTCATGATCCTCACTGTTTCGCCTGGTTTTAGTGGTTTATCATATGTTTTACCACAAGGAACCTCTGCTACGACATGTAAAGTAATCGGATAATTACCGTCATCTTCTTCTGTAATTGCAAACCCATCATAACCAGAACGTCTAAAATACGGCGCGGGAAACGGCGCAAAAATCGGTTCTTGTAAAACTTGATTTAACGCTTCCGTGACGTTTTTTCGTTCGACTGGAAGATGCGTTATTTGGTTACATAATACTTCTCTCGCTTGTTCCATTCTAATGGTGTTTCTTTTTTCAATCATCTGGGCGCACTTCCCTTCTATAAATCATGTATGCGTTTTCTTTAGTACCAATATACAGGAGTTTTACCGTTTTAAAAAGTAAAGCGACTTCTAATTAATCCGCTGCTTTAAATCCGTATTTTTCAAGTATTTTTTGTGCTTCTGATTTATTCATAAAGTCGAGGAATGTTGTGGTAGGTTCTTTTTTCTCTGAATCAGTTACTTGTGCGCTATAGTAGGCAATTGGGTCATGAAGTTTTGCATCAATTTTCGCTTTCACTTGTACTTTTTTACTTAAAATCGCATCCGTTTGGTAAACGAAGCCAGCATCTGCATTTCCCGCTTCGACATATGATAAAACTTGGCGAACATCTGTCGCAAGAACGAGTTTTGCTTTTTCAGTATTATAAAGATTTAAATTTTCAAGTGTTTGCTTAGCATAAGCGCCTGCTGGGACAGATTCCGGATCTCCAATGGCAATTTTATCGGCATTATCCAGTAATTGTTCTAAACTTAATTCTTCCTTCTGATCAGCATTTTTCGGTTCAATTAACACAAGGTCATTTCCGGCAAATTCTTTCATGTTCTCGGCTAATTTTTGTTTACTTAACGTATCTGCATCTTTTTTACTTGCTAAAAGGACACCATCAATTGGCGCACCACTTTCCACGCGTTCACGAATTTGACCAGAACCACCAAAGTCAAAAGATAATTTAATAGATGGATATGCTTTTTCGAAAAGTGGTTTTACGTCATCCATCGTATCTTTTAAGCTTGCCGCTGCTGAAATATGTATAGTTGTTGTTTTTATTTTCTCTGGGGTATTCGCGCAGGCACCCACAAGTAATAAGAATAAGCAGCTTATAAGTAACGCTATTTTTTTCATCGTTCATCCCCCTTTTTTATTTAGTTACATTGTACTTAAGTTTGACATTTTATACCAGAGAGAACGATAATAATAGAAGTACTAGAGGGTTATTCAGGAGGAGTTTTATGTTTACATCTGTTTGGCATACACTACTTGTTGCCACAATTTCTACGTTTCTCGCATTTATGACGATGTTACCACTGAGTTATTATTTTGCTGGTCGAAAATCACGCTTTCAGTTACTTGTGGAGATTTTAATTTTACTTCCGCTTGTTTTACCGCCAACTGTGGTCGGTTTAGTATTACTGAATGTGCTTGGCCGCAATGATTTTATTGGTGGTGTGCTTTGGGATACATTTGATTTTAGTTTTATCTTTTCCCTTAGTGGTGCTATCGTTGCGACGACGATTATTATTTTACCAATTATGTATCAAGGGCTTAAATCAGCATTTTTATCGATTGATCACGAACTTGTATGGGCAGCAGAGACTCTTTCAGCGAATAAAAAACAGATTTTCACAAAAATTATTTTACCGAACTGCTGGCAACCAATTTTAGCAGGAGTTTTGCTTAGTTTTTGCCGGGCGATGGGTGAATTTGGCGCAAGTTTGATGGTGGCCGGATACATAGAAGGAAAAACCGATACAATAGCTTCAAGCATCTATTTTATGGTTCAACAAGGCGACATGCGTACTGCGATTTACCTTGGACTAATTAACGTCATTATCGGCGTATTTGCGCTACTTGTCATTCATGTTTTGACCGTACGCCAAAGTAATTTAACGAGGGGGATGTAATTATGCTGAGATTACAATTTCATAAAAAACTTCCTTTTCATGATTTAAATATTGATTATACGTTTGAAAAACCAGTAACTGCGATGATGGGCGCAAGTGGTTCTGGAAAATCAACGTTATTCCAATGCGTGAGTGGATTAAAGAGCATCGACGGCGGGATTATCGAGTTTGATGGGACACCGTGGGATGATTCGAATATTTCCTTACACCTTCCAGTAACGGAACGAAAAGTCGGTTACTTATTCCAAAATCTAGCTTTATTTCCAAATATGAATGTTTATGAAAATATCGCGTTTGGCTTAAAAGTGAAAAAAAAGAAGAAAAAAGAACAAGCAGAAATCCAACAACAAGTAAGAAAAATGAGTGATTATCTGCAAATTTCGCACCTACTATATTCTTCTGTTCAAAAACTTTCTGGCGGTGAGAAACAACGGGTTGCGATGGCACGAGCGATGATTACTGAGCCGAAATTACTGTTACTTGATGAACCTTTCAACGGGCTAGATGAAGAAACACGTTTAATTTGTATGAAATTAGTTGGTCAGATGGCCAAAGATTTCCATATACCAGTTATTTTTGTAACGCATTATGCCTCGGAAGCAGAAATGATGACGGAAGAAATTTTAGTTATGAGAGATGGTCGACTTGAAAAACGCAAAAGTTAATGTGGGTATTGTATTAGCTGGTGGGAAGTCTAGCCGTTTTGGCAAGTCAAAAGCCCTTTTCCAGAATGAGGCGACTGGGAAAACATGGGTGGAGCTCACTGTTAATAAATTGAAACCATTTTGCGAAATGGTTTTTGTATCCGCAAATCAAGAAAATTATCAAAAATTAGTTGCGCTTTTTTATGAGGACTCATCTATTCAAATTATTCCCGACCAACTTGCATATAAAGATTTCGGGCCGCTTGGTGGAATTTACGCTATCATGACTCATAAAAATGCCTACCCCGAAGCTAACTACCTGATACTTCCTGTCGATATGCCTTTTTTAACTTCCAGCGAAATTAGTCGATTAGCTGCATTTCCAAATCACTTTGCAAAAACAGCAGAGGAAAATCACTATTTGGTTTTGAACATTCCCTACTCGCGTGAAATCTTACATAATTTATTGCAAAAAGAACAACATCGTGTTCGCGGCTTACTTGAAAAACTACAAACTAAGCCGTTAGAATTTGAAAATGAAGCACCATTTAGGAATATCAACCGCCAAAATGAACTTTTTTAACCTTTTCTTATGCTTTTCTTTAGTTATGTTTGGTAAACTAGAGAAAAGCATGAGAGAGGTTTTTTTATGAAATTTTTTCGCTTACTGTGGGTATTTACTTGGAAACAAGCACTTTGTTGTCTTTTTCCGGGCATTATTTTCATTTCACTCGCCCTTACAAAACTAATTGAAATTCCTTTTATTGCGCGCTATGACTTACTTTTAATCATTTGCCTCGTCACACAAATTGTCCTGATAAAGTTTGGGTTAGAAACTTGGGATGAACTTAAAGTTATCATGATTTTTCACTTGATTGGTCTGGGGCTTGAAATTTATAAAGTACATATGGGATCTTGGAGTTATCCAGAACCTGGTTTAATGAAACTCTTCGGCGTACCACTGTATAGCGGATTTATGTATTCAAGCGTGGCAAGTTATATTTGTCAGGCCTGGAAGAGATTTGATCTTAAAATGACAAATTGGCCAAATATTTGGTTAGTAAGTAGTCTTTGCATAGCGATTTACGCCAATTTTTTCACGCACCATTTTATAATGGATTTTCGGTGGATTTTGATTATTTTAGTTCTCCTACTATTCCGAAAAACATATGTTTATTTTAAAGTTAGCGCTACTCAGCTCAAAATGCCTTTATCTTTTTCATTTTTGTGTATTGCATTTTTTATCTATCTCGCGGAAAATATTGCTAGTTTTTACGGTGCTTGGGCGTATCCTGATCAGCTTGTTGCTTGGCGGCCAGTGCATGTCTCAAAAATAACGAGTTGGTACTTACTTGTGATTATTAGTATTATTATCGTCGCGCAACTTAAATTCATTAAACAGAAATGGGAACAGGAGCAAATAACAACAAAAAGCGAGGCTACACTGAAATAGTGGCCTCGCTTTTGATTTAAATTAGTTTTAGATGCTGAAGCGCTTTATAAACGCCATCTTCATCCACATGGTCAGTAACATAATCCGCAACTGCTTTCACTTCGTCGCGACCATTTCCCATTGCAACACCGGTGCCAACAGCTTGTAGCATCGCGATGTCGTTAAGTCCGTCGCCAAATGCATAAGTATCTTCCATCGAAAAGCCAAGTTTTTTGATCATCTGCTTAATACCTTCCGCCTTGGAACCGTCTGCTGGACAAACATCTACTGAAACATCATGCCAACGTAAGAAACCATATTGTTTAAATTCTTTGCGGTAATAAGCATCATACGACTCATCACAAAACAGTAAGCACTGATAAATATCTCGACCTTTGTAATAATTAGCATCTACTTTAGGGTAATCTCTTTTAATAGAATTCATTCCGATTGTAATTCGGTCATGATCTGGTAAATTCGCACGCATGGAATCTTTTCCAGAAAAAACAATTGGATGCTCATGCTCCGATGCCACCGTAATTAGTCGTTCTAATGACTCGGTTGGTAATGGTTTAGCGTAGATTTCTTTCCCTTCAAAAATAACATATTGTCCGTTATAACAAATGTAGGAATTAATATCTAGTTCTTTTCTTATTTCATCTAACATAAATGGGCCGCGACCCGTTGCAATAGCGACATAAACGCCATTTTCTTTCAATTTAGCAATCGCTTGTTTTGCTGAAGCTGGAATTTCTTTTGTTTCACCTACAAGCGTACCATCTACATCGAAAAATACAATTTTACTCATCAATTAAACGCCTCAATCCTCTATCCATTTTAAAATCACTTAGCTTAAATTATAGCAGAAAGCGACCAAAAAATCACAAACTGTCGGGCTTTGGCAAAATTAATTATACTTTCTAGTAGCAATTATCTGGATTTATGGTATATTAGAAAGAAGGATATAGATCGGATGAACATTTATAGAACAACAATGGAACGTGAAAAAAAGTTTATAATTACATCTTTTACTCGGAAATTTGTTTCAAATTCCCAAAATAAAGGTATGCAATTATAACGGATAAGAAAATTGTTATACGTGCACAGCTATTTTTATACATTAGTCTGTGGTAATTTTTCTTTGTCTTTTTTATGCCTAATTGTTAGTATCTCGTGCACCCATATCCGCTTGCTACTAAGTCCACAACTGAAAGCAAGCCAATTATTACTGAATAATTATTAGATTTTCGACCAGAGAATCTATTTTTAAAAACTAAACTTAAAATTTAAGGAGAGAAAAACATGATTTTTAAAGTATTTTATCAAGAAACACTTACAGAAACACCCGTACGCGAAAAAACACAATCTTTATATGTAGAAGCGGAAAGCGAAGTAAAAGTACGCCAACTTTTAAAAGATGAGCCTTTCCACATCGAATTTGTCGAAAAAATTAGTGACGCGCACTTAGCTTACGAAAAGGAAAACCCAGACTTCGCGCTCTGGGAAAAATAAGCCTATATGAAATTTGTAAAAAATAATGAGACAGCTGTTTTCGCCCTCGGTGGACTAGGCGAAATCGGTAAAAACACATATGGCGTACAATTTCAAGACGAAATTATTTTAATTGATGCAGGAATCAAGTTCCCAGAAGACGAACTTCTTGGGATTGACTATGTTATTCCTGACTACAGTTATCTAGTAAAAAATAAAGATAAGATTAAAGGACTTTTTATCACCCATGGTCATGAAGATCACATCGGTGGCGTTCCTTACTTACTTCGCGATCTTAATATCCCAATTTATGCTGGGAAGCTTGCGAGTGCTCTTATTCGCAACAAATTAGAAGAACATGGTTTGCTTCGTCAAACTAAAATTTATGAATATGAAGAAGATGACGTTTTTAAATTCAGAAAAACTAGCATCTCATTCTTCCGTACAACACATAGTATTCCTGATACGTATGGTATTGTTGTCAAAACTCCATCAGGTAACATCGTTCACACTGGTGACTTCAAATTTGATTTCACACCAGTTGGTGAACCTGCTAACCTGACAAAAATGGCTGAAATTGGTAAAGAAGGCGTCCTTTGTTTACTATCAGATAGTACAAACGCTGAGGTACCAAATTTCACAATGAGTGAACGCGTCGTTGGTGAAAGTATTAAAAACATTTTCCGCGACGTTGAAGGACGAATTATCTTCGCTACCTTCGCATCCAATATTTACCGTTTACAACAAGTAGTTGAATCCTCTATCGAAACTGGCCGTAAAATCGCTGTTTTCGGTCGTAGTATGGAATCAGCTATGGAAATCGGTAAGCAATTAGGTTATATTCAAGCTCCAAAAGATACATTTATTGATGTGCATCAACTTAATAAAACACCAGCAGGAAATGTGACGATCCTTTGTACAGGAAGTCAAGGTGAACCAATGGCTGCTCTTTCAAGAATTGCTAATGGTACTCACCGTCAAATCCAAATTCAACCAGGTGATACGGTAGTCTTCTCGTCTTCCCCTATTCCTGGTAATACGACAAGTGTTAACCGCACAATCAATTTACTTTATCAAGCTGGTGCAGAAGTTATTCATGGTAAAGTAAATAATATCCATACTTCTGGTCACGGTGGTCAACAAGAGCAAAAACTTATGCTACGTCTTATGAAACCTAAATTCTTTATGCCAATTCACGGTGAATTCAGAATGCAAAAAATTCATGCTGAATCTGCCGAAGAGTGTGGCGTACCAGAAGAAAATAGTTTCATTATGGCAAACGGTGATGTCCTTGCGTTAACAAGTGAGACAGCTCATGTTGCTGGTAAAATCCATGCAGCTAGTGTCTATATTGATGGTAGCGGAATTGGGGATATTGGTAATATCGTCCTGCGCGATCGTCGCATTCTTTCTGAAGAAGGACTTGTTATTGTCGTCGTTTCAATTGATATGAAAAACTCACGTGTCATGGCTGGTCCTGACATCATTTCTCGCGGATTTATTTATATGCGTGAATCCGGTAATTTAATCGGAGAAGCTCAAGGTCTTCTTACACGTCACTTAAATAAAGTAATGGAGCAAAAAACAACGCAATGGTCTGAAATCAAGAACGAAATTACAGATACTTTGCAACCTTTCTTGTACGAAAAAACAAAACGACGTCCAATGATTTTACCTATAATCATGGAAGTATAGTTTTAAAGACGATAAATGGTTTCAAAATCATTTATCGTTTTTTGTTGATTTCTCAGAAAGACGATGGTATGTTTAAACAAACTAAATAAGAAAGACGAGGAAAATTTTATGACAGAAACTAGGACAGAAACGAAGCAAAAAAAACCGTCCACTTTTACTAAAGTTATGAAAATTGCTAGCGTTACACTTTTAGGAATTCTCTTTTTCTCCATTACAGGTTTGGCAGCGAAGTATTACATCACCGTTCAAAATACTTTTACAAAAATAAATGTTCCTTTAGAAACAAGTAATAAAACAACAAGTGATTTAGATAAGAAAAAACCTTTTTCCGTATTACTTATGGGTTCTGATGCTCGCCCCGGTGAAACGAATGGTCGAGCAGATACAATTATCCTTGCAACAGCCAATAAACAACAAAACGCTGTCGAAATGGTCAGCATCCCTCGTGATACAAAAGTAGATTATGGAAATGGCGATATTGGAAAAATCAATGCTTCCTATTCGAACGGAGGCCCTTCAGGAACCGTTTCAGCAGTTGAAAAACTAATGCCAGGTGTTCCGGTAGATTATTTTATTTCTATCAATATGGAAGGCTTTAAAGACCTTGTTGACGCAGTTGGTGGTATTACAGTTTATAACGACATTGATTTAACAGAAGTAAATAGCAAATTTGTAAAAGGAAATATTACTTTAAATGGGACGGACGCTTTACAATATGTCCGTATTCGTCACGAAGATCCTCGCGGTGACTTTGGTCGTCAAGATAGACAACGCGACGTTATTATCGGTATCGCGAATAAAGTTATAAGTTCATCAGGCGTATCCAATTTCGAAAGCATCATGAAAGCTGTTGGAGATAATTTCCAAACTAATATGACGCTTACAGATATTACTTCTATGGCTACCAATTATTCTTCCGTTCTTAAAAACGTTGATTCGCAAGAGCTTAAAGGTGAAGGAGAAATGATTTATAGTGAGTCATACGGATTCGATTTATATTATTTTGCACCAGATGAAACCGACTTAGAACGTGTAATTAACATGTTTAAGAAGAGTTTAGATATAAACGAATAAAAATAAAAGATGACTGAGGCCCATTAAGCTTCAGTCATCTTTTTTATTGATGCTTCGTAATCAAGGTTTCCATTTCATTAATTACCTTTTTGCACGCTTGTTGATGATAATCAAAGACAATTTCATAATCAGGTTCTACCTCTTTATCTAAAGTCACATGATAAAGGATTTCAATATTGTTAATCGCCCGTTCAACTAATATGGTAAATTGGAGCATTGGTTCCTCTGAATTTACATCTCCAACAAAACTACTATCAGTAATAATTTGTTCTCGCGTTTTTCGTAGTTCAATTAATTGCTTCCATAAGCCTTTAATCTTCGGTGCGAGCGCTTTAGCATCTTCAGAATTAATCTCTAGCGCTTTAATGTTTGCCAGTAGGTCTTTTTCCTTAGAGATGAAAACTTGATTTAATTTTTTAGCTTTTTTCCGTGGATAAAGCGCATAAACAAGAAAACCAATCGCTAGGCCGATCATCGTATCAAATAAGCGATCTCTTAAAAAGACAATTGGCTCCCCGTCTCCTTTACCAACTAATACCATCACCGTAATAACAACAATAACCATCGTGAATTTTTTAGTGAAAAGATAGCTCAGCGCAACAGCAAGCGCCGCGCCAATTGGAATCATAATATAGTGATGGTTTGGTACTAAAAGATATACAAACGCTGCAAGTAACCCACCAACTATCGTCCCAACAATACGTTCAATACTAGATTTATATGTTGCCCCTTTTGTCATTTGAGCAGTGATATAAATGGCATTAAAGACATATGTCGGATAAACAATCCAATCGCCCATTACCGGGAAAAGCAAAATAGCTATTGTAATACTAATTAAGACTTTAGCAACGCGGGGATCAAGAGCAAGGCGCTCTTTCATTGAAATTTTTTTCATTTCTTGTCCCCTCCTTCAGCTAATTCAGCCATTCCTTTTTTTATAGCTAGAAAGTTTTCAACGAATTTTTTCACGTGAAAAGAAGCAACTGGGTTTGTTTCTTTGGCATTAATCTCAGTTGAAACTTCGACATTTATTGTGGCTAGCGCTTTTTTTGCTTCTTCCGACAAACCTACCCTACCAATATCCTCAAGCGTTTGCATATGAAAAAAGAGCTGTAAATAATTCGGCAGTAACGCTTGATAAATTTCCACATGACGCGGATTCATATTTTTACTAGTGCCATATTCTTTAATAAACATTTGCGACTGTACAAAAATGCTATACAGTGGTTTCGATACAAATTTCCCGTTATTTTTAAAAACGCTTTCCATTTCTTTATCAAATAGTCCCATTAATTGCTTCATAATCGTCTGGACAGTTTTTTCAAGCGGCAAATGGACGTACCTTACAACGAGTCTTACTAAAATAAAAAATACAAATACATCAACGAGTGCTACTATCACCATTACGTAAAGCGGCATTGGTAAGTCTTCTGTCCCAAGAAAATAAAGTGCTGTTCCAATTGCTAGCGTCATCACCATGTATTTTTGCGGCATCGTAAAATTCACTATTAAAATAACAATTAACATTACAAAATAATAAATATATACATTGATTGGAAAAAAGTAAGTACTGATAATAACGAATGCGCACGCTAACGTAAAAGCTATCGCAATTTGAGGAATGACTTTTCGAGTAATCCCATATGTAGGTTGCATGGAAATAATCCCTATTAAAACAACAATAGGTAAAACTCCAGCCAAATCAGGAAAAATAACAGTATGAACAATAACACAAATACTTGCATAAATAAATGCTTGCAACATTTGAATTAATCCTCGCGCCCCAATTTTATCTAGCAAAAATTTTTTCATCAGTTCCCCTCTCTTCTATCACGTTTACTTAAGCTCTGTAACTATAATAGAAAATAAATGATTAGATAGCAAGTAAACAATAAAAAAACCTAGGCATATAATAGATATTGTTGCACATCTTCATATATTGCATAGGTTTTGTGTTTATTGAATTTTTTCTTGTAATCGTTCAATATCGTCATCTGAACCAATAACGATTAAAATATCTCCTTCATGAAGTACATCATTTGCTTCAGGAGTAATAATCATTTGTTTGTCTTTTTTTATGCCGACGATGTTAACGCCAAATGAGTTACGAAAATCTAAGTCAACAAGGCTTTTGCCGAGGAAACGCGGATCAGAAACCGAAATCTCCACTAAGCTATATTCATCAGAAAGTTCTAGATAATCAAGCATGTTTTTCGATACGATATAATGCGCAATTCGTCGTCCCATATCCCGCTCTGGATGGACAACTCGGTCAGCTCCGATTTTATCTAGTAATTTAGCATGCTTATCATTTGTTGCTTTTGCAGTAACATATTTTACGCCCATTTCTTTTAAAATCAGCGTTGTTAAAATACTTGACTGAATATCTTCACCAATTGCGACAATAACATGCTCGAAATTTCGAATACCTAATTGACGAAGCGCATTTTCATCGGTGGAATTGGCGATAACTGCATGAGTAGCAATCGACATATATTCATTTACCCGTTCTTCATCAGAATCGATGGCAAGCACTTCCATTCCTTGTTCGACAAGTGAACGACAAATACTTCCGCCAAAGCGCCCAAGACCGATGACTGCAAATCCCTCTTTCATGTGTAGCTTACCTCCCTGTTACTTTTTTTCTACTAAATCATGTTTAAATGCATAGATTGCAGCTTGTGTGCGGTCTTGTACATCTAATTTGGATAAAATATTACTTACATGTGTTTTTACTGTTTTTAAAGTAATGAATAGTTCATCCGCGATTTCTTGATTCGATTTACCTTCTGCAATAAGAAGTAAGATTTCATTTTCGCGATTCGTTAAATCATCATGTAGGTTTTTTTCTGGTTTAGCGGTTAGTCTTTGCATCATTTTACCAGTTACTTCTGGTTCAAGGACAGAGTCACCGCCGTATGTAGCTCGAATCGCATCGGCAATTTCACTCGCTGTCGAGGTTTTTAACATATAACTGCTCGCTCCAGCTTCGAGTGCCGGATATACTTTTTCATCGTCAATAAAACTGGTGACGATAATAATTTTTGCTTCTTTCCAATTCTTCATAATTTCTTTCGTTGCTTCAATGCCATCCATCTCATCCATAACTAAATCCATTAAGATAATATCTGGACGCAACTCTAAAGCCATATCAGCGCCTTCTCGGCCGTTTTCTGCCTCACCAACTACTTCCATGTCATCTTGAACAGAAAGATAAGCTGACACGCCTATACGTACCATTTCATGATCATCTACTAGTAAAACTTTTATCATTCGTTTTCCACGTCCTTTTTCGCAACAAGTGGGATTTTTATTTCTACGCTAGTTCCTCGTCCTTTAAAGCTAATTATTTTAATGGTACCACCAAATTCAGCGACTCGTTCACGCATATTTTGTAAACCGTAAGAACCTTGACGAACATTATCCATATCGAATCCTACGCCGTCATCAACTACTTTCATTACGGCTAAATTATCCATTGTCACTAAACGTACTTCTAATAATTTTGCTTTAGAGTGACGCAAAGTATTCGATAGTAATTCTTGCACTATCCGGAATAAATGATCTTCAATACCTTTTTGCAAATTAATATCTTCAATTTGCCATTCGACTTCGATTGGTAATTTGGTTGTTAATTCTTTTAATAATTGTTCTATACCCGTTTTTAATGATTTTCCTTCAAGCTGCGTTGGTCGCAAATGAAGTAATAGTGCACGCATCTCAGATTGGGATTCATTGACAATAGACTCTACCATTTTTAATTGCTTTTGCATGGCTGGAGTTGCACTTTTTTCGCTTTGCTCATTTAAGGCAGATAATAGCATCATCGCTGCGAATAATTGTTGACTCACAGAATCATGTAACTCGCGCGCAATCCGGTGACGCTCTTCTGACAAGATAGCTTCTTTCGTTTGACCACTTGATTCAGCGCGATCACTTGCAAGCTTTTGAGTCAGAATCGTTTGTGCTTTCATCTTATCACGCAAACGGTCGATTTGCTTATAGACTTGCTGTACTTCTAAAAAAGTTTCATCTTCTTCACTAGTAATCTTTTTTTCTAAATCGCCTTGTCCTAGCAGCCGAATCGAAAAGTCAATCGACTCAAACTTTTGCTTAACAAAATAGCCAAGTAAGCCGCCAATAATTAAACCTATCGAAATAGCTGTCAGCGGAACAAAGACGATAAAAGGAATGTAAAATATTTTTTGTTCAATTAAGATTTTATACCAAGAACCTTCACTGAAAAAATAGTATCCTACCGTTCCAATGGCCGTTGCAATAAGGAGTAACCCTGAGCAAACTACCATCATTAGTTTCGAAAAACTCATAACCTGATCACCTCTAAATCTCCGAAGATTACAGAAGTCATGATTTTCACTTTTCGTGCGGAACTTTCGTAATTATCTGAGTAGACCTTGATGCTATTATTTTGGATAGAGGTGCTTTCTTTATCATATTGGATATTTCCGAAAATCGCGGAGTGTTCGATACAAATGCCAATATCAAATGGAACGAGGATGCGAATTTTCCCGGATACACTGCGAATCATAATAATACTTTCGCCAGTTGGAAGCACCGTATTTCCTAGATCAAGAATCGTATCGCCTATTCCTGTTTGAATATTGATGTCATCCCATTCGTACACGACGTCTAATATCCGCTGATTACCAAACCACTGATTACGAATAAATTTACCCGTGCGATCAATTTTACTGTCTGGCTCTCTCGTTTTAAGCATTAATAATTGGGGTGCCCGCTTCCGGCTTATATAATGAATAATCGCATAAATACCTGCAACAACAAGTCCAACTTTAAAAGTAGTTGTTAACAGCACTGCAATAATGATAAATACGATACCAATAAATAGTGAGTTTTTTGCGCTTTTTTTCGTGGCACTTGCTTTCCTTGATGTAAAAATGAAGAATATTCCGAGTGCAAATAAAATGAGTAGTTCCCACTGGAATAACATCTCAAGACCAACACCAACAATAATCGCAATTAAAAATATAAAAACAACCGAGCTTTCCATTTTTTTCAAGCTGACACACCTCCTTAAGCCATTCTTTAGACAAAGTTATTTCTCGATTTTTCGCTACTTTGTACAGCTGTGTTTATTATAGCGATGATTTGCTAGTGGAAACAAACCGCGCTAGTTGGAACAATCTCTACTACTTTAGTCGGATGCCTCTTCTGTTAACTTAGTAATTACTCCATTTTCTTGTGTAATCCGTCTTGCTTTTAAAAGTGTACCAATTGCGCGTTTAAATTGTGCCTTACTAATTCCGAATTTAGCACGGATTGCATCTGGATCTGATTTATCTCCAAATGGCATTTCACCACCAACACTTCGTAAGTAAGTTAATATCATTTCCGCATCGTCATTTAATACTTCATGGGCTCTCCCACGTAACGATAAATTAAGTGAGCCATCTGGTTTCACTGCAATAACACGAGCTTTTACACGTTCTCCCATTCTCGGTTCTGCAGTCCGTTCACTTTCATGAATAAAGCCAATATGGAAATCATCTGTAAAGACAAAGGAGCCAACTTTAAGTAATCGATAAATGGTTCCTTCTACATTTTGATTAAAAAGATCTTGATCTGCACGAAGCGCAATTGCGCGGAATTGTTCTTCTTCAGCGAGAACCCCCCACACGCGATTTTCTTCGTCTACGCGAAGTGCAATCATCACTCGGTCTTCTTTTTTCGGCCATAAGTGTGGTAGTGCAGGCAAATCATCTAATGATACAACGACGTCTTTTTCGATACCAATATCCACAAAAACACCTAAATGTTTGCGTACTTCGGTTACTGTGCCCCAGCCGTAATGTCCAACTTGAATTTTTGGAATAATTGTTGTTGCGCGGATTTCTCGATCGTAGTCAACAAAAATAAATGCTGTTACTTCATCTCCAACAGCAAGTTCTGTTTCATGTGTATTCGATTTAGATAAAAAAACAGTCACTTCATCTTTCTCTAGGAGCCAACCTGTTTCTTTAATTTCTTTTACTGTCATTACTTGGCTTTTGCCAATATAGTTATTCATTTTTTTCCACCTTTATTTTAAGAATAGTCTTGTTTCATTATAGCGTATCTAGACTCGTAAGGCTACCTGCTACGTAGAATCAATCTTGGTTAATATGCTGCTTTAAAATATTGATTTTTTCTTTTAAAATGTCTTTTGCGAAATCATTCGTTTCTCTAGCTGCACTTCCGACGTGATAATCTGTATGATTTAGTGTTTCTTGAAAGATAGCAATATTTTCAGGTTTAACGCCACTTCCAACTAGAATTTTAAATGAACTTGGATTTTCTTTACTGTCATTTATCCACCGTTTAAGGCGTGGCAAAGAATCAAGTGCACTAGCTGTTCCACCTGAAGTTAATAATTGATTAATGTCTTGGCCGTATGTACGTAAAACTTGGTAGCTTGCTTCAATATCTTTTGTTGCTTCTAGCGCACGATGGAAAGTAAGATCTAAGTCACCTTTCCACTCAATCACTTTTTCTAGAAGCTCTTGATCAATGTTTCCGTCTTCCGTTATTCCACCATAAACGATACCTTTGACCCCAACTTCTTTTGCAAGTTCAATATCTCGTTCCATCACAATTCTAGCAGGCTCATCGTATACAAACGAAAAACTATGAGGGCGAATCATCATCATCGCCGGAAGTTTTGAAGCACGAACGATTTCTTTAATAGCACCGTAGCTAGGCGTTAGGCCACCTTCACTTATAGCGGAAACTACTTCCATTCTATTTGCGCCATATTTTTCTGCTAAGTACGCATCTCTTGGGTTTTGAACTATCACTTCTAACATTTATTTTCGCTCCTTTTTAATACTAATTACCTTCATTCTACCCTTTTAACACGCAAATGAATACTAAAAAATCCATGAAAAGAAAATTGGCTTCTCATGGATTTTGTGCTTATTATTTTAAATTTGTAGTAAATACTTCTGTTTTCCCAGCAACCGTATTTGGAGTTCCAGCGAATTCAAAATCGTATTTGCCTTCTGAACTATTAGTTACAACCATTGGTACCACTGTGCTTGCGGCATTTTTCTTGATAAAATCAAAGTCCGCTTCAACGATTGGATCGCCTACTTTTACTTTATCGCCAACGTTTACTAACACGTTAAAACCTTCTCCGTTTAATGATACCGTTTCTAAACCGATATGAACGAGAATTTCCTGCCCCATATCCGTGCGAATACCAAAAGCATGTTTCGTTTCTGCAAGTTGAATAATTTTCCCATCAACTGGCGCTACGATTGTGCCGCTTTCTGGTTTAATTGCAATACCTTCGCCCATCATCTTTTGATTAAAAACTGGATCTGGAACATCTTCTAACGCAATCAGTTGTCCAGTCACATGAGCAAATACGGTTTCATTTTTACTTTTTTTCAAGAATTTTTTAAACATCCATCTTCCTCCTAGCAAATTCATCAATTAACTATTATTTTACCTTTTTAGTGAAGAAAAGGCACGGAGAAAGTATCAAGTATAGCTTGAACTTCTTCATGCCTTTTCCAAAGTTTATTTACTTGTTTTTAAATCTTCAATGGAGTTAATGTTTGTCATGTATTTTGGAACTGCTAAGCCGATTTTCGCACCTTTTAAGTTCGGTCCTAAATCTTCAAACTTTCCTTTGTAATCTTTGTAGTAGATTCCGGAAGTGTTTGGTAGCCAAGCAGCGACCATTCCATCTGCTGCATCTGTTGCGACAGACGCCCACATTGGTTGAATTTCCATTGCTTGAATGGTTGGTTTATAGCCAACTTGTTTCAAAGCTTCTGCAACAACATTCGTGGAGGCAATTTCTGAATCCCAAGCTACATAAGTAAGCTTGATTTCATCGCCGTCTACTTTTTCCACGCCATCGGTCCATTTTGCTACTTTTTCTGGATTGTTTTTAATCCACTTTTTAGCAGCTTCTTCTGGATCTACTCCGTCATTAACTTCTAGCATTACTTCAGACATATCTTCAGCAGTCCAGAAGAAATTATCTAGCACTTTGTAGGCAGAAGGTTTTTCTTCTTTCAAACCTTTGCGGACAATTGTGTGGATATTTTCAGCGTTTCCAAAAACATTTTTAGGATCATCTAAAAATTTCAAGTCGAATTTTGTAAACATCCAGTGAGGTGTCCAACCAGTCACAACAATCGGGCGCTTATCTTTCATCGCTTTTTGTAGTGTACTAGTCATAGCCGCAGTCGAACTTGTTTGTAACTGCCAATTGTCATCATCTAAATGATAATCTTTAATCGCATTTTGTGTTGCAAGCATAATTCCTGCTCCAGCATCAATTCCTGTGATTGTATAATTGATTTGTTCGCCTAAATCTTTTTTCGCGTCATAAGGAGCAAGGGTTGTCCCGCAGGCTGCTAAAGTGAAAATAAGCATAGCCAAAACTGCGGTGGTGATTAATTTTTTTAGCAATCTACTCTCCTCCTTATTCTGATTTCGCTTTTTTATTGAAAGCTTGTGTTAGACGGTCTAGGATAATTGCTACGATAACAATCGCAATCCCAGCTACAAATCCGCCACCAGCGTCATTACGTCCTACTGCAAAGTAAACACGTGTTCCAAGTCCCATTGCACCAATCATCGAAGCAATTACAACCATGGAAAGTGCTAACATGATACTTTGGTTAATCCCAGCCATCATGGTCGATTTCGCCATTGGTAGCTGTACTTTCCAAAGTTTTTGCCAAGGTGTTGAACCAAATGAATCTGCTGCTTCAACAAGCTCAGTCGAAACTTGGCGAATACCTAGGTTAGTCATACGAACAGTTGGAGGCATTGCGAAAATAACAGAAGCAACTACCCCTGGAACCATCCCAATTCCGAAAAATGCTACGGCTGGAATTAAATATACAAAGGCAGGCATTGTTTGCATAAAGTCAAGCACCGGTTTAAAGATGCTTTCAACGATACCGCTTTTCGCCATCCAAATACCAAGTGGAACACCTATAACAAGTGCAATTAAACTACTCGTAAGAACAAGAGTCAGCGTTTGAGTCATATCACGCCAGAAATCTAAGTTCCAAATTAATAGTAAACCGACAACTTCAAAAATAATTAATCCCCATTTTTTTCCTTTGCGGTTAACCCAGAAAGTCCCAAATACTAGTAAAATAATAAATAACCATGGTGGAACTAAGTCGAATACCCATTGGAATGCATCAACAATTCCGCCAATGATATTTGTAATTACATTAAAAAATCCTTCAAATTGCGTTAAGCCATCAACTAATTTATCAATCCAACTAGCTAATGGAATCGTTGGAATATTAGGCATTAACGTTCACCTCGTTTCCAGAAAGTGCGGCCAGAACGGATCCGCGAATAATAATTCCTTTTAATTTTCCATCTTCAGTTACAGCAATTGGAATCGTTGTAGTCGAGATAGTATCCATTATTTCTGCAAGTGGCGTATCTGGACCAGTTGTCGGTACGTCACTGTGTAAAGCAGTTTCAAGCGAAGTAATATTTTCTTTTACAAGTTTAGATACTTCTGCTGCATGGACAATTCCCACTAACTCACGGTTACGCTTAACAACAAATACACTAGATGTTCCAGCTTCACGCATCCGTTTTAAAGCGACACGAGGGCCGTCTTTTTCAAAATTAACGATTTCTGGGCGTATCATTACGTTGCTCGCTGTATAAACTTTGGAACGGTCTACATCTTCAATGAATTTTTCTACGTATTCATTTGCTGGATGTGCCAGAATTTCTTCCGGGGAACCAGTTTGAACAACAGAACCATCACGCATAATCATAATGTGGTCGCCAATACGAAGCGCCTCATCCAAATCATGGGTAATAAAGATGATTGTTTTCTTCATTTTATCTTGTAAATCTAGTAGTTGATCTTGCATGTCTTTTCTGTTAAGTGGGTCAAGTGCTGAGAAAGCCTCATCCATTAATAAAATATCTGGATTGTTAGCAAGTGCTCTCGCAAGCCCTACACGTTGCTGCATCCCACCAGAAAGTTGGGAAGGATATTGTTCACCGTAACCAGCTAAACCAACAAGTGCAAGCGATTCTGCTGCATTTTTCTCACGTTCTTCTTTGTTCATCCCTTGAATTTCAAGCCCGTATTCAACATTACGGTTAATCGTTCTATTTGGAAATAAACCAAAATTTTGGAAGACCATACTCATGCTTTTTCTTCTAACTTCCAAAAGTTCTTTTTTATTTAAACTAGAGAGTTCTTTTCCGTCCAGCCAAATTTTTCCGCTCGTAGGCTCAATTAGACGGTTTAAAAGTCGTACCAAAGTTGACTTCCCACTACCAGAAAGCCCCATTATAACGAAAATTTCTCCTTCTTCTACGCTAAAAGATGCTTTATTAACACCAATAGTCGCCCCTGTTTCTTTCAAAATCTCTGTTTTCGATTTCCCTTGAGAAAGTAAAGAAGATGCTTTAGAAGCCTTTTTTCCAAAAATCTTCGTTAGTTCTTCCACTTTAATCTTGCTCAAAATAAAATCCCCTTTCTTTTTTAAATTGAATTATTTACTAGGCAAAAATTCGGCCCATATCACTTTTAAAAAAAGCAATAACATTTATCATTGTACACAAGTTTCACATTAGTTTCACATCATACAGTTTGATTTGCGCTATTTCGCACATTTTAGAAAGCGCCTCCATCTTACTATACGAATGGCTAGCGCTTTTTTAAATTTTTTTTAATAAAATTAACTTTTTTTGTTGAAAACGAATCTTTTTCAGTGAAAAATTATTTCTTATAACAGCATTTTTGTGAAATTTTTGTTAGAATAGAAAAGGACATTTCATTAGGAAGGGGGAGATGAAATGGATGGAGAACTTTCAAAGGATGTGGACCAGAAGATGAATTTACTCAAAAAGTGGTTCAGTTCTATTGACTGGGACCAATTTTGGAATCATATTATTTCAGTTGGAATAAAAATTGCCATTTTAATTGCTCTTTATTTTATTTTCCGCGTGGTTGGTAATAAAATTATCCGTAGTTTCTTCCGCAAATATCGGCAACAACAAGCAGTTTCTGTTGGGCGCGCGGATACGTTAGAAAGCTTAATTTCTAATTTTTACGGCTATGTTTTATTCTTCACTTTTGCGATTTTATTATTACAGAACTTTATGGATGTTACAGCGATTATTGCAAGTGCTGGGGTGGCGAGTTTGGCCATTGCCTTTGGTGCTCAAGGGCTTGTTAGTGACGTTGTGACTGGATTTTTTATTCTACTTGAACGTCAACTTGATGTTGGTGATACGATTACCATTGGACTAGTTAATGGAACAGTAGAAGCACTTGGCCTTAGAACAACACAGGTACGTGATTTTGATGGCACGCTTCATTTCATTCCTAACAGACAAATTATGGTCGTTAGTAATCATTCGCGCGGTAATATGCGTGTGATGGTGGACATTCAAATTAGTCCACATGAAGATCCGGAAAAAGCAATTAAAATTATTGGTGAGGTTTGTGACGTTGCTGCAAAAGAAAATAAAAATATCGTTGAGCCCCCTGTTGTATTAGGCGTACAAAACATTGACGCAACAAATATGATTATCCGCGTAGTTGGTAAAGCAGTGAACGGCGAGCAGTATTCTGTTCAACGTGACTTACTCAAAGATATTCGCGAAGCACTCGCAGAAAACGAAATTGAATTACCACTTAATTTTGTTAGCACATTCGGACCAAATAATAATTAAAAAGACGCCAATTCGCTCCTTTTGAGAACGAATTGACGTCTTTTTTATTTGCTTTCCAAAAAGTTCACTAATACATCAATTGCAAATGGAATAGCTTCTTCTTTTGGACTTAGTTTCGCGTGATGCAAACTGTACTCGGAATCCACGCCTAACCAAAACATAAACCCTTTAATTTCCGATAAAAAGTAACCAAAATCTTCTCCAGTCATCGCTGAACGAGCTGGCACATAGCTTTCTGGATATTGTTCTTCCAAAAAGTGGATGAATTCTTCTGTTTCAACTGGATCATTGTCCACTTGATAGTAATCGGATCCAGGATGGAATTCTACTTCACATTGGTAGGCTTCTTCCCATCCTTTTGCTAATTGTTTTAAACGAGTCCAAACGATTTCCATTGTTTCTGGAGAAAGCGTTCGAATCGTTCCATCCAAAAAGGCAGTTTCTGCAATAACATTTTGGATTTCTCCGCCGTGAATGCGTCCGATTGTTATAACCGCGCTATCCATCGGGTCAATGTTCCGACTAATAATAGTTTGCATTTGTCCGACAAAAGCGCTTGCCGCCACAACCATGTCATTTGCCAAATGTGGATAAGCCGCATGTCCGCCTTTTCCTTTAAATGAAATAAAGAGTTCTGAAGTGTTTGCGAATAGTAAGCCTGGTTTAATTGCGATTTGGCCGACTTTATATTCTGGTGCAATATGAAGACCATAAATCGTATCGGGGCGCCACTCGGAAAATTCAGCACTTTCCATAATCGGTTTTGCTCCGCCTGGCCCTTCTTCAGCTGGTTGGAACACAAATAATAAGTTATCTTTTGCCGGTTTACTTGCAAAATGTGTTAACACTCCAAGCGCTATACTCATATGTAAATCATGTCCACAAGCATGCATATTCCCAGCATGTTTCGATTCAAATGGCAACCCAGTCTCTTCCGTAATAGGCAGCGCATCAATATCCGTACGATAACCGATTGTTTTTTCAGGATTAGTACCTTTTACTAAAACTAAAATTCCTGTGCGCCATTTCTTTATTTCTAAAAACTCGTTTGGTAATTTGCTAATATAATCGAGTAAATAAGCTTGGGTTTTTAGCTCTTTATATCCTGTTTCAGGAATTTGGTGCAAATCACGTCGAATGGCAATAAATTCATTTAACATGGTGCTCTCTCCTTCTAAAAAAGGACTGCTCCGCCAACAGACGAAACAGTTCCCTTTGATTTTTAAAGTTGGCGAAGTTCTTGCATAATTTCTGTTTTAGAAGCTGTTTTCGCATCTAATTTTTTAAGTTCACGTGCAGGAATTCCCGCTACGACTGTTCCAGGAGCTACGTCTTTAGTAACAATCGCGCCCGCTGCTACAACTGCGCCTTCTCCAATACGTACGCCTTCTAAAACAACAACATTTGCGCCCACTACAACATTGTCTTCAACAATAACTGGTTGAGCGGATGGTGGTTCTACAACGCCTGCAAGGACGGAACCAGCACCAATGTGGCAGTTTTTACCAACAGTTGCGCGGCCTCCAAGAACAACATTCATATCAATCATAGTACCATCACCGATAACAGAACCGATATTTATGCTTGCTCCCATCATAATTACAGCATTATCGCCAATTGTAACTTGGTCGCGAATAACTGCGCCAGGCTCAATACGAGCGTTAATATTTTTCATATCTAACAAAGGAATAGCAGAGTTACGACGATCATTTTCGATAACGTAATCTTCAATATTCGCTTTATTTGCTTCTAATAGTGGCTCAACAACTGCCCATTCTCCAAAAATAGTTCCCGCATTTCCAGTGATAAATGTTTTTACATCACTAGGAAAATCGATTTTTTCTAGGTCCCCTTTTAGGTAAACCTTTACTGGTGTTGCTTTCTTGCTATTTTGAATAAAAGAAATAATTTGGTGCGCATCCATTTGTTCCATGAATTTTTGTCTCCTTCCGATATGTTCTGCTTTCTATTTTGCCATAGCTATTTAACTTGTTCAAGGAATTTATCTGTTATTTCTAAAAACGCCTTCACTTGCGGTAGACCAAGTGACTGTTCATAGGTCAATAAGTTGGTTTCTCGGCTTAAAATCGAGCCATCTTTTTCTCTTAGTGGTATTTTATTGATTTTGTCCGTATAGCCTAACATCGTCACTTCTGGCAAAATGGCAAAACCAATACCGTTTAAAGCCATTTGTCTAGAGGTTTCCATTTGATCCATCAACATAGCTTGGCGCGGCATCTTCCCGAAATTTCTTTGCCAGTAATCTTGAATCACTTGATAGTAATTCGAATCACTACGGAATTGGATAAACGGACGATTTGTCTGGAAAACTTCTTCAATTTTAGTGATTTCTGTATCAACTAAAACGAGTTTATCGTTAAATAAGGGTTTTTGAACACTTTTCCATGTCGAGTTTCCGCGTACAATACCTATATGGACATTACCAGCCGCTAATTGCTGGGTCACTTCACTGCTCCAACCAGTAACAAGGGAAATCTGGACATTAGGATAAGCACTTGCAAATGCCTTTAATACACGTGGCAACCACATTTGAGCCACAACGCTCGCACAAGCAATGCGCAGTGTCCCGCGAACGACGCCTTCCATTGCTTCTAGTTTTTCTTGAATGGTATGCTCGCGCTCAATCACGCTGGATGCATGACGGACAATGGCTTCTCCTTCAGGTGTTAGAAGCAAACCTTTTTGCGTTCGAATGAAAATTTTTGTATTCCATCTGCTTTCAATCGTTTGCAGACGCTGGGACAACGCAGGCTGACTTAAAAATAATTTCTCCGCACTTTTACGCATATTTAGTTCTTCTGCCAAACAAACAAGAAGTTCATATTCCGTTACAATCATCTATTTTCCTCCACCTGTAAATGAATATAACGATTGACTTGTTTTAAAACAACGCGTCTTGTCACAATTCCTTCAAAATGGTGGTCTTCATCTACAACACAAACAAAAGGATGATCAACAAGTAAGCGTACAATTCGCTCGTTATTATTAAAATCTTTAATCACCGGGAAATCCGTTTGCATAACATCTTCCACTTTTAAATCTTCTAGTCGTTCAAATTCAATCCGTTCGAGTCCGAGAATGGCATCTGTTATCATTGCTGCGCTAATTAATCCATGGAGTTTAAATTCAAAGTCTAGTACTGGAATAACAGAATAACCGCATTTCGTTAATACAAGTAGCGCATGTTCGAGATTATTACCCAGTTGCACGTGAGCTACTTTTTCAGCGGAAATCATTGAATCAGCTAGTTCATTGTCAATAAATTGTCCAAATCTATTAGAGATCATTTAGAATCTTCCTCTTCCTTGTATTTTCAAGCTCTGCGAAGTTCCTTTCAACTTTAAAAAAAATAAAACGAAACTTTTCCATCTCCTATTCTACCATACTATTTAGTCTGATTTCTTTCATTTAGTGCTTGAAAGTGAATTTTTACATAAAAAAAACCGTGAATAAATATTCACGGCTTCTAAGTAAATAACCAGATTGACTGATTGTTTACCTTGTTATTCGTTTTCTTGTAACGTTTCAAAAATTTCGATTGCAGTCATATCAATATCATCAAATTGATATTTGCTATTGTCGCCATAGATTTCTACTTCAAATGAGTTAGAAGCTTGGAAAAACTTCACTTCGCACACAGGCGTACCATTTTTTTCAAAACGTCTTGCTTGTGTTTCAGCTGACTCATCTTCTTGCATTGCATGTAAACGTTGAATAATTCCCAGTAACTGAGACATCTTATACTCTCCTCTCAAATCCACCATCTGACGTGCAAAAAATTTGCTACCTTGCTGTAATTGTAATACGCGCGTGGCAATGCTTTTTTACATATTTCCTCATATCTGGTTTTTTCGCCATATCTTATTTCTTTCACTATACTACCAAATTTTATCGCAAACCGCACGTATAACGCAAGGGTTCTGGAAATATTCAGAAAAAGAAATTATTTTAAATTAACCAGAATGACACGATTTGTTCTATTTTCATGCTTATTTTATCTCAAAAAAAGACTATAAAAAAGTATTTATCTTTTTTACAGTCTTTGATAATTAAAATTCATTTTTTCGGTTTGCCGTAGCACTTATAATCATTTTTGTTGCTCGAACAATTGTTTTATGGCGATTAAATCCTTTGACACAAATCGTTTGGTCGCCAATTGTAGCAAATACTTCACCCCATGAACCACAGGGATTAAAGCCGTAAGCATGTATTTTTAGCAAGCCGTCTTTTGTTGGAAAAAAGAGAGCTTCGTATTTACCTGGTTTAGTCATATCCGGTGGCCCCTTCCACATTCAACCAATCATTTCTAACTGAAAATGATTATCATTATTAAAACTATCTTATAGCATTCTAAATAAAAGTGCAAGGCTTTTTAGTAATATTTTCAGATATTTTGCTTTTCTCCCTTTTTAAGCTATAATGGAATGAAATTATGAAGCTTACTCCCACCTGATTTTCACGGGATTTTCTTATAAAGAAAGGTGACAAAAATGACAAAATCCATTCGACCAGAATTGCGCGACATTGAAGTTAGTGGTATCAGAACATTTAATACAAGAGTTACTGGTATTCCTGATATGATTCGTCTAACACTTGGGGAACCTGATTTTCCAACGCCAGAGCATGTAAAACAAGCAGCCATCACCGCCATTCAAGAGAATTTCACCAATTACACACCGAATGCAGGTATGCCAGAACTACTCGAGGCGGCTTCTTCGTACTTTGAGGAGAAATATGACCTAACTTATAGTAATAAAGAAATCATCGTTACAGTAGGTGCTACAGAGGCTATTTCAGTCGCGCTACAAACTATCTTAGAGCCGGGTGATGAAGTTATCTTACCTGACCCAATTTATCCTGGGTATGAACCACTTATAACACTTAATAAAGCTCGTCCCGTCAAAGTAGATACAACGGAATCCAATTTCAAATTAACGCCAGAACAATTACGAGCACATATTACACCAAAAACAAAAGCACTTATTATTCCTTATCCGTCTAACCCAACTGGTGTCTCACTTTCTAAACAAGAACTAAGAGATCTAGCAGAAGTTTTAAAAGAAACAGGTATTTTCGTTATTGCAGATGAAATTTATAGTGAATTAACGTACCATGAAGAGCACGTAAGTATTGCACCAATGCTCCGTGATCAAACAATTGTAATCAATGGTCTATCTAAATCGCATGCAATGATTGGTTGGCGAATCGGCTTCCTACTAGCCCCAGAAATAATCACTACCGAAATGCTGAAAATTCATCAATATTCGGTGACATGCGCCAGCTCAATTTCTCAAAAAGCAGCCTTAGAAGCCATTACAAACGGAAAAGACGATGCGTTCCAAATGCGCACGGAATATAAAACACGAGCAAACTTCACACAAGATCGCTTAGAAAAAATGGGCTTTACAGTCATACCACCTGATGGAGCTTTCTATTTCTTTGTAAAACTGCCAGATGACATAACTGAAAACTCCTTTGATTGGGCTGTTAGACTCGCAGAAGAAGCCAAAGTAGCTGTCGTACCAGGAAATGCTTTTTCAGAAAAAGGTGACCGTTACTTCCGACTTTCTTATGCCACTTCCGTTAATAACCTTGCAGAAGCGTTAGATCGGATGGCTCAATTTTTAGCAAAATAAAGAAACACCCGCTAAATTAGTTAGCGGGTGTTTCTTATTTACCGATAATATTTAATGAGCGCCTGTGTACCTTCCTCGCTCAAACCTTGTTCTGCCAAAGTCTGATACATTTGCTCAGCCAAGGTAAGTCCGGGAAGCTCTAACCCCATTTGTTTTGCTTCAGATAAAGCAATTCCCATGTCTTTAATAAAATGTTTAATAAAGAATCCTGGTGAAAAATCATCTTCTAGTACCCGTGGAATCAAGTTTGTAAGTGACCAACTTCCTGCTGCTCCACCTGAAATAGAATCAAGAACGCGCGAAGGATTGAGTCCTGCTCTTTCTGCATAAATAATCGCTTCTGTCACTCCAATCATGTTAGAAGCAATCGCAATTTGATTTACCATTTTTGTATGTTGGCCAGAGCCAGCATCTCCTTGTAATATCACACTGCTACCAAGAATTTCAAAAATCGGTTTCACTTTTAAGAATACATCTTCGGCTCCACCAACCATAATCGCAAGCGTCCCATTTTTTGCTCCAATATCACCACCTGAAACTGGCGCATCAAGTACACCTATCCCTTTTTCGTGGCCCGCTTCAGCAATTTTTTTAGCTAATGCAGGTGAGGAGGTCGTCATATCAATCGCAACAGAACCTGCTTTCAAATTATCTAAGAAACCATTTTCACCTAAGTATAGTTGTTCTACATCTTTTGGATAGCCAACCATTGAAATTAAGATATCCACTTTAGCTCCTAGTGAGCCCGGATCAGATTCCCATAGCGCCCCTTGACTAAGAAGTGCTTCTGCTTTTTCTTTCGTACGCGTATAAATATGCACCTCATAGCCAGCCTCAAGCAGATGTTTAGCCATGCTTGACCCCATCACGCCAGTACCAACAAAACCTATTTTTTCCACCTAAAAAACCTCCTACCTAAATGTAATACCAATTATCGCTAAAAATACAAAGAACAATACAACTAAGCCAAGTAGTATCAAATGAACTTTTTTATACATTACGGTAATCGCAATAAATTCTCGAATCAAGGCATTTGGCATATAATAAAGTGCTGTTTTTGCACCAATCCCCTGACTTTTCAGACCAGCTTTTCTTGCGTATAAACCTGCTCGGAAAAGGTGAAAGTTATTAGTCGAAAATAAACTGTTATATGTCGGCATAATTGCATCCATTTTTGCTTTTGAAAATTGCATATTTTGAAGTGTATTAACCGATTTGTCTTCCATAATAATGAAGTTTTCATCAATACCTTTACTAATTAAATAGTCGCGCATCGCTCTTGCTTCTGAGACCGTCTCATTTGCGCCCTGTCCACCCGAAACGATGAAAGTAGCGCGTTTCCCTTTTTTGTCATATTGTTTCTCATAGAACGCGATAGCACGATTTAATCTGCTCGCGAGTAACGGTGGCACCCTATCCCCATCAATCAAGCCACTACCAAGCACAATAAGAAAATCTTGATTATATCTTGGGAAATTGAATTGATATAGGAACGTTGATAGAAGAAATGATAAAAATAAAAACGAAAAATATCCTACAAAGGCCATTACAAATACTACAACCATTCCAAGTATCGGGCTGCCGTTTTTCAAAATACTACCGAACCAAAAAATAAATAAAATGACGATAACTAAGCCAATAAATAACGGTAGCATATTAGCAAGTTTTCGTCCTTCCCGTTTTAACATTAAACGCCCATTCATAATTAGTGTTGTTGCAAGTCCAATTATAAAAAATGGAATAAGTAAGAACAGTAAAATCAACACCGTACTCATAATTGAAACAAACAACTCGTTCCCGTTTGAAAGAGTAACGTAAATAAGGGAAAGTAAAGAGAAAAATAGTGCAAGTGTTAAAACAATCCCGTTACTTATTCTTCGTCTATCTATAAAAGATAAAACAATGAAAAGCAGAAGAAAAAATCCTGCTAATGAATAGATAACCAATCTTGTTGCCTCCTTTTTAAGCTAACTGTATTTTTAATTATACTTTGCACACCCTTTTTTCACAATATAAAAAGACCTAGACAAAGAAATTTGTCTAGGTCTTCATCAGAGCTTACTCTGCAGTATATTTCTCAACTAATTCTACAACTTCTTCTGCTGTAGATTTATTTAAAGCTTCTTCCGCTAATTTCACCATTTCAGATTGATCTAAACGTTTGATTAACGAACGAGATTTAAGAATGCTTGAAGCACTCATTGAAAATTCATCTAAGCCTAAGCCTAAAAGAAGTGGTACAGCCGTTTGATCTCCAGCCATTTCCCCACACATACCAGTCCATTTGCCCTCTTTATGAGAAGCATCAATTACCATTTTTACTAAGCGTAAAATAGATGGATTGTATGGTTGGTAAAGGTAAGAAACGCGTTCATTCATACGGTCAGCAGCCATTGTATACTGAATCAAGTCATTTGTTCCGATTGAGAAGAAATCAACTTCTTTTGCAAATTGATCAGCTAAAACTGCAGCAGCAGGAATTTCAATCATAATTCCAAGTTCGATGGAATCAGATACTTCTGTTCCAGCAGCTTTTAGTTTCGCTTTTTCATCTAGTAAAATATCGCGCGCTTGGCGGAATTCATTTACTGTTGCAATCATCGGGAACATAATTTTTAAGTTACCATATACACTTGCGCGAAGTAGAGCGCGAAGTTGTGTACGGAATAATTCTTCATTCGCAAAACAAAGACGAATCGCACGGAATCCTAGGAATGGGTTCATTTCTTCTGGAAGTTCTAAATAAGGTAACGTTTTATCGCCGCCAATATCTAATGTACGAACTACCACAGATTTTCCGTCCATACCAGAAACTACTGCTTTATACGCTTCGAATTGTTCTTCTTCTGTTGGGAAATTGTCGCGACCCATGTACAAGAATTCTGTACGATAAAGTCCAACTGCTTCCCCGCCATTAGAAATGACACCTTCTAAATCATTCGGAGTTCCGATGTTTGCTGCAAGCTCAACGTGAACGCCGTCTTTAGAAACTGTTTTTTCATTTTTAAGTTTTTCCCATTCTGCTTGTTGTAAAGCAAAATCAGATTTAATTTTTTCATAGTGAGCGATTTGTTCTTCTGTTGGGTGGATGATAACATTACCTTCCAAACCATCAATAATAACAATATCGTTTTTCGCTACGCTAGCAGTTACTTCTTTTGTTCCAACTACTGCTGGAATTTCAAGAGAGCGTGCCATAATAGCAGAATGCGAAGTACGACCACCAATATCCGTCACAAAACCTTTAACAAATTTACGGTTAAGTTGTGCGGTATCAGAAGGCGTTAAATCAGCTGCGACAACAACTACTTCCTCATCAATTAAAGCTGGATTTGGAATAGTCACACCTAGTAAGTGAGAAAGAACACGTTTGCGTACATCTTTAATATCAGCTGCACGTTCACGCATGTATTCGTTGTCCATAGATTCAAACATACCAATAAACATGTCTGTCGTTTCTTGTAAAGCTGTTTCTGCATTCGTTTTAGCATTTTTGATGCTTTCTTCAATTGGTCCTGTTAATTCAGGATCGTTTAAAACTAGAAGATGCGCGTCAAAAATTTGTGCCTTATCTTCGCCTAAGTCTTTAGCTGCTTTTTCACGAATCGTTGAAAGTTCTGTTCTAGAAACTTCTAACGCGCTTTCAAAACGTTTTACTTCACTTTCAACATCCGTAACTTCAGTTTTTTCATAGGAAAGATCAGGTTCAACGAGCAGATAAGCTTTCGCAATGGCAATCCCATCAGATGCTGCGATACCTTTCAACTCTTTAGCCATTATTCAGCCAATCCTTCTTTCTTAAGAACTTCAGTTAGTCCTTCAATTGCTTCTTTTTCGTCGCTACCTTCAGTATAGATAGTGATGTCAGCGCCTTTACCAATACCAAGGGACATAACACCCATGATTGATTTAAGATTTACTTTTTTGCCAGTGTATTCAATTTGAACGTCAGAGCTGTATTTACTTGCAGCCTGCACCAATAGAGTTGCTGGGCGTGCGTGAATTCCTGTTTCATCGATTACTACAAAACTTGCTTGTTCCATAATTTACATTCTCCTTTGTAAAGAAATTTGTTGTAACCTTTTAAGCCGAAAAATTTTCAGCAAAAAAGACTATCCCTCAATTAAAAAGAGTACCATGTTTTACCTATTGTTACAACTATTTGATTAAAAATTTTTTAGAATGTTTTTTTCTATTACGGCTTCTTTCGTTCTTTTACAACTGGAAGAAAGGGAGCGTTTTCTATAATTTTGTCACTAAATTGTTGCATTTTTGATTTAAAATGCACTTTTTAAAGGCTTATAGTTGATTTTAATAGGTTTTTAGTGCAGAATTTAAGGAAGGTTCAAAAATGCATACATTCTTTTTCATCAAGATAAACGCAACACCGAAAATTGAAGGAGTGATAACAATGGCAAAGGCACATGTTGGAGACATTATTGAATTTAAGGATGGCTTAACAGGAATTGTTGAAAAGCTCAACGAAAATTCTGTTATTGTCGACTTAACTTATATGGAAAATTTTAAAGATTTAGGTATTGAAGAAAAAACAGTGGTAAATCACAAAAATTATCAAATTATTCATTCTGTAGAAGAAGACGAAGAAGAGACAGAAGAATAAAAAATTATTTCTAACTGCGCAAAAGTAAAGCATTTTCGTTTAACAATGCTTTATGTTTTTGCGTTTTTTATATGTTTAAAAACGGGAAAAGGAGCGTTTTAATGTGGAAAGTAAAAAGAAAATTGCCATTATTGGAGCAGGTCCGGGTGGTTTAGCTACTGGTATGCTTTTAAGTCAACTCGGCTATCAAGTAAGCATCTATGAAAAAAATGACCGTATTGGTGGTAGAACTGCACTGCATAAAATGGGTAAATATTCATTTGATGTAGGACCTTCCGCTTTAACAATGACGCATGTATTAACTTCTCTTTTTATGGATTGTAACCGTAATATTTTAGATTATGTTTCCCTTTTACCAATCAATCCAATACACACGCTTTATTTTAAAGATATTACTTTTCCGCTTTATAGCGATTATTCTGAAACAAAAACAGTTATTAAAACTTACTTTCCTGGTGAAGAAGATGGATTTGATCGTTTTATGAGAGAAAATACGAAAAAAATGCTTTATATTTCGCCGCTTAATCAATTTAACTACAGTTCCTTGTTTGATTTCTTTCGACCAACTACAATACGCGCACTTCCAAGTCTCACACTTGGGCGCTCTTTAATGGATGATTTGGCCAGATATTTTAATAGCAAATATCTTCGTATCGCTTTTTCCTTACAAATGCGTTATTTAGGAATGTCACCATGGGATATTCCAGCAGCATATAGTATTATTCCTTTTTCTGAGTATTATTTCGGCACTTTTCATCCAATCGGTGGGCAAAATAAAATTGTCGAAGCGATGCAACAAGTCGTTATGGAAAATAAAGGGAAATTCTACTTTAATTCTGAAGTAACCTCCTTTGAAACGAATGGAAAAGAAATTACTAGTGCAACTCTTGCTAACGGACAATCGATTGAAGCTGATTATTACTTTACTAATTTGGATTTTATTTATTCGTTAACAAGTAACACGAAAGTAAAGGAGAAAGAAAAAGAATACTCCTCTTCTGCTTTTATGTTGTACCTTGGTTTGAAAACAGTGCTTCCCTTTTCACATCAATCCATTATTTTTCCAGATAATTACCGAGAATTTGCGAATAATACCATCCATAAAAAAATCCTTTCTAAAGACTTAGCGATTCATATAACTAATCCTTCAGCCACGGATAACACAATGGCGCCAATGAATCATTCAAGCGTTCGGATTATGGTTTCTGCTCCAAATACTACTAGTGGCATTGATTGGAAAGAACAAACACCTGCATTCCGTCAATTAATATTAGATACGGTAAAGGCGAGATTAGAGATTCCTGATTTAGAGGATTATATTGAAGAAGAATATATTATTACTCCAACTGATTGGGAAGAAAAATATCATGTAAAATACGGGGCAATATTCGGTTTACAACATTTATGGCATCAACAAGGTTTCTTACATCCTGCGAAAAAGTCACCTAAGTTTAAGAACTTATTTGTTGTCGGAGCTGGAGCCATGTCTAGTAGCTCCCTCCCTTTCATTATTGAAAACGCACAAATTGCTACCAAGAAATTTTTGCAAAAAGAAAAGAAATCCGAGTAATCGATTAGCTGATTACTCGGATTTCTTTGTAGTCTTCGTTTCTTTTTCAAGGCTGAAGAAATAACAAGCTGTAAAAATAATATTTGAAACAATAATAATAGCAATCGAGGTCCATAAATCAAGATAAAACGATAAAAAGACAAAGAAAGCGATAATAATCCAATAAACGATAACAATTTCTGATTTTAAATCTGGATATTTAAGTCGTTCCCAACTATCCGTTAAACTTAAAATAAAATAAATCATTAAATGTAAAATCAGGCCTAAGAGCCACCAATTTATAAAATCAGATAGCTGTAAGATCGTAAAACCATTTTGCGTAATATATAGTTGTTTAGACTGCATTGTGATTGGTTCAATTAAGACTTCAAAAATCATCACCATCGTAGCTGCGATAAAAGAATAAATTCCTCCACGAATCCAATCAACATTGATTTTAAGTGTGATTTCACGTGCGATAATGTGTGTCCCGGCAATCATTCCGACCCAAATGAATCCCATCGTAATAGGAATACCATACAAACTCCCGCCTAGCGTAGAGCCAATATATTCATCCGTATAACTTAATTGCATCCATTCAATACAAGTACTGACAACAAAAATAAGTAGAGTAATAGCAGATCCAAGCCATTTGCCATATTGCATAATAAAGAAAACTGCTGCAAAAACTCCAGTAAATACTAAAAACAGTGACTGGATTGTTGTTAAACGCGGCGGAATAATGTGTAAAGAAACTAGCAATACACTACCTAAAAACCAGAATATATATACCCAAAGTAAAAATTTGTAGTTTTTTTCTAACATCTATGAACCACTCCTATTTTTTCATTATATAGGATTTATTAAATTGCACAACTTTTATCTTATCTTTTGTTTAATTGTTGCCAAACGATTTCATTTGTTTTAAAGTAGTATGAGAAGTATTTGTTAAGAAGAGGTGTAAAGTATTTGAAGAGCATCAAGATTGATTATAAACTCGTATTGGGACTTATTTTATGTGCCCTACTTGTTATATTAACATATCAGTTCCCACGTGTTTTTTGGTATTTATATGGAGCTGGGATGTTATTTTTACTTAGTTTTGTGATATTTAATGACGATTTAAAAAAGGAATTTTCGTTCGTTAAAGGCATTTTACCTGGAATTTTTTCCGGAATTGTCCTTTATATTATTTTTTACATAGGTGCCTTTATTATTAAAGTAATGCCAGGTGGTCTAGAACATTCTGTAGAAGCTGCATTTAATAAGTATTCCACCCACTCTTTAGTAATATGGTTGCTTTTGATTGTCGCGATTATCCCCGGTGAAGAAATTTTCTGGCGTGGATTTGTATTAAAACGTTTGAACCATTATTTTAATCATTGGTTCTCTAATATTTTTGCCGCCTTACTATGTATGGTCATGATGTTGCCTAGTGGTAATTTTGCCGCTATCATCGGTATTTTTGTTGCATCTCTTGTATGGAATGTGATGTACTCTTATCGCCCGAGCCTTCTCATGGTTTATCTGTCGCATTTGACCTTTGCCTTTTTACTACTCGCGGCATTGCCAATTTATTAAAAAACTTAGAAACATTCCTTTTTTATAGGAATGTTTTTTTATGAAAAATTTGAAGCAAAATACTTGAAAGTCAAAATAGGTCAGTATATAATTAATTCATAAGGTCAAAGATAGTCAAAGTCAAGACCTTTCATTTCTCATTTTTAAAAGGAGGAAATTAACTATGAACTGTGAAAAATGCAATCAAAATCAAGCAACAATCCAACTATATATGAATATTAACGGCAAGCGTGTAGAAATGCCGCTTTGTGCCTCTTGTTACGCAGAAGTTAGAAATCAAGCAAACTTTGGGGCAAATGAATTTCCAGGTGCTGGCGGTTCCCCGTTCGATGATATTTTCCGTCAACTAAGTGGCGCTGCAAACCAAGCAAGCCGTGAACAACAAAGTCAAAGAAACGCACAAGTACAAACACAAACTGGTGGCGCTGGAAACGGCTTACTAGATGAATTTGGAACAAACTTAACAGATATGGCGAAAAACGATCAACTCGATCCAGTAATTGGTCGTGACAAAGAAATTAAACGTGTCATCGAAATCTTGAATCGTCGTAATAAAAACAATCCTGTCCTTATCGGTGAACCAGGTGTTGGTAAAACTGCGGTTGTCGAAGGACTTGCAAATGCAATTGTCGCAGGTGAAGTTCCAAGTAAGTTAATGAACAAAGAAGTTATCTTACTAGATGTTGCTTCTCTCGTTTCTGGAACAGGAATCCGCGGACAGTTTGAAGAACGAATGAAACAATTAATTAAAGAATTACAAGAACGCAAAAACACGATCTTGTTTATTGATGAAGTGCACACAATTGTCGGCGCTGGATCCGCAGAAGGTTCAATGGACGCAGGAAATATTTTAAAACCAGCCTTAGCTCGCGGTGACTTACAAATGATTGGTGCAACAACGCTAAAAGAATATCGTACTATCGAAAAAGATGCTGCACTTGAGCGTCGTTTCCAACCAGTAACGGTGAATGAACCTTCTACCGAAGAAACACTTACTATTTTAAATGGCTTGAAATCCAAATATGAAGATTTCCATGAAGTTGTCTATTCTCCTGAAGCTTTAAAAGCAGCGGTTGAATTAAGCTCTCGCTACATTCAAGACCGTCATTTGCCAGATAAAGCAATTGATTTAATGGATGAAGTTGGTTCAAAATACAATCTATCTATTGAAAAATTGGATGAAAACACCGTTAGTGAACGTGTTGCTCGTTTAGAAGAAGAAAAAAATCAAGCCCTCCAAATGGAAGACTACGAAAAAGCAGCCAAAGTTCGAGACGAAATTACTCGACTTGAAGAAAATAAAACTAGTAACTCCTTTTCAGAACGGCCAGTTATTCAATCTTCTGATATTCAAGCGATTATTGAAGAAAAAACTGGTATTCCAGTAGGACGTTTACAAGAAGACGAACAATCCAAAATGAAAAACCTAGAAAGCAACTTAACCGGAAAAGTAATCGGTCAAGATGATGCCGTGAAAAAAGTAGCAAAAGCAATTCGTCGTAGCCGTGTTGGGTTAAAAGCTAAAAATCGTCCAATTGGTTCGTTCTTATTCGTCGGACCTACTGGTGTCGGAAAAACAGAACTTGGTCGCACACTTGCTCGTGAGTTATTTGGTACAAGTGAAGCGATGATTCGTTTAGATATGAGTGAATTCATGGAAAAACACAGCGTCTCTAAATTAATCGGTTCTCCTCCAGGCTATGTTGGTCACGAAGAAGCTGGTCAATTAACTGAAAAAGTTCGTCGTAATCCTTATAGCATCATCCTTTTAGACGAAATTGAAAAAGCACACCCGGATGTACAACATATGTTTTTACAAATTCTAGAGGATGGACGTCTAACTGATTCTCAAGGACGCACAGTAAGCTTTAAAGATACAGTGATTATCATGACAAGTAATGCTGGTACGACTGATACAGAAGCTTCTGTTGGCTTTAATACAGCAACTGACAATAAACTTGAAAAAGGCTCAGATATCCTTGCAAAACTAGGCGCATACTTTAAACCAGAATTCTTAAACCGTCTAGATAGCGTTATTGAATTTAAATCTCTCGAAAAAGATGATTTAGTCCAAATTATCGACTTAATGCTCGTTGACTTAAATACAATGCTCGCACAAGAAGGAGTAACTATAGACGTTTCTAAAGAAGTTAAAGAACATTTAATCGAGCTTGGATATGACCCTAAATTTGGTGCTAGACCACTTCGCCGCACAATCCAAGAACATTTAGAAGATGCGATTGCCGATAGTTTAATTGATCAACCAGAAGCGAAAAAATTAAATGCTACACTAAATGACGATAAAAATATCGTTATAACTGAACAAGTAACAGTTTAATAAAAAAGGCTTGCGTTAACTTAAACGCAAGCCTTTTTCTAATGCAAGTAAATATTGCTTCTTATCAATGTCCGCTCCGTTATACCCACCAAGCGCCCCATCACTTTTCACACACCTATGACATGGAATAAGTATAGGAATAGGATTAGCGCGATTAGCTTGTCCCACCGCTTGCACTGCTTTTGGACTCCCAGCAGCTATTGCTATATCTTTATAACTAACAACTACCCCGTATGGAATTTCACTAAGTGCTTGCCAAACACGCTGTTGAAAAGGAGTTCCTTGCAAGAAAATTGGTAAATCAAATACTTCCCGCTCTCCTTCAAAATAACCTGCTAGTTGTTCTAGAAGCTGCTGATATATTGCTATCTCGCCCTTCTCTCCCGCTAAAATTTCCCAATTAGTCGGCTCATCGTATGAAATCTTTGTAATATGCGCATCCTCTATAATGATAAACAACGTACCCACCGGTGAATCGCTTGTTTGTTTCAACATCTCCATACTTCCTTCCGAATATGATATTGCTCTAAAGATAGCACTTCTTTTAATAATGCGCAAACGTATGTCATCGCCTATTAATATTTGATACCTTTTGTTATCGAACTGTTGGATATTCGTTACAGATTCTAGGGTAAAATAAAACAAGATACTTCCAACTTAGAATAGAAAGGAATGTTTTTTATGGAGCAAACCGAGGTTAAACGGGAAAGTTACTTTGATAATGCTAAGTTTATCTTAATTTTCTTAGTTGTATTCGGACATTTTCTTCAAACATTTATTGCAGAATATGCTGGAGTTCGTGTCCTTTACATTTATATCTACACTTTCCACATGCCTGCCTTTATACTAATCTCTGGTTTTTTTGCTAAAAGTTTTGGTAAACCCGGATATTTAAAAAAGACGATGAAGAAATTAATTTTACCATATGTTTTTTTCCAACTAATCTACAGTATTTTTTACTATTTTCTTTTAAATAAGGAGAATCTTTCTATTAAATTTTTAGATCCAGAATGGTCGCTTTGGTTTTTACTCAGCTTATTTTTCTGGAATTTAATGTTGCTTATTTTTTCAAAAATCAAACCTTGGAAGTCTGTGAGTATTGCGCTTTTACTTGGACTAGTTGCTGGATACTTTGATATTATTGGTGGTTATTTAAGTTTATCTAGAACCCTTGTCTTCTTCCCATTCTTCTTAGTAGGCTACTTTTTAAAAAAGGAACATTTTTACTTTCTTAAAACGCATATAGCTTCTATCGTTGGGGGAATTTTCGTTGTATTATTACTGATTTTTATTACCATGCATCCGAATCTAAACGATAAATGGTTTTTAGGATCAAAACCATATGCTAACTTTGTCGAAGTGAAGTCGCTTGGTCTTTTCATTCGCGCGCTCGTCTACATGATTAGTTTTTGCTCTATCGCTGCTTTTTTCAGTTTTATCCCACAAAAAAGGTTATTTTTTACTAAATGGGGTAAAAATACGTTATATGTTTATTTGTTACATGGCTTCTTTATTAAGTTCTTTCGTGAAGGTGGCCAAACTGACTTTCAATATAGCCCGTCTACGTTTTTACTATTATTTGGAATTACTTTTGGTTTGACGGTGTTATTATCCAGTCGATTGGTAAAAACAGTTGTTCAGCCAGTGATTGAGCTGCGTGCTTCAATGCTCTATAACGTGTTTAGCCGATTAACAAAGCGGGAAAGTTATTAAACGTATAGATAGAAAAAGGAGGTTTTATTATGGGCTCAAGAAAGCCAGAAGTTATTATCGGATTAATTGGCTCCATCATTGGGATTGTAGTTGGTTTTTGGATTATTAATTATGGAGATTCAGTCACAGATTATATACAGACATTTACTTATTTACCAGGTGAACTAGGAAATGAGTTGGCAAATCTAGGGTGGATTACATTAATTGCCTCAGTAGTTGCATTAATTGCTTCTCTCTTAATTAAATCAGCTCCTCGTGGTTGGGGTGTTATCTTAGTAGTTATCGGTATCGTTTTATTCTTCGTTATTGGTACTGCTTGGATTGTATCAGGTATCTTAATTACACTAACTGGTTTAATGGGAATTTTCAGAAGACCAATTCCAAAATCAAAATATTAATTATTATCCCCTAATCAAATTGGTTAGGGGTTTTTAATGCCAAAAAAATCCTTTCCGCGTTTTGCAGAAAGGATTTTATTTTAGCCAGTAATAATTTTTTCTTTTGGTAATCGAATGGCATTTTTGGGTTGATTTTTATTTCTTAAACTAAGCATCGAATACATGATGCCAACCCGTCCAATGAACATCAAGACGATAATAATTAATTTACCTGGGGTGGACAAATCAGGCGTCAAACCAACTGATAAACCTGACGTTCCAAACGCCGAGAACACTTCAAAAATAACTGAAATGAGCGAGGCCGTTTCTGTCTGCATAAGTATGACTATAGCAGAAATACTGAGAAATCCTGCAACAAGCGTGACGGCAAGCGACTTGCGAACATCTTCTTGATGCAATTCTCGCCCAAAAATATAAACATGTTTCCGACCGCGAATAACCGAATAAATAAATAAAATGGTAATCGCAAAAGTAGTCGTTCGTATCCCACCACCAACAGAACTTGGCGAAGCTCCGATAAACATCAAGAACGACACAAGTAAAAGGGTAGAAACTGAAAGCGCCCCGCTGTCCATTGTTTGGAGTCCAGCACTTCTGGATGTCGCCGATAAGAACATCGAGTTAAAGAAACCAAAGTCCCAACTTTTGCCACTAAAGAAGTGATTGTATTCAAACAACCAAATGAGTAAGCCGCCGACAATCAAAAGTACAAAATAAGTAAGTGTAGTCACCTTTACAAACAACGAAAAACGAAACGGTATTAGCGTATTTTTCTCAAATAAAAATCGTCTTGTTTCCAGTAAAACCGGAAACCCAATCGCACCAGCAATAATTAGTAATATCGAAATAAATTGGACAAAATAATCATTTGCAAATGGTATTAGCGATTTACCTGTAATATCCACTCCAGCATTGGTAACAAGCGAAACTGAGTTATATAAGCCCTGGAACATCGCTTCCCAAAAATTAGGATACAGCGGGATAAAATAAATTCCTAAAATCAACGCGCCCACTAATTCAATTCCAAAAATCAAGACAAGAATTTCGCGCAACATCCGAACCATTCCACTCATCGTAAATTGATTCGTATCTGTCATAATAAGTTGGCGCTGTTTCAGTCCAATCCGTCTCTTCAAAATCAAATAGAAGAATGTGCTAATCATCATAACACCCAGTCCACCAATTTGGAAAATCGCCATTAAGACCCAAATTCCAGCAGTACTATACGTCTGGCTAACATCTACTGTCGCAAGCCCGGTAACACTAACAGAACTCGCCGCTGTGAATAGAGTATCAATAAACGACACCTTAACCCCTTTTTGTAAAGTGAACGGCAAACTTAAGACGATAGTAGAAATCGTAACCGCAATAAAATAATACGCGATAATTACTTGAACGGGTGTCATACGCGCTAACACCAGTTTTAATCTTCTGCGCAATTTTACTTCTTGATCATATTCAAACTCTTTTGGTTTTCTTCTCTTTTTTTCTCGCAATGATATAACCACCCAAACCTATAATTATCATAACCGACCAGAATGTCAGCTTCCAAACCGCTGAATCCGGAAAATCTTCTGGAATAATTGCAACAGATGGATGTGCTAGCGTTAAGACCGCCATTTTCACACCTACCCAACCGACAATTAAAAACGCTGCTGTTTCAAGTGTAGGGTAACGCTCTAATAATTTAACAACTTGTGTGGCTGCAAAACGAATTACAACAAGTCCTGCAATACCACCAAGGAACATCACGATAAATTGTCCACCGTTCATTCCCCCAATATCAAAATCCCCTAAATCTGGTAAAGTAACAACAAGTGCTGCTGCAGCTAACATGGAATCCAGTGCAAAAGCAATGTCAGTCAATTCCACACGAGCTACTACACCCCAAAAGGAAGTTGATTTGGCTTCTGATGCTTCTTTGACTTCTTCTTGCTTACCTTTTTTAAGGCGCCACATATGCTTAATTGCTAGGTACAATAAATAAACCGCGCCGATAGCTTGTATTTCCCAAATTTTTACTAAAAATGAAATTAAAAATAGTGCAACAAAGCGGAAAACAAAAGCACCAACTAACCCATAAAATAAGGCTTTTCGTTGTTTATCGTGCGGCAAACCTTTAACAATTACTGCCATAACTACGGCATTATCTGCGGAAAGAATTCCTTCAAGTACAACTAAAACAAGGAAAACTAACGCATATTCTCCCCAAATAGAAACATCCATTCCTCATTCACCATCCTTCTACTCTATCATAAAATTGTGTTTTCAGCATCTGGTTGTATGTAAAACCAGAAGTACACATTTGCACTTCTGGTCAGTTAAAATTATTTAGTTGTTTCTGTTTTTTTCTTACTACGGTAGGAAACGAACCATCCCCATAGAATAATCAGAATCATCACGCCCCAGAAAATCAATTTCCAAAGTGTTGATTCAGGGAAGCTGTGTGGAATTACGCCAAGACTAGGGTGTGCTAATGTGTAAATAACTAGCTTCACGCCTACCCAACCAACAATTAAAAATGCGGCTGTTTCGAGACTTGGATAGCTTTTTAGTAATTTAACAAATTGAGTTGCTGCAAAACGGATAATAATTAGGCCAACAAGTCCACCTAAGAACATAATCGCAAATTGCCCGGTATCAATTCCCCCAATGTGTCCCCATCCTGTTTCTGGAAGCGTAATGGCAAGGGCTACTGCCGCAAGCATGGAATCAATCGCAAACGCAATATCTGCAATCTCTACTTTTAGAACTGTCATCCAAAAACCAGAGCCAGCTTTTTCCTTCTTCTCTTTTTCTCCGTCTTTTCCTTTGGCATGTTTCCAAATGTGACTAATCGCGATATATAGTAAATATGCGGCACCAAGCGCTTGAACTTGCCAAACGTTTGCCAAAAAGGAAATTAAGAATAATGCGCCAAAACGGAAAACAAAGGCACCCATCAATCCATAAAATAACGCTTTTTTCTGTTGTTTATCTGGGAGATGTTTTACCATAACAGCCATAACTACTGCATTATCCGCTGCTAAAATCCCCTCAAGACCGATTAGGACAAGTAATACCCATCCGTACTCTAAAATCATTGCTGTATCCACTAATTCTTTTCCTCCTTTGTTCTATTAAAATGTCAAAGATCTCCTATTTTGAAGAAACAAAAAAGCGAGACCTGCCCATAAAGGCAAAGGTCTCGCTAACATTTAAAGTTAAATGTGATAAAACCGATGATATCTCTATCATGTAATGACGACTTTATCCTGATTAAAAGCTAATCAGCGCTACTCCCCTCTGACATTTGTCAAAGAACGATATATGATTACCTAGAGAATAATACCATAATTTAGAAGTTCTCGTCAACTAATTTTTCTCACAAACTTTTTAAACAGCCAAGTCTTTAGTTTTTGCGCTACTGGCTATTTTAATATTATGGATTGTGAATAGAATCACACCGATTAAACAAGTAAGAATTTCTGTTGTTGTTAAAGACCAAATCACGCCCATTAGGCCAAAATAATGTTGTCCCAAAATAATTACTGGGATAAAAATAATTCCTTGTGAAACAGACATAATCGTAGCCGGAATAGCTTTCCCAATCGCTTGAAAAGTACTCGTAAAGAGACCAGTAAAACCACTGAATAGAGAAGAAATCAGCATCGCAACCATAATATGCACCCCAAGTGATATAACACTTTGACTGTCACTAAATAGATGCATCACTTGGAAACGGAAAATAAATACAAAACTAGAAATCACAAGCACAATCAAGCCAATACTAACAGCTGTAAACCTAATCGCTTTTTCAAACCGTGCAATATTTCCCGCACTAAAGTTATATGCTAAGAGTGGAATAATTCCCATATAGAGCCCCATACAAATAAACTCTGGTAACTGAACTACTCGTAGTGCCACCCCAAAACCTGCAACAACGCCTTCCCCGTAAATCATTGAATAATGATTTAAAACAAGTGTAGTAACAATCAAGAATAATGATAAAAGTAGTTCTGAAACGCCAATTTTAAAAACATTTTGAACAATTTCTTTCGTTGCTTTAAACCATTTAAACCGAATGGATAAATAGTCACTTTTTTTCTCCAAATACCAGGCATAATAAATAAGTGAAACCGTACTTGCAAGTCCAATTGAAACTGCGGCACCTACAACGTTAAAATTAAAATACAAAATAAGCAGTGGATCAAACACTAAATTTACAATCGTACCAATAAGCATCCCATTCATAGAAATACGAGAAGCTCCCTCCGCCCGAACGACTTGCTCTAAAGCAAAGTTAGCAATAATAAACGGACTACAAATGAGAAGCGCCAATGTATAATTTTTCGTGTGTAAAAAACTTGTCGCGTCTGCTCCTAGAAAATGAGTAACTGGATTAATTAAAAAGCCTAATATAATCGCGCATATAATACCTAAAACCAAACTTCCATATAAAACAAAAGCCGATACTTGCTTTGCCTTAATCCCCTCTTCTTTCCCGAGTAAACGAGAAATGTACGTCCCGCCGCCAACACCAAACATATTCCCAATAGCCATTAAAATCGTAAACATTGGTAAACCGAGTGTCACAGCTGTTAACATCGACGTATCATGCAACAACCCTATAAAAAACGCATTGACGATATTATAAATAACCCCCACCGACATTCCAAGCATCATCGGAATTGATAAATGTGCTATCGCTTTAGGAATGCTCGCTTTTGTTAAATAATAGTTATCTGAGTGTTTCATTTTAATTCCCCCTAAAAATTAGTTAGAACTCTAACTATATAGTTAAATTTTTTTAATCTGTCTGATCGTCAATTTTACTAAGTAGTTCAATAAAGGTTTTATACTCGTCAGCGGAAAGGATTTTCTTCGCTTTATCATCTTCTCGTGGGAAAGAGGCATTAAATTCATCCACAATATCTTTGCCTTCTTTTGTTAACGTAACGACTTTTTCTCGGCCATCACGAAGGCTTGGCTTGCGTGAAATTAATTGCTTTTTCTCGAGTCCTTGAATGAGGCTAGTGATACTTGCGCCACGTGTTTGGAAGATTCGCTGAAGATCTTTTTGGATTATTTCGTTTGCAGCATTATCATTTAAAAATCCCAGAACTCTTGCTTGTTGTGTTGTCAGCCCAAACTGAGCTACTTTTGCGTCCATTTTTCGCTTGGATTTAATCATAATAGAACGTATTAATGTATCCATCGTCTTCTCTCTTCTCACGAGTATTCCTCCTTATTAATTAGAATTCTAACTAATTATAGCGCGTTTCAAAAAATTGTCAAGCAAAAAAACAACCTATTCGCGAAAGTACAAATAGGTTGCAGCTATTATAGTAATGAAGTTAATTCGATATCTGGATTTTTATCATTAAACCAATTAATCGCGAATTCATTTTCGAATAAGAATAGCGGTTGGTCAAAACGGTCTTTCACTAGCATACTTCTAGCGGTAGATAGTTTTTCATCCGCATCTTCTTCTTTCACCCAACGAGCGATTTTTTTACCGATTGGCTCCATCCGGATTTCAGAATTATATTCGCCGCGCATTCTGTGTTCGAATACTTCAAATTGCAACTGACCAACAGCCCCAATAATGTATTCTTCCGTGCGCCACGTTTTAAATAATTGAATCGCACCTTCTTGAACGAGTTGCTCTACGCCTTTATGAAAGTGTTTTTGCTTCATTACATTTTTTGCATAAACACGCATAAATAATTCGGGTGTAAACTGAGGAAGTTTTTCAAATTCGAGTTTTTTACTGCCATTCGTTATCGTATCGCCAATTTGGTAATTACCCGTGTCGTACAAACCGATAATATCACCAGCTACCGCACGATTAACAGTTTCCCGGTCATCCGCCATAAACTGCGTTGAGTTCGCAAGCTTCATACTTTTCCCAGTTCGCGTTAATGTAACGTTCATGCCGCGTTCAAATTCGCCTGAACAAATTCGAATAAAAGCAATCCGGTCCCGGTGAGCAGGGTTCATGTTCGCTTGGATTTTAAAAATAAAGCCAGAGAACTTCGGATTATCAGCTTCAATCACGCCTTCATTCGATTCATGGCTTGAAGGAGATGGTGCAAAATCAACAAATGTACGTAAGAAAGTTTCTACACCAAAGTTAGTTAAGGCACTTCCGAAAAATACTGGTGTTTGCTCGCCCGCAATAATGCGTTCCCGACTAAAGTCATTTCCCGCTTCGTCTAACAGCATGATTTCTTCTAAAGCTTGATCGTAATAAAGTGATTTTTGAATAGCGTGTGCTTCCTTCAAATCTCCATCTTCCCCAAGTGGTAAGAAACGTTCATCTTCTTCAGAGCGATATTGCTCAATAACGCGATGATAGCGGTCATAAAGTCCAGCTAATTCTTTCCCCATACCAATTGGCCAATTCATTGGATAAGATTCAATACCCAAAACTTCTTCTAATTCAGCAAGTAGTTCTAGTGGCATTTTTCCTTGACGGTCCATTTTATTAATAAAAGTAAAAATTGGAATTCCACGCATCCGACAAACTTTAAACAGTTTTAGCGTTTGGGCTTCGATACCTTTCGCAGCATCAATAACCATGACAGCACTATCAACCGCCATTAAGGTCCGGTACGTATCTTCACTGAAGTCAGAGTGCCCCGGTGTATCCAAAATATTAATTCTTGAACCATTATAATCAAACTGCATCACAGAACTCGTTACCGAGATTCCACGTTGTTTTTCAATTTCCATCCAGTCACTTGTCGCAAACTTGCCAGATTTCTTTCCCTTTACAGTCCCAGCTGAACGGATAACGCCACCGAATAATAGTAATTGCTCAGTAATCGTCGTTTTCCCAGCATCCGGGTGAGAAATAATCGCAAACGTTTTGCGTGAAGCAACTTCTTTTTGCAAATCTTGACTCATTGTTATTTTCCTCCTAGATTCATTCACATTCCATTAGTATAGCATAACTAGGAGAATTTCGGCTGTTTTTTTATTCAAAAATTATTTTGTTTGTCGTTTCATTAAGATGACAGATAAAATGCCAAAAAGTACTGCAAAGACGCTTAAAATCAGCAAACTGACTCCTGTCGTTACTGTTTTATCACCCCAATAAATAGTAATACCAATCATTTCTTTTGTCGCATCCATCGCCTCAGTATTACCTGCGAAAACTTGTTGTAAAGGCTCTTTTGTCATGATTTCACGAATAGTAGACGCCCCGTATGTGAAAGGAAAACATTTCATCGCCGTTTGAACCGCAGCAGGAAGCGAACCAATCGGCAAATAAATTCCAGCAATAAAACCGATAACAGTTCCAACAATAGTCGAAACCGAACTAAAGGCGCTCGCTTTTTTCACTAGGCTTGCGATAAAAAACATAATGCTACTACAACATAGAACATTAATTAAAATAATGCCGATTAAACTAACCCAACTTTCAAGCGGTAAAAACGCTCCTCCTGTTAACCAGATGTACATTTCACCAACAAAAAGGGTGATAACTGACAAAACAAATGAAGCAACTAAACCACTAACGATGTAGCTTGCGACAATTCGCCATCTGGAAGCTGGAGTTATTGCAAAACTTCTAGCAATGCTCTCCTCTTCATCGTGCACTTTTAATGAGAAAACAGCTAAAGAAACAGTGACCGGCGTAATAGACAAAATCCCCGCAATTACCCACGTATTCACTAATTCTTGTATTCCTATCGTTTTTCCAGAAGCCTGTTTAAACATTTCTTCCATATTATTTCCTAAAAAAATGGCATAGAGTCCGATAATAATTAAAATCGTGAGTAACGACATAAATACCGCAGTTCTATCACGAAAATAGATTTTTAAATTACGACTAATCATTTGAATCCTCCTTAATCATCGAGATAAATGCATCATCAAGATTTCCTTTTATTACTTCAAAAGAACTGTAAAACCCCGCTGTTTGATTCAAAATAGCCAAAATTCCGATATTTCCATCTGTTACGTCAACACGTATCGTTCCTTTTGACACTTTATAAGGTAAATTTGCTTTTTCAATAATTACCTGAAGTTCTTCCACATTTGCATCGTAAAAAAAGATTTTATCTACTGAAAAACGACTTCTAATATTAGCGGGGGTGCCTTGAGCGATAATATTCCCCTTATGAATAACTGCCAGCTGATCCGCATCCTTCGCTTCTTCTAAATAATGCGTCGTTAAAAACACCGTCATGCCGAATTCTTCTCGCAAATAATCAATAATCTTCCAAACGCTCACTCGAGTTTTCGGATCCAGCCCAGTAGTCGGTTCATCGAGTAGTAAAATTTCTGGATCATGCATAATAGCCCTAGCAATTTCAGCTCGGCGTTTTTGTCCCCCAGATAGTTTTTCAAAACGGCGATTTAAGATATCCTCAATTCCCATAATAGAAGAAACAAGCTCTAAACGTTCGGTAATTTCTGCTTTTGTTTTTCCATATAAACTGGCACGATTATACAGATTCTCACGCACGGTAAGTAAATCATCCAACACATTTTCTTGAAAAACAACGCCCAACTTTTGTCTGAAATTTTTCCTGTTTTTAAAGGTCAATTTTTCATCGTCAATAAAAATTTCTCCAGATGTTGGCTCGCTTTCTGTGCAAATCATGCTAAGAGTAGTCGATTTCCCCGCCCCGTTCTCACCTAAGAAAGCAAACAAAGAACCTTTTTCAACTTCTAAATTAATGCCTTTAACTGCTTCTACTTTTCCAAACGTTTTAACTACATTCGTTAATTTTATCATTTTGTCTCCCTTTCTCGCATTTCTGCTAGTTTTTGGTTAATTTCATTACTAAATTTCGCATCTCTAAAACTGAAAAACAGATGCATTACAAGAAAAGTCACGCAAATAAAGCCAAAAATAATCATAAAGCCAGTTAAGGAATGATACCAATCAAACAACCAACCAAGACCTAAAATTGCTGCACTAATAAAAAAGAAAAAAACAATTAAACGAATATAAAAAGCAAATTTCGTTTTTATCGAATTATTGAAAAGTAATTGCTGAACAAAAGTAGTAATAACACTAAAACCTAGCATAGTAAAAATATCGCGAATAGCTATCGTTTCAGATTCTCCAGTTGAGATATAGGAACAAATCATCGTGATAATTGCAGCTGTAAAAATAATACACGCTGATTGAATAAATTGAATTAATTTTGCGCTCATTTGCCCTTCCCTCCTAAGTTTAATTTTTGCTTTAAGACTTTGGCATATTGCCTAGAAATAATCACTTTTTCTCTATTAAAAAGGCTAGCTTCAAATTTCCCGTGGAAGCCAGGCGCAATTTTTTCAATCCATTCGATATTTAAAATCATGGATTTCGAACACCTGAAAAAGGAACTATCTTTAAATTTTTCTTCCAACTCGTATAACTTCCAAGTAGTTTCATATACGTCTTTTTCTGTATACACAAAAATTTTACTTTCTACAGCCTCAAAATATAAAATTTTTCTTTTAGCGATTAAATATGTCACTCCGTCTTTTTTGACAGAGATTTTCTCGGTTTGCTCTTCTAGCCCCATCACTATTTTAGTTACTTCTTCCAGATTATTTGGGTGGCAATATATGTCTACTTCGCCAATCGCTAAATTATTATTTTGCTTTACATGGAAATTCATCTGGTTGCCTCCCTTTTTTCTTTTTATTATAAACGCTACACTAAAAACTACAAGTTGATTTCTGTAACTTGCAAATTAACCTCCCTAAGATGCAAAAAAACTCGGTAGCGGATTATTCACTACCGAGTTTTACTATTTATTTTACTGCTGCAACAAGCGCTTCAACTTTGTCCTCAAACTCTTCTGGTTTCATTTTTGATGGGAAACGTTCAACAACTTCGCCATTTTCATCAATGAGGAATTTGGCAAAGTTCCATTCAACTTTTTTGCCTCCAGTTTGTTCAGTTAAATATTTATAAAGTGGGGCAGCGTCTTTGCCTTTCACTTTAATTTTAGAGAACATTTGGAAAGTCACGCCGTAATTCATTTGACAAAATTCTAAAATCTCTTCGTCACTACCAGGATCTTGACGTAAAAACTGATTGCACGGGAAACCAAGGATTTCAAAGTTATCTCCGCCAAGTTTTTTATACATTTTTTCAAGACCTTCCAGTTGAGGTGTTAAACCACATTTGCTCGCTGTGTTGACAATGAGTAAAACTTTGCCTTTATAGTCACTTAATGCTATTTCTTTACCATTCATTGCTTTTTCAGAAAAATCATGGACATTCATGTAGAATTCCTCCTATTTCAATATATTCGAAAATAAATAAGCATAAACTAATTTTTCTGTATGATAGAGTGAATCGCGGTGTGTTCGTTCGTATGCATGGCTAGCATCAATTCCCGGGCCAATTAAACCATGAACGATGTCATTACCAGAGTTAATCGCCGCACTCGCATCTGATGCATAAAACGGATAAATGTCTACTTTATAATCAATATTATTCTTTTTAGCTAGTTCAACTAAATGTTTACGCAAACCTAAATGATAAGGGCCACTGCCATCTTTAGCACAAATAGAAACAGTGTATTCATCAGAAGTTTGACCATCACCAAGCGCTCCCATGTCTACAGCTAAATATTCCACTGTTTCAGCTGGGATATTGGAATTACCACCATAGCCAATCTCCTCATTATTAGAAATTAGGAAATGAGTTGTATGTGGAAGCTCTAGTTTATTTTCATGAATATGGTTGATGAGTTGTAATAAAATCGCGACACTTGCTTTATCATCCAAATGGCGAGATTTAATATATTCATCATTAATAATTTGGACACGTGGATCAAAGGAAACAAAATCACCAACTTCTATTCCAAGTGCGCGAACTTTATCCGCATCTAGCGCTTTTACATCTAAACGAACTTCCATATTTTTATCATTACGTTCAGCCGTACCAGCATCTTTATATACGTGAACGGAGGTTTGATGCATGAGAATTGTTCCGCTATATAAATCGCCTTCGCTAGTTTCAATCGTACAATATTCGCCTTCAATCGCATTAAAACGATAGCCACCAATTAAAGTTAATAGTAATCTTCCATCTGCTTTGATTTCTTTTACCATCGCGCCTAACGTATCAACATGTGCCGTTAGCATACGATGTTTGGAGTCATCTTTTCCTGGTAGAGTTACAATTAATCCGCCTTTATTGTTCAATTTATATGGGATGTTAGAAGCTTCTAAATCCCTCACTAGTTTTTCAATGATTTGCCCTGTGTTCCCTGTCGGACTAGGGATAGAAGTTAACTCTTTAATTTTTTGCATCGTTTGTGTTGTATTTGGTTCGTAACTCAAAAATATTCCTCCTTTAGTTCGCTTTATTCTATTATATTATAGCGCTTATCTTCACCTAACGCATTTCTTAAGATTAATTTTTTTCCAAATCAGTCCTTTTATATGCTATAATTCGGTAGACGAAAAGGGAGGGAATTTTTTGGAACAAACAAAAGTAAAAGCCGTTACCATCGCCGTATTTGTCGCAACATTTATGGCAGCTATTGAAGGTACCATCGTGAGTACTGCGATGCCAACGATTGTAAGTCAGTTGGACGGCATAGAGTTAATGAACTGGATTTTTTCTGTTTATTTACTAACATCAGCAGTGACGGTTCCTATTTACGGAAAACTGTCTGATTTGTATGGACGAAAAAATATCTTTGTAATTGCGACAATTATTTTTATCATTGGTTCATCACTTTGTGGATTTGCACAAAATATGGAGCAATTAATTATTTTTCGCGCGATTCAAGGTATTGGAGCAGGCGGGATTTTACCATCTACTATGACGATTATCGCAGACGTCTACCCATTTGAAAAACGAGCAAAAGTACTTGGCTTCATGGGTTCTGCTTGGGGTATTGCAGGTGTTTTCGGGCCGCTCGTTGGTGGGTTTTTAGTAGACCAACTTTCTTGGCATTGGATTTTCTTTATTAATGTGCCAATCGGACTTCTAACTATCTTACTTATTTTGCTTTATTTACGTGAAGAGGTCGAACGAGTAAAATTACCAATTGATTATCTTGGGGCCTCATTATTTACTGTAGCACTTTTAGGATTATTATTTGCATTACAGCGTGCTGGAGAGTCCCTCAACTGGACAGAACCGCTCGTAGTCATTCTTTTTGCCGTTTCGATATTATTATTTGTTGCTTTTTATTTTGTCGAAAAACGTGCCAAAGATCCGATTATGCCATTTGTTTTATTTAAAAATCCAGTTGTTTTAATTGGAAACTTAATTGGTTTTCTAATTAGTGCCTTTTTAATTGGTATTAATGTTTATATTCCAATGTGGGCTCAAGGAATGCTTGGTCACGGAGCCACAATTGCTGGATTTATGCTTGCACCACTTTCCGTCACGTGGATTATCGGTTCATTTATAGGCGGAAAGCTTTTAATGACACTAGGAAATCGCCATACAGTCGGAATTGGCGTATTAATAACAGCTGCAAGTGGACTTATTTTAGCTTTATTCCCAGCTTCCACAAATGACATCTTCTTCTATTTAAATAGTGCCTTTATGGGATTTGGCTTTGGGATTATTTTTACTACTACAACTGTAACCGTCCAAGATGCTGTACCGAGATTCCAAACTGGTATTGCTACTGCTTCCAACACACTATTTAGAACTGTTGGTCAAACGATTGGTGTCGCTGTCTTTGGAACTATTTTCAACTCCGTATTAACCACACAATTTCGTGCAGCAGCTGGTAGCGAAGTAAATCGTAGTAATTTAAATCAGCTAATCAGCCCACAAACTTCAGGTAATGTTAATCCAAATCTAGTCGAACCGCTTAGAGATATTTTATATAGCGGACTCCACATGGTATTCTGGGTAATGTTTGCTTGTTGTATCGTTAGTTATTTTATCCATTTCATTTTACCGAAAAAACATATTTCTGGTGAAAATTAAAAAAAGGATTGGCTCCTTTGAGCCAATCCTTTTTTGTTAGATTGTTTTTTTATATTTTAGTACTGCAAAGATATAAGCTACGACTGTAATACCAACACACCAAGCAAGTGCAATCCAGATTTCATTACCAACGGATCCTGAATATAACAATGCTCGAATTGTATTTACAATAGAAGTTACTGGTTGATTTTCCGCAAATACCCGAACCGCAGTTGGCATCGTATCAGTTGGAACGAAAGCAGAACTAATAAAAGGCAAGAAAATCAGTGGGTAAGAAAAAGCGCTCGCCCCGTCAACCGATTTTGCAGTCAAACCAGGAATAACAGCCACCCAAGTTAAAGCTAGCGTGAAAAGTAGCAATATCCCAGCTACAGCAAGCCATTCTAAAATCCCAGCAGATGACCTAAATCCAATTAATAAAGCAACTAGAATAATCAAAACAACTGAAATTGCATTAGAAACTAAAGAAGTTAAAACATGTCCCCATAATACAGAAGAACGACTAATTGGCATAGAATGAAATCGTTGGAACAGCCCTTTTTGCACATCTGTAAATAATCGTACTGCCGTATAAGCTATCCCACTTGCAATTGCCATTAAAATAATCCCTGGTAACAAGTAATCAACATAGTTATCTGTTCCTGTTTGAATCGCTCCACCTAGTACATAGACGAACATCAACATAATCATAATGGGTATAATTGCTACTGTAATAATTGTATCTGGACTACGCAAAATGTGACGCATCGAGCGACCAAACAAGATTCTTGTATCGCGAATTGCTTTCATTTTACTCCCTCCTTACCATTAATAATTGCTAAGAAAATTTCTTCCAGTGACGGTTGTTTCTCGACATATTCAATTTCAGCAGGTGGGAACAATTTTTTAAGTTCCTCTAAAGTACCATTTGCAATAATCGTTCCGCCGTGAAGGATTGCAATTCTATCAGCAAGTTGCTCCGCTTCATCTAAATACTGTGTCGTCAGTAAAATAGTAGTTCCTTCATCAGAAAGAGCTTTAATCGTTTTCCATACCTCAATCCGTCCTTCTGGATCAAGACCTGTCGTCGGTTCATCAAGAAAAATCACATCCGGAGATCCCACTAAACTCATTGCAATATCAAGACGTCTCATCATCCCTCCTGAATATGTGTCTGCTCTTCGGTCTGAAGCTTTTTCTAAACCAAAACGGGCTAGTAAATCTTTGGCTGTTTGATCAGGATTTTTTTCTCCTCGTAATTTTGCAATGAGTAAAATATTCTCACGACCAGTTAGTAAACCATCTACTGCAGCAAATTGTCCTGTAAGACTAATATGCTCTCTCACTTTCTCTGGTTCTTTCGTAACATCTAACCCAGCAACACTCGCTTTTCCATTATCTGCTTTCAAAAGTGTAGTTAAAATTTGAATAGTCGTTGTTTTCCCAGCGCCGTTAGAGCCAAGTAAAGCAAAAATCTCACCGCGCCTTACTCCAAAATCAACGCCCTTTAAGACTTCGGTTTTTTTGAAAGACTTTCTTAACCCACTAGCTTCAATCATCCATTCGTTCATTTGAACTCACCCTTCCTTCCAATTTCCTATTTTATTTCACTACTTAGTATCACGGGTATTCTGTATCACTTATTACCACTATATAGTAACACTTAGTTGATATGCTGTCAACAAAAAACTTATATTCTTTTTTTTAAATAAATTAACTAAAATTAAGCATAAAAAAAACCGCCCGATAAACGGACGGTTTGTCATTATTTCACTTTATAAATCCAACCTTCTGGAGCTTCTACATCTCCAAATTGAATTCCACATAGTTCATCAAATAGGCGTTTTGTTACTGGACCTACTTCTGTTTCACTGTAAAACACATGGAAGTCATCTTTTGTTTGAATACCGCCAATTGGTGTGATAACTGCGGCGGTTCCACATGCGCCTGCTTCCTTAAATTCATCTAACTTATCAATAAATACATCGCCTTCTTCTGCTTTTAAACCTAAACGGTGTTCTGCCAAATAAAGTAATGAATACTTTGTGATACTTGGCAAAATAGAAGGAGAATACGGCGTAATAAATTTATCGTCTTTTGTAATACCAAAGAAATTAGCAGAGCCAACTTCTTCAATTTTTGTATGAGTAGCTGGATCCAAGTAAATACAATCCCCAAAATTACGATCTTTTGCGTTTTGACCTGGAAGTAAACTTGCTGCATAGTTACCGCCTACTTTTGCTGCACCTGTTCCATTTGGAGCGGCACGGTCAAAGTCAGAAACGATAAAGTTAGTTGGTGCCATTCCGCCTTTGAAATAAGGACCAACTGGTGAACAAAAAACAGAGAAAATATACTCTGGAGCTGCATGAACGCCAATATTATCACCTACGCCAATTACAAACGGTCGTAAATAAAGAGTTGCTCCAGTACCATAAGGTGGAACAAATTCTTCATTTGCACGAACAACTTGCATACAAGCATCAATAAATTTTTCTGTTGGAATATGAGGCATTAATAAACGTTCACAACTTTTTTGAATACGAGCAGCATTACGATCTGGACGAAAAAGGTTAATGGAACCATCCTTACAACGATATGCTTTCAAACCTTCAAAACATTGTTGGCCATAATGAAGTGCAGTAGAACCTTCACTAATATGAAGTGTATTATCTTCCGTCAAAGTACCTTCATCCCACGCTCCGTCTTTCCAATGTGAAATATAACGCTTGTCCGTTTTAATATAACTAAACCCTAAATTACTCCAGTCAATATCTTTACTCATTCAAAATCCCCACTTTCTATCGATAAATCAGAATTATTGTATGTTTCAGTATAGCACAATAAACGCTATTATTGCAGTGAAGTCCTATGAAAAAGAAAATTTTTTCTAATAAATAGGCAAAATGTTCTTTCTTTTAACGTAATTCATGCTAAAATAGAGTAACTTTTCAAAAAACAATCATCTTAGAAGGAAGGATTTCAAGAAAGGAGAGAATGAAAATGACAGCTCATAAAATGTTAGATGAGAAATTTTACAGTAAATTGCTAGGAGAGGAACTCGATTTAATTATTTGCTTACCACCTGATTTTTCGCCACTTTACAAATATCCTTTATTTATTGTACAAGATGGAAAAGATTATTTTCAGTTTGGTAAACTTGCGCGTCACTCGGAAGAATTAGCAGTAAACGAGCAGATTCAAAAAGCCATTTTCATTGGTATTCCTTACAAAACTGTCATGGATCGCCGAGAAAAGTATCATCCAGATGGTGAACAAAATGAAGCATACATCCGGTTCTTAGCATTCGAACTTGTTCCTTATCTTGAAGAACGCTTCCCTTCTTTCCAAATGCCAACGAGTAGATTTCTTATGGGTGACTCCCTTGGTGCATCTGTTTCATTAAAAGCCGCACTACTATTTCCGTTTACGTTCGGTAATGTTATCTTACATTCTCCTTATGTCGATGATGCAATCCTTACATTAGCAGAAAAAGCTGACCCTGCCAAAGTAAAAATCTACCATATTATTGGCGACCAAGAAACTGCAGTTGAAACTACTGGAGATGAAATACTCGATTTTCTATCACCAAACAAATCTTTAGAACAAATTTTAACCTCTCGTGGGTTTGATTATTATTTCCGCGTATTTAACGGCGATCATCGCTGGAAATACTGGCAGCCATTTATTAAAGAATCCTTACAATTTATGCTTCCAGTAAATACGTTTGATTTAGAAAGCATGCGCGCATAGGAAGGGACGGAACAACTTGACGGTAAAAAAAGTAACAGATGAACTAGGTAAACAAGCAGCACTAAAAATTCGAAATGACGTTTTCGTTGTCGAACAAAATGTAGATCCTGCATTAGAATGGGATGAATTTGATGAAATGGCTTCGGTGGATATGTTTGTTGATTACGCTGAAGACGGCACAGCGCTCGCGACAGGCAGATTTCGCGTAAAGGATGGTTACGGTAAAGTCGAACGCATTTGCACCCAAAAAATAGCCCGTGGCTCCGGCAGTGGACGTAGAATCATGGAAGCTATTGAACTGGAAGCTAAAACACGTGGATTAACAACACTAAAATTAGGCGCCCAGTTAACAGCAATCCCCTTTTATGAAAAACTTGGCTATGAAACGTGTTCTGATGTATTCTTAGATGCAGGAATTAAACATAAAGAAATGAAAAAAACATTAACTTATTAATAAAAATAGTTATTTCTTTCTAATAGAAGAAATAACTATTTTTTTATTATCTCTATTTCTCCTGATGCTTTGCCGCAAATAATTATATCTACATAATGAAGAAATAAGCCGTGCTCAAGTACCCCAGGAATGCCCGCTAACTTTTCATGCCAGGCTTCTGGATTAGTAAAGGTCTGATTTATAATATCTAAAATATAATTGCCGTTATTTGTTTCATATATTTCTCCTGACGACTGTTTGCGTAAAGTAGTTTCAACCCCGTCATTTTCTAGCATTCGTTTAATTTGCTTCCATCCAAAAGGAATCACTTCAAGTGGCAAAGGAAATTTTCCAAGCTCCTTCACAAGCTTCTCTTCCCCAACAACCCAAATATTCTTTGAACTAGCTTGAGCGACCATCTTTTCTCGTAAAAGTGCTCCTCCGCCCCCTTTTATTCCTTGAAAAGCTTGATTAATTTCATCAGCGCCATCAATTGTGACATCAATTTTCGTTACATCATTTAAAGATTTTAGCGGAATCCCTAATGTCCGAGCTTGTTGTTCTGTTTCTATAGAAGTAGCCACCCCAGTAATGTTTAAGCCTTTTTGCACCATTTCCCCTAATTTTTCAATCGTATAATAAACGGTACTTCCCGTTCCAAGTCCGACAACCATTCCATCTTTAATCCATTCACACGCTTTTTCACCTGCGATTTTCTTTTGATTAATCATTTATTTTCCTCCCAACTTAGCATTAAAGCATTGCGATATCGATATTTTCATTATACGCCACCTACTTTTAAGTTCAAAGTAAGTTTATTTTTCTAACCTTACAAAAATGTAATTAGACATTTAAAGACAGATGTATTACAGTAAGTAAGTATTAAGAGTTTAATTTTAATATTTGTAACATAACTGAAATAATAAAGAGGTGGATTTATGAATAAAGTAAAACTATTTTTGCATCATCCAGCAACAATTTTTACAATGAAGACTATTTTTTACTTGACTGTTTTGCTTGGGTTGCTATGGTTTTATGGTTTCAAAAACCCTGAAGGCGCCAAATTTATTTACAATGAATTTTAAAAAAAGAAAGGACTGTTAAAAAATGGGAATATCAATTATGACAACGAGTATCATTGAAAGAATTGATGCATGGGCAGAAAAGACACCGGATTTCCCTTGCTATGAATATGCTGGAACACGTCTTTCCTACAAAGAACTTAAACGGCAATCGGATGCATTCGGCTCTTTTCTACTAAATACTTTAAACTCTGACAAAGAAAAACCTATTATCGTGTACGGACACATGTCCCCACTAATGCTTATTGCGTTTTTAGGTACTATTAAATCAGGACGTGCTTATGTTCCTGTAGATGTTTCTATGCCAGTTGAACGTATAGAACAAATCAAAAAAGCAGCAGATCCTGCACTATTCATTTGCACAGAAGAGCTTCCAAACAACCTTACAATTACAGGTTGTCCCGTTCTAACACAAGACCAATTGATGGATGCTTTGGAAAAACATTTTGAAGAAGTGCCAGACCCTGCTGAATGTGTTAAAAATGATGATAATTATTATATTATATACACATCAGGAAGCACAGGAAATCCAAAAGGCGTTCAAATTAGCCAAAACAATTTAGTTAGTTTTAGCAATTGGATTTTACAAGATTTCTCGTTAAGACAAGGATTGCGCTTCTTAAACCAAGCACCATTTTCCTTTGACTTGTCGGTTATGGACTTATATCCAAGCTTACTTTCAGGCGGAACTCTTGTACCACTAGATAAAACAATCACTGCTAATATGAAAGATTTATATCGCGAAATACCTGCTCAAAATTTTGATGTATGGGTTTCTACTCCATCATTTGCAGACTTATGTTTACTAGATGATAATTTCAACCAAGAAAACAACCCTAATTTAACACGTTTCTTATTCTGTGGTGAAGTACTTGCTAAGAAAACAGCAAGTGAACTACTTGACCGTTTCCCAGATGCAGTCATTTATAACACATACGGGCCGACTGAAGCTACTGTTGCTGTTACACAAGTAAAAGTAACACGCGAGTTGATTGATGCTTATCCGAGCCTACCACTTGGAGTTATTAAACCAGATATGCGACTTCATATTGTCGATCAAGAAACTGGTGAAATACTTCCTGAAGGCGAAAAAGGCGAAATCATCCTAATCGGTGCAAGTGTTTCAAAAGGATATTTAAACGAACCAGAAAAAACAGACCAAGTATTCTTTGATTACAAAGGTTACCAAGCCTACCATACTGGTGACTCTGGTGTTATAAAAGATGGTTATCTCTTCTTCCAAGGTCGTCTTGACTTCCAAATTAAGCTTCATGGTTACAGAATCGAACTTGAAGATATTGAAAACAATCTAAAAAAAGTAAGTTACATCCAAAACTGCGCTATTATTCCTAAAATGAAAGATGAAAAGGTTGATATGTTGGTCGCTCAGGTCATCCCGTCTTCCCACGATTTTGAAAAAGAATACCAGCTAAGTGCAGCAATCAAAAACGAATTAAAAGAATTTATGCCAGCATATATGATCCCAAGAAAATGGATTTATAAAACGGAATTCCCGTTGACAATGAATGGCAAAATTGATCGAAAAGCACTTAACAGCGAGGTTAACAAGTGAGCACACCATACGGTACAATACTTTATTTTGGAGTACTTCTTCTGTTTTTCATTCCTATCATAGTAGCTGGTTTGTTAGGAAAAAGATTACCGATATATAACGCTTTTGTCACATTAGTATTTTTATACTTTTTATTCGCTGCAAATCCAGTCCAAGGAGTTACTTTTATCTTCTTTGTTTTCTGGCAACTTGCACTCGTACGACTTTACTTCCATTACAGGCAGGAGAAAAAACAGAATCATGGCGGCGTATTCGTCATAGCAGTGATTCTCTCCATTCTCCCGCTTGTAATCTCTAAAGTAGTTCCAATTTTAGGGGACCAAGTAACAATGGTTGGTTTCCTAGGGATTTCGTACTTAACTTTTAAAGCGACACAAATGATTATTGAAATACGCGATAACTTAATTAAACAGTACAACGCATGGGATTTTGTTAATTTCTTACTATTTTTCCCAACTATTTCATCAGGACCGATTGACCGGTTCCGTCGCTTTAAAAAAGACGTTGATAATCCGCCTAGTAAAGAAGCTTATGTTGCTTTACTGAATCGAGGAATTTTCCTTATCTTCCTTGGTTTTCTCTATAAATTCATTATCGCATACTTAGTAAACAAACATTTTGTTGTTCCACTAGACATCGCGATTACACACAATGTTGATACAACAACAAGTTTGATTGGTTATATGTACGCATACAGTATGTACTTATTCTTTGACTTTGCTGGCTACAGTGCCTTCGCAGTCGGAGTGAGTTATCTACTCGGCGTTCAAACACCAATGAACTTCAATAAGCCTTTTGCAGCACGAAACATTAAAGAATTCTGGAATCGCTGGCATATGACTCTTTCCTTCTGGTTCCGTGATTATGTATTTATGCGTTTTGTCTTATGGCTTACAAAAAAGAAATGGTTCAAGAGTAAGTTCACCATCGCCTATATCGCATATTTTGTTAACTTTTTCATTATGGGTGTATGGCACGGACTTCACTGGTATTACATCGTTTATGGTCTTTATCAAGCCACTTTAATTGTTGGTTTCGACCTAATCGAACGCTTTAACAAAAAGCACAAGTTCTATCCAAAAAACAAAATAACTTATGTAATCGGCGTTATCATTACATTCCAATTTGTTTGTTTCGGATTCCTGATTTTCTCAGGTATTTTAGATAAAATTAATTTTTAAAACTAACTAAAGGTGGTAATTTAAATGGCTTTTCGTGAAAATGTATTAGAAATCTTAGAAGAAATTACAGAAACTGATGAAGTAGTACAAAATACAAATATCAAATTATTTGATGAAGGTTTACTAGACTCAATGGCAACTGTTCAACTTTTAATTGAAATTGAATCAAGACTAGATATTACTGTACCCGTTTCAGAATTTGACCGCGACGAATGGGCTACTCCTGAAATGATTATTACACAACTTGAGGCGCTAAAATAATGAAAAAAAAGCTGTGGATGACATTTGGGCCTTTACTGGTCGCATTCGCGGTTTTCCTTTTCGTTCTATTTGGACCTAGCAGCTTATTTTCTTATGTGTCTTCGGAGACTGTAGAAAAGAGCGCTACGTCTATGAACGAATACGTCATCCAAGGCTTAGACATCCAGAAAGAAGCTTTAAAAGAAGGAAACTATTTACCAATTTATGGTTCTTCAGAGCTTTCTCGTGTCGACCCATTTCATCCTAGCGTAGTCTCAAAAAAATATGATCAAGGTTATACACCATTCCTATTAGGTCGTCCGGGTACACAATCATTAAGCCATTTTCTTGATGTAAATGCACTTGGTGATGACTTAAGAGGCAAAAAAGTGGCTGTAGTTTTATCTCCACAATGGTTCCAACCTAAAGGCGTTTCTGATCCATCGTTTGGTGCTAACTTCTCCCCTCTTCATGCTTATAAATTTGCACTTGAAGACGCGAAAAACACACCTGAACGCAGATATGCAGCAAAAAGATTATTATCGTTCCAAGTGGTTCAAAGCGACTCTACTTTAAAGAAATTACTTGAAAACATCGTCGCAAAGGGTCCTAAAAAACCTCATGATCCAAAACTTGTAAAACTTGCTGGTAATGTCGAACTGAAAATTTTAGAACGTAAAGACGATTTAGAATCGAAAACAGTTTCAGGTTCTAAACAAGATCGTATAGAAAAAGGTCTAAAAGATCTCCCAGAAAAATTAGATTATAAACAACTAGATGACCTAGCAAAAGAAACTGGTGAGAAAAGTATCGGCGACAATCCTTTCCAAGTGAAAGAAAAATATTATCAGAAAAAAATCAAACCAATTGAAGGTAAGTTAAAAGATAGCCGTAAAGATTTGCGTTACGATGAATCTCCAGAATTTGGTGATTTACAACTTCTAATGGACGCATTTAAAAAAGCTGGCGCCGATGTTATTTTCATCAATCCTCCTATTAATGGTAAATGGATTGACTACATTGGTATGAACAAACAAGGCTTAGATGGTTACTATGCTAAAACAAAACAACAAATCGAGAGTCAAGGCTTCCGTTATTACTCTCTAGAACAATATCAAAATGATTCTTTCTTTTTAGAAGATCCTATTCATTTAAGCTGGCGCGGTTGGGTAAAAATCGACCAAGTCCTTGCTGATTTTGTCAAAGCACCGGTTCAAACAAACTATAAACCAACAGTAGATGATTATTATATTAAAAGTCATCCAGATAATGGACCAAAAAAAATCCAGAAGTAGTATTTAAACTACTCCTGGATTTTTTTCATTGTTAGAATCCAATAATATGATAACCGCTATCCACATGAATTACTTCACCTGTTACGCCGCGAGATAAATTACTGAATAAGTAATAAGCTGTATCTCCTACTTCTTCTGCTTGTGTTGCACGTTTTAATGGTGCTCTTTCTTCTACAAGTGAAATCGAGTCAGAGAAGCCGCTAACGCCACGTGCTGAGACTGTTCTAATTGGTCCAGCAGAAATAGCATTCACACGCACTCCGATAGCTCCTAGGTCCATTGCAAGGTATCTCACGCTAGCATCAAGAGAAGCTTTAGCAACACCCATGATATTGTAGTTTTCTACAACACGCTCACCGCCAAGATAAGTTAAAGTAAGCAAGCTAGCATCTTCAGTTAACATATCTAAGTGTTTTAACGCACGCGCCACCGCTGTAAACGAATAAGCACTGATTTCATGCGCTTGTAAGAAGCTTTTACGATCTACTTCTAAATAGTCACCAGTTAAGTAATCTTTATTAGCAAAAGCAATACAATGTGCTAAACCACTAAGTTTGCCTGCTTTATCTTTAATTGTTTCAAATGTCGCTGTAATAGCGTCCTCACTTGTTACATCACATGCTAAAATAAGTGGATCTTGATTTATTTCGTTTAATGAAGGTACTAGTTCAGTAATGCTTTTTTTCGCACGATCATCCGCATATGTAAATACTAGTTTTGCTCCTGCTTCATTTAATGAACGAGCAATCGCCCAAGCAATACTGCGTTTATTAGCTACTCCCATTACAACATATGTTTTTCCCTCTAATGATAAATTCATGTTCTTTCCTCCTAATTTTGATGCGATTTGTTCGCTTCTTCCATTTTACATGACCAAATAACTTTTTAAAACACTTATTACTTCGATTTTTGAATTATCTGCTCCATATCTTCTGGTAAAGGCAAATCAAACGCCATATATTCTTCTGTGACTGGGTGGACTAAATGTAGATGACAAGAGTGAAGTGCTTGTCTTTTAAGTAGTACCTGATCCCCGCCGTACATGTCATCACCAATAAGCGGATGACCGATATAAGAAAAATGCACCCGAATTTGATGTGTTCGCCCTGTCTCAAGCTGGATCGCTAAATGATCAAACCCGTTATAACGCATGAGAACCTCATAATTTGTTTTCGCATATTTTCCTTCTGGAGTAACAAAACGCTCCATTATACTTACATCCTTGCGTCCTATTGGCGCTTCAATAGATCCTGCTTCTTCTTCCAGGGTACCTGAAGTGAAAGCTTGGTATCGTCTTTTGAGTAGTCCTTGTTGTAAAAAACTACTGAGCCTGGCGTGTGCGTATCTATTTTTGGCGATTAACATTAATCCTGATGTTTCTCGGTCAAGCCTTGTTACGATATGGATAGCACTTGTAAGCCCTTGATTTTCGTAGTGTCCTTTTACAAAATTTGCTACTGAACCGGTCGGATGATATTGAGACGGAATTGAAGCCATTCCGGCCGGTTTATTAATAATTAATAAAAAGTCATCTTCAAAAACTACTTCTAAATCTGTATGCTCTGCCAATAATCGTTCATTTTGTTGTTCTGTTGGAAAGGTAAGTCGAACTTTATCGTCAGTTTTAACATGATATAAAACATTTTGTTCTTCGTTATTAACTTCAATTTTACCATCCGCGCCAAATTTTACTGCGGTTAATAATTGTTTAGATATGTGCTTGCTTTTCAGAAAAGTTCTAAGCAACAACCCATCTTCTTCATTTTTTACTTGCCATTCTAAAAACACATGCTTCCTCCTGCTAGCTTAATCTTCAATAAATGAATCGTGTACTCGACGCCAAAATGGAAATGATCTGAATCTCGCAAAATGAACTTTTTTCGCTGATACTTCATAACGAATTTCCTGAACATCACGATGCAAAATACTTAAATGGTCCACAGAAATTTGAAAATCCTTGTCATTTACCGGTTGTAAACTAACTACATGATGCTTCGGAAAAACGAGTGGACTACCGATTGTCCGGTAAACTCGATTATTAATCGACGCCATTTCAGTTAATTGCATTGCTTCAATGGACGGATGCATTAGCGCTCCCCCGAGTGATTTATTATAGGCTGTCGTTCCGCTTGGTGTTGACATACATAAACCATCTCCGCGGAATCGTTCAAAATGGAGATCATTAATAACTACATCCACAACAAAAGGTCCACCTGAACTTTTTACGGTTGACTCATTTAGCGCTAAATACTCAGCTTCTTTTTTGCCAATGCCGTATTTTACTGTAGTTTTAAGCAGTGGATAAGAAACTTTTTGATATTCTCCTTTTGCTAATAACTTAACTAATTTATCTGCTTCAGCTGGGCGCCAATCAGCATAAAAGCCAAGATGACCAGTATGAATTCCGATAAAAGCAATTTCATCTAAGCGCTCTTCATATTGATGAAACGCAGACAAAAAAGTTCCATCTCCGCCAATAGAAATAACGATTTCAGGTTCTATCTCATCATATTCCATGTCATATTCCCCAAAACCAGCGATCATATTCAATCGCAGCAAATCTGACTTCTCGTCCCCTTTTGAAGTAATCATATATTTCATTATTTCTATTCGCCCCTATTCCTACGCTTAATTACTTATTTTTCTTTGGCATTACTTGATGCACCGCTTTTTTATCCTTTGATACATCTTTGTTTTGAGAAAAATAGACTTGCGCTTCTTGTATTTCTTCACGAATTTGCGACATTTCCTCATCTAATTGAAAAGCCGCCTCGGCAGCGCGTTTTAGTCGCTTATTAATCGCTTCTGGAAATTCGCCTTGGTATTTATAGTTTACCGAATGCTCAATAGTCGCCCAAAAATTCATTGCTAATGTCCTAATTTGGATTTCAGCTAAAATCTTCTTCTCACCTTGAATTGTTTCCACTGGGTATTCAATAACGACGTGATACGAACGGTATCCACTGGGTTTCTTATTTGTAATATAATCGCGCTCTTCCACAATCCGAAAATCATTGCGTTGCCTTAAAAGACGAACAACAACCTCAATGTCATCTACAAATTGACACATCATTCGCAGTCCCGCAATATCTTGCATTTCTTCCACTAAATGGTCAAGTGCGATATGTTTTTGATTAGCTTTGTCTAATATGCTCGCAACTGGCTTCACTCGTCCTGTAACGAATTCAATTGGCGAATGATTATTTTCAAGCTCAAATTGTGAACGCATTCCTTTAAGTTTAATTTTAAGTTCTTCTACTGCCTGTTTATAAGGCGCTAAAAAGTCTTCCCAATGATTCAAATCGCTCACCTCAAGTATATTCATGATTAAATTTATGCAACATCAGTTATATTTTAACACAAAAGTGATTAATCCACCTTGCTAAAAGTAACCTTTTTTTCAATCACATGTTAAAATAAAACTGAAGCGCTAACGATACAATGAAAAGGATGATGGAAATGATTCTTACTTTACTTCAAAATGGCGATTACGAAACTGCTCGACTAAAAGCTCTTGCAGAATTAAAAAACACCCCAGAAAATGCGGAACTAAATTATTTTGCAGCATGGGCACACGATGCGCTCGGTAAAGAAGATGCCGCTATCCCTTTTTATGAGAAAGCACTGGAGCTTGGTCTTCCTGATGCAGATAAAAAAGAAGCATATATTGGCCTTGGTAGCACCTACCGCATAACAGGTTCTCCCGAAAAAGCCGTCCTTCTTTTCCAAAAAGCGATAGAAGAGTTCCCAGAAAATAATGCTTTACGTACTTTTTTCATCATGGCTAAGTATAATCAAGGTAAGGAAAAAGAAGCCTTACAAGAAGCACTTCTGTTACTAACAAATACAACTAATGACAAAGATATTTTAAGTTACAAAAAAGCGATTCAATTTTATGCACAAGATTTAGATGCATTATTTCATTAAGAGGAGATGAATTTTCATGGTAAAAGAACTAGAAATAGAATTCCGCAATCTTTTGACAAAAGAGGAATATGATCGACTTATAGAGGATTTTCGAATTAAAGAAGATGATTTTTTTGAACAAACTAATTTTTATTTAGATACGGCAGATTTCGGCTTAAAAGAACGTAACTCTGCTCTTCGGATTCGTAAGTTAGAAACACAGTACCAATTAACACTAAAAACTCCTGAGGCTCGCGGTTTAATGGAAACAACTCAAATTTTAGCAGCAGATCAAGCAACAGCCATTACAGACGGAGCAAATATCCCCGTTGGTCCAGTGCGCGATACATTAAAAGAAATCGGTATTAATCATGAAGATTTACAAGTTTTTGGTTCCCTCAAAACAATTCGGGCCGAAAAAGATTACAAAAAAGGACTACTCGTATTCGACAAAAATTTCTATGGTTCTATTTCAGATTTTGATTTAGAATATGAAGTTTCTGATTACGATAAAGGAAAAGAAATTTTTGATAAACTACTCAAAGAATATCAAATAACGAATCATCCAGCAGAAAACAAAGTAGCTCGTTTTTATAATCATGTGTATAAAAATAATGACTAACTAACGAAAAACGTACTAATTTATAGCGAAATGACACAAATTCTTAAAAAATAACGAATAAATATATTAAGCCAATGACAATTATTTGTTAAATTTACATTACGCTGATAAAATAGATATGTAAGTTACAAAACCAAATTTTGTATCAGCTTTTACTTAGCAGTGAATTATTTCTTTTCACACTGGTACATTGAAATGAATATCTGCTTGAAGGTATTTAGAATTTGAAAATCAGGTGATAGCAAATGATTAACCAAAATTTATATTATCAGTCAGTAGCTAATTCCAAGCCCATTGAAATTTATCTATTTTTTGATCCCGCTTGTGATGACTGTTGGAATATTGAAGCGAACATGCTCCGGTTACAAATGGAGTACGGGAACTATTTTAAATTGCGCTATGTGCTGCATAATAATTTGCAGACATTTGTATGTAAACAAAAACGCGCTGGAAATAGTAACCTAAGCTTAAAAGAACAACAAATAGGGGCGCACCTTTCCTATATTTCTTGTCTTGCAGTCAAAGCCGCTGAACTCCAAGGAAAAAAACAAGGTATTACATTCCTGCGTAAGATTCAAGAAGCTTATTTTCTTGAGAATAAAGACATCGCTAGTGAAGAAGTACTCTATGAAATCGCTATTTCCACCGGTCTAGATCTTACTGAATTCAAAAAAGATTTAGCATCTACTGCTGCTAAGCGCGCCTATATTGGCGACCAAAAAGTAGCACAAGAAATGGAAATACGCGAAAATCCAACAGTAGTTTTCTTCAATAAAAATATAGAAGACGCTGGGTTAAAATTAAGTGGCCTACATCGTTATGAGGTCTACGTACATGTTTTATCCGAGCTTTTAAATGATTTCCCAGAACCAGAAGAACGCCCACAAATGGAAGAATATTTAGCTAAAGTAAAAGTTACTTCTTCTGCTTCCATGGCAGCCTTTTACGGGGTTTCTGAACAACAAATTGACCGCCAAATGAAGAAATGGCGCCTTCAACAAAAAGTAGAATTAATCGATGCTCCAGATGGCCAGCCTCACTGGAAATATATCGGTAGCTTATAATAAAAAAAGTAGCAGCCTAATCCTCGGCTGCTACTTTTTTATTACATGTTTTCCAACCGCTCAATTCGCGAACTAATCGGCGGATGGGAATCGAAAAGACCTGGTTTATCTTTTTTAGACTTCAATGGCGACGAAAAGTAAATGGACTCACTAGAAGCGCTAACTTCTTCCATTTTTTTCGTATCACCGCTAATTTTTTGTAATGCTTGGATAAGCCCATCTGGATTCCGAGTTAATTCTACTGCACTTGCATCAGCCAAATACTCCCTATTTCTAGATAAAGCGAACTGAATCGCCGTAGCAATAATCGGAGCTAAAATAACAAAAATTAGTGCTACTACATAGATAATTATCTGTGCCCCGCCACCATTATTATTGTCACTTTTGCGGCTATTTCTTCCGCCTGTTAAGCTACCCCAGAAAATCAAACGCATAGCTAAATCACTTAGGATAGCAATAACCGCGACTAAGGCAATCGCAATAGTCGACAAGCGAATATCATAGTTACGAATATGAGAAATTTCATGCGCAATAACGCCCTCTAACTCATATCGTTCTAATTTATTTAACAATCCTCTAGTGACAGCTACGGCGCCTTTTTCAGGAGAAATACCGGTTGCAAATGCATTCGGACTTGGATCTTCTACAATATAAACTTTTGGCATTGGGATACCAGCAACCATCGCCATGCTTTCAACAGTATCCCATAAAACTGGTGCTTGCTCTTTTGAGGTGACTTCTTTCGCATGATTCATCGCCATGACAACCGACGAACTGCTCATTACCATTATCAAAATATAAACCGCACCAATAGCCGCCGCAAGTATGAGTCCATTTAGATAGTTATTCCAAACAATTATACCTATAGCAGCCCCAACCATAAGAACGAAAATAAAAAAGCCAAGAATGATAAAAATAGTTTTTCGCTTATTTGCTGCAATTTGTTCAAATAGCATAATTTTCGCTCTCCTTCATGGCTTAAAACTCTACTTTTGGTGCAACACGCTCTACTTCTGGAATCGAAAGCATATCGCGTTCTTTAAAGTTATGCAGTTTTGCTACGATGTTTGTTGGTACTGATTGTACTTTTGTGTTATAAGTCATTACGGTTGTGTTATAAAGTTGGCGAGAATATGCCACTTTGTTTTCCGTAGTAGTTAGTTCATGTTGTAATTCGATGAAGGAAGTATTTGCTTTTAAGTCTGGATAAGCTTCACCTAATGCAAAAATAGATTTAAGCGCCCCACTTAGCATATTATCTGCTTCGATTTGCCCTTGACGGTTGTCAGCAGGAACTTCCATCATTTTGTTACGAGCTTCAATTACTTGTGTTAGTGTTTCTTTTTCATGTGTTGCATACCCTTTAACTGTTTCAACTAAATTAGGAATCAAGTCAAAGCGACGTTTTAATTGTACGTCAATTTGCGCCCAAGTTTCGTCAACACGGTTACGGTATTTTACAAGGCTGTTGTATAGACCGAAATAAATCAATACTAGAATTACAACAACAGCGATAGCAATAATCCATCCTATCATAATTAATCTCCTCCTTCATATGTACTAATCCCATTATACCTTACTTGGGGAGTACACGACAATCCTACTGCAGCATGAGATTCTATTTTTTCTTTCGCATAAAGTAAAATGGCTTAACAGGTCTATCTACCGGCATTTTTATCGTCATCATCGCATTTGGAGCACGGTCAATTTCTTCCCCGTCTTCATTCCAAAGAACTTCGACAACTTGTTTAAAACCAGTATCTCCCGGTCCATAAAACTCAATTTCTTCCCCGACACCAAAATTATTTCGTTGTTGTAAGGTAGCAATTTTTGTTTCTGCGTCGTATTCAAGTACTTGAGCGGCGAAAGCATATTGAGGTATTTTCCGAGTTTTCCCGAATAATTGCTCGTCCTCGGTTGGTTCTTTATAGAAAAAGCCTGTCGATAACTCGCGCTGTGCAACTTTCCATAATTCTTCTTCCCAGGCTGGATCAAATTCGTAATTCTCAGGGTCCGCGCAGTATGCATCTACCGCACGGCGATACACACTTGCTACCGTTGAGACATAATGAATCGATTTCATTCTTCCTTCGATTTTTAAGCTATCTACGCCAGCATCAACCATATCTGGAATATATTTAATCATAGATAAATCTACCGCACTCATCGAAAACGGTTCTTCGTCTGTATCAACTAAATTTTTAGAAACGCCATTATCTATCTCAAATAAATCATATTTCCAGCGACAACTTTGCGCACAACCTCCTCGATTCGCATCACGGTTCGCCATATGATTGGATAGAGTACAACGACCGGAATAAGAAATACACATCGCACCATGAATAAATGCTTCCATTTCGACATCCGTTTTTTCGCCGATTTCTTGGATTTCTTGCATACTTACTTCTCTGGCAAGCACCACGCGTTCTAATCCTTGTTTTTTCCAAAATTCTAACGTTTTATAATTGGTTGCAGATGCTTGTGTTGATAAATGGACTGGTAAGCCTGGCGCATCCTGAAAACAAATGCTAATCAGTGCAGGATCAGAAACGATGACTGCATCAATGCCAATATCCCGGAGTGTCCGGAAAAATTCACCAGCACCTTCTGTATCCCCTGCGTGCGCAACCATATTGGCAGCTACATACACTTTTGCATTTCGCTCATGCGCAAATGCGATACCTTCTTTCATTTCATCAAAACTAAAATTCCCTGCTCGTGACCGAAGCCCAAACGCCTGGCCACCAATATATACAGCATCCGCTCCGTAACGAATGGCAATTTTTAATTTTTCTAAGTTACCAGCCGGAGCTAGCACTTCTGGTTTTTTTAATACTTTACTCATTATGCTATTCCCCCTACTTCACATCATCCGGATTTTTCAAATAAAATCCTGCATCTAGTTTTCTTGTTTTAGGTTGTAGTTCCGTTAATTTATTCACAAAATATTCCGCAACAAATTGTCCATTAATAACGGCTTCTTTTGCCTCGACAAATAGAGTTGCAATTTGTACAAAATTATCCGATTCCGCAAGAACCCCGTCCAGTTTCCAAGTTTTCAAGCCTGCTTCATATAAATCAGCTAAGTATGGTACCAGTGAAACATCTTCTGAAGCAAAAATGTGCGTTCCAGATTCGTCCTCATAGATTGGTAATTGGCTCGTTTCATCATTAGGTTCGCGTAAATAAAGTCCACGTTCCTTCGAAGTATCATCTTCCATCTCAACAATTCGTTGGTAGTTAGTAACTAGTTTGCGTTTTGATTGATGGATGCATGTTGGTCCATAAACCAGTACTTCTACTGGAATAGTGAGACTTTTAGCAATTGCTTTTATTTCGTCTTCAGTAAGTTCTCTTGCAAGTACCGCTCCGACTGCTCCTTGTTTTTCCCAAAACGAGATTTGTTCTGCGCTAGTGACAAATGTTTGGGCATCGTAAATAAAAGGTATCGGTCGAGCCATTTCGCCAAGAAGCATAATCGCTCCAGGATCCCCGCATGCAACTGCATCCACTTTCATTTCAGCAAGTTGGTCTAAAAATGTTGGTAGCTCTTCCATATGTTCGTTGTGCATTAACGAATTTACAGCTACGGTTACTTTTTTCTTTTCTTGATGCGCTAAATGAACTATTTCACGTAATTCTTCGACAGAAAAGGAATGAGGTAATCTTAAGCCAAATTGGCTGTTACCTATATATAATCTGTCTACCCCCGCGCGAAGCAATTGTTCAGCTTGACTAATTGAATCTGCTGTCGCTATGATTTCCATGTTTTTCTCCTCATTTCTACTAAAAACGTTACTTGATAAATGTATCACAAGAAGACTTGTTACTCAATAAGAATTTTGGCATAAAAAAAGAGACTAACTAAAGTAGCTAATCTCTAATCTATTTTGTCTTCTTTCGTAATCTTAAATAAGTTTAATAATGGTCGATAAGTGCTTCCTACTAATCCAAGCGTTTCAATTAGCACTTCGATTAAAATTAAAAGTACTCCAATTAATATCATCGAACCCCACAAGGTCGACATCGTGAAAATGAATGCAAATAAGGAAAATAATGCTGCAATCGCGTAAATTAATATCACTGTTTGTCGATGCGTAAAACCTAACCGGAGTAAACAATGATGCAAGTGCGATTTATCTGCCATAGCAATAGGTTGTTTCGTAACCATACGGCGCACAATAGCAAAAACTGTATCAGAAATTGGTACCCCTAAAATTAAAATCGGTACAATTAAAGAGATAAAAGTGACGTTCTTGAAGCCCATAATAGAAAGTACCGCAATAATGAAACCTAAGAAAAGCGCTCCTGTATCACCCATAAATATTTTAGCAGGATTGAAATTATATGGTAAGAAGCCAAGAGTCCCAGCAATTAAAACGCTAGCAATCATAATAACAAGCGCATCCCCCATAATAAATGCCATTCCTAAAATTGTCAGTAAAGCAATAGTGGAAACACCCGCTGCCAGTCCGTCAAGCCCATCAATGAGATTAATCGCATTCGTAATTGCTACAATCCAAATAATCGTGAGCGGAATACTCAAAATGCCAAAATGAATTTCTCCACCAAAAGGTAAGTTTATAAAATCAATACTAATATCGCCCCAAAATACTATGATAAAAGCAGCGGTAATTTGACCAATTAATTTATATCTTGCCTTAAATTCCATAATATCATCTAACAGGCCAGTTATGACCATTACAAATGCAGCAATCAATAAAGCCCATAAGAATTCGTTTTCAATTGGAAGTAAAAATAAACCAATGGCAAAACTAATAAAAATCGCTAAGCCACCTAAACTAGGAATCGGCTTCACATTAATGCGTCGCTGATCGGGTTTATCAGTAATATCAAAATAAAGAGCTATCTTTCGAATTAGCGGTGTAAGTAACACGGACGCACCAAAACATATAAAAATTATCATCCAGCTCATGGTTAGTCCTCCCCGCAAATTTTTTACTCATCTCATTATACTTTTTTATTATCAAAAAGACAACGAAAATCATTATCCAAACATTTTCAATAAAAAAAGCTTGAAGCGCACGGAGCATGCTTCAAGCTTTCTATTTATTGTTTAATCCTAGCTACAAATTGAAATCTACTACCTACATATTGAGAACGTGTAAATTCAAATGGTCGACCATCTTCTAAAGTTGTAATCTGCCGAAGTTTCATAACCGGTGATCCGAGTTTCACATCAAGATATGGCGCAATTTTTTCTGATACTAAAGAAGCTTCCATCGTTTGTTCTGCTTCTCCGATTTTTTGACCAAGTTTTAATTCAATCGCTTTATAAAGGGAATCCATAATGTCTTCCTTTGTAAGCAGTGAAGCAATTTTTTCTGGAATGGCGGCAACTTCATAAAGAATTGGTACACGGTCGCCGTAACGAATCCGTTCAATTTTCATTACATTGCTGTTTTCTGGTAGTTGTAACGCTTCTTGTTCTTGCGTACTTGCCGGACGAATGCCATACGATACGATACGCGTTGAAGGAACTTTCCCTTCTTGCAACATCAAATTCGTAAAACTTGTGACAGCTTCTAGTCGTTCGGTTAATTTCTTTTCCGCAATAAAAGTCCCAGCGCCAACGCGTCTTTGCAAAATATTATCATCGACTAGTCCTTGAATGGCTTGTCTTACTGTCATTCGGCTAACGTGAAACATTTCAGCAAGTTGACGTTCAGCTGGAATAGAAGTGCCAACTTTCCAGACACCATCTTCCATTTTCTTTTTAATTTCACTTTGAATCTGAATGTAAATCGGTATTCCTGATTGTTTATCGATCATTTCCCCGCCCTCTTCTTATAGAAGTGACGCCGCCTCGTTGTCAAGAATCACAGTAACATCTGGATGATTTTGAAGAACAGAAGCAGGACAATTCACATCTACAGGTTCTTTAATAGTTTCTTTGATTGCTTGTGCTTTGTTTTCACCAAAAGCAAGTAGGATAATTTTCTTCGCATTCATGATTGATTTAATTCCCATAGAATAAGCATGTGTTGGAACATCTTCTTCTCTTTCAAAAAAGCGTTTGTTAGCTTCACGAGTGGAATCTGTTAAAACAACTTTATGTGTTAATGAATCAAAAGAAGTTCCTGGTTCATTAAAACCGATGTGGCCGTTTGTTCCAATTCCAAGCACTTGAATATCGATTGGATGCTCAGATAAAATTCCTTCATAACGTGCGCATTCTGCTTCAGCGTCAGTCGCTTCCCCGTTTGGTAAGAAACTTTCTTTAAATGCTTTTTTAGAGAATAATAAGTCATTCATATAGTAATGATAACTGTTTGGGTCGTCTGCTGCAAGACCTACATATTCATCTAGGTTAGTTGTTGTTACATTTTTTGTGTCAACGTCGCTTTTTACAAGCTCAGCGTAAAGTGTTTCTGGAGTGCTTCCTGTTGCTAGACCAAGTGTATTTACTTCACCTGATGTAATGCCTTTTTCAATAATTTCTAGTGCTTTTTTAGAACCTGCTAATTTATTTTCTGTTGTGATAAGTTGCATAATAATATCTTCCTCTCAAGAATGTTTTTTTCCGAATGAATATGTTGCTGTAATGTTTAAATCTTCATCTAGTAAGTTGAAATCTGCATCCTTACCAGCTTGGATTGCACCTTTTTGTGTTAAATTAAATTCGCGTGCTTGGTTACCAGAAGACATAAGAACTGCTTCTTCCACCGTGCATCCAGTAAATTTAATCATATTGCGGAAACCGTCGTCGTAAGTGAGTACACTTCCGGCTAATGTTCCATCTTCTAAACGAGCTTGTTTATCTTTCACGATAACTGTTTGGCCGCCAAGTTCGGATTTTCCTTCTGGCATACCTTTTGCTCGCATCGAGTCAGTAATAATGCATAAATGTTCTGGGCCTTTCATTTGGTATGCTAATTTCACCATATCAGGGTGAACGTGAATACCATCGACAATTAATTCTGCATTAATACCTTTTTCGAGTAAAACATGACCTGGAACACCTGGTTCACGGTGCGTCATACGGTGACAGGCATTATATAAATGTGTCGCATGTGTCGCTTTACTTGTTTTTAAGTGTTCGCGCACATCGTTGGAGTGACCAATACTTGGAACAACTCCAAGTTCAAAACACAAGTTTTCAAAATCAGCTGAAGTATCGTGTTCTGGCGCATAGGTAACTAATTTAATTAAGCCACCAGAAATATCAAACCACTTCTTGAAAAGTTCCAAGTCAGGTGCTTGAATGTATTCTTCTGGTTGTGCTCCTTTGAAGACTTTAGATACAAATGGACCTTCAAGATGAATCCCGCCAATAACAGGTTCAGTTTGAGCGACTTCATTAATAACTTTTAAAGCTTTTTCAATATTTTCATGTGATTGAGTCATTGTTGTTGGGAAGTAAGTAGTGATACCTTCGTTTAACATACCATTCACTTGTTTTTTAAGTGCTTCTGGATCTGCATCCATTGCGTCAAAACTATAACCACCATGAGAATGGACATCAATGAAACCAGGAACTAACTTTTGTCCTTTTGCATCGATTACTTCTTCTGCTTTTTCCGCTTGAAAGTCAGTCATTGAGCCAACTTCTAAAATCTGTTTATCAAATCGTACAAAAGCATTTTCTAGAACACCTTTACCAGTATAAATTGTAGCGTTAGTAATTACTTTATTAGTCATTACGTATTGCCTCCTCGTTAAATCGGTCTATACCAATTATTATAGCATGTATCCATTAAAATGCAACTTATCTTTTCCTATTTACCCGAAAAAAAGTAAAGTAACCAAAAAAGCCACGAGCATTTAAAAGGCCCGTAGGATTTCGTTATAAAAAAAGCGCAGAATGATTATTCTACGCTCGTTACTTTTATTTATCTGTTTCGTCTTCTTCTTCTTTTTTCTCTAATTCTGGAATGAGCACTTCTTTTTCTTCTTTTGGTTGTTCTTTAGCAGCCTCTTTTTCAAGTTCATTTAACTGATCTTCCATAGAAGCTTTTTCTGGTTTCTTGAAATTTTGTTTTTCGCGTTCAATAATTTCATCTACCATTGTTGTGAAATTTTGGGCTTTGTCTTTAATAATCTCTTTGCTTTTCTTGGTTTTCTTTTCTAGTTCATCCATTAGATCATCAAAAGATTGGGAAAGTTCTTTGCTCATATCAGCTTTCTTTTCAGCTTCTTCAGCTAGATCGCGTTGTTTTTGTGCTTCGTGATAGTCACTTACGCTACCCCAGCTCATATCATGGATAACTTTGTCCATTTTTTCGGAAGTTTCTGTTGCATTTTTTTCAGCCATTTCAGCTAAATGTTGTGTTTTAAGGTTTTTCCATTTTAAGCGCATTTCGTGCATACGTAGTTCTAATTTTTCAAGTTGTTCAGAAGCTTGATCATAATGAGATTTAGTTGCTTTTAATTGTTCTTCGTATTGAGCTACTTCTTCTAATGCAAAATCAGCTAATTTAGTTTCGCCAGCTTCTTTTGCAATTTCAGCTTGATGACGGCGTTTTTCTACATAAACTTCCATTTCTTTATATTCTTTATAGAAAAGAGATTTCAGTTCGCGTTGTTTTTCTACCATGCGTTCTGCGTCTTTCATTTCTTGTTTTGTTTTATCCATATAGTAACTTACCGAATTACGACGTTTTTCTTCACGTTTTTCGATTTTTTCACTTACTTCTTTATTCCATTGTTTCATTTTTTCAAAAAGGTTTGCCATTTTTTTCTCCTCCAATTATTTATTGTATGGGTAGTCGAATACATCATCATTTTTTCTAGGTTTATTTTTATTTCTAGTTAGGAAGTAAATGATTGCTCCAATGATTGCAACAACCAGTATTCCTTTTAAGTTAGCTAGAATGATTAAGGCACCTACGCCGATTAATACACCATAAACGATTTTTTCACCTACAGACCTTGCTTCGAGTAGTTTCTTAAGTGACCAAAAGCCGAGCACTGCGCCAATAGTTGCCATAATTGCTGGCCATAAGACGATAAGTATCATTGCTAAGAGTAAAACTATTAATACGCCAATCAAAATCGCTCTCATCTGTCTACCTCCTTATTTCCAAGTGTAGCTGAAATATTTTTCTTTTATTACTGTACCTATCATAACGCTATGTATCAAGTATAAGAACCCACTGTAGAAGGAAATTCACCTACAACTTGAGTCCTATTATCTAACTACAGGATAACATATTAAGAAATGTTTAACGAACAAAAAACAGCTTGCTTCTCGTGTAACACAAGATACAAACTGCTTTTTGGCTATTTTATTTTTTCTTCATATTGAAGAGATGAAACTCCGCCTTCAGAAATCATATTGTTTTCCTCTAGCTCTGTTTCTGAGATTTCTTTGTCCGCATAGCGTGTTCTAATATCATTTACTTCATCAAAAGGCGTGGGTGGCTGTTGCTTTTTCACCACATAAATTGCAGCACAAGCTACTACACCCGCAACAGCTCCAGCAATAATTCCTACTTTATTTTTCACACTATCAACCTCCTCTTGAAATCCACTATTTTATTCCCTAAAAAAAGCGAGATAAAACAAAAACGAGTTTGCATGATGCAAACTCGTTTTGATATTAGAATCCAGAAAAAGTGCTTTTGGGTTTACGAATAAAACATAGCATTGCCGCAATAACGAAAAGTAAAGCGGGAATGAAACCAATAAGTGCAGTGGATAAAAGTGACACAATACCGGCTGCTAAAAATAAAAATCCAGCAAGTATTGGGTTTTTATTCTTCATAATATAGTAAATGCCTGCTGCTCCAACAATTAAAGTGATTATCCCGCCAGAAAGTGCAGTCCAAGATAATGTATGTACAAAATCAAAGATACGATCCGGGTCCGGTATCTCATCTTTAGGAATTTCCCATTCGGTAACAGTTTGGTAGTAGTTATTGTAATAAGTTGTTAAGCCTTCTTTTCCTTTTGAGCCATTTACAAGTAATAGACCAATGACAGCAATAGCTGCTTGCATAAGTACACTAAAAATAAGTCCAATAATAGCGAGAACTATCTCACCAGTTCGTTTAATCATCAAAATATGCCTCCGTTTCTTCGCTTATTTTTCCAGTATACTATATGTTTTAGTGAGAATAAACTATTTAAATATTAGAAAAAGAAGACTAGTCGTGCGTTTTGCTTTAAAAAAATGTATAATTTGTTCATAACGAAATTTAAAGGGGCGTAAAATAATGCTAAAGCGCGTGTTCTTCTCGATTGTCTTACCTTTAGGGTGTTTAGTTGGAGCAATTTTTATTTTACTTACGATTAACACGACATATCCAAAAGCAGCTAATGATGCTATTCCAACTATATTTATACATGGTTACCGAGGAACTGATCGCTCACTTCATGGAATGATACGACGCTTCGACCAAAAATATAAGTGGGGCACAGAGTCATTAACAGTAAATGTAAGTCCAGACGGAAACATTTCTACTACTGGTACTTATAGTAAAAACGAAAAAAATCCGTTAATTAATATTGTTTTTGAAGATAACCGAGCAACCCTCCCTCAGCAATCGATGTGGACAAAAAAAGTAATGTCCTACTTACAAAAAAATTATGACATCAAAAAATTCAATGCAATTGGTCACTCAATGGGTGGCGGTGCTTGGGTTTCCTATTTAGCATCTTATGAAAAAAACAAATCTTATCCACAAGTAAATAAAATTGTCTTTCTTGCAGTACCATTTTACCCAGAAGAATATGTGAATGGTGATCAGCAAGTAGACATTAAAAATGCCAATAACGTTCATGCTAAGTTTGCTCAAAAAATGGCCAAAGTATTACCTGATAATACGGAAATTATGATTATCGGTGGCGACTTAGAAGACGGCTCCAATAGTGATGGTGAAGTAAAACTAAATAGCGTCTTATATGGTCAAAAGTTATTTGCACATCAGAAAGTCATTACTCACGTTATTAAAGGCCCCAAAGCAACCCATAGTAGCATGCATGAATCTACTGTCGTTGATAAGTATGTCGGTCAATTTTTATGGGGGCAGAAATAAAAGTTAAAGGATGTTTCGAATGAAAAAAGTTATACTCACGATTATCATCTTAGCCATCATAATTACAGGCTTTGGGATAATTTTCCTTCAGTTTGAACCTACTAAAAAAGCTGCTAAAGAACCTACTAACGCTACTGCACAAAAATCTTCCAAAAAAGCTAAAAATCCAGTTTCAGAAATTGCTGTACCAACGCTTTTTGTTCATGGCTATTCAGGGACAGCTAATTCATTTAAAGGCATGATTAATCGCCTTGCTGATGATGGTATCGTAACAGAATCACTTGTTATGACTGTTGCTGCTGATGGAAGTGTGAGCACAACAGGAAGTTACGATAAATTTAGTCATAATCCAACTATCCAAGTCATTTTTGAGGATAATAAAAGTTCGATGGTTAATCAAACTCAGTGGATACAAAATGTGATGAAAGAGTTAAAAAATAATTATCATATTGAAAAAGTAGATGCGGTTGGTCATTCAATGGGCGGAGTTAGCCTAACGAGTTATATTGAGAAAGTTGGTAGTGATAAAGCCTATCCAGTTCTTGAAAATCTAGTTTTAATTGGCGCACCACTTAATGGGCTAGTTGTTGGTGATAATGGTGTAACTGCCTACGATTTAACGGATGAAGGACCAAAACAGTCCTCTGATCGTTATAGTGAATTTATGAAAAACAAACAAAAAATCCCTACTAATGTACAAGTATTAAATATTGCCGGTGATATGCTAGACGGAACCAAAAGCGATGGTAGCGTATCGGTCGCAAGCGCGCTCTCTGGTAAATTTATTTTTGAAGGACAAGCCAAAAGTTACGAAGAAAAAATCTTTACTGGAAAAAAAGCAGCTCACAGTAAACTACATGAAAATACAGATGTAGATGCCAAAGTAGCTAATTTTTTATGGGGAACTGAAAAAGTAGATTAAGCATTAAGCTTAATCTACTTTTTTCTTACGTCCAAATATAGTTCGTTTTTGAATGTCATCAGAATTTCGTACATCTAGAATATCCAGTAAGAATACAAATACTGGGATACCAACAATTAAGCCCCATACGCCAAAGAAAGTTTCTGAAAAAATTAAAATGATAAAGGTATAAAATACAGGTAAATTCGTTTTGGAAGACATTAGTTTCGGATTTAAAATATATGTTTCAATCGCATGAACGATAACTACCGTAATTAAAATATAAACGACATCTTGAAAACCACCAACAGAGTATGCAATAAGAACAAGTGGAACACATGAGATAATTACACCAGCCACGGGAATTAACCCTAATACAAACACCATTATGGATAGGCTAAGTAGTTGAGGGAAATTCATTAAATATAGTGCTATCGTTGTAATGATTGTATTAACAAGCGCAATCATCAATTGTGCCTCTAACACCACCCCGAAAGTCGCAACAAATTTTTTCCCAAAAAACGCTGCTTCTTTAAAAATAAAGCCTACTTTACTTGTTAAAAATTGCCCTGTAAAAGAAGTTACCCGTTCTTTTTCTAAAGAGAAAAACAAACTAAGGATTAAAGCTAAGAAAAATGATAATCCAACTGAGCCGATTCCTGAAAGTGAAGCAATAATAAAGTCAACGCCAGTTTGGAGGTATTTTTGAATATTCGATTCCTTCAAAAATCCGACAATCCATTGCACAATCTTATTATCACTCGGGTTATTATAAATTTTTACAAGAGAGTCTACAAGTTGTGATATTTGGTCAATTAAAATTGGTAAGAAATGAACAATTGCAACATATAAAAACATTGCTACTAAACAATATAAAACGATAACGATTAATTTTCGTGGTATTCGTATTCTTTTTAAAATTACATTTTCTAATCGCGTAACTAAAAATGCAAAAATAAATGTTAGTAATATTAAATCTATCATGCTTCTAAGTAAATATAATACAATCCCTAGAAGAACAAACACTAGCACCCGTCTTGCCGTGTCATTTTCTTTTAGCTTCTCCAACCAATTCATTTCCTCACCAGCCCTTTTCTTTCTTCATTTTATCATAAATTAGTTAAATAGGGTTTACAAAAAAATTTTTCTTCTGTAGAATAGAACCAATCATCCTACCTTTAGAAAGGGGAGTTTTTTTGTGGTAGAAAAAATTGAGCGGAAATCTTTAGCTGAGCAAGTCTATGATCAGATAAAAGCTGAAATTACTAGTGGCGCTTGGAAAATCGGCGAACGAATTCCTAAAGAAGCTGATTTAATGACTCAGTTTGGCATCAGTCGAAATACGTTACGTGAAGCAATCCGTGCGCTGGCCCATATTGGTTTACTTGAAACAAAGCAAGGAGACGGAACTTTTGTACGCAATAATAGTGAACTTCATGCTATTATGCAAAAACGCGTGCGAGAATCCTCTGTTCAAGAAATTCTAGAAATGAGGCATGCGCTAGACCGAGAAGCAGTTATTTTAGCTTGTGAACGGCGCACGGATGAAGATTTAAAAATGCTAAAAAAATATAAGCAACTTTGCTATTTAGCTAATAAAGATAATGATGTAACTGCCTTTGTAAAAGCTGACTCAGCTCTTCATCTAACAATTGTAAAGGCAGCGCACAATGATTTATTGTTAGATATGTATGTAAATATTTTAGAGGAAATACAGTTTTCGATTACGAGTACAACAGAAATGAATCCAGCTGTTAATAAGCATAATGGCCATGCAACTCTTGTATCAGCGATCGAAAAACGAGATAAAGAAGGAGCAGCACATGAAGTAACTGAGTATATCACGCTCTTCAAACAAATTGCTGCTAAGAATGGAGATACCAAATGAATTCAGATTTAACAAATAAAAAAATCCTGACGCGTTCAAGTCGGGTGATGCTTATTGTCGGCATTATTTTAATTGCAGCAAACTTGCGTGCACCAATTACGTCAGTTGGACCTTTACTTGGAATGATTCAATCAGATTTACATTTAACAAACACGATGGCAGGATTACTAACGACGATACCACTACTTGCTTTTGCTGGTTTATCCCCTTTTGTTTCGAAATTAAGTCGTTCACTAGGGATAGAAGTACTTATTTTTATCGCACTTTTAACTCTTGTTATTGGTAGTTTACTTCGACCTTTTGGAGGCGAATTCTATTTATTTGCTGGGACATTTATGATTGGACTTGCTATTGCAGTGGGAAATGTCATTTTACCTAGTTTGATTAAGAAGGAGTTTCCTTTTAAATTAGGATTAATGACTGGGGTATATTCGATTTCAATGAATTTATGTGCGGCACTTGCTGCTGGTTTGACGGTGCCGATTGCGATGAATAATAAATTCAGCTGGCATGGAAGCATGGTTTTTTGGGCAATGCTGGGTGTTTTAGCGTTAGTTATCTGGCTACCACAGTTAAGATATAACCAACGCAGCTCAGAAAAAATTGCCACACATTTAGTTACTACTTCGGTGTGGAAGTCCCCTCTTGCTTGGAAAATTTCATTATATATGGGTTCACAGTCCGCGATTTTTTATATTTCGATTGCTTGGTTACCGAACATTTTAGCAGATCAAGGATTATCAAGTACTTCTAGCGGTCTTATGCTCTCACTAATGCAGTTTGCTGTTATGCCGATTACATTTATTATTCCTATTATAGCTGGGCGAATGAAAAATCAGCAGTTGCTCGTTGGGATTTCTGTTTTATTATTCTTGATTGGGATTTTTGGGATTATGTTCGCTTCTGGTAATCTATTTATTTTAGCTACTGCGATTATTTTATATGGGATTGGTTCGGGGATGTCATTTAGTCTTTCGATGATGTTCTTTAATTTGCGAACAACAAGCGCTACCGAATCGGCGGATTTATCTGGAATGGCGCAATCAATAGGTTATTTGTTTGCTGCTTCCGGTCCAATATTATTTGGTACACTCCATGATGCTCTTGGCAGTTGGCAACCAACGTTATATGTTCTGATCGGCATTACCCTAATTATGCTATATTGCGGCCTAGATGCTGGACGCAATAAATTTCTCTTTCCACAGAAAAAGTGATTTTTGCGCATGAAAAAACTAGTGCGGAAAAAGGGAGTAAACCGCACTAGCTAAAAGGGAGTTTGGGATTTTCATTCTAAAAAGGGAAAGAAATGAAAATGTTTTGCTTGTTGTTAGCTTATACATATAATAACTTTCCTAAAAAAGAATGTGCTGAAAGAAAGATGAAAATTTCATGAGAGTTTAAAAAAGTTTTTCTCAGTTTTTTCCTCTTAGTCTTTCTAGCTTTTCCGCAATACGTTTTTTCATTTCATCAGTTTCTTGGGGGTGTTTCATTATTTCATTTGTTTCTGAAATAGTGACGACATCCCCTTCTTTTATAGAGGAATCAAGTTCTTCTTGATTTACTAACCATTCTGTATGGTTTGGTTCGATTAGAAAAACGGCTTTTCCATCCTCTATACGATCTAATATTGCTTTTTTCACCCTTTTCACCTACTTTGTTACGGCAAGGCCTTGTTCTTTAATTTGGCGCACAATTCCATCACCAATGCCGTTAATTTTTTTCAATTCATCTATGGACTGATACGGGCGCTCGGCAATGATTTTTTCTGCCAGCGCTGGGCCAATAAGTGGTAATAGTTGTAATTCTTCACTAGATGCTGAATTCAGATTAATACTTTCAGGCAATTCTTCTGATGTGGCATCTTCTGTTTTTTGTGTATTATTTTCTTTGTTATAGCTGCTACCGGGCTTAGGTGTACCTTCTTTTTCGGTTTGGACATGAATTTTTTCGCCGTCAGTTTCGATTGTAACTGTTCCATTCACATCTGTCCCGTAAGTTTTAATATCTCGTTCTTTTAACCATTCCAATACTTCTACATGTGGATGTCCATAACTGTTGGCCATTTCAGCGGAGTAGACAGCCACTTGAGGTTTCACTTTATCTAAGAAAAATGGTTGATTAGAAGTCGATGAACCGTGGTGTCCTAAGTCTAAAATATCTGCTTCTAAATTGGTGCCACTATCTGCCATTTCTCGTTCCCGCCCTTTTTCCGCATCACCGGTGAAAATGGCAGAAATATCTTTGTATGCCATTTTGACTGCAATGGAGTCATTATTGGCGTCGTTTTGAAGTTTATCTGGGCTTAGGACTTCTATATCAAATGGACCAAAAGTCGCTTTATCACCGCGTCTTGGTTCTTTATATTTCGCATTTGAGGCCAGTGCTGCATCAATTACCTTCTCATAAATACTGCTTGAAAAAGTTAAGCCATCCATCCAAATTTCTTTTGGTTTATATGTAGCAATGACTTTGTCGGCATTACCAATATGGTCGGCATGTGGATGTGTCAGTAATAGCAAATCTAGCTTTTTTATATTTGCTTCTTTTAAATAAGTTAAAATCCGGTCGTCGTCTTGTCGACCAGTATCAATCAAAATAGTCGTACCGTCTTCTGCTTGAATAAGTGTGCTGTCCCCTTGACCAACATCAAAAAAAGTAAAGCTTGCACCATTTAAGGTTTTTTCTGTGATGTTAGTTGGTTTAGTGGATGGTTCTGAAAAACTACAACCGCTTAAAAATATCGCGATTAAACTAATACAAATTACTAATTTCTTTGTCATCGTTCTCCTCCTGCTCTCTTAGTAGAATAGCAAAGGAATAGAGAACAGTAAAGCTTTTAAAACAAAAACCGCATGAAATCAAAATCGATTTACACGCGGCAATTTATGTTGTATTCATTTCACTTTTTCTTTAAAGGAAAAGGATACTTCTTCCGTTTTTGGTTCATAGTCAATTTTCCAGTCGTGGTCTTTGAAATACCAATAATCATGATCTTCAATAAAGAAAGTTAAGTCTTCTTTCTTTTCAGCGACTGCTGCTTCTTGCGGTTTTTCGGCAGCTAAACCGATAGAGAAACCAGGATGCAAGGAACTATTAGAACCACCATATTTGGCAAAAAGTCGAATTCCATTACCATCAGCTACATCAAATTCATCATGAAACCATTTATTTGCTTGGTCCGTTACCTCGATATTCATACTTTTCACTCCTCGTTTCCATTTTTTGTACGTATTGATTATTACTCAAGAATAGCAGATTTTACATCGAATTTCACTTTTTCTGCTTTTTGTTATGCAGTTAGTATACCTCTTTCTAATAAAATTCAAACCACTATGTATTAAAACAACCTTAAAATAAGGATATTGTACTATAACAGATTTGAGATAAAAAAACTGTGTGAGAAATAAATCCCACACAGTTTTGATTGCATCTTATTCTAATGGAGCTTTTCCAAGGAATGCTTTGAACATCCAGATATGTTTGTCAATGCTAGCTTTAAATGCAATTAGCATATCGTTTGTTACATCGTCGCCTTCTTTGTCAGTTAGCTCAATGCCTTGTTTATATTCGTCTCTAAGTAATTCTAATGTACCAACTAAGTCTTCCATTAATTGATCCATAGTTTTAGGTTTTGTATAAGGAGCTTCTTCTACACTCGCATTTTCTAAAAACTCTTTTAAAGTCGAGAATGGGCTTCCACCAATGGCAAGTAAACGTTCTGCTACTTCATCCATTTGTTCACCGAATTCGCTATATAAATCATCCATTTTTTCATGTAAAGTGAAGAAGTTGTGGCCTCTCATATACCAATGAATTTGATGAATTTTTACTGTGAATACGTTTAAATTCGCTACTTGATGATTCAAAAATTCCTTTGTGTCTACTGAGTTGATTGTTTTCATAATTATCTTCCTCCTATTTTGTAATGATTATCACTTAATAATAAGTATAATCTATTTCCACTACAATGTCCAGTGTGGAAACCATCACAAAGTATTTACCACTGATATGATTTTTTAAACATCTATTAATGTTTTTCCAATATTTATCTCTTCTTTTATGATAGAATAAAAATGATATTTACACAACTAGGAGGATAGACAATGGAAAATTATTCTCACCGCTTTCAGGTGAACTTGGCTGGTATGATTGACATTCTCTCTAATCATCTTTATGACGAAAAAGATGTTTATATTCGAGAATTATTACAGAATGCTACAGATGCAATTAGAGCTAGGAAGAAAATAGAGCCTACTTTAAATGGAAAAATCCATGTTTCATTATCTGGTGAAAAAAACAACAAAACTTTAATTTTAGAGGATAATGGGATTGGTTTAACGGAAGATGAAGTCCATGCCTTCCTTGCAACTATTGCTAATTCATCTAAAGGTGAAAAAAACTTTGATGGTCAAGATACCAATGATTTTATTGGTCGCTTTGGGATCGGTTTACTTTCTTGTTTTATTGTTAGCGATGAGATTGTAATGATTTCTACCTCACAAAAAAACGGAGAAACGACTGAATGGCATGGAAAAGCTGATGGTACTTATTCTGTCCGTAAAATTAAAACCGAAAAACGCGAACCTGGTACTCAAGTTTATTTACGGTTGCGTCCTCATATGGATGAACACCCTGAATGCGAAAAAACGGAATACTTGATTAATACATTAAAAAAATACGGCTCTTGTTTAGAAAGCGCCATTTTAATAGAAGCAGATGGTTATGAACAAGAGATTAACTCGTGGACCAAGCAATTTGCTGATAAAGAAATACTGTTCAGTCTTCCGAGGGAGCAAATTCTTCGCTACGGGGAACATTTACTCGGCACTCGCTTTCAAGATTATTTCTTAATTGAAAATGAATCTGGACGTACTTTTGGAATCGCTTTTATGATTCCTTATACGGTGCAAATGAATGCGGTGCGCAAACAAACGGTATTTTTAAACAATATGTATGTGACGAGCGAAGCGAATAATGTTCTTCCTAACTGGGCTTTTTTTGCTGAATGTATACTTTGGACAGATGAGCTTCAGCCAGTCGCTTCACGGGAATCTTTTTATAAAAATGAGCGCCTTGAAATCGTATCTAAGGAGCTAGGTGTGGCGCTAAAAAAAGGAATTGAAACGTTACCTGAGAGCGCACTAACAAAGTTATTATCGACGCATTATCTTGGTTTTAAAGCATTAGCTAGTGAAGATGCACCGTTTTTAAAATTAATTTATTCTTATCTACCGTTTAAAACTTTGAATGGTGAAGAAAAATTAGCAGATATAATGAAAGAAACGACGACAATCTACTATACTTTTTCGGTGGACGATTTTAGACAGATAACTGATATTGCTCGCTCTAGTGGTATGACATTGATTAATGGCGGTTACTCCTACGATACACCAATTTTAACGATGCTAAATCATTTAGTGGATGAAGCTGAGTTTATTTTAATTCAACCAGAAGAAATCACCAATAAATTGTTACCGATGTCTGCTGAAGAAGAAGTAACTTATCAACCAATCCTAGCTGAAATGAATAAAATGATGGCGGAATTTGATGCCGATATAACAATTAAGCATTTTGAACCCAAAACGCTCCCTATTATTTTTATACATTCTGCCGCTACACAGGCAAGCAGAGAACTGGAACGCTCTTTAGAAGAAACAAGTTCTGTTTTCAGTGATATTTTAGAGAGTATTCAGCAAGAACAAGCCCCTGCTCCACTTGCCCATTTGTATTTAAATTTAGATAATGAGCTTATAAAAAAACTTTTCACGTCTGGTAAATCTATTAATGAGTTATCGGTGATTGTTAATGTTCTTTATATTCAGGCTTTACTGTTAGGACATTACCCGCTCAAACGGAAAGAAATGGAATTAATGAATCAAAATATGTTACGAATCTTAGAAATGCTATAGGAGGAAAAAAATGGATTATTTGAATGATATTGAAGAAGCTTGGGGTATGGACGACAATGCTGAAAAAGTGAAAATTCTTGAACGCGCCATTGCAAGTGCAGATATGTATAACGATGTAGAAAATGGTATTGAGGCACGCGATATGCTGATTGATACTTGCTTAACTGCCGGATTTCCAAAAAAACAATTACAAGCCTTTAGTTGGTTAGTAAAAAAATGGGAAGATGATGCGGCATATATTGACGCTTACGATCTACTATGGAAATATAAATGGATTAGCGAACATGTCCCTACTTTTGATGAAGTATCCAAAGCGCAAATAGATGGGCTTTTGAATGATATGAAAGTAAAATTCGAACAGCAAAATTATTCCTTGCGCCCTTACTATAAAGTTTGTACCCTTGCTGCCATTCGAATGGGCGAAAAAGACAAGGCAGAAGAACTCTTTGAAAAATGGAATAACACCAAAGCAGATTATTTAAATGACTGCCCTGCTTGCGAAACAAATGATAAAGTTCATTATTACTGTTTTATCAAAGATTTTGAAAAAGCGAAGAAAGCTGCTGCTCCAATTATTAAAGGGAAACAGAGCTGCGCAGAAGTCCCTCATTTAACTTATGGAAATATGGCTTTAGCGTATTTAGAACTTGGTGATGAAAAAATGGCGCAAGAATGTTTTGATAAAGGCTACCCTCTTGTGGAGAAAGAAAGTTCATTAATTCCACCACTTAGCCATTTGCTTAAGTATCTAGTGCTTACAAACCAAACTGAAAAGGCTAGAGAAGTCATTGATGCGAATAAAGAAATCGTCCTTAAATCAGAAAGCGGACTAGATCGATTATTATTTTTACAAGCTGCTTATCCTCTTTTGGATCGTGAAACAGAAGCAGACTTGGTGGAAATAGCCGAAACTTTAACCGCAAAATTTGATGCACGAAATGAAAATAGTTATTATCAAGATCGTTTGAAGTAACATTTGGAACATAGCTAGTTTTTCTAGTTATGTTCTTTTATTTGCGCTATTTAGTATTTTTTAGGATAATACAGGAAGGAGTTGAAGATGATGACGATTTGGGTTAGAAATGGGAATAACGCTGCAACTGAGCAAGAGATTTCTGCAAAAGAAACGGAACTAGGTTTATTCTTACCAGCTGAATATAAAGAGCTGCTTTTGAAGCAAAATGGTGGATTGATTCGAAAAAACCATTTTCCAACGAACGAGCCAACGTCTTACGGACTTGATGTCGCGGAAATTTATTATTTAGCTAGTTTAAATGAATTATTAACGGACATTCCGGAACAAAATGATGTTGATCTTGCAGGCAAACAAGTTTATTTTCACCGAGATGAATCGCGCTATATCGGTTTTTCCTATTTAGATAATAAGTCCCTGCCTAGCATTATATATGTTGATTTTGAAACGCTACAGACCTTAGTTGTTGCAGAAAACATGGCTGAGTTTTTGGAGGCACTATATTTCAGCCCCTTCCCAGTAGATTTCGCGGAACAATTTCCAGTAAAAAAACTAGACCAAATTCTTGCTTCAAGTAATGTCAAAAAAACCAAGCAATTACTAGAGTTATTAGAGGATTATCCAGATAAAAAGTGGTATTTAGAAACACTCATTCGTTTACTTCAAAAGAACGAAATCCCCTATAATATAGTCGTCTATCAATCCTTTGAAAATCAATTGCTCTATTTCCGGAGAAAACTTGTTCCTGAACTTGTGGAAAAGATTTTCGCGATGCTTAAGGACTGTGATGGAATAGATCAAAGTGCTACTACTGAATTATATAAAGAGTGGGAATAAGGAGGAATTCAATTGGTAAAAGTAGTATTTGTATGTTTAGGAAATATTTGCCGTTCTCCAATGGCAGAAGGACTTTTTCGAAAAGAAGTTGCTAATGCAGGGTTAACGGATGAAATAGAAATTGATTCTGCGGCAACGGGAACATGGAACTTAGGAAAACCACCGCACCGTGGTACAAGAGAAGTTTTGAAAAAGCACGGTATTAATTATGAAGCAATGCGTGCTCGGAAAGTAACGGATGCCGATTTTGAACAAGCTGATTATATTATTGGGATGGATCAAAATAATATAGCTGATTTAAATGCTCTTAATAAAAACAAAGACGTAACTCTTCGTTCACTGATGTCCTTTGTTTCAGGCAAGGAAGAGGAAGAAATTCCTGATCCTTATTACACTGGTGATTTTGATGAAACAGAGCGAATGGTAACGGAAGGAGTCAAAGCCCTTTTAGCTTTTATTACAAAAAAATAGCCTTTTTTATCCCTAACATGTTTAGAGGCTTGTCACTCGGGAATATATAAGAGTACAATCAAAAGATTAGAAAGAGGTTTTTTATATGTTAGGAATTATTTGGGGAATTATAGTTGTTTTATTAGCAGTTTGGTTACTTGGAATTATTTTCCATGTAGCGGGCGGATTAATTAATATCTTGCTAGTAGTAGTGTTAATACTCGTTATTTGGAACTTAATTCAAATGGCTAGGAATAAACGTAAATAACTGAAAAAAGAGTGGTTTGGCGCATTACGATAATGCGCCAAACCACTCTTTTTATTTTTGATTTAAATGTTGCTTTTGTAAAAAATCTTTTAAGTCTAACCGGCTTTTTCTTCCAAGCCCGCGTGCAATCTGCTCGGACCAGCCTTCTACTCGTTTTCCTGCTGTTCGTTCATCGTAGTAAGTTTTTATTTGTTCATCGTATTCTGCTAAAGTTGCTGGATTCATTTTTTGATAAGTATTTTCGTGATAAACCAAATCTTGCGGTAATCTAGGTTTGGCTTTTTCTTTGCCTTTAATCGGGTGGCCTATTGTTAAACCAAATAACGGCATCGTATATGGTGGCAAATCAAGAATTTCGGCAATTTGCCCTACGTCATTACGAATTCCTCCGATAAAGCAAATACCAAATCCTAACGATTCTGCGGCAACAGCCATATTTTGCGCGGCAAGTGCGGCATCAATAATGGAAACAAGCCATTTTTCTGAAGTTTCTAGTGCGGCTGTGTCTACTTGATGTTCTTCTAGGATGGCTTGGTGTCTCGCTAGATCAGCAACAAAGATAAATAATTGCCCTGTTTGTACAGTATATGGTTGATTTCCCGCAATAGCAGAAATTTGTTCTCGAATTTTTTTATCTGTTATTCCGATTATAGAGTATGCTTGAACAAAACTAGATGTAGATGCGGCCTGCGCACTTTTAATAAGTAAAGCTAATTCTTCTTCTGTTAAAGCTTTATCTTCAAAGTTCCGTACTGAATAATGACCTAAAATGGCATCTATCGCCTGATTCACCCTAACTCCCCCTTAGTCTTTAAAGATTTTCCGATCGTAATTTGGTTCTTGTAAAAGCGCGCCAAAACTCTGTTGACGTAACGCTTCATATGCTAAAACTGCTGCGGTGTTAGATAAATTTAAAGATCGAATATGATCAGTCATTGGAATTCGTAAACAATTTTCCTCATTTGCTTGTAAAAGTTCATCAGGCAAACCAGTAGTTTCTTTTCCAAAAACAAAGAAATAATTTTTATTTGGATCACTATAATCAACGTCACTATAAACATGGCGTCCGAATTTAGTAATATAGTAGAATTCTCCACCAGCATTTTTTTCGAAAAACTCATCTAGGGAATCGTAATAGGAAAGTTTCACATTATCCCAGTAGTCCAGTCCAGCGCGTTTTAACATTTTATCATCTGTGGAAAAACCAAGTGGACGAATTAAATGTAAATAAGTATCTGTTCCAGCACATGTTCTTGAGATATTTCCTGTGTTTGCAGGGATTTCTGGTTGATATAGTACGATATGGTTTGGCATTTCTTTTCACCTGGTTTCTATTAATTTGGTATTGCTGTTAATTCTTGGAGTACTTGTTCATCTTGTTCGTTTTGGAGCGCTTTTTGGACAGCTTCTTCAGCTTGTTCCCCGCCGATTTTACGTAAGGCCCATCCAGCGGTTCCGCGAATGACTGGCCTCGGATCATTTTCCAAGCAATCAATTAAGTCTGGTACTGCGGTTTTATCTTTATAACGAGCTAAAATAATTATCGCATTTCGTTGGATTGGCTTTTTCCCGCGCCATGAACCAGCCATATCGCCAAACTGCTCTTTGAAAGCGCGATTTGAAATATGTAGCAGTGGCTTTAACTCGGGACGAACAAGTTCCGGGTCCGGCTCCATTTCCTCATGAAAATGAAAATCATGACCGCGATTATATGGACAAACTACCTGACAAGTATCACAGCCATACAAACGATTATGCAATACTTCGCGATATTTTTCATCTAGAAAGTCTTTTGTTTGGGTGAGGTAGCTTAAACATATTTTCGGATTCATTTTCCCTTCACCTAACAAGGAACCTGTTGGACAAGCTTTTACACATTGGTTGCAGCTGCCACACAAGTCGCTAGCAGGCGTATCTGGTTCAAAAGGAATATTGGTTATCATTTCCCCTAAATAAACCCAAGAGCCGTACTCTGGCGTTATAAGCAGCGTGTTTTTCCCGCGCCAACCAATGCCAGCTCGTTCTGCCACAGCCACATCCGATAATTCACCGGTATCTACCATAGATTTCATTCGTACATCAGGCAAACGTTCACTTAAAAATTGTTCCAGTAGAGCTAATTTTTCTCGTAAAACAGTATGGTAATCGATGCCCCACGAAGCTCTAGCAAAAACGCCACGTCTTGCTTCTTTTTTGCTGGTAGGCGCTTCTTTTAATTTAGATGGGTAAGCAAGCGCAATAGCAATAATCGACTGGGGTTCTTTGAAAATAAGCTCTGGATAAACACGCTCATCAATAACCGGATGCTCAAACCCTGTAAAAAGATCTAACGCTTCAGCTTCTAATAACCGTTCCTTTAAAAATAAAAAAGGGTCTGCTGTCGTAAAACCAATTTTTTGAATTCCAATTTCATGTGCATAAGCAATTAGCTCTTCTTTTAGCGCTGCGTAATTTGATTCTGGCTTCACTATCATCATTCCCCCTTTCCTTATTTTCAGGCAATAAAATAAACGCAATGCTTCGCTTAGAAAGGTCGAAACACTGCGTTGATAACAGGATTTATAAAAAATATAAAGCGGGTGATGGGAATCGAACCCACGACAACAGCTTGGAAGGCTGTAGTTTTACCACTAAACTACACCCGCACAGTAAGTAGTTCTTAGTGTTTTAACAACTTTTATATAATACCATTCTATGTTAGTTTTGACAAGACTTTTTCTGGAATTTCTTTGTAAAAAATAAAATCCTACTATATTTATGATTTTCAAGGCTTTTTACTAACTTGCTTATATGCTGTGAAATAAATATTGATTCTCTCCCTTAAGTAGTAAAGCTTCTGAACCAAATGTGGTAAAATGGATGAAGAAATGGTAAAGAGATCGCTTGCTTTAAGTGGCATTGTCCCACTTTTTTCAAACGACGATACTACTTCTAGTGCATCACAAACTATAGAAGTAAGAACAACAGGGATAAATGGTACTAGTGGCGGGACGCTTTATCAACTTAATTAAGGATGTGTGAAATATGGAAAAAAATATTGAATACTCCTGTATAGTCCCTGTTTTTAACGAAGAAGAAGTTCTACTAAAAACATACGGGAGACTTACAGAGGTCATGCAGACACTTGACGGTCCCTACGAAATTATTTTTGTAAATGATGGTAGTCGTGATTTAACGAAGAGTATGTTGCAAAAATTAAGTGTGGAAGATAGTTGTGTAAAAGCAATCCATTTTTCGAGAAATTTTGGGCATCAGATTGCTATTACTGCTGGCGCCAATTATGCGCATGGTAAAGCAGTTATTGTTATCGACGCAGATTTACAAGATCCCCCTGAGTTAATTATTGAAATGGTAGAGAAATGGAAAGAAGGCTACCAAGTTGTTTACGCCCAACGTCTGAAACGAAAAGGGGAAACTTTCTTCAAAAAACAAAGTGCTTCTCTCTTTTACCGTATTTTAACTAAATTAACGGATATTAATATTCCGGTTGATACTGGTGACTTCCGACTCATGGATGCGCAAGTTTGTCGAGAGCTAGCTGGATTACATGAAAAAAATCCTTTTGTTCGCGGGCAAGTTAGTTGGCTTGGATTTAAGCAAACAGCTCTTCACTATGAACGCGATGAACGCGCGGCTGGAGAAACAAAATATCCACTCAAAAAAATGATTAAATTATCTATAGACGGAATTACATCATTTTCTTATCGTCCATTAAAACTCGCAAGTTACCTTGGGGTTTTAACAGCTTTCATTGGTTTTATTTACTTAATTATTGTGCTTTTCCAACGGTTCTTTACTGATACAACATTAACTGGCTGGACTTCTATTATTATTTTACAACTTGTTTTTGGCGGGACAATTCTTTTCATTCTTGGCTTAATTGGTGAATACATTGGTCGAATTTATGATGAAGTAAAAGACCGCCCGCTGTACATTATTGAAGAAGAAAACGGTTTTTCTGACCAAAAATAATAAATAATTAAAATCCTGGTTGATTTACTAGGATTTTAACTATATTCAAGCTGTTTTATTAGCGCTTTATCATTTTTATGTGAGAAAATAAAGTATGTTTTTAAAGACTACTGGAGGCTTGCTTATGACATTTTGGCAGGATATGATGAATTTCTTTTCTTATGATAATTTAATGTACTGGCTAAGTGAGTATCGGAATTTAGGTCCACTTTTAGCTTTTTTCTTACCTTTTATTGAAGCGTTTTTACCTTTTTTACCATTTATTGTTTTTGTTGTAGTTAACGTTAATGCATACGGACTGTTTGGCGGCTTTTTAATATCCGTTACAGCTGCAATTGCAGGTAGTTTATGTGTTTTCTTGTTAGCTCGAAAATTTGGGCAGACTCGATTTTTGCGATTTATTTCCGGACATAAACAAATTAAACGAGTAATGGAATGGATTGATAGACATGGTTTTAGTCCGATTTTCATTTTACTTGTAATGCCTTTTACACCATCTTCTGCTGTAAATATCGTTGCAGGTCTCTCTAAAATAAAAGTTTACCAATTTATCTTAGCGCTTGTAGGTGGGAAATTAATCAAAGTCTTTGCGATTAGCTATATTGGTTATGATTTCGTAGACTTAATTCACCAACCACTTAAACTGGCTATTTTAGCTGTTTCTGTCGTTATTTTATGGTTTGTCGGAAAACGGCTGGAACATTGGATGTCAGGAAAAAATCTTAAATAAAAAAGAAAGCACGCGGAATGCGTGCTTTCTTTTTTTAATAAAGTAAATCTAAAAATTCATCTTTTGTAATGTTACCAAAGTATTCTTTTACTTCTATATCTGCTAAAGCTTCGGCCAATGCTTCACGTTTATAAGTTGTGTTGACTAATTTCTCCTCAATATCCGCCACATTTTTTACGCCAAAGAAATCACCGAAAATCTTAATTTCTGTGATAACTCCTTTTTGTACGTTTAAGCGAACATCGACTGCTCCAACTGGAAAACGTTTTGTCCGTGTTAAATCGAATTTTGGAGATTTTCCATAGTTCCAGTCCCAATTGCCATAACGCTTAGCAGAAATTTCATGGATTTTTTCCCAATCTGGAGCGGTTAATTTGTATTCTTTCACATCTTCTACTTTATCCACGTTAAAAATGTAAAGCAATAATAAATCGCGGAATTCTTCGGTAGTCATTTCTTGATCCATAAAATCAGAAATATTCGCAACTCGACTACGAACGGACTTAATTCCTTTTGATTCAATTTTATCTTTACGTGGTTTTAGTGATGCAGCGACATTATCTAAGTTCAAATCATACATTAAAGTACCGTGCGAGAACATTTTCCCCTTCGTTGCAAATTGCGCATTTCCTGATACTTTAAAACCATCGATTAATAAATCATTACGTCCTTTTAATTCCGCATTTACGCCTAAACGTTTAAGAGCTTCCACAATCGGTTGTGTAAACTTCGCAAAATTATGGAACGATTCGCCGTCGTCATCTGTAATAAAACTAAAATTCAAGTTACCTTCATCATGATAAACAGCGCCACCACCTGAAAGTCTACGCACCACAATTAAGTCATTTTTCTCGACATATTCTGTATCGATTTCTTCTACCGTATTTTGATTCCGACCAATAATTATCGATGGCTTATTAATGTAAAAAAGCAAAACCGGTTCATCTAACTTCAATTCGGTTAAAATAAATTCCTCAACTGCTAAATTAATACGCGGATCTTTTTCATTATTATTATCTATAAAATACATACCCCAAACCCCTTTTCTTCTATATTAAAATGTTTTCGTAAATCCTTTTGATGCGAGTGCAATTTCTCCGGTGTAAATAGCTGCTGCTTCTTGTTTCAATACTTCTAAATCACCAACTTCTGGCAAATGGCTAAGGAGTAACGATTTCACATTTGCTTCTTTAGCAATTTTTGCGACTTCGGTACTTGCCATATGAACTTTTGTTTTCCCAGCTAAATCATGGAAAAAGTTCGTATCTGTTACGAGTAAATCTGCGTTTTCTGCAAAAGGAATAAAACTATCTTGATAAGCGCTATCCGCGGTGTATACAAAGATTTTTCCAGCTGCTTCAATTCGCATGGCATAACAAGGTACTGGATGAACTGTTTTTAAGAAGGTTACTTTAAACGGTCCGATTTCAAGTGTGTCATCTGCTTTATACTCCACTGCTTTTGTTACATTCGCCATTTCTAAATAAGAATAGCCACGTTCATCTTCTTTATGCCCGTAAATAGGTAAGACAGGTGGTTTTTCCTTTTTTTGCGACAACAAACGAATGTGCTGCAAAATTCCTACGTCTGCTACATGATCTGGATGGTAATGAGAAATTATTGCGGCATCAATGTCATCAGGATCAATGAAGTTTTGCATGATGGAAACGGCACTTGCCCCCACATCAATTAATAACTTAAATCCAGCTTCTTCTAGCAAATAACTTGATGTTCCTTCGTTCGCTACCGGATATCCGCCCCAATGTCCAAAAACGGTTAGTTTCATTACTGCACTTCCTTTCTCAAAATAAACCTCATTTATATGATACAACATTTATAATAAAAGGAGAAATTATCCAGAAAAAAAGACAGCTAAGAAAATCCGCTGCCTTTTTAAAATTTTACTTATTTACTAGGGAAATATTTATTCTCTAGTTCTTTTGTTAGTTTTTCTGTTTTATCTAGCTCACCAACTGCAACAAATCGTTTCGTCGTTTCCGTTGGCTTGTCACATGTGATTAATGTGATTCTAGCGTCTTTCGTATTATCTATCACGCTTACTTCTGTTTCATCAATTGTTTTTGTTTCAGTAACTGTATATTCATATAAATTTACGAGGTCAGTCAGGTAAATCTTGTCGCCTTCTTTTACCTTCATAATTGGGCCAAATAGCATTGATTCATTGCGCATATGGTGCCCCGCTAATGGATAGTTGCCTTTACCCATTACTTGGTCAGAACGCATGGTTGTTGCTCCTGCAAGTAAATTAGCAGTGTTGGTTCCTTTAAATACTAGTAAGTTAACGTCTACAGAAGGAACAGCTATCGAGCCAATAACGGCATCTTTGTCATAGTCTGCTGCACCTTTGATGACAGAGGTCATAGATGGAAGTTGTACACTTTCAAAATCAAATGTAGCATCTTTTTCATTGTTTTTCTTTAAATCGGATGCATTGTATTGATCGATTGTTTCATGGCCACTCATATATTTTACAATGCCGTTTTTAATGAATGGGGAAAAAATTAATAGTAAACCGATGATTAAAATAACGATTGCGATTGTTTTCTTTAACATATTATTCCTCCTTGTAACTATTTCATTATATAGTAGCTACTCTGATGAAGCAAAGGAAATCAGCCGCCTTATTGAAGTATTTTTGCACCTGTGACAAATTTGTAAAGTTATTCCCAAATATAGTCTGAAATTTGTCTTTTACGTTGCGCTGAAATATACGGGCTTCCTTTAGCTGTGAACCTTAGAGGATAATGGGTCGCGATACCTTTATTTGGAACACCAATTCGATTAGTTGCTTCTATTATATGTGGCACTTTTGCCCTTTCTAACCAAATATTGCTATCAAAAAGAGTTTTCCCATAATCTTGCATACTTAATCCTAAAGCTTGCGTTAATTTACCCGGGCCGTTTGTTAATTCAAAGCCAGTTTTCAAAAAACGATTTTGTTCCATTTGCTCGATGGACTCTTTCGTTGGTTCTAATGCTCTAATTAAAACAGCTTCCGGAATGCCTTCTCGCATCGTAATAAAGTTTAATAATACTTGCTGGTGCATTTGATACGTATAAATCGTTCCTGGAGTGCCGAACATTACTTCAGTCCGTTTGGTTCGTAAGTTTTTAAAACTATGGGCTGCCATATCTGTTGCCCCGAGATAGGCTTCCGTTTCAACAATGTAACCAGAAAGAGTATAATTACCTATTTCATGCACGAGTCTCATCCCTATTATATCTCTAGCTAATTCAATAGTGGTTCTATTTTCAAAAAAAGTTGGAGTGATTTTAGCGTTCATTTTATACCTCCTATTTCACTTTTTATTCTAGCAGAATTCTATCTAAAATGGTTCTTTTTTGACTAGTTAAATAAGCCTATTTGTTAATAAATCCTACTTCAGACGTATGTGTTATAACTTGCCTTTTATTAATCTTGTGTTAGAATTATGTTAAAGTGGGTGCTGTATGAAATTGTTTTTTTACATATTACAGCTTCTTTTTTTCATTTCAAAAACAACAATTAAAACGAGTAAATAGTGTGTAGGAGAGGTGTTTCATGAAGGATTGGAAAATAAAAATCCAAACGTTTTTAAGCAAAAATTATGGGTTTTTTGTTCTAGCCGTCATTCTTTATTGGCTAAAAACGTATATTGCATATCAACTTGAATTTAAACTTGGTATTGAGAACCTTATGCAGCAAATTTTGCTGTTCATAAATCCATTGAGTGGGGCTGTTTTCTTCTTAGGTCTCGCACTTTTTGCTAAAGGACGTCGTTCATTTATCTGGATCGTTGTCATTGACTTTTTAATGAGCTTTATTCTTTACGCAAATATTGTCTATTATCGATTCTTTAGTGATTTCATTACGCTTCCGAATCTAAACGCAAAACAAATGCAAAACATGGGCGACATGGGTAGTAGTATCACAGCGTTACTCAGCTGGCACGATATTATTTACTTCGCGGATATTATTATTTTAATTGCACTACTTGCTTTCCGCTTTGTAAAACCTGATAAAACTGCTCGAATCCGTGCTAGAAAAGTTGTTGGTGTTTTAACGCTTGGTATCGCGATGTTCTTTGCTAACTTAGGACTTGCTGAAATCGATCGTCCACAACTTTTAACAAGAACTTTTGATAGAAATTATATTGTAAAATATCTTGGTATGACTAACTACCAAATCTATGATGCAGTGAAAAGTACTGAGTCATCTACACAGCGTGCACTTGCTGATAGTAGTGATGTTACGGAAGTACTTAACTACACTAAATCAAAATACGCCGCGCCAAATCCGGAATATTTCGGTAAAGCAAAAGGCAAAAACGTTATTTATATTCATTTAGAAAGTTTCCAACAATTCTTAGTGAATTATAAACTTAACGGAGAAGAAGTAACGCCGTATATTAACTCTTTCTTTAAAGATAAAAATACACTGAGCTTTACGAACTTCTTCCACCAAACAGGTCAAGGTAAAACAGCTGACTCCGAAATGTTACTTGAGAACTCGCTTTATGGCTTGCCTCAAGGTTCTGCCTTTACTACAAAAGGACAAAACACTTATGAATCAGCATCAGCTATTTTAGGTCAACAAGGATATACTAGTGCTGTCTTCCACGGTAACTATAAGAGCTTCTGGAATCGTGATGAAATTTATAAACAATTTGGTTACGATAATTTCTTTGATGCTAGTTACTATGATATGAATGACGCCGATGTTTCTAACTATGGGCTAAAAGATAAACCTTTCTTCCAAGAATCTGAAAAATATCTTTCATCCTTGAAACAACCATTCTATACGAAATTCATCACGCTAACCAATCACTTCCCTTATCCAATTGATGAAAAGGATGCTTCGATTGCTCCAGCGACAACTGGTGATTCTTCGGTAGATACGTACTTCCAAACAGCTCGTTATTTAGACGAATCTGTGAAGAGCTTTGTTGATTACTTGAAGAAAACTGGTCTTTACGATAACTCTGTAATTATTATGTATGGTGACCACTATGGTATTTCCGATAACCACGAAGAAGCAATGACAAAAATTCTTGGCAAAGACTATAACACTTTCGAAAATGCCCAAGCGCAACGTGTACCTTTAATGATTCATGTTCCAGGTGTTGAAGGTGGAGTTCAAGAACAATATGGTGGTCAAGTTGACTTACTACCTACCCTGCTTCACTTACTTGGCGTGGATAACAAAGAATACTTGCAATTTGGTACTGACTTACTTTCAAAAGATCATAAACAACTGGTTCCATTTAGAAATGGTGATTATATAACACCAACTTACTCTATGATTGGTGGCAACATGTATAACCAACAAACTGGTGAACCAATTGCGACAGAAACAAAAGAAATGAAAGAAACAAAAGAGAAGGTATCCAAAGAATTAGAGCTTTCTGATTCTGTGTTACAAGGAGATTTATTACGATTCTATGCTCCTGATGGCTTCAAAAAAGTAGATCCAAGTAAATACAACTATAATAAGAAGAAATCAACTGATTCTTCTACTAAATAAAAAAGAGTCCAGCTAATGCTGGACTCTTTTTTATTTACCTAAGCCTCTCATAATATAAGAAACTGTATCATCTATTTCTTTTGCGTCGTTCCAGTTAGCATCTGGCATCACAACAAACCTTGTCAACATAAAGCCGACTATATTTGTAATAAGCGCCCTCATAATCGTACTATTTGGCATATCGACAATTTCTCCACGTGCCTTATAAAAATCAATCATTTGGTCAAACTGCCCTTTTACATGCGTCATAAAAATTTGAGAAAACTGCGCTCTAAGTTCATCATGATAAAATAATTCCATAAAGTATATTTTGATGACTTTACCATTCTCTTTTGCAAATTCAAAACGGTTAACAATAATTTCGCGAATAAACGACTGGAAATCTGGATACTCACTTTCAAAAACTTCTTTAACAAAGCTTTGAGCTAAAAATGGGATAACTCCCCCAATCAATGTTGGCATCGTGATTGCCATCAATAAATCTTTTTTTGTTTTATAATGTCTGAAAATGGTTCCTTCAGCTACGCCCGCTTTTTTTGCTATTTCATTTGTAGATGTTCCAGCATAGCCTTTTTCCGCAAACAGTTCAATGGAAGCTGCTACAATTCGGCGTTGTTTATCGCTCATTTTAGTTTCTTTTTCCGTCAAATCAAGCATTTGACGCAAGATATCTCCTTCTGCATCCACTTTTTTTCTTCCTTTCTAATTAAACTTTCCGGTATTTTTTTAATGCAAAAATATTTAGTACGACAAAGATGATTACAAATCCTAGCAAAATATAAAAATCATTTGCAAATGAGACAAATCCTTCTCCTTTTACCATAATGGATGTTAGTGCATTTGCTCCGTAGTATAGCGGCATAATATGTGCAATCCATACGAGCCAATCTGCCATGCCATCGAGCGGGAAAATCCCACAGAATAACACTTGGGGCACAATAACAATGGGGATAAATTGCACGATTTGAAATTCATTATTAGCAAACGTTGAAAGTAAGATACCTAGTGCGAGTGACACCATTCCGAGTGTTAGCGTAATGAGTAAAACATAAAATAAGGATCCGTTTTGCATCATGCCGAGCACTTGGATGGAGAAAACTGCGACTAAGATAGACTGTAGTAAGGCAAATATGCCAAAACCTATCAAATACCCTAGTTCTAGTTCGATACGTTTAATTGGGGTTGCCATGAGTCGTTCAAGCGTACCTGTTGTTCGTTCTCTTAAAAAGGAAATCCCAGCGATTAGAAAAACGAAGAAGAATACGAAAAAGCCAATGAAAATCGGGCTAATTGTATCAAAAAAGCTAGTATCTTTATCGCCATAAACGTAATCGGTTGAAATGGTTAGCTTTTCAGGGCTGTTTGTAAGTGCGGGAAGCGAGTTTGGATCAATTCCAGCTTTGGCAAGAGCTTCTCCTGTTGTTTTGGCTTGTTTCTTTACTTGAACTTGTTGCTCGGCCATCAATGCTTTTTGTAGTTTTAAACCGATTTCTTTACTTAAGCTTGGTTCACTATTTTCGTATGTCACTTTGATTTTCTCGCCATCTTGTTGAAAAAACGCGTCAAGATCAGCGTCTTTAATTTTCGCAGTTGCGTTCGTGTTGTCTGGGTAAGTCTTAATTGTTAAATCATTTTCTTTTAGTTCTTTTACCATGGAACTCGAAAGTCCGTTCACTCCGACAACTGGCTTCACTGTATCGCCTTCAAATAAGTAAGTTAGTAATGTAATAAGTAAAAGTGGCGCAAGAAACATTAAAGCAAGCGTCCGTTTATCACGCCTGAATTGGTTGACGATCCGTTTAACGATAGCTAAAATTCGCATTAGTCCTTCCCTCCAAACTCTAAAAAGGCATCTTCTAGTTTGCCAGATGAAGTTTTACTTGAGAGCTCTTGTGGGGTCCCTATGGCGATTATTTTTCCATTTCTTATCATTGCAAGTCTATCGCATTTTTCGGCTTCATCCATCACGTGCGTCGTCACAAGGATGCATTTGCCGTTTGCTTTAAGATCATCCAGTTCTTCCCAAATGGTTTTTCTTAGTTCTGGATCAATACCGACAGTTGGCTCATCTAATATTAAAACATCAGGATCTGCAAGGACAGAAATAGCGAGAGACAACCTGCGTTTCATTCCACCTGAAAAATTATTCACTTTTTTTGTTAAATCGGTTTGTAAATTAACCAGGTTCGTCGCATAGTTGATTCGGTCTTTTTTAGCAGCGCCCTTAATAGAATAAAGTGAAGCAAAAAAATCTAGGTTCTCTTTGGCCGTTAAATCAGTATACAGTGCATCTGACTGAGCCATATAACCGATTTTGCTAATTACTGGCAAGTTCGGCATTACATTTCCTAATACTTTGGTTTGGCCACTTGTTGCTTTTTCCATACCGATGATGGTTTTAACAAGAGTTGTTTTACCAGCGCCAGACGGACCAATTAAGCCGAATATTTCGCCCTTCTCTATTTCGAGAGACATATCTGATAAAATTGGTTTCTTGCCGATTTTTACATCTAAATTCGAAACATCAATTGCTATTTCTGCCATTAGTTTCCCTCCTTTTTAAAAATGAGTGATTACTCACTTTCCATTGTACTCGGATTTTTTTAAATGTAAAGGAAAAACCGAACGCATCAAGAAGTTTCCTTCTATCTGCACTCGGTTATTTTCGTAAATAAATATCTGAAATAAGGTGATCTGTTCCTTTATGAAGAACTAAATCCGCTCGGTACTTTGTTTTCTCGATGTTTTCTTTTAAATTGACGCCATTGATTGTATCCCAAACACCTAACGCAAATGTTTCTGCTTCTTTTTTACTGATTTTCGTATATGGGTGGAAATACGAGCTTTCGTCTTGGAAAGCTGTTTCGCGAAGCATGAAGAAACGTTCTAAATACCAGTTCTTAATATCTGCTTCATTAGCATCCATATACACGGAGAAATCAAAGAAATCACTCGGATATAGGCTCTCATGTTGGTCAGCTTGAAGGACATTAATCCCTTCAATAATAACAATATCCGGATTATGCATCATGCGAGTTTCGTCTAAAACATCGTAGGTGAAATGCGAATAAAGTGGTACTTCAACGTCTTCTTTATTTGCTTTTAAGTCGGTTAGAAACTTAGCAAAGCGGTCGCGGTCGTAGCTTTCGGGGAAACCTTTTTTATCCATGATACCGCGTTCTTCTAAAACCTTATTAGGATAGAGAAATCCGTCTGTTGTTACAAGCTCGACTTGCCTTGTTTTAGAAAACCAACGATCTAGCATTAATTTAAAAACACGCGCGGTTGTACTTTTCCCCACTGCCACACTACCTGCTAAGGCGATAATGAAAGGGGCACGTGATTCTTTTTTCTTTAAGTATTCCATTTTTTCACCATGAATAAAAATTGCTTCATGGTACTGGATTGCAATTAGTTTGATTAGTGGTAAATAGATTTCAGAGATGTCTTGTAAAGAAATTCGGTCATTTAAACCACGTATTTCTTCCAGTTCCTCTGCAGTTAAAATTTGGTCCTTACTCACTTCCAGCTTGCGCCATTCTTCTCGTGGGAAATGAAAGTAGTGGTTGTAATCATTCATTCAATGTTCCATCCTTTTATTCATTCGTGAAAACGTAAACAGCTTTATTTAAGGATAACTCAAGCCGCATAAATCCGCAAGTAGCGATTTAATATTTACGATAGACATAAACTGATTTTGGTTTTGCTACTTCTTTATAGCTATCTACTTGTACAGATGGGATATTCATTTTAAATGGTGAATAGTACTCTTGAGTGATCGTTCCTTTTACTGTAAGCCAGGTGTCGTTTTTAAAATTGGTCTTTTCGGGCATTTGGACAAGCATGCCAAATACGCCAGAGTCCGCTACACAATGAATAATTCCAAATCGAAATAAGAATAAATTATTATCTTTTGTCACTTCATCGTTATAGACAAAACCGGTAAATTCGATTTCTTTACCAGTAAACTCACCAGGATAGTTATAGAGAATTTCCATTGTCATTAAATAGTTGCTATCGGTTACTTTGATTGGATTTTGATCAATGATTTCGGCTTTTTCTTTCGCCATCATTTTTTCATAATCTGTTTCTCCAAAATAACCACTTGTATCAGGTCTTAAAAACTGGTTTTGGGCATAAGGGTCATCGCCCGCAGCATTATTTTTCGGAAAATGAAAGCCTTTCGCGGAAACGATGGTTGAATCAAGTGTTGCGACTGGAAATAAAAATCCCGCAATTAATGCGTAAGAAAGTAAACCGTAAACCATGATTTTTTTCAAAATAGTATTTTCACCGTTATGGGTATGCCCCATATGCTCTGTTTTTGCGCCAATATCTTCATCACGAAAAACCATAATAAGCTGAATAATTGCAAGTAAAAATGCGGCAATCATTGCTGAAAAAGATAAATAAGCGTATTTCATATTAATATATTTACTGATGTCACCAGAAATATGTAGCTGCATCAAATAAAAGCCAAATCCAAATAAAATAAAAACTCGAAACATGTGTTCACCTGCTTTCTGTTAAATAACCAAGGCGTATAAAAAGACGACAATCGTTACACTTGTAACAATTAATAAGACAAATTTTGCTTTAAATGCTCCTAACATCATCATTAAATTTTTAATATCGAGCATCGGGCCAAATACTAAAAATGCAACGATTGATTGCGTGGAAAATACACTACGGAATGAAGCGCCAATAAATGCATCTGCTTCAGAACATAATGATAAAACAAATGCTAGAACCATCATTAATAAAATAGATAAAATCGGGCCATGTCCAATGGATACAAGTGTCGAAGTTTTAATATATGTTTGCATCGCTGCGGCAATTAAAGCACCAAAAACTAGATACTTGCCGACAGAAAAGAATTCGTCAACTGCATGCTGTACGGTATGCCAAACTTTTTGACTAAAAGACATTTTTTCATGTGTATGCTCTTCACCGTGATGATGGTGCGCATGGTCGTGCTCTGGTTCAGCCTGAGCTCCTTCTGTTGCTAGAACTTGAAATTTCGTTGTTGTTACGTCTCCACTTGGACCTCCTGCAAGGGCTAAGTTTCCAGCTGGGACAGCAACTTTTTCACTGGCAGCTTCATATTTTAAAAACCGTTCTTTCAAACCAGTTCCTTTATAAAAATAAGCGATAATATTCCCGACAACGAGTGCTACTACAAGACTTCCCGCAACACGCAAAAGCGGAACTTCCCAAGTACTTCCAAATGCAACATAGGTGGAAAATAAGACAACGGGGTTAATAATTGGAGCTGTGAGCATGAAGGCAATTCCAGCATGAAGCGGTACCCCTTTTGCAAGTAGATTACGAACGATCGGCACAATGCCACATTCACAGGATGGGAAAAATACACCAATTAGCGAGCCAACAATGACTGCTAGGAATTTATTTTTTGGAATAACGCGAGCAATAAATTTTTCAGAAATGAACATTTGAATAAAACCAGCAATAAATACGCCAATTAATACAAACGGCAGCGCCTCTATCAAAATAGAAATAAAAATGGTATTCATTTGTAGGAATGAATCCGGCAAGTGACTAAACATAGGATTCCTTCTTTCTTTACTCTTTTTAATAACTATTTGATTCTAAGCCTATCTTTTGAAGAAATCAAGTAAAAGATAAATGACTATATTTTTTATTTTGCACGAATAAAAAGACAACAATCTAACTAAATTGTTGTCTTTTTGTGATAATTTCTTGATAATCTTGTTCGAGAATTGCCTTTTCTGCTGGTTTTAAATTCGGTTGCATAAGTTTCGCAGCAATTTCTGACATTCGCATTTCTAAAATCAATTTATCCTCTTCTGTTACACGACTTGGGGCTTTACTTTCTTCGTATTCTGAGAAGGTCATTCTGTGGAAAGTCATTTGGTTGTTTTCAATCACGAGTAATTCTTCTGCAACTTGATTTACAAACGTTCTATCATGAGAAACAAATAACACTGTTCCGGTAAATTGTTTTATGAGCATTTCCAGAGCTTCCATTGCATAGATGTCCAAATAGTTGGTCGGTTCATCGAGTATCAGGAAGTTCGCATCACTAACAAGAAGCATACTAAGAAGTAATTTCACTCGTTCTCCACCAGAAAGCATCCCGACTTCTTTATGCAAATCACTTTCTTTAAAATGCATACTTCCAAGCACATCTCTGTTTACTTGTTGTGTTTGAACGCTCCTATCTGTGATGTTTTCTATGAGCGTCTTCGCTAAATCTAACCCTTTTAATTCTTGATCAAAATAAGCGATTTTAGCTTGATTGTTACAAGTAATAGTTGGATTTTCTTGGATAATTTCTCTTAAAAAAGTGGTTTTACCGCTAGCATTTTCACCGATAAGCGCTACTTTATCTCCTGCTTTAATCGAGAATGCTTTTGCTTCAAACAGTGTTTTTCCTGCAATTTCGAAGGTTGCTTCTTTTGCGCTTAATATCGTACTGCCTTTTTTTATTAGTCGATTATCGGGTGTGACGATTTTAATTGGCTTTGTAGTGCGTGGTTTTTCGACATTGCCAAGCCGTTCAATCCGTTTTTCTAGCGCTTTAATTGTACTATGTTGTTTCTTTTGTTGTGTGCCTTTTCCAGCTTTAAAGGCGCTTGCTTCTTTGTTATTTAGTCGTTTTCCTGGTTTTACAATTCGTCCCGCTTCAATTTCGTGATGGTTTTGTGATGCTTGTAGTTGTTTCTTTTTGTTTTTAAATTCTTTGTAGGCAAGTTCTGCTTGGTTTTCTTGTAGTTTTTTTTGTTCTAAATAAGCGTGATAGTTTCCTTTGTAGACATGGATTCCTTGATTTTTAATTTCCCATATTTCTGTGCAAAGTGCATCTAAAAAGGCGCGATCATGGGAAATAATCATTAGGGCACCGTGAAAATCGCTCCACTGCCGTTCTAAATGTTTGACGCTTTCGACATCTAGGTTGCTCGTCGGTTCGTCTGCTAAAAGTATGCTTGGATTTTGGCGCATAGCATGTTGAATTGCTTTTCTTGTTTTTTCCCCGCCGCTTTGTGTGCTTTTATCAGTGTGAAGTTGTTTGATATAAGCGAGTTTTCCGTATGAAGTAATGTTTCCTGATGTGGCTTCTTTAACGCCAGCGATTACTTCCATGAGCGTTGTTTTTCCTAAGCCGTTTTGACCGATGATGCCGATTCTTGCTTTTTTATCTACTAACAGGTGAGGGATTTCTACTAAAGTTCTGTCCCCTATTTCTATTTTTAATTGGTTTATTTCGATTATTGACATAAAAAATAACCTCCTGAATATTTTCAGAGAGGAATCCGCGAAACTACGCCAAAAAAGGCTATAGCTAGAGTTATCATGCGAAATGAACATACGAATCCCGTCCGAAAAAATAGTTTCTACCCAAGAATTGGATAGCTTTCTTCATTTTTTCATATAATACAGGATTAGAATTTCATTGGCTTAAGATAACACTCCTTTTCGTTTGATGTTTTCATTATAGCTCAATTTAGTAAATCCTTCAAGCTAAAAAAGCCGTGCAGCTTAAATTACACGGCTTAATTTGTGACCATTTATTCACTTTCTTCCACCATCATTTTTAGTTTTTGGATGAACTCTGTGAAACTTTCTGTCATCGATAAGCGTTTGGCGTTGATTGGTTCAGAAACAATTTCCACAAATTTTTCAAAGAAATCGTTAAATTCGTTGGCATCTTTTTTGCTGATGGCGACGAGGGCAATCATTTTTACTTTGACGTCGTTCCAATAAATCGGTTCTTGGAGCGTCATCATCGAAACGCCACTGCGAATGGCATCGTTTTTGATTGAATGGGGTATCGCAATGCCTGACGGGAAACTGGTTGGTGCCATTTGTTCTCTTTTTTCAACTTTTTCTTTAAAATCTGGTTTTACAAAAGCCGCCTTTTCCATTTTAGACACCATTTGTTCTCTTATTTTTTGAGGGGTGAGTTCTGAGGGGTCGATTTGATTAGAATAGAGTGACGGGACGATATAGCGGTCAATTTGTTGTCCAAGTAGGTTGTTTTCAAGCATTTTTTTCTTGGTATGGATTCTGCTTGTAATTTTTTTAATGTCTTTCGCTGTGAGTAATGGGTGAATAAAAATGGAACCTGCTTTTTCGAGAGCGGTATCTCGGTTTGTCGTTAAAATAATATCGTATTGTTCATCGCATCTCTCATTTTCAATGACTTCTATTGTCGCATCGTTTTCAAATAAGGTGCGTAGTTTTTTTAGCATATTGGTTTTTAAATCATGGTAGTCGTCAACAAGAATACCGATTTCTAGTTTGATATAATCACGATTTTCGCTTTCTAAAAAAGAACCGATATGTAGCGCGATAAAAGATATTTCGTCTTCGTTAAAGTCAATTGCTAGTTTTTCTTGTAGTAAAGAGGAAATGTAAACTGCGATGTCAAAGGTTACTGGATAAGAGGTTTTAATATCAAGTAAACTTAAATTTCTTGTATAAGCTTTGTAACGCGAACGGTAATATAAGCTTTGTACATGGATGGCAAGTTTAATAAAAAGTTGCTCGTTTTGAAGATCAATGAGGTACATTTCTTCCACATTGGTGAGTACTATTTTAAGTGCTTCAATGATTTTTTTATCGACAAATTGTTCTAATTCAGCTTGGTTGGCATTGGCTGCTTGCTCGTTTTGAAGCCCAACATAAAGAAGGCCAAGTTGCTTTGTTTCTGCTTCTGAAAAATGTATTTGGTATTCTTCTGAGAGGATTCCGGCTATTTTTTTTGAGATTTCATATTCTTTAGAGTGTTTTCTAATAAGCGTTTTTTGCGTTTCGATGAGCGTATTACCTTGTTGGATCCGGACGATACTGATGGCGTAATGCAACACAATATTCATCATCGAATATTGATTAGTTGTAATAGCTTCTTCTGCTAGAACTTCTTTTACGATACTTTGGAGTTTATCAATCGAAACTATTTCTAGCATTTCTTGGATGTGCCCTTTGATGCTTTCACGGTAGCCGCCTTCTTCATACAATAAGGAAATCATATACTTTCTTTTGGCGCGTTCTTTTCCGACAAGTTTAATTCGATTTTTATCAATGCCAATCTGTACGTTTGCTTCTTTCAGTTCGTTTTTTAATTGTTGAATATCTTTTTTTAAAGTGACTTCTGAAATAAAAAGAATATCTGCGAGATCAAATAAATCGACGCCTTTGGTGGAGTTTTTAATTAATTCTAGTAATAATTTAGATTTTCGTTCTGAAACGTCGCTTTCTGCTTGAAAATCGAAGTGAATCGCTCGGTTAATTTGATACCCTTGTTTGGTTGAATTAATTAAATTTGGCGTTGCTTCATTTATTTTGTAGATATTATTGCGAATGGTTCTTGTTGTACACTCGCAAAAATCTGCTAACTCATTTGAGGTAACCCACTTGTCTTCTTGTTTATACAAATAAGCTAGTATTTCTTTTTGAGTATCCATTCCTGTTACCCCCTATATATCGAAAGCCAGTTGTTTTAGCTATCAACTACCACAACTGGCGCTTCTGTTACATTAAACTTCTAGGTCTTCCCCATTAGACTCTATTACTTTTTTATACCATGAAAAGCTGTCTTTTTTAATTCTTTTGCCTGTACCGTTCCCTTCGTTGTCTAAATCAACGTAGATGAAACCGTATCTTTTTTCCATTTGCGCGGAAGAACAACTAACGATGTCTATTGGGCCCCATGCACAATATGCGATCACTTCTACCCCGTCATACATCGCGCGTTTCATTTCTTTTAAATGGGCAGATAAATAATCAATGCGGTAATCATCATGGATTTCGCCATTGTCTAATTCGTCGTACATTCCGAAGCCATTTTCTGCAATAATGATTGGTTTATGGTATCTATCCCAGTATTGTGACAGAGCATTATATAGCCCTTTCGGATCCACAGCCCAGCCCCACGGATTTGCTTTTAAGTGCGGATTTGGGGTAATCGAAGCGGGATCCAAATCATTTTTCTTGGAATCGACCATTTGCGAATAATAATAGGAAATTGCTAGATAATCCATCGTGTTTTTTTGTAAAATAGCTTTATCTTCTTCTGTGATTTCAATTGTAATATTATTTTCAGCAAAATAATTAAGCGCATATTGTGGATATTCTCCCTGGAACTGCACGTCTGCGAAGAAATATTCCATCCGATTACGTTTCATTGCAAGCACAATATCGTCTGGATCACATGAGTATGGATACGCTGTGCAATCTGCCAGCATCGTACCAATCATTAAATCTGGATTTAGCGCTTTGCCGTATTCATAAATTTTCGCACTAGCGACAAATTGATTATGAACTGCTTGATACGTTGCTGATAAGTAATCATCAACAGCATCATATGGAATGGCAGTGGAGTTGAATGGTTCAAATTGGATTAAATTAATTTGGTTAATAACAATCCAATATTTCACTTTTTTATTGTAACGATCAAGGACGGTTTTGCCGTATTTTTCAAATAAATCGATAACTTTTCGATTATGCCATCCACCATGGTTTAAGACAATTTCTACTGGAGTTTCATAATGCAAAATGGTAATAATTGGTTCCATACCAAGTTCGATTATTTTGTCGATTAATTGATCGTAATAATTTAAACCTGCTTCATTCGGTTCCTCTTCTTCTCCAGTTGGGAAAATTCGAGTCCAGTCAATCGAAGTTCGAAATGTTTTAAAACCCATTTCAGCAAGAAGAGCTAAATCTTCTGGATAAGTATGGTAAAAATCAATACCGTGGCGTTTCGGATAATAGTTTACTTTATCTTCTATACTTGCTTTAATATCAGCTAAACTTACGCCTTTATGTTGTTCTTCGCTAATTTCATCGTTTGTTTTACCTTTATGATATTTGTGTAAATCTGCTAAACTAATTCCTTTTCCATCTACTTTAAATGCACCTTCTGCTTGGTTGGCTGCGATAGCTCCACCCCATAAGAAGTCTTTTGGAAACTGATAATTTTCAAACATACTTGTACCTCCTATTTTTTCGTAAGTTCGGTCATTTTTTTGAATAAACGTAGCATATGTTCGCCGATTAGTATTTCACTTTTTGCTGTCATTAGAGTATCTTGGGCATGACAGAATAGAGTTGAATAGCGGATTTGGTTGCCTGAAGCTTCTAGTTGTAATGTATCTGTTTGCAGACTATGCGCAATGACAATTTCTTTTTTGGCAGAGGCGATTAATTCCTCGGCTTCGTTAAATTCTAATTCTTCTAAATGGTTGAGACCTTTTACTAAATCATTTCTTGCGTTTCCTGCATGGATTAAAATATTCATGGATAGTTCATTTAAACTATCTGTTTCTTCAACATAGTCTTGCTCTGACATTTTAGTTCCTCCAATCAATTTGTTACCATTTCTTTCTCTGCTTCTACTGCATCTAGTTTTTCTTGTTTTAGTAAAGAGTTATCGTATGCTTTAAAGAATGGCAGATAGACGAGCCATGTGATGACGATAATCGCTAGACAAGCAATAACCGCGCGGAAGTCTTGTGTTGCGAGATAAGATGTTACTGGGTAAGGCATGTACCATAGCAAGAATGATTGCGCGGGGATACTCACTAAGTTCATCGACATAACGAAATAGGCGATGCTTGGAACTAAGAAAGCATTAATCCACGTTGGAATCATTAAGTATGGATTGAAGGCAATTGGTGCTCCGAAGAATAATGGTTCATTGATGTTAAAAATTGACGGAACAATAACTGCTTTTCCGATTGCTTTTAGCTGTAAAGATTTACTTAAAATCAGCATCATAATCGAAAGTGATAAGGTTGTCCCCACCCCGCCGATTGAAATTAAAGCGTAAACTGTTTCTTGTGTTGCGATGTTTGATGCACTTGCGCCATTTGCTACGGCTTGTGAGTTTTCTGCGAGTCCTGCCATATAAACAGGATAAATCGCTGGCATCATTACCCACCCAGAAATCCCGAAAGTATAAAGAAAAGCGGGAATGAAAACCGAAAGCACAAAGCCCGGATAAGATTGTACAATCGATGCGAGTGGGCTAAACACAGCCACAATAACTTCAAAGAAATCGATATTAAATTGAACTGTAATTAACCAACCAACGATTAAAATAAAAGTAATTGGTAGTAAACTGTTAAACCAACCGACAACGAAATCAGGTATTGGCGTATCTTCACTGAACAGCGAACGTTTCGCTGCAAAATTCATTACACAACCAACAAATAGTCCCGTTGTAATCGACAAGAACATTCCTGTTGCCCCAAATCTAGATAAAATGAAAACTGCGTCTCCGTTTGCTGAAATAGTCGGAAATAGTAACATTAAAAATAATACAAGTCCAGTAGCTCCAGAAATTAGTTTTTGACTGCTATTCCCTTTTTTCTCCATCAGATAATACGGGATTAAAAATGCTACAACTAAACCGAACATCCCAAACGAAAAATTACTTATCATTGAAAAATCAGGCATACCTGGAAATAAATTTTTAAGAAGTGAAACGATGGTTACTAAAGAACCGACAAAAACGAGCGGAAGCGCAGACATAATTGCATCTTGAATTGCTGATACCCAAGGATTTTTAACAACTTTATTTACTTTTGGAGCAAATTTATTTGTCATAAAATCCATCACTTTGTTGTTCATCGTTTTATCCCTCCATATTTAAAATGAGATCAAGTGCTTTTTCGCCATTAAGTGTGCCGTATGTTGCTTGTGGAATGACTGATACTAAAACATCTTTATCAGCTACTTTTTGCTTTAAATCATCTAACATATAGGCTAAATGTGGTCCGATGAGTAAATAGTCGATTTCGTTTATTCTTTCATCAATTTGAGACTCACTAGCTGCTTTCACGGTTACTTTTTCTCCGCGTTTTTTTGCGGCTTTTCTAATTGCTGCGGCCATAAATCCACTTGAAGCTCCTGACCCACAAATGAGTAAAATGTTTTTCATTTTGTATCCTCCCTTTCCTTAACTTACTTTTATTATATAAATGACTGAATCCGCTTACAAATATACTTTTTTCCTACTGGTAGGAAAGTACGTAAAAAAGAACCCCTTCGCTTGATGCGAAGGAGTTCCATACTCGTTTAATTTAATCACGATATTTTAAGTTAATGAATTTCACTTGGATGTATTCTTCCATTCCATAATGACCATTTTCGCGGCCAAATCCTGAATGTTTCACACCACCAAATGGAGTTTCTGGATTGGATATGGCGATTTCGTTTGCACCAACCATACCATACTCTAGAGCTGCACCGACTTTTTCAACGCGTGCTAAATCTTTTGTATAGAAATAAGATGCTAGACCGAATTCGCTATCATTCGCCATTTCAATTGCTTCATCTTCATTTTCAAAAACGATAAGTGGAATTACGGGACCGAATGTTTCTTCATAAAAGATGTCCATTTCACGAGTGACGTTATCTAAAACAGTTGGTTTATAGAAATTACCTTTGTCGTAGTCAGAACCAGTTAAACGTTCGCCACCAGTTAGGACTTTGGCGCCTTTATCTGTCGCGTTTTTAAGTTGTTTGTCGATTTTGTCGATGGCATCTTCGCGAATAAGCGGACCAACATTTACGTCGTCTAAACCGTTACCGACTTTTAGTTTTTCTACTTTAGCGACTAATGTTTTAGTGAATTTTTCTTTGATTTCTTTTGCGACAAATATGCGATTTGGTGATACACATACTTGACCATTGTTACGGAATTTTGCTGCGATTAAATCATCTACTGCAGCTTCAAGGTTAGCATCCGCAAATACGATAAATGGTGCGTGCCCCCCAAGCTCAAGCGAGATTTTCTTCAAGGTGTCAGCAGATTGTTTGAATAGTGTTTGGCCGACTTTTGTCGAGCCTGTAAACGTTAATTTGCGGACATCATCACTATCTGTTAAAGTTTCACCAATTTCTTTCGAGCTTCCCATGACGATATTAGCAACGCCTTTTGGTAAGCCAGCTTCTTCAAAAATTTCAAAGATAGCTAAAGCCGAAAGCGGGGTATCTCCAGATGGTTTTAACACGATAGTATTACCTGTAGCTAGCGCTGGTGCGAGTTTTCGTGTCACCATTCCACCCGGGAAATTCCACGGAGTAATTGCTGCTACTACGCCAATTGGTTGTTTTTTAACGATAAACGCATGGTTGTTTGGAGCTGGGATTGTTTCACCGTATAGTCTTCTTGCTTCTTCAGCCGCGAATCGGAAGTTTTCCGCGCCGGTTAAGACTTCTCCTTTTGATTCTTTTAGTGGTTTACCTTGTTCTAAGGTCATAATTTTTGCTAAAGTATCTGCTCGTTCTTCCATTAAATCAGCAATATTATGCAAGAGTTTAACGCGGTCAGCTAGTTCCATTTTCGCCCAATCAGGAAAAGCATCTTTTGCAGCTTTAATCGCTTGTTTTGTTTCTTTAGGTCCTGCTTGAGCAATTTTCGCGATGACTTCGCCGTTTGCTGGATTTACAATATCTTTTGTTTCTTTATTATCGCCATCTATCCATTTTCCATTAATAAATAATTTGGTTTGAACTTTTGGTAAGCTTGTTTCTTTAATACTCAAAAATACCACTCCTTAGTAAATTTTTCTGTCCGAATCTATCGTTGCTTATAATAGTGTTTTCCACAAATCGAAAAATTTAATCAGGATTTTCTTCTTAAACCCAGAAAATGGCTTATAAGAAAACTTGCTCTATCCCAGCATGATGGGCACGAGCGACTTTCTAAAAAACTTTAATTTTTTTCAAAAAAAACTAGCTGCAACGGGTGCAACTAGCTTTTTATAATTAATTTTCTTCAATTGGTTGATGTATTTCTTCTTTTACTTTTTTCGGTGCGTTTTTCTTATATGCAAGGAAATAGAAAAGGCTGACAAAAACTGCTCCGCCGACTACGTTTCCGAGGTATACTGGGATGACGTTCCAAATAAAATCTGCCCATGAATAGTATCCAGCGAAAATTGCGGCTGGGATAATAAACATATTGGCGACAACGTGCTGAAATCCGATAGCTACAAAAGCCATGACGGGGAACCAAATACCGAGGATTTTTCCAGCAAAGTCTTTAGCCGCGTAACAAAGCCACACAGCAATTCCAACAAACCAGTTACACCCGATACCTGAAACGAAAGCAACCCAGAAAGGATCGTTAATTTTTGCTCCAGCTGTTGCAAGTGTTTTGGGTAAAAAATCTCCTTCTGTTAAGCCAACGAAATGCCCGAAGAAGTATGCGACGAAAAAGGCGCCGACTAAGTTCATGACGGACACAATCGCCCAGTTTCTAAGTAATTGTTGGAAGGAAATCTTTTTGTCATACCAAGCAATCGCTACCGCCATCATGTTGCCAGTGATTAATTCTCCTCCACCGAGTAAAATGCACACAAGCCCAACTGGAAAAAGGCTCGCACCAATAAGCGTTGCAAAACTGCCCCATTCGTGAGGCATTGTTCCTACTGCGCGTATGTATAATAAGTAACCAAGAGAAATAAAGGCGCCACCCAAAAAGCCTAGTAAAACGAGCGTTAATGTACTCGAATTTGCTTTTTGCGTCCCTTTTTCAATCGTAATCTCTGTTACTTCCTGCGGGCTATAATATCCCACATGAATCCCTTCCTTCTTGTTAAAATAATCACAAAATTGCGTTCTTATTATAGCATAATCAAAAACAGCTTGCTAGTATAAAAAAGCCCGGCACAAAAGTCCCGGGCTCGCGTTTTACGTATGGAGTTCTTTTACAACGGGTATCCTAATTTCAATATCCGCACTTTCTTCACCATTTTTTGCATATATTTCTAATTTAAATGGTAATGGATCAAAAACAGGATTGTTTGCAGTAATATACGGTTTGTACTCTTTTTCCTGTATTGCTCGAGCTATTTCCTCGTAACTTTCTAGTATATCGGTCTCTGCTATATGTTCCGCTACAAAATAAGTATGTGCTGGAACTTCAATCCATTCAAGTGGTTCTTTTAAATGAGCGTACTTTTGCTCAACTGGGATGACAGCGTAATGCGTTATACCATCTTCTATATTATGGACGGAAATACCATAGACCTCTTTTAGTTCTGAAAAATCATCTAATTCTTGCGCAAGTTTGAGCATTTCTTTAAAAGCTGTTTTAATTCCGGTATGAAATGCTTCTGTTTTTAGTCCTTCGTGAACAAGCGCAATCCCCGTGAAACCTTCCCATTCTTCTAATCGTCCTTGTCTAATCGCCATGATTAACACTCCTTTTAAAAAGAATATTACGGCAGAAGATTCATAGATGATTTTAATTTTTTATCCGCATAACACATGATAAATACCCTACTAAACTTTACTTAAAACAAGATACTAATGAAAACTATCGCTGCAATAATAAAAACAAAAGTGAGCCATGCAACAGGACGAGCAGTGTTGATCGTCCAGCCAATGCCAAAACGTTTTTCAACAAATAAAGCAGGATCATTCCTGTTAAAATAGATTACTCCAGCTTTCCAAAACGCATCATCATCACGAATTGGTTTATTCACATTATCTGGTTCGTTAGCAAATTTTAATCTACTTCCACCTTGTCCTACTTTTACAGCAAGGAGTACTGTTCCAAGTAATATTAAGATGATAGAAATACTCATGGTAATCATCATAATTTCAGGCGAGAGTGAAAGTAAAATAACTACTTGCATTACGAGAAAATCAATAACCAGAATAACGCACATAATCAACATTGCTTTACTAGAAATTTGTCTAAACAGCATATTCCGTTTTAATGAATCTGCTGGATTTTCGTTTTCTACCGTTTGTTTGCTTCTCGCAATAACGAAATTAATAAATATAAATAAAGCAATCATCCCTAATTGTAGCATTGGTAAAAGTAAAGCAGCTCTCACCGATTTTTGAACGGTGTCAGTCACGACTCCATTCATATCAAAATGAACTGGGAATGCTTCTGGTGCAATTGGATAGAACACTGCTGTAATGGCAAGTGTGATAATAAAAATAAGTAATGGTACTACAAACCAAGTATACGAAATAACCATTTTCCTGCGATGAAAACTAGTATCTACCATGATAATAGAGTTGGTTGAAATTTCGCCAGACTCGATCTTTTCTCTTTTCCACTGTAATGTTGTGTGATGAAAACGATAGTAAATAATGAAAGAAACAATTAATTGACCAAACATGGATATGATAAAGATTCCCGCTTGAATGTTTTCACTCCAATGGAAACCTTGAATTAATGCAATTCCAATGATAGCAACCAATACAGTCCATAAAATCACTTGACCAACATATTGTTTTTTAAGTTGGGTTAGTTCTGCATTTCGATTAGCGCGTTCGCCCACATTTACCCCGAAACATTCAGATTTACGTATTACAAATGGCGTAATTGCTTGCAGGGAAATAATAGCAATACTGACAAAAATATAAATGATGATTTCCATAACTACTCCACTCCCCGCCCTTTTATTTCGTTAAAAATAGCTTTACTAATTTCTAGCCACTCTTCCTCACTCACGCTACGCACAATCGATTCTGCAATTAATGGTCTTAGTTTTGTTTGCAGCTTAGTGAAAAATAGTTGATCTGCTTTTGCCACGCCATCTGGATGTATAACTACTCCTTTTTGGCGGTGTATTTGAATAAATCCTTCTTGCTTTAAGATTTGGTATGCTTTATTTACGGTATGAAAATTAATACCAATATCCGCACCAAGACTTCGCACGGAAGGAAGTTTATCTCCCGGTAAAAGTTCCCGTTTTGCCATGCCTTCAATAATTTGATTACATATTTGTGTATAAATCGGCTCGTCTGATTGTAAGTCAATCGCGAGTAACATACAAACACCTCTTCTCTAACTGTTATACACATTGTATAACACATATATTTTTAAGTCAACATCATAAATTCAGTGGCTATTTAAAGCAGTTAATGGTACTATAAAATTTAACAATAAGGTTTATAGAAAGAAGGGGATCATTTGAAATTTTCACGTTTTAGGGATAGTAAATTGTTTTTTTGGACTATTGAAATTTTAGCAGTTGTGGCAGTTTTATTTATTCTGTTGCAGATGAAGTACATATTTTCACCAATCGGTATAATCGTTTCCACTTTATTTATGCCTATTCTAGTAGCAGGATTTTTATTCTATTTATTCAATCCGCTAGTTTTATTTTTAGAAAAGAGAAAAGTTCCGCGACTTTTAAGTGTTATTTTGATTTTTATCGCGTTTATCGCGCTTGTTGTTCTAGCTGTAATGCAACTCGGTCCAACACTTGCTGACCAAGTAGCCGAACTTGCAAAAGCAATACCAGGTTACTGGCAAGATTTTGAAAAATGGCTACAAAGTCTCTCAAATAATTCTGCATTAAAAGATATTGATATGAAACAAGAACTTTCGAAACTCAACATTTCCTTACCGAAAATTATGTCTGTGGTAGTTGATGGGGTAGCTTCTAGTTTTGGCGCGATTATCTCGTTTGTTTCTGGTTTTGTTATGATTCTTGTAACAGTTCCATTTATCGTCTTTTATATGTTTAAAGATGGTCATAAATTCGTTGAGTCTTCTGGCAAATTTTTCCCAGCAGGCATTCGTACTGAAGCGAAACAAATTATTAAAGAAATGAACAAAACAATTTCTACTTATATTAGTTCTCAAGCGATTGATTGTATGTTTGTTGGTTTGTTTACTTTTATTGGTTACTTAATTATTGGTCAACCATATGCGCTTCTGTTTGGATTTATTGCAGGTGCAACGAACATTATTCCTTATCTTGGACCATTCCTTGGAGCAGCTCCCGCGGTTATCGTGGCGCTATTCACTTCTCCAGTTCAGGCTTTACTCGTAATTGTTGTCGTTACTATCGTTCAACAAATTGACTCTAACTTACTTTCTCCATATATTATGGGTAAATCATTATCCATTCATCCGCTCACTATTATCATCATCTTGATTGTTGCAGGTAATTTAGCAGGAATTTTTGGAATGATCTTAGGTGTTCCACTTTACGCGGTAGTAAAAACAATTATCGTCAATGTGAATCGGTTAATTAAATTAAGGCGAGGCCAGCTGGCAATTGATAATAATCCACCTGGGTCTAATCCGCCGACAGAATAAAAAAACGAGCTTTGGGAAACTAGTTCCTAAAGCTCGTTTTTTCTATGCTTTTTTAAAATGAGAAGTATCGTTTAAACGTTCTAATTTGAATAAACCATTTTCATAAGCTAAAACAGTAACGCTTGCATTGTCTAGAATGACTGATTCGTCCATGGATGGTTCTAGTTCGTGGACAATGTTGCGAATGGTATTTCCGTGAGCGACAATAAGAACGTTCCCGCCTGTTTCACGGTGCCGGTTAATGACATGTAAGAAACCTTGTTCTACCCGAGTCCAAAATGTCATAAAATCTTCTGCATCACCAGTTGGATCAGCGGCTTTCGTGCCATTCATCGTTTCGCGAACATCTGCGTTTTTAAATAATTCTTCTTGGTTTGCGTAGCCCATGTGATGAGCGATTTCGTTCCAAGCTACATCGCCTTTTTCACCTTCATAGGAACCGAAGAATGTTTCCCGAAATTCGCTTAGTGGTTCAAGAGTTAGACCGAATGCATGTTTATTTTCTTTTAGTAAGTGTCCTGCTGTTGCGATTGTACGGTGTAAGTCACTTGAATAGGCTGCGACGAATTCCGTTTCGGCAAGTCCGCGACCACTTTCTTTTACAACTTCAATTCCTTCTGGTGTAAGCGGCGTATCAGCCCAGCCCTGCATACGTAGATTTTTGTTTAAATATGTTTGACCATGTCTTACAAAATAAAGTGATAATTTTTTTCCCATTACGTACTTCCTCCTCCATCGTTGTTTTCTATTTCATTGTAACAAATTCTTCAGATCCTGTTGGGTGGATAGCAACTGTATTGTCAAAATCAGCTTTTGTTGCTCCCATGTTAATAGCAACGGCGAATCCTTGAATCATTTCATCCACTCCGTAACCAATACCATGCAGGCCGATTACGCGTTCAGTCTTCCCTTCACAAATCAATTTCATCCGGCAAGGCTCGCGGTGGTCTGTAATAGCTGTATACATCGACGTAAAGCTAGACGTATATACTTTAATATTTTCTTTGCCATATTTTTCAATAGCTTCTGGTTCTGTTAAGCCAACTGTACCAATAGCTGGATGGCTAAAGACAACAGTTGGAATATTTTCATAGGTTAAATGAGCATCTTTTTTATTATTGAAAAGGCGTTCTGAAAGACGACGACCAGCAGCAATCGCAACTGGAGTCAATTCGTAATGTCCCGTTACATCGCCAACTGCATAAATCCCGTCTACATTAGTATTTTGGAATTTATCTACCGCAATATGCCCGCTATCCACAAGTTCAACGCCCGCTTTTTCGATTTGAAGCCCTTTAATAACCGGTTTACGTCCGATTGCCCAGATTAAAGTATCCACTGTTTCCGTACGACCATCTTCTAAAAAGATAGTTAAACTACCATCCGAGTTTTTTTCCACTTTTTGAGGAACGGCATGTTTATGCAAAGTCATGTCAGATTGCTCGATAAGCTCGGTCAATGTATCTGTTAAAATCGGGTCAAAATTACGCAGAGGAGCATGTTTACGTACAAAAAGATGCGTATCTGATCCAAATTGCTGTAATACACCGGCTAACTCAACAGCAATATAACCCGCGCCGACAACCGCCACTTTTTTAGGAAGCTCTTTTAACGCAAAAAAGCCGTCTGAAGTAATGCCATATTCTGCGCCAGGGATGGAAGGAAGTGCTGGTTCGCCGCCCGTCGCAATTAAAATATGATCCGCTGTCACTAATTCACCATTCACTCGTAACGTTTTTTCATCGACAAATTCGGCGTAACCTTTGATCCATTCAACTTTATTGTTATCAAGTCCATTTTTGTAGGAACCACGAATTCGTTCAATGTAAGCTTCTCGGTTTTCTACTAATTTTTGGAAGTTAAAGCTTGAATCTACTTGGTAACCATAAGCATCTGCGTATAAATCCATTGCTTCTTTGATTTGTGCGCCATACCACATTACTTTTTTAGGAACGCAGCCAACATTTACACAAGTACCACCTAAAAATTTTGGTTCAATTAATGCACACTTTGCCCCGTGCATTGCCGCGCGGTTAATAGAAGCAATCCCGCCACTACCGCCACCAATCGCAATATAATCATAATGCTTCTCCATACAAAATCTCTCCTAACATTTCTTCGTTTTCATTTTTATAAATACGCTTCGCCCCGCATAATCGCGAGAACCCGCGGATTTGGTAAGTAACGTTTAATCACTTGAAGTTTTTCATAGGTGTCGGTATCTCCTAAATGTTCAGCAATACCCATAGCAACGGCGCTACTTCGACTGACTCCAGCATGACAATGGACTACAATTTGTGTGAAATCTGGATGTTCATCCACAAAATCATAAATCAAGTCACGATGAACCTCATTAAACAGCTTCATCTCGGCTTGCTCTTTGTCACTTAATCCCCAATAATCGTCTTCTTCGTTAATATCGTTAAAATGAACGGGCAAAATAGCTTCAAAAAGTGCTTCGTGTTTGAGTGGCTGATACGTTGCGCCAACATCCGCAATACGAATAAGTAAAGTATGTTCTGAGCGCGGCTTAAATTGAACCGCTACTACTTCTGGTACGGCAATTATCCGTAATTCAAATGGATCAAAATCAATTTGGCGCCTTTCTTTGTTAATATAATTCGCCATCCTGCATGTCCCCTTTTCCAGTGCAACAAGATTTTCCTTCGCCTTATTCCTCCTCTATTCTATCACGGTTCCACACTTTTACATAAAGAAGCAGTTTCAAACGCAAAAATAACCAAATAAAATTATCTGGTTACTTTTTTCCTTGGCGGTAAAGATCTTTTGTTTTGTATCCTTGGCTCAAAATATCGACCATTTCTACGCGTCTTTTTTCTTGTGTGGCTGGTTGTTTGGCAGAGTAAATATAACGCGCCCAAACACGCTGGTACCCTGTGGCTAAATTGTTGTAGAAGGCTTGTAAATCGCCTTTGTCTGCTAAAAATTCTGCGACAAGAGGTACATAGTCGGCATATTCATCTGCAGAAGGATTATTTTTCTTTACGCCCTTCGCTTTTAGTTTTGCTGCTTCTTTTAGTCCAACAACCGTGTATGTTTCATCAAGTGCGACCATTCGCGTGAATTTGAGCGTGCTACCGTCGACGTAACCTTCCTCATCGGTTTTAAGTGCTGGCATGAGTTCATCGCGGTGGACATATGTAGCGAATTTTTTATTGCCTTTTTTCGGATAAGCGAAAAATAAATAACCATTCGCGGAAAGTTTATTTGTAGCAATAACGTCTTTCGTAAAAGACACTAATTCTTCTAGCGTTTCAACAAAGTCAAAAATTAAATCGTATTGCTTATCTGTTAGTTTTTCTTCGTAATTCGCTAGATTTCGAAAATAATCCGCTCCATCTGGTTGATTTAGGATGACTGCTTCTTTGTACTTAGTCAGTTGTAATTTTTCTACTATTGTCTTCTCTGCCATATTCCAGCACCTCGTTTGTATAGTTTGGTTTCAGTATATAGCCTTCCCTCCAAGTAATCAAGCCAAACTCAATGTAAAAAAATAGACCGAGCAATGGAGCCCGGTCTTTTAATCTTTTATTTAAAAACAACAATCTCGTTAATTTCAATCGAAGGGTCTAAACTTTTCGCAACCGGGCAGGCATCTTTCACTAAATGCACCGCTTTTTCGGCTTTCGCTTCGTTACTTTTATCCACTAAATCAACTGTGAAAGTAACGTTAATTTTCGTTAAAACATGCACGGCACTTTCTTGATCTTGCTCATAATCGGTATGAATGCTTAAATCATTTATCTCAATTCGTTTTTTCTCAAGTAATGTTTGATATACATATCCGCTACAAGCCGCAACCGCAGCCACTGTTATTTGAACTGGAGAAAAACCTTCTTCTTTAATTAATGTCCAGTTTCCATTTGGATGTACAAGTTCTAATACTTTCCCATTTTTCACTAAATCCATGATTAATTCCTCCAATTTAATTCTTACAATTCTTATATGAATAATAAGATTATAGCTCAAATAAAAAGCCATGTCCAATTTCCGATACGAAAAAAAGAATCCAAGTGTAACTTGGATTCTTTTTGAGCGGTCCCGACGGGATTTGAACCCGCGATCTCCTGCGTGACAGGCAGGCATGTTAACCCCTACACCACGGAACCATATGTATAGAAAATGAATAAAAAAGTGACCCGTACGGGATTCGAACCCGTGTTACCGCCGTGAAAGGGCGGTGTCTTAACCGCTTGACCAACGGGCCAGATAAAAAACGAAAAATGAATATATATTCAATTGAATTCATTTCTCTTACACCAGCTTTTTTATTATAACATAATCTCAGTCACTGTCAACGGCTTTTTCTAATTTTATTTACAAATTTTTCATCTCATGTTTTTTATGCATTTTTGCTAGTATAAAATAAAGTCAGCTATGCTTATAAAAAGGCACGCTGACTTTATTTTACTTTTCTCGGTGATCAACCATAATGAAACTTCTCGTATCATAGCGATGTCTTGAACGGGAATATTCGACTGGTCTACCGTCTTTTAAATACACTACTTGCTCCACTTCTAAAACTGGATCATGTTCTCCGCACGCTAAATATTCTTGGTCATATTCAGATGGCTTATCGGCATTAATTTTTCGAAATGCACCACTTAAAACGAGCCCTAGTGTGTCTTGTAAGTATGCATAAATAGAATGATGCAAAATCTCTCTCGTTAAACCTGGAACTAAATCTGCTGGCATGGTTGTATGCTCTAATACATACGGCTCACCATCTAACAGGCGCAAACGAATCAATTTATACACTGGTTGGTCTGCTTTAATCAAGAGTTGTTCTTGCGTTTTTTCATCTGGGAAAGCAATATCGAATGCAATGATTTTACTTCGGATTCGATTGTCTCCCATCATTTTTGTTAGACCGTCATAATCTCGCAAACTCGCATCTTGTTTATTAGCTAAGGCATTTTTCATCACAAAAGTTCCTGCACCACGTTGTCTGTAAACAAGTCCTTCAAGCGCAAGTACGTCAAAGGCTTTTTTTATTGTCATTCTGCTACAATCATAAGCTCTAGATAAGCTCACTTGATCAGGAAGAATGGATTCTGGTGGATAAGTACCGTTGTTTATTTTTTCACGGATTTCTGCGGCAATCAGTTCATACTTAACCAAGTCGATCGCTCCTTCGTTTGAATTAAAAATGTCTAGCCATTTCCAATCAAATTATAGCATATCGAAAAGGAAAACATAACTTATTTGATAGCTGCTTCGGATTCTCTTGCTATATTCGTACGGTCAACAAGTTTAAGGAATGGATACCAGATGATTAACACGATGAAGAAATCCACCACTTGAAGTGCCCCACCGAGCCATGAGTTTGTTGCTAAAATTCCATTGATGATAATTGGCACTGTCCAAGGTACAGATACCCCAGTTGGAGCTGGTACAATCCCAGCAGCCATCACAAAGTAATTAAGTGTAGTGACAACTAATGGTGCAAGTATCCACGGAATTAAAATTGTTGCATTTAATACGATTGGCATCCCGAATAATACCGGTTCGTTTACATTAAAAATACCAGGTCCGAGCGCTAAACGACCGATTTCCTTGCTTTGTTTGCTCTTCATTAGAAAAGCGAGCGCGATTACTACAGCAAGTGTCATCCCAGATCCACCCATGCCGACAGTAAATACTTCCATGAATGGTTTTGTAATAATATGTGGTAACGGAGACCCAGCTTTATAGGCATCCAGATTTTCAAGCATTAACGTATTCCAAATTGGGTCCATTACCGAGTTTACAATAATTTGACCATGTAAACCGAAGAACCACAATACTTGGACAAAGAAAAGTGCAATCAAAGTTGGTATAATTCCCGATCCTAAACCAACAAGCGGTTTTTGAATAACCGTGTACACGACATCATGTAAGTTGGTATTGAAGAAGAATTGAACAATAATATTAATTACTAAAAAGATACTTAATGTCAAAACTGCTGGTATTAATGCAGCAAATGATTTAGCAACTGCTGGAGGCACCCCATCAGGCATTTTAATCGTCCAATCACGTTGCACGAAGAAACGATATAATTCTCCGGCAATAAAACCAGTAATCATCCCAATAAACATACCTTTTGCACCAAGTCTGTCTAAAGAAAGTGCTCCAGTAACTAATTCCCCATTGGCACTATTAAAGAAAAATGGCGTTAAAATCAAGAAACTAGCGAGCGCAACAGCACCACCATATATAGCTTCTACTTTATAATACTTCGATAACGAATAACCAATACCAAAAACGACAAAAACCGTCATAATACTCATCGTCGCATTTTGGGCATTTCCTAAATAAAGTTGTAAAGTAGCTTTCGTTTCATCACTCCAAAATGGCAGATTCATCAAAACTACAGCAATAGAACCAAACATTGTCAGTGGAAACGCTAACATAAAAGCATCTCGTAAAGTCGTTAAGTAACGATTCTCCCCTAACTTTGCAGCAAGAGGCATTAATTTATCCCCAAGCAACTCCATAAATTTATTCACTTTTCTTCCCCCAAACGTATTTTTTTCTACAAGAAAACGTTTTCTATTTATTATTATACTCATTTATTTTTAAATGTCTAGTCTTTTTAAAATAAAAGACCAAACAAAAAAGCTTCCATCATATTGATGAAAGCCTCAAACTTATTTTTTCTTTTTCTTTGCTAGCTTTTCTGCTGCTTTTTGTTTATTTTCTGCTAATCGGAAAAGTGTCATTTCTTTAATTAATTCATAAGGAACTTCTTCTTTGATAGGAAATTGAACCGCACCTTTTGAATACTTGTACTTTCCTAATTGCTTCTCAAAGGCCGAAATGCCACTAGGCGCTGGATAAAACCCGTAATGATTTTTCGCGACTGCAAAATGCACTAGATTGCCTTCAAAATAAAAAGTTGGCATTTGATAGCTGATTTTCTCAGTTGCTTCTGGGGCAGCAGCTTGAATTGTCTCTCTTATTGTTTGCAACACTTCTTTTGTTTCTGGTGGCGCTTGGGTAATATATTCATCAATCGTTGTAAATTCTAGCTTATTATCCATAGTCCATTCCTTTCTGAAACGTTTTTCTTATTATAGCAACTCTCTTCTTAAATGCCAATTTTAGCGCGCAAAAAAGGTTACCTTAACATTTTATAAGGTAACCTTTCTTAATTACGGAGAAGGAGGGATTTGAACCCTCGCGCCGCGTGAGCGACCTATACCCTTAGCAGGGGCACCTCTTCAGCCACTTGAGTACTTCCCCAAACTCCACAGGCAGGATTCTTGTTCCTGCGCCCACTCGGTTAACAGCCAATTACGCTATCAACGGAGCTACTGTTGAATTATCTGACTTCCATTAGTATACGCAGAATTAAGCAAAAATGCAAGGCTTTTTAGGGGGATTCTGTATAAACTTTTTTTGAACCAGTTTGCTTTAATCTTCCGCCGCAACTGCCACAGCGATAACGGTTTACATTAAATCTACGTTGTCTTAAAAATGACTTCCCGCAACTTTTACATGTATATTCATGCATTGTAATTTCACGCGGAATCGCAGCACAAAACCTTGGGGCGTCTACTTTTTTTAATAATTCACGAAAATCCTTGTCGCGATGTTGGTAGCCTTTTTTCTCTAAATGAAGGTGATAATGACATAATTCATGTTTCATAATGCCGAAAAAGTACTCTAAGCCAAAGTTTTCTAAGTACTTAGGGTTCATTTCGATATTGTGGCTTTTGAGTAAATATCTTCCGCCGGTTGTTCGTAAACGCGTGTTAAAAACAGCTTGGTGACGGAATTCTTTTTGGAAAAATTGCAGCGACACTTCTTCCATGTGCTGCTGCAATTCTGTTTGATTCATTATTTGACACTTCCATCTGGATTACGCATTGTTAAAGCAATTCGATTTTTCTTCGTGTCTACTTCATCAACCCAAACTGTTACAACGTCTCCTACTGAAACGACATCCATCGGGTTTTTAACAAAGGAATTACTTAGTTTTGAAATGTGCACAAGTCCGTCTTGTTTCACGCCAATATCAACAAAAGCGCCAAAGTCAACAACGTTACGAACAGTTCCTTGTAACTCCATCCCTTGTTTTAAATCTTCCATCGAAATAACATCTTGTTTTAATAGTGGAGCTGGTAGTTCATCACGAAGGTCGCGGCCTGGGGCAATTAAGTTATCAATAATGTCGCGCATCGTTTCTTTACCAATGCCTAGTTTTTCTGCTTCTTCTGGGATACTAAGAGCTTGTAATGCTACTTTTAAATCCTCACTACCAATATCATTCAAGCCAAAACCAGCTGCTTTTACAATTTGCTCTGCTGCTTTATAGCTCTCAGGGTGAATAGCTGTTTTATCAAGCGGATTTTCGCCCTCTAAAATACGTAAGAAACCGATACTTTGTTCATATGATTTCGCGCCGAGACGAGGAACTTTTTTCAACTCTTTACGGGAAGTGAAAGAACCATTTTCTTCGCGATATTTACGAATGTTATTTGCAACTGTTTTGTTTAAACCGGCAACATATTGTAAAAGTGATGCGGATGCTGTATTTACGTTGACGCCTACTTGGTTAACGGCTGTTTCAACGACAAAAGTTAGCGTTTCATTCAAGCGTTTTTGGGCAACATCGTGTTGATATTGTCCTACTCCTACTGATTTTGGATCGATTTTTACAAGTTCTGCTAATGGATCTTGTAAGCGGCGTCCGATGGAAACTGCGCTACGTTCTTCTACTTGATAATCCGGGAATTCTTCACGAGCTGTTTCACTTGCAGAATAAACACTTGCGCCTGCTTCATTAACAATACAATAATAAGCATTTGATTTTGATTCGCGAATAACTTCTACGATAAATTGCTCTGTTTCACGAGAAGCTGTTCCGTTACCAATCGCGATAACTTCTACTTGATAGGTGGATAAAATCTCAGCTATCTTTTGTTTTGCTTCTGGACGTCGCGCCTTAGCAGTATGCGGATAAACAACACCGATTTCTAGCACTTTCCCCGTTTGATCTAATACAGAAAATTTACAACCTGTTCTAAAAGCGGGGTCAACTCCAAGGATGATTTTTCCTTTTAAAGGTGGTTGTAATAGCAGTTTGCGCAAGTTCTCGGAGAAGATATGGATTGCTTGTTCTTCTGCTTTATCAGTCAGTTCACCGCGAATTTCACGTTCAATTGCTGGACCGATAAATCGTTTATATGCATCTAAAATCGCTTCTTCTACGTATGTTCGTGTTGCAGAATTACGGTTTTGGATTACTTTTTCAAAAAGATATTGAAAGATTTTTGTTGTGTCTACTTGGATTTGTACGCGTAAAATATCTTCTTTTTCACCACGATTAAAAGCAAGTATCCGGTGACTAGCAACTTTTCCAATCATTTCATTAAATTCGTAGTACATTTCGTAAACGCCTTTTTCATCAGCTTCTGCGTTTTTTGCTCGTGATTCAATCATACCGAATTTTCTAGTGAAGTTACGAATCCATTCACGGAAAGTAGGTTCATCACTGATTTGTTCGGCAATTATTTCATGTGCGCCTAGTAAAGCGTCTTCTGCTGACGTCACTTCTTTTTCTTCAGAGATGTATTTGGCAGCTTCTTCAAGTGGATTTGCTTCACCCGGAAAGCTCATTAACCAATCGGCTAGAGGTTCTAAGCCTTTTTCTTTGGCAATGGTTGCTTTGGTGCGTTTCTTTTGTTTATAAGGGCGGTATAAGTCTTCTAATGCTTGATGCTTTTCAGCTTTTATAATTGCAGCTTTTAGTTCATCTGTTAATTTTCCTTGTTCATCTATTAAGCGAATAATTTCTTCTTTACGATTTTCTAATTTAGTAACGTATTCAAACGTTTCTTCAATATCGCGAATTTCAACTTCATCTAGGCTACCAGTCATTTCTTTACGGTAACGTGCGATAAATGGAACAGTGTTGCCTTCTTCCATTAGTTTAATTACGGCATTAATTTGCGCTGGTTTATAAGTTAGCGATTTTTGGACTAATTTCATTATTTTTTCTTGCATTTGTTCCATACTTGATAGCCTCCAATTATTTCATTATCTATTAAGTGTAACATAATTACGTTTCAACTGACAAAAGCTATCTGCTAAGCTCACTTAAAGCATTTTCCGCATAATGGACCGCGTCTTCTGTGTGTAAAAAGAAGTGTTCTTCCCCAATTCGGTCATAAAGTCCGCTACCTTTCAGACTTTCTTTCGCTTTGTCTGTTAGGCCCGTAATCAAGATTTGCCCACCTTGCTTCGAAAATTCTTTTTCAATTTGATGGAAATAACCTTCTGCCGTAGCATCGATAATTGGCACTTTTCCCATTCGCAAAATAAGAAATTCTGGTTTCACATGGATTGCTTTAATAATATTTTGTTGAAAAATTTGTGCCGCACCAAAGAAAAGCGGCCCGCGAATCGTAAATATGCTAATTTTATCATGTAAATGAGGAGCTATTTCGGCGCCTTCTGGTTCAATTTCTTCAATTTGCATCGAGCTGCCCATTTGTTTAGCGAAGAGCACGACCGCAAGCAATAATCCCACTTCAACGGCTACTGTTAAACTTGCAAAAACCGTTAATAAAAAGGTAATAACAAGCACTAAAGTATCGCCTGATTTTAATTTGATAATATGTTGGAATGTTTTTCGTTCGCTCATATTCCAAGCAACTAACATCAAAATCGGCGCCATTGCTGCAATCGGAATATTAATAGCTACTGGTGCAAGGACAAGTAACGTAAGCAATACAAAAATCCCATGAATTACTCCTGAAACACGACTAGTGGCACCATTATTAATATTGGTCGCTGTTCTTGCAATTGCACCAGTTGCTGGAATACCACCAAACATTGGCGTGACGATGTTTGCTATACCCTGCCCAATTAATTCACGATTACTATTATGTTTTGTATTCGTCATCCCATCAGCTACTACTGCCGAAAGAAGCGATTCAATCCCACCAAGCATTGCAATAACAAAAGCCGGGCCAATCAATTTACTCATATTAGCAAATGTCATATCAGGAAATTGGAATGGTGGAAAAGTACTCGGGATTTCTCCGTATGCCGATCCAATTGTTGGGAGCGCGTCTTTGAAAAACAGCATGGCAATCCCGGTCGTAATCACAAGACCAATGAGTGGTGCTGGAATTCGTGGTAAAATTTTTGGAAAAACAAATAATACAAACATACAAATACAGGAAATTAACACGCTATAGAAATTCCATGAATCTAAGTGTAGCCAGATCTCTTTCATATTTGCTATAAATGATTCATGTTTTTCCATCCCAGTTAATCCAAGGAAATTCCCCACTTGCCCCATAAAAATCGTTACGGCAATTCCCGCTGTAAAACCGATAGTTACCGGGCGCGGAATAAATTTAATTAACGTTCCAAGCTTGAAAATCCCCATTAAACAAAGTAAAACCCCAGCCATCATCCCAGCTACAAGTAAATCCTGATAACCATAAGTTAAGACGATTCCAAGTAATACAGGAATAAACGCCCCAGTTGGCCCCGCTATTTGAAATCTAGAACCACCAAAAATGGAAACAATAATACCAGCAACAAAACTTGAATAAATCCCGTATTCAGGCTTTACTCCTGAAGCAATCGCAAATGACATCCCCAGTGGTAAAGCAATGATGCCCACGATAATCCCCGCAAGCAAGTCTTTTCTAAATCTCGCCCACGTATAACCTTTTACACTATTCGATAAAACTTTCTTCAATTTGCTCCTTCTCTCTTATTTATATTTTAATCCGCGCGAAAAAACGCAAAGCAATATCGCTTCACGCTTACTAAGTGATTTTTATCACATGATTAAGTATAAAAACTAGCGCTCTATTCTAATATACCATAAATAGACTAAGTTCTCACACCCGATTTTAAAAAACACCTTTTAAACCATCGCTCGTTTAAAAGGTGTTTTCGTTATTCTGGAAACTTTCCAATCATGAAAGTTACATCATCTGTTGGAATATCAAGTATATTTCGCTCGATTAAATGTCCTATTTTTACTACACAAAGTGGTGATTCGAGACTTTTTCGAACACGAGAAAGAACAAGCCCATCTGAATGCATCAAAAACTTACTGCCTGGTTTGTATTTAAAAGATTGCATCCGGTACTTCTGTTTTCTTCCAGATAAAAACCCAGAGCCAGAAAGCGGAAAAATCAGCTTATCTTCTATACCAATCATATAAAATCGGATATTACCCATACCAGTATAGTAAAGTGTTTTCGTTAAGTAGTCACCTTTAATAATTGCTATCGCAGCACCACGAAGTCCAGAAACGGCCTGGTTAGCTTTTTCAAGCATATCAGTAATATCCGCATGAATATCTTCCTTTATGGCTTCAACGGTCGCTTTGGCGGCTCTATTCGCCTCAAGCCCACTTCCGAGTCCATCAGAAAGAACATACAAAAAACCATTTTTGTCTTCATGGGTAAAATAAACATCCCCGCAGTATTGTTGTAATGCTTTAGAACGTTGAAATACAAATAAATTATTTGATTCAACCGCCTTGTTCATTTACTCCACTTCCTCATTCTGCAACGCCTCTCGAAGTTTTTTAATAGCTTGACGTTGGATTCTAGACACATGCATTTGTGATATATCGAGTAGTTCACCAGTTTCTTTTTGACTACGATTTTCAATGAATGTATATTGCAATATTTTCTGTTCTCGCTCATCTAAAACAGGGAGAACTTTCTCTAAAAGCATACGTTGATTCACACGTTCAAATCCATCATCCGTACCACCAACTACATCAAGTAACGTAATGGTACTTCCATCCGAATCTGCTTCAATCGAATGATCTACAGAAAGTGCTTGGTAACTTTTTCCCATTTCCATCGCTTCTAAAACTTCTTCTTCCGTGACACCGATAAAATCTGCAATATCGCTAATTTGCGGCGAGCTTTGTAGTTCTCTTGTTAGCTCTTCCACGGCATTTTTAATTTTCGGACCTAATTCTTTAATTCGACGTGGTACATGAACGCTCCATGTTTTATCACGTAAAAAACGTTTAATTTCGCCAACAATTGTCGGCACAGCAAATGCTTCAAAGCTTTTCCCAAAAGTCGCGTCATAACGTCTAATAGCACCAAGCAAACCGATATTTCCAACTTGAACTAAATCTTCGTGAAAAGATTTACCTTGAGAATATTTGCGGGCAATTGATTCTACTAAGTTTTTATAATGAACGACTAAATTATATTGGGCATCTTCGTCACCGTCTTCTTGGTAAGCGGCAATCCAAATATACACTTTTTCTTTTGCTTCTTTATCAGGTTGAGATACTTTTGGCATTCTCCTCCACCTGCTTTTCATTAATATATTTGGTCATTACGACAGAAACCCCTTCATCGTAATAAAGTTTCACATCATCCATTAATGTTTCAATTAAAAATAAACCTAGCCCTCCGATACGCATCATCTCCGCATCTTCACCCACTTCATAAGGACCAATTTCTTGTTTACGGGTTTCTAGGTCGAAGCTTGTTCCATTATCAGAAACACGAACTTCTAATTTGTCTTCATAAATATGATATTCTACAGTAATTTCACCATCTTCTTCACCTTTAAATGCATGTTTTACGGAATTAGTGATGGCTTCACTTACAGCTATTTTCAAATCTTCAATTGCTTCATAAGAAAATCCTGCGCGACTTGCAATTCCTGATAATGACAGTCTACCTAGACTAACATATTCAGGTTTGGCAGGAAGTTGTAATGTAATTTTGTCATGCATTGTTGCCATTCATTTCACCCTCTACATTTTTGATTTCAATGATATCTGACAATCCTGTGATTTCAAACAATCGGAAAAGTCGGTCGCTTAAACCAAACAAGACAAGTTCACTTTGGCGTTGTCGTAAGCTTTTGAAAGCCCCTACAAATACGCCTAAACCGGTGCTATCCATATAACTTACTTCTGTTAAATCAATTCTAAGTACAATACCCTCTTTTACTTGATATACTTCAAGTGCTTCTTTTACCTTTGGCGCTGTATAAGCATCGATCTCCCCAGCAACAAATATGTCTATGTGGTCAGTATCACGTTCTTTTATTTCTATACTAATATTCATCACTTCACCCCATCTAATTTAAGTATACTGTCGATTTTACCCTAACAAATAAAATTAAAACATTAAAAAATAAAAACGTTCCACTCTTTAAATACGTTTACTCACCAGTAAATGCTCTTTAAAGAATGAGGTACGTCTCTACTTTGGACTTATTTAGTTCGTTTAATACAAATAAGTGTAAAGTCATCATGCAATTCAAAGTTTTGCATTTTAACTAATTGATCATAAATTGCATGTACCATTTTTTCAGCTGATAATGAAATATGCGCTGCTATAATTTCTGTTAACTCTTCTCGTTCGATAAATCCATTTGCTGTTCTAGTTTCAGTAACACCATCTGACATAATAAAAATAGCGTCTCCAACTTCAATTTTCTTATCAAATTGACGATAAACAGCATTTTTATCAACACCCAGAGGTAAACCTTTGGCATATAAATCAGAAAAGCTGTTTTCTTTATGTTGGTAATATAAACCTAGTTCGTGTCCAGCAGAACCATATTCAAACAAATGCGTATCTTCATGATAAAGCCCGTAAAACATCGTGATAAACATATTATCATTAATGTTTTCTTCCGCTACTTGGTTAAGCGTTTCTAGTACGATGGATGGTTTTCGGTCGTCACCAGTCATCCCTGCTAGAGCATATTTTATCATCGAGATACTAAATGCAGCCGGGATTCCTTTACCAATAACGTCAGCAAGCGCGATACCAATTTGCTTATCGCCTTCTTCTGTAAAGCTATAATAGTCGCCACTCATTTGTCTTGCTGCGACACTTATAACGCCAAAATCAAGTGAATCATGTTCTGGCACATCTGTTTTCATTAAGGTTTTTTGCATATCTTCTGCTTGAGCAATTTCGCTACGTAACGCTTTTTGTTCGGTTCTTAGACTCAGATGTTCCATATAAGCTAAGCCGTAACCTACCATTATTTCGAGTAATACATCAAAGGATAATCGTACAAAATCTGGCAACTCTTTTCCGTATAATTCAAGAACTGAGCGATGTAAATGGACTATTTCTTCTGGTGAAACTCGCTCTTCCATAGCTTCTCTGGATAATTTCTCGCAAGTATAAAGAATTTCTTCATCTTGATGTTCTAAATATTGAATAAGAATATCACGGTATTTTCCTTCAAAAGCTTTTTCCATTTTTTTCTAGCTCTCCTTACCGAACCCATTTCGTTGTTGTAATTACCGTTCCTCTTGTGTCGCCTTCAATGCTGGATTCAATATCAAAACTGTCCATTAAGCGTTTAACTCCCGGGAGACCTGCTCCAAGACCGCCAGATGTAGTATAACCATCTTGCATTACTTTTCTAATATCTACAATTCCTGGGCCTTTATCTTTGGCCACAATAATCATTCCTTGCTTACCGGATTCGCTTACTTTTTCGATGCAAATCTCTCCTCTTCCAGCATAAAGGAAAATGTTTCTTGCTAGTTCACTGATGGCTGTTGTAATTCTTGCTTGGTCAACCGTTCCAAAGCCAATTTCTTTGGATATTTTTCTACCTAATTGTCGTGCAGCCACAATGTCCCATTCATTAATTATCTTTACACAGGATTGGAATGTCATGTTCATTCCCCCAATTCCTGTTTAAGTTTTTCGAGACCACTTTCAAGATCCATCGCCGAAAGCACTCCACTAAACGTAATTCCGAGTTCAATTAGTGTAATCGCAACTGCTGGCTGTATTCCAGTTACAACCACTTTTGCACCCATCAATTTAGACATACTTACTACATCTCCAAGAATCTTTGCAATAAATGAATCAATAAAATCGATCGAAGTTATATCAATGACTACTCCTCTGGCCGACGTTTCATGGATTTTTGCAAGTAAATCTTCCTGGAACTCTACCGCAGTATGATCATCTAATTCACTCTGGATAGAAATTAATAAACATTCACCTAACTTTAAGATTGGTATCCCCACAGTATTCACCCCTCTTTTTCTACTATCTCTCTGTTCGTCAAGGCTAGCGCACGCTCCATGCCTTTTTTCATTGTGTTGGTCGTGATAATCTGATCTAATTCAATTCCTAGGTTAACGATAGTTTGCGCGATTTCTGGTCTAATACCTACAAGCATTGCCTGACAGCCGACAAGTCTAACTGCTTCTGATGCTTGAATGATATGGTGCGCAACCATTGTATCAACAACAGGAACTCCCGTAATATCAATCAAAACCACTTCTGACCGATTTTTTACAACGCCTATTAGTAAGTTTTCTATGATTAACTTAGCTCTTTCTGTGTCAATCGTTCCAATTAGCGGCATTACAGAAATTTTTTCAAATATTGGTAAAAGTGGTGCGGATAATTCCTGTAAAGCACTTTTTTGGATAGAAACTGTCTTTTCCCACGTATCCGCGTAGGCAGTGACCACTTTGTTATACATGGAGGAAAGCCATGTTTCAAAGCGATAATAGGCATCATCTTCTGGTTTTTCTTCTCTTTTTAAGAATAAATCTTCATCTCTCATCGCTGTATATACTAAAAGCCCGAAAACTCGTAGGCCAGTGGTGACAAAATGAATCGGCCAACCTAGGTGAACCACTTTCTCTGCAAAATCATCAAGTTTTTCATTAAACTTAGAGCCATTTTCAGTAATATTCGAGACAATCAAATCAACAAATTCAATGCTTGTTTCTTCGTACATCGGTTCTTTAGCGATGTCGTTAATAAGCGGATCTGATTGTTTCTCCATTTCATTCATCCAATTATTTAGTAAGTCTTTTTTATTTGTACGGATGAAGTTTGCAAAATCTTTATACATCAGTTATTTTCCAACCTTTCTCCATTGTTAACAAAATTTTCTCTATTATTATGCGGTTTGATTAACTATTCTTTAAAAAAAGACATTAGAAACAAATTTAGCGAATAGGTTGATTACGCGTTGTTTGTAGGTTTCTGATGCCCTTTTTGCTTAGCCAGACTAGTTAATTATTTTCTTATGTATTAATTATCTTTTTTTACGTCAGACCCTTTGCCTGCATTCATCATTGTATGTTATTTCTTTAGGATTGTTTAGAATTCTACTACTCCTAGACTGACTTCAAGTGCCTGATTTACCTTGGCCATTAGTTCCTCGTCCAAATGTGTAATCTTATCTGTCAGGCGTTGTTTATCTATCGTTCTAATTTGTTCTAATAGAATGACAGAATCTCTTTCAAAGCCGTCTTTACGAGTAGCTTCCACATGTGTTGGCAACTTCGCTTTTTGAATTTTTGCAGTTATTGCTGCCACGATCACAGTTGGACTGAATCTATTACCAATATCATTTTGAATGATGAGAACAGGCCTTATTCCCCCTTGCTCGCTTCCGACCACGGGGGAAAGGTCCGCGTAGTAAACGTCACCACGCTTCACCATCAGCCATTAACCTCCTAAAATACTAATATTCCTGTCTTCTGCCTCTGCTTCGACATGAGTACACTCGCACGCGATAGCGAAATTAATCGTCGCCATTTCTGCATAGCCGCGTTCCATCTCGTCTCTTAATTCACGAGCTCTTTTCTCCTGTAAAAATTGTTGCGTTGCTTCCATTATAACTTCACTCCGCCCCATTTTTTCTTTTTCTACAACTACGTCGAGTTCTTGTACCATTTCCTGTGTCAGTTCTACGGATATTATCATCCGTTTTTCTTTCTCTAACACGTGTCACACCCCCAAAGCCTCGTACCTGTAAGTAACAACTATATCGTACCATTATCACGCCATGAAGAAAAGAGTTATTTCGCATTTTATTGTTAAGAATGTTACAGTTTCAGCTTAGGAACTCCCTTAAGTCCTATATATAGCTATAAAGTTTCATATGTTAGATTATAAACGCTTCTCTTAAAAAAAGCACGAATATTACCTTCTAATTGATGTATTTCCTTGGTATGCGCTCCGTTAACAAACAAGTAACTTCATAATTAATTGTGCCTAAATATTCTGCTGCATCATCTGCTGTTACCTTATTTCCATGATCTGAACCGATTATCGTTACTTTTGTACCAGTTTGAAATTCACGAGGAAGTTTTATGATGGTTTGATCCATACAAATCCTTCCGATAATTGGTGCCCGCTCGCCTTCTACTAAAACATGAAAGCCACTATAATGGCGAATAAGGCCATCTGCATAACCAATTGGTAATGTCGCAACCCATTCTTTTTCGGTTGCTGTATAAGTTGCGCCGTAGCTAACACTGTCACCTGGCGCTAGTTCTTTCACATGAACCATTTCCGTATAAAGTGCAAGTGCAGGTTTAAGTTCAAAGGGCAAACTATTTTTAATTTCCGTGGAAGGTGTTAAACCATACATCGAAATCCCAAAGCGAATAGCATCGAAATCAATTTGCGGTTGTAGCAATGAAGCTGCTGAATTTGCTGTATGAACGAATGTTGGGCGTGTTGTTAAACTACTTAAAATTGCTTGGAATTTTGCTAATTGTTGTTCAAAATAACTTGTTTCTAATTGATCGGCTGTCGCAAAATGCGTATAAATACCTTCTAAAATCATTTGATGATCTATCGCTATTGTTGTTTCGATTCGCTGTGCTTCTTCTCTACTACGAATACCAAGGCGTCCCATGCCACTATCTACTTTTAAATGAATCCGGAGTGGCGCCTCTAAAGTTAAATCGTCCAGCCAATCTTCTCTAAAAACAGTAACCGAGATATTATTTTTAGCAGCAAGGTTGGCGTCTTCTTTTCTAGTTGCCCCTAAGACGAGAATAAATTCATTTCGAAACCCAGCTTCTCTTAATGCCAGAGCTTCATCTAAAATAGCGACACAAAAACCTTTTGCTCCGGCTTCTTTCGCTATTTTTGCTGTTTCAATAATTCCGTGACCGTATGCATTTGCTTTTACTACGGCCCAAAGTGCCACCTTATCTGGTAGTTTATTTTGTTCATTTTTTATATTTTCGCGAATTGCTGCGCGGTCAATTTCAATCCATGTCGGACGGTGCCAGCCTGTTACCACTATCGTTCACTTTCCTTTCTATTGTTCAATTATCACTTGAGCTGCGGCTGATCTGGCTGTATGGGTGATACTCACAAAAACAGTTTCACCTTGTTTTATCGGCATCGTTACGTGAGGTCGCCCATCTTCTACTTGCAAAATTTCTACATCAGTAAAACTTAAATGTTTACCAAATCCGGTTCCATTGGCTTTCGCATAAGCTTCTTTCGCTGCGAAACGTCCTGCTAAAAACTCAATTTTACGGCTACCTTCGTATTTTTCATATTGTTTAGTTTCTTTTTCTGTTAAAATTCGTTCGATAAAGCGAGGGTTCTTTTCGACCGCTTGTTTTACACGGTCTAAATCGATCATATCGAGTCCAATTCCTTTAATCATGTTACACCTCTTCCAAGAAATCTGCTAATTCAGTAACCGCAGTTTGTGCTCCAGCTATACAGTCAGGAATTCCTACACCTTCGTAACTCATCCCTGCAAAATAAACACCTGGATAGTCTGTCTGGATGTTTTTTTTCAATTGTTTAAGACGATCTTGGTGATCTACTAAATACTGCGGCATAGCTGATTTCATTCGACTTACTTCATAAAAAAGTGGGGCGGCATGTAAATCCATTATTTCCGCATAATCTGTTAGTACAGCAGTGACGATTGCTTCATCACTTGCTTGCTCTAACCAAGATTCACCAGCTTTACCAACAAAGCCCCGTAATAACATTTTATCTTTTGGTACCATGTGAGGCCATTTTTTTTGCACCCACGTACAAGCAGTTGTTTTATACGGCGCGGTTCGAGCAACTAAATAACCTGTTCCATCTGGCAAAATAGGTACATCTTTTTCGTCGTAAGCTAACGAAACCGTCGCGAGTGTCGTTAGTGGTTGTCCTGCAAAAGGTGCTGTCGTTGTTTCTGCTAACAAATGAATCAGGGCATCATGTGTAGCTGCAATAATAACGCCATCTGCTTCTTTTTTATCTCCATCAGCAAAAGAAATTTCATAAGAAGTATTTTTTTTCGTGATTTGTGTTGCTTGTTTCGCTGTATGCAAGTTTTCAGCTGGCAGGGCGTCGGCAATTGCTTTTGGTAAACGGTCTAAGCCTCCTTCTAACGTTCGAAAGGCGCCAATGGTTCCTTTTGTGCCAGTTGTCTGCATAGTACTTTCCTTCAACCCGTCCATTAGATTTCCATACTTTCTAACGGTTTGTTCAAATTGCGGAAATGTAGCGCGCAAACTCATTTTGTATATATCACCGGCGTAAATTCCTGATAAAAGAGGTTCAATGATTGTTTTCACTAATTCCTTGCCAAAACGTGCTTCAAAGAATTCGCCAAGTGGCTGATCTGTTTCTTGATTATTTGGTTCGATTGTCGGTTCTTGGAGTGCGCGTGCTTTGCCTATTTCAGAGACAATCGTGCTAGCTAGAAGTGCTTCTCTATCAGTTGGAATTCCCATCACAGAACCTTCTGGAATTGGATGAAGCGCTTTTTGATGGTAAATGTAAGACCGTCCTGTCGCATTTGCAATTAATTTATCTTCGAGTCCTAAGTCTTTCACTAAGCCCACTCCAGCAGGCTTTCTAGCTAAAAAGGAATCTGGGCCTTTTTCAATTAAAAATCCGTCCCGTTTTACTGTTTCAAATTTCCCGCCTAATTTCTCGTCTTTTTCAACTAATTCCCACGTATAATTCGGATGTGTTTTTTGTAGTTCATAAGCTGCTGCAAGCCCCGATAAGCCGCCTCCGATAATCACTATGTGTTTCACTACTTAACCAATCCTCTCTATCTCTTGTGTCGTTTATTCTTTCTATTTTACCAGATTTCCACCTAATTGAAAAAAAATAATAGAACATTCGCTTCCAAAAACCTATGCGTTTACCTCGATAGATTTTTTAGGAATTGAATGTTCTATTTATTAATTAACCGTTTTTGATGGGCTGTACCAGTTGTATACGCTTATTGCTTGGTCTTGATTTAAATAGCGCACATATGCCTCAGCGCTTGTACTGCCGGATTTAAGCCACACATTTAAATGGCGCGAATCCCCTTTTTCCATCCAAATGCTTTGTCGTAAGCTTAAACCTTGGATTCGTTCTTTACGGATAATATGGGTTAACTTAGAGAAAATTGGTCGTGACTGTACGAGTAGTGTGTGTTTATCCATGAAAACCCCAGTCGCCCGGTAACTTGCTATCGCTTTTATTCCCGCTAAAATTGGTAAAATAATACTAATTAAGCCAAGTGGGAAGAATAATATACTTGCTATAATAGCCGGAATGACTGTCCAAATGAGGTAAATCTGCAAAAATCTGAGCAAACTTGCTTTTGGAGCACGTTCCATTTCTTCTATTTCAAATAAATAATCGGGTAGCATTTCTTTTAACGTTTTTAAGGCTAACTCTTTTTTCATAATTGGCAAGAGTAAAATGTCACCTGATTGTTTTTCATCACCTGAGTTGCCGGCTGTAATTACCTTGACAGCAACTAGTCCAAGCATTTGTCGTAGTGGTGATTCAATAATGGTAATTCCTTGAATCCGGGCAAGTGATATAGTTGTATGGTTTCGTTCTAATAATCCTTTTTCCACGACTAGGGAATTGGGGTATTTCATTAGTTTGAACTGGAAATATTTGAAAAGGGTCGTAACAATCGAGATGCCCCATAATACTAGGAGAATCAAAACGATTAAGACAATAAGTACAATTATTCCCATTTTCCATAATTCTTCTGCTTGAGCTTCCATCCAATCTGTCGGAATGACTTCACGGAATTGTTGCATGAATGCGAGAACGATTAGGAGCGTTCCGAAAACGCCACCTGATGTTACGGCCATTAGTATGAGTTGTTTTGTTTGTAACATCACCGTTTTTTCTGGAGCTTCTTCTGTCTCAAGCACTTCTACTTCAGGCTCTTCCGTTTCTTTCACTTCATCTTGTATGGTTGCTTTTTTCCCGTCACGTAAATCTTTCAATTCATCGACCACGCTCACAGGAACAGCAACTAAGTCGGCCTCCGCTTTACCATTACCACCTGCTGTTTCAATTAAAATTTGGCAGACGTTAAATGGAATAAAGAAAAACCATTGTTTCTTTTGGACGGTTTGAATGCGTTCATAAGGTATGTAAGTATTTTTCCGGAAAATCAAACCGTATTTAATACGAATCCCTTGGTCTTCCAGTGTGTATTTATATGTAATGTATTTTAAAACCGCGGGGGTTAAAACGAGCAATATAACGATGACAATAATAAGATATACAGCCCAGTTCGGTAAGTAACCGTTGCTATTAATTGCGCGAAAAACAGAAAACAAACCGACGACGATAGGAACAATATTGCGCCTTACGTTTGTGATAATTTCTTTAATTAGAGCAATTGGATGGAGGCGTCTTTCTTCAAACATCTTCTTTCGCCACCTTCACAAGCTCAAGGATATGATGTCTAAGTTCATCTGACTCGGATGCGTTTACCGCTTCAATCTTATGTGTCCTTGCAGCTGTTGTAATTGATAAGGAAACTAATTTTTGTCTTCTAAGTAGTGGGCCTTGCTCCGTTTCCACGTGTTGGATGCGAATCATTGGAATTAATACACGACTTCTAAAAATAATACCGTGCTGAATTTCCATTTCATCAGGTTTAATTTGATAGCTCCACCTCGCAAAACGAAACGGAATAATGAATAAGTAAATAAAAGCGGCATATAAAAGAGTGAAACCAAATCCAATAGCACTCCACCAAACCGAGGCTCCAGCATAATATAAAATAATTGCCGCGGCCACCGAACAAACAAGAAAAACAAAAACAGCAATTCCCTCTGTTTGCCGCCATACAGTTTTAATTTTCTTCGGTAATTTCTTTTCTAAATTTTCAAGTTCCATTGCTCTACTCCTTTTTTCTTTTTATCTTACGTTAAAACCATCCAAATTGGTAGCGATTTTTTAAAACTATCATATTTTATTCATAATTTGTTCATATTTCTTTTTTATAATGGAAAAAGAAGAGGTGAGAATGATGAAGAAAAAAGGTTACGTTCTATTAATAGTTGCGCTTTTGTCGCTAACTTTAAACTGGCTTCCAGAAATTGCCCATGCGAAAAAAGAATCAACGGGAGTCACCTATACAACTGCAACAACAGGCGAATTAATGGAAATGTTCCTAACTTATTCCATTCAAAACCCTTATATCGAAACGACGAAAAATAGCGCAGAATTAATGTTTCAAACAGATACCGCTGCAACAATCTCGATTAAAACAAATAATCAGACCCAACAAATTGCCGGAAATACTGAAAATCACCAATTTACATTAGAAAACTTGGAGCCCGGAAATAATTTAGTGACTATTATCGCAAAAATGGCTGATGGAACAACAGAAAGCAAAACAATAACCATCAATCTTCCCGATAAGCCAAACAAAAATTCCAAATCGTTTCATGATAAATCAAAAAACCAAACCGTGACACATCGAAAAAAAGGTCACCTTCTATAATATAAAAGGAAGCGCTAGAGAAATTCAGCGCTTCCTTTTTTTAGTTTTTACGTCCAAAAGTTAAACCGATTGCAACCAAACTTACTCCAGCCAAAAATGGAATTAGTGGGCTTTCGTCACCTGTATGTGGCAAAGTGCCAGATGCGTTTACTGCCCCATCCACTCTCGTTGTACTAGTCACTTTTTGCGGAGTTGGGACGGTAATTTTTGATAGTAGTGTTTTTTCGATAGTTAATTGTAGTTTTTGTCCCGTTTGTAAATTATCCGAGCTTAAATGGTTCCAGTCTTTGATTTCTGCAACAGTCACATCGAATTTTTTAGCAACGCCTGGTAAAGTATCGCCACTTTTCACTTTATAAATGACTTTGATTTTACCGTCTTGTTCGGAATCTTTGACAACTTCAATTGGTCCAAAGTCTGTTTCAACGATTTTTTCAATTGGTTGTTTATCTGCTGGGATAAATGGTGGTTCTTCTTTAACTGGCGGTGTTGGTGGCGGTGTTCCTGTCCCTTGTCCGCCGCTTCCGTAATCATTAACGGTTGCATTTCTTGAAACTGCATCTAAATTGTCACCTGATAAAGTGGCTTTATTTGTATAACTTTTTTGTTTCGTGGTGATTTTAGTATCGTAAGTAATGACGACTGATTGATTGTTCAGTGTACCGATTGTTAATTCAAAATTACGATTACTATCGAGCGCAATTGGTTGGACGCTGGTTGATAGAACTTTTTTATTTGCGTCGCGGTATTTGATTGTTGCATTTCCTAGAAGATTTTGGCCAGTTCCAAGTGTATCGGTGTAAATCGCATTATCAATTGGTGTAAGTGCATTGTTTAGTGTAACAGTCCAATGAATAATACTCGTGTCCTTATCATCCATTCGCCCTTGTTTAAAGACGATAGTAGGTGAACCAGTACCGCCACCTGTTGTTACTTTGCTTATATAAGTATTAATGGTTTGCGTGGTGTTATTTACTGGAAACTGGATTGGATTCACTTGGTCTGTTTGGATATTCTTGCTGTTAAAAGTGGCATTATAAAACAAGCTACCACTTAAGTTTGTATGTGTATTGACGTAATCTGTAAAAGTTAAGGTAATCGTTCCTGTTGCTGGATCAATTGTCGCATTCGCAATAGTATTTCCTGATGCATCATTCACTGGAAAACCACCGAAATTGATTAATTTTAGCTGATCCGGAATCGTTAATGTCATTGTCTCTCCACTTACAACAGGTTGCGTAATAACAAAATCATACGCTACCCGCACTTTGCTATTTTCTTTAAAATTAGTAACTGGATCCCCGTTTTGATTTTGCAAAGCTACATTAGTAAAAAAGCTGCTACCGTAATCTGTTGCAGCCTCTGCTTTTGGGCTCAAAAATCCACTTGCAATTAAAAAAATGATTGCGAAAATTAGCCACTTTTTTTTCATTTGTTTCATTCCCCCTTAAAACATCTACATGTACATTCCCAAACCTTACTCGTTGTAAACGTTGCTACTAGTTTCACATAAGAAAACGCCAGAGAAAACTCTCTGACGTTTTTACTATAATTCTAATAAGTACTTGTAACTTGCTTCTAAAGTTTCGAACATATTTCGTTTCGATCTATCTTGCTCGATACAATAATATTCCACTCCATTAGTTTCGCCCCACTCGATGATAGCGCGAAAATCTACTTCGCCCTCGCCCATTTCAACGAGATTATTATCCATATCTTCTAGCTCAAAACCACTTATAAAGTCTTTCATATGAACAATTGGCGCCCGCCCACTGTATCGCTTAATAAATTCCGTTTCATCATGTCCGGCTGCTTTAATCCAGTACGTATCTGGTTCTGCGTAAATGCAAATTCCATTAACTGGATCTGTGATAAAATCCATCACTCGGCGGCCGTTGATGCATTCATTAAAATCGTATTCCGGATTGTGAAGGCCGATGCGAAAACCGAGTGCGTGTAACTTTCCTGCCGCTTCTATGAGTGCTTCTTTTGTTGCAATGTAACCCGCAGTTGTTTGGTCTTCCTCTTCAATATATTTATCAAAAACTGTTTTACAACCGAAGTAATAAGCTTCTTCAATAATACCGTCTAAATCATTCATAAAGCGGTCGTGTTTAATGTGCATCCCGATAACTTTCAACTCATATTTTTGAAGTAAGCGTAAAACCTCTGCCGGATCATTGCCTCGCATACCATCAAGTTGCACATAACGAAAGCCGATTTCGTGAATTTTCTGGAGCGTACCTTCTAAATCGCGTTCCATTTCTTTGCGTACTGAATATAGTTGGACTGCTATTTTAGCTTGAATATCCATTTTCTCTCCGCCTTTCCTTATGCCTTTAAATCAAGCCAGTCAACTTCTGCTTGCGTTAACGTAATTTCTGCTGCCAAAACAGATGACTTAAGTTCAGCAGCATTTTCCGGTCCGATAACTGCGGCTGTTGGGAAAGATTGTGTTAAAACATACGCGAGCGAAATTTGAATTGGTGTACAGCCCTTTTGTTTAGCGAGTTGTTTGGCGCGACTGAAGCGTTCCCAGTTTGCTTCACTATAATAAACTTCTACCATTTCCGTATCGTTTCTATCTTCTTTAGAAAATCGACCGGAGAAAAACCCGCCAGCTTGTGACGACCAAGAAAATAGCGGCAAGCCTGTTTTTTCATGCCAGTTAATCATCGTTTCGTTTGCTGAAACACAATTTTCCCAGCGTGGTCGATTCACTTTTGCCAAACTAAAATTAGGGCTATTGAAACTTAGTGGGGTTAAACCATGGCTTACTGCATATTCGTTTGCTTCGATAATCCGCGGCAATTCCCAGTTAGATAGTCCAATAGCATATACCCGGCCATCTTCCACTTCTTGATGCATTGCTTCCATGATCTCACCCACTTCTACTTCTGGATTATCACGGTGAAGTGCAAATAATTCGACATGATCTGTTTGTAGCGTGTCTAAACTGACGGAAATATCTTCATGGATTGCTTCTGCCGTAACACGTGGCACATCGCTTGCTTCTCGTACCGGATGTCCGCCTTTTGTTTGGATAATTACACTATCGCGGTTACCACGAGCTTTCATCCACGTGCCGATTGCTTTTTCGCTATGACGATAATGGCGCGCGGTATCAAATATATTTCCGCCCATTTCAAAATATTGATCTAGTATCGGACCAGCAAAATCCATATTATCAGCGCGTAAAAAATCTCCTGCTCCCATGACTAAATTCGAACAAGCTATCTCGATTTGTTTGCCATTTTTCCTTCCTTGAACAATAATTTTTTCCATTATGCCTTCACCCCACTAGCCGCTACTTTATCAATTACAAGGGTTGTATTTGCTTCTTTTACGAGCGTCGCAGGAATCGCAACTGTTGGCGCTTTTTCAATTACTTGTTTAACGATGTCGACTTTTTTCGCTCCTGTAGCTACTAAGTAAATTTCTTTCGCCGCTAAAATTTGCTTCATTCCAAGGGAAATTCCGTGTGTTAACGGTAAGTCTGTATCGAAATATTTGCTCATTACACGTTTCGTTACATCATCGAGCTCTACCACGTGGCAGTTCACATCCACCGGCACAAAAGGTTCATTAAAGCCAATATGCCCGTTAAGTCCAATCCCTAACAAAATAAAATCCATCCCGCCTCGCTCATCAATAAAGGCATCTACCCGAGCACATTCGGCAGCTAAATCCTTCGCTTTCCCGTCAAAAAAGCAAATTTGTTCATTAGAAACATCTTCTAAACGGTCAAAAAACGCATCATACAACGTTTGGATACAACTGCCTTTTGTTTCGCGCCCTAAGCCAACCCATTCATCCAAACCAACAAATTGCGTTTGACTGAAATCTACTTCACCAGCTTGACTAGCTTTTATTAGGGCTTCAATCGTAAGTAACGGCGTATCCCCACCAGCAATACAGATGAGGCTAGCTGGTTTCGCCTTTACCAATTCGATGATTCTTTGACTTACCGTTTCCGCGACGAGTTGTTCATTTTCATTAATAATTAATTTCATTTTTCAAATCAACCTTCCTGTATTAGAAATCTAAGTCCAGTGCATCGTGCGCCGCTTGACGTTCTGATACCACTGTTTCTTCTTTGATTAAGCTCTTTTCATACATTTTAAAGAATGGATAATACATACAAACTGCTACTGCGAGAACGAAGATGATTAAAATAATCGCGCGCCAGTCCATGGTCGCTAAATACTGTGCGAGTGGAATCGGTGTCCCGCCTACATTTGCAATCGGCGGACGAACCCAACCAAAGTGGAATACAAACCACTGACCAACTGCTAAAATAGGTGTTCCAAGTACGAATGGGATAAATAAATATGGGTTAAAACAGATTGGAAGTCCAAATACCACTGGCTCGGAAATCGTAAAAATCGCTGGAACGACAGACACTTTTCCGACTGCTTTTAATTCTCTTGATTTACTAAATAAAGCCAGAATAACTAATGCTCCTGTAATACCAGAACCTGAGAATCCCATGAAGTAATCCCAGAAGTTTGGCGCAAATACGTACGGAATTGGTTCTCCTGCCGCATAAGCAGCTGCGTTCGCTCCTAAATATTGTGTCATAAATGGAAGCACAAAACCAATCAAAATCGCATAACCATTTAGACCGATAAACCAAAATAGCATTTCAAGGAAACAGATAAGGAACACTGCATAAGGTGTATCAATGCTATTAATCGCCGGAGCTAGCATCGTCGTGAAGGCTTCTGGAATAATTTGCCCGCTCGTCACACTTTGCATTAGAATACTAAGGCCAACAGCACTGAATAGCAGTACTACGAGTGGAATAATCGCTTCAAAAGTAGTCGCAATCCCCGCTGGTAATCCTTTAATTTGAATCGTAATATTTTTTCTAATAAACAAACCGATAAGTTCAACAGAAATAAGTGCTGCAAATATTGCGATAAAGAGTCCTCTTGAATCTAGAAATTCTGTATTTAGAACCCCGTCAACCATTTTCGTATTGAGGATGAGTGTTACCATAACAGCGGCCATAACACTATGTAACACGGGTACTTTCATTTGTTTTGCATGGCTGTAGGAAATAGTTATGGCAGCATAAATCGATAGTAATCCAAACGTAAATTGAAACGGTAAGTTAAGTGCTGCTGCGTTTTGAACAAAGAATTCTTTCACAACAGAACCCGCTGGAAACATATTTCCGATTGCTGAAATAATCAGCGAAAATGATCCAATAATTAAAACCGAGATCAAAGCAATCATCCCATTTTTTATTGAGGAAATATGGCGTTGTTTTTCAATTCTAGCTGCGACTGGCTCAAAATACTTCTCCATAAAAGCGATAAAACGGTTCATAAAAGATTGTTTGTTTTTACTCGACATGTTGTTTCCCTCCACTTTTTTTATTTGTTCATTTTAAGGATAATCGCGTCTTTTAAAATGTTTGCGCCGTTGACTGTGCCGTAATCTTTCGTATCAATGACTTGGATTGGTTTATTATATTCAGCTGCGATTTCACTTAAATGTTTTAGTTGGTGTTTAATTTGTGGCCCGACTAAAATAACATCGAAATCTTCAATATGCTCACGTAATTCTCCAGCAGGATGTGCCTCGATTTTTACATCTGTATTCTTTAGTTTTTCACTATTTTGAGCAATTTCTTTCATTTTTGTTACCATTACTCCGGTTGATGCACCTAGATTACACACTAGAAGTACATGTAATTGATTTATTTCCATTTACTTTTCCTCCTCTTTTTTTAATGCTTTCATTTCTTGATGCATTTCAATCATTTCGCGAATTAACGTCGATGCTAAAATAGTATTCATTAAGGTATCTTGCGCATGTACGAGTAAAACAGAAAAACTGGCTTGTTCGCCTCTCGTTTCTTGAATAAGCATTTCAGTTTGTACTTTGTGCGCTTCAATCATTAAATCATCCGCCTCTTTCAAAAGCTGATCTACTAGTTCTGTGTTCGATTCTTTTGCGGCTTGTAATGCTTCAATTAATTTAGAAAATGAATCCCCCGCTAGCGATATTAGTGAAAACGATATTTTTTCTATGTCCATTATGAAACCCTCTCTCATTCAAAGATAGCTGACTTAACGTAATGATAAATATCACGTTTTGAGCTAGCCATTTTAATTTTTTGCATTTTTTCTTCATTCAGCGCTAATTTCATTAATTGTTCGACGATTAAATGTGCCTCTTTTGTTTTTAAGGCCAAGGTGAAAATGACATGAACCGGCTTTTCGTATCTATCAAAAAACATAATCCCGTCCTCAATTATCGTCACCCCAATACCATCCATCAAAACACCATCACTTGCTCCCGCGTGCGCAATCGCAACACCTGGCGCAACAACCATATATGGCCCATAAACTTTTAAATTATGGATGATTTTTTCATGATAACTAGGCTCAATTACCCCAAGCTTCTCCATACATTTTGTTCCGAGTTTAATTGCTTTTCGCCAAGTTGGACAATTTTCTTCCATAATGATGGCCTCTTCTGTAAATTGAAATGGCGGGATAATTTTCCTTGGCGCCTCTCCCTCATCAGATATAAGCGCTTCCAATAAGTCGAACTCTAACTTACTTAAATTATTAATTTGCGTATTTTCCGCTATAATCGCTAAAATCTTACTAAATTTGTTAATAATCTGCTTATCACTTTTAACCAACTTCATTCGTAAATGCTTTTGCAGTAATTCCATATCTTCTTTTTGCAAATAGCTATTAATTCTGAGCACTTTAGCATCTTGCATATCTGGTAAATCCACTGTACTAATAACAAAGTCAAAATCTTTCATCATATCACGCTTAAATTTTCTAAGACCAATCGTCTGAACCGACTCAAATTCAAACATTCGTTTTAACTGAATCGCAATCATATTTGACACCGCGACCCCTTCTGGACAAATAATCAATAAGTTTGGTTTCATTTCAACGGTTTGTTTATTTCGCTGTACCTCAGATGCAAAGTAAATCGCCAAAAATGAAATTTCTTGAGAACTAACAGAAATCGGCAACACCGGCTTTAATGCTTCCAAACTTTCCTTCACCCGCATAAAAATTTCGCGATTATCACGCATAAATTCATTAAAAATCGGATTTTCAATAATAACCCCTGCTCGAACGCGCCGAATCATTAACTTAATATGCGCCTTCATTTGTGTAAAAAAATCCGTATCTCCATGCACAAAATCCACTTGATAAATTTCGCCCATTTTTTCGCAAATACCTCTCACAAAAGCTTCAATGATAGCTTCATCTTCACTCCCATATTGGTACTGCTTGAGCGAGCCAATAATCGTTTCTAGCGCTTTATCTAGCTCATCTGTCACCGCAAAATCCGCTGTAAACTTAAAATCTGCTTTCGTTTCATGTTGTTTTAGTAAAATAGCAATTAAGGTTAAATAAAGTTGCTCATCCATCGCACGCGTCATATTCTCTTCAACCGAATGCGCCTCACGATTCACTTCCTGCAAAACTTCCATCTCAAAAAGGTTATAAAAAAATAACTCTCCTTTTTTAGATAAGCTATTTTCTGAATCTAAAAACTGATAAAATTCTCGGATGTTAATAAAACGCAAGAAACTCCTCGCAAAAAGGGATGTTTTCGTAATTAAATTACCAGTCACTAGAAATCCATGACGCGGTTGGTGGGACAAATCCAAGTTATTTAAAAAAAGTTCCCCTTCAATTGCGCGTAGATGATTTAGCACAGAAGATCTTGAAATAAAAAGAACTTCTTCAAAATATGTAACCGGAAGCACTTCTTCACTTAAAAGAAGCTTTAATAGTAAAAATTGCTGTACTTCTTCTTGGCTGTAACGATATTTTTTCGGCGTGATTTGCTGTTTGAACTTACTCACCACCGGATTTATGATGTTCTTTTCTGGAAGTAGCACCCCTTTCCTCGTATGTCTGATAAGAGCTGGCAACGTTTGCTCATGGAGAAAAATATCGATTTTTTCCAAACTATAACGAACACTGCGCTCCGAACAACCAAGCGCGTTAGAAATATAACCAATATTTTTAAAATCTTCCTGCTCCATAAGAAAATCTAAAATTTGAATACACTGCTGATTTAGTTTCATCAGGTATCACTCCTCTTTCTAAATTCAATTTATCATTTTCATGATAGGGCTTACAATAAGCTATATAGCTATTTTTGTCAGACCTGTCGGGACAAAAAAACTATCCATTTTACTATAACTGGAAAAAAACCTTGCCGGAATAGGTCAGACCTACCGAAAGCACAAAAAAAGCCTTCTACATTCACTGTAAAAGGTCTATTATTTGAACTATTTATCTTTTTTCATATAGAAAGTTAAAATAATTGCGATGAAAACCATCAAAAATCCGACAATCGGTGTATAACTTAAACCAATATATTCCGTTACTAATCCACCAATAAATGCTCCGAGCGCGATTCCAATATTAAACGCAGAAATATTAAGCGCAGAAGCCATGCTCACCGTTTCTGGCAAATACCGTTCTGCTAATTGCACCACATAAAGCTGCAATCCAGACACATTCATAAACGCGAAAAATCCCATTAGCATAATAGTAATTAAACCTAAAATAGCATTGGTCGACGTAAATTGAAGCAATAATAACGTAATCCCTTGCAAACTAAACATCACGAAAAGTGCTTTAGCTGGGCGTTCATTCGCAAAATGCCCACCAATCGTATTCCCAATCGCAACCATCACACCATAAATAATCAGTAAAATAACTATCATACTTGTCGAATAACCCATATTGCTAAACATTGGCGATAAATACGTATAAACAACAAATGTGCCCCCGTAACCAAACGCCGTCATGAGTAATACCATCACGATTTTTTTATTAACTAATAATTGCCCAATCGATTTAAATGAAATACTACTTGCATTAGATAAATTTTTTGGAACTAAAAAGAAGTTGGCAATAATGGCAATCACGCCTATCACAACAATAAACAGAAACGACATCCGCCAGCCAAATAGTTGCCCGATAAAGGTTCCAAGTGGCACCCCAGTCACAGTCGCCACGGTCAGCCCTGTAAACATCACCGCAATCGCACTAGCTCGTTTGCTCGGATGAACGACATCTGCCGCAATAACCGAAGCAATCGACATAAACACCCCATGCGCAAATGCCGCCACTACCCGCCCGGTAAGGAGCATTCCAAAACTTACAGCAAATGCCGAGACAAGATTCCCTATCAGAAATACTAACATTACTAATAATAGTAGATTTTTACGATTCATTTTCGACGTCATTGTTGTTAAAACCGGCGCCCCCACCATCACACCTAGCGCATAAATCGATACAGTTAATCCCGCTGAACTAATCGACACACCCATACTAGAAGAAATCAGTGGAAGAAGCCCTACACTAATAAATTCTGTTGAACCAATCCCAAACGCACTAATCGCCAGCGCCAAAAGTGTCAAATTAGGATTTACTTTTTTCATATCCACGTTATTTCCCCCTAAAAAATTGCAAATTGTTTCGTTCTGTTATACAGTATCTTATATACCGTACAGAATAACAAGAAGGTACTTAAAAGTCATATAGATACTAAAAAGTGCCTATAGGAGGATTACGATGACTAAAATATACAATATCGGCGTAGAAGCTACACTAGAAGTTATAGGCGGAAAATGGAAACCAGTTATCCTTTGCCATTTACGCGAAGGCAAAAAACGAACTGGCGAATTAAAACGACTCATCCCCAACATCACACAAAAAATGCTCACACAACAATTGCGCGAGCTGGAAAAATCCGGGGTTATTATTCGTAAAGTATATGAGCAAATCCCGCCAAAAGTCGAGTATTATTTGAGTGAATACGGTGAATCGTTATCGGAAATCTTGAATAAACTGTGCTTATGGGGCGAAAACCATGTCGATCTTTTGCTTACAAAAAACGAAGATATTGTTCTTCTAAACCGCGATTAAGGAAAAACAGCCATCTAAAAAGATGGCTGTTTTTTAATCAATCATTTTACGGAAATTTAAACGTTTATTTAATAGATACATTAGCGGAATCCCGACACCCATTACGATGAATTCACTTGCCGCAGTTGTTGCCCAAGTAATTAGGAACGGTAAGTCAAAAACAATCACTAGCTCCCAAGCGATAATTGCCATCGTTAGCGAGAAAAGGATCGTATTAATAATCATCCGCGGAATAATTCCTTTAACGTATTTAGAAATTCCAATCATTAGTAAAAGGGAAATAGCCGATTGTGCTACGCCAAAAACTAAATCAATCCAACCTAATCCGGAAAAGAATAAATTCGTAATAAAAACACCTACGATAATGCCCCAGAAGTATTTTTTATTAAAGACGATTAGGTGGTTAAAGATTTCTGGTATTCTAAATTGTAATGCCATAAACCCAATTGGTGCGACAATCATCCCGAGCACTACATACAGTGCGGCGATAATTGCATTCACCGTCAAAATTTTCATTTTCATTATTTTTCCTCCTAGTTTTTTTACGTGGGATGGTATGAATGAACCACGTGTGGCAATTTTGCCAACATGCTATTTTCTCATATTTGGAAGTTAATGTAAATGAATTATTGCACATAAAAAAACGGCTACTTAGAGTATAGCCGTTTTTTATCTGCTATGTTTCCCATTCAACCTTTTGCCTACAAAATAAAGAACTATTGATAGAATTACTAATGAAATAAATCCTATATTTTTAGGAAGAATTTCTTTAATGACAATGAAGTAAGTCCACACTAGAACGATGATTGCTACGACAATATATTCGATAATTTTGTTTATCTTCATGACGAGCGCCACACTCTCGTTCCCTAACATTAGTATTTATAAAAAAATAGACTGTAGATAAAGTTAAAACTTCTTTATCTACAGTCTATCTATATGGTAACTATTTGTCTAATAATCTTATTTAGATTTTTGTGAGTAGTTGCCTTTGTTGCCGCCGCTACGTTGTTCTCCGCCGCCACGACGATCACGATTGCCGCCACCGCCAGAACCGCTTCCGCCGCCGCTACGACGACCTTTGCCACTGTTGTTACGATCACGGTAGCTTCCGCCTTTACCGCTTCCGCCGCGATAGCCGCCACCTTTACCATTTTTACCTTTGTAGCCACCGCCACCACGGGATGGTAATGGGCGCTCTTCAGTAATGTGGACAGGAGTTTTGTCTGGCTCTTTCGCTAACATTTTAAGCATTGCTGCTGCGATGTCAGTTGCATCGTATTTTTCAAGAAGTTCGTTAGCAAACGTTTTATAGTCAGCTAAGTTTTCTTCTGTAATTGCTTCTTGAATTTTTTCAGTTGCTACGCGTAATTGGCCTGCAAATGCTTCGTCCCAAGTAGGAGCTTGAAGTGGTTGCATACGTTTTTTCGTAGTTTCTTCAACAATACGTAGATAACCCATTTCACGAGGTTGTACGAAAGTAATCGCCATACCTTCTTTACCAGCACGACCAGTACGACCGATACGGTGAACATAGCTTTCTGGATCTTGTGGAATATCATAGTTATATACATGTGTTACGCCGGAAATATCAAGTCCACGTGCTGCTACGTCTGTTGCAACTAGAACATCAATTTTTCCTTCTTTAAATTTGCGTAGTACGCTCATACGTTTTGCTTGCGTTAAGTCACCGTGGATACCTTCAGCCACGTAACCACGCATATCAAGCGCGCGAGATAGTTCGTCTACACGACGTTTCGTACGACCAAAAACAATTGCTAGTTCTGGTGCTTGAACGTCTAATAAACGAGATAATACGTCAAATTTTTCTTTTTCGTGCACTTTTACGAAGAATTGTTCGATTAATAGTGCAGTCATTTCTTTCGCTTTAATACGAATAAGTTCTGGGCTGTGCATGAAACGTTCACCAATACGGCGAATCGGATCAGGCATTGTTGCAGAAAATAGTAATGTTTGACGTTCTGCTGGCACTTCTTTTAAGATAGTTTCAATATCATCAATGAAGCCCATGTTTAGCATTTCGTCTGCTTCATCTAGTACAAGTGTTTCCACGTGGTCTAGTTTGAGTGTGCGACGGTTAATATGATCCAAAATACGTCCTGGCGTACCAACTACGATTTGTGGGTTTTTCTTAAGTGAACGGATTTGACGGCTAATATCACTACCACCGTAAACCGCTAGCACACGTACATGTTTGTCATAGCTAAGTTTATAAAGCTCTTCTGAAACTTGGATTGCAAGTTCACGCGTTGGAGCAATAATTAAAGCTTGTACGTTGTTATTCTTTTGGTCGATTTTGTGGATCATTGGAAGACCAAAAGCGGCTGTTTTACCAGTACCTGTTTGTGCTTGTCCGATTAAGTCTTTACCTGCTAGTCCTAGTGGAATTGTTTTTTCTTGGATTGGCGTTGCTTCTTCAAACCCCATCCGATTTACTGATTTTACAATTTTTTCGTCCAGTCCGAACTCCGAAAATTTTGTCAATGTCATTTCTCCTTTACCTGTTTAAAGTTTGGTAGGAGAGCTACTTTTATAATTCATCACAATACGCTTATTACGATTGTTTGTCTGTTCATTTGCAGTTGTTTTTATGAAAACTGCTATCTTTCATTTTCATTTTTCTGCAATAGAAAAGCCTGGGCGCACCAAGCAAAATGATTCACGGCATCAGAAAATTTCTCTGCCATTATAGCAGTTCTAACGCATCAAATAAAAAAGCCCTCATTAATCACTAGGCTAAATATAAACCTAATAAACTTCCATCTAACATCATAACACAATAACAATTTCTTTTCAATGTCAAAACCTTATCTTTCCATGCTATTATCGAATAAAAAAAGTTATTTCGTTTTAAATGTACGTTTATCAGCTGTTTTTAGTTATTTTTAATTTTAAAAAAGCTGGAAATCATCCGAAAACGATTTCCAGCTTTTTTTTAGTCCCATACAGCTAATACGCGTCTTTTCAAGTCATTCATTGCTTTTTCTGCGTTTTCTTCTGTTTCAGCAATGGTTTGGAAATAGATTTTACATTTTGGTTCAGTCCCAGAAGGTCGGACAGCGAACCATGATTTGTCTTTTAAGTAAAATTTCAATACATTTTCTTGAGGTAGCTCGATGTTTGTTATTTCTTTTGTGAGAAGATTTGTTCGCTCACTAGTGAGAAAATCTTCAACAGCTACTATTTCTGGTAAAAAATGGGGTTCTTTTCGTAAAGTGTCTATCATTTGATTCATTTTTGCAGCGCCATCGTTGTTTTCGAGGGTAATAGTGTGCAAATATTCTTTATGATAGCCAAATTGTTCATATAAAGAAGTTAGTTTTCCAAGCAGGGTAGTTCCTTCTTTTTTATAGAAAAGAGCCATTTCTGCTGTAAGTAATGCTGCTTGTACCGCATCTTTATCGCGTACAAAAGGCGCTATTAAGTAACCGTAACTCTCCTCGTAGCCAAAAATAAAATTAGCTTGCGTCCCTTCCATTTCGGCTATTTTTTCACCAATAAATTTGAAACCTGTGAGCGTTTGGACGTGACGAATACTAAATTGACTTGCTATTTTGGCACCTAAATCTCCAGTGACAATCGTATTAATCATCGTATCCTCTTTCGTTACAAACTCTTTCGCCGACAAAATATAGTCTAATAACAAAGCACCAAGCTGATTTCCTGTTAAAATTTGATACTCGTTTTGATTGGTTAAAACTGCTACTCCGAGTCTGTCAGCATCGGGATCAGTTGCCAAAATTATATCCGCTTGCATTTTTTGCGCTTGCAGTTTAGCTAATTCAAAACTATTTTCTTCTTCTGGATTAGGTGAAACAACCGTTGGGAAATCTCCGTCTGGCTCACTTTGTTCTTGAACAAGTAGCGTATTTGAAAAGCCATTTTCCGCTAAGCCTCGCATAACTAGTTCTTTACCAGCTCCGTGAAGTGGTGTATAGCAAATCCCTAATTCATTTCCATAATCAGCAACCAATTCCGGACGAGAAATTACTTTTGTTAAAGCCTGTAAATAGGCGTCGTCCATTTCTTTTCCAATGGTAGTAACGAGCAAATTTGGTAATTCTCGAACTGGTATACGAAAAATATCCGTTATTTTATTTAAATAGCTGGTAATTTCCTGTGCCGCACCTAATGTGATTTGGCATCCATTTTCATCATACACTTTAAATCCATTATAAATAGAAGGATTATGGCTCGCGGTAATCACTACTCCGGCAAAGGATTTCGTTTCCCGAACGCAAAAAGAAAGTGCTGGCGTTGGACGAATCGTATCTGATAAATAAACTCGAATGCCCAGTGCTGATAATACTTTTGCTGTTTCAGCTGCAAAAACGTCTGAATTATTTCTAGAATCGTAAAAAATTGCGACGCCCTTCTCTTTGCCTCCATTTGCTGCCACATACTCGCCTAATCCACTTGCCACCCGTCTGATTGTAAAAAGGTTAATGCGATTCGAGCCAAGCCCCATTTTTCCACGCATTCCGCCTGTTCCAAATGTTAAGTATCCTTCAAAACGCTCCTGTTCATGTTCCACTCGCTTTAATTCACTTCGCCACTCATCAGATAAATCGGCATTTTTCCAAGCATTCAAATAGTTTTGCCAAGTCATTTAGCTTCCACTTCTAACTGATGTAAAATTTCACTGATTTTCATATCGCAACCTGCCATGGAAGTATCCGCTACCCCGTAATACATGTGTAACGTGTCGCCTTCTTGAATGGCTCCACAAGCAAAAACAACATCGCCAAAGAAACCATTTTTTTCATAATCAGCTACTGGTTCTAAAATCGGGGTTTTCGTTCTTTTCAGTACAATTGTTGGATCATTTAAATCAAGCAATGCCGCGCCCATCACGTAACGATTCTCTTCAGTTGCACCGTGATATAAAATCAACCAGCCTTCTTCTGTTTTGATTGGCACACAACCTCCACCAACGCGACCACTGTCATATTCACCAGGACGGATACCAAGTAAATGACGATGATCTCCAAAACTACGCAAATCCGGTGAAGAAGCAATCCAAATATCTAAGTTACCGATACTTTTTAAACTTGGGCGATGTAGTGCATAATATTTCCCATTAATTTTTTCCGGGAAAATAAGTACATCTTTATTTTCAGGAGCAAAAATATTGCCTTGATACTCCAAATTTTCAAAGTCTTTTGTTGTAACTAATGCGTCTGCTACACCGAACTCAGATACCGCACTGAAATTCACATGATAAGTATCTCCAATTTGTGTCACGCGAGCATCTTCAATCCCAAATGTCTGATATTCATTAAATGGGTATAAAAACGGCTTTTCATCTAAGGTAAAATGATGACCATCTTTACTGCGAGCGATTCGAATATATGAAAGAGAAGTTAAATAAGAAAATCCTTCTAGTTTTGCTTTACTGCGAATCATTCGCGGATCTTCAAAATCATAATTTTCATCATCTAAACGGAAAGATTGTAATTCTAATTCTTTGTTTTTCTCATTATAAACTGGTGCAAGAACTATTTCTGGGTCTTCACTAACTGGTTTTTCTGCCACACGAAGAAGTAAAAGCACTTCGCCATTATACTCGGCAACACCGCCGTTGAAAGCGCCAATCACTTCAAAACCTTCATGGATTGGTTTCACGTCTAAAGGTGTAATTAATGGATTTTCTTCATAACGATAAATGTTCATTTCTATTCAAAACTCCTACTATTAGTTATTTTTAAATGGATCAGGAATGGTTAATTTTTGTGCATCAGAATCGCCAATCCCTGCATAAAGTTCAGCAGTACCGTCTGAATTTCTGATTAAACCGCCGCTAAATACAACATCTGCTAAATCAGGTCTTTTCGCCTCACTTGGAGCAAAATCAGCACGTTCTGCAATAATTTTTTCTTGTTCGATTTGTGTAAAATCTTCATTTAAACAAAAAGAGCACGCGTAATAATGACGATCACCAGATTCATCAAAACAAGCAATATGACCAAGAACGCCAATTCGACCATCTTCGAGCAAATGAATCTCATTGCCGCCGCCCCATTCATCACCTGAAAAGTTTCGTTTTAAAAGGGGCGCTTTCTCAATTTGTTCAATTGTTAAATCCGCTAGTGAATTAATGACGATTGCGCCAATTTTCCCGCGACCGCCTTTTTCGCCTTGTGGTCTTGTTAGTACTAAAATCCGGCCGTCTGCTAGCTCTTTCACTCGTAAATCTTTCATTCCAATTGGACCTGTAAAAATTTGCTCAAAGTCGGTAAGCGAAGTTGCGCGATATAAATTAGTGCGCCAATCTAACATTGCCCTGTCCGATTCTTTAGGAAAAACTTCCACGCCACCGATAATAAGTTCTCCTTGTACAAACGTTACAAATGGATCTTGCAGGGCTAGGATAGTCGTATTTTCAACTAATTGATACGTATCCTTTGCCGTATTTTCAAAAAAGCGCACTTCTGCAAACTCACTATCTCGTGATTCCACTCGTCCAGCAATATATTCTTTTCCGAGCCAAGTAAAAGGCGCAGTAATGTTATAGACATCCTTGTCAAAAGCGCCACTTAACTCAAGATGGGTGTAAGAAGCAGTCTTTGTTTCACGATAAACTTGCAATAAGGTTTCAATTGATTTCATGTTAATCCTCCACTCTGAGCGCAATTCCAGTATACGCTCCCATCTTAATGCCAGCTTCTAACATCACAGCTTCTCCAAAAACAAGCTCTGATTTCCCTTGAAGTGGATATGTCACCTCTGCCTCACCAAAATGCAGTAAAAATAAGAATTCCCCACGCTGATAGCTAAGTGTTTCACCATCTAACGTTAATGACGCGTATTCTTTTTCTTTAAAATCATGACCTTTTCTAAAAGCGAGTAAAGCTTGGTAAAAATGCCACATTGATAATGCATCTTCCTCATTTAAACTAGCCATTTTAATCCAGGGTTGACCGGTCGTAAATGGCTTCCCGTCCGGAAATACCATCGGGCCGCGTGCTTTATCGCGCGTTTTATTTATCGCGAGCTCAAGTGCACTTTGTTCATCTGAACCTGCTTGTAACGCTTGATAATAAGCTGCAGTTCCTTGAATATCACGCATTTCTTCCACGGAGGAAAAGGTTAAATCTGGCACCCCCACTTCCTCGCCATAATAAATAAACGGTATACCTTTAGCAGTTAACATTAAAAACGCTAACAGTTTCGTTTTGGACAAGTTTCCGTTTGAAAGTCGTGTTGTAAATCGACTCATATCGTGGCTACCAAAGAAAAGCGTTGGCCATTGTCCCTCTTGTAATGCTGTTTCCATTTCATTTAAAGTAGTAAATACCGATTGCGCATCAAGCAGTTCGACACTTCCAAAATTAAAATTAAAGGTAACATCAAGCATTGTTTTCGAACTATATTTCGCAATTTCTGGCAATTTATCAGAACTAATTTCACCTACTAAAAATACCTCTCGCTCTTTGCGACAAAAAGCAGCAATCTGCTCTAAAGCTTGTTCGAGTCCTTGTTGATTTCGATCATAAACATGCTCCATTTCATTATCTACAACTGGATTATCTGGGAACTCAAGTACAAGCGTTAAATTATTAATCACGTCTAACCTGAATCCTGCCACGCCTTCATTTAACCAAAATGCTAAAACTTGCTCGATTTCAGCGCGAACAGCCGGATTCGCCCAGTTAAGATCAGCTTGTTCCTTTGCAAAACTATGATAATAATATTCACCAGTAAGTTTATCGAGCTCCCAAGCTGAGCCACCAAAAAACGACTCCCAATTATTTGGTTTTTGACGCCAAATATAATAATCTCGTTTAGGATTTGTTTTGCTACTCCGCGACTCCTTAAACCACGCGTGCTCTGTCGAAGAATGATTTAAAACTAAGTCAATAATCACTTTTATGCCTCGCGCATCTGCTGCTTTCATAAATTCTCGAAAATCAGCCATACTGCCGTAATCTGGATTTATATCACAGTAATCCGAAACATCGTAGCCATTATCCACTTGTGGTGAAGGATAAAATGGAGTGAGCCAAATGCCATCAACCCCTAAATCTACCAAATAATCTAACCTACTAGTCAATCCTTTAAAATCACCTAAACCATCACCATTACTATCTTGAAATGATTTCATATAAATTTCATAAAAAACACTATCCCGCCAAAATTCCAAGTTCAGTCGCTCCTTTTATTTCAAAGTAAATTGCATTCCTTCTTGGAATTTCTTTGAGAAGAATAAGAATAGAATAATTAGTGGTAGTGTGAGTAGTACAGAAGCTGCATACATTGGACCTGGATAAGTTGCATACGGTCCGAACATTTGCGAAATTAGTACATTCAGCGTTACCGTTCCATCACTCTTCGTTACAAGCATATCCCAAAGTAAATTCGTCCATCTGTCTGTGAACAGGAATAAAAAGATAACTGTTGTGATTGATTTGGACATCGGAAGTACAACCCGAAATAGAATTTTCAAATCACTCGCACCATCCAATTTTGCTGCTTCAATTAAAGTATCTGGAATCGCTTTAAAAAAGTTGGTATACATAAATACAGCCCATAAACTAAGCATCGTCGGAATAATCATTCCAGCGTACGTATCAAGTAAACCAAAGTCCGTAATCATTAAAAATTGCGGAATTAGCAAAATAATCGCCGGGAAAAACATTTGGAATAAAATCGCATTATTAACAATTTTTTTACCCTTAAAATCAACTTTTGCGAGTGCATAGCCGACCATTAAGCCAAAAAGTAACATTAACCCTGTCGCAATCGTGGAAACAATAATGGTATTAATAAAGGCGTGAATCCACGGAGCAGGCGCCGCAACCACTGAATTCCCAAACAGCCAATCCCAAGAACGAGTGGTAAATTCAGTCGGAATGAGCTTTTTATCTACTTGATCCCAAGCTGCAAATGAATTTAATACGAGATAAATAAACGGATAAATCATAACTAACATGAGCAATGTTGTCAGTATATAGCGAACAATTTTTCCTGCTTTACTATTATGTCCAACCATTTCTTTGACCCCATTTCTCAAGCATTTTCTTAATAACTCCAATTGATGCGAACGTTACAGTAGCAGCCATAAGAGAAATCGCTGAAGCATAACCAGAATTCAAGTTAACAAATGCTTGGTTGAAAATCTCCATTTGCCATGTATTCGTTGCAAAATTTGGACCACCGCCAGTTAGCTGGTATACTTCGGTGAAAATCCCAAAACTAACACCTACCGCTAAAACAATCACGGTAAATAAAGCTGGATAGAGCATCGGAACGGTAACTTTCCAAAAGGTTCTAAAGCGACCAGAGCCGTCCATTGCCGCTGCTTCATAAATTTCATGGTTAATACTAGCGAGTCCAGAAATTAAAATAAGCGCATAATAACCAGACATTTTCCATGCAATCATTAGCGAAATAATGACAAGTGCCGACATCGGCGTCCCAAGCCAATCAATATCCCAACCAAAATGCCCACGTAAAAACACATTTAGAGCACTGTTATACGAAAGTAAACCTTGCACAATTAGTGAAGTAACAACACCTGAGGACAAGTATGGTAGGAAAAACGCCACTAAATATAGTCCTTTAAACTTCGGTAGTCCGTTTACAAGTACTGCGACAATCATCGAAATAATTAACGCCATCGGAACAAACACAATTAAAAATTTATAAGTGACAAAAAATGCCGCTCGAACTGCCGGGCTAGTAAAAGCTTTAATAAAATTATCAAAACCAACAAAATTGATTTCTGGGCTCATCATGTTCCAATCAGTCACGGATAACCAAATTGACCAAATTAGCGGTACTAAGAAAAATACCGCTGTGAATATGAGATACGGGCTGGTAAATGACCAGCCCAATTTGTTATTTCGCCGCTTCATTTTTGAAGCACCCCGTCCTCCGCTTTCTTCATGTCAGACCAAGCTTTATCAGGTTTTTTCTCCCCGCGTACAATTGGATTCCAAGCTTCTTCTCCAAGAACTTGTTGAATATCATTGTATTTCGCATCATCCATCGCTGGAATGCTATACGGCACATTTGCTGCATATACTTCTAATTCTGGATTTTCTTTAAAGAATGCTGTGAAAGCTTCATTTTCTGTTGCATCATCACGTGCTGGAATTAAATTAGTAGTTTCAAGGAATTTCAAATCATTTTTATCGTCGTTATAAACGAATTTCAAGAAGTCCATTGCCGCTTCTTTTTCTTTATCTGTTGCTTGAGCGTACATTACAACCCCTTTTGAATCAGCATAAGTAGCAATATTTTTTTCATTTGCCATGCTGTCTGGTACAAGTGGTGCAGTTATCGCGTAGTTTTCGTTATATTTAAGTTCTGGGAATTTTTCGTCCCAGTTAGGGAAAGTCCACGGGCCATTGTCTGCCATAATACTTGTTCCTGTTTCAAATGGATCTGTTGCTTTACTTGCAAGAAGTAATTTATTTTTTTGCAATTCGGACATGAAGGTTAATAGTTCTGTTCCAGCTTTATCGTCTGCAACTAATTTGCCATCTTCAACAAATGCATTTCCTTTTGAAGCTGCATCATACAGTGGGAAGAAATCAAACCAGCGCATCCATGCTGTTGGGTCAGATAAATCACCTTTAGCCCAAAGTACTTTATCTGGATATTTCGCTTTTAATTTTTTACCAACTTCAAGTGCTTCACTATATGTTTTTGGTGGAGCATCATAGCCAAGTTCTTTTAATGTATCTAAACGCCAAGCAAAAAGAATTGGATTGGAGTATACAGGTAGCACATATTGATTGCCATCAGAGAATTTCCAAGAATCCATTGTTTCGCTCATTTTTCTTTCTTTTACAACATCATCGAGACCTTTTACATCATTCAAAGGTACAATAGCTTTACTATCTGCTAATTGTGCAGCGAAACTACGATTGATATTTTCAGACATAGTTGGTGCCGTTTTAGAGGCGATAGCTGATTGAATTGTCGCTTCTGATGATGGGCTTTCTTTCATTTGGGAAACTTCAACCGTTACATCTGGGTTTTCTTTTTCATATGCTTTTGCCATTTCATCCCAATATTTTACTTGAGTTGGATTTGGAGCTGCCCAAAACGTTACTTTTGTTTTACCGTTATCGTCTCCACTTTTGTTTCCTCCACCGCCACAAGCAGTTAGTAATGAGCCAGCAACCGCAACACTAAGAGCCGCAATAGCAATTTTTCTAATCTTCATATCAATAATCCTCCTAATTCCACTTTTTGTAATTGTAAGCGCTTGATTACGATTACATTATCACATTACATTTTTGTAATGTCAATAATTACTTTTATAAATTCTTTTATTATAAACGTTTTAACCATTTTAATTTAAAACTCATAAAAATTACTTTTAACATTACTTTTTAATTATAAAATTTTTGCTATTTTGTGAATTAACTTCTATAATAGAATAAACAGAGGAAAACGGAGGGGGAAGCATGAAGAAAGTTACAATGCAAGATATTGCTGACAGGCTAAATATAACGAAAAATTCAGTTTCACAAGCTTTAGGTAATAAAAACGGGGTCAGCGAGCAAACTAAATTGGCTGTTTTTAAAATGGCTGATGAATTAGGTTATAAATATAAAAAAGAAATCGCACGAGAGGTCGTGAAAGAAAAATTTGCACTTTTAGCAACTTCATTCGCCTTATCACAGCGTAGTTTTTTTGGCGAAATTATTGATAATATGAAACAAAGCATCATTGCCCACCAAGCGGAATTAATTATTTTTCCAGTGACGGATGAGGAGGCAGAAAAGAATCAATTTCCTGAGCAACTAACAACGGAAAACTGGACAGGGATTTTCTTGCTATCGCATATTAATACAGTTTACAGTAAGAAAGTGATTGAACTTGGTATGCCAGTGGTACTAATTGATCATCACGATCCACATTTAAAAGCCGATGCCGTTATTAGCCAAAATAAAGACGGTGCTTTCACAGCAGTCGAATTTTTAATCGAAAATAAACACCAAAAAATCGGTTTTCTTGGTGATACTACTTTTTCTCCGAGTTATGAAGAGCGCTTTGAAGGATACAAAAAAGCATTGCAGTATTACCAGATTCCTTTTAATGAAAAATATGCCATTACTCGAATTAAAGAAGAACAAACGACACTATACCGGACGCTAGACGAGCTAGATGAACTTCCAACAGCTTGGTTTTGCGTTAATTCAGGCCTTGGATTTATTTTAAATACTTATTTGCAATCAAAAGGATACAATATTCCGAAAGACTTATCGATTATTTGTTTTGATAACACCGAATTTACGGTACTTAGCAATCCCCCACTTACGACAATGTGTACCAATCTTTCGTTTATGGGCGAAAAAGCAGTGGAACTTATGTATAATCGCGTAAGAAAACCAGATGAAGGCTTTGTTCATCTGGCACTTGCGACTAATTTAATAGCCCGAGATTCTGTTGGCGAAAACAAAAAAACCGATTCAGCAACTGAGAGCTGAATCGGTTTTTTTAATTTGCATTTAGTACAGCTACATCTTTTTGTAAAAATGTTAAAACAGCTGCAAATAATTTATCTGCTTGTTCATCCTGACAAATCACATGTTTTGAACCTTCTAGAATAAATAATTCTTTCGGTCCTGGAATACTTTCCATTAAAAAATTGACACTTTTTTCAGCAGAAACAATAGGATCGGCACTGCCTTGTGCAATAAAAGTTGGAATTTCAATATGTTCAAATACTGGTTTTGCAAGAGCGACCATTTTTTTAAATTGAAGCGTGGATGTCCACGGGGTTTCAGTTACTTTCTTTTGATAGCGTTTGAACATCGGGCTGTTTTTAAGCGTGACTTCTTTTGCTTCGGTGATTACTTGCTTGGAATTTTCGATAATTTGTGGCCATTCCATCGCATTTACAGCTGTGCTTAGAAGTACCAGCTTTTTCACTTCCGGATAATGCCTAGCTAGCCATCCCGCGAGCAAACCGCCCATAGAAAAACCAATAATATATACTTCATCGTCTTCTTTTAACATTTGACTTAAAATGCTATCTACAAAAACAATCCAATCTTTATACGTCACATTTTTTAAGTGGCGCAGGTGATCATGGCCAGGTAATGTGGGTGCTAAAACATCCCAATCTGTATGCTCTCGCAAATAATCAGCGAGCGGCTTCACCTCGGACGGCGAACCAGTAAAACCATGAATACACAAACAAGCAACCATTATGCCTTTCCTCCTGTCCAAATTATTACCAATTAATCGGTAATATCATATGTCCAATTTTATTCGTTACTTAATAATAAGATTTTCTACCACATCTTTCAAGCCCATTCCGTAAGAACCTTTGACCAGTATCCATTCATTTCCATTTATTTCTGAAAGAAGCGCCGTCTCAAGCGATTCCTTTGTGTCAAAATGTTGAACTTTTCCCTGACCAATTTTTGCCTCAGCCACTGATTTGAAAGCTTTCATCGCTTCACCGTATAAGAAAATCTTCTCAATCGTATCATTTTCTAGTACTTCAGCAGATTCTTGGTGTAGTTTTGTCGACAAATCGCCTAATTCAAGCATATCTGCAAGTACTAAATATTTTGGTTTACCTTTTGAGTCCATATGCATAAAAGTTTTTAAAACTGTTTTTAACGCTGTTGGGCTGGAATTGTAGGCATCATTTAAAATACGCGCGCCGCTTTTGGTCGTTATCCATTCTAAACGACTTTTAGAACGTTCCATATTTTTAAGCGCTGACTGTATTTTTTCTCCTTCAATACCAATTTCTCTTGCCGCAAGCATCGCCGCCATCGTATTGAAAACATTATGCTCGCCGATAATCGGAACAAAAATTTCTAAATCTGGCTCCCAGTTTGTTATAAAAGAGGTCCCTTCTGCTTCAGCGCGAATTTCTAACGGATAAATTTCCGCTGCATCTGATTTACCAAAAGTTAGTTGTCTAAAATCGCCATCTACGTTTCCTAAAAGAAGGTTTTCTTCATGTGGATAAATTAAAATACCGCTTGGATTTAGTCCTGCTGTAATTTCGAGTTTTGCTTTGGCAATTTCTTCACGCGAACCAAGGTATTCAATATGAGCCTCGCCGATATTAGTAATAATCGCAATATCAGGTTTTGCAATTTTTGACAGCACTTCGATTTCATGACGATGATTCATCCCCATTTCAAGTACAGCCACTTCTGTATCTTCCGGCATCGTTAAAATAGTATAAGGTAAACCAATATGATTATTAAAATTCCCGCCCGTATAGTGCACTTTATAAGTCGTTTCAACAATTGCTGCCATAATATCTTTTGTAGTCGTTTTCCCATTGCTGCCAGTGATTGCAATTACTTTAGGTTTTACTTGCTGAATATATTTCGCTGCCAGCTCTTGAAGGGCTAGCAAAGTATTTTCCACTAAAATAACCGGGAAATCAGTTGGTGGATTGGGTACATCTTTTTGCCAAAAAGTCGCTACCGCTCCCATTTCTCGTGCCTGACTTACGAATTCGTGCCCATCGCGTAAATTCCCTACAAACGGAACAAATAAATCTCCTGACTTTATTTGCCTTGTGTCAAAACAAATGCCAGTAATGACGACATCGCGAAATGTATCTACATGGATGGAACTATCTAACATTGCTACTACTTCGCCTACTGTTTTTTTCAAATTAAATCGCTCTCTTCCATAAAAAAGCAGCTTCCGCATCTGAAAACTGCTTTCTTGTTTATTTTAGTCTTCTAATTTATATTTAAGTGCATTTTTAGCTGCGTGGCGTTCTTTTGCCAAATCAACTAATCGTTCAATTAGCGCTCCGTATGGTAAGCCAGTTTCCTGCCAAAGTAGTGGATACATGCTATATGGTGTGAAACCAGGCATTGTATTTACTTCATTTAAGAACAACTGATTATCTTCCGTTAAGAAAAAGTCAGCACGCACGAGCCCGCTTGCATCAAGTCCTAAGAAAGCTTGAACCGCATATTCTTTCATTTGTTCTAAAATTTCTGGCTCTACTTCTGTTGGAATAATTAATGCAGTGTTGTTATCTTGATATTTTGCTTTGTAATCATAAAACTTAGCAACTGCACCTTCTGGCAAGATTTCTCCTGGAACCGAGCAAACTGGTGTATCATTTCCAAGTACGCCCATTTCGATCTCACGAGCAACCACACCTTGTTCAACAACAACACGACGGTCGTATAAAAATGCTTCTGTCATCGCTTCAATTAATTCTGTTTTATTCGTTGCTTTACTAATACCAACACTTGAACCAAGATTCGCTGGTTTTACGAAGACTGGATATGTAAGCACTTCTTCCATTTCAGTAACCATTTCCTCTTGATAGTTTTTCCAATCAATTAAACGCACCGCAACTGCTGGAACTTGTGGAATACCAGCATCTGCAAAAATTTTCTTCATCACGATTTTATCCATTGCTGCTGATGAAGCTAGGACACCATTGCCAACGTAAGGAATATTTAAAACTTCGAATAAGCCTTGAACAGTTCCATCTTCTCCGTTTGGACCATGTAAAAGTGGGAATACGACTGTTTCTTGTCCGTCAGCTTCTAAAACAGCTGGGCTAATTGCTTCCCCTTCTGATTTTTCTGATTCAGCCGTAGCAAGTTTCACTCTATCTGTAGCCGAGAAACGTAATTGCTCGACAAAATCTAATTTTCCGGAAAGTAACGGTCCTTGAACCCACTCACCTTCGTTTGTAATATATATTGGTTCAGCTTCAAATTTTTCTAAATCTAAAGCATTGATTACTGAAAATGCTGTTTGTAAGGAAACCTCGTGTTCAGCAGATTTTCCACCGTATAATAAAATTAACTTGGTTTTCATAATACCCCTCCGTCATTATTCGCTTTATCTATTTTACCATGTTTTAGCAAGATGAAAAGACATAACTAAAAAATAGGTTGAAAAAATCTTCATTTTCGAATAAGAATGACGTGCTCTTATTCCAAAAAGATCTTTTTCAACCTATTTTATTTAAACACCAGATGTTAATTTTAGACCGACAACGCCAGCAATAATCATCGTAATGAAGAGCAGTTTCCCAACACTCTTACGCTCTTTAAAGACAATCATTCCGAGTGTGACACTACCAACAGCCCCAATTCCGGTCCAAATCGCATAACCCGTACCAATCGGAATTGTTTTAAGTGCGAGAGATAATAAGAAGAAGCTCGCTGACATAAAGATAACGGTGAGTATCGCAAATCCGAGACGTTTAAATCCGTCTGATAATTTCAGCATGACAACAAAGACCATTTCACACAAACCTGCTACGAGTAAAAATATCCAATCCATCGTTATTTAGCCTCCTTCTCAGACTCATTGCCATCCACTAACTTAAGGCCAATAATTCCTGTTAATAGTACGATTAGGGAAACAATTTTCCAAAAAGAAACACCTTCTGAAAGAAATATCATTCCAATAATCGCCGTACCAGCAGCCCCAATTCCGGTAAACACTGCATACGCCGTCCCAATTGGAATCGACTTCATGGAAATCGAAAACAAACCGAAACTAACAATTAGAAATGCTATCGTTAAAAGGCTCCACCCTAACATCGTAAAGCCGTGCGATTCTTTCAGCCCAAAAGCCCAAACAATTTCTGATAATCCTGCCATTATTAAATAAAACCAAGCCATTTTCCTTACCTCCAATTTATCCGAGTAAACTTGCGAGAACTTCCCAAGCGGATTTCCTACGCAACTCAAATTCCGTTTCATCATAGATCCCGTGCTCGACGCTAAGCCCATCGAGTAACGCATAGAACACATGCATCCATCTTGTTAAAGCATCTTCAGGGAGCGCCGGCTCAAGCGTTTTTCGTAAAATATCATTCGTTAACTGCTCATAAGTTCTCGTCTCTTCTTTTAACTCTTCAAAAAGAGACTTTGGTGGATAAAATACTGCTCGTTGGAAAAACTTTTTCTCATCAGGACTTCTTGAAAAATCAGTCGCAACAAAAAAGATTGTCCGCAGTTTTTCTTCTCCTCCTAGCGCTTCTTCATCAGCTACTTTACTTAATTCGCTTAGTTCTGTGTGGATGCTATCTTGATACACTTCCATAAAAAGCGCTTCTTTAGATGGAAAGTGGGCATACAACGATGGCGTTTTAATCCCTACAGCTTTTGCAATTTCAGAAAGAGCCGTTCCATCATATCCTTTTTCTGCAAAAAGGGTTAATGCTACTTCTTTGATAAGTTTTTTCGTCATTAGAATAATCCTCCTAACTAACGTTCATTAGTTAAATTCTATCAAATAAAAAACCAAACGTAAAGGAAAAGGTTTGATTTTTTATTTTTCGATATATTTCCATTCATTTTGTTTTAAATCATAGACTAGTTTTGCGACTTCTTCTTCGTAGTAAATTTTTGAAGTTATTTCTAGTTCAGTCATTTCTTCCGTAAGACCAAGGCCAATTGGTACTTCGATTTGGGTTCTAGTTCTAACGACATCATCCATTGCGATACAAGCACCGTCTTTGAAATGATCGGACATTTTTTTGAGTAGCTCAACTGGTGGTTCAGAAACATATTTTTTCTTTCCAAACGAAAAAATGCCTTTCTCATTAACGAGTTCTGATGTTTTCCGGGCAATGACATAACTTAGCAACATATAAAAATGATTTAAATTCCGATAATATACTTTATTGTAGCGACCGTCTTCTCTCGTTAAATAAACAAAATTATTTTGTAATTTATAGTAAAAAGGAGAACGAAGGTGGCGTCCCGTATGCGCAAGATAAAGCATCTCAGCCACTTCTTGCGGTGTAAGTTGGTTTAAAAGTTCCACATCTTCAAAATCAATCCAACAAAGTGGACTGAAATTTTCTTTAGATATATTTGCCAAATCGCCTGGCTCTAAGTAATGAAAAGCCGTGTGTGCATTATAAGACGCATCTTCCATATTATGTTTGATTAACAATATATTTTCAGGCGGTTGCCCAACGCCATTTAAAAAATCACAAAAAGAAATGCCGCTTGTAGCCACATTGTTAATAACATGATCAATATGAACATAAATAGATTGTTGATTAACTGCTTCTTTTTTCATGTATTTGCCTCACTCTATTTCTATTTTCTTCATTCACAGAAGTCTTCCATACCATCATACAACATTTTCGCTTAAAAAGGATAACAGAAACATCAAAACTTAATGACTAATTTATGACAAAGAAAAAAAGTGGAGTAATTTTACATGCGAATTCTATCATTTTTCGTAACTTCACTTACAAAAAACGCAGACAAATAACATATAAAAAGTCCCCACTTCTCGATTTTATTGCAATCGAAGTGTCATATTCGGCATCGCTTTGCCGCTTACCGATTTCCATATATCTTTTCGGGATTTGGTTTTTTCAACCACAATACCTTTTTCTTTGAGCTGACGGATTACTTGATTCAAATCTTTTTGATTATTATCCAAACTCATCACTCCATCTTCCAAATTAGTTTTCATTCTTTTCATTATCTCTCTTTCCTTACTTTACCATATTCTCTTTAGTAAAAATACCCTATTAATCTAAAAACTAACCTAAATTCGTGACTTTTTTCAAGAAAGCGTTTGAAAACCGAATTTTTTTGGATAATATCGTATTAATATAAAGAATAATTGCCTTTTTCACATAAAGTTTCCTAAGTGGATTTGTAATCCTTTCTTATAATTATAAAATATAATAATCAATAATTGTTAACTAAAAGGAAAAAAGTCGCTATTTTGTGACAAAATTGTGAAAAGAAAACAACATAAAAGATTTTTAAGTAATCAGATTGTGAATATATCGCTATTATGCATGAAATCAAGTCTAAAAATATAATTCTTATCTTCACATTATTGTCACTGATTTTCTCTTATACTTCCTATATAATAAGATACATATATCAGACATCGGAGGAATTACATGAAAAGACGAATTATCATCATATGTGCCACAGTTATTACAACGTTTAGTGTAACCGGTACCTATCTCTACCTAACAAGCCAACAAACTTCCGCTCCAGAAAGAACCTCTAGTATTTCCAAAAAAGACCTTCCAACGTCCAAACCCAAAGATTCCAATCAACATGATAAAGATAAAAAAATCGGTTCAAATAAAGAAAACTTCAAACTAGAAACTGGTTTTGGCAATAAAACATTAGAAGTTGGTAGATTAACTGGAAAAGTTTCACAGGAATCTGTTAATCAAAACAAAAATTTCGAAATTAAATTAACAAACGACAAAACAGCAGCAGCGAAAAAAAAGGGAAGTTCTAAGCTGAATAACACTACACCGAATAACACTTTGCCGAGTAAAGTAAAACCTGGGAAAGTAAATCCAGGTAAACAAGAACCGACCGAAGAGACGCCAATCCAAGATATAAATTTTTATGATAAAGAACGAGTAATGGATCCAATTGACGCACAACTAGAATCATTGGATATAGCGGCTCTTGAAGAAAAAGAGCATCTCGTAATTGGGGCTGACATAGCCAAACTTCAAAATTTAATTGCAACTAACCAACTAAGTTATAAAGAATTAGCAGGAATTTACCTCAACCGAATAAAAAAACACGATCAAAATGGAATTATGTTAAATGCAATCACAGAGGTTAGTCCTACTATTATTGCAGAAGCAGAACAACTTGATAATCAAAACGAGCCAAATAAACCAGCTTTATACGGCATGCCTGTCGTTTTAAAAGATAATATTGGTACTATTACCCTGCCAACAAGTGCCGGTACTGTAGCCCTTAAAGATTGGGTAATGGAGAAAGACGCGGCTATCGTAGACAAACTTAAAACAAACGGTGCTTTAATTCTAGGAAAAACTAATATGTCAGAATGGGCAGCTGCAATGGACGACGGAGTACCAAATGGCTACTCAGGAAAAAAAGGGCGTAGCAAAAATCCTTACTCTTCCGAACTAGATCCACTTGGTTCAAGCTCTGGATCTGCAACTGCTGCTACTTGTGATTTCGCTGCAATTGCGATTGGAACAGAAACAAATGGTTCTATCATTTTACCAGCAGGAGCTCAATCTGTTGTTGGCTTTAAACCCAGCCAAGGCCTTGTAAGCAACGAGGGAATTATCCCACTCTCAAGTAGATTTGATACGCCTGGTCCACTTACAAGAACAGTTACAGATGCTTATTTAACAACCAATGTTTTAATGGATGAAGCAAGTCAAACACCACTTTCCAAAGATGCGCTAAAAAATAAGCGGATTGGACTACTGTCTGATGATGAAAGCAATGAAGAAACAGCCATCCTAAAGAAAATTAAAAAAGATTTAACAACTGCTGGTGCAACCGTTATAGAGGGCATCACATTGGAAGAATTAGAACAAGTGGATACTGATTATATCACTTTATTAAATGCCGATTTCAAACGAGATCTTAATCAATTTTTACAAATTAATCGTTCTCCTATGTCGACATTAGAATCGATTATCGCTTTTAATAAAACTAATCCTACTAGAAACATGAAGTTCGGCCAAAGTGAACTTGTAGCGTCGCAGAATAGTACAATGACGAAACAAGAAGCGGATAACGTAGCTAATGAACTTATTCATATTACACAAAACGAACTGGATTCTGTGTTACAAAATGAAAGATTAGACGCTATCGTATCAGCAGGTGTCGGCGGGTCTGTGAAGTTCCTAGCTCCAATCGCTGGAAATCCGGAACTCACTATCCCAGCTGGCTATGACACTGAATCAAATCAACCTAAGAGCTTAACTTTTGTCTCTAAACGAAATACGGACATAGCTTTACTAAATATGGGATATGCTTACGAACAGATTTCAAAGAATCGAAAAAGCCCCATTTTAACAAACCAATAAAAAAAAGCAATATGCCTGAATAATACAGGCATATTGCTTTTTTATTATAAAACTTTATCTAAGAAACTAATTGTTCTTTCGTTTGTAGGGTTGTCAAAAATATCAGCTGGCTTTCCTTCTTCCACGATATAACCGCCATCCATAAAGATAACACGGTCGCCAACTTCGCGAGCAAAGCCCATTTCGTGGGTAACAATCATCATTGTCATTCCATCTTTAGCTAGCTCTTTCATTACTCCAAGAACTTCCCCGACCATTTCAGGGTCAAGTGCGGAGGTTGGTTCGTCAAACAACATAATATCTGGATCCATCGCCAGAGCTCTGGCAATCGCAACCCGTTGTTTTTGTCCACCAGATAGTTGATTTGGAAACTCATCTGCTTTTTCTTTTAGCCCAACTTGCTCAAGTAAACGAAGCGCGTTACTTTTCGCTGCTTCTTTATCCATTTTTTTCAGTTCTACAGGAGCTAAAGTAATATTTTCTAACACAGAAAGATGCGGGAATAAATTAAAATGTTGAAAAACCATACCGATGTTTTCGCGAACTTTATTAATATCTACTTTTTTATCTGTAATATTAAAATCGTCTACAACAACTTCACCAGCTGTTATTTCCTCTAGGTTATTCATGCAACGAAGAAAGGTACTTTTACCAGAACCAGATGGCCCAATTACGCAAACTACTTCGCCTTCTTTTACTTCTATATCAATGCCTTTTAGCACTTCATTCGCGCCAAAACTTTTTTTAAGACCTGTTACTTTAAGTTTAGTCATTTCGTAATCTCCTTTCCAAACGATCGGACACTTTCGTTAAAATAGTAATGACGATTAAGTACATAATTCCAATGATAAGCCAAGTCCATGTACTTTCAAACGTACGCGCCATAATAATTTTACCAGATTGTGTTAATTCGACGAGTCCAATTGCCGACATAATCGACGTATCTTTCAAAGTGATAACGAACTGGTTGATAAAGGATGGAATCATCATCCGAATTGCTTGTGGTAGAACGACTTTCATCATTGCTTTTTTATGTGGTAAACCAAGACTTCTTGCTGCTTCCATTTGTCCTTTGTCGACAGATTGAATCCCGCCGCGTACAATTTCGACCATATAAGCACCGGCATTTAAGCTTAGCGCAATGACCCCTGCCAAGAATACTGGCATCCTAAAGTCGAGCGCTGCTGGAATACCAAAGTAGAAGAAGAATGCTTGAACAATTAATGGTGTTCCACGGAAAATATCTACATAAACTGTTGCAATCCCACGTAGAATTTTACTATTGCTCACTTTCATAAAGCCAAATGTAATACCAATAATGAAGGCAATAATTAATGAAACAACGGCTAGACGAATAGTCAACCACATTCCAGCTAAAAGTGCTGGCCAGGAAGATTTAATAATACCCATGAAGCCTTTTTCAGTAGTATTTTCTTTAACAGCGTCTTTTCCTAAATAAGTTTCAAGGATTTTATCGTATTCGCCGCTAGCTTTAATATTAACAAGGCCGTCATTGAATTTCTTTAAAAGTTCTTGATTTTGGCCTTTATTAACGGCAAAACCATATGAATTTCCTTTTTCTTTTTCAGTAACGATTTTTAAGCCGTTTCCAGTTTGCACGCCATAAGCGAGTACTGGATAATCATCAAAACATGCAACTGAATTTCTTGTTTTAACGTCATCATACATTTGTGCAGAGTCATCAAATACAACAATATCAAAACCATATTTATCTTTTATTTTTTCAGCGAAAGCGTAACCTTCTGTACCTGTTTTAACGGCTACTTTTTTGCCTTTTAAATCATCATAATTCTTGATTTCGTCGTTATCTTTCAGGATTCCCATAACAACGCCAGAGTCAAAGTACGGATCAGAGAAATCGAATTTTTGTTTCCGTTCGTCTGTAATACTCATTCCAGCGATTACGCCGTCTACTTGATTAGCTTCAAGTGCTTGAACGGCTGCATTGAATCCCATTGCTTTAATTTCATATTTAAAATTTTGATCTTTGGCAATGGCTTTAAGAATGTCCATGTCAATCCCGACATGTTTCCCATCTTTTTCAAATTCAAAAGGTGCAAAAGTAGTATCTGTACCAATCAAATATGTTTCTTCAGCGGCTTTTGCATTTAACCCGTTTCCTGTGAAAATGAACATGGCAACACATGCAATTGCCATTGTTAGTATGAAGCGTGAAAATTTCTTCATATTGTGTCCTCCCTCTATATGTGTTTAGCTATTATTAATTATTTTATGTAGCATTAATTTTTTTCCGTACTCGTAAGATTTTACCATAAGGCTAGATTATTGACCATAGTTATTTATGATAAGATTTTCAATACAGCAAAACAAAGAAGCTAATCAGTGAAAGCTAGCTTCTAACTGTTTTTCAATTGGTTTTCAAAATCGTATTCTTTCATCTTAGCATATGCGGCATACGTACTCTTAGCGTTTTCGATAGCTAAATTAAGCTGTTTCTTCTTTCCACCTTTTTGCGGGAAGGAAGAAGCCTTACGGAGCGGCTCTTTCAAAGTAATTTTATCGATTTTTTCTGCGATTAGCAACTCTTTTGGTTGGATATTATTTGGATCTTCGTAAAATTGGTTGATAAAATTGGCTAAGTCTTCTTGGAGCGAATTTTCGATTGGGAAAACATGCCATTTACTACCGTTGATTGCGCCATTTCGGACAAAGAAAACGAAAACACTTAAATGATTATCTTGTTCATAACAGCCGATAATATCACGATTTTTTAGTCCGGGGAAAATAATATGTTGTTTTTCGATGGTTTCATTAATAGCATGGATTTTATCGCGTAGTTCAGCAGCTCTTTCGAATTCCAGTTTTTCGGTGGCTGCTTCCATGTCTTTAGTGAGCTTCCCCTTCACGCCTTTAACATCGCCTTCAAGAAAACGACTAATTTTTTGAATTTGTTTTTTATATACAGCGGGTTCAATTTCTGCTTGGCAAGGTCCTAGGCAAAGTCCTAAATGATAGTACAAACACGGACGTCCCGGCTTTCCGTCACATCTACAAAGCGGATATAATTTTTCAATAAGTTCTACCGTTTGCCTTGCTGAAAACCGACCAGGATATGGACCGAAGTAGTGCGCGCCATCTTGTTTCACTTCAAATACGACTTCGATATGCGGATTTTTCTCATTCGTGATTTTAATATAGGGATAACTCGTTCCTTCTTTTAACTGGATATTGAAAGGAGGTTGATATTTTTGAATTAAAATCATCTCGAGAAGTAGTGCCTCTTTTTCGGAGGTAGTGATAATTAGTTCTAAATCACGAATTTGTCTTACAAGTCTTGCAGTTTTACCGATTTGTTTACTATGAAAATAAGACTTTATACGGTTTTTTAAACATTTAGATTTGCCAATATAAAGTATTTCGTTATTTTCATCTCTATAAATATAGCAACCTGGTGATTCAGGTAATAAGGTTAATTTGGTTTGTAATTTGTCATCCAAAGGGCTTCCCCTCCTTCTAGAACATCTATTCTATTCCTACTTGCTGTTTTTGTAAAGACGAAAAAAGAACTAGCCTAGGCCAGTTCTTCTTATTTGTTATTTCCCCCAAACGTCTTCTGCGATTTTGACGACGTAACGTAATTTGTTCCATTGCTCTTCTTCACTTAAAATATTGCCTTCTTCTGTAGAGGCGAATCCGCACTGTGGGCTAAGGCATAATTGGTTTAGCGGCACAATCTCACTCGCTTCTTTAATTCGTGCTTTGATTGCCGTTTCATCTTCTAAATCCCCTGTTTTAGAGGTGATTAAGCCGAGAACGATTTTCAAATCTGGGCGCGCTACATATTTTAGTGGTGAAAAATCTCCAGAACGTTCATTATCATATTCTAAAAAGAAACCATCGATATTTAGCTTGCCAAATAATGTTGCTGCAACTGGTCCATAACCGCCTTCTGCTATCCACGTAGAGCGGAAATTCCCACGACAAATGTGCATCGTAATAACCATATCTGCTGGTTTATACTTGATAGCTTCATTAATAAGCGTTTTATATGTTTCTTGCAGTGTATCGGGGTCAAAACCTCGCTCACGTACAACTTCACGCTGTTCATCAGAGCATAAATAGCTCCACGATGTATCATCTAATTGTAAATAACGACAACCGGCATCATAAAAGGCTTGAATCGCTTTTTGATAAGCAGCCGCTAAATCAGCCACAAATTTATCAGCATCGTCTATATATGGCTGATACTCCATGTCACCACGATAATGAAGCATCGCCGGACTTGGAATCGTTTGTTTTGCTACATGATTTTCACCAACGGCTTCTTTTAGGAAAATAAAATCTTCTATAAATGGATGCGTCGTGAAATCAATTGGACCTGTAATTTTCACCGAATGAGATTTTGTTTGGACTTTGCTAAATTGAATGCCTCCCGCCGCATCGTATCCTTCTACCCCATCCAAATTCTCTAAGAAATCAAAATGCCACCAAGCGCGGCGAAATTCGCCATCAGTAATTGCTTTTAAACCCACTTCTTTTTGTTTTTCAACAATATACTTAATTTCTGCATTTTCAATTTCACGTAATTCTTGAGTTGTAATTTCGCCACTTTGGAATTTCTCGCGTGCCTCTTTAATTGCCTTTGTCCGTAAAATACTTCCAACATGATCTGCATAAAATGGTGCCACTTGATTCATTTTCTTCGCCTCAATTCTAGTTATTTTTATGTACAAAAAAACTTTCCCCCAAAAGACAGCTTTTAAGGGAAAGAGTGATTTACCTGTTTCGCGTGCCTTATCTGTCAGTGATACTGCTGGATTTGGCACCGTGAAAAGTCCGGTTGCCAAGGCTTCACTGGGCCAGAACCCTCCACCTTTCTTGATAAGTTACTATGTAATTGGTTCTTATTATATCGTTTACTTCTCGTGATTGTCAAATTTATTTCTGAATATTTATGCTTCTGCGATAACTTCGATTTCAATGTCAGCGTCAAGCGGTAACTTGGCTACTTGGAAAGCACTTCTTGCGGGGAAATCACTGGAAAAGAAAGTAGCGTATACTTCATTCACAGCTGTAAAATCATTTAAATCTTTGAAGAAAACAGTCGCTTTAATGATTTTATCTAGTCCAGAACCCGCTTCTTCTAGTACGGCTGCTAAATTTTTAAAAGCTTGCTCAGCTTGTTTTGTTGCGCCTTCTGCTAATTCTCCAGTTGCTGGGTTAATACCAAGTTGACCTGATGTGAAAATAAGTCCATTCACTTTTACAGCTTGTGAATATGGTCCGAGTGCTTTTGGGGCTGACGAGGTTTGAATAATTTCTTTTGCCATTTTATCCCTGCTTTCTTTTGTGGTATGCTTTTATTCTAATCAATAAAGTTAGTTTTAGCAATAAAGGGGGATTTCTGAATGATTTTAACGATATATTTAATCGCGATAACGCTTATTTCTTTTCTATTATTCGCTGTTGATAAACGGAAAGCAATTAAACACGCATACCGGATACCTGAATCGGTACTACTTCTCTCCGCATTTCTTGGTGGTGCCTTTGGTAGTTGGATGTCGATGCAGTTGTTTCACCATAAAACGCAAAAGCCGAAGTTTCGGATTTTAGTGCCACTTGCGATGGTTTGGACTGTTGGGGTTTTGGTTTGGTGGTTGTACTGAATTAACAAGCTAAATTTGTCGATTTTTTAGCTTTTATAATGTTCAAATTCCCAGCAGAAATAGTTTTGCAGTGCTTGACAGGAGTCATCTCAATTGTCTTTTAAACATGATTTCTATCTTTGATAAAAGTAATTCATAGCTATATTTTAACAGTCTTTTTGTACAGTTCTTAAAATTAGTAAAACACTATAACAAATCTATTATGTCTAATAGCAAAAAATACCGACCAGAGAAAACTGGTCGGTATTTTTATTCTATCTTTTATTAATTTTTCCTTCTTAATTTCTTTCTACCTCTCATCACCAACAAGAGCATGCTTAGAACAAGTAAGCTCATGCCTGTCCAGATTACCCAAGTGTTTGTTTGGTCACCTGTTTTTGGTAATGGTTTTGCTGCTTCATATGTTGTTGTATGTTGCTTGTTATCAACTACTTTTAATGGTGTTTTTTCTACTGATGGTTTTACTGGATTTGTAGGTCCTGTTGGGTCTGATGGGTCAACAGGTTTTACATTTTCTGCTTTTACTTGAATGTTAGCTGTAACAGAAAGTTGTTCCTTCCCCGCATCTGCAGTTCCTTCATTTGGATCATACGTGTAAATCACTTTGTAGATACCAGCTTTATTTACATCTACTTTACCATCTACTTGGATTTTGGAGAAAGGAATTGCTACACCATCTCGGTTTGTCGCACCTATAAAATTAGCTTCTGCTTCCCATTTTTCTCCATGTGGGATAACGCTATCTTTTACAGTGATTTGAGCTTGGTTTTGGATCACAGTGATATGAGCTACTTTTTTCACTCCATCATAGATATAGCTTACTTCATATGCGCCTGCTGTTTCAGAATCAACATGCCCGGTTACAGTTACATCTTCAAAAGAAATTTGGTCGCCTTTTTTATCAGTAGCGTTATCGAAGTTGTCTTCTGCTTTCCATTTATCTCCTGTATAAATGGTAGAGTCATGCACTTCTAAGCTTGTTTTTCTTGGACTTACAGTGAGATTAATTGTTTTCGAAACACCGCCATAACTATAAGTCACTTGGTAAACACCAACTGTTTCTAAATCAACAGTCGGATTTTCTGAAACGTTGATATTTTGCCAATCTACTGTATTTCCGTCTTTATCTTGTGCACTGTCAAAATTATCTTTGGCATCCCAGCTATCTCCCACATAGATTTCAGAATCATGCGCGTTCACTGCTGTTAAGATGTCTTTTACTTGGATATTAATTGTTTTTGAGACACCGTCATATGTGTACGTTACTGGATATGTTCCAGCTTTATCTGTATCAACAGTTCCTTTAACTTCTATATCAGCAAAAGCGACGGAATTGCCATCTTTATCAAGCGCACTGTCAAAGTTATCTTCTGCATTCCACGTGTCTCCGATGTAAACTGCGGAATCATGTGCGTTCACTGCTGTTAATTTAGCTTTCACAGTTAAAGTGATTTTTTTCGATACTTTGCCATACTTGTAAGTGACTTCGTAAGCACCTGCTTTAGCTGTATCAACGGTTGGTTTTTGTGTGACTGTAACATCTTCTAGGTCAACCGCGTTACCATCTTTATCAAAAGCACTATCGAAGTTATCTTTAGCATCCCATGCATCTCCTACATAAATAGTAGAGTCATGAGCACTGATACCTTCTTTATTTTCTAAAACAGTAACTGTAATAGTTTTCGAAACGCCATCGTAGCTATAAGTGATGGTATTAGTACCAGCTTGATTTGTATTAACATTTCCTGCCACTGTTATATCAGCAAAAGCGACGGAATTACCATCTTTATTAAGCGCACTATCAAAGTTGTCTCCCGCATTCCATGTGTCACCTGTATAAATCGTGGAATCATGCGCGTTCACTGCGGTTAATTTAGCTTTGACAGTAACATTAATTTTTTTAGAGACACCATTATATGTGTAAGTTACTGGATACGAACCAGCTACTGCAGTGTTTACAGTTCCTGTAACTGTCACATCGCTAAACGCTACATTAGTTTCGCCTTCTTTATTTGCTGCACTATCAAAGTTGTCTTTCGCTTCCCATGTGTCTCCTACATAAATAGTAGAATCATGTGCGTTCACTGCTGTTAAATCTTCCGCTACAGTTACTTGAATAGTGACTGAGACTGTTTTGCTGTCTTTAGTTATCGTGTAAGTTAATGGATACACGCCACCTTGATTAGAACCATTTTTTATAGCATTTAGTTGTGTTTGGTTCACTTGTACTAAGTCTAAACGATCTTCGGCACTTGAATTAGCACCGTCTTTTACCTCTTCAAAGGCGGCTGTTTTTGCGAGAGTTAGTGCCTGTGCTTTCGTTAAATCAGTGGCTTCTTTGTACTCCATCGAAAAGTCAGTCGCACCCATGGTATAACCGTCTTGTTGCGCAACCGTTCCCTCAGTTCCAGTAACATATAGTGGAGCTTTGGAGCTTTGTTCTGTTCCAAAAATATCTTGAATTGTAATCGTTAAATCCGTTACATCAATCGTTTTATCATTTGTGGAAACGCCAACTACAGCTGCTGAACCATCTGCTAATGTTTGTACTGTTGCCACTTTTGTATCTGCAACAGTCCATTTGTAACCATTTGTTGTTGCTTTAATATTTTTAAAGAAGCTTGGTTCAATAGTATCTTCGGCAGCTTGTCCAGTTGTTGAAGCTACTTTTGGTAATGTGATTTCTAAATTGCGACCCATTTGCACTCGTTTTTCATTTAGGTTAACTTTTAAATCTTGTGTAGGATTATAAGCGTAATAACCTGCATTTGCGTATTGTGAGCTTGGTTGCGTTGGATCGATTTGTTTCACCCAACCTTTGTCTGCTCCGCTGTATGGAACATCACTATCTAGTGAAATATCTTTACCAATATTTTTCAACGTATACTGATAGCCAGCTTTGTCTGGGAATTTCACTGCATAATTACCATAACCAACGCCATCATTATAATCAAAACTGTATTTACCGTTGCTATCTGTTGTGGCAGTTACATTTTTGTCTCCTACTTTGGCAGGTTGATAAACAGATGTGGATTCATTCCATTTGTACAACTCAACTGTTTCATTCGCTAAAGGTTCATCGCCTTTATCTTTTTCATACAAACCATTAACATCTTTATCATTAAATAACATACCGGCTACTTCGCCAATTACTAATTCAGCACCTACTTTTGTTCCAGATAATGAACCAGCGAACGTATTAGTAATTACACGGTAATACGGGTTGTAGATATCACGTTCACCAATTTTGTTGCCTTCTGTTGCTGAATCAAATGTTTCATCTACTTTAAGTGGTACTTTGAAGGTTTGTGTTTCACCTGCATTAATTTTCGTTTTAACTTTGATTCGAACCATATTTACTTTTTCATAGTCAGAAACTGTATTTGAGTATATGCTTGTAGAATCGTAATTGTTTTCTGTTGCATTTGTTGCATAACTAATGTCGAATTGGTCTTGTTGATCTGAACTAACAGGTAGTGCTCCACTTAGTTTCATATCCCACTTGAAAGGTTCACTTTGGAATTTAGATCCGAAGTCTTGACCAGTTTTTGGAATTGGGATATAAAGCTCAAATTCACTTGCTTCTCCGTTAGAAGCATTCGTAATTTTAACTGTGTAGTCCGCATCCGTTCCTGGTGTGAAGTAGGAAACCGTACTGTCTTCTCCTTCTACATAGGCCGCTTTAGCACCTTCTCCAGCCACGCTTAAGAAGGTTTCTACAGCAACTGTATCTTGTTTTGGAATACTTAAAGTACTACTATTGACAGAAAGTAATCTTTCATTGTCCCTGCCATTTTTATTTACATCTAGCCCTACATCTGAAAAAGAATTAGTAGAAATTGCCGGAGTAACATTTGGGCCACCCCATGCAATGACCTCCTGTGCATCCATATTAATGCTTTTATCTAAAGTTACATCAAACGTTGTATCGTAACTGACATTTAGAAATTTATGTTTAGTAGGATAGCCGACATATACTCCCACTGATACATCCGTTGTTTTTAAGAGGTATACTTTGTCTCCATTATTTGCCGTTTCTTGTTCAACTGTGAAATTAACATCTTTCCCATCCTGATCAGTCAGTTTAATAGAAGAAGGTTGAATTGTTGTACCTTCTATAGCACGTAAATAAACTTCCGGATCATTGAGGACCGTTCTTGTTCCATAAGGATAATCAAATAACGCTAATATAGCTTTTGTGTTGATAGTTTCTCCTGCACTTGCTGTTTTCACCTTTGTACCAGCTTTATTATAGAAAGCTGCAGTACCATTTGCTCCTGTACTTTCTGCACTTGAAACTTTATAAGTTGATATGCCAGATGTTTTCGTGTTAGCTTCATCATCTGCGTCCCAAATTGCGCCTTCAAATTGGACAGATGTAACGCCCGGCTTGATTTTACCGTAAGAAGTAGTGGAGTTCCAACGATAAGTGGCCGAAGCTTCTGTATTCTGATATCCAGGCGCAAAATCTCCTACATTTGCTTTTACTTCTGTGAAATATTCCCCTTCTTCAAGTCCAACTGCTTTTGCATCTAGTCGATACATTTGGTTATTATTTTTAATAAGCGCCCCTTCAAATGTTCGAAAAGCGTCGTTTAAATTTGTTTTATACTGTACTTCACTGATTTTGTTTCCTGAAATAGTGCTATCAAAAGGGATATTGATCATATAAGCTTCCCAGTTAGGGTCAAATTTAATTTGATACATTTGATTTTTTTTCACACCAGCACTATTTTTATTATTGATTTGGATACTGCCACCCCAAGTTTCGTTATCTGGATTGAGTTGACCATTTGCTGTCTTTAAACTCAATTTATTTTCGGTAGTATCAACAACTTTACAATTGTCTAGAGGTGCTAGAGTGGTTAAATCGTTTGTATTAGTTGTTAGTGCATCTGATTCAAATACTTCTCCATCATATGTTGTGATAACTGCATGGGGAGCTTTTGATGTGCTATATGTTCCTGCAGGAGTTCCTTTAGGTACTCTATATTTGACTCCATAAATAGAATTACTAGCAGAGCTGTTGTTTAAGTGCTTATTATTAATCACAACCTTATTTTCATTCGGATAATTAGTAATAGTTACGTTAGAATTTTCCGTCAGCACTGTTCCAGCATTATTTACAACATTTACAAACTCCATACCTTCTGGGTAATAAAGCGTTACTTCGAGATTTTTAGCAATATAAACTGCTGCTCCGCGACTATCTAAACTATTCAATCCGTTCACGACAGAGTAAGATTTTGTATAGTTATAAGAGTCGGTATCATCTGTACTTGCAAGGACTTCTGATAGTCTTTGATCATTATACCAATTACGGAACATTGTTTTTACATGATCTTGGTCAGCATATCCTACAACTTTTTTTCCTTCTGCACGAATTGCTTGTTCTGCAGAAGCAACAGGTGTACTTGCCTCCCCTTTAAATACTTCTGTTTTTATTAGATCATCTAAGTCAAGTGGTCCGTAATATTTTGCTGCATCTACTCGTACAGAAAAAGTAAAGCTCGCTTTTTCAGTTCCTGGACTTAGCTCATAACTAACTGTTCCAAAAGTAGCTTGATTATATGCTTTTTCTTTATCAGGTACTTTTACCGAAGTAATGGCAATTCCTAGTGGATCACTTGCCCCTAAAAAACTTAAAATTCCTTTATCCACATTCGCACTAGCCTGGTAGTTACTCGGCACTGGCAAAGAAACAAAACGCATTCCATCTGGTAAAGTGAAATTTACTTTTTTGCCAGTAGAAGTACTGTCGCCAAAGTTAACTGTCGCAGTTACTTCTTTAATATCACCGTTTGCCCATGCTGTTTTGTTATAATCTGGTATTTTTAGTTCAACTGTTGTTTGTCCAGATTTTAGTGATTTTATATTTTTATTATTAGAAGGAGATTGAATGTTAGCATCTTCTTTTTCAGTTACCTTCTCTGTTTCCGTAGCTTTATTTGCTTCATCTTCAGAAACTATGTCAGATACTTCATAAGAAGCAGTATATGTTTTAGTTTCTGCTTTTTCTTCGCTTGTATTTTGATAGTTAATTAAGAAATTAGTTGTACCATTTTTTTCGGCTTTATAGCTTACTTCTTGGCCTTCTTTCTTCTCTCCATCAGGTGTTTCAATAGTTAAGATTTTCACCTGATCGCTTTTTGGTGTTACTTTAATGGTTAAATCAGCTGATTTTTTGTCTTCTGCCAATTTAGACTGAACTTCATAAGTTAGCTCGTCATTTCCATTTTCTTTTGCAAACACGTTAAGGGCTGTTAAATTTAATTGTCCTAATACTAGGAAAAATGCCATCAACAGCACTAAATAATGTCGCGCTCTAGTTGCTTTAATCATAAAAGAGTTCTCTCCTCCAAGTATATTTTATAGCTGTGAAATAGTGTGTTCTCGTATTTCATTACTTATAATACGTACAAAGATCGCCATATGTACACATGACTAGAGTGAGTTTTTTAAATAAATACTAAATATAACTATTTCATACAAAAGTTCGCCATATAAAAACACGATTTTAGACATATTTTAGACATATTTAGCAAATGAGACACTCTTAAAGAAGTAAAACAACTATTAAAATCGCATGATAGAGCCATTCTTTATAGTTTTTAATATAATCTTAAAACAGGCGTATTAATGTCATATTGGTCGTTTAGTACTTCTATTAGATAAGTTTCTAAAAGAAATTTTATCTATTTTATATACTTGTTATTCACCGATTTCTTTCTAATTACGAAGAAAAAACACAGAAACCCTTAGTTAATCAAGGAATTTCTGTGCTTATATGAATTATTTAAAAAACTTGTTCTGAACTACTTTAATAATCTCCATCATCACAACTGCTGCGAGTGCTAATCCTGCTGCAATCGACCATTCGTGTAAACCAAATGTTGCTGGGATTGAGAAGATTTCGCGAGCTCCTGGTAATACTGTAATTCCGTATAGGACGAAACAAAGTAATACTGCGCCGATGACGTATTTGTTGCTGAAAAATCCTGCGCCAAATGCGGTTTGGACGTTCGAACGAGCTGCGAATGTTTGTAATGTACGCGCTAAGATAAGTGTAGTAAATGCCATCGCGACACTCATCTCTGGTGAAATTTGCATTCCGATATATTGTGAGATGATAACAGCAATACCGATTAATACACCGCGGCTAATAACTGCACGCATCGTTCCGCCGGCAAAAATACCTTCGTTAATATCTCTCGGTTTGCGTTTCATTACATCAGGTTCTGCTTTTTCCATTCCTAGCGCAATTGCCGGTAAGGAGTCATTGACTAAGTTAATAAATAGTAATTGTAGTGCTGTGAACGGGTTAATCCAGTCGAGCACTAGTGCAAATAAAATCGCAATAATTGCGCCTAAATTTCCTGCAAATAAGTAGGAGATGGATTTCTTAATATTATCAAAAACCGTTCTACCTACACCAACTGCATCCACAATTGAAACGAAATTATCATCGGTTAAAATCATCGCGGCAGAGTCTTTGGCAACGTCAGTTCCGCTACCCATTGCGACACCAATATCGGCTTGTTTTAAAGCGGGCGCATCATTGACACCGTCTCCGGTCATTGCCGTTATTTTACCTTTTTTCTGCCAAGCTTTGACGATACGGATTTTATTTTCTGGAGAAACACGGGCGTAAACAGCGATATGTTCCAATTTTTTATCAAGTTCTTCTTCTGGCATGGCATCAAGTTCTTGGCCAGTCAAAGCAATGTCGTCTGCATCCATTAAACCAATATCACGTCCGATTGCTTGTGCGGTTGTTTTATGGTCCCCAGTAATCATGACGGTACGGATACCCGCTTTTTTAGACTCTTCAATTGATGCGTAAACAGCTTCACGCGGCGGATCAATCATTGCAGTTAAACCAACTAGTACGATGTCTTGTTCGTCTTCTAATTTTAATTCGGTTGTGTCAGCTGGCATCCGTTTGTAGCCGTAAGCAAGGATCCGGAGTGCTTGATTCGAAAATTCTTCATTTGTTTCTTTTAGTTTCGTTAAAATCTCTTCTGTCATTGGCTTTTCTTCGCCGTCAAGGAAAACATAGCTACAACGCGCGAACATCACATCTGGTCCGCCTTTTGTTAGCATTGCTTTGTTTTCATTAAAGGTGTGAAGCGTAGACATTAACTTACGATCTGAATCAAATGGAATTTCGCCTTCACGGATGAATTTTTCGCGAATCTCATTGTAGTCTTGATTATTTTTATTACTAAAGGCAATTAGCGCTACTTCGGTAGGGTCGCCTAGTTCTTTACCTTCACTGTTAATATTTGAGTCATTACAAAGTACCGCAATATGAATCAAACGACGCTCCCCTTCTGACCAGTTTTCTGGACTATCCGGGAAATTTTCCTTTGTTCCATCTGGTAAAAAGTAATCGACAACCGTCATTTTGTTTTGGGTTAACGTACCTGTTTTATCGGTACAAATAACACTTGTGGAGCCTAGTGTTTCAACGGCCGGGAGCTTTCTAATAATCGCATGTTGTTTCGCCATTTTGTTTGTTCCAACGGCAAGTACAATCGTTACAATAGAAGAAAGTGCTTCTGGAATCGCTGCTACAGCTACGGCCACGGCAAACATAAAGGCATTTAAAATCGCTGTTGCCATATCCGCTGAATTGTCGCCGAGTAATACGCGACCAGCCTCAACTGCAAAAATAAGTACACAGAGTGCTAAAATACCAATTCCTAATTTTTTACTAAATGATTCTAGTTTTCGTTGTAGTGGTGTTTGTTTTGCTTCTGCTGTTTCAAGTAGTCCTGCGATTTTGCCGATTTCCGTTTCACTTGCTGTACCTGTTACGACAAACATCCCGCGACCATAAACAACGAGGGAGCCACTGAACACCATATTCACACGGTCACCAAGGCCTACTTCATCAGAAATAGTATCAATATATTTTTCTACTGCTTCGGATTCCCCAGTGAGCATGCCTTCATCGATTTTTAAAGAACCACTTTCGAATAAGCGGCCGTCTGCTGGGACAAAATCGCCTGCATCTAAAATAACTACATCGCCTGGGACAAGTTCGCGCGCATGAATGCTTTGTTTAGAGCCATCGCGAATAACTTTGGCAACTGGCGCAGACATTTCTCGTAAAGCATCGAGTGAACTTTCTGCTTTTCTCGTCTGAACTACGCTAATAATTGAGTTGACAATAAGTACTAAAAAGATAATAAGTGATTCAACTACTTCACCTAAAACCAACTGCACCAAGGCAGCTATGACTAAAACGATGACCATTGGATCTTTAAACGTTTCGAGAAAAAGCTTCCAAAGTGGATCTTTCTTTTTATTCTTCAGTTCGTTAAAACCGTATTTTTCTTGTCGTTTTGTAACCTCACTAGTTGTTAAGCCTTGTTCTGTTGCTTCTAGTTGTTTAAATGTATCTGCCGCGCTTTTGCGGTAAATCTCCAATCATTTCAGCCCCTTCCAATCAATCTATGTGTTAAGTATAACAAATCTTAACAGTGAAATAATATTGATAACATGGATAATTTACACACTCTTAACAAATAGCGCTTCCAACTTCCTATTTTAGCGAATAAAGGCAAAAAATAGTTGAAACGGACACAAAAAACAACTATACTACAACCAGAGAGATAACTTAGGAGGGCATGGCATGGATAAAAACGAACAAGTCATGGCAAACGTTAGAGATTTATTTAATAAACTCGCATGGATTAACAAAGTGAAAATGGAAAAAGCGCTTGAGGGATACAAACCTTCCGAAGTTCACTGCATTGAATTTATTGCTAAAAATGAGGACCCAAACGTAACTAAACTCGCGGAAGCTTTCTATATGACAAAAAGCGCGATTAGTAAAATCACTAAAAAATTAATGGATAAAGGATATATTGAAAGCTATCAAAAACCTGAAAATAAGAAAGAAATCTATTTTCGATTAACGACCAAAGGAGCAGAAATCAACCAAGTGCATGATAATTTGCACCAAGAGTTTCTTGACCGGGATAAAGTTGTTTTTGAAGATGTTTCTGATAAACAATATGAGGAAGTTTTACAATTTGTGGATAAATATAGCCGTCATTTAGATACTGAAATGAAGAAAATTTTAGACGAAAAATCAGAATAAACTTAGTAACAGTCTCGCTTTTATTAGTTAGGCTGTTTTTTATCGTTTTATTTTTGTTGACAAGGAAACAAAAAGGAGTTAAGCTATTTATGTTTCCTAGGACACTAATTATATTTCGATAGGAGAATCACATGTCTTCAACTAAATCTTTCATTAATACAAAAACCTTACTTTTTGGTCTTATATCTGTTTTTCTTTGTGGAATGGGCTTCAGTATCATTATGCCTGTAGTTCCTTTTCTAGTTGCACCGTATGTAAGTAATTCTAGTGAACAAGCGCTTATGGTGACGCTATTAACATCTGTTTATGCCCTTTGCGTGTTCTTCGCAGCACCTGGACTTGGAGCTTTAAGTGATCGGTTCGGCAGACGTCCAGTGTTACTAATCTGTTTTATCGGTTCGGCAATTGGCTACTTTGTTTTCGGGCTTGGCGGGGCGCTTTGGGTGCTCTTTCTTGGGCGGATTATTGAAGGAATCACTGGCGGTAGTATTAGCACGCTATTCGCTTTCTTTGCTGACATTACACCCGAAGAACAGCGTACGAAATACTTTGGCTGGGTCAGTGCCGCGGCGGGTGCAGGTGCGGCGCTTGGTCCTGCTTTTGGTGGCGTAATAGCTCATTTTGGATATGCGATGCCGTTTTTCTTTGGGGCGGCTATTACTTTTATTAACTTGGTGTTTGGCTATTTTTACATGCCTGAAACTTTAAAAGAGGAAAATCGCTTAAAACGAATTCCGCTTATACGACTTAATCCTTTCTCGCAACTCCTTAATATCTTGACGATCAAGCATTTAGGTCGCTTACTTATTGCGGCATTCTTGATTTGGATTCCAAATGGATCACTTCAAGCAGTTATGTCTCAATTTGCCATTGATAATTTTAGTTGGAAACCAGCTTTAATTGGTTTGATGTTTTCAATTATGGGGGTTCAAGATATTCTTTCACAAGCCTTTGTTATGCCTAAACTGCTACTTAAACTTAGTGATAAACAAATTGCTATTCTCGGGATGATTGCTGAAATTATTGGTTATGCGCTTATTGCGGCCTCCTCGATTTTTATCCTTCCTCAGCTGCTAGTCATTGGAATGTTTGTTTTTGGGTTTGGTGATTCGATTTTCGGCCCCGCTTTCAATGGCATGGTTTCGAAATCGGCAAGCGCCAGTGAACAAGGGCGAATTCAAGGTGGTAGCCAAGCGATTCAATCACTCGCGCGTATCATTGGACCTATTATCGGCGGTCAAATTTATATCACTCTTGGTCACGCTGCTCCCGCCGTGATGGGCGTCATTTTGATAATTGTTGCCATTTTTATTCTCTATAAAAGAACTCGTCCGCAATTATAAAAAAAGGATTCCAAGTTGGAATCCCTTTTTCTTAAATCGTATTAAATTGTGCATCATATAATCGTTTATATGCACCGTTTTCTTTTGCTAACAGTTCATCATGTGTTCCAGTTTCTGCAATGCCGGTTTCATTTACAACGATAATTCGGTCAGCATGCTTAATCGTAGCAAGCCTATGCGCGATTATTAAAGTAGTCCGACCTTCTGCTAATTCTTCTAATGAAGCTTGAATTACTTGTTCTGTTTCAGTATCCAGGGCTGAAGTTGCCTCATCCAAAATTAAAATTGGTGGGTTTTTTAGAAACATTCGGGCGATTGCTAACCGTTGTTTTTGCCCGCCAGAAAGTTTTACCCCGCGTTCACCAATAATTGTATCTAGACCGTCTGGCATCTCTTCTACCACTTTAGAAAGATGCGCTAGTTTTACGACATGCTCAATTTCTTCATTACTAGCATCTAATTTTCCGTAAGCGATATTTTCACGAACAGTACCGGAAAATAAAAAGACATCTTGTTGCACTACGCCGATTTGCGCTCGTAAGGATGGTAAAGTGAAATGTTTAATATTTTCTGCATCAATAGTAATTTCCCCATCTGAGACATCATAAAAACGTGGCAATAAATTACAAATCGTCGTTTTCCCAGCGCCACTTGGTCCAACAAATGCGACTGTTTCGCCAGCTTTAATCGAAAGGTTAATATGACTTAAGACGTTTTTTCCATCGCTATATTCAAAAGAAACATCTTTGTATTCAATGTCTCCGCGGAAAGCCGAAGCAGGTTTCGCATCTTTTTCATCTTGAATTGCGGGTTCCGTATCCATCACCTCTAGGAAACGCTTAAAGCCCGCGAACCCTTTCGGATAGCTTTCGATAACATTATTGATTTTCTCAATTGGTCGGATGAAAACATTCGTTAGTAAAATAAACCCGACAAATTCACCATATGAAATTTCGCCATTAATGGTAAAGTAAGCTCCGAATAACAAAGCAAATAAACTAATTAATCGCATAAGAAAATAGTTAAATGAAAAACTAAGTCCCATCACTTTGTAAAACATGAGTTTTGATTTTCGGTACGCTTGATTTAAAACTGCAAAACGACCTCTTTCATGCGGTTCGTTGGCAAATGCCTGAACAACCCGAACGCCACTGATTGCATTTTCCACTCCAGCGTTAAAATTCCCTAAATCTTTAAAAATCCCGGTCGTTACTTTGGTCATTCGTTTGTTGAAATAAACAATTAACACTGTCAAAATTGGGACTAAAATAAATGTAGAAATCGCCAGCTTGACATTAATATTTAGCATTAAGAAAAATGCGCCAAACAGCGACATAATTGAAATGAAAATATCTTCCGGACCATGATGCGCCACCTCGCCAATTTCAAATAAATCGGTCGTCATTCGCGACATCAATTTCCCCGTCTTTTGATTATCGTAAAAGCCAAATGGTTGCTTTTGCAAATGACTGAATAAATCTCTGCGCATATCTGTTTCTATGTTAAGACCTAACATGTGGCCAAAATAAGTGACAATGTACTGCATAAAAGTATTAAGTATGTAAAAGAATAACAAGGCAAGTGCAGCAGTAATAATTAGCCCAAAATCTTTTCCTGGAAGTAATGTATCAATCACGTGATTTACAGCGACCGGAAATGTGAGCTCTAAAATCGCAGCTAAAACAGCACAACCAAAATCAATGATAAAAAGTGTCCGATACGGTTTATAATAACTAAAAAACCTTTTTAGAATAACAAACTCCCCCCTTAAAAATAGTCATGGTTCCCATTATAGTGTAAAATGACTAAAAAAGCGATATTGTTTTTGGAAAGGAGGCAACTGATGAAACGATTAGAAAAGATTTCTTCTATTGTTCCCATCCTGCTACGGATTACTCTAAATTTGGCGCTCATTATGGTCGGATTTACTCTTGTTGCTTTTTTAATTAGAGAGGCATTTACGATTTTCAATAATATTTTCTTTTTAGATACGGACGTTTCTTACTACTATATGACACAGGATATTTTGACGTTTTTCCTTTATTTTGAATTTATTGCGCTCATTGTAAAATATTTCGAATCTCATTTTCATTTCCCGCTGCGCTACTTCATTTATATCGGTATCACAGCGATTATTCGATTTATTATTGTCGATCATTCTAGTGCAACATCTACGCTAATACTCTCAGGCGCGATTTTACTTCTTGTCGCTGCACTATTTTTAGCTAATACAAAGCTCCTTAAAAGAGAGGGCTAAAAAAGCAAGCAACCCCACTTTCGGGATTGCTTGCTTTTTTTATACTGTATTTAAATCTGAATTGAAAAGTTGAATCGCTTTAGTAAGTTCTAAAACTTCGGCTTCTAATTTATCTTTTTGTTTTTTTAGTTCGTACATTTGTAAGATGTTTGCAGCTTCATTCAAATCAACGTCTGTCACATCGTACCATTTAATCCATCTAGAAAGTGAAGCGCTTGAAACTCCAAAATCCTCGCATAGAGTTTGTTTAGAAGTTCCTTTGCGATATAAATAAACAAGGCTTATTTTGAATTTTTCGGTATATTTTTTAGTAGGCATAAACAGTTCCTTTCTTGTGCGTTTTTCTCATAAAGTAGTTTCCCAGTCAACTGTTGTGTTGTTTTAATACCCCATTGTACGTCTCTTTTAATACTCATTTCTAGTAATAACAAATTAGCAATATTTCCTTTTTTAAACTATTTTGAATGAGCAGTTTTGCTGATTGTTTTTTAGTATTTAAAAGAACTATTTTTCTTGTTTCCCTTATTTTGAAAATTAATAGATAAAACCAATTCTTCGTTAATTAATGCAGTCTAGCCTCGTTTCATTCCTATTATCTCCTTTTATTTTTCAGTAAAAACTTTCTTATCAACAATGAAACTTTTCGGAATTTGCAAAATTTCTTAATCAACACATTTATTATAGATTATACGATGAAAATTTTTATACTAAAAAAAGACCAATTTAGTTATTTTTGTGGCTAAAAGGTGTCTTTTTAGTGTCTATTTAATGACATAGGTCAAACTCCCTCTGTTTTTTAGTACTTTTTTAGGACTTTTATGATGAAAAAGAGCTTTTTTATTCCTAAAACAGTACATTTAGCTGCTTTCGATTCTTTTTAAGAACAGATGTTAGAGAGGCGGACTAGCATAATTTAGCAAAAATAATCGTTTAAAGATAACTTATAAGGGCTACTATTGGTCTATTTTAAATATAAAACGTCTTTTTGTGGTACAATAATTTACAATCTATATAGAAAAGGGTGTTGCTATGGAGTTTCTATTCATTTTACTTCCAGTTTTCGGAATTTTTGCAATTGGTTTTATTGGGCAGAAAACATTAAAATTCGATATTCCTAATTTATCGAAACTGACGCTTTATCTTATGTCGCCGTTTCTTGCATTTAATACTTTTTATACTAATCCGCTAACGATGGATTATTTTTATTTGGCGATTTATATTTTTGTTTTATGCTTAAGCTTAATTTTACTTGTTAGTGTTATTAGTTTTCTGCTTGGTTACAATGTGCAAGATCGTTGTGCGCTTATTTTAGCTAGTGCTTTTATGAATAATGGGAATTACGGCACCCCTGTTGTATTGCTTGTTTTTGGGGCGGCTGGACTTGATATTGCAGTTGTTTTAATGGTGTTACAGCAGCTTGCAATGAGTACGATTGGTATCTATTTTGCTGCAAAAGGGAGCAAGGATGCGAATGGTATGAAAACTGTCATGACACGTGTGGTACGAATGCCGATTGCTTACGGGGCGCTACTTGGGCTTATTCTTCAGCTACTACATATTCCGCTTCCCTCTGCATTAATGACTTGTGTGAAACTTGTTGGTGATGCAGCGATTCCAACAATTATGATTGTTCTTGGAATGCAGTTAGCGGTTATTTCTTTTCGGCGGATTGAACTGGATAAAGTTGGCATCGCGCTAGTTTTGAAATTACTCATAGCACCGTTTATCGCATTTGGTTTGACTCTTATTCTTCCTGTCGATGAAATGACAAAGCAAATCATGATTTTGTTAGCAGCAATGCCTACAGCAGCAAATACAACTCTTATGGCTGTTCAATTTGATACTAAGCCAGATTTGGTTTCCAGTACGACGTTTATTAGTACTGTTTTAAGTATAATTACGCTACCAATTGTACTTTATTTTCTTCATCCAGTTTTCTAAGGCGGGCTCCGGCTCGTCTTTTTGTATAGACCAATAATAAAACAAAACGTTTGATTTACTTATATTTTATAAATATAATAGCTATACCAATTAAAAAAGGAGACGGTTATCAGTGGAAAATATCGATATGAAATATTTACATTTATTAGCCAAACAATATCCTACTATAGCTAAAACGGCCACAGAAATTATTAACCTTGAAGCCATTATGAATCTACCAAAAGGAACGGAACATTTTTTAAGTGATGTGCACGGAGAATATAGCGCATTTGAACAAGTTTTACGGAATGGATCTGGAGTTGTAAAACGTAAAATTCGCGATATTTTTGGGGATGAGTTGGATGATGCTGAAATCAATTCTCTTAGTACTTTGATTTATTATCCAGAAGAGAAAATGGATTTAATTGCTGAAGAAATGGACGATATGCATGATTGGTATCGCACTACCCTTTTCCGCTTAATTGAACTGTGCCAGTATGTTGCCTCAAAATATACTAGATCGAAAGTAAGAAAAGCCATGCCGGAAGATTTTGCTTACATATTAGAAGAATTGTTACATGAAAACTATAACGAAGAAGATAAAAAAATGTACTATGAAGAAATTTTGCAACATATCATTTCGCTGGATCGTGCAGCTGAATTTATCAGTGCATTATCACGTTTAATTCAACAACTCGTGGTTGATCATTTACACATCGTTGGCGACGTTTATGACAGAGGCCCTTATCCAGATAAAATTATGGATACACTGATGAATTATCACTCACTTGATTTCCAGTGGGGTAATCATGATATTTTATGGATGGGAGCGGCTAGTGGCTCAAGAGTTTGTGCTGCTAACGTCATTCGAATTTCTGCGCGTTATTTAAACTTAGATATTTTAGAAGATAGTTATGGTATTTCTCTTCGCCCACTTGCACTTTTTGCTGATGAAATTTATAAAAATGATCCTTGCACCTATTTCCAACCTAAAAATGAAGATAATTTAAACTATAGTAAAGCTGAAATTACCCAAATTGCGCGGATGCATAAAGCGATTTCGATCATTCAGTTTAAATTAGAGGGCGAGATAATCAATCGACGTAAAGAATTTGATATGAATCATCGTCTGTTACTGCAAATGATTGATTATAAAAAAGGAACCATCCATTTAAAAGGGAAAGATTACCAGTTACTTGATACTCATTTTCCAACGATAGATCCTAATGACCCTTATAAGCTAACAAAAGAAGAAAAAGAGCTTATTGAAAAAATTACGGCATCGTTTAAAAATTGTCGGCGATTACAAAAACATGTTCAATTTCTTTATTCAAAAGGTAGTATGTTTTTAACGTATAATGGTAATTTACTTTATCATGGTTGTATTCCTCTATATGAAGATGGAACTTTTATGGAAATGAAGCTACGCGGAGAAAACTTTTCTGGGCGAGAACTTTTAGAACAATTTGAAATTCTTACTCGTGAAGCCTACGTGCGTAAACCCGGAACAAAAGAGAAGAAATATGCTTGTGATATTGTTTGGTATTTATGGACAGGAGCGGTATCTTCATTATTTGGGAAAAGCGAGATGACTACGTTTGAGCGCTACTTCATTGCGGAAAAAGAGACACACAAAGAAGAAAAAAATCCTTATTATAAACTCCGCAACGAAGAAACAATTTGCAAACAAATCTTGGAAGAGTTTGGTCTCGACGGTGAATGTGGACATATTATAAACGGCCATACACCAGTTAAAGAAGGTAAAGGTGAAAGTCCAATTAAAGCAAACACCAAAATGCTCGTGATTGATGGCGGTTTTGCCAAAGCTTATCATAAAGAAACGACGCTTGCTGGCTACACATTACTCTATAATAGTTACGGTTTGCAGTTAGTCAGTCATCAACCGTTTACGACGAAAGAAGATGCGATAAAAAATGAGACCGATATTCTTTCAACGCGACAAGTTATTGAGATGGAAATTAATCGAAAGCGTGTACGAGATACAGATATTGGTAAAAATCTTAATGAACAAGCCACCGATTTAAAAATGCTCCTTGAGGCTTACCGCAATGGTTCGCTTCACGAAAACAGTTAAACGATAGATTTAGAATTGTCATAAAACTTTCACAAGTGCTAGACTGACTGGGCTGCAACAAATAAAGCGTTATTAACTATTTATGTTCTATTTTTACTAGTGCACGTTTTAGTAAAAAAAGTTATATTAAAATAGTAGTTATTTCTTTATAACGTTCATAAAAGAATATCTATTCATTCCCACTTAGCTTCTGATTCCCACAGATCAAAAGCAAATAAAGAGAAGACCCAGTGATCACTGGGTCTTCTCTTTATTTTTCTTGTTCTCGCGCTAATCTTCTAGCCTCTCTAGCTGCTTTTCTTGCTGCGCGGTCATCATCTACTGGTTTTTTGGTTGCTTCTTCAGATACTTCTTTTTTCTTCAATATTTTTTCTAAATCAAGACCTGCCATTGTCGCATAGCGTTTGAAGCGTTTCTCAGCATCTAAGCGTGTTTTTTCGGACAGTTTAGCTGCTACTTCTGGATTCGCTTTATATAATGCAGAATAGCGTGTTTCGCGTTTTAAGAAGTCTTCAAATTGATCAAAATCCACTTTTTTATAATCCATAACCATCGGATTTTTACCTTTTTCTTCTAGTAAAGGATTATAACGATATAAGCTCCAGTATCCGCATTCGACTGCTTTTTGAGTTTCGCTAAGCATCGTCTTCATCCCGCGAGAAATCCCGTGGTTAATACATGGCGTATAAGCGATAATTAACGATGGACCTGGATAAGCCTCCGCTTCCTCGATAGCTTTCAAGGTTTGGCGTTTACTTGCACCCATCGCAATTTGAGCAACATAAATATTACCGTAACTCATGGCCATGATTCCAAGATCTTTTTTACCGACTGATTTTCCACCAGAAGCAAATTTAGCGATTGCAGCAGTTGGGGTTGCTTTGGATGATTGACCGCCTGTATTGGAATATACTTCATTATCCATTACAAAAATATTCACATCTTCACCTGATGCTAAAACATGGTCAATTCCGCCAAATCCGATGTCATAAGCCCAACCATCACCACCTATCATCCACTGCGACCGTTTAATAAATAATTCTCTGTCACGGTAAATAGATTCAAGCAAGGCATTTCCTTTCATTTCATTTAAAAGGGCGAGTTGCAAAGCTTCTGCTCGGTCACGTGTGTCTTCTGAAACGTCCATTTGATTTTGCCAATCTGAAAGAGCCTCACGTAAGCCTTCTGATAATGTTTCATCCGCTAGTGCTTGAGTGACTTTATTATTTAAAGCTTTTCGCATCGTTTGGTTCGCTAAATACATACCGTAACCGTATTCTGCATTATCTTCTAATAATGAATTTCCCCAAGCCGGACCGTGTCCTTGATCATTCACAGTATAAGGCGTTGCTGGTGCAGATGCGCCCCAAATTGAGGAACAGCCAGTCGCATTGGCAATCATCATTCGGTCGCCAAACATTTGCGTTAATAATTTAACATAAGGGGTTTCACCACAACCTGCGCAAGCCCCTGAGAACTCAAGTAACGGTTGTTCAAATTGACTACCTGGAACGGTATTTTTCTTACCAGGATTTTTCTTTGGTTTGACATTAATCGCAAATGACCAATTCGGATTTTCTTTTGCGGCAACTTCTTCAAAAGGTTTCATTACGAGCGCTTTATCTTTCGCTGGGCAGGTTTCTGCACATAAGTTACAACCAGTACAATCCATTGGTGAAACTTGAATACGGTAACGAAGTCCATCTTTCCCGCGCATTTCTCGTGTCATAAAGCCTTCTGGTGCAGATTCCAATTCCTCTTCATTAGTTAAAATTGGGCGGATTGCTGCATGCGGACAAACAAAGGCACATTCATTACACATCGTACAGTTTTCAGAAATCCATTCGGGAACTTCGAGTGCGATACCACGCTTTTCGTAAGCTGCTGTCCCTGGAGGATATGCGCCGCTTACCATACCGTTAGAAATTAAATCACCAACAGTCAAGCTGTCCCCTTCTAAACGGTTCACAGGTTCCAGAATATTTTTAACGTACGCTGGTTTTTCGGTGGCGGTACTTGCTTCTGCTGTTAAAACTGGATTTGCCCAGCTTTCCGGCACTTCTACTTTATGCAAGTTAGCAACTGTTTGGTCCATCGCAAGAATATTTTTCTCCGCAACCGCCATATCTTTTTTCCCGTAAGTAGCGATAGCCGATGCTTTTAAATCAGCCAGTGCTTTTTCGAACGGTAAAATATCGGTCACTCGGAAAAAGGCCGTTTGCATAACGGTATTAATTCTTCTACCAAGTCCAGCTTCACCCGCAATTCTCATCGCATTTAATGTATAAAATTGAATATTATTTTTCGCAATATATTCGCGCATCGCAGCTGGTAAATGTCGTTCTAACTGCTCGCCTTCCCAAATCGTATTGAGTAAGAATGTTCCGCCTGGTTTTAAGCCTTTTAATAAATCATAGGAGCGTAAATAGGCCGAGGTGGAGCATGAAACAAAATCAGCTTGTTGAATTAAATAGGCAGAACGAATGCGGTTTTCACCAAAACGCAAATGCGAAACGGTTAGCCCGCCCGATTTTTTCGAATCATAGGAGAAATAGCCTTGCGCATATAAATCGGTATTATCCCCAATGATTTTAATTGCGGCTTTATTCGCGCCAACTGTGCCGTCCGAGCCGAAACCCCAGAATTTACATTGGAATGTTTTTGCTGAAGTCAGATCACTTGGTCCAGTATTTTCAATGGAAAGGTTCGTAATGTCGTCTGTAATTCCAATCGTAAAGCGCGGTTTTGGTTTTTCGGTCGTTAGGTGCGAATAAACACCAAGAATCTGGTCTGGTGTAACATCTTTTGAACCTAAGCCATATCTACCGCCAATAACGAGCGGACGCGTTTCACTATCATAAAGCACACTTTGTACATCGAGCAAAAGTGGTTCCCCGCCTGATCCTGGTTCTTTCGTACGGTCTAAAACAGCCACACGTTCCACTGTTTTCGGTAGTTTTGCTAAGAAAGTTTCTGCTGGGAAAGGACGGTATAAACGAATATTTAATAGCCCTACTTTTTTGCCTTGGGTAGTTAAATAATCAATCACTTGTTCGATGACAGGTGTTACAGAGCCCATCGCCACAATAACGTCTGTTGCATCTTCCGCTCCGTAGTAATTTACTAAGTCATAGTCTGTGCCACGAAGCTGATTAATTTCTTGCATGTAGTTTTGAACGATACTAGGGATTTCCTCGTAATAACGATTCACCGTTTCTCTTTGTTGGAAAAAGATGTCTGGATTTTGGTTGGAACCTAGTGTTTTAGGATTATTTGGCGTCATTGCGCGATTTCTGAATTGTTGTAAGGCCTCTTTATCAAGTAAATTTTCTAATTCGTCATATTCGAGCACTTCGACTTTTTGTAATTCATGGCTCGTCCGGAAGCCGTCAAAGAAATTTAAAAATGGTAAACTCCCTTTTAACGAGGCTAGATGGGCAACGGCAGATAAGTCCATTACTTCTTGCACGGAACCTTCTGCAAGCATCGCAAATCCAGTTTGGCGCGCTGCCATCACATCACTATGATCGCCAAAAATATTAAGTGAGGCTGCAGAAATTGTTCTTGCAGAAACATGGAAAACAGTTGGTAATAGTTCGCCGGCAATTTTGTACATATTCGGAATCATTAAAAGTAAACCTTGACTCGCTGTATATGTGCTCGTTAAGGCTCCTGCTTGAAGTGAGCCGTGAACTGTTCCTGCTGCTCCTGCTTCTGATTGCATTTCTACTACTTTTACGGGTTCATTGAATAAATTTTTCTTGTTTTTTGAAGACCATTCATCCACAAGTTCAGCCATGGTGGAGGAAGGGGTAATCGGATAGATTGCTGCAACTTCTGTAAATGCGTAAGAAATATAAGCTGCGGCGGTATTTCCATCCATCGTTTTTCTATTTCGCATAAGACTCAACACTTCCAGTCATTCTAGTTTTATAATCATTCTTATTCTACACCACTATTCGCTTATACTCAATGCTTCACAAGGACTAGAAAAAGTGTAGATTTTTAACAAAAAAAGAAACTAGCTAAAACGATAGCTAATTTCTTTTGATTATTATTCGTTTAATTCTAAAACAGACTCTGCAATGTTATTTGCATGGTCACCAATTCGTTCTAAATCACTTACAATATCGATATATAAAATTCCGCTAACGACTTGGCATTTGCCTTCATTTAAGCGACGGATATGGCTTTTACGTAATCTACGTTCTGCTTTATCAATATCTTTTTCAACCAAAATAGTTTCTTCAGCAAGTGCTCGGTCTTTTTTATGCATTGCTTTTACTGCTCGTTCGAAATTGGATGTTGTCAGTTCAAACATTTCGATTAGCTGCGTGGATGCTTCTTCAGACATTTTCGCTTTGTTTTTAATCAGTTGGTCGATATTTTCTACGATGTTCTCCATGTGATCGCCCACCCGTTCAATATCACGAACGGTATCAAGCATCAGCGCATGTTCTTCTGTTTCATTGTTTGTTAAAGCAACCGAAGAAATTTTAGTTAAGTATTCGGTGATTTTTCGGTCTAAATTATTCACTGCTTCTTCAACCTGAACAGTTGACTCGGCATGTTTTGGTTCCTGGTTAACGAGATATTCTTTTGCTTCTTGTAGGCCTAATTTGGCATAATCTGCCATGCGAAGTGTTTCCTCGCGTGCCATTTCAAGTGCAATCCCTGGTGACTGATCGATTAAGTTTGTATCTAGATGTTTCACTTTATAATCAATGCGCGAATCGTCTCCTGGTATGAGTTTTGTTACTAGCCAAGCAAAGGCCCCAATAAACCAGAATTGAATAAATGTATTTGTCACATTAAACGTTCCGTGAGCAACCGCAATGGTCATTTCTGGATTTAGTCCAAATAAACCTTGCATATAAGCTACGAGCGATGTGAAAAGTGGTAAAATCAACATGAATATAATTGCGCCTAATAAGTTGAAAATAACATGAGTCGCTGCTGCACGTTTAGCTGCAACACTAGCTCCAATGGCAGCAAGAACCGCTGTGATCGTTGTACCAATATTATCTCCAAATAAAACTGGTAATGCGGCTTGAAGGTCAATTGCACCTTGCCCATATAGCTCTTGTAATATCCCGATAGTCGCACTTGAAGACTGCACTACCGCGGTAAAGATCGTTCCGATTAACAAACCTAAGAATGGATTTGTACTCATTTGAGCAGTTAATTCATGGAAAGATTCCATTCCAGCAAGAGGTTTCATCCCTTGCCCCATCAAATCCAGTCCATAAAATAACGCACCAAATCCAAAGAATACTTGTCCAATATTTTTTACTTTATGATTTTTAAAGAAGAATAAAAGTACTGCTCCTACAGCAATTATTGGTAAAGAATACTCGGATAACTTAATACCAATAATAAAGGCGGTTACGGTTGTTCCAATGTTCGCCCCCATGATAACACCAATTGCTTGTTTTAAGGTCATAAACCCGGCACTTACTAACCCGACCGTCAAAACAGTTGTACCTGAGCTACTTTGAATTAATACAGTAACTAAAATTCCGGCAAGTACACCCATAAAAGGATTCGTCGTGTACTTATCTAAAATATCACGGAGTCTATCCCCAGCTGCCATTTGCAGCCCGTCCCCCATATATTTTATACCGAAAAGAAAAATTCCAAGTCCTCCAATAAATTGAAAAATCATCTGCTGAATATTTATGTCTCCCATGAAAATCTCCTTTTTGTTTGTAATCTTGTAATTTCACTCTTTTTTCATCATAAAAGAAAGTAAAAGCGAGGTAAATAGATTTTTTTCATTTTGTAAAGGAAGTTCTATTAAAAAGAATGTAACTCGTTGAAAATAAAGGCTTTAACGCGTTCCGAATGTATTGTTAAGTTTTTGTAAAGGTCGTTTACATAGACTTTTATTTTTCAGATCGTAAAGTAGCGATATATGCTTTCGCTGCCATAACATTCATTTGTTTGCTTTCTTGTAAAAACTTGGCTACTTTTTCGATTTCATTTGCTTCTGCTCCCGCTGTCATTGCCAGTGATTTTGCTTGTAACGACATATGTCCACGCTGGATGCCTTCCGTAACGAGTGCCTTTAAAGCGGCTAAATTTTGCGTTAAGCCAACTGCGCATACTAACATAGCTAGTTCTTTCGCCGATTCTACTCGTGCAATTTTTTTCGAAAGGCTGGCGATCGGATGAATCCCGATAGAACCTCCTACAAAGGCGACTGGCATTGGTAAAGTTAATTCGCCAACTAAATATCCATCTTGATCTTTGGACCACTTAGACATGGGCTTATAGCTTCCTGTACGGGCAGCATAGGCATGACTAGCAGCTTCTACTGCACGCCAATCATTTCCAAAAGCCATAATAACTGCATCGATACCATTCATAATTCCTTTGTTGTGCGTGGCTGCTCGGTAAATATCAGCATCTGCAAATTCATAAGCGGCAATAATTCGATCACGTACCCACTCGCCACTTTGCGTTTTTGTCGCTAAACTTAGAGGGGAAAGTCGACAAGTCACCGTTGCGGTTGCTTCATCTACTAAATTGGATAAAATTCGCATATTTGCCGTTCCACCCGTTAAAAGCTCTAATTCTGGCGCTAACGTTTCTACCATTGTATTTACCATATTGGCTCCCATTGCTTCTTGGGTATCAACAAGTAAATGAACGATAAATAAAGTTTCTTCGCTCGCAGTTTTAGCGGTACGTAGCTGTAAATCCACAGCCCCGCCGCCTCTTTTTTGTAAAGATGGATGGGCGTCATTAGCAATAGCAATGAGTTTTTCTCGGTTAGCAAGCACTTCTTCTTCCGCAGATTGGACATCTGGCACGTTAATTAATTCAATTTGACCGATCATTTTCCGGTCAGTCGCAGTGCCTTTCATACCACCGTTTTGCGCGATTAATTTCGCTCCTGAGCTTTGAGCAGCAACGACAGAAGGCTCCTCCATTGCCATTGGAACAATATAATTTTTTTCATTTAAAAGCATATTCATTCCTAGCCCGAGCGGAAGCGAGTATATGCCAACCGTATTTTCAATCATGTGGTTTGCTTTATCAAGAGAAAGAGCCCCTGTGGAAGCTAAAAAGGCTTGTTCTTCATCATTTAAATCAGCATATTCGGCTAAAACCGCACGACGTTCTTCTAAAGTTTTTTTATAAAATTTATCAAAAGCTTTCATTGCCTTAATCACCTCAAATTAAATTTTCTGCACTTACTTGACTATAGCATATTCCGAAACTGGATGTAACGGTTCCAGTAATCCCCAGTTAGTTCCGTTTTTTTCTTAGGTTTTTCCCATTTATCCACGACTTGGCCGGCTGAAATAATTGCTGGTCTAAAAATCCCATTCTTCGTTATAATTGCTTCATGCCACTCTTCTGGTAAAACGATGGAGCGGTCAATGTATCCGATAATCCACTCGTCAAAACCTGCAAGTGGAACCGTGTGTACTGGACTACTTTTCTCAATTGTATTGGATAAATAAAAGTCGCCTTCTTTATTGAAATCTTCTAAAGCTATTTTTGCATCGGTAACGGTCAATCCAGACCAAAAGCAAAAGTCTTTTAAAGTAGCTGGCGCGTGGCTTTGTATGTAGCGCTTTGCCAATTCTTTCAACGCTTCTTCTCGGGTATAAGTGTACTCAGGAGCTGGAATATGAATTGTGTTTCGAAAGGTTTCATCCGCGCCAGAGCAAATAATTTTCCGCGAGCTTAAGTAGACCAATAACTGCGCAAACGGGATGCCGCTGCTAGGTAAATCATGTTTCGCTAAGTTCAGAGCTAAGTCTTTTCGCGTTATCGCATGCTCTGCTACAAGTGTTTTTACAACCTCCGTAGATTTACTTAGAATGTCTTCTGTTAAACCTAATTTAGTTCGATATGGCTTACAAATTTTATCTATCCTCGGGGCAATTAAATCCATCAACCAGTGATAATCACGTGCCGAAAAAAGATGAATTGTTCCTCGCAAAAGCCACGTTCGGATAATTTCACCTTCATCAATCGCTTGTTTTACAGTTTGCTCATTTGGAGTAATTAATCTACTTCCAACTGCCCAAAGTGATTGACCATAATTTTGAGACTGCATCGCACCAAAATGAAACACTACTTCTTCAGGGGACGAAAGCCATGTAGTCTCAGCTAATCTTTGGTTTATGAACCGCTTTTGAATAATCGTTTTTCGCTCCATAGTAACCTCTTTTTTTAGTTTATTGTAGCATAAAAACATAGCAAAAATCCCTCCCGCTATGAAAAGTCGGAAGGGATTTTATTTTAATTAGCAGTTTCTTCGTTTTTCTTTTAGAAATTGAAATTATCTGGGTCTGGGCCAGTTCTTTCATCTTTATTTAATCCGCTGATTTTTGCAACTTCTTCATCACTTAATTCGAAGTCGAAAATATCGGCATTTTGGATAATACGTTCTTGGTGAACTGATTTTGGAATAGTAACTACGCCAATTTGTAAGTCCCAGCGAAGAATAACTTGTGCAACTGATTTACCATGTGCATCAGCAATTGCTTTAATTTCTGGGTTAGCAAGAAGTTTACCGTTACCAAGTGGAGACCAAGCTTCTACTACAATGTTGTTTTCAGCACAGAATTTACGTAATGGTTCTTGTGTTAATTGCGGATGTAATTCAATTTGGTTAACCATTGGAGCGATTTCCGCATCTTCCATTAATTCTTTTAGGTGATGTTCGTGGAAGTTACATACGCCAATTGCTCGAACGCGTTTATCTTTATATAATTTTTCAAAAGCGCGCCAAGTATCTTTGAATTTTCCTTCGACTGGCCAGTGAATTAAATAAAGGTCTACATAATCAAGTTCTAGTTTACGTAAGCTTTCATCAAAAGCAGCTAGAGTAGATTCATAGCCTTGCTCTGCATTCCAAAGTTTGGTTGTTACGAATAAGTCTTCTCTTTTAACGCCAGACTCTTTAATCGCTTGACCAACACCTTCTTCATTTTTGTAAGCAGCAGCTGTATCAATGCTAATGTAACCAGCTTCGATTGCCCATTTAACAGAATTTACTGCTTCGTCGCCGTCTTGTACTTTCCATACGCCAAATCCTAAACGGGGCATTTCTACACCATTTGCAAGTTTTACTGTATCTTTTAAGTTCAATTTATCCGCCTCCTAAAAGTATTAACACGTTTACTATACACCTTAGAGTATACTCAAAGGCAAACATTTGGCTTTTCGATTTTCAAGGTGCTATTATTAAGAAAAAAAGAGGTGATTTTAGTGCAACAAACAATTAAAGAAGCTTCCGAGCACACGGGTTTAAGCGCCCATACGATTCGCTACTATGAACGAGAAGGGTTAATTCCATTTCTAGCACGTGATAAAAATAATAACCGGATTTTCGATAATGATGCCCTGCACTGGCTTGAATTACTTACTTGTTTACGTGTCACTGGAATGCCACTTGCGAAACAGAAAGAAATTGTTGAATTAACTAAATGTGGCGATGAAACGGTATCAGAACGAATCGCTGTACTTAAAGAACATCAACAAGATATGTATCGCCGGCAAGCTGAACTGGACCGCGCATTTAAAAAAATCGAGAAAAAACTAGCTTGCTATGAAGAATTAGAAAAAGACGTAAAGAAAAGTGTGAATCAGCTTAGCTAACTGATTCACACTTTTTTTACTGTATTCTTTTCTTTTTGCGATGTTTTCTAATAAGATAAATCAATAAACCAATAATCGCTACGAGTAGAATTCCACCAACAATCGCAATATTTTTCACGTTTGGCACAGTGACTTCAAAATACATTTCGGATTTTTGATCAAGTGGAACGTCCCAAGTGAGCTTTCCGCCATCGACGCTCTTAGCATTATTATCACCAATTGACGACACTGGTAAATCTAAAATAAAAGTATAGTCGATTTGACTTAGTATTTCTTTAGGAAACGGGACATCTGCTACTTCTTTTTTCCAGATTTTCTCGATGTCAATATTTGCATCCACTTTGATTTTTTGTGTGAAGAAACTTTTCGTATTAGTAATTTTCACGCCAAAATCTTCTGGCTCCATATCGCTTTTCGTCGTTTCATCCTTCGCTAATTTCTTTTCGATATGATAACTTGTATTTGATTTCTTATCAACAGTAAAGCCAGCTTCTTTTAGTTTAGCTTCCACTTGATTTGAATAACCTGATGCGAAAATTCCTGCTACAGATGAAATATCGATGTCAAAGGAAATCATTGCCTCACCTTTTTTGTCGACTTTCACCGTATTCGTTACATTGGCGCATCCTGCGAGAACTAAAACTAAACTAAGTAGCAGCGTGAAAATAATTTTTTTCATTGGTTTGCCTCATTTCTTATTTTTGCATATGTTCATAGTCGTGGCCGCTCAGTTTAATTTCCCCAGTCACATGAAATCCTAAGCGTTCATACAACCGTTTCGCATGTGGATTTCCTTTATCGCAATTTAAACCGACTACTTTTTCACCATCGTTTGCAGCAATTTCTGTTAATTTAGCAAGTAATGCTGTTCCAACGCCGTGACCGCGGTATTTTTCATTTGTTACGATTGAATCTAAATACCATTCACCTGGAAATGTTTCTTTATCCACAAAAATCGGCGCATCGTAAGTAATTCCGTGTTTTTTCGCAATCTCGTTCCACGCATGGTCGATTTCCGGTTCAATTTTCCCAGGATAGCCAGCTAAAACTCCGGCAATATCTCCATCTTTTTCAAATACATGAAGATGTCTGTAGCTATAACGGTAATCCTCGGTTTGAATCGCTTCAATTAATGCATTTGTAATTGCTTCTTCCGTTTCTACTTCTAAAATTGGTAACTCCATATCTTTCCATATTACGAGTAAAAGTGGCGCAATTTTTGGCGCGTCTGATTTTTTAGCTTGTCGAATCAATTTTTACATCCTCTTTTCTAATATCATTGTATCATTTTATTATTCTACCAATCTCACTTGCAAAAATAAAATGCTATTTAGGATCAATTTCCTCCAAATAGCATTTTATTCTTATTGCTGTGCTACTTTTTGTAAGAAATCGAGTGCTTTACTAGTTAAATCTGTATCTTCCATGATTTTTGGTTCTTCGTGCGTTAACCACTTAGTTAATTTTTTCGCCTCTTCATCCGTTAATTTTTCTAGCTTTTTCAAACTATGTGCAATTGGTAAAACGGAGCGAATATAAGCTTTTAATGCTACCAATCCTAGGTTTTCTGTTAAAATCCCTTGGCGTAGCAATAGTCTAGCTTTGACCTCAAGTTCCGCGTCCAAACTCACATCATAGCCCAAATGTTGTTGTTCCGTATCATGATTATCTAAAAAATGAACTTCGATGGCAATTTGCTCGACTTCATAAATTCTAAGACGAATGCGCATATCTGACTCAAAAACTAATTTCACCCGAAACTGAGCTCCGAGTTCTGTGTTCATTTCGGCTACCTCACCTAACAACCATGCATGGAAAGATAATAGTTTTTGGCGTACTTTATTATTTTTAATATGTTCTAATACATATGGGAGCACGATTTTATTAGCTTCATCTGTCCAATATGTCGGTAAATCCCGCCAATATTTTTCAGTATCCGCGCTCGTTCCATTGACCAAAAGAAGCGGATACGGATAGGCACTCATGTCACAAAATTGATTTTTTTGAAGTTCGTATAAAAATGGAATCGTTTTTTTCACTGTTTTACTTTCGATTCCTAATTTTTCTACAAGTGGTGCAATAACGATAGCAATTTCCTCAATAACTTCTTCGGCACGCAACTGCGCTTCTTCGTTTCCTTCATAACGTGCCCCGATGTCTTTTCCAAAGTTACGTTCTAGAGATGCTGCTACTAATTTTTGAGTTTCATTCATTTAGTTGTCCTCCTTTAAGCTTTTGCTCTTTTGCGCTGAATTAGCTTTTGGATTTCAACGAATAGAAGTGGGAACATCGACAGGATAAATGCAAGAATCCAGTGCGTTAAGCTCATCTCAACTAAGAAGAACATATTAGCAAGCGGTGGAATAATCGCAAGTCCTAGAATAATCAGCATCGAACAAATCGCACTAAAGAACAAGCCGCGGTTTGATAAAAATCCGATAGTGAAAATCGATTTATCGCTTCTTACGTTGAAAATGTGCGCGACAGATGACCATGCTAGAATAACGAACGCCATTGTCATTCCAACTTCATAGCTTGCACCAATCGAATTATTAATCGTTACAAACTGCCCGATATAAAATCCTGCAAGTGTCACAATCGTAAAGACAACCGCTTGTGTCGCCATTTTCTTTCCAAGTCCATTCGCAAAGATCCCTGCATTTTTCGGTATTGGCTTACGCTCCATAATCGAATCATCTGCTTTTTCACGACTAAGGAAGAATCCTGGAATCCCGTCAGACACAACGTTGATTAGTAGCAACTGAACAGCTACAACCGGCGCGCCCCAGCCAAGAATAATCGCAATTAACATAATGAAAATTTGTGAAAAGTTTGTACTTAGTAAAAAGTAAATCGTTTTGCGGATATTCTCATAGGCAGTACGTCCCTCTTTGACTGCATCTACAATCGTTGCAAAATTATCGTCTGTTATAACCATATCTGCAGCGTTTTTAGATACATCTGTTCCGGTGATTCCCATTGCTGCTCCAACATCCGCTGCTTTGAGGGCTGGCGCATCATTTACACCATCACCTGTCATTGTTACAATCTCACCATTTTTCTGCCAAGCCTTGACAATCCGAATCTTGTCTTCTGGGCTAACCCGAGCGTATACTGCATAATCTCGAATATTTTTCTCCAGATCTGCTTCTGACATTTCTGCCAGTTCCGCTCCAGTAATCGCTTTGTCCCCATCCGTTAAAATACCAATTTCTTTTGCAATTGCTGATGCCGTTACAATATGGTCACCAGTAATCATTACAGTCTTAATACCCGCTTTTTTCGCCGCTAACACAGCCGCTTTACTTTCCGGTCTTGGTGGGTCAATCATTCCAACCATCCCCGCGAACGTTAAGTCCGTCTCAAGCGCTTCACTAGACAAGTCTGTCGGCATTTCCTGATATTTTTTATAGGCAACAACTAACACCCGTAATGCCTCTTCTGCAAAACTGTCATGCACTTGCTCCGCCTCTTTTAAAAACTCCGCTGAAAAATTTACCGGAATGCGGTCAAAAGCACCTTTTGTAATGGAAAGAAATCCGTCTTCTACTTGGTGAATCGTCGTCATTAACTTTCTATCTGAGTCAAAAGGAAGTTCGAACACGCGTGGATATTTGGCTTCTAATGCTTTTTTCGTTGTTCCTTTTTCTTCTAGTAAACGGATAATCGCGCTTTCAGTTGGGTCACCAATAATGGTTTCTTCGCCGTCTGTTACATCAATCGTCGCGTTACTGGAAAGGCTCAACATTTCTAATACTTTTTGTTCTGCAGTATCAAATTCAGCTGTTGCTTTTATCGGAGCATGGTCTGCTGCCCAAATTTGCTGGATAATCATTTTATTTTGCGTTAATGTTCCTGTTTTATCAGAACAAATAACCGAAGTATTTCCAATTGTTTCTACTGCAGGAATTCGGCGGATAATCGTATTTTTCCGCACCATATTTTGAACCCCATAAGCAAGTGTTAATGTAACAATAACTGGCAACGTCTCAGGAACTGCTGCTACAGCTAGAGAAATCGCGATCATCAACGTTTCAATAATCGTTTCACCGTACACATATACATCAATTATAAAAATTAAAATACCTGCTAAAAGTGCTACAATACTAAGTCGTTTAGCTAATTCTTTTAAGCGAAGTTGTAAAGGTGTCATCAGTTTTGAGGTGCTGTTTAGAAGTCCAGCAATTTTCCCCATCTCTGTTTCCATCCCAATTTCCACAACAACTGCTGTTGCACGACCATTTGTTACAAGACAGCCTGAGTAAAGCATATTCAGACGGTCGCCAATTGGTGCTTTTTCTGAAACAACCGCATTTGCGTCTTTTTCAACTGGAACACTTTCGCCAGTTAACGCAGATTCCTCGACTTGCAAACTGCTGCTTGAAATAATCCGTGCATCTGCTGGAATCATATCTCCTGCAACGATTTCAATAATATCCCCTGGCACTAATTCCGTTGCGTCCACTTGCATCCGCACACCATCACGAACAACCGTCGTTAAATGCGCATTCATACTTTGAAGTGCCGCGAGTGCTTTCTCGGCGCTGTTTTCCTGGTAAATGCCGAGCACCATATTTAACACGACAATTCCTAAAATAACAACCACTTTCGCCCAACCATAACCGGTTGTAATTGCTAAATAAGCGGAAATCGCCGCTGCAAAAAGCAACACAATCGTCGTAATTTCAACTAAATGGTGACCAATTTTTTGAAGAAGTGATTCTTTCTTCCCCTCTTCAAATTCATTCGTCCCGAACTCTGCATGTTTTTGTTTCACTTGTTCTTTCGTTAACCCTGTGTCTAAATTCGTGTGTAGTTTGCTGAGAAGTTGCTCAATTGACTCTTTTACCCAAAGCATACATCTACCTCCTACGCACCTACTCCCAAAAGCAAGTACTTACTTTATTTTATTGCAAAAAAATATTAATTTAAATATATCCGATTTCTTAGTGTAATTGTATAATATATCACGTTTATTTGCAAGTATTTTGTTTTTATTCACAAATCCTTATTATTTTGAGACATGACTTCGCAGTAGATTAGGCTTATACTAAAGCTATTAATTGTATAGGAGATGATGAGATGTCTTTTGCAGTTCCATACTTAGTTTTTAACGGAGAAGGTCAAGATGCGTTAACATTTTATGCGGATGTGTTTCAAGCTGAGATTACAAGCGTTCAGCGTTTTAAAGAGATGAACAATTTTGATGGCGATGCCGTTTTTGGTGAGCGATTGATGCATAGTCGTTTAGCAAAAAACGGAGAAGAATTTATTTATATTACCGATGCGCCTTATGATGGTTTTACAATTGGTAATCGGGTGACAATCCTGATTAATTTTGAAACAGAGGATGATATTAAGTACGCCTATGAAGTTTTAAGTGCTACTGGCAAAGTGGAGATGGAGTTGCAAGTGGCATTCTGGGGTTCGACTTATGCGCAGGTGACGGACCGGTTTGGGGTGTTTTGGCAGCTTAATTTTGATAAAAAAAGTTGAGCTTAGTATGCGCTCAACTTTTTTTATAAATCTTTTATCATAATAATATCAGTTTGACAATCATCGCCCATGAAAAAATCATGTTGTCCATTTTTAATAAAACCCAGCTTTGCATAAAATTGAATAGCGTTCTTATTCTTTTCCCAAACACCTAACCATATTTTTTCTGCATCAACTTCTTTCGCTATCTCTATTGCTTGATTAAATAACTCTTTACCTAATCCCTTTTTTTGGAATGACTTCAATACATAAATACGCTCTATTTCGATTGTATTCCCAGCTATTTCTTCTGTTTGAGCATCTCCTATATTTAGTTTTAAATAACCAGCAATAGCTTCTTGGTGAAAAACAAAATAAAAATAGGAATGTGGGTTTTTTAGTTCATCGCTTAATTTTTTAGCCGTAAAATTTGTTTTTAAATATGCATCCATGTTTTCCGGTTTATTTTGCGCTCTAAATGTTTCATCAAATGTCTTATAACTTACTTCTAAGAGTGCTTGGGAATCACTTATTGTACATAATTTTATCATTACATTTCCTCCAAATTAATAACTTCTTTTATTGCCTTTTTTGACATATAACCAGTCATCTGCAATATTTTCTTTGACCTTCTTGAGCGCATCGGTGAGCAAATTAATTTCAGCCTCAGTAAATCCTTTTAAAGCTACTGCATTAGAGTATTCATTCTCGCGGATAATTAAGGGATATAGTTGCTGTCCTTTCTCTGTTGGGAATAATAGTTTATTTTTTTTATTATTCTTATCCTGTTTCTTTATAATCAAACCGTTTTTCTCCAAATTCTTAATAGCTCTCGAAGCAGTGGTTCGATCGATTTTTAAAATATCTACTAGTTTTTCTTGAATAATCCCTTGGTTCTCGCAAATTCTAACTAGATAAATAAATTGTCCTTTTGCTAGATTTAATTCTTTAAATTCGATATTACTTATTGAATCAAGTGCACGTGCAATAACACCTATATCTCTTAATATATCTTTCATCGCCAATCTCCTTTTATTGCATTTGCAACAATATAACTTTACATTAGTATAACATAGAGGATGTATTGATGAAACAGAAATGAATTTTTCTACTAACTAAAAAAGCCGTATCAGCACTGAGTGAACTGGCACGGCTTTTTATGACTTACTAAAAATCCAATATTAAGGAATCTATCGAAGCTATTTTACTCAAACGCTTCAAAAGAAAGCAGTTTAAAACATTAATTTAATTCTAACCCAGCAATCACATTCTTAGCATCTGTCATCATCTCTTCAATAACATCTTTACAAGGTTTGATTTCTGTAATTAAGCCAGCGATTTGACCGGCCATGACGGAGCCGTTGTCTGTGTCGCCTTCTTGTACTGCTTTTCGTAAAGAGCCTAAAGTTAACTCTTCTAATGTGTCGCGATCGGCGTTTTCTTCTTCTAAACGAATGTATTCTTTGATCATTTTATTTTTAATTGAGCGAACTGGTGCGCCAGCTTTTCGTCCGGTAACCATTGTGTCGCGGTCGGAAGCTTTAATAACGGCTGCTTTGAAATCGGGGTGTACTGGGCATTCATCGGTTGCTAGGAAGCGTGTTCCGATTTGGACACCTTTTGCACCTAGAGCTAGAGCTGCAGCGATTCCGCGACCGTCGGCAATTCCACCTGCGCCAATGACTGGAATAGTTACAGCATCCACGATTTGAGGTAAGAGCGCCATTGTTGTTGTTTCGCCAACGTGTCCACCCGCTTCTGTTCCTTCTGCGATAACTGCATCTGCGCCCATTTTTTCCATACGTTTAGCAATCATGACAGATGGAACAACAGGAATCACGATAATTCCAGCTTCTTTCCAAATTGGCATAAATGTTTTCGGCGTTCCCGCTCCAGTTGTAACGATTCCCACTTTTTCTTCTATAATTACTTCGGTTAATTCAGCAATATTTGTCATCATTAGCATTAAGTTGACGCCAAATGGTTTATCTGTCAGTGCTTTTGTTTTTTGGATTTCTTCGCGTAGCATGTCGGCAGTCATTCCGCCAGAAGCGATAATTCCTAAACCGCCTGCATTAGACACAGCGGCTACAAGTGGAGCTTTGGCAATTTGAGCCATTGCACCTTGGATAATTGGATATTTAATATTTAATAAGTTCGTAATCGACATCTTTTTCCTCCTGCGTTCTTGTTTGTTTTATCACAATTTAGTATATCAAAAAACAGCCCTATAAACTAGAGCTGTTTTTCGCCATTAATTGGACTCTTCCGCATCCACAGCGAGCAAGACACAGCCAGTAATTCCAGCGTCATCTTCTAACTTTGGAGGAACAATATATTCATCTAAATCCGGTAGCTGAACATAGTTATTAACGAGTGCTTTTAATTTTTGACGGACAAGTGGGAAAAGTTGGCGTTGTTTCATGACGCCTCCACCTAAAACAATTCTTTCTGGAGATAAAATAAGCGTGTAATTCATTAAAGCTTGAGCAATATAATGCGCCTCTAAATTCCACACTTCTTCATTATCCGCAAGTTCTGCTGCTTTTTGACCCCAACGTTTTTCTATCGCCCCACCAGCTGCGAGACCTTCTAAACAGTCACTATGACTCGGGCAGCTGCCTGTGAAACGATCGCGCTTATGACGGCGCACCATAATATGCCCCATTTCTGGGTGGGAGAAACCTTCTAAGATTTTACCAGAAACAACTGCACCACCACCGATTCCAGTGCCGATAGTCAAATAAATACAACTGTCTAAACCTGCCGCTGCTCCTAGGCTTACTTCTCCTAAAGCTGCTGCATTAACGTCGGTAGTAAAGCCAATTGGCACATTAAATTCTTTTTTCATTGCGCCCACAATATCATAATTACGCCACGCTAGTTTTGGCGTTTGGGTAATATAACCATATGTAGCACTACTTTTTTGAATATCAATCGGTCCAAAAGAGCCGATTCCAATTGCTTTTAATTCATCTTGATATTGTTTAAAAAATTGAATGACTGCTTTCATTGTTTCTGCAGGTTCCGTTGTCGGATAGCTCTCGCGTTTAATAATTTTCCCTGACTTTTCACCAATTGCTACAACAAATTTAGTTCCGCCTGCTTCAATTGCTCCATAAACCATTCAAAAAAACTTCCCTTCTCGTAAGTTTTATAACGCTTTCATTTTACAATAGTTTTCTGGAAAAAGAAACTTATTTTCTAAAAACTTATCATTTTAATTCTTAATACCTAATTTAACAGATATTTTGATACAAAATTTTACTTCTTAAAAATCCACTTCACAAGTCGCGCGTATTCATCAAAGAAACTAGGAACGTCAGATGGATTTAACCCGTATTCCATATTATTTTTAATCCCTTCGTTATACCATTTTTGCAATTCATAGCCGCGTTTAAAATAGCCCCAGACAGACTTGCCTTCTGAGCTTAAGGCATATTTGACGGAGGTTAAATTATCTAGTTTATCCGCCACGATTAACGCTTTTTCTTCTAGGCTACCAGTGCGGACTTGTTCAATCGTATGGGCTTTTCGTTCTTCCCAAGATAATGTTTTATTTTCTGTATGAGAAGCTACTAAATCTGCTACTTCGTCACCAAATGTTGCGCGAATATCGGCATCAGTCATCTCCGTATCTTCAACAGCATCATGTAACAACCCCGCGACAACAACTTCTTCGCGAAAGCCAGCGCGACGTAAAATTCTCGCTACATTTAAAGGGTGCGAAAAATAAGGCTCGCCAGTAATTTTGCGAACTTGGCCACTATGCGCTTCGATCATCATCTGTCTCGCTTTTTCATACATAAAAAGAAGCCTCCACTCAAAATCTATGTCTATACTATACAAGATTCGAGCGAGGCTTTCTAGTTTTTTAATTGTAAAAAGTAATTTCACGACCATTTAAATCTTGTACTGGTCGGCTTGTATTACCAATTGCTTTTTCAAATTCAGTAAAATCTTCTTGGCCAAGCGTCTTCGCATTTTTCAACACGATCCAAGTCACGCCTTCCACGGTTGGTGGTGTCGTCCGTGAACCTTGGTATGTATAGAAAACACGCTCTTCTGGCATAAATTCATTTACATCCAAAGTGATTTCCAGTTCTGTTTCAAAATCAGCGAACACTTCTGGGAAATAGGTTGGTAAATCTTTGAATTCGACATTGTTTGTATTATCAATTTCCATCCAAGCACTCATTACAAGCGTTGTGCCGTCTGGTTTTTCATGAACAAAATGCCATTCAATCGGATATACATAACCGTCAAGCAAATGCTCAGCCGGAATATGTGCATGGAATGATACAAGCGGATAATACTCGCCGTTAAAGCGTAACCCTTGTTCTTTATCATGCGGAAAAACATGCACCGATTGTTCAATTCTTCTAATCGTATAGTCTGTTTCTTTATAGTAAAATTTCATTGTTGACGGTTTTAATTTTACAACGTCAGCTTGTTCAATATTTACTGGTGATTGTGCTTTCCCAGTATGTGCGATTTCAAAGTCAGAGCAGATATGCCCCCACATTTCTGGCCCAGTCTTTTCATCGTAACCCCATAACACTTTCTCCTTAGTCATAACCATTTCTCCTTTTCGAAAAAAATTGCGTAACATTATTTTAGCGGATAGCTGATCTATTTCACAAGTTATATGCTTAATGTTCGTGTTGTGACTCTCGCGTGAACCGGTGAAAAAAATACGGATAGCTTTATTTCCAGTCCGTCATAAACAAGAAATATTCAGTTTACAACATTATATAATATATGTTGATAATTTTCCTCTAGAACGATATTCAGTAAAAATCGTATTCGTTTCACTCATCCTTCCCCCACCCCTTTTTATGTAGTATGCTGGAGTTAACACCATATCCATTTAAAAGAGGAGATGATTACTCGTGAATTACACAATTGGTGCATTTTCAAAAGAAGTCGGTTTATCAATTGATACATTACGATATTATGAAAAAGAAAAACTAATTTTACCAAAAAGAAATGAGATCAACCGTAGAATTTATGATAGTTCGGATATTACTTGGATTAATTTCATAAAAAAATTAAAACAGACAGGCATGCCAATTAAAAATATTAAGGAATATGCAAAACTTCGGTATCTAGGAGATCAAACCATCGAGCAACGAATGACTTTGTTATATAGGCAATACGATATTTTAGTTGAGAAAAGGGAAGAAATTGAGCTATATACCCAGTTTCTACTAAATAAAATAGATATTTATAAGGAAATGTTGAGTGAACGAGATATTAAATAATTTTTGCTCGTATAAGAAGAGTTGACATGGTGTTAACTCCAGCATTTATAGTTGATTCATACTAAAATGCTAGGAGGAATTGTCATGAAAAAATATGTTGTCATCACAGGTGCAAGTTCAGGTATTGGCTATGCTGCAGCTAAAGGGTTTGCAAAACGCAAAAAAAATCTAATCTTAATTGCCAGAAGAGTAGCTAATTTGGTGAAGTTGAAAAACGAGATTGAAAAGGAAGTACCCGAAGTTGAAGTCCTAATCAAAGCGATTGATTTAACAAAAATAGACCGTTTAGAGAAATTATTTTCTGAATTGGACCTTTATTTCATTGAAACGTGGGTAAATAATGCTGGTCTAGGATATTATAGTGAAGTTAAAAACCAGAACCTAACTAAGACTTTACAGCTTCTTCATTTGAATATTGAAGCATTAACAGTTTTATCGGTCTTGTATGTTAGAAAGTATCATGACCAATCAGGTACACAACTAATTAATGTTTCTTCAGCAGGTGGCTATACGATGGTTCCTACTGCAACAACTTATTGTGCTAGTAAATTCTATGTTAGTTCCTTTACTGAAGCACTAAGTTTGGAATTACGAGAAAGCGGTTCTCCACTTCAAGCAAAAGTATTAGCACCAGCTGCCACCAAAACCGAATTTGGGCAAAAAGCAAATGATGTAAGCGAATATGACTATGACAAAAAATTTAATAATTATCATACAAGTGATGAAATGGCCCAATTTTTATTGGATTTGTATGACAGCGACAAAATTGTCGGCATGATTGATAGGAAAGCATTCTCATTTACTTTGACTGAAAATTTGTTTTCATACGCAAATCAAGCCTCTTCTAATCAAAAATAAGGAACCGTAAAAAAGACTCTTGTATTAGAATACAAGAGTCTTTTTGTTTGAGATGAAGCTTTATTTCCGGTACATCTTAAACTCCAAAAACAATTCATTATAATACGACAGCATTCGTTTACCGAGATTATCATATACTTCTAAATTATTTAATTCGTCCATATCCGGATAAAAACGTTCGTCACTCGAAATTTCTTTTGGTAACAATTTGACGGCTTTTTCATTTGGTGTTGCATAGCCGACATATTCAGCGTTAATTGCAGCATTTTCTGGTTTTAACATGAAGTTAATAAATTTATGCGCGCCATCGACATTTTTCGCCGTTTTTGGGATGACCATGTTATCGAACCATAAATTGGAGCCGTCTTTTGGAATAACATATTCTAAATCTTCATTTTCACTTAGCATTTCTGCTGCTTCTCCGGAGAAAGTAACCGCGACACCCGCTTCATTGTCCGCCATGAGAAGTTTAATCTCATCGCCAACAATCGCTTTGACATTCGGCGTCATCGTTTCTAGCTTGTCTCTGGCAGCTTGTAGGTGGGCTTTATTCGTATCGTTCAGTGAGTAACCGAGACTATTCAGCCCAAGTCCCATCACTTCACGAGCCCCGTCAATCAGCAAGATTTGGTTCTTCAACTCAGGATCAAATAACGCATTCCACGTATCGAAATTTTTATCTGGGAACATTTCTTTATTATAAATAATGCCAAGCGTTCCCCAGAAATATGGCATCGAATATTTATTATCGTCATCAAACGACAAGTCCATAAAACGCGGATCAAGGTATTTTTCATTTGGTAGTTTGGAATGATCAAGCGGAATCAGCAAATTTTCTTCTTTCATTTTACTAATCGCGTAATCACTTGGCACCGCAATATCAAAGGTCGTTCCACCTTGTTCAATTTTCGTCATCATCGCTTCATTAGAATCAAATGTTTGGTAAATAACCTTGATGCCAGTTTCTTTTTCAAATTTAGTAATGAGCGATGGATCAATGTAATCGCCCCAGTTATAAATAGTCAGCGTATTACTCCCAGCGTAGCCCTCAGAGCGGTTCATCGTCGTTGCAAGTAGCATCATTAGGAGTGCGACGACAATGACTGGTACAAAAATTTTCAGCAGTTGCTTCATTCTTTCGTCGCCCCCGTCCGAATATTTTTACTTGTATTACGTTGGTTGATAAAGTAATAACCGATCACGAGAATAATCGTAAACAGGAAAATCAGTGTCGACAAAGCATTGATAGAAAGCGAAATCCCTTGTCTAGCTCGGGAATAAATTTCCACGGCCAATGTCGAGAAGCCATTTCCAGTTACAAAAAATGTTACCGCAAAATCATCTAGCGAGTAAGTTAATGCCATGAAAAATCCAGCTAAAACTCCCGGCATAATATACGGCAAAATAACTTTTGAAAGAACTTGCCACTGGCTTGCTCCTAAGTCGCGCGCGGCATCCATCAACGTCGGACTCATTTCTTGCAATTTCGGCAAAATCATCAATACGACAATCGGAATACTAAAAGCAATATGCGAAACTAGGACGGAAATAAAACCTAATTTTACGCCTAAAATCGTAAAGAAAATCAAGAAACTAGCACCAATAATTACGTCCGGGCTAACAATCAACACATTATTCAAACTTAAAAGTGAGTTTTTCGCAAATGGTTTTGGCATAAATTTAATCGCCAGCGCCCCGCAAACTCCAATAATAGTTGCAATCACCGAAGAAAGCAGCGCAATTACAAACGTATTTAAAACAATAATTAGTAGGCGCGTATCTTGGAAAACTTCTTTATAATAACCAAGCGTAAAGCCACTAAAATTGTGCATTGTGCCACCTTTATTAAACGAGTAAAAAATCAAATAGAAAATTGGTGCATATAAAATCACAAAAACAAGCACTAAATAAATCGTACCCCATTTACTTTTCTTCATTTACGCGCACCTCTTTTCTTTTTCGAACCAGTTAGGAACATAATTAAAATCATCGCAATAATTAAAAATACGCCAATTGTCGAACCCATTCCCCAGTCTTGCGTTACTAGGAAATGTTCTTCAATCGCTGTTCCGAGCGTAATGACACGGTTCCCTGCAATTAATCGCGTAATCATAAAGAGTGATAGCGCTGGAATAAAAACAGCCTGGCACCCAGATTTCACGCCGTCAGCAGTGAGTGGAAAAATCACCCGTCTAAATGTCGTCATACTCGATGCGCCTAAATCGCGTGACGCTTGAATCAACGTTGGGTTAATTTCCTCAATTGCATTAAAAATCGGTAATATCATAAACGGAATAAAAATATAGGTCGATACAAATAAGAAACTAAAATCCGTAAATAAAATCTGTTTCGAGCCAATTCCAAGTATTTCCAAAAATTGATTCGCCGCCCCGTACGTTCCAAAAATCCCAATAAAGGCATACGCTTTAAGCAGCAAATTGATCCAAGTCGGTAAAATAATGAGTAGCAACCACAATTGTTTATGTTTTAGTTTCGTTAATAAGTATGCAGTTGGATAGGAAATCAGCAGTGTGAAAACCGTAATTAAAAACGCATACCAGAACGAACTCGCCGTCATTTTTAAATAGACAGGGGTGAAAAAATGAATATAATTATCTACAGTAAAATTGCCATCTACATCAAAAAAAGAATAATAAACAATTAATAAAATCGGTGCAACAACAAAAAGTAAAATCCAAAGAACATAAGGAACAAGATAAACTGTACGAGTGCGTCTATTCATTACTGCACCTCATCGTAGCTATCAAGCCGCTTATCGAATTCTTCCTCCGTTTCCCCAAGACGCATAACATGAATTGCCTCTGGTTCAAACGCTAAGCCAATCTTATCACCCACACGAACTTTTCTCGTTGTGTGAACAAGCCATTCATTTCCATCAATATCAATACAACCAACTTCATAATGAACACCGCGGAATAGCATCCAATCAACGGTTACTTGAAGTTTTCCTTTTTCAGCCGAAGTAATCTCTAGATCTTCCGGACGAATAACTACTTCAACGACTTCATTTGGACGGAAACCTTGGTCGACACATTCAAAACGTCTTTCCACAAATTCCACTTCGAAATCTTGTATCATTTTGCCATTAACAATGTTGGATTCTCCAATAAAATCAGCAACGAACTTATTAATCGGCTCGTCGTAAATATCAATCGGCGTACCGCTTTGTTGAATTTCGCCTTTATTTAATACAAAAATTTCATCGCTCATCGCAAGTGCTTCTTCTTGGTCATGTGTCACAAAAATAAACGTAATCCCAAGCCGTTTTTGCAAATCGCGCAACTCATATTGCATTTCGGTACGTAGCTTTAAATCAAGCGCTGACAGTGGTTCATCAAGCAAAATAACTTCTGGTTCATTGACGATTGCCCGCGCGATTGCGACACGTTGTCTTTGTCCGCCAGACATTTCGCTAATTTCTCTTTTTTCGTAGCCTTTTAAGTTAACAAAGCGCAGTGCTTCTTGTACTTTTTTATCGATTGCGTCTTTTTTTAGCTTTTTAATCCGCAGTCCAAAAGCCACATTTTCATACACGTTTAAATGTGGAAATAACGCATAATCTTGGAAAACGGTATTTACAGGACGTTTATTGGCTGGAATTTGGTTAATTACCTTATCCCCTAAGTAAATTTGTCCTTCTGAAGCTTCTAAAAATCCGGCAATTAAGCGCAAAATGGTTGTTTTCCCGCAACCAGATGGGCCGAGCAAAGTATAAAACTTCCCTTTTTCTATTTCAAAGCTGACATTGTCAAGCACTGGTGGATCATTATCAAATTGTTTTGTTACATTTTCAAAACGAATAATTGTTTCTGTCACAATCATTTACCTCCCTTATAAATATGACTCTGTCGCAACTAAGATGAGTGTCGCTTGTTCCGTTGATCGATTAATAATTTGATGTTCATCTGCGGCGTGGAAATAAATTGCTTCTCCTTTTTTAGCCACATACTCATTTCGACCAAGCAGCACGGTCACTTCCCCTTTTAGCACGTAAGCAAAAGTTTCTGAAAGTGATGGTTCAAAGCTTTTAAAACAACTGTTTGCTTCTATTTCAAGTAGAACGGGTTCCATTTCTTTTTCATTTGATTCTGGAACAAGCCACTTAATTCTGTAACCTTTTTCTTCATCTTCAAAGAAAGTATGCTCTAGTTCTCCGTATATTACTTTTTGATTATGTTCTTCTTCATCAAAGAAATCTTTCGGAGTAGAACCTAACACTTCCAAAATAGCAAATAACGTTTCGATAGAAGGAGAACTTAAATCTCGCTCTAGTTGAGAAATATATCCCTTCGTCAAATCCGTTCGTTCGCCTAATTCTTCTTGTGTCAAATTCTTACTGAGCCTAAGATTTTTTATGCGTTTGCCAATATCCATGTCTATGTCCTTTCTTTCAAGTTTAGTGATAGTAAACCTCAAGTCATAGAAGTTTACCAATATTAAACACAAAGTTTACTTACAGCAAGCTACATTATACAACAAAGCCTTACCATGGACAATAGTTTTTTTGATTTTTTTCTACGATAGATAAATCATTTTAAAACAAAAAAACCTTAAGAACGTTGCATTGTCCTTAAGGTCTTCTCTTATTCTAAAAAGTCATCATATAAATACGTTTCAATCATGTTGAGATTTTGGCGTAAGTCACGGGCTAATTCCCTTGAGATCCCGCCTTTTTCAAACATATTCTGAATAATATCACGTTCTAATTGGAAAGCCACTACTTGGACTTCGCGTTTTTTCTGTTCGAATTTTGCTCGCTTACCTCTCGGACTGTGCTCTTTTCTCACGCGTTCTAAGGAAATAGTGTGTTCCGTAATTAACGGTCCAATAATATCAGCATTTTCTTTCGTTAATTGTTCTTTGAGTTTAGAAATAATGAGTATTTCATTTTCTTCTCGTAGTTGGCGAATTGCTTGGAATCGTTCGCTATCTTTAGAAATACCTTTTTTCACTTTATGGGTGATTCTACCCCATTTTTTCGGGTGAATGATAAGCATTATTAGACGATAAAGGAACATCCATGCTGTTTTTATTTTTGTTCGGAAGCGCTGTTTAATCGCTTGTTCCATCATATTAAGATAGTGTTGATAACGATAGCTATCTGTAGCAACAATGCGTCCTTCATCGGTCATTTTTTTGGTGTTTTCACGTTCCCACTGGATAATTTCTAATCGTTTCGCCCGTTCTCTTTCATCCATGCCTCGATTCGAAATATTATTTTGCTGTAAATCATAAATCCGTCTGCGGTAATCTTCAATTACTTCATCTGTTGCGGCTTTCGTTTCTGGTAAAGTCTGTTCTTTCAATTCTCTAATGACATTTCGAAGTATCCGAATCCGTGTCGCAATTTCAGCTCGTTCATCTTCCGTTGTCACTTCTTCACTTTTTGCTAGTAAAGGTAAGATAAACGTCGCAATAACTAGCGTACACAGAATAACACCTGACGCTATAAAGATAATCAGTGAGCGCTGCGGAAATAGTGATCCGTCATCTAAGAAAAACGGAATTGCGAGCGCACTGGCAAGCGTAACTGCCCCGCGAACACCAGAAAGCGATGTGAGCACAACTGGTCTAAATTTAGGTAGCTGTGTCTTTTTATTCTGTTTTTGCCTTTGTTTTGCGCCAATGCTCCATGATATGTAAACCCATAAGAAGCGCAGTAAAATCAAGGCTGCTGTGATAGAAAGTATATAAGCAATTACTTGTAAATTGCTACTACCGGAATCATTCCATACTACCTCGGTAATCGCAGGAAGTTGCGTACCAAGCAGTAAAAACACTAAGCCATTTAAAACAAAAATAATAACCGACCAAGTACTTTGCGAAACAACATTTAATTTAACTAATTGTGGATCCATTTTCTTTTGTTCCATTGAATGCATAATCCCGGCTGCAACCACCGCTAAAATTCCTGAAACGTGTAACTCCTCTGCCGCTAAATAAATAATAAATGGCGTTAAAATTTGGATAAGCATGTGAAAAGTAACATCTTCCATCCCAAGACCGCGAACCCATTTTAACAATCGGAATTTTAACCAACTTAAAACGAGCCCTACTAAAATACCACCAATCGCGATAATAAAAAAGCTAATACTCGCATCCATTAAACTAAATACGCCTGTCACCATCGCAGCAATCGCAAATTGGAAAGCAACTAGTCCTGAAGCATCATTAATTAGCGCTTCTCCTTCTAGTAAATTCATAATCCGTTTTGGCAAATTAATCCGCCCAGAAAGTGAACTAACGGCTACAGCATCAGTTGGCGCAAGAGCCGCTGCAAGAGCAAAAGCTGCTGCAAGTGGAACGGTTGGAATCATCCAGTGGACAAAGTAACCAATCACAACAACCGTCGCAAACACAAGACCGAGCGCTAATACTAAAATCGGCATCCGCATTCCCCAAAGTGCCGCTTTATCCGTCTGTCTGCCATCATTAAATAGCAAGGGTGCAATAAACATTACAAGAAAAAGTTCTGGATTGAGTTGTAAATCAAACGTAATTGGCATAATAGCGATAATTACACCAAGTCCGATTTGAATTAACGGCACCGAAACAAAGGGAACAAACCGATTAAGCAAATTAGAAATAAAAATAGCTACAAGTAATGCTAAAACATATAAAAATATCTCCAATATGTATCGTCCCCTTTCGTTTATTCTCCTATATTATTATGAAGCAAAATAAACTATCTCGCAAATATAAAACAGCCCTGCTCCTTTGTATTTGCTCACTTTACAAAGAAACAAAGCTGTTAGATTAAGTTACTTTTCTTTTTCATTCTTATATTGATCAATTTGATCATTTAAATTTTTCATTTTTTCATCTAAATGGGTAATGATTCTTGCGGCGTCTTGTAATTCTTTTACTAATTCTTCTGGCGCTTCTTGTTGATATTTATAATAAATTTTATGTTCTAAACTTGCCCAAAAATCCATTGCAACCGTTCGAATTTGAATTTCTACCGTCATTTTTTCCGAACGATTTGTTAAGAAAACTGGCACTTCACATAATAAATGTAAACTCCGGTAGCCATTCGGTTTTGGGTTAGTCACATAATCTTTTACTCGTTTAATCGTTATATCACTTTGGCCGGCAAGCATTTCATGAATACGAAAAATATCGGATACAAAAGAACAGGTAATACGAATTCCCGCAATATCGTGTACATATTTAAGTGCATTTTCTGGTGTAATATCCACATTTTTCTTTTCCAGTTTTGCCCCTATACTTTCGAGTGATTTGACCCGTGATTTCAAGTGTTCCATTGGATTATAGTCGTGAATAAATTGAAATTCTTCATTCAATATTTTAAGTTTCGTGTTCACTTCTTCTAGAGCAAAACGGTGAAGAAGCATAACATTTCGCCAATGCTTTAGTTCGTCTACTGATGGTTGTTCCATGATGACACTCCTTCCATATGTATAAACTTCCTATTCCATGTTACTACAAATCAGAAGCCAGCGTAACTATATGTCGAAAGTTTCACCACATTCTCATGAAATTTTCATAAAAAAGCCTAGAATAAAATTTATTCTAGGCTAACTCGCTATTTAACTAATTGGACAACTAATTACTTTATCGTTATCTGTCACAAGCAACAAATTACGATTATAATACTGTCCATCACTTTTTAATACCAGCGTTTTTTCTGTGTCATTATAATCGATCGTTAACGCATCTTCTAGAAATATTTCCGTCCAGCGCTTAATTAATACAGGATCGATATTTGAATCTATTATATCATCTTCAGGAGTTTTCTCTGCTACTAATCGAAGGGTAAATATACCACTGTTTTCACAGGAACACCCTTCTGTATCGTAGTATAAATGCAACTGACCGGAAAGATTTGAACGAAGCGCATTTAGCCGATTTATGGCGCTATCTGTAAATGTTATATACATAACCAATCACCTCTAACTCTATTATACACCTGAGTTACTAAGATTTCGCGTGAGTTGCTTACTTTCGATTTATTTCACAAATTAGACATTGGGTTTTCATTCCTTTGCGTGTTATGATAGGTATGTATTTACAAAGGGGGAGAAACACGCAGATGAGCGCTTATCCAAAATTCGATGTTATTTTGAAAGCATTAAATTTGTCTAGTGTAGGAGTAATTATTACAGATCCTGAGCAAAAAAACAATCCGATTATTTTTGTGAACACAGGCTTTGAAAATATTACTGGCTATACTAAAGAAGAAGCTATTGGCTCTAATTGTCACTTTTTGCAAGGAGATGATACTGACAAAGAGGAAGTTGCGAAAATCCGTCATGCCATTAACGAAAAATCAACTGCGAACGTTCTACTAAAAAATTACAGGAAAAATGGCACTTCATTTATGAATGAGCTGACAATTGAACCGATTTATGATGATAATGACCATCTATATTTTGTCGGTATTCAAAAAGATGTGACGACCGAGCATAATTATCAACTTGAACTTGAAAAATCGTTATGGGAAATTGAAAAACTATCCACGCCAATCGTTCCCATTAAGGAAAATATTTGTGTGCTGCCGCTAATTGGTTCCTTGACCCACGACCGGTTTCAGCACATGTCCGATTATGTCAGCGAATACATGGATAATGGGAAAGAAGATTACTTAATTATGGATCTTTCTGGTCTTGCTGATTTTAATGAAGACGCTGTAATGAATCTTGTGAAGTTCCATGGCTTTATGAAGCTCACAGGTGTGGAACTAATTATTACGGGGATTTCACCTAAATTTGCGATGACTTTAATGCGCTACCAAGAAAATCTATCTAGTTTAACTACTTATAGCACAATCAAAGAAGCACTACAATTTTACTAAAACATATTGCAAAACAACCCATTTTCCGTTATTATGGGTAAATAATCAAATATAAACCCTCATCCAAATGGTGAGGTAGAGGTTGCGAGATGCACTAGTAATTTTTTCGAGGCGAAACAAAGACGCCAATGACAAAAAACGAACAGGTTGATCGCCGAAGTGACTATTTTCTCTTTGTATCGAAATAGTTGTTGGGACAGTTTCCTAAAGGAGCTGGACTGCTATAAGAATTTGTCGAAATTTCTTATAGGTGTGCTATCTGACAAAATGATGTTGGTAAAATACGTAACAGCCAATTTCTTGCAGATTGGCTGTTTTTTTGCGCACTTCCTCTGATAATAGAAAGGGAGATTTATAGTGAAAAAAGAAACACATGGCGAGATTCGTCGTGACTTAAAGACAAGGCATCTATCCATGATAGCAATTGGTGGTTCAATCGGAACCGGATTATTTTTAGCAAGTGGAAATGCGATTCATACTGCTGGGCCTGGTGGAGCGCTAGTTGCTTATATTGCAATTGGCATTATGGTGTACTTTTTAATGACAAGCTTAGGTGAAATGGCTACCTACATGCCTGTTTCCGGCTCATTTAGTACGTATGCTAGTCGTTTTGTTGATCCAGCTTTTGGTTTTGCACTCGGTTGGAACTATTGGTTTAACTGGGCGATCACGCTTGCGGTCGATATTTCAACAGCGGCGATTATTGTTCAATTTTGGTTGCCGAATACGCCTGCTTGGCTCTGGAGTGCGATTTTCTTACTCTTGATTTTCGGTTTAAATGCCCTATCGGTAAAAGCTTACGGGGAGTCAGAGTACTGGTTCTCGATTATTAAAGTAGCGACTGTTATTATTTTTCTTATCGTCGGTGTGCTGACAATTGTTGGTATTCTTGGCGGCGAAGTGATTGGCTTTTCTAACTTTACAGCAGGAGATGCACCATTTAAAGGTGGATTTTTCGCGATATTAGGTACATTCTTGATTGCTGGATTTTCTTTCCAAGGGACTGAAATGGTTGGGATTGCAGCTGGTGAAAGTGCTACTCCAGAAAAAAGTGTTCCTAAAGCGATTAAGCAAGTTTTCTGGCGGATTTTGTTATTTTATATTTTTGCGATTTTCATTATCGGGATGATTATTCCTTATACTAATCCGAATTTACTGAGCGCTGAGGCAACAGATGTGGCGATTAGTCCATTTACGCTGGTATTTGAAAAGGCTGGGCTAGCTTTTGCGGCTTCGGTAATGAACGCGGTTATCTTGACTTCCGTTCTATCCGCGGGTAATTCAGGTCTTTACGCTTCCACAAGAATGCTTTGGGCAATGGCTCGCGACAAAAAAGCTCCTAAATTCCTAGGCAAAGTAAACCGTCGTGGTATCCCGATGGCTGCACTTATTGTGACAACCATTGTTGGTGCGATGACATTCATTACTACGCTTACCGAAAATGGGACAGTGATTTATACATGGCTCCTTTCTGCCTCTGGTTTAACCGGATTTATCGCTTGGGTCGGCATCGCTATTAGCCATTACCGATTCCGTAAAGCTTTCATTAAGCAAGGCCATGATTTGAACGAACTAAAATATAAAGCCAAATTTTTCCCTTTTGGTCCGATTTTAGCTTTAATCTTATGTATTTTAGTTATTGTCGGTCAAGATTACGCGGCATTTTTAAAACCAGAATTTACGAATCCTGCTTGGTGGCAAAAAATCGGTATTTCTTATATCGGCCTCCCTATTTTCCTTATCTTCTGGTTATCATTTAAATTTACAAATAAAACAAAAGTCATTCCACTGGAAGACTGCAAATTTGATCAAAAATAAAAAAACATCTCTTGTTCATTCATTTTTACTTGAATGATACAGGAGATGTTTTTATTTACTCTTTTTGAGTAAGGTTTCTACTTTTTTATTTAAGCGGATTAATTCTTCTATTTCTTCTTCGGTCAAATTTTCAAATACTTTCATCATCGCTTTGTACATAAAAGCGTTTGCAGTGGAGCGCTTGGATAAGTCTTCTCCTTTTTTTGAAAGCTTTAGTGTTAAATCCATATTATCAGTTGGGATTGTTTTGTTTAATTTTACAACAAGGCCTAAGCTAATTAACCCGTCCACATTAGCCGCGGCAGAACTTCCAGTAATTATTAATCGTTTCGTTAAATCCGCTACCGAAATGCCAGGTGTGCTATAAATCACATTAATCATCGCAAGTTGCTGAATTGTTAGTCCTAAGCTAGCCGCATTTTGATCGGCATATCCCGCTGAAATCCGCTGTATTGACCAATAAGTTTTTAATAATTCACTAATATTTTCTGTATCTGTATTAATTTTTTCCATCATTCAACCTCCTCTTACCACCTATTCTACGCACTTTATTAGAAAAACTCAATCATATTTACGAAAAAAATATATTTCTAATACGTTTTTATAGTTGCTTATTAAAAGTAAGTATGATATAGTTTACTTATAAACAGTTAAGCAATTGCTTTTCTAACGTGTAAAAGTATTTTTTCTAAGGTTTAATATCAAACAATTTAGGCTAGATTATAAGAGAATGCTTTTATAAAAAACATATTTGGAGGAATGAAAAAATGACAGTAGAAAAATGGAACGTAGACCCAGCGCATAGTTCAATCGAATTTCAAGTAAAACACATGATGGTATCAAAAGTAAAAGGTGCATTTAGCGATTTCACAGCAGATATTGAAATGGATCCAGAAGATTTAACAACAGCAAAATTAAACTTCTCTGTATCAGCAGCTTCTGTAGATACTCGCCAAGCACAACGCGATGGTCATCTAAAAAGTGAAGATTTCTTTAATGTAGAAAAATATCCAAACGTTACTTTTACAGCAACAAAAATCACAGCAGATGGCGATGATGAATACGAAGTGACTGGTGATTTAACGATTCGCGACGTAACTAAACCTCTTACACTTGAAGTAAGCTATGAAGGTACTGGAAAAGATCCAAACACTGGTAACATGGTAGCTGGCTTTGAAGCAAAAGGTAAATTCAACCGTAAAGACTTTGGCCTAAATTACAATGCTGCATTAGAAACTGGTGGCGTACTTATCGGTGACGAAGTAAAATTAAACATCCAAATTGAAGCAAGTAAATAATTACTGAAACTACGAGTAGCTAGCCTATTCGTGGTTTTTTTTGTAGCTTTATTCTCCCTTTTAGGATAAAATAGTTCTATTGTTTTTAAAAAAGGAGGCTAACATCGCTATGGAAAATAAACAAAATGGGCAGCTAGGTGGAATTATCGCCGGAGCTCTCGCATATGTATTTTGGGGTGTCCTTCCGATTTACTGGAAGCTTGCCACAAATGTCCCTCCTATGGAGATTTTGGCCTATCGAATTATATGGTCTTTTATTTTTATGCTATTTTTGATTGTTTGTTTACGAAAGACTTCGATGGTTTTTCAAGAAACAAAGGACGTTTTGCTTAAACCGAAAACGCTTATCGCCATTATTGCGGCAGCTTTTTTAGTTACTGGAAACTGGTATTTATTCATTTACACAGTGAATAGCGGGCATGTGACCGAAGCAAGTCTTGGTTACTATATAAATCCACTTGTAAATGTACTTCTTGCAACGGTGATTTTAAAAGAACGATTGAGTCGCGGTGAGATTATTGCAGTTATCTCGGCAACAATTGGCGTCTTAATTCTCACATGGCATCTTGGGTCCGTTCCTTGGGCTGCAATCGGTATGGCTGTTTCCTTTTCCCTTTATGGATTGATTAAAAAAGTCGTTTCCGTTTCCGTATGGACTGGTTTAACACTTGAAACGATGATTATTACGCCATTCGCACTCATTTATGTACTCTTTTTCGCGACGAATGGATTAATGCAGTATGCCGCGCAAACAAATATTATTTTAGTTGGCGCTGGGATTGTTACCGCTATTCCACTACTTTTATTTGCGACAGCTGCGAAGAAAATCAGCTATACAATGGTCGGCTTCTTGCAATATATTGGACCTACGTTAATGCTTGCTCTTGGTGTCTTACTTTTCAAAGAAAGTTTTGACCACATCCAATTATTTGCCTTCATGTTCATTTGGTTAGCACTCATTATTTTCACGATTTCACACATTTATTCCGCAGCAAAAATCAAACAATTAGCAACCGCTGCAAAAGAACAATCATAAAAAAATGTTTTCCGGTCCCCTCTTTCGGGAATAATTCTTCTATCAAGCGAGAAACTATTCCATAAAAATGAATAGGGGGCTTTTTTCATGAAAATTGGTATTATTGGCGCTACGGGTCGAGCTGGTTCGAGAATTTTAGAAGAAGCAAAAAGTCGTGGCCACGAAGTAACAGCTATAGTTAGAAATGCCGGGAAAATAACGCAAACGCATAAGGATATTAATATTTTACAAAAAGATATTTTTGATTTAACGCTTTCAGATTTATCCGATCAAAATGTAGTCGTTGATGCTTACGGGGTCAGCCCGGATGACGCAGAAAAACATGTGGATTCGCTTGATCATCTAATTTCTGTTTTAAATGGAACTGTATCTCCGCGCCTAATTGTCGTTGGCGGGGCAGCAAGTCTTCAAATTGATGAAGATGGTAATACCCTTTTAGAATCAAAAGGACTTAGAGAGGCGCCGTACTATCCAACTGCTCGTGCTCAAGCAAAACAGTTGGAACATTTAAAAGCAAATAAGGCTGAGTTTAGTTGGACTTACATTAGCCCTTCTGCCATGTTTGAGCCAGGTGAACGCACTGGCGAATATCAATCAGGGAAAGATCATCTTTTATTTGGTAGTGATGGTAATAGTTTTATCAGTATGGAAGATTATGCTATCGCCGTTTTAGATGAGATTGAGCGACCAAACCACTTAAATGAACGATTTACAGTGGCTGGAAAATAACACGAAAGTCGAAGGAGCAAAACGCTTCCTTCGACTTTTTCATCCGAAATAATACTCCCAATTGCCAGAAAATTCCTGTATACTAATGCTATATGCAAAAAAGGGAGGAAGAAAATGGTTCTACTTGGTGCGCTAGTTAATGGGCTAGGGATTTTAATTGGCTCTATAATTGGCATGAAATTACATAATATCCCTGAACGTATGAAAGATACTGTCATGAAAGGGATGGGTTTATCCGTTATCGTCCTTGGTATTCAAATGGCATTTAAAACGAGCAACTCGCTTATTGTTATTTTAAGTATTTGTTTTGGAGCTGTTATTGGTGAATGGCTTAATATAGATTACCATCTTAATCAACTCGGGCACTGGATTGAACGGAAAGTCGGGGCAAAAGGAAAAAGTAATGTTTCAAAAGGCTTTGTTACTGCTACACTTATTTTCGTGATTGGCGCGATGGGAATTATTGGCGCGCTTGATAGTGGTATTCGTGGTAATCATGATGTACTTTATACGAAATCAGTGATGGATGGATTTATCGCCCTTCTTCTTAGTACGACACTTGGTTGGGGCGTTATGCTCTCGGCTATTCCGGTGTTTTTATTTGAAGGCCTTATCGCGCTTTTTGCAACACAAATTGATCAATTCATTCCAGCAGACCTGATGGCACTTATTATTAAAGAACTAACGGCTACTGGCGGAATTATGATTTTGGCTATTGGTCTCAACCTGCTTGGTTTAACGAAAATTCGGGTCGCGAATCTGGTTCCGGGGATTTTGGTTGTTGCGCTGATTGTTGCGGGGCTTTATTATTTTTAAAAGAAAAAACAGAGAATCGCTCGTCTCTGTTTTTTTAATTTCGTTTAAATGGTTCTTTTACATCTAAACTTATTAAATCTGTATAGGTTTGCGGTTTTCGGTAGGCATTTCCCCACGTTTCATTTTCCCTGTAACTTCGAATCTCGTCTAAATTAAATTCAGCAATAAAAATACCTTCTGAAACGTCGTCTGTTTCAATAATCGTATTATCGCGGTAATCCTCATTTTCATCAAAAACAATCGGGGAAAAAGCAGTGGATCTGCCCCATTTCTCTCCAGGATAGTTTGCCATTGCAACGCCAACCATATTTTCAAAAGCACGAGAGTTTAGTTGGTTCAGTCTAGCTGGATTCATATCGCATGCATTTGGAACAAGGATAATTTCTGCCCCTTTTAACATTAAAACTCTGGCGCTTTCCGGGAATTCTCTGTCGTAACATATCATCACACCAAGTTTTATGCCATCAAACTCACAAACGTTAAATTCGTCCCCGCTTTGCAGCAATGCTTCTAAAGAGAAATCGCACGTATGGACTTTAGCGTAATCTAGAATTATTTCTCCATTTCGGTCAATTATAATAGCTGTATTTTGCGGTTTTTGTTTTGTTTTAGATAAATAAGTAGCACAAACGCCAATGTTTAGTTCTTTCGCGAGTTTTCTTAAAGTAGTAACGTATGCGCTATCTCGTGCTACTGCATCTGCCAACCACCGCGTGCGCTCTTCTTCAAAACCAGCATCCATTGGCTCATCAAAGGCTGTCTCAAAAGGTGGCGCGTAGCCGTTTGACCACATTTCGGGAAAAAGGACTAAATCGGCTCCTTTTCGGTGCGCTTCTTTTATATACTTTATAGATAAATTTAAATTTGCCTCTTTGTCATTTGGTACTGCTTGTTGTTGTACTAAAGCGACTTTAAGTGTAACCATGTGCCCCCTCCTAGTCAACTAATTAATGCAATTATAACATCTATTGCTAAAAACAAAAAAACACCAACAACCCGAAAGTTGCTAGTGTCTATAAAAATCTTAGTTCATGCCACCCATGAAGAATGCTGTTGTTAATTCTTGCATGAATGCCATATCGTTTTGCATTTTCCATAATGAATCATCATCTGGATCTGCTTTTAGTTTAAGTGTGATTGTTTTCGCTTCTGATACTGCATCTGCATTTTGAACAGCTTTAGTGTAGATTTCCATTGTTTTTTCAGCCATTTTTTGATCATCTGTAGCAATTGATGGATCAGCAGTTGCTGCTTTTGTTAGTTCTTCTACTAATTCTGTTTGAACGCCCTTCATGTCTAGCCCTTTAACAGCGAACTGAATTTCTGGACTTTCTTTGTCGTCATTTGTTACTTTAGTAGTGTACGATGTTTTTTCGTTTACTTGTTTACGAAGTGCATTATAGAAATCATCCACTTGTTTGTCTAAGTTAACATCACTTGAAAAACTTGCAGTGAATGTACTAATGAAGCTTTCTTTAAAACTAGTTTCAAATTCTTTTTCGAATTTAGAACCATCTTCACCATATACGTCTTTAACTTTATCCGTGTCTTTATTATAAACAACGGCGTTAACTGTGATTTCTCCTGCTTTTTTTGGTTCTACCCTTGATACGCCGCCACATGCACTTAAAACAAGTACCATCGCAAGCACAAGAACCATGCTAAATAACCCTTTTTTCATTAATAAATCTCCCTTTCTTATTTGAATTCCATTTCATTGTACAGAAAGCAGCGATAAAAGCCAACTATTTAACTAAAAGTGTCATAATTTGTACATAAATTAAAATTAATTGAGGTGAAACAATTGAATAAAAAAACAAATGCGTGTCGAATTTTGGATAAACAGAAGATTAGTTACCAATTACGTGAGTATGAATGGAGTGAAGACGCGCTTGATGCACTTCATGTTGCAGAAGAAACGGGGAATAATCCTGCGCAAATTTTTAAAACGCTCGTTCTTACTGGCGATAAAACAGGAAATATCGTCGCGTGCATTCCAGCTGATAAAACCTTGCATTTAAAACACTTAGCGAAGATTAGCGGGAATAAAAAATGTGAATTAATTCCAGTTGATACGTTGGAAAAGCTAACAGGTTATATTCGCGGTGGTTGTTCTCCTATTGGTATGAAGAAACTATTTCCAACTTTTATTGATAATAGTGCAGAACAGCTGGATACTATCTTAATTTCAGCCGGAAAAAGAGGACTTCAAATCGAACTAGCCCCTTTTGACTTAAAAAAAGTAGTGCGTGCGGAGTTTGCAATGATTACCGAAGATTAAGTTTAACGAAGGAGAATGATGTTTTATGAACATATCCGTATACGTTGCAAGCGCATTTAGCAAAAATAACAACGGCGGAAATAAAGCTGGCGTAGTATTAAATGAACCAACATTAACTACCCAACAAAAAATGGCGATTGCAAAACAACTAGGCTATGCGGAAACAGCTTTTGTAACCGATTCTAAAATTGCCGATTATAAATTAGAATATTTTACACCAAAAGAAGAAGTTGATTTATGCGGGCATGCGACTATTGGTTCTTTTGCGATATTGATGCATTTAAATAAACTTCATAAGAATCAATATACAATCGAAACAAATAGCGGTGTTCTTACTATTACATTAAAAGACGATACTATCTTCATGGAGCAAAATCGCCCAAATTTCTATGATATAATCCCGCCAAATGAGCTAACTGAATGCTTTGACTTAAACAAGGTTAATACAAACTATCAAGTTCAAATTGTCTCAACTGGTTTAAAAGATATATTAATTCCAATCAAAAGTGAAATAGATTTACATGCCTTAGAGCCAAATTTTGAAAAGATCCGGGAAGTTAGTGCGACTTATGATGTCGTTGGAATGCATCTTTATACTTTTAATAACGACCGAATTATTTGTCGGAATTTCGCCCCGCTATACGACATTAATGAAGAAGCAGCAACAGGGACCTCAAATGCCGCTTTAGCATGTTATCTTTATAAAAATCATTACTTACGAAAAGAAAATTATCTGTTTGAACAGGGCTATTCTTTGGACTCGCCTTCTGAAGTCTTAGTTAATTTAGCATTGAGTAATAATGATGAGATAGAAAAAGTGTTTGTGGGTGGTAAAGGATATTACTGTGAAAAGAAGAATTTAACTATTGAATAGAAAAAAGCCGCCCGTTGGATGGGCGGCTTTTTTAATTAATCATTATCGGTTTGGACATGCTCATTGCTAGAAGCTACGTGCTTCACTTTCTGAGCAATCGCGCCAACTGGATCTGCATCCCGCGCTTGTTTTACTTTGTTTCCAATCATTTCGACTGGGGCGCTTTCTCGTACTTGTTTTGCTTTACCAAGGATTTTTTCTCTTGGGTTAAATCGTGTATTGGTTTCTTTTTCGGTGATAACTTCTGTCGTTTCTAGTTGTTTTCTGGCGATGGAGAGCATTAGTTTGATTCGATTTAGTTGATTCACAGAACTTGATCCGGCATCGTAGTCAATCGACATGATGTTAGCTTCTGGATACATTTTTTTGAGTCCTTTAATCATCCCTCGACCGGTAATATGGTTTGGCAAACAAGCAAATGGTTGTAAGCACGCGATATTTGGTACGTTACTATCGAGTAATTCAAACATTTCTCCTGTTAAGAACCAGCCTTCACCCATTTTATTTCCGAGTGATAGTAATTGGCTCGCTTTTTCAGCAATAGATTCGATACTTGCTGGTGCTTCAAAGCGTTCACTTTTCTTCAGCGCATCTGTCACTGGTTTGCGGAATTGATTAATGAGCGGAATCGCAACGCTTTGTTTTGCGAATGATTTTACTTTGGAACGTCCGAAAGTATTCGCTGCAAAATGATCGTCATAACAACAATATAAAATGAAATCTGTTAAGTCTGGAACAACCGCTTCTCCGCCCTCGTCTTCAATGACATCGACAATATTATTATTAGCCCCGGGATGGAATTTCACGAGAATTTCTCCAACCACACCAACTCTTGGTTTCACTTCATTTGTAATTGGCAGGTTATCAAAAGCGCGAACCATTTCGTTTGCTAATTTTTTATATGCTACGAAAGAATAATTTTCCATTAGAGCACGTCCAGCATCAAGGTATTTACGGAATAGTTTATTCGCACTGCCTGGTTCGACTTCATATGGTCTGGTTCGGTATAGCATTCGGTCGAGGGCATCACCTAAACTAATTCCAGCCAAGAAACGAATGAGAACTTTTGGTGTCATTTTAAAACCTGGTTGTTTTTCTAAACCATTAGCATTAAGCGAAATAACTGGGATATGGTCAAGGCCAGCTTCTCCAAGTGCTTTTTTCAACATCGAGATATAGTTGGTTGCCCGGCAGCCTCCGCCCGTTTGCGTCATCAATACCGCTAAATTATTCACATCATAATCACCATGTTTCAGCGCATCCATCATTTGTCCGATAGTTAAAATCGCCGGATAACATGCATCATTATTTACGTAACGTAACCCCTCATCAACCGCGCGAGGCGTAACTGCTGGTAACACTTCCAAATTATAACCGCCCACTTTACAAGCTGCTTCTAACATTTCAAAATGGGTCGGAGCTAGCTGTGGCGCTAAAATAGTATAGGTTTTCTTCATTTCCTTTGTAAATAATGGTCGTTCTTTTGGTTTTGCCATAATTCCTGGTTTCACGTTGTTTTTCTCGCGTTCTTCCATTGCTGCTTTTAACGAACGTACGCGAATACGAGCCGCACCAAGGTTGTTGATTTCATCGATTTTAAGTAGTGTATATACTTTATTATGACCTTCAATGATTTCTTGGCACATATCCGTCGTAATTGCATCAAGTCCGCAACCAAATGACGTCAATTGCACAAATTCTAAATCTTCACTTTTAGCAGTAAAGCTAGCTGCGCGATATAGTCTTGCGTGATATTTCCACTGATTTTCGACGCGGAGTTTATGGTCAATTTCACCAAGATGAGAAATTGAATCTTCGGTAAGAACCGCCATGCCATTCATCGTAATAAGTTCAGGAATGCCGTGGTTTACTTCTGGATCAATATGATACGGGTGCCCAGCAAGAACAATTCCTTTAATTTTATTTTTCTTAATATAAGTAAGTGCCGCTTCTCCTTCAGCTTGAATATCTTTACGGCAAAGTTCTGCTTCCTCTAACCCAGCTTGGACTGCTTTTTCCATATCAGCAGCTGGAATTTCTGGGAATGCGAGACTCATTTGTTCGATTAATGCTTTTTCATTATCTAATGTTAAAAATGGACTAATCATCGGGATGTTTTTTTCTTCCAAGGCATCCACATTCACACGAATAACTTCAGGATAACCGGCCACAACTGGACAGTTAAAGTTATTTGTCGCCTCGCCAAATTCTGGTTTTTCATAAACAACAGATGGATAGAAAATGCGATCCGCTTTTTTCTTAATTAAATCCATAATATGACCATGTGTTAATTTGGCTGGGAAACAAACCGCTTCAGAAGCAATCGTTTCGATACCTTTGTCATACAGGTTTTTAGACGATTTAGAAGATAAAACGACACGGAAACCTAAGTTTGTTAAAATCGTATGCCACAGCGGATAGTTTTCAAAAACATTCAGCGCACGCGGTATGCCAATGGTGCCCCTTGTAGCTTCGGATTTTTTCAGTGATTTGTAATCAAAGGTACGTTTTAATTTATACGCATATAAGTTTGGTAGTAAGTTGCGTTTTGTTTCGACACGTTCCCCGCGTTCACAACGGTTTCCACTAACAAACATCCGGTCATCGCCAAATCTTGTCACGGTTAACTGGCATGTGTTACTACAAAGGTTACAACGCGATTGCGACGTATCTGCACTAAATTCACGTAATTTTTCCAGTACGAGCATCTCGGTTACTTCGCCAGTTTCATAATGTTCCCTGGCGATTAAAGCAGCACCATAAGCCCCCATCATTCCCGCAATATCCGGTCGAACAACTTCCCGCCCTGTTAAAAGCTCAAAAGCACGTAATACGGATTCATTGTAAAAAGTTCCGCCTTGAACGATGACTTTTTCACCAATATCTTTCGGGCTACGGAGTTTAATTACTTTTTGAAGGGCATTTTTTACGACGGAATATGCGAGACCCGCGGATAAATCTTCCATACTAACGCCTTCTTTTTGCACTTGTTTCACTTTGGAATTCATGAACACCGTACAGCGCGAACCTAAGTCAACTGGTGCTTTTGCCTCTAAAGCTCTGGCAGCAAATTCTTCAATGGATAAATTAAGTGTTTGCGCAAAAGTTTCAAGGAACGAACCACATCCGGCTGAACAAGCTTCATTAAGCATTAAGCTATCCAGTGCCCCTTTTTTAATCTTCATACATTTCATATCTTGTCCGCCAATGTCTAAAATAAAATCAACATCCGGCAAAAACTCACGAGCAGCACGATAATGCGCTACGGTTTCTATTTCGCCAACATCAATTTTAAGTGCGGCTTTAATAAGCGACTCGCCGTAACCTGTAATTCCAGACTGCGCTATTCGAACTTTTTCTGGTAAGATTTCATATAAATCGCTTGTTGCATCAATAACAGATTGAAGTGGATTACCGTTATTGCTTGAATAAAATGAGTATAAAATTTCGTTGGTTTGGCTCATTAAAATTAATTTCGTTGTCGTTGAACCGGCATCAATTCCTAAATAAGCGTCGCCTTCATACTCTTCCAACTTCGCCCGTTTAGCTTTCATTTGATTATGACGTGCCCGAAAATCTTCTAAGTCTTCGTTATTTTCAAAAAGTGCTGGCAAAATAACCGTATCGGTCGCCATTGTTGTCATATCCATGTTAGACAGACGATTAATCATATCTGCCACTTTTATCGGTACATCGTTTAGCCCTGTAAAAGCAGTTCCAAGCGCAATAAAATATTCCGCATTTTGAGGTGCGATAATATCACTGTCTTTCATTTTAAGCGTTTCTGTAAAACGATAACGTAATTGATCAAGAAACGTAAGCGGACCTCCAAGAAAAGCTACTTTCCCGCGGATTGGGCGTCCACAAGCTAGCCCACTAATGGTTTGTGTAACGACACTTTGAAAAATAGATGCTGCTATATCTTCTTTTCTAGCACCTTCATTAAGTAATGGTTGCACGTCTGTTTTTGCGAAAACACCGCATCTAGAAGCGATCGGATAAATCGTATTCGCATTTTGCGCTAGTTCATTTAAACCAGTTGGATCGGTTTGAAGTAGTGTGGCGATTTGGTCAATAAAAGCACCAGTTCCCCCCGCACAGGCGTTATTCATTCGTTGCTCAATCCCACCGCTGAAATAAATAATCTTCGCGTCTTCCCCGCCGAGCTCAATGACTACATCTGTCTCTGGAATGACCTGTTCTACTGCTTCTGTACAAGCAATTACTTCCTGCACAAATGGTACATTCAAAAATTTGGAGATGGCAAGCCCTGAAGACCCTGTAATTTTAAATGTCATTTCGGTCATGCCACATTTTTTTTGCATATCTTGCATGATTTCTAGTGTTACTTTTTTAATGTCGGAAAAATGTCTTCGGTACGTTTGAAATAAAATATCCCCCTGGTCGTTAAGTGCTACGGCTTTTGCTGTTGTTGATCCCACATCTAAACCTGCATGAATCATTTTCTCATCCCTTTCGTTACGCCCTACTTGATATGTACAGAAATTCACATATCATTCGTTAATTGTATACTGCTTCACATATGTACGCATTTATAAAAATGAGTGAGTACTCACTCGAAATGCGTAAAGGCATCAAAACCTCTAAACACCTATCATTCTACACGATTTTTTTGATTTGTAAAGAATTTCGCGGAGCTATTTTTGCTTCAAAAAAAAGCAGTCACCCGCTAAAACTGCTTTCTTTAGCGAATGACTGTATTCTCGTTAATTATGTCTAATTTTTGTCTTTCGGTTTGATGCTTTTAAAATTTGATAAGCTATAGCTAGAATTAAGAACCACACTGGAGTTACAAATAAAGCGATACGTGTATCTGCTGCAAATCCTAGAATAATCAATAATCCTGCAAAGAAAATCAAACTCACCCAGTTCATAAATGGCGATAATGGCATTTTAAATTTACTTTTGGCAGAGATTTCCGGATGTTTATGACGGAAACGTAAATGCGCCACTAAAATAATGCCCCAAACCCAGATAAAGCAAATCGTTGCGATACTTGTAACTAAAATAAATACTTGCTCTGGTAGAATATAGTTTAAAAATACACCGATAAGTAAGCATGCTGTAGAAGTGATTAACGCGGTTGCTGGCACTCCATTTGAACTTAAGTGGTGCATTTTCTTCGGTGCTTTTCCTTCTGCTGAAAGTGTATAAAGCATCCGACTAGTACTAAAAATACCACTATTACAAGAAGACATCGCGGCTGTTAATACAACGAAATTAATAATTCCTGCCGCGGCCGGAATCCCAATCATCGTAAACACACTAACGAATGGACTTGTGTCTGGATCAATATTACTCCACGGATAAATGGACATTAGTACTAATAAAGCACCAATATAGAAAATCAAAATCCGGATTGGAATATTATTGATTGCTTTTGGAAGTGTCCGCTCTGGATCATCTGCTTCTCCTGCTGTCACCCCAACAAGTTCAATCCCAACAAACGAGAAGGTCGCCATTTGGAACGCGAGTAAAAATCCAGCTACTCCATTTGGGAAAAAGCCACCATAATCAATTAAATTAGAAAATGATGCTGTACTAGTTCCATGTTTATAACCAATAAATACAAGTACAAATCCGATTACGATTAAAGCGATAATAACAACCACTTTAATAATCGCAAACCAAAACTCAATTTCGCCAAAAGCTTTGACTGTAGCTAAGTTAAATAATAGTAAAATTAAAACACAACCTAATGCTGGAATCCACTGAGGTAAATCAGGTACCCAAAACTTCACGTACATTCCAACTGCTGTGATTTCTGCAATCCCGGTCACAATCCAGCAAAACCAGTAAGTCCAACCAGTAATAAAGCCAGCCCACGGTCCGATAAATTGTTCCGCAAATTCGGTAAAAGATCCTGTTGTTGGATTATGTATTAATAATTCTCCCAAAGCTCTCATAACAAAGAATAAAATAGCCCCAATAATTAAGTAAACTAACATGATAGAAGGTCCGGCTAAATGAATTGACTTCCCTGCTCCTAGAAAAAGCCCTGTACCAATTGCTCCGCCAATCGCAATCAACTGAATATGTCTATTTTTCAGTCCTCTTTGCAATTCTTCTTTTTGCTCTTCCATCTCTATTCATCCCTTTCGAGTAACTAAACAGAATAAAGTGCCGAGTTGAGTCAGCACTTTATCCATCAATCTACTTCTCTACTTTACCAATTTATAAAGGGATTAGCAATCTTTTTATATGTTTTTATTGGTCTAGACAGTTGATAATACTATATTAACATTTAATATTAAAAACTATTTTTCACAAACTTTTTCAGAATTCAGCAGCACTTTCATGCGCTACCGCTTTAGCAGCTGCAACGATTTCCGCTTCTTTGCTTGGATTGTGGTCAATACCTTCAACAAAAATCGATGGTACTACATCAATACCGATAAATTGTAAAATTGTGCGCAAATAAGGTTCTCCGTGAGTAAATGAACTTGTTGGTCCAGCAGAATAAATACCACCGCTACCATGAATCAAAATCGCTTTTTTACCTTTTAAAAGTGCTTCTGGGCCGTGTTCTGTATAGCGGAATGATTTTCCAGCAATAACAAAAGTGTCTACATAAGCTTTTAAAAGTGGCGGGATTCCAAGGTTCCAAAGTGGGAAAACGAATACATATTTGTCTGCTGCTAAGAATTGCTCAGTAAGCGCATTGTAGGCATTTAATCTTTTTTGTACATCTGGAGCTAGATCAGTAAATGCTTTACCTGCTTGTAATTCGCGGCCAGCTGTCATTAATTCTAAATCTAATAATGGAACTTCTGTATTATATAAAACTAATTCTTCTACTGTATCAGACGGATTTTTCGCTTTGTATTCGTCGATGAAAGTAGCTGCTACTTGCGAACTTCTGGATACTTCATTTGGAAGTGGTGACGCTTTAATAAATAGTACTTTTGACATTATGAAAACACCTCATTGATTTTATTTGTTCCTTCTATATAATAGTACTATCCGCGCGGGGAGTCAATTTGATTTTAAGCAAATAATCATTGACATTTTCACTAGGAATGCTAAGATAAATACAGAATTCTAGAGTGTATTAGCATCATTCAATACACACTCCGTTTTTCAATACACTAATTGGAGGTTTTATAATTGAAGCGTATTGACCGTATTTATGAATTTATTTTAGAAAACCCTTCAACTAAGTCGATTCGTGAGCAACTAGAAAATAATGAAGGCTTTACTGCAACTACTATTTCAGAAACATTAGATATTTTAAGAAATAACGTCAGCATGGAATTAAATGAACTTCATAGACAAGGAAAAATTATTAAAATCGTTGGGCGACCAGTGCTTTATTTTCCGAAACGAACGGTGGAAGAAGAAATTGGCCGCGTGCTTTCAGATAACGAACTAGAATTTGAAAGTTGTGAAGCACTTCTGAAAATTTTAAAGCCAAGTATCGTTGAAAGAAGCCCTTTCGATGATTTAATTGGCGTAAATGATAGCCTTAAAACCCCTGTCGAACAAGCCAAAGCAGCAGTACTTTATCCACCAAACGGCTTACATACAATGATTCTTGGACAAACTGGTGTGGGTAAAACATTGTTCGCTAACTTAATGTATCGTTTCTCGCAACATGCCAAACGATTGCCGGCTGATGCCCCGTTTATTATTTTCAACTGTGCCGATTACTACAATAACCCGCAACTCCTGATGTCCCATATTTTTGGTCATGTCAAAGGTGCCTTTACTGGTGCGGAAAATGATAAAGGCGGACTCGTTGAAAAAGCAGAAGGAGGTATTTTATTCCTCGATGAAATTCATCGTCTCCCTCCAGAAGGGCAAGAAATGATTTTTTATCTGATGGACTCTGGTACCTATAACAAACTCGGCGAAACTGACCGAACTCGAAAATCCAATGTTTTAATTATTGGAGCAACGACAGAAAATCCGGAATCTTCCTTATTAAAAACATTTATGCGTCGTATTCCGATTATTATTACTTTACCAAGCTTAGAAGAAAGAACTGCTTTTGAACGTGTGGAACTGCTTAAATACTTACTTTCTAGCGAGGCGCACCGTGTAAATAAACCGATTCGGATTGAAGATGAGGCTGCGAAAGCGCTGATTGGTAATACTACTTACGGCAATATCGGCCAGTTGAAATCAAACATTCAACTCGTTTGTGCGCAAGGTTTTTTAAACAGTTTTGATAAAGACGATGAAATTTTAATCGATTTTAAAACTTTACCGATAAATATTAAAGATGGCTTTTTCCACTTTAGTAATCGGCGCAAAGAACTTCAAGCCATCGCGGAATATCTAGAGCCCTACACGACGATTTTCCCTGAGCTAAACAACACGTTAATTACCTCCGACGAATATGAGCCAAACTTCAATCTTTATAAAATTATTGAAGATAAAGCTTCTATTTTAATGGATCAAGGTGTTGAAGATGACGATATTAAGAAATTTATCAAGATGGATATTGATATTCACCTCAACAGTTTCTATAACAAATTCAAAAATACCATCCATAATCGCGAAAATATTTTAAAAATCGTGAATGAAGAAATCCTTAATTTTGCAGAAGGTATTGAACAAAGAATCGAGCATCAGCTAGGCAAAAAGTTAAATGAGCGCTTCTTACTCGCCTTTAGTCTGCACTTGACTTCCTTTATTAAACGCATTGAAAGTAACAAACCGTTAAAATACACGAATATCGAAAATGTGGTTAATGATCAACCTGAAGCATATGAATTATCTCGTGAAATTAAAGATGATATTGAGGCTACTTTCCACATTCGCGTTCCAAATATGGAAGTAATGTATCTAACCCTTCTCATTAGCTCCTTGCTTAAAGAACAAGAAAATGCGCGCGTTGCTGTACTTGTTGCTACTCATGGAAATAATACCGCTAGTAGTATGGTTAGCGTTGCGAAAAAATTACTCGGCGAAGGATTAGTCGAAGGAATTGATATGCCTCTTGACCAAAGTCCGAAAATCGTGCTGGATAAGCTGACTGAACGAGCGAAGGAAATGGATATGGGGCGCGGTCTACTTCTACTTGTTGATATGGGCTCGCTCACAAGTTTTGCTCCAGTTATTTCTGAACGTACGGGCATTCCGGTTCGCTCAATTGATATGGTTTCAACTGCGACAGTTATCGAAGCTGTGCGTAAATCAAACATTCTTGATATGGAACTAGATAGTATTTACGATTCACTGAAAGATTTCCGCGGCTACGGGGGTTATAATTCTGATGATGACACACTCGATTCCAATCAAAAACCACACGCTATCGTTACTATTTGTGCGACTGGCGAAGGAACTGCTGAAAAACTTCAACTATTTATTGAAAATATTTTAGATACTATCACAACCGACGCCATCAAAGTCATCCCAATCGGTTTACATGAAATGGATACAAGATTAGAACAGCTACAAGAAGAAAACGATATTTTAATGGCTGTCGGAATTCAAGATCCAAAAATCCAAATCCCCTTCATCCCGCTTGAACGACTTTTTGGCATTGACGGTGAAGAACAATTAGTTAGCCTAGTTAAACAACGCAACATTATTGTTAAAAAAGGCGAAACTGGTCGAATCGCAAAAGAAATTATCGAAGAAAGCCTTAATGAATTTCTAACCTATCTTAATCCAAAGAAAACAATCGAAATTCTGAGCTCTTTTGCAACTGTATTAGAGAAAAAACTAGGTTACAAACTGGATAATACTTTTAAAATTAATTTACTCATCCATGTAGGTTGCGCCCTAGAACGCATGGTTTTAAATGATGGTTTAGTCTACCGCGAACCAAAAACCATGCTAGACACAGATATTTTCAGTGCATTAGAACAAACAAATAAAGAAGTCATCTACAAAATGAACTTAAAGCTTACAAATGATGAACTTTGTTATTTGTATGATATTTTGAACGAAATTCAACCAGAAGTACTTTCATAAACATCAGAAAGCCAACAAAATTCTTACGTTGGCTTTTTTTATTTTCAACTATTGCGTTTTCTGCTACATTTTTTAGGGTAATGTTGTATGTATGTCTAAGATAAATATTTAGTGTATTAATGTAGTTATATAGCGTATTAAGCTCCTATTCACCTTTTAGTACACGCTTACAGAAGCCTTGAACCACTTCTATTAATAAAGGGGGTAGTTTAATACAGAAAAGTTGGCACAGTTTTTGCGTTAGTATTAATGGATGCTTCATATCCACGCTTTAAGGAGGAGATACTTATGCCAGTTGCAATTATTATTGGCACACATGGTGAAGCTGCGCGTGAATTGCTCAAATCAGCAGAAATGATTATCGGCAAACAGGACAATGTTGAATTTATTACGTTTGTTCCTGGAGAAAACACTGATACGCTTATTACCAAATATAAAGAAAAACTAGACAAATTAGATACTTCAGAAGGTGTTATTTTTATGGTCGACTTATTTGGTGGTAGTCCTTATAATGCTTCTAGCCAAATTGCCCTTCCAGAAGAGAATATGGACGTTATAACGGGCGTCAATATCCCAATGTTACTTGAAACACTCTCCATGCGTGCTGCAAGTAATCAAAAAGATCTAGTAAAAACTGCCTTAACAGCAGGAAGTGATGGCGTTAAGTCACTGAAAGAATTATTACCAAAAAAAGAAACCGAAGTCGGGGAGGACGATTTATAATGGAAATTCGCTTAGCACGTATTGATGATCGCTTAATTCACGGTCAAGTAGCAACAGTTTGGACAAAAGAAACACAGGTAGAACGTATTATTGTTATAAGTGATGATGTAGCAAAGGATGAAGTGCGTAAAACCCTTCTTACACAAGTAGCACCTCCAGGAGTTAAAGCTAGTGTTGTTGACGTACAAAAAGGAATTCGTGTATACAATAATCCTAAATACGCAAAAACTCCAGTAATGCTTTTATTTACTAACCCAACAGATGTATTAACTTTAGTAGAAGCTGGTGTCAATATCACAACTGTTAATATTGGTGGCATGGCATTCCGCGAAGGTAAACACATGATTACCAATGCAGTTTCTGTCGATGCAACAGACGAAGCAGCATTCCGCAAATTAGACGAAAAAGGAATCGAACTAGAAATCCGTAAAGTCGCTTCTGATAATAAAGTAAAACTCATTCCACTACTTGATAAAGAAAAGTAGGCTTTCATTTTCAAAGTAGAAAGATATGCAAACGTTTAAAGGAAGACCTTTAAAGGGGTGATTCATGAATAAAAGCTCATGTAAAAGACGCTTTCATTATTCAGTCATCATATTGAAATTATCTTTTTTATCATTTTAAAGAAAAATTGGGAGGGAAATATATGTCAGCAATACAATTAATCCTTGTATTCCTCGTATCATGTATTAGTGGTATGGGTAGTATTTTGGATGAGTGGCAAACGCACCGTCCATTAATTGCCTGTACATTAATCGGTCTTGTTTTAGGGGATATTACAACCGGTATCATTATTGGGGGAACACTTGAAATGATCGCGCTTGGCTGGATGAACATCGGAGCTGCTGTTGCACCTGATGCTGCACTTGCATCTATTATTTCTACTATCTTAGTTATTACAGGGGGACAAGATATTAGCGTAGGTATTTCGCTTGCGATTCCTTTAGCTGCTCTTGGTCAAGTACTTACAATTCTAGTTCGTACAATTACAGTTGCTTTCCAACACATGGCTGATAAAGCTGGTAAGGAAGGTAATCTGCGAAGTCTCGACTGGATACATGTTACTGCACTACTACTTCAAGCAATGCGTATCGCAATTCCAGCCGTTATCGTTGCGGTAACAGTTGGTACTAGCGCCGTAGAAAATTTACTCAATGCCATTCCTGATGTTATTGTTAATGGTCTTAACGTAGCTGGTGGATTTATCGTTGTTGTTGGTTACGCAATGGTTATTAACATGATGTCAGCTAAATATTTAATGCCTTTCTTCTTCTTAGGTTTTGTTGTAGCAGCATTTACTGCCTTTAACTTGGTAGCACTAGGTGTTCTAGGGCTAGTTGCAGCAATCGTATATATCCAACTAAATCCTAAATATCAATTGAAAGAAGCTATCCAACAATACGGTGGGGGCGGCGGCGGACGATCAGCGGATGATGATCTCGACGACGACCTTGACGACTAAGGAAGGGGGAGAAAAAATATGAGTGAACAAATTACAGTTAATGAAAAGAAAATAACGAAAAGTGATTTAATGGGCGTTTTCATTCGTTCCAACCTCTTCCAAGGGTCGTGGAACTTTGAACGTATGCAATCTCTAGGTTTCTGTTTCTCAGTAATTCCAGTAATTAAACGTCTTTATCCTGAAAAAGGACCTGATAGAGAACAAGCTATCAAACGTCACCTTGAGTTCTTTAATACCCATCCATATATGGCCGCACCTATCTTAGGTGTAACTACTGCGATGGAAGAACAAAAAGCCAATGGTGCTGATATTGACGATGGCGCTATCAACGGTATTAAAGTTGGTTTAATGGGACCACTTGCCGGTGTTGGGGATCCAATTTTCTGGGGAACTGTTCGTCCGGTACTTGCCGCTTTAGGTGCAGGTTTTGCAACTGACGGTAGTATCATCGGGCCAATTTTATTCTTCGTACTATTTAATGCAATTCGTCTAGGTTTCCGTTATTGGGGAGTATTCTACGGATATACAAAAGGTACAGATGTTGTATCTGATATGTCTGGCGGTTTGCTTCAAAAACTAACAGAAGGAGCTTCCATTCTCGGACTATTCGTTATGGGTGCCCTCGTTAATAAGTGGACAACAATCTATGTTCCACTTGTAGCTTATACAACAGAAGATTCTAAAACTGGTAAAGACGTTCCAACTACTGTCCAAAGTATCTTGGACCAATTAATGCCAGGTCTTCTTGCCCTTCTACTAACATTCGCTTGTATGTGGATTCTGAAGAAAAAAGTCAATGCTTTATGGCTAATTTTGGGACTATTCGTTGTTGGTATTCTAGGTTACTGGTCTGGTATTTTAGGACTTCCACCAGCTGGGTATTCACCGCTAGGATAATGAACTAAAATGAAAAAGCGGAGAACCGGAATTAGATCCGGTTCTCCCTTTTATTTACTTAATTATGTTACAATATTACTAAACTATACCAATGATAGATTGTGAGTGATAACTAAATGGTTTGGGATGCTACTAATATCTTTTTATTCATTGCCAACATATTGACTTTACTGTATATCTTGTATAATGATGCAGTAATTCCTCTTTCAAAAGGTAAAACAGTCTTAAGTGTCAAATTGCGTTCTCGTGGACGTTGGGATGGCTATATTTTCGTTGGAATCATTGTTCTTTTATTTGTTTCCAATACATTCTTTCGTGAAGGTCCGTTCTCAACTTCGGTATTACTTGCTGTTATGGGTGTATTATTCATCTATATTTGTTTCTTCCGTAGTTCAAAAGCTGTTTTTAAAGAAACAGGACTTTATTATGCCCTTCTATTCTTCCCATACGCTAAAATCGAACGAATGAATTTATCGGAAGACGGTGTGTTAGTCATTGAAACTAATCGCCAACGTTTGATGCTCTTTGCAAGATCTGAAAAAGATTTAGAAAAAATGCTCGCTGTATTTACTACATATAGCTAAAAAACGCCACGCTCACCTTCCCTTTTAAGAGAATGGAGCATGGCGTTTTTTTATATACCAACATTACTTAATTCTATTTCCGGAATAACAAATTCAACAAATCTTCCATGGAGCATTTCGATTTCTTCGCTGAATTTCGTATCAAAACAAATAATACTTTCTTCTAGACGGAGTACCGCAAAGCCATCTTCCTCGTAGTCCTCCAACTTCCCAACTACATGAACTAAGCCATCTTCATCTATTTCTAATAAACAATGTTTTTCTTCACTTTCATGCAAAAGTTCCGCGGTAATCATATCAGGTATCGTAATTTCTACCGTGTAAACCCTACTTGGTTCTGGGTCTTCATCGGCCCATATACCAACGCATTCACCATATTCACTACTAAAAGCGATTCTGCCGTCAGTCAATTTTTTTTGAACCTTTATCTCCACTAACCATTTCCTCCTGCGCTTCAAATTCTTGCTTTATTATAGCACAAAACTCGAAAGTGACGGTAATTTTTAGCAAAGTAATTTCACTTTTTATTTGTCATTTGTCTTATTTAAAAGTATGATAAGTATATACTTTTTATAAAAAGGAGATCGGATTATGACGATACTAGCATTTGATATGGGTGGTACCGCAGTGAAGTATGGCGTTTTAACAACAGAAGGCGCAATACTAGAAAAGGGTAAATTTACAACTCCGGATAATTTGGATGAAATGATACAATTATTGGTGGATGTGAAATCTAATTATGACTATTCTTTCCAAGGTGCCGCTTTTAGTTGTCCTGGTGCAGTAAATAATGAAACCGGCATCATTGGCGGAGCGAGCGCAATTCCTTACATACATAACTTTCCTTTCAAACAATTACTTGAAGAAAAACTCGGGCTTCCGGTTACAATGGAAAATGATGCCAACTGTGCGGCTTTAGCAGAAGTTTGGATTGGAGCAGCTAAAGATAAACAAGATATTATTTTTATGATACTTGGAAGTGGCGTAGGTGGTGCGGTTATTCGCGGTGGCAAAGTACATCATGGCGCGAATTTGCATGGCGGCGAATTTGGTTACATGTTGATGGACCGTGACGGACACACCCTTAGCGAGCTTGGTACTGTCGTAAATGCTGCTACTCGGATTTCAGAACGCCTGGAGCTCCCTGCTGATGAAGTGGATGGTCATCTTGTTTTTAAGCTTCGTTCAGAAGGAAATGAGGTCGCCAAAGAAGAACTTGAGACAATGTTTTATTATTTAGCTCGAAGTATTTTTAATTTACAGTATGCACTTGATCCTGAGATGGTTGTGATCGGTGGCGGTGTGAGTGAACGCCCTGATTTTATAACTGAACTAAATAGCTACGTCGATCAAGTAAAGGCGAGTGTTCCGATTGCTACAATTCGCCCAACTGTAGTTAGTTGTCAGTTTGGAAATGATGCCAACTTAATTGGTGCAACTGCCTTTCATTTAGCATAAAAAAAGAAGCTGGACACTTTGTTGCGCCAGCTTCTTTTTATCCTAATTTTTCTGGTTCACCGCGGCTTTCTAATACTTTTCTGACCGCTTCAAGCCATTTCTTTTGTTTATTTACAACAAATTGATACTTCACACCTGAAATCATATCTACTTCTAAAATGTTGGATAATAACTCTTTTCCAAGAATTTTTGTTCGGACTCCGCGAATTTTAGAGACGCGGTTCAGTGGAATATTGATTTCTTCGTCAAAGTAATCATTTGGCTTGTGTACAATGTAAGTTTCGGTCAAATAAAGCTTCCCAGGGACCGCTTTAAAACCATTTTTCGCATTGGCAAGACCTTTATGAATGACTTCTAATTCCTCTTCCATAAAGCTTCTCATCTCCTTATTCTTCTACATTTATAATAACAACGCTAGCTGTTACTTTTTCAGTATGAATGGACCGAAGTGCTTCTGGCTGCTTTTTTTAGGTGCGAGGATGTTCAAATGGCTTCCAAGGACTTCAATCTCGGCCGGAACGCCTGGACCTGGATCGCCGTCCACATTAATGCTTAAGTCGTCCCCGCTTGCATCAATCGTTAATTTCTTCGTTTTAATATAAACAACGCCATCGCTATTTTTTAAATTACCACGAATTAATTGTGGGATCATATTAGCCGCATCAAGTAGCCCGAGTTTAGTTAACACGATGACATGAAGATAACCGTCATCGATTTTGGCATCGGGAGCCCATGATTCCATTCCGCCGACTGATTTCGTTAAGCCAGCCACAACAAGTGCTGCCTCACCTTCCCATACTTCCTCGTCATATTCTAGTTTAAAATGAAGTAGTTCATTGCGGTTAAACGCTTTTAGACCTTCTAAAAAGTATGCTACTGAACCAAATTTCGTTTTTTGTTCTACGCTCACTTGGTCAACAGCTTGCGCAATCATTCCAATCGCTAATACGTTCATAAAATATTGATCGCCAATTCGGCCGATGTCCATTGGAATTGCTTTTGCTTTTTCAAGCGCTTGAATTGCTTTTTCGGGTTTTAGTGGTATGCCTACGGAACGTGCCAAATCATTGACGGTCCCAAGCGGAATAAAGCCGAAATCTGGTCGTTTTTCATGGATTGCTAAACCATTTATAGTTTCATTTAGCGTTCCATCACCGCCCATTGCGATAACTGCGTCAAACCCTTGTTCCGATGCCCAAGACGCAAATTCCGTTGCATCTCCTGCTTTTTCTGTTAAACGTACTTCTACTTCATCATATCGTTTTTTTAAGACTTCTTCTGTTTTCCCTTGATAAGTTTTTCCTTTTTCTTTACCTGATGATGGATTCACAATCAATAGTGCCTTACCCATCGCACTCACCCTCTCTTGCAAAAAAATTCTATTTATATTTTCACACATAATATAGGCATCTTCACTACTATAGTTTACCTTGAAATGGGGATTTGTACCAGTCACAGCCTTGAAAAATGCCGAAAAAAGTCGTAAAGTGAAGATGAACACAAAATAGAGTTGTGGAGGAATTTATAAATGAAATCATTTCAAGCGCTTTTCATTGAAAAAGAGGCAGACAATACTTCACTTCATTTTAGAGAAACTACTTTAGATAACTTACCAGAAAATGAAGTAACAATTGAGGTTCACTATTCTGGTATTAATTACAAAGATGGGCTGGCAGTTCTTCCTGATGGAAAAATTGTGAATGAATATCCTTTTATTCCGGGAATTGATGCAAGTGGTGTGGTTGTTGAATCAAAATCAGCTCGTTTTAGAGCCGGGGATGAAGTTATCGTAACAAGCTATGATTTTGGTGTTAGCTATTTTGGTGGCTATAGCGAAATTATCCGGGTTCCCGCTGAATGGGTGGTCGCTTTACCAAAAGGTTTATCGCTTAAAGAAGCTATGATCCTTGGAACAGCAGGCTTCACAGCAGCTCTCTCGGTCGATGCGCTGGAATTTAGCGGCGTAACACCAGATGCTGGAAAAATCGCTGTGAGTGGCGCTACTGGCGGCGTTGGTAGCCTTAGCACAGCCATCTTAGCTAAAAGAGGATATTCAGTCGTAGCTTCTTCAGGAAAAAAAGACGCAGAAACATTTTTACATAAACTAGGCGCGAAAGAAGTCGTTTCCCGCGAAGCATTCCAACCAGAAAAAATCCGTGCTCTAGATAAACAACTATATGCAGGAGCGATTGACTGTGTTGGCGGAAAACCACTTTCGTACTTACTGACTGCTGTAAAATACGGTGGGGCAGTAACGACATGTGGTATGTCAGCGGGTGGAAAATTAGATACAACTGTTTTCCCTTTTATCTTGCGTGGGATTCAACTTTTTGGTATTGATTCCGTTCTTTGTCCAATGCCAAAACGAGAACGCATCTGGAAACGACTTGCAACAGATTTTAAATTAACTAATTTAAATGAGCTTGCTACTGAAATCAATTTTTCTGAATTACCAGCTGCCCTTCACCAAATCATGAATGGCGGAATAACCGGAAGATATTTAGTAAAAATAAAATAAAAAAAGCATTGTCCCTTTTGAATGGGGACAATGCTTTTTTACCGATAAGCGACTAATACATGCGCATCAATGACTTGATCAATGATCGCCATACATTCGTCGTAATTTTGTGCTTCAAGCGCATCGATAAAACGCTGAATATTAGCGATTGTTTTAACACAAGCGTTTTGAGCGATTTTAATTACTTCTTCATCACCAAACTCTTGAATATTATTAAAAAAGTCATTGCTAATTTTTAAGTAATAATTATTTTTCATATAGGTTAGTAAATCATTAACAAACCATTTTTCATATTCAAAATAAACTGCTGGATCACTTGGTTCTACGTCACGTTCAATTTCTACTAACTTAGCGACTACGCGCATCTTATTAAAACTGATTTTTTTAGTACGAATTTTTTGAATGGCTTGTTTTAAAAATAAACCAAGAATTTCAGTCATTTCAAAATAACGTTCTTTATTAATAATACTGTCCCGAACAAAAGCGCCGCGGAAATCATTATATTCCACATATCCATCTGCAGCAAGCATCCCGATTGCTTTACGAATGGGCGTCCGACTAATACCCAACTGCTCTGATAACGTGTTTTCTATTAAGCGATCACCTGGCTTTAGTTCCCCGTTTCTAATCTTCTTTTTAATTTCCCGATAACAAACACTTTCTCTAGTCTCTTTGCGTTTGGTTGTCATTACTTTTCCTCCTAAGTATGCCTAAAAAATTATGTTATAAAAAGGACCGTGATGTAATAATCTCTTTCAAAAAATCGTTTTCATTCACTTTTTTCTCCATCGCCAAAAAGGGATGGTAACTCGTATTTTCTGTGACTAACATAGCTGTTTGAATAGCAATTATTTCTTTTGTTAGTTCGTGCTCTTTTTTTGCATTTATTTCTGATTTAGAACGAATAACTGACATAATCGTAATCCCGAAAAAATACAATACTATTGCCATAACGATAATGATCACTGCCGCAATGAGTCGTTCCGCTACATTATTCATTAAAAATAGAAAAGACCCGCCTAATATAGCTAAAAATGCAGCAATAAAAACGCCTATCATCGTACTAAGGGGCTTATAGTTCTTTTTCTCTTCCGCCATTTCAGAGTGAATAAACCGAAGCAGTTTTTCTAAGTCATCTCTTGAGCTGAAGCCACTTTTTTCTAAATAAGCAAATAATAAATAGCGACGCATAACTGCTAACTCTTTAAAATTACGCAACTGATAACGGGTTTTAATAAATTTTTTCGCCCGATTATAAATCAATAGGTAATAAAAAAGTGGAATACAGAGTAAACTAACCAAAATTACTGGAATAAAAAAACGATTATCCACTAAATTCATGACTATAACATTACCAACAATTAAAAGCAGCACTAATAAAAAAAACGCTCTCCAAAAACCTTTCATAAAGCTATGTATTAAATTCCAGCTACTAAGTTTTTTAAAATAAAAATCGTTTAATTTTTTTATAGCCATTTCTACACCTTTTCCTTTTTTTCCTAAATTTAAGTTTAACATGAGTCATCCATTTATTAAAGTTTGTAAAGAGATTTTCACTTTTTTATCGTAATTAGTTTACATTATGCTTAAAATTAAATATAATTAATATTATAAAATATATTTAATGGGTGAGTAAATGAAAACACTACTATATCAAAAAGTTTATGATCAACTAAAATTATCCATTCAAGAAGGCAAGATTCCTGTTGGTAGCAAAATGCCGACTGAAAATGAATTAATGGCTCAATTTGATGTGAGCAGTATTACGTTAAAAAAAGCGCTGGAATTATTAAAAAAAGATGGTTATATTTCAAGGCGCCCTCGTGTCGGTACTTTTGTTATTAATGACTCGCCAAATAGTGAGCAAATCGAAACGAGGAAGTTCGATAAACCACTTTTTGGTTGTATTATGACAAATTTCGACGACACTTTTGGAACAATTTTATTATCTGGCATGCTAGAGCACAGTGACTCTAAAGCTCATATTATTGTAAAAAAATCACTGGGAGATACTGAGCGAGAAGAAGAAATACTGCAAGAGTTTATTGAAATGAATGTTGCTGGGATACTTATTTTACCTGCTAGTTCTAAATTTGTTTCACCAACCTTACTGGAGCTTGCTTCTCAAAAATTCCCTTTAGTTGTGATAGATCGTACGTTAGAAGGTTTACCAATATCCTCTATTAGTTCCGACAATACAGAAGCTGGTCGTATTATTACAGAGAAATTATTTGAACTTGGTCATAAGCACATTGGAATGATAACGTCTACTAGTCCAGTTTCTACGCTTGATAGTCGAGTGAATGGCTTTATTCGCGGACACGCATCTTTCCATACCGCTTTTCATTCTGATTATGTTTTTCGTGAAATTGAATCAGTGATGCCAAATTCAACGGTTTCCATTCAAACAGATATTGATAAAATTGCTCATTTTTTAGAAACACATCCAGAAATTACTGCCCTTGTAGCGACAGAATACAATATCGCCCTTTTGATAAAACAAGCATGTAATAAGTTAGGCAAATCTATTCCTACTAATTTATCGGTGGTTTGTTTTGATCATCCAGATAATTTTTTTGATACCTCCGCATTCCAATTTACACATATAAAACAAGCACAATATGAAATAGGCGTTAAAGCAGTGGATATGCTGTTAAATCAAGTGCTTAAACCAGATACGATAAACAAAGAAACTTTACCTCCACTGCTTGTAGAAGGAGATTCAGTCGAGCCACTAAAAAGCACCTCCAAGTAGGAGGTGCTTTTTTCTAATGTTCTAATTTTGCAGCCATTTCAAGTGCGATCATTCCACTTAATTCTGCTGAATAAGGAATTTTCCCAGAAGGTTTTTCTTTCCAGTTCATTCCCATTAACAAATATCCATCTAATTTTGCGTTTTCAACGAGTATTTGACAACTATTTAGTACAAAATCCCGGTAAGTTTTATTCGCCGTTTCTTCTATTAAATCTGTAAAATATCTGTAAAAGATTCCTTTGAAAAGCCCTTCGTCTCCGCCATTTCCTTCATCTTTAAATATATCATCTTCCGTTAATTCTTTTAATGATATATCCGCAGTTTTATTCGCTGTGTCTAAATATTTTGCTTCTTTAGTGATACGGTATAATTCTAAATTAGCTCCAATATACACACCTTGGTTATAAGTAAATTTCCATTCATAATCAATGGATCCGTCTTCTAAACGATTAATTCCATCTTCAACAAAACCATCTTCACGTACAAGGACTTTAGTTTGCCATTCGTAAGTCTTCATTGCCCACTCTATATATTTCGTTTCATTAAGTTCATTATATAGCCAACAAGAAAGAATGATGAACGGTGCATTCACGGGTGTGTTTTTATAATACATTTGTGGTCGACGCCAAGCAAATCCACCGCCCATGATGTCGTTCCAACCAGTATCCACTAAATCCTGCCAAACCAACTGTGCATCTTCTAAATAAATTGGTTTCCCAGTCGCTTTATATAGACGATAAGCCGCAAGTGCATTCCAAAGCATATCATCATAAAAATCATGAATAAGCGTTCCACCATTTCTGTTTTTATTATGCAGATATGTTTTCTCGGCTATCTCCAAATCCGCTTGTTTTTTCGTGCGTAAGTATGCATCTAGTCGTACTTCAACCAAGTGAGCTAGCCACCAATAATTAAAAACCTTATTATCTTCTTCCGGATTTCCTGTCGGATAAAAGTTATTTAAAAATTGTTCTTTTGTATCCGCAAGATAAAATTTTTCTAAACTTTGTTGAGCTAAATTTGCATATTCGGACCATTTCATCGTTTATTTATCTCTCTCTTCTTTTAAAATTTGGTTTCCTTCTTTTTCAGCTTGTGATAAAGCTTTTTCCGCTGAAATATTACCATTCATGAATTTCTCAAATTGAGGCTTCATTGCTAAACCTTCTACATCTGCATAACCTGCCACAGTTGGACGGATTTTAGCATATTTCATTGTATTTACAAAAACAGAATAATTGGGGTCTTTTGTAAAATATTCATCTTCAGCAGCAATTTTATTCGCTGGTAACCAACCACTAATTTTAGCAAACTCTACACCATTTTCTGGTTTTGTTGTCCACCACTTCATAAAGTCCCATGCGCCGTCTTTATGTTCCGCTTGTTTAGGCATTACTAATCCAAACCCGCCCATAATCGCGCCTTTATCACCATTTGGTCCTTTTGGCGGTTCTACTACACCGTAATCAAGATTCTCTACTTTATTATAATCCGCTAAAGCCCATGGACCGTTGTATGTCATTGCTTCTTTTCCAGCTGCAAAAGCATCAGAACCATCATCAAAACCACGTTGGTATACTTTTAAATCATTTTGCATTTTATCCCAGTAATTAAGTACTTCTAAGCCTTGTTCTGAATTGAATGCCGTTTTTTTATTATCAGGAGTTACTAGTTGGCCACCTGCTTGCATTAAATATAAGTTAAACAAGCCAACATCTTGAAGCGACATTCCTGCTTGCGTCATTTTATTTCCATCCCATTTCGTTGTTTTTTGCGCAGCGGTTGCTAATTCATCCCATGTAGTTGGTGGTTTTACGCCAGCTTCTTGTAATAATTTTTTATTGTAAAATAGAATTCGGTTATCATTTAATAGTGGTAAACCATATAATTTATCACTATAGGTCATTTCTTTCACCGATTCTTCATAAAAATCGTCCATCTTCACGTTGTCTTCTTTGACAAGTTTATCTAGTGGTTCAAGCACTCCTTTTGGTGCATAAAGAGCTGTTTGATAGCGATCCCACATAATAATATCAGGGAGTTCACCACCTGCAATTCCGGTTAATAATTTTTCTTCCACATTTTCTTGCATTACATATTTTACTTTATACTTATCTTGTGACTTATTATAACTATCGATTTGTTTTTCTAACTGTTTAATCTGATCTCCTGACCAAGAGCCCCACATAACAATTTCTTCTTTTCCGTCCTTATCCTTACTACTGTCTGAACCTCCACCACAAGCCGCTAAACTGAGTAACAACACCATACTAAGAATTGCTAACAATACTTTTTTCATCCTATACACTCCTTTTTAGTTTATTTACCGCCATTATGCGCAATACCTTCTACAAAATATTTCTGTGCAAAAATAAAAACAAACAATACAGGAATGGTGGAAACAATTGTCCCAGCCATTAAAGCCCCATAATTGGCACTTTCGTTATATTGAAAGGAAGCAAGTCCTACTTGAACAGTCATCATTTTTTGCGAATTAAGAACAATCAAGGGCCACATAAACTGATTCCAGCCAGCCTGAAATGTCATTATTCCAAGGGTAGCAAGCGCTGTTTTAGCAAGTGGCATATAGATTTTCCAAAAGATTTTAAACTCCGAACAACCGTCTATTCTTGCAGCTTCAGAAAGTTCATCTGGCAAAGTTTCAAAGAACTGTTTCATGAAAAAGATCGAAAACGCGCCAGCAGCTCCTGGAATCAAAATTGCCCAGTAAGTATTAATAAAACCCATTCCACCATGGCCAGTAATATCATTACCACCCATCAACGGGAAATTCTTTAAGACTAAAAACGATGGAATCATTGTTACTACAGCCGGAATCATCATACTTCCTAAAAATGTCATAAAAAGACCTTTTTTCCCTTTAAAAGGTAGCTTAGCAAAAGCATACCCTGCTAGTGATCCAAAGAATAAATTAGTGAGCACTCCACCAACTGCAAGTATTAAAGAGTTGACTAGATAGCGGGCAAATGGGGTTGTACTAAACACATCTTTGTAATTATCCCAAGTAAACATTTTAGGAATTAAATTCATGCTATTACTTAAAATTTCACTCGTTGGTTTAAAGGAAGTAGATACTGTCCAAATAAGCGGGAAAACAGTCACTAAACTAATTAGAAGTACTGCAATATACCAAATGAACGACTTGCTCCCTTTTTTTAATTTTATGGTATTCATACCAACCCTCCTTAAGCTGTTCTATCTTCTTTATTCACACGCATATTAATAATCGAAAATACTAGTATGATTAAAAATAGTACAAAAGAAATCGCGGAAGCATAGCCCATTTTTAATCCTCCAAAGCCTTCATTGTAAATATAGTAAACAAGGGTGATAGTTGAGTTTCCTGGCCCGCCTTTTGTTAAAACATATGCCTGATCAAACACCTGAAAAGCATTGATAATTAGCATTGTAGTTACGAGAAAAGTAGTCCGTGAGAGGGATGGCCAAGTGACATAACGAAACGTTTTCCATCTTGAAGCGCCTTCAATTTTAGAAGCTTCATATAAGTTAGCTGGGATGCCTTGAAGACCAGCAAGAAAAATCATCATATTTGTTCCAAATGTCATCCAAACACTCATCATCACAATCGCAAACATTGCCCAGTTCGAATCATAAAGCCATGCAGGACCATTAATCCCAAACCATCCTAAAACACGATTAATCAAACCATACTGCGGATTAAGCAACCAATACCAGATAGTCGCTGTGGCTACCGTAGAGCATAATACCGGCACATAAAAAAATGTCCGAAACAAACCTGCCCCTTTTTTATTCATATTAATTAAGATAGCAGCCCCAAGCGATGCTACAAGACCAAGTGGTACAAACAAGGCTGTGTAGATAATCGTATTCTTTAATGAAATGAGAAAATAAGGATCTCTAAACATTTTTATGTAATTGTCAAAGCCGATCCAGTTGGGAGAATTAACAATATCATAATCTGTAAAGCTGACAAACAGAGCCATTCCAATAGGAAGAATCATAAAAATCGCTAGTAATAAAACTGGAAGCGCAATAAAAAGGTAAGCCATTCGTTGTTGATGTATTTGAACAGATTTATTTCTAATCGTTGCCATCATTAAGCCTCCTTCGTTAGTTCTTTAAAACACTTGCCATTCGAAATCCAGCTACATCAAGAATTAATTCGCAAAACATCATATTTGCCCATGAAAACCATTCACGCGTAAAGTCTTCCGGGTGATCTGGATGAAACGATTCATGCATTAATCCAGTTCCCGCATCCGTTCTTAACAACATTTGTAAAATCTCCAATTTTTCTGATTCATCATTTGCAGTGAGTCCTTGAATCGCCAGTCCAATTGGCCAAATATATCCTGCTGGTGTATGCGGACTACCAATTCCTTTTGCAAGCTCACCTTCAAAATAATACGGATTCGATTTACTTAAAATAAACTTCCGCGTGTTCTGATAAATTGGCGACTCTTTCTCAAGATATTGGATGATTGGCATAGAGAGTAGACTTGGAACATTTGCATCATCCATCAATAATTGATTTCCAAGACCATCTACTTCAAAAGCAAATATTTCACCAAAAGTCGGATGATTATATGTACCAAACTTTTCAATCCCTAATTGAATATCATTTTGTAAAGTAACTGCTTGTTTTATCGTTTCTATTTCGCTTGGATAAAAAGCTTCTATAATTTCTTTGGCATAACCTAAAACTACTACTGCAAACATATTTGAAGGGATAAGGTACCCATATTCACAAGCATCATCACTTGGTCTAAATCCTGACCAAAGCATACCGGTGTAAGCTGTTTCCGTTCCTAATCCGTTTCTTTTTAGAGTATCAGAAGGAACACAGTCCAGCCGTTCAAAACGATAAGGCGATTTTGTTTCATGATGTTGTTCTACTTCCCATAAAGCAAAAATCGTTTGTAACATCTTGAAAAATGCAGCGTCAAATTGTTCTGTTCTTCCAGTAATTTTCCAAATAAAGTACGCTAATTGAATCGGATAGCATAACGAATCAATCTCATATTTTCGTTCCCATACTTGTGGATGCATTTCTGTTTTATCAGCTTGATGCCCAGCTCCATTTGGCGTTTCATTGAAAGCGTTAGCATAAGGATCGATTCCAACTAATCGGACTTGTTCTTTGCTAAGACCAATCAACATCGACTCAATTTCTTCATTTTCTTTAGCGAAAAGCAGGAACGGTCGTACTTGGCATACGGAATCACGTAACCACATTGCCGGAATATCCCCTGTTAAAATAAATGTGAGACCGTTTTCCCTGATTTTAATGGTGGTGTCTAATGTGTTTTCCATACACTTTTCATACATGTCAGCTAATTTTTGATTATTTAATTCTTTTTTTATTTGTTCGGTGCTTGTTTGTATAAAAGCGCGGTTTGCGATAACCAAATTATTCACTCCTTTTAATTAATTATACTTAATTATTATTTATCATATTTAAATAATACTATATATATTTATTTTATGTCAATATAAAAATGAAATCGTTTTCTTTTATACACAAAAAAACTCTGAGAATCTATATCTCAGAGTTTTAATTCTTATTCAAACAACATATCTAGTATTGCTTCTTTTTCAATATTACCAAAATAAGCTTTTGTATTTACATTTTCCCAAGCATGTTGGACTGCAGCTCGCTCAAAACGGCAACCGATTAATTTAGCTGCTAACTCACTAACATCTTCTGTACCAAAGAAATCACCATAAATTATCGCTTCAGCCACTTGCCCTTTATTTAAGGATAGCTGAAATTCGATAGTGCCGGCGGGAAATCTTTTTTTGCGTTTGATGGTTGCTTTTGGGGATTTTCCGTAAGTCCAGTCCCAATTCCGATACCGCTGAGTGCGTAATTTTTCTATTTCGATTTTATCTTCCGCGGTGAAATTATATTTCGGTATATCTGTCGTTTCAAAAATCGACTCAAGTAAAATCTGCTTAAAGGCTTGAATATCCATATCTTCTGCTAAGTGCTCGCGAATAGTTGTCACACGGCTGCGCACAGATTTAACGCCTTTAGATAAATATTTTTCTGGATCGACTTGTAGTGCTTGTTCTAACATGGATAAATCCACATCAAAAAGTAGCGTTCCGTGGCTATAAAGTCGCCCTTTCGTTGCAAATTGCGCATTACCACTTATTTTTTTGCCGTCCACCTCAATGTCATTTCTTCCGCTGAGTTTGGCATTTACACCTAATTTTTGAAGTGCTTGAATAACCGGTTCTGTGAATCTGGCAAAGTTTTGAAAACTATTTCCATCGTCTTTTGTAATCATACTAAAACTAATATTTCCTTCATCATTGTAGACTGCCCCGCCACCTGATAAACGGCGCAAAACATCGATATTATGTTCTTTTACAAAGGAATGATTGATTTCTTCTAATGTGTTTTGATTTTTACCAACAATAATCGTTGGCTTCATTCGGTAAAACATAAAATAAGTTTCATTTTCATCCAAAAAACGGAGCGCATATTCTTCCATTGCAAAATTATATGCTTGGTCAAGCACGTCTTCATTGTCTAAATAAATCAATTTTCTCTAGCATCCCCTTTTGCTTTAAGCGTAATTCGAATGATTTCTGGATCATTAAATAGACGCGGCAGCTTAGTTACATTGCCTAAACCACGACTGACGATAAGCGATTTTCCGCCAGCTGAGTGAATTCCCGCTGTCCATTTTGGCATAAAGCCTTGTCCTGGTGCAAAAAGTCCTTCTGTGAGTGGTAGTCTAAATTGACCGCCGTGCGCGTGACCAGACAATACTAAATCAACCGGATAAGCTTGATAAAGTGGCCAAAATTCTGGACGATGGGCGAGTAGAATCGTAAAGTAGTCCGGGGATAAATTAGCTGTCGCCTCATCTAGCGCTTCTTTTAATGCTTCTTCTTCCCAAACTTGTTTAGGCAATTCTTTCTCGACCCAATCATCTCTAACAAATCGCGGATCTTTAACACCAGCTACCATGATCGCCGCACTATCTTTTCTCAGAAAATAGCGTTCGTTTTCAAGGACAGCTACATGATGTTTTTCCATGTCCGCTTTAAAATCTTCATAAAATGCGCTTCTACCTTCGTGGTTTCCGCTCACATAAAAGACCGGAAATTCTTTTGCTATTTTACGGACGACTGCCATTGTTACAAAAGGAGACTCATCACCATCAATCATATCTCCCGTTAAAAAAACAGCATCCGGCGCTAGTTCATTGACGATACTAAGCAAAGGATTATTATATAAACCAAAACTCGCACTATGCAGATCAGACAGCTGAACAAAAGTCGCGCCGTCCCATTCTGCCGGAATTTTATCTGATACTATTTCATAATCTGTTACAGTTAAATGTTTGGTTGACCAGTATGCATATCCTGTGAAAGCAGCAACTGCACCAAGTATACCCCATCCAGTTTTTTTCATAGCTAGAAATCTCCTCACTAAATTTGCTGTATGTTTCATTATAGCAAATTCAGCTGGAACTCGCTTTACTCAGCTACTTGGTATTCTGCTAGCTTCTGTAAATCGGCCGGACTAACTTCAGCCACAATTTCGGTGCCGTTTTCCAAGTATTCAGTAGCTAAAACATCTGCATGATCGTTTAAATAAGCAACAACATTCCCCGCTTCAAACGGAATTAAAAAGGTCGCTTTTTCATAGCTAGCAAAAAGTTCTTTACGAATTACTTCGGTTAGAAATTCCAAACTTTCTTCTTCGCGCGCTGAAAAGACAATTGTATTTTCCGTCTGTTTTGGATATATTTCGTCTTCTAAAAGATCCGCTTTATTGTAAGCATAAATGACTGGAACATCTTCCACTCCAACTGCTTTCAACGTTTCTTCCGTCGTTTTCATCATTGTTTTATAATGCGGATCCGAATAATCTACCACATGAATGAGCAAATCGGCATCGCGCGCTTCTTCTAAAGTGGAACGGAATGCTTTCACTAATTGATGCGGAAGTTTGCTAACAAAGCCGACCGTATCTGTGAGTAAAAATTGCTTGTTATCCGGTAAAACAATTTCGCGCACACTTGTTTCAAGCGTAGCAAACAGCATATCTTTCTCAAAAACTTGTTTGTCCGCAGTTTCGCTATAAGCACGCACTAAACCATTCATCGTCGTTGATTTTCCAGCATTGGTATATCCAACAAGTGACACCACAGGAATCTCATTTTTCTTCCGTTTGCGACGACGAACTTCGCGGTCATCTACGAGCATGTCTAGTTCTTTTTGTAAATGGCGGATTTGATGTTTGATGGTACGACGGTCGGTTTCGATTTTCTTTTCACCCGAACCACGGTTACTAAGTCCGCCTTTTCCGCTTTGTTGGTCCATATCTTCCCCTTGTCCAAAAATTCGCGGTAATTCATATTGTAATTTGGCGATTTGGACTTGGAGTTGAGCTTCTTTAGTTTTTGCTCGGTTTGCAAAGATAGCGAGTATTAGCCCAGTCCTATCCATTACCTCAAGCTCGAGCGCTTCTTCTAAATTCCTAATTTGCGACGGCGAAAGTTCATCGTTAAAAATAATCAAGCGAGCATCCTGCATTTCTGCTAAGCCTTTGATTTCATCCACTTTTCCTTTTCCGACGTAAGTAGCGCGATTTTCACGATCGATATTTTGTCGTAATTCGCCCACAACTTCCATATTATTTGCAGCCGCTAAATTGGCTAATTCTTCCATTGAATAATCAAAATCTTTTTGTTTTTGGCTAACACCAACGATTAATACATTTTTTTCCATAAAAAAGGACCTCCTGAAATAGATTCAGCGCGGTCAGGGTTTTTGAGTAGATAAAAACACAAAAACAGCATCAAAAGATACTAGCTTGCCTTCAAATGAAAGCATTTCGCCTTCATTCTACCCATATTTATTTTGGGTGCCATACATGCACGCAAGACCAATCCCGTTACCCATACTAAATAAGCATGGATATTCCCGCACTATTAAATTAGTTGCATAGATTTTTTGGGAAACGTAGTCTAATATAACGCATGATGGGCAACCCTCCGTTCAATTTAGATGCCCCTAGTTTAACATGATGGCCTTTGTTTCGCAACTATTTCTCGTTAGTTTGGCCTTTCAATCCGGAAAATATCGCCAAGTTTTGTATAGTCATTTCCAGCGAGTCTGGCAACTGGTTCAAGCTTTTCTGGTAAAATATAGTGATGCTTTTCGTCAAACACTTCATCTGCAAAATCGTACGTCAAAATACGTGCCAGAATTAAATCAGAAACAACCTCATCAGCGTCATTCTTAATTGGAATAATTTGTTCTAGTTTAGCTGTAAGCACGATATTGGCCTCGGAAATCTTCGGAGTTTTCATTCCAGGAACTTGCTCTAAATGCAAGCTTGTCTTATCGATTTCGCTTACATCTGGTGCAAGTCTTGCCGCAGTTTTATTCATTTCTTCCACAAATGACTCACTAACAATATGAATATTTAGTTCTTTCGTAAAAGCCGCATTCCTCGCTGTATCTTTTTGCTTGCCATCTGCGCGTTGAACCGCAATCGATACTATCGCCGGATCACTCGAAACGACATTAAAAAAACTGAACGGGGCGGCGTTAACCGTCTCCCCGTCTTCAGCAAGCGTTGTTACAAAAGCAATTGGTCGTGGAATAATACTTCCTGTTAAAAATTTATAGTTTTCTTTTTGGGTTAAATCTGCACTTTGAAAAACAGTCATTTATTTACCTCATTTCTGGTTGTTTTGATACCATTTTTTTGCTTCTTCTAGTTCTTCCATAGTCAAGGAATGGCCAGCAGCTGTCCAAACTGTTTCGACTTTCGCGCCCCGTTTTTCGAGGATTTCCACTAATTCTTCGGATGCTTTTGCGGTAATAAGTGGATCATTTAAGCCGGCTGACAGAAATACATTGCGGTGGCTAATTGAAAACTCGGGTTGTTTATTTCCAGCTGGCATCGCGTGAAACAAAATTGCTTTATGAAAACTATCTTCTGCTTGTAGTAGCGCGTTGGCTGCAATATTGGCACCGTTCGAATAACCTACTGCAATCATTCGTTCAAAATCCAGTTGATATTGCTCGGCTAACTCGCGTGTCGTCTTGATTAATTCTGCAGTTTTAAGCTCCAAATCCTCTAAATCTAAGCTGCCATCATGAAATCTTTTGAAAAATCGATTTGCTCCGCCTTCTTTAATATCACCGCGTAATGATAAAACAGCAGCATCACTATTAATAAATTCCGCTATTTCAACAAGCGACTTTTCATCGCCACCTGTCCCGTGAAGTAGTAATAACGGTGCTAAATTGTTATTTTTTCCAGGAATAAAAATGTGTTCCATACGTTTTTCAGCTCCTTTTCGTGTTAATTGGGCGGACCATTTTTTCAATTTCAGCTCGTTTTGGTTCTAAAAATGGAGGTAATGCCAATTTTTCACCGAGTGTTTCGTATGGTTCATCACCTGCAAAACCTGGGCCATCTGTTGCGAATTCAAATAAAATTCGTTCTGAAACTGGTACATACAATGATTCAAAGTAGAAGCGGTTTACATAGCCAGAGTTGGGTGCTTCGATTGTATTCATGCGGTCAATCCATTTTTGTAATTCCTCGTGGTCGTCAACGCGGAAAGCTACATGGTGTACACCGCCGTAACCTTGCATTGCGGCTGGAATATCGGTACGTTCTTCCACAATCACTTGCGCCCCGTTTCCTCCTTCACCCACTTCGTATAAATGAAGTCCATCTTCTTCTGTCACTTTTCTAAAGCCAAAAATAGTTTGTAAAATTGCTTCCATATTTTTGAGCGAAACTACTGTTAAAAATACTGGTCCTAAACCGTAAATCGCATATTTTTCTGGAACTGGTCCTTTTTTCCAAGGAGTTCCTGCTGCAACTCCTTCGTTATTTTCATCTGAAATTAGTTGTAATTGTTGGTCGTCAAAGTCTTGGAAGGTAAGATATTTTTTGCCAAATAATGTTTGGATGTCACTATGCGGAACTTCTAATTGGTCAAACCGGTCAAGCCAGTATTCAAGCGCCGCGTCACTTGGTACACGGAAAGATACGCGAGAAATACTATCTGTCCCGTGACGTCCTTTTGGTAAATTAGGAAAGTCGAAAAACGTCATATCTGTTCCTGCTGAACCTTTGTCATCTGCGAAAAACAAATGATACGTATGAATATCGTCTTGGTTGACTGTTTTTTTCACTAATCGCATTCCTAAAACTTCTGTGAAAAACGCATAATTTTTCTCGGCACTACTTGTCATTGCTGTTACGTGGTGAATTCCTTTTAACCCTTTAATCATGATAAATCTCCTCCAAAATAAGTTTCAATTTCTGTTCTTTTTTCTTCTAAAAAGCTTGGTAAGGCTAAGTGGTCGCCCATTGTTTCAAGTGGTTCATCGATAGTAAAACCGGGGCCAGCACTAGCAAATTCAATTCTCAAGCCACCTGGTTCGCGAATATAGAGACTTTTAAAATACTCGCGGTCAACAAATTCTTCAATTTCTAAGTCGTTTTTCACTGCTAAATCGTGAAGTTCATCCACAGCTTCTTTTGTTTCTAAAGTATATGCAATATGATCGATTGTTCCGCGTCCTGTGCGGGATTTTTTGTCTGATTTAGTAGCGTACAATTTCATAAAACTCATTTCACTCTTATCTACTATTACCCCATTCTGTTGCTTTAACCCAAAAAGCTTTGTGAAAAATTGACTAGATGCGGCTGGGTCCGGTACGTGATAGTCTGCGCCGATAATTCGAACGATTTGTTTTTCGACTGGTATATCGGTGTGGATGGTTGGGTTAGAAATGGTTTCTGGTATTTCCGTTAGGATTATGCCCATTGTATCGGGATCTTGTAATCTAAAAGTCTGGTCTTGTTTTTTGAAAGAAATGGCAAAATCGTTTAGCCTTTTTTCCCAGTAAGAGCTTGTGTCTTTTGGTATTCCAAGGGTGATATTACCGAAAAAGGCGCGCTCGTTGTAGCTTGAGCCGATGCGAGGTACTTCGAAAAATGTTAACAAGGTACCGGGGCTGCCTGTATAGTCCCCGTAAAATAGGTGGCGCATGTGAATATTGCTTTGATTTACTGTATTTTTTACGAGCCGTAGCCCTAATATGTCTGAATAAAAATGATGGTTCTCGCTAAATGATTTTGTTAGCGCGGATACGTGATGAATGCCTTTAATCATTTGTTTGTACCTCCTTCTTGATTACTAACTATAGTTTATAACTAAACTATTAAAAAGAAAAGTTTTATGCTCACAAAAAGTAAGTAACTTTTAATGTACGCAAAAAAGAGCGCCGTTAAGCGCTCTTTAATACACATCTCGTTTTGTGAAAATAAAATAGGATAAGATGAAAGCGACTACCATCCACGCTGTTAACACAAGCATCGAGAAATTCAATGTCATTCCTTCGACGGGTGGACTGGAGCCGTTCAAGTAATTCGTTAGTTGTAAATTGACCATAAATAGATATTTTGCGCTTGGCCAAGAGCTAACGAGATTGGTTAAAATCGTTCCGGTAATGAGTGAAGCAAGCATAATTCCCATCACGGCGGCCGTGGACCGAACTAGCACGGATACAAACATTGTTAACACACCGACCACAACACTGACAAACCACGCGAGTCCGAACTCCATGAGCAGTAATTGCCAAACCGGAAGCTGGTACACATTGGTTGTCGTTATCGCGCCATCTTTCACACCAAACCCGGTGAGAACTGGTGCATCCCAGCCACCGTACCCAAAGACAATTCCAGAAATCAGGTAGGCAATAACGGCGGATAATACCATAATTGCGGAAATCGAGAGTAGCATCGATATATATTTACTCGTCAAAATCCGCCATCGCTTTACAGGCCTTGTCAGCAGGAACTTCATCGTTCCCGCGCTTGTTTCGGCACTGATTAAGTCGGCTGCTATTACCATGATAAAAAGTGGAAACAACAAACTAATACCATTTTCGACAAACGTTTTTAGGAAAGTTGGTGCTCCAGGTGCATTGGGATTGATGTCATTATCTAAATAATATTGTAGTTGCCCGACAAGCACTTTGAAATATTTTTGATATTCTTCGGGTAGTCGCCCTGTGCCGAGTCTGTTTTCAAGGTCGACGATTTGTTGCTGAGTCTGTACATGCCAATCACTTGTCCCAGCTTGCTTTTCATCTTCTTGATACTGCCGGAACTGCGCATACGTGAAAATCGCTACGATAATTGCTACCAATGCTAAAATAACGATGAGTCGCTTTTTGCGCCAAAGTTTTAGCTGTTCATTATAGACTAAATTAATCAATCGAATGACCTCCTGTTAACTCAAGAAATAGGTCTTCGAGAGATGGTTTTTTCTTGTCGATTTCATGGACTTGAATGCCTTTTGCAACCAACTGTTCGTTCCATTCGGCGCTACGTTCATTCACTGCGGTCACGAGATATTCGCCGTCCACTTCGACTTCGGTTACACTTGCCAAAAATGCTTTGGCTTGTTCAAAAGGAGTCGCCAGCCAGCGTAATTGTGCGCGGGAACTAAGGAGGTGTGAAACTTGGTCGGTTTTAATAATCGTCCCGTCTGTCATAATCGCCACCCGATCACATAAAAGCTCAATTTCACTTAATAAATGCGAAGAAACGAGCACGCTAATTCCTTCATTTCTGGCAAGCGCACGGATAAAGTCGCGCATTTCATGAATTCCAGATGGATCTAAACCGTTTGTGGGCTCATCAAGAATTAATAATTTCGGACTGGAAAGTAACGCTTGGGCAATGCCTAAACGCTGGCGCATACCAAGTGAATAGGTGGAAACTCGGTCATTTATCCGTTTTTCCAGCCCAACTAGCTCAGTTACTTCCTGAATACGTTCTTTTTTTATCGAGGGATCCATTCGGGCAAAATACGCCAAATTTTCTTGCCCTGTTAAAAATGTATAGAATTCCGGATTTTCCACGATAGAGCCAAGACCGCGCATTGCTTCGGTGAAATTTTTTCGAATATCTTTTCCACCGATTAAAATCGTTCCAGATGTTGGTTTAATCAACCCCACGATCATTCGAATCGTAGTTGTTTTGCCCGCTCCATTTGGTCCTAGAAAACCGAATACTTCTCCGGGCATAACTTCAAAAGAAATCCCTTTGATAATTTCTCGTTTACGGATTTTTTTATGCAGGTTAGTTACTTGAAGTGCTAGCTCCGTCATCGCCTTTTCCCCCTCCCGTCTGTATCACTTCTGTCACCCGATTACCGATAAACTGGTATCCCGCATGATTTGGGTGGAATTTATCACTTGCTAAATAAGCCGCTCCATTTTGTTGAAATAAATCAAATGTTGGTACGTAAATAATGTTTTTCTCATTTTGTGATAGATTTTGACTCTCTAAATTCCATTCATTCGCAACAGCCGACATCTCACTCGCATTTTCTAACGACATAAACGGATTATAGAGCCCAATATGAAAAACTGGCGCGGATGGATTTAATTTTCGTATCGTTTGGTAAATTTGTTTTAAGTTATTCGTGTAGCTTGCTTCGGCTTGTTTAATCGCATCACTTTTGAAATCATCAAGTGCTTCCCCGCCGCGAAATAAATCATTGCCGCCGATTGTCATTAAGACTACATCAGCTGATTTTATTTGATTCTGTACTTCTTTTTGTTCCAATTGTTTGAGTAATTGTCCTGATTTCGCCCCGCTAATAGCAAGATTGACGTTCTCGACATTTTTCTCTTTTTGTTTATAGAAATTTTCCACAACCCGAACATACCCACCGCCTTCTGTGTCACCAACGCCATATGTAAGTGAGTCGCCGAGTGCAGTTATTTTAAAGGTATCTTGTTTTTTCGTTACAGTAGTATCTTTTTGGGCAGCTGAATTTGTATTATTTGCTTGATGATTTTTTTGCCCGTACCAAATTGACGCTACACCAACAACACTAACAACTAGCGCAATAACGGAAAAAACGAAAAGAATTTGAACCGTTCTACTCTTCTTCAATGACTACCACCCGCCTTTTTCTTGAGGTTTATTTGTCCCTAAGTATAGCATATTTTAAAATGGGAATAACGATATAGCGTTTTTAGCAAATTTATCTGATATTAAAAAACACTCACCCCTAAAGGTGAGTGCTCTCTCATTCTTATTCCGCTACAATTGCTTTCGTTAAATCATCGACAAAATCTTGTTTGTTTTCTGCTTTCGATGCTTCGGAAATTGCATCAATATCTTTCGGTTTATCATCCCAGCGGCCAGAATCTGCTGTTACCGCAATATGGATACTTTTATCTTTATTATCATTCATAAAAGTGGTTACGTTTTCTGGAATATCATCGGACTGTACTGTAGTGAATAGAACTACTTTGTCATAATCATCTGCTTTTACTTTGTCTAGTTTTGTTGTATCGATAATCGAAACATGTACGTTTTTGCCTTCCATGTCTTTTTTCACTTGATCCATTACGCTGTCTTTAAATTTACTACCTTGAGTTGCCAGCAATACGTGATCTCCTGTAGCTGATTTGTTTATTTCGGCATTTTCAGTAACGTCCATTGATTTAATAAAACGGTAGGATAGCATCACTCCTGCAAATATAACTACTGCGATTCCTACGACGATTAAGCTGATTTTTAGTGGTTTTTTCATGTTAAATTCCTCTTTTCTGTTAGTTGGGTCATTCTGATCTTAAAGCTTCTGCTGCATCTAATTTTGCTGCTTTATTACTTGGATAAATCGAGAAAATAAAGCCAATTGTAATTGTTATTGCGAGTGTGACAAGGAAATTCCAGAACGAAATGTGAATCATATCTTCAAAACCAATGTTCGTTTCTAAAATAGGACTAGCTATTTTTGCAATTGTCACGGCGACAAGACTTGATAGTACATTTGCTAAAATAATAATATAGCTTGCTTCCATCATGAAAAGTCCGCGAATATGACGTTTTCGATAACCAATTGCTCGGAATACCCCGATTTCTCTTGTTCGTTCAACCACACCGATATAAAGCACAATAGCAATCATCACGCCAGCAACAGCCAGCGAAAGACCTGCAATAAAGGCAATCAAGTACACAATAATATCGGTAAACTGGCTAAATGTATCTACGAAAGCATTCGCATTAGTAATCGAATAATTCGCCCAGTCTTTGTCATCCTCATATTTTCCAACGATTTCCTCTGCTTGTGCTGTTGTTTTTGTGAATGCATCTACAGATAAAATCGGTTTTTCAATACCAGTTGTTTTAATAAAATCATTCATTGTTTTTGTAGAAACGTCAAATCCCCTAGCAAAACCTTCTTTAGATGGATTTGTAATACCAGTAATAATTGTTTCTGTTTTAACCGTATTTTTTGTGTCGCTATTTCTTCCGGCATAAACTAAGGTTATTGTTTTACCAATGAGTTTATCGCCGTCACTTTTTGTTATATCATCAGAATCCTTTTTCCCAAGAATAGCTCTTGCTACATTAGAAGGGATAACTGCTCCTGCTTCATCACTTGTTACCATTTTCCCGCTTAGAAGATATTCATCTTTGACCGTCAAATCTTCATAGCGTGATGGCTTAAAGTTGGCTTCTTGCATTTCACCAGAAATACCTTTCAAATATTCGCTATCGTATTCAAATTTAATGCCTTGGACAGTAGTTCTTTCATAAATTTCGGTAATGTTTTCATCTTCATACAATTGCTTAATTTTCTTAATTTCACTACTCGTTAATGGAGTAGTCGGTTCAGGTGATTTCGAGCCACCATCTTCTTTATAATAAGTCGTAATCTGGTTAGGTGAAAAAGTCGTTCCAAAAATCTTTGAAAGACTTTGATTTACTCCATTCCCAAGCCCGAATGCTAATAAAATGGCGATAATTCCAATTGAAGTCCCAAGTGCTACGAGCAAATTCCGAAACTTTCTATTGAAAAAGCTTTTAAAAGAAATTTTAGCAGTGGCCCACCAGTTTAGACGCAACTTTTTTTCATTTTTGTGGCTAACTCTTTGGATAACTTCTTTTTTCCGTTCAAATGAAATTACTTCTCCATCTGCTAGTCGTAATACCGCATCGGTTTGGTCTGCAATATTTAAATCATGCGTGACGATGATGACTGTTGTTCCTTGTTTCGCTAACGTTTTTAATAGCTTAATGATTTCCTCTGAAGTTACACTATCAAGCGCTCCGGTTGGTTCATCCGCAATAATCATATCTGGATTGTTAGCAAGCGATCTCGCAATTGCTACCCGTTGCTTTTGTCCACCAGAAAGTTGCGTTGGTTTTTTACTAGCAAATTCGGTTAATCCAACTTGTTTCAGCAAATCTAGCGCTCTCGCATTTCGGTCACTTTCCGATAATTCGGCATTCAAATATAAAGGAACTTTGACATTTTCAATAACAGACATATGGTTAACTAAATGAAAGCTTTGAAAAATAAAACCAATATGATTAAAATGATAGGCGTCTAAGTCTATATCTTGTAAATCAGCGCCATTGTATAAAACTTGTCCGGAATAGTCGGTATCTAGCCCACTAATAATATTCAGCAAAGTGGACTTACCGCTACCGCTTTTCCCGATGATTGCCGCAAATTCCCCGTCTTGAATCGTCACATTAATATCTTTCAAAACAGGAGTCTCGTTTTTCTTTCCAAGTTTGTAAGATTTTTTTAAGTGCTTAATTTCTAACATGTATTCTCCTACTTTCAAATAGTATCCATTTTTTTAGACTTCATATAGATATAACTGCCTGCAATAACTGAACATAATCCTACATTCCAAACAATAGAAAGAAGTGAAATCTCAAAATGACCATTTGGCAAAATAGAGATAATTCCCGCACTGTTATAAATATGCAAGTAGTATTCAGCTAATAAATTGATTATTAGGATTGCAAAAAGAAGTAGAACAACGGCTGCTTTTTGAAGAGAACTAGCCTTCACGTGATCTTTTAACCAACCTACCGGAATAACAAAGTAACAAACAAACATAGCGATAAATAAAAACATCATCAGCGTTCCAGATACAAACGATAACGCATCGCCTGCTTCAATTCGTCCTGTTTCAAAACCGTAATACCAAATAAAAGCACTTTGAAGTAAAATAACTGCAATTGCTGATAAATAAGCAGCAAATAGTTTTCCGAAAAATTTCTTTGTTTCCGAAAATCCGGAAAGAGAAGCGAGCGTTAAGTTTTCTTTCGATGTGTCGAGTTTCGTGATTTTCCAAGTTGTGATAAGAACGAGAATTAAGCTTATCACCGTCGTTCCTCGAATCGCTCTAAAAAGTAAATCCGTTCCCTCCAGTAGATTTATCGTGAACCCTAGAAAGTTCAGCCCCAAGATAATTGCAAGTCCAATCAAAAGAATAGGACTAATTTGTTTTAAATAAAAAGTAATCATTTTTGTCATTTGTTCATTTCCTCCTTATAGAAATCGATTAATGAGTTGCCTGTTCTCTCGCGATAAGTTTCTGTTTCTATTGTTTTTAATGTATTATCTTTAATTAACCAAAGTTTGTTATATAATTTTTCCGTTCCTTCTAAATGATGCGAAGAAATAATCGTGATAGCATCTGGCTCTGTTTCGCTAATAATAGCCTTCATTACTTCTGAACGAGCCATAATATCAATACTTGCAAATGGTTCATCGTAAAGATACACTTTGGCTTGTCTTGCTAAAACACTAGCAATTTTCACTTTCATCAACATACCTGTCGATAGTTCACCAAGTTTTAAACGTTTACTAATGCGCCATCCTGAAAGTAGTCTTTCCCACTTATCTAAATCCATATTTTCAAAAAGAAGCGCATGTTGTTTCATAAATTCTTCTATAGTAATACTTTTTTTAGCGTAAAGTTCATTGTTTAGATAAGCGATTTGCTGACGGATTTCACTCGTTATGAAAACTTCATTATCTAGTTGTAATGTGCCGCTATCTGGTTTCTTCAAATTTGCTAACATATCTAGCAAAGTCGTTTTCCCGCTGCCGTTTTCACCAGTGAGCACGATCATATCGCCTGGTTTTGCTTCGAAGTCCACATTTTGTAAGACTAATTTATTTGGATAGGATTTAGCAAGATTATTTCCCACTAACATTTACTTCTACCTCCTCTACTTTTTTCACCCAAGCGATGATTTTTTCTTTATTAATTCCTAATTTACTCATTTCACTAATAAAATTTTCGGTAAGTTGTTTTGCGATGTCATTTTCCAATTGCTCAATTCTCCTCTTATCTTCTGTCAAATATTTACCAGTACCGCGAACGGTGAAAATAATTCCCGCTTCTTCCAGTTCTACATAAGCTCGCTGGATGGTTGTCGGATTTACTTCTAACTTTGTTGCTAATTCTCTTACAGATAGTAGCTTGTCACCAGCCTCGTATGTTCCTGTAACAATTTCTGTATGAATATAATGAACGATTTGCTTATAAATGGGTTTACTATCATCAAACTTCATAATTTCCTCCTTTCGCCTGTCTGTCCGTATCACCGTACCACTTGGGTAACACTGGCTATGAATGTACTATATCAAAGGAAAATCGCTTCATTTATATACTTCATATATCGAGCAAGCGTTTTTCCCACTACAAAATTTCTTTTCAAACTTTTATCCCTCTCTCCAAGCGACTTTAGCAGGAGTCACAAACTGTTCATAACTCTTTTTGAAAAGAATTAAGGTATAATAAATGGGTAAATATGTAAAAAAGGAGTGGTCCTAATGACGGAAAAATTCAATACAGTGCTCAGTTATCTAAAAGAATTTCCTGACTACTATAAATATGTAACAAAGAAAACCTATACAATGAATGAAAAAATTATTTTTGAACAAGAAAAAGCAAAACATATCTTTTTTGTTGTGGAAGGTTATGCTGCGGTAGAATTAGAGGACAATTTAAGAAAAACAAACTATATTTCAATATTCGTTCTTCCAAATAATGTGTTAGGGATTGACGCATTCTCGTCATTTCCAAAGAAAAAACATAGTATTACCGTCATGAGTGAGCAAATGGTGCTCTATAAAATAGAAGCAGACTTTTTACTAAACATTTTATCGATCAAACCTGATGTGAATGATTTTCTTTTGACAAGTATTGCTGACGTTTTTGCTCGCCACTATGCACTACTTGGAATGATTGCAAAAACACCTAAAGAACGGATTTACATGGCTTTAGAAAATCTTGCTGTAGAGATGGGCGCTGAAGATGAAGAAAGAAATGAGATTGTGTTACCAAACTTTATCAATCAGTCAGTCCTTGCAAGATATTGCCGTACAACCCAGCCAAACATATCTAATTTACTCACAGAGCTTGTAGACGAAGAATTTTTAGTCAATAAAAAAAGCCCTTATCGGATAGATAAGGACTCCTTAGATATTTAATTTTGTTTGTGTTTACGGCGTAATAATCCAAGCGCTGCAAATACAAATATTAAGCCAAACATGCTATACAAAACGCTATCCCAAAGTTTATCGCCAGTAGTTGGAAGTTTTAATTTACCAGCTATAGTTGATTTTTCACTTTGAGTTGGCGTTATTTTTATTGTTTCTGTCTTTTCTGCTGAAGTTTGGTGGTTTGTAGCTGGTGTAGTTTCGTTATTTTGTTGCGCTGGTACTACAGGGTTTAGCGGTGTAACTGGAGGCGCTGGAACGGCTTTTTCTTTAACCGTTACATTAATTGTTATTGATTCGCCGCCAAAGCTATAAGTGACCGGATAAATACCTGCTTTCGTGGTGTCAACTTCACCGTCCACCTGCACATCACTAAAGGAAACAGCGATACCAACTGAATTTATCGCACCATCAAAATTGTCCTCTCCGCTCCATGCATCGTTTACATAAATCGTCGAATCGTGCGCTTTAATTTTCGCAGGTACTGCTTGATAAACATAAGTGACTGTTTGCGAGTTTGTTTCGAATACGCCACTTGCATTTGCTGGCAGTTTACTTTTATCTAATGTAAATCCAGCAATTTCTTTTGCTTCAGCTTGATACGTATCATCTAATTTACCTGTTAAAATATCTGAAGTGGTTAGTTCCTCGCCATCTTGGTTTACATATTTTACTGTGACTGGTGCTCCGTCTGCTTTTTTATATACATAAGTGACCGTTTGCTCGTCTAAACTAAGTGTCCCGATTGCATTTTCTGGTAGTTGGTTAGTATCGAGTTCGTATTTATCAATTGCTAGTTCATATTCAGGCGTCGTCACATCATAGTCATCGCCTACATTTCCACTTACCGTTTGCGACTCGTGAATCTCTGCCCCTGTTTCATCCACATATTTAACCGTTAAATCCTTTGCCTTAACCGGTAAAATATCAATTAAAAAAGTTGCTTGGTTTTGAGGATTGTTAGTCGCATTATCAAGAACTACTTTAATTACGTGTACGCCAGATTTAAAGTCGGTTAATGGAATACTCACATCTGATGTCAGCGCCCCATCATAAAGCACCTTACCATCATTCGTATCGGTAATCGTCACATCATGCCCATCAAACAATTCCGAGTCAAACATATATACTACTTGTAAATTAATAAATGTAGGACTATTTTTTAAAAATGGCGTAAGCTCCATATCATTAGTTAGATTAGAAATAAAAGAATTATTTGCTTTAATATGACCGCTATACTCTGGTGTATTAGCTGGATAAATGAACGTATACGCTGAGTAAACACTTGGTTCTGGTTTTTGACTGTTAATCGTCACTTGGTTACCAGAAACATTTACTTCATTTGCGCCAGTTCTATTTTCATACAAACTTAAAGGTAGTTGCCCGACTAATTTATTACCTTGCAAAGCGATGGAAGGAATATTTCCAAGACCATCCGGAATTTTTCCTGAGAATTGATTATAATCTAAGCGCAGTTCTGTTAATTTTTGTAATTGACCTAATTCACTAGGAATCTCCCCTGATAAATTATTACTATAAAGTAAAAGTCTTTCGAGAGACACTAGGTTTTTAATCTCTGGTGGGACTTCTCCCGTAAGCGACCTATTGCTTAAAGAAATGGTCTTAATCTTAGCCAAATCCTCAAAAGTTAGATCAACACCGACTTTTTTCGGCGCCAATTGTCTATTTACCTCATTGATTAACCACGCTTGTCCTCCTAAATCTTCAGAAGTAACAATATCTGTATTACTTTGATTTAAATTAATTGGTTGATTTGTTTCTTTTGTTGTTTCTGATGCTATTCCGGAAATGGGAAAACCCCAAACAAAATTTAATGAGAGAACAACAGCAGAAAGATAAAGAAAAGCTTTTTTCATTAATGTATAACCTCCAGTGTTTTTGATTACTCCTAAAATTATACGCTAAACAATATTATTAAAATGCCTAATAAGGTACCTAAAATCACCATTTGTGAACATTTTTCGAACATTTCATATCATAAAAGCAGCATGCCTTTTGATTTCCAAGCACTTTCCTTTGACACATTTACCTCAAAAAATCGAAAATTATTTTCATGAACAAAGCAAGTATCCGTAGAAATAAAATCCGATAACATATTGATATTACTTGTTTTTTCGTTCAAAAAAGCATTCAAATCAATACCATCTAAATAGCTCCCTTTAGTCTAAACAGCATCTAAAATAGTTATAAAACAGTTAAATCGGGTCTAAATTTGAACAAACCCTGTTTTTCGCCATTTTTGTGATTTTGTCACCGAATAGTCACATTTAAGAAATCACACGCGATTTTTAGGTCTGATTTTAGTACTACGAAAATATGGGAAAGGACTATAATTAACTCATAAATAATAAAACAAACTATAAAAGGATGTGCAATACCTCTTGAGAAAAACTTTTCTAATCCTCATTTGCTCCATGCTACTCGCAACACTCGTCCCCTTCACTTTCCCAAAAGCTAATACTGAACCGACGTCCTGGATTGAAACAGAATTAGATGGTAACGAAGCTTTCATCTCGGCAACAGAGAGAAATCTCAATAAAAAACGAGAAGATATTACACTAGCAGATGTAGAAACAATCACTTCTCTTGATCCAGTAGGCGCCTCTTCTATACCTGATAATATAACAGACTATAAAAATTTAACTAGGCTTTATATAACACAAGGAACTTTGACGGAAGTACCAGAGAGTATTGGTGAACTCAAAAAGCTAACCTTTTTAAGTTTTTATAATAATAAGCTGACTGAATTTCCAACAGTTGTTTATGACCTACCAGCTTTAAATTCGCTTCTATTACAACGAAATAATATTAGTGAAATCCCTGAAGAAATTACGAATATGTCTTCCCATTTATCAAGTCTCGATGTTCGTAATAACAATTTAATTTCCATTCCTGATAAGATTTTTACAACTAAATGGGCTAGCCGCAGTGGCCAACTAATTATAGATACAGAAGGAAATCAAATTACTTCAGATGTTCCTGTTGATTATTTAGATAACTATAATAATGGCGGAAACATGTTAGAGAATTACAATTATCGTCAAAAGCAAGATCAATTGGTTTATAAAGGCGATCCAATCGTAGTTCCTTACAAAACAGACTTTAAACAACTGACTCCTGATAAATCCAAACTAGCATTAGCTTCAAATAATGCGTTATACCCTACTCACGAATTCGAATATTACGACGACGGTTCTTCAACGCTTGAAAACGGGGTAGCCACAACAGAAGGTGAAGGTTTCATTACGATTAAAAGCACCTTATCAACTACCTCCAACCCATTTGCAAAAGTACGGGTGCCAATCGTTGTGGAAGCTCCTCCAGAAGGCTCCGATGTCACAGTCGAATACAAAAGTACCACAGGAGAAACAATTGCTCCTTCTGAAACTTTAAAAGGTTTATTAGAAGCAAATTATACGTCTGAAGCTAAAACGATTCCTGGCTACACACTTACAGAAACGCCAGCTAATGCGAACGGTACTTTTTTAAACGATCCACAAACAGTCACTTATGTTTATTCAAAAGACCCCGTTCCTGCTAAACCAGTTACTGTAAAATATGTTGATGATAAAGGTAAAGAACTAGCGCCATCAGAAACATTCACTGGTTTTATAGACGATGATTATACTTCTACAGAAAAAACGATTGAAGGATACACATTAGTAGAAACACCAGCAAACGCCAACGGAAAATTAACAGCAGACCAACAAACAGTGAATTACATTTACACTAAAAATATTATTCCTGCTGAGTCTGTAACAATTAATTATGTGAGCGATACAGGTAAAGAGTTAGCAGAACAAACTGTCTTAGATGGCAATATTGGAGATTCCTATTCTTCTTTTGCCAAAACAATTCAAGGTTATAAGCTAACTACAACACCAACAAATGCGAACGGTACATTTTCTGATACTAAACAAAGCGTTAATTACGTGTACACTAAAGACAAATCTTTACTAAAAGCAAAAATTGGTAAAGTCGAAGTAGAATTTGTTGATTCCACAAACACGCCAATCAGTAATCCTTTAATAGTAGAAGGAGAAATTGGAAAAACGTATAAAATCCCTCATAAAGAAATAACAGGATACACACTAAAAAAAGAGCCCTCTAATGAGCTCGGAACATTTGATCAAACACCGAAAAAAGTCACTTTTGTATATCAAAAAGAAGACAGTTCAGAAAAATCACCATCGAACAAAACAACTTATAACAAATCGATAACAAAAGCAGAATCAAGCACAGTAGGAATGCCAAAACTTCCAAAAACTGGTGATAAGAGTCCATTAATTCCTTCACTAGTAGGAATCTTCCTTTTAAGTTCTGCTATTGTTCTTTGGAGAAAAAAACAGCTGTAAATCCGAATAATAATTAATAAAAAAAGACGATAAACCTCGGTTTATCGTCTTTTTGAATGGCTTAAATTTGTTTTTTCTTCCAAAGTAAACTAGCAAATCCAACAAATAATAGCCCAATCAGCACCAAGTATAAGTTAGTATCACCTGTTTTTGGTAGTGTTCTTTGTTGTTTTGAGTCATCTAAAGAAGTTGCGTTTTCTGATGCCGCTATAGTTCCAGATTGTTCTCCCTTAATCTCCATATCACCCGATCCCTCGGAGGAGACTATTTCATCCGGTTTAACTGGATCTGTTGGTTTTGTTGGGGCAACTGGACTTCCTGGATCAGCTGGATCTGTTGTTTGTTCTTCATACTGAGCATATAGTGTCATATTGTTTGCTGGCATTTTATCTGTAGCGAAGTTCCATTTCTTTCCACCAGTTTTTGCATCGTACCAACCAGTGAACGTGAACCCTGTTTTGCTAGGCTTTGCGGGTTCAGTTACTAATTCATCACTAGCAAAAGTCCTTGTAGATAGTGTTCCTTCATTGTCAAAGGTTACTGTATATCCTCCAACAAGGGATTGTGTGACCTTCCCACTAAATTCCCCTGTTGACCTGCCAATCTGAGTTGTCTCAGAAAAAGAATAATCTAGATTTGCTACGAAGCTTGGAAGTTGCCAAGATAAGATAGCATTTGAATAACTACCGCTATTACTAATATTCTTCGGCGTCACAAGTGTTCCATTGATATTTTTCACTTTATTTTCCAGTGTAAAATTTGTAGAAAAAGCTTTGGGTTGATTGACAATACTCTGATCCTCTGCAAAAAAGTAATCTAATTTGCCAAAATCAGCATTTTTCAACGAACTAATACCACTAATGTGGTTATTGCTAATATCAATATAAAAATCATCGGCCAATGGATCCTCTGAATATAGTGTCATCTTACTTAATGGACTAATATCACTTATTTCATTATTGTTAAGTGTTAATTGTTGAAACGATTTACCAGCGAGCGGGCTAATATCCTTGATTTTATTATCGGCCAAATAAATATAAACAAATTGGTTTGCCGGGAAATCTCTTAACACACTTATATTACTTATACTATTATTATTTAGTCTTACCGAATTTAAATTTGGCAATGAGCTAAGTGTGCTTATATCACTTATATTATTATTCGATGCATCTAATATTTTTATTTTTGGAGATTTACTAAGTGGTGATAAATCATTAATATTATTTTCAGAAATATATACAGTTTCTAACTCTGATAATCCTTCTAACGGTGAAATGTTACTTACAGACTGCCCAGAAATATTAAATTCCGATAAATTTTGAAGATACTCGACACCCTCTATCGAATAAATTATTGGCCCCGGCATACGGTCAGAGGTGCTGCCATCTAACTTTGTAATATTATCTAAATCTGCCTGAGATACTTCATCTGCTGAACTACTCTTATAAGTGACTTCAGCTATTACTTTAGCCATATTTTCATCAGGAAAAACCTCATTTATTGGTTTCGGTGATGTTAAAATACTTTTTTCGGCTGCATTGGCGTTTGGAGAACTAATAAAACTAATTAAGACGAGAGATACGACTAGTAGCGACATTGTGATTGTTTTTTTCATGTAGTTAATCATTCCTCCTAGATGTATAAACGCTTATTTATGAAATTGGTACTTAACCAGTATACAATCAACACAAAATTAACAAGTACTAAAATTAGACTCAATTTTCCGAATTATATTTAAAATGTGAATAAAATGTGAAATTCGATAAACATTTACTGATTTTCAGTGCTTTTTTAGTAAAAAAAATAGACTGTAAACAAAATGATTTCTCACATTGTTACAATCTATTTTTTTAAAGCCCCTTTTAGAAAGTTTGTACTTTTCTCGCTAGGCACATAATACCTGCGATAACTGCAAGTACGCCTGGAACGATCCATAGTAAGCTAACTAAGAAGAAACCACCTACACCAGCAACTAGCGTCAAGATACCAAATACTTTCGCATTACGTTTAATTAATACTGCGAAAACAATCAAAGCAATACCAATGACTAAAGCGATTGCAGATAAAATTACTGCGAAACCTCCAGCAGCAGCAAGTGCTTCTGTATCAGTAGTAGACATTGTTGCAGCTCCAGATAGTTCTTCGCTACCAGATAAAGCAGCAAGAATACCTCCACCTGCGATTCCTGTAATACCAGCGATAATACCTGTAATTCCTGCTATTAATGTTAGAATGAATTCTGGTTTTCTTGGATTCATGTTGTAAAACCTCCCTTTTTTATAGTCATTTATTAGTATAACATTAATTCACACGAAAAATGTAGACATTTAGTGTATTTTTATTTAAATTATCTTTTTATTGTACAATTTTAACTATAAAAAAAAGACCTCTTGTCTGAAAAGGTCTTAAATATCTTCGCGTTCTAGCCATAAACTGAGAAGTACATCATTTTCTTCTTTAATATCTTCTTTTGTCATTTCGGGTTTAATGTCTACTTTTTCAAGAATTTCAAATTGAATGGTGTCGATACCATGTTCAGTTGCTTCTTTTGCCATTTCTGGTGGTAGCATATTTCCCGCTCCAATTTTCACTCCGAAAGCAAGTTTATTGGCTATTCCTTTTAAATCCATTGTATTATCGATTAAGTATTTGCCTGTTTTGGTACTGATAAAACGATATACTCCAGCGTCAGGGGCTTTTTCTTTGTATGCCCGAATCAGCTCTTTGCGGTTTTCTTTATCCATTTGTTTCACGTCCTTAGTATCCTGCTTCTTGTAAAAGTTTGCTAAGTGTCTTGAGGCGTTCGCTGAGTAGCTCATCATCATTTTTTAATGCTTGTTCGAATAATTGAATGTCTTCGTCGATATACTCGTTATCTTCACAAACTGCGATAGTTAGCGCATCCCCTTGCAAGCCGATACGGTCAAGCGTTGGATTTTCTTTATCGTAAAAATTAGGTAAACGATAAGCATCTTTAAAATGAACCTTCGTTCTTGCAATTAAAATAGCTAAGTCAAGTACGCGGTGTAATGGAAGCTCTTCGGATTGGCGCGACCATTTATCGCCCGTATGACGCCAAACTTTGGCTGAAATATCTACTTTTCCACGATCATTCCACTGCGCAAGACCAAGCGAAAGACCTTTTGCATCCGAATGATACGCGCTTTTACCGTCTACTTCTTCGTAATTTTCGGCAACAATCACTGGTTTATGTTTTAAGGTAGTTGGAATCTTCATTAGATTTCTCCTTTTAAATTTTAGTAATTTACTAAATTAGTATATTACTAATTTTATAAAATGTAAAGAAAAACTTTCCTAATGACTAGGAAAGTTCATTTTTCATATGTAATTGTTGTAGTCCGTCTGGTAAATCTACTTTGATAGTTCTGCTATTCGTCACTTTTACGAGATTCTTGTCGGTTTGATAAGTGCCGGTTGCAGGAAGAACATAGTCATCTAAGCCGACCATTTCACCATTTTCTACCATTCCGGTAATATACCACGGGTGACCAAGGAGTTGTTCTGCTTCTAGGAAATGACCGCGCCGAATAAAAGCTCGAATGTTTGTGGAGCTGATTTTTGTTTGGTTTGTTTCAATTACTGGGACAGATGTGACGTCGATACCATAGGGCTTGCAAAGGTCCCGCAGTAAATCCACATCAGAATCGCGCCCTTTTCCAAAATTAAACTCAGAACCAACGATGATATGCGATAATTGTAAATTGGTCAAATGGTCCGTAACAAATTCTTCTGGTGTTGTTTCCGCATACCTTGGTGTAAAAGCTGTTTCGATGAGATGGTCTACCCCGTAATGCGCGAGCCAGCGTTCTTTTTCCATTCTTGGTGTGAGCATTTCGCGGTATATTTCGATTTGTTTTAAAGCCCAAAGTGGATGTGGGCTGAAACTAATAGCAGTTAAAATTTCGTTTTCTTTTTTGATGGATAAAGCTGTATTTAAAATGGTTTGGTGACCAAGATGAACCCCGTCAAACTTACCGATTGTTAATACTGCGGGGCGACTATCTTTATTTGGTTCGAGTGTTACGTGTGATACTTCCATTGGCTGATTTCCCCCATTCCTCTCTAAGTTTATAGTATAACAAGGGGGTCGTGCAAATTTATTGATTGCATAAAAAAAGACCTTTTCTAATTTCGAAAAGGTCTTGAATACTTTATTCTACTGTTACACTTTTTGCTAAGTTTCTTGGTTTGTCGACATCGCAGTCACGGTGAAGTGCTGCGTAATAAGCTAATAGTTGACACGGGATAACACTTGCTAGTGGTGTTAATAATGGATGTACTTGTGGAATAACAAAGCGATCACCTGGTTGTGCAACGTTTTCCATTGCAAATACACAAGTTTTTGCTCCGCGTGCTAAGACTTCATTTACATTTCCACGAATATTCCAATTGATAGATTCTTGCGTAATAAGTGCTAAAACTGGTGTGCCGTCTTCGATAAGCGCAATAGTACCATGTTTTAATTCCCCACTTGCAAAACCTTCTGCTTGAATATAAGAAATTTCTTTTAGTTTAAGTGCTGCTTCCATCGCTACGAAATAATCGATGTTTCTACCTAAGAAGAAAGCGTTACGAGAAGTCGCTAAGTATTCGCCCGCAATATGTTCGATGACTTCTTTACTAGAAACCATTGCTTCCATTGCAGTTGCAACGATACCTAATTCAGCAGCCAAATTAATGCTAAGTGCTTCAGCGTCACCAATTTCGCGACCAAGTGAAACTGCAAGTACTGCTAAAACAGAAATCTGTGCGGTATATGCTTTTGTTGATGCAACCGCAATTTCTGGTCCAGCATAGAGATACATCGAATGATCTGCTTCACGGTCAAGCGTAGAGCCTGGTACGTTCGTTAATGTCAACGTCCGGTAACCAAGTTCTTTCACTTTTACAAGACATTGGCGGCTATCGGCAGTTTCCCCACTTTGCGTAATGAAAATGAATAACGGCTTTTTAGACATTAGCGGTAAATTATATCCAAATTCACTAGAAACATGTACTTCTACAGGAATTTTCGCCATTTTTTCGATTAAATTTTTTCCAACTAAACCAGCATGATAGCTCGTTCCGCAAGCGACAATGTGAATACGGTCAGAAGATAAAATTTCATCAAGGATTGTTTGATCGACATTGATTTCCCCAGCTTCATTTTGGTAAGCTTGGATGATTTTACGTGTTACTGCTGGTTGTTCGTCGATTTCTTTTAACATATAGTGCGGGTAAGTGCCTTTTTCGATGTCAGATGCATCTAGTTCTGCAGTGTAGCTTGCGCGGCTTACTTCTTCCCCTTCTAATGTTTCTAATGTAAAACCGTCTTTTGTAACAATAACGATTTCTTTATCCATAATTTCCACGAATTCATCGGTTTCTTTAAGAACAGCCATTGCGTCACTTGCAATAACGTTGAAGTTTTCGCCTTTTCCGATTAGTAATGGGCTTTTGTTTTTTGCTGCGTATAGTGTTTCTGTATCCGTTTGGTCAATTAAGCAAATTGCGTATGAACCGTGAAGTAACGATAAAGCTTTCTTAAATGCTTCTTTTGTAGAAAGTTTTTCAGCAAATAATTCAATAAGCTGCACGATTACTTCTGTATCTGTATCACTAATAAATGAATGATTTTTTAAATATTCTTCTTTTAAAAGCGTGTAGTTTTCGATTACACCATTATGAACAATAGTAAAACGGCCTGATTTGCTTTGGTGCGGATGAGCGTTCTCGTGATTTGGTTTACCATGAGTTGCCCAGCGTGTATGACCGATTCCTGTTGTACCAAATGCATCACTTGGTACAAGGCTCGCAAGGTCTGCAATCCGTCCTTTTTCTTTTACAACTGTTACTAAGTCTTTGTTTTGTAAGGCGATTCCTGCTGAGTCATAACCGCGATATTCTAATTTTTCAAGTCCTTCTAATAAAATACCTTTTGCATTGTTTGTTCCAATATATCCAACGATTCCACACATAATAAATTCCTCCAATAATTAACTTGAGGGCAGACTTGTCCAATTTCAAGCCCTCTACATTTTTTGGTTTCCTTGGAGGGTAAAAAACATGTTTCATTACTACTCTGTCCACTTGGTCACCCAAATGATTTGTAAGTAAGACTTAACGACTGCATGCACAGCCGGGAGACTCCCGCCGAAATTTCGATTAATCTCCTCCTCGTCAACTGATTGTTTACTTTCCAGGAATTTCACCTTTAAGCATTTTCGTCCCAATCAGTTCTGGCGCTTCTATTCAGTTGTACTATCCTCCTTCAATACTTTTCAAGGAAACAAATCTATTTTACAATAATATGTATACTAGGTCAAGCATTATATATAGCCGTTTGTTTAAAATTGGTCTATACATTGACAAAAAATAACAAATGACTAATAATATAGTTATGATAGAAAAAGGAGCGAGCCGTATGGTTTTATCAAAAAAAATAGTTTCTAGTATTGCTTTAATTTTTTCGCTAGGTTTTATTTATTTTCGTGTGAGCACGGTTTATGCACTCGAGCATACAAGTAATGCGTCACTTTTACCTTCGACCGGGGATGCATTTTCGGTTTGGCCGATTGTTATCGGAGTACTTCTAGTAGTCTTAGCAGTCGTTCTTTTCATTAAGAAAAAAATATAAAAAACGTTTGGAAGCTTGCTTATGCTTCCAAACGTTTTTTTATGGTTTGCTTAAATAAATAGCTTGTTTTCCCATGGCGGACCAGCCTTCTTCTAAGACAGCTCTTTTTACAGCGCGATTTTTATGTCCGTATGGATCGTTGATATAAAAATTCTCCTTATCAAATCCAGTAATGACAACACTATGCATGGAATAAGTGATTTTCTTTTTTCCTTCTTTTGTTTGGACGGTTTGCCAATTTTTTGGTGCATGGTAATCGGTCGTTGTGATAATCCAAACGGGTGCTCCTGTGCTAAGTACGGTTATAATATCGGTTATATCATTGCCGCTAATGTCATGTACATGCGCTTCGTTAACATATTTAGCAGCCAGTTTGGCGATGGGAGCATGATTCACCCCGAGCCCTTTACTATCTCCACTGATGCTCCCAACAAATGCTTTATCAGGATTTCCGTGTAAGCCGTTTTGTTCAATAGGTGTGGTTGGAAGGTTCGCTGCTAATTCATTTTTGGTAACATTTTTCCCAGTGAACTGTAGGAGCATTGCAAGACTCGTTACTTCACAGCCGTTAAAAAGTATAGGCGCATCCATTTGATTAACGAGAGGAACGTCGAGTCTTACATTAAAAGGTTCATTGTCTAATTTATAAACTACTTTGGCGCTTTCGAGTTTGACGGTTGGTGAATAAAAGGTATATTTCGTATTTAGAAGGGTCAAACTAAATATACAAGCTGTAATAACAAGTAGTGATTTTATCCAAATTCGCATTTGTACAAGCTACCTAGACATTTTCAGCTAGGATTGGCTCTCCGGGTTCTTTTGTTTCCGGTTCTTCTTCTACTTCGACCACTTCTTCGCTTACTTCGGTATTGAAGTTGGCGATATACCCTTCTAATGAGCCGGAAATTTTTTGCATTTCTTCTGAGATAACTACTAGCTCGTCCACTTTCATTTTGTTAACTTCCGCGAATTCAAGTGCGGCTGTGGATTTTTCACCAATTTGGTTAGAGATTTCTGTTACGTCGCTAATCGATGTGTTTACTTCTTCAATTCCAGCAGCCATTTCTTCTGTTTCTTGAGAGACGTTTTGCATTTGAGCGGAAATATCGTTCACACGGTTGAGTAAATCTGTAAATGTCGCTTCTGTTTCAGAAATGATTTTTTGACCTGCTTCTGATTCGGAAAGCCCAGTGTTCATTACTTCAATTGTTGTTTTTGATTCGGTTTGGATTTTTTTCAGTACCGTATTAATGTCGACAACAGCAAGACGAGATTGTTCTGCTAACTTACGGACTTCTTCAGCTACAACTGCAAAGCCGCGGCCATGTTCGCCAGCACGTGCGGATTCGATTGCTGCGTTTAAGGCTAGCAAGTTCGTTTGGTCAGCGATATTTGTAACGGTATCAAGTGCTTTTTCGACTTCGCCAACACGATTAACGAGTTGAGATACGACGTCTGTGCTCGAACGCATTACACCGCTGATACGATCCATTTGTGATACTAAATTGTTAATAACAGCAATTCCATCATTTGTTTTTTCTGCGGAGTCTTTTGTTAAGTCAGATACTTTCAGGGCATATTCCGCAACGTTTTGAACGCCGCCTGTCATTTGATCCATTGCATCGGTACTTTCTTTCATGCTACCGATTTGCGTTTGGATTTGTTCGCCCATCATTTTCATTTCGATGTCCATCTCTGTTGTCATTGCAGAAATAATTTCAGAACTAATAATGACGTTATCACTGGAAGATTTAACGTCTGTAGAAGCTTTTTTAATATCTTCAATCATTAATCTTAGGTTTTCGCTCATTTCATTTAGGTCATTCGTGATGTCGCCTAGCTCATCTTTACCATTGTATGTGCTACGGTATGATAAATCACCGCTTGCTACTTTATGTACAGCTGTTTGCAAGTGACGAATTCCTTTTAAAATAACGCGTGTAATATAAGCGTTGAAAATGAATAGTGAAATCAGTACAGCAATGATAACGGCTGTGAAGATTAAACTAATTTTTACGCCAAAATCAGAAATAGCTTGCGAAGATTTTTCGACTTCATTATAGTTCATATCATTTAAAACGTTTAATTGTTTTGTAGCATCGTCAAATTTTGTTTTAACATTTTGGTAATATCGATTTTGTGCTCCTAAAAGTTCTGCGTCGTCCAGCGCACTTGAAGTATCACTGATGACAGAGGATGCCGCTGACTTCATATCCGCTAATTTTTCTTCAAAGTAAGCTAATTGTTTTTTATCTTCTGCTGTTAAATTGGCTTTTTTGAAATTATGGATTGCTTGGTCATTTTCAGCATAAAGCGTATCAATATCTTTAATAAGGGTTGATTTTCCGTTGATAGTATCGAACATGGTCAGGATGTCGATATTGATTTGTGCCATGTTTGTTTGGATTTTTGCGATTTCTTTCATTGGAGCAACATTATTATCAACCATATTATCTGAAAGTGTCGCTACATGACGAAATCCAAGGAAACTCGTTGCGCCAAGTCCGATTAACATGATGGTGGTTATAATAATATTAATGCTTAGTTTTGTTTTCAATTTACGATTTTTAATTAAATTCACCCATTCCACACTCCTATTCTCTAATTCTAGTTCATTATCTCATATTTTTTAAAAAAACTCCATATTTTATTGTAAAATAATTAGTTTTAATAAAAAAACATTATAATAACTAGCGAATATCGGCGTAAAATGGGTGATATTGTTATTTTTTTATTTATTTTTTATAAAAATCTACGTAAAATAGTTTTAAGTGGTGGCATTTTGGCGAAACGGTGGTCTTCTAGGACTGATTGGATTTCGAATTTGGTGTAACCTAATGCTTCGTCCATCACGATTTTTCCTGGTAGTGGAGCGGCTGCGCTATCCACGGAAACGTCGATGATAACTGGTTTTGTTGCTAGTTTGGCGTTTTCGAAAGCAGCTTCTAGGTCCGCCATTTTTTCTACTCGGAAACCAATTCCGCCACAACTTTCGGCGAATTTTGCGTAATTGATGTCTGGAAGGTCGATTGCGTAATTTAGTTCTCCTGCAGATTGTTGTTCATATTTAATAAATGATAGTTGTTGGTTGTTTAAAACGACGACAATCATTGGCATATCAAGACCCACCGCGGTTACGAAATCTTGCATAACCATTGAAAAGCCACCATCACCGACAATTGCAATTGCTTGGCGATCTGGATAGGCTTTTTTCGCTGCGATAGCTCCGGGAAGACCGCAGCCCATTGTACCAAGCCATGCAGATACGATAAAGTCATTTTCTGGTGTTAAGTGTAAATAACGCGTGCTCCAAACTGTTGCTGTTCCTACGTCAATGGAGAAAATAGCATCTTTATCAGCGATTTTTTGGATATTAGCCATCACGACTTCTGGGGCAATTGGGTCCGTTGTTTGCGAAATATCTTCTTCCAACCATTTCCACCATTCTTGCATATTTTCTTGGCATGCTTGAAGGAATTTCCGTTCTTCAACCGGTGCTATTTTGGTTGTTAAATTACTAATTATTTCTGCGGCATCGCCAACTAAACCAACTGTCGCTTGATAACGTTTGCTGATTTTGGCTGGGTTAATATCGATTTGAATACATTCAGCTTTTTTAGGTAAGTAGTCGCTATAAGGATAATCATTACCAAACATTAAGAGTAAATCAGTTTCTTGCATGGCTTCATATGCTGGTTTCGTTCCTATTTTACCAAGGTTACCAAGTGCGTTTGGGTGGTCATCTGGAACGATTGTTTTTGCTGGCAAAGAATGAATAATCGGGATTTTCGCTTTCTCTGCAAAAGCGATTAATTCTGGTCCAGCGTGTTTTGTTCCTAAGCCTGCTAAAATGACTGGTTTTTCAGCTTTATCAATTAATGTTACGGCTTCTTGAATTGCTTTTTCGTCTAGTTTTGGAATTTCTTGTTCAAATTTTACTGGTTTTGCTTTTAGGCTCGCTTTAATTTCTTGAGATGGAATATCATTTGGGATTGTTAAGACAGCGACACCTTTTTCTTGATAGGCAGTTCGAATCGCTTCATCAACAACATCTGCCAGCGTTTCAGCATTATCGATTTGTTTATTATAAACGGCAACATCTTCAAAAATAGCTGGTAAATTAACTTCTTGGAAAAAGCCCGTATTTAAGACGTCCGTTGTCACTTGGCCAGCTAAAACGAGCATTGGTACGTGGTCCATTTTTGCATCATACATACCGTTTAGAAGATGAATCGCACCAGGTCCGCCGATAGATAAAGCGACTCCGATTTTGCCGGTTAATTTGGTATAGGCAGCTGCTGCTAGTGATGCGACTTCTTCGTGACGCACATGAATAAATTCAATTGCCTCTTGTTCTTTTCTGAGTGCATCGACCACGGTATCAATCGAATCACCGGGTAAACCATAAACATGATCGATGTCCCAATTTTTTAATGTTTGTACGAGTGTTTCACTTGCTTTTACTTTTTTCATTATACTTTCTCCTCCCATGGATGTTTTCTCTAATGTCCAATAGTTTTCGTTTACCCTGTTTTTGGAAGAATATTCATGAAAGAGAATTGACGAACAATTCAGAAGTGCTTATAATGAAGGCAAGGTGGTGATCAAAGAGATGCAAACAAAATTGCACTGCTCTCGACTTTCTAACAATGGCTTTAGGATTGTTTAGAAAGTAAGAGTGAAATAAACTCTTCAATCCTTCAGCTAGTTTAACCAAAATTAAACTATTAAAGGAGAATTATTAATGAAAGAGTTTATCGAACCATACCAATATAATTTTATCAAAAAACAATTAGAAAATGTCTCACGCGCTTATCGGTCCGCGAATGATAAATCTACTTTGAAGGCGTTAAAGTCTTTGACGGAGGAGAAAATCAACGAACTATTTCCGGAGAGCGTGCTAGAAGAGCATAAGGAACTTTTTAGCGAGCTCCATTCGATTACTTCAACCAAAGAAGCAGAGCCGTTTTTAGAGGGGTTAAAAGCCTATGTGATTCCTTTCGTTCCGCCTAGCGATGTGAAACTTAAAAAACTTTTTGCGAAAACGAAAAAATTAAAAATTCCTGCATGGTCGAAACTTGATTTGCGCGATTATACTTTTTACGGCTGGAATGATATTGCTCAGCAGCGTAAATATATCGTGACTTATGAGGACGGAAATTTGGTCGGCGTAAATGGGACTATTTCTCCGGAGATTCAAAAGGGTGTTTGTTCCATTTGCCAAACGCATTCCAAAGTATCGCTGTTTATGGCGAAAACGAAATCTTCTAGTGATGGCGTTTATACGACAAATGGTAATTATATTTGCTACGATAGCGATGTTTGTAACGAGCAAATAAAAGCCCACGAAACATTAGATGAATTTATTGAAGTTGTGAAGAAACGCAAATAAAAAAAACAGCAAGTCTCTCTTATATTCGGAGAGACTTGCTGTTTTTTATTTGATTGAATCACGTAATTTTGAGCGTTGTTTATCCATCCAAGTTTCTTCTGGATATTCGTTTAGTAAGCTGTCTGCGAATTCGGCTAGGTCATCGCCTACAACAGCTTTTAATTCTAATTGATCAGCGGCTGCGTTTTCGAACATTTCGAGGACGTTTTTTAGGATTTCGAACATCCCTGCGCCTTTTGCAAAGTTCCATAAATAGGTTTCAACGGCTTTCATTGCTGTTTTATAGTCTTCTGGGAGCGCGTCTATTCTTTTTTTGTATTGTTTATAGTCTCGTTTTTCTTCGCGGTATTTTGTGTACCATTTAAACATATGCTGGTCCTCCTTTAATTTGGACGATTTTCGATTGGATAAAGTTCCATCGTTTCCAAAAAGTTGCTAGTTCTTCTTCGCCGGCTGGGCTTAATGTGTAAAATTTTCTAGGTGGACCTAATTCTGATTTTTTCTTTTCGATATTGACTAATTCTTTTTTCTCGAGGCGAACGAGAATGGTGTAGACGGTTCCTTCAACGATTTCATCAAAACCTAGGTCATTGAGATACTTGGTGATTTCATAACCGTATGTTTCACCTTTAGAAATTCGCTCTAATATCATTCCTTCTAAACTACCTTTGAGTAACTCGGTAAGTCCTTTCATTTGAATTCACTCCTCTACTAGTTGTTACTAGGTACAAGTATATAGTAATACAAAGTAGACTGATTGTCAAATGGTTTTTAGAAAAATATTTTCTTTCAAATCATAAGACCTTCACAAATATAAATTCGTGAAGGTCTTATATTAATTACCTTTATAATGAACTAAGTCATAAGGATAATAAGGTAGATTCTTTAAATCTTTATCATTGAGTTGTAATATCTTTGCAATTGCTCCACTTTCCCAGCTCCAATAACCACTATATATTTTTTCATAATGATTATGTGATTCGTGCCATCCAGTGTCATCATAAATTTTATACCACTCATTTTCTAAGTAATATTTTAGTTTATTTATCATTTCTTCTTTATCGTCTAATTGAACTAATTCCTGAAGAGTTTTAAAATCCTTGGGAAATAAAAGTTCTTTAGTGTTAATTTTCCAATTTGAATTATTTGCATGAAATAAATAATCAATTAGAAAATCTTCTTTTTTAGACTTACTTTGTAACTCATGTAATGATTCCATTACTTCAGAAGAGGCATCAAGCAATATTCCCCATGAAACCATCCATAACATAGTATTATAGCTTTTAAAATTCCATCCTTTTTTCATGTATTCGACAACTTCGTAGTAATATTTTCTTATCGAGTCTATTTCCTTTCCCATTGAGTATAAAGCGTTCAATTTATAAAGTGAAATATCTAATAAAAATCCGTTGCCTTCTCGCTCTTTTTCCTTGTTATTCGGAAATTTAATTTTGCCTAATTCTAAAACCTCATTAAATTTTAATAACCTTTGGTCAGCTTTAGTTAAATATTCTTCAAAATATTTTTTATCTTTTCTTATATCTCTCATAATTATAACCTCTATTCTAATTTTCCATTTTTTTACCAGTTGTATCCAATATACATTCCATAACATTCCCATTGTCATCTACATGGATTAACAGTTTTTGAACGTTTTCTGGATTTAAGAACATCTCTGTTTTAATATCATCTGCTTTATCTATGCCTACAGCTTTTTCTAGTCTTTCCGACCCCTTAATCCACGTATCACTCATTTGTAGACCATCATCTGTTAAGTTTAATCTTGATGTTCCATATTTAGCCTCTGCAATAATATATTTTGGTGGTGGAGATGCACTTTCATAGACACCATCTATTCCTTTGTTAATTATATCATCTAAACTAGTGACAGGATTCCCACTAATTCTCGATGCCCCTCTGACACTCTCCATATAACTATCCATTACTACTTCACCAAAATTGCCTTTATACTTAGTGGTTTCTAAAATGACTTCTCCCTTTTTAACACTCGAAATAATCTCTTGTTGTTGTCTTTTTATTACTTCCACGGGGTCATCAATATATTTGAGTGTGTTCGCATTTTTAAGTATCTTATTTAAACCAAATCCTGCAACCATAAAGGCTATATCCGTCCCTGCACTCAGAATATATGCTTCACGTTCTTTTTGACTAAGTGGGTTGCCGTTTATATCGAGTCCAGTTATCGCATGACCGATAGACTGGGCGCTCATAATTCCACCTGCCACCATTGATGTTGTGCTTACCCATCCAGGTACAGCTATACCCGCAAAAGCGCCCCCCGTTGCTACTACTAGACCTCCAACACATACAATAACTAGTCCTGTTGTAAGCATATTGGTTACTTTTTCTAAACCAGTTTCATAGTTAAAATCAGTCTGACGATAGAGAGTGTTTACAAAGGTTTCGTAATTAATTTGAAAGTCTAACTGACCAGTCATGGCTAAAAAGGTTTGATATTGTTCTTGTTTCATTTTACGTGTAAATGAACTATTCATCAAATCCATAAAATCTACATCGTTTTTGGTTTTAAATGTATTATAGGCCGTTGAAGGAGCAGAAATGCTCTCACCTGGTTGCCAAGCTTCTCCTTGAACAGCTATACCACTTGTTGAAACAGAGTGACGGTTAATATCTACTAAACTTAATCGTTCTGCAAATTGTTCCATATTTTTCTTAAATGGACTATCAATCTTCTCACTGGCTTCACGATAAATTCTAACAATATTATTTGTCAAATTCCATAATTTTTCGTTTAAATTATCAATTTTAAAACTCTGTGAAGAATAAGTGAAATAGAACTCATTAGCTAAGCCTTCATCGTGTAAATAATCATCCATTTGTTTGAATAAGTGGTCAACTCTATAAAATTGATTTACAGCCTCGTTCAAGCGGTTAAACAAATCTTGTTTATAGTTTTCTAATGTATCATCGTTTATATAAATTTGTTCTGCCACTATCCCAATGCCTCCTCACAAGTTTTCTCCCAAAGTTTAGCTATCTTTTCATCAGTATCTTTGAATGTGATCATAGCATCAATGCAGTATTCGTTGATAAGATTATAATAAGTTGCAAGCATCTGCACTTTTCCAGCAAAGTCCGCCCCCATTTGCATCATATCTGAACCATTCACTTCAATCATACTTTTACTTAAGATACGCTCCACTTCTTCTTTTGCTTCACCTTCAATATAGAAAGCACTATTTTTCACAGCATTAAGAGATGGCAGAGCTGTATTTATAATAGATTCCATTAATTGTTGTAAAGTGGTAGTTACTAGCTCTAGTTCATCCGGATTAATAACAATTTCACTCATGATTTTTTACCTCCTGGATTCGCTCTTGGGCGATAGTTACAATTTGTGGTACTTTATCAACAAACCATTTAAAAGGGTCAATATCAATTTTTGTAGTTAGTTTATTCCTTTCATCTAACTGATAATATTGATTATTATCTTGTCCAATAGCTAATTGAGCTTCGAGTTGATATTCATTGTTAAATATTTCTATCACCAAAGTGGGCGCGCTATGTGAAAAGGGAAGTGTTCTTTCATCTAATGTCTTGGTAGTTATTTTTTCATAATATATACTTGCTGACTGTTTTAGGATTGGATGACTAAGAGCTATCTCTAGCATACTCAAGGCATCGCCAACAAAAAGTTCAAATCGAATAGTATCTTGAACAGGGACTTGTTTCAAAATAATGCATAGCCCATCGTTAAATAAACCAAAAATATATTGTTGAATATGTACATAACGATCAGCTTGAGCGTATTTTTTTAGTACCTCCACATAGTTAATTGTAACTAATGATAAACCTCCAGTAGATGTTAGTATTTCTTTTTTTATTAATCCTTCTACAGAGGCAGAGCTTGGTGCTTCATAAGGGATTCCAAATAGCAAGGATATGTTTTGATACTCTGCTAAGTAGTAAAGTTCATCGGCATTTAATACTTTACCAGTCATAAACAATACCTTTTATTCCAAGATAGGATTCCATTCTTTCAAATTCTTTATAGGTTTGACCAAATTGATAAAGAGCTTCATTCAATTCAACAGAACTGTTCAATAAAGCACCATGGTACACAACAACCATTTCAAGTAATGCTCGAATATGCTTGTAGTGTTCACCGTTCCAATTCATATTCTCAACATTTGCTTGTAAAGTTTTGGCTTGCGAAAGAGTATCATCTAACATTGTTTTTACTTTCGCTAGTTCTGTCCACGCTTCATACCAATTATCATTATATAATTGCTCACGACTCATTTTCTTTTGCCTCCAATTGATTGATTTCCAGTGCACAAGAATACAACTTGTTTTGCGCTGAGTTTTTCAAGTCACATAAATCTTCCAATTGATTATCATGCTTTTTACGCATTTCTCGAGCCATCTCAAGAACAAGACGAGTTTTGTCATCAATGAGCATATTGGGTTCGTAGTTGGTATCCAGCCAACCTATTGAATCTAAATCAATAGCACACATACGAGCGTTCTCAATTTGGGTTTTTAAATAGTTTGCTTTTTTAATTAAATCTTCGTATTTCTGATGTTTTATTTTTGCATTTGTTAATTCCTCACTTGCAAACAACGAATTAAACATGGTATATTCCTCCCGTATTTTATTTTGTATTAAATTTCACAATATACCTTTGAATCAATTATAATGTACTTTATTTTCTGATACAACAAAATTTTATAATAAATGTGATTATAAAGTTTACTAGTAATCTTGCAACAGACTCATTCCTATACTAAAATGAAACTATCAAACAGATGTAAAATAGAATTAAATTCCAACTTATCTACTTATACTTCTTAGAAAGGAACAATTAATATGTTATCTTTAATTAAAACTTTAGTATGGTCTGCCTGTTTTTTAGAATTTGTTTTTGCCTTTTATACGCTAAAAGCTCTGGGAGACGCGATAACTTTATTCCCTATCATTAGTTTGATAGCATTTCTTATGCTAGCTCATTGTCTTTGTTGCATTATCCGTTTAAGATCTCTAACTCCTAACAATAAAATTATCTTTCTATTTATTAGTGGTATTCTATTGTTAGGCGCCAACCTAATAGAAGGTTTTTACATAAATCCGATTCCTGGTTCGCTTTATATTATAGCTGGTGTTATCGCGACTATTTATGATCGAAAAATCGATGCATCACAAAATTAGCTTTATAAAAAAGAGAGGCGCATAGTAGCGGCTCTCTTTTTGTTTATTGAAATAGTACTTCTGGGTTTTGTTTCATCGCGGTTAAATTGGCGATGTTAACTGTTAAAAATTTCTTTTTGGGTGCTTCTAATGTTTCAAGCCATTCGCTCGTTAAGTTTGCGGCCATTTCGGCTGCTGCTTCATTTTGGCAGATGAATCCGATATTTTTGTATTGGCATTTTTCATGAAGGTTAGCGTAGTGATGTTCTTCGCTTTCTTCGGGGTTGAAAATGTCCATGTAAAAATTGCGGTTGCCTTTTAGAAATTGCATGTGGGTATCATGTGAGTCTACTAGATTGAAATCGCGTTTGGTGAACTGATTGATTGCTTCTGATTTTACGCTAGCGAGGTCGAAACTTACGGTTGTACTTGGTTTTTCTAGGTTTTGAAGTTGGCTCGCTTCGAATGATTTAGATGCTTCTTGGTCGGATGTGAAGGCTTGGAGTTGTTCTTCGACGCGGTTCATTTTTGCTTCAAAATCAAGTTCATTTAGGAGATTTTCGGTTTGTCTGATGACATTGATTGCTTCTTCAAATTGGTCATTTTTTATGTAGGAAGTTACTTTGTCGGCTGCTTCGATTTTAATTTCTTGTTGCATTGCTGCTGTCATATCGCGCCATGATTCCCACTTTTGTTGCCAGTTTCCCATGATTTATTCTCCCTTACCCGATAATTTTCGTTAAATAGTTTTGCGTTTCTTTGAATGGTGGGACCCCGCCGTATTTATGTACGTTACCTGGTCCAGCGTTATAGGCTGCTAATGCTAATTTTAGGTCACCATCGTATTTTTTGATGTAACCGGCAAGCTGTTTTGTCCCTGCGTCGATATTAGTCGCTGGGTCGGTTCGATTAGAGCCGTACATTAGTTGCATTAGACCAGTGGCACCAGCACTTGAAACCACATTCGGATTAAAATTAGATTCTACTTGGATAACTCGTTTGATAAGCGCTTCTGGTACACCGTATTTGGTTGCTGCTGTTTTAATTAAATCGCTATATTTGCCTTCATTTTCAGCGCTAATAGGTTTAATTTGGTAGTTGTTCCAATTAGTTAGCTCTCCGGTTGTTGCTGCTGGAGTTTCGGTTGTTACACTTGACCTTGCACTAGGAGTTTGTTTAGTTTCGGATTTATTTATTAAAGCTTCGTATGCTTCACGGGCGCGAGCTAGTTCGGCATCGGTGACTGTTTGCACATTAGTTGTGGTGGTTTGCTTTGTCGCATTTAAACGTTCATTTAATTTCGTTTCAAAAGTGGTGGCCGATTGTTTCGCTGCTTCAAATGCGCTTTGAAACTCGGCTTGTCTAGCACTAATAACTTGTTCTACTGGATTCATCCACGGCACTCCTTTGTTATACTAACGTTTCCATCATTTTACTCGTTTCTTCTAGCGTGACACTCTCATCCCGCAGCTGTTTTAAAAATTGATGAATAAAATAGGATTTTTCCTTACTTGTAAAAATGGCTGCGTTGTCGCTTGTTTGTTCAATTGTTCCTAATTTGAAGTACAGTTCATTTTCTTGGTAAATGCTCATCCATTCGCGGATTTTCGAAGCGGATTTCCACTGACTTTCTGGCACGATTTCTTCCATTACCCGGCTAACGGAGCCAAGGACATCAATGGCTGGATAGTGGTTTTTTGTTGCCAGTTCTCGGGTTAGAACGATATGACCATCTAAAATCCCCCGCGCTAAATCGGGTACTGGTCCGTTCATATCATCTCCATCAACGAGTACTGTATATATACCTGTGATCGATCCATTTTTAGTTTTACCGGAACGTTCTAGCAATTTTTTCATATAGGATTCCATTAGCAAGGTTTTCCCGCCAATTGGTAGGTCTTTGACGGCAATATCAACGCTTCTTCTTGCATCAGCGAAACGAGTGACAGAATCCATCATTAATAGGACGGTTTTCCCTTGATCGCGGAAATGTTCTGCAATCGAAGTCGCAAGTTTGGCAGCACGCAGTTGCATGAGATGGCTTTCATCTGAAGTGGCTGCGACAATAACGCTTTTACGCAACCCTTCTTCACCAAGATCTTTACGCAAGAAATCTTTTACTTCCCGACCACGTTCGCCAACAAGACCGATAATATTAATGTCTGCCTTGGCGTTACGTGCTATCATTCCAAGCAAAGTTGATTTACCAACACCTGATCCTGCAAAAATACCGATTTTTTGACCTATACCAATGGTTAGCATTCCATCAATCGCTTTGATTCCAGTTTCAAGTGTTTCCGTAATTTCCGCTCGGTTAAAAGCATGGATTGGCGGTGCTTCCAGTGGCATTTTTTGTTTAAATTTAGCAGTACCAGCTTCTTCATTTAAAATATCACCGGATGCATTTAACACTTTTCCGAGTAAAAATTCATCGGCTGGAATAGTGATTTTTGTGTCAGTCACGTACACCCAGTCACCATACGCTACTTTATCGCTTTGGTTAAATGGGAGTAGCATGTTGTTTTCTTTTTCGATAGAAATCACTTCACAAAGCACTTTGTTTTCGCCGACCATGACGGTGTCGCCAATTTTCACTTGTGGCCCTTTGGAAATATAGACTTGTTCTTGGACGGTGTGGATTTTGCCTTTTTGGATGTATGGAACGGTGTTTTTTAGTTCTTGCCAAGCTTCGGTTTTTGGCGACCAATTCACGATTTATCTCCTCCTAGAATTTTCCGTTCTGCATTTTGCTTGTGTAAGGTTTGGAAAATTTCTGTGATTCGATAGTCGAAGTATTCTTTTTCTTCTTCTACAGTGAATTCGCCGTAATCAAGCCGCATATCGAAGTTCCAATGAATATTTTCTAAAAGCCAGTCGTACTTTGTTCCGGTGTTTTCTTCTTTGAGTGCTTTTAATGTTTCTGGGTGGGTGGTGACGTTTAGTTTGTCGAAAGCAACTGGGAGTTTTTGAATGACTTCGGTTAGCATTGGTAAGACTTCAATTTGGCGGGTGTCGATTGCTTGGTGGACGATTCTTTCTGCGAGATCAATGCTTTCATCCCAAAGGAAATCGGTAATTGTTAGGTAAAGCTGTGTTTTTTCTTGTTCAAAAGCTAGTTTTTGTGCTTTAATTTCTGCTTCTGCGCTTTGTTTTAATTCTTCAATGGCTTGGCGCTCAGCTTTTAGTGCTGCTTTTTCATTTGCTAGCTTTTGTTGTTCGATTTCGATAGCTGACATATGCTTTTCGAGTTCTTTTTGGTGGTTTTCTAGTTGTTCAAGTTCTTTGGAATATGGTGATTCGACTTCCTCTGTTTCTTCCATATCTTCTAAATAGAATAGTTCCATTTTCACGTCGGATAAAGTTACTTTGCCTTTTGGGATTCTTGGATTAGATAAGGACATCCTGTTCCCCCCGTTGGATAACTATTTTGCCATCTTTTTCCAAGTTTTTAACGACATTAGCGATGTCTTGTTGTGCTTGTTCGACATCAGAAAGTCTGATTGGGCCAAGGACTTCTAGTTCTTCGGTAATCATATCGCGACGGTTTTTCGATACGCAAGAAAGAATTTTTTCTTTGAGTTCTTCTTTTTCATTTTTGAGTGCACGGGCGATTTTGTTGTTGTCTTGAATCTCGGCAAGCACCTGTTGCAAGGTCATATTGTCAAGCAGAATAATATCTTCAAACATAAACATTTTCTCTTTAATTCGTTCAGAAAGTTCGGCTTGTTCTGCGTCTAAATGTTCGAAAATAGTACGTTCCAACCCGCGAGTTACGTTATTTAAGATATTCGCAACATTTTTAATTCCGTCCGTTTTGTTAAGCGAACTATTCGACATTGTATCCAGTTTAATTCTTAATAAATTCGATACATTTTGCATGACTTCACTATCAAATTGCTCTAAGCTCGCGATGCCGATTACCGTACTAATCATTTTTTCTTCTGGTAAAAGGGCTAGGAGTTTAGATGCTTCTTCCGGTTTCATGTATGAAGCAATCATCGCAATCGTTTGCGGTGATTCGTCACTAATAATCGTAAACAAGGAATCGACATCATCAATTTCTCGTAAAATATCTAATGCTGTTTCGCCGATACGTGATTCTGCTTCTACCCCGTAAATTAATTGGTTCAATTCTTCTGTTGTCATGTCAGGGAATAGGCGTTGCAAGTGTTCTCGGTCAAGTTTAGCAATCCCGCCAGAAAGAAGCTCTAGTTCATCAAGAAATTCTCTTGTTGCTTCTTCCACTGCGCCGCCATCCATTTCTTTCATTTTGGCCATTTCACGTGCAAGGCGTTGTTTGGAGGCATCTGGAAGTAAATCAACTACTTCAGTCGCGATTTGTTCATCTAGACTCCAAATAATAAGGGCGGCTTTTTCACGTCTTGAAATACCTGAATCTAGTTGAGTAGCGGCTTTTTCTTCTGGTTCTGCTACTTCGACAGTTTCCAGTTCAGCGCTAGTTTCTTCTAAGGTTTCTTTGAGTGTTTCTGCCATTTTTTATTCCTGCCTTTCATTGAGCCATTTTTGGATGACTGCTGCGGCGCGACCTGGATCTTCTTTGGCCATTTCGCCGAGTTTATTTTTCAAGCTTTCTTTACGAGCTTTAAGTTCTGGTTCTGATAAATCGAATGCGTCTGTTTGGAAGTTGAAATCTGGATGTTCTTCTGGATTAACTATCGCCTCTTCGGCTGGGATGAAGTCTTTCTCTTCTGCTTCTAGGGCTTCTTCTATTTGTTCTTTACGTTTCAAGAAGATGATATAGGCAATTATTCCAGCTGCAATTAGGGCAAATAGTAAACTTCCTACAAGCCACCAAACCCAAGCTTTACTTGCTGGTTCTGCTTTTTCAGTAGTATCTTTTTCTACTGGTGTTTGATTGTCTAAAAATTGGATTGGCATAATGGTCACGTCGCCGTTTTGGAATGTTCCTTCGAATGTTGGTGTGGCTGCTGCTTCTCCGCCTTCACCAGCTTCTTCGGTCGTCATGTTAGGTGTTAGTCCTGCCGAAACGCCAATAGCTTTCGTGAATTCAGCCATATCAACGCCATTTTTATTGAGCGATTGTTGGTCCACCCAAACAACGACATTTGTTTTTGCCAAGGCTGGATGTTTTTTAATTTCTTGAATGGTAGAATCAAGCTCATAGTTCGTGGTTTCGCTAGATTTTTCACTCGTGTATGTGTTAGTATCATCGCCATTTTGTTCGGTGTAATTTGGTACGTCAGCGTTCGAAGCAGTTCCTGACTCTGTTTGGTTGGTGGAGCCTTTTGATGTATCGGTGGACGTTTCTTTTTGGTTGCTTCGGACTTTACCGTCATTTGGATAATGCTCGGTATTTTGTTTTATTTCATCAAAATTAACTGTGACATTTGTATTTACTCGGAAATTATCTAGAGCAAAAATGCTTGAAAGAGTGCCTTCAATGTCTGTTTTCACATTTTTTCCGATTGCGTTTTGAATGTCGACTTCATTTTTATAAGCTGAGCTACCTTCTTCTTTAGAGGTATCTGCTTCTGAAATCACACCATTTTTTGTATCGATTATTGCAACGTCATCGCTTGCAACGTTTGGCACAGCCGCACTTACGGTTCGTTGGATACCGAGAACTTGTTCTTTTGTTAGCGTTTGGTTATTTTTGGTTTTTAGCGTGACTGCTGCCGTTCCTTTTTGGCTCGCTTCTTCAAAAATCGAACTTGATTCTGGCAAAGTTAGTTGGACTGATGCGCTGTCCACGGTCGTGCCGTAACTTTGAACGATTTCTTTTTCTAAGTTAACTTTTGTGCCGACTTTTTCTTGCATTTTTTTATCTTCTTCACTAGCTCCAAGCGAACTATTTAAAAGAATATCATTGCCATCTTGGCCTGTATACGGGATTCCTAAGTCAGCAAATTTGTCACGAACAAGCGTCTCCACTTTTTCATCGACTAAAATATTGCCGCTTTTATCAACGGTATAATCAACGCCCATTTTGGCTAATTGGTCTGTAACTTGTTGTTGGCTAGTTTCTGATAAATTTTTATAAAGGGTAACTTCTGTTTTGGGCGTGTTCATGTAGAGTAATAACACCGTGACTACGACAAAAAGGCCGACAAAAATCGCGCCTTTATGCCAATTCTTCAATTTCGAATACATTGTTTTTATTTTTGCCATCTTAAAAACTTCGCTCCATTTTTCTCGTGTGGACGATTGACTAAAACTCCCCCGACTAGTCTAACCGCTACACTTGCATATTTAAAAGCTGTTTGTAGCTTTCGATTACATTATCACGAATGACCGCAGCAGTTTTCATTTCTGATTCTGCTTTTTTCATTTGAATGAGTACATCGCTTGCATTTCCTTCTCCAGTTGTTAAAAGATTCGATACGGAAGTTTGCGCGTTTGATTGTGTATCACTCATACTATCCAGCATTTGCGTAAAGGTATTTCCGGCACCTGTCGCATTGTCTGTTTTTGCGGTTTCACCAAGCGTAACTTTAGGTAAGACGCTTGCTGCATTAATACTTTCAATTGCCATTCCTTAAAACACTCCTTTATACTTTGCCTATTTCTAAATCTTTTTCCATCATTTTTTCATTTGCTTGTAAGGCGGAAGTATTTGCAGCATACATTTTTTGTCCGACCATTAAATTGGTCATTTCGGCTGTCATATCCACATTTGCGTAGTTGACGTAACCTGCTTCATTTGCGTTAGGATGAGTTGGATCATAGACGCGCTTAACGCTTCCTGTATCGCTTGATATTTCGCTTACTTTCACGCCTTTTGTACCTGTTAAAGCTGTTTCAAATGGCGTAATTTCGGATAGTACGACGCGCTTTCTAAGAAAAGGTGTCTCGCCAGGTGCGGCGCTTGAATCAGCGTTCGCGATATTGTTAGAGCTAACTTCCATCCATTGTTTCGCAGCATTTAACGCGGAGCCACTTGTGTTTATTCCTTCAAACATGGTTTATCACCTTACTTTCCACGGGCTGCTGTGTTGATAGATGAATTATAGTTGAGTGCACTGATAGCGAGCGCGTACATTTGGTTATTTTTTGTTAAGCTAATCATTTCAGAAGTGACGTTGACATTGTTGCCGTCTTCGTTGATGGAGCCGCTTTTAGTCGTGAGTTTCGCATTTGTTTCGTCTATATCGGTTCCGGCTAAATGTTTTGTGTTCGTTTTCGTTAAATTTCCCGTTGATTCGATATTGTTCGAACCGGATGCTCGCAAGCTCGCGCCGAATGATTCTTCAAAACTCGCTTCACTTGCTTTAAAATTTGGCGTATTGGCATTCGCGATATTATTTGAAACTACTTGGTTCGCTGTTTGAAGATAGTTCAAGTAGTTGCCAATATGCGTGGTATAATTTTCCACTTGTGATTTCCTTCTTTCTTTTAGAAAAATTTCGCATAGTTCAAGTTGGCGGCATTGCGACTTTTATTTTCAGAAAAGGCATTTTCAGTGGATTCTAATTGTTTTTGGGTGAAAAGAATACCTTTATTTATAACTTCTCTTGTTTCTTTTAAAATGGCTTCTTTTGTGTCTTTTGGTAGATGTTCGGTGCTTTTTAGTAGTTCATTTAGTTTCGCTTGATATTCTTCGAGGTTAACGTTTAATTGTCCCGTCGAGTGAAACAGTGCTTTTAACTCAGCCAAATGTGTCTTTGCTTGATTCATGTTTCATCACTCCCTCGTAGCCTTCTTTAAGCTGCGTGATGACGTGAATAATTGTATCGATATTAACGGGTTGTTTTAGTAGTTGCATTTGACGAATTTGTTCTGAAATCCATTCGTATAAGCCGAAAATATTATCGTAAAGTTCTTGTCCGGCTTCGGGATTTAATTGTAATTTTAGTTCTTCAAAGATCTTTTCCATTTTATCGAGAATAAGGTCTGCTTCGGAAAAATGCAGTTGTTCGAGTGCTTTGTCTAATTTTTTAAATTCAATAATACAACGTTCGTATATGTAAATGGTGTTTTTAATGGGATTGCTCGTATTTAGTTCATTTTGGGTATATCGTTTCCAAGCTTGCATTTTTTTCACCTACCATTTTTATTTATTAGAACTGTTCATGCCGTCGATTAAGGCGTCGAGAGTCATTGCATCACTTTGCATGGCTTGCATCATTTCGAGCCATTTGTTGTACTGATCGGTAATATTCGTTAGTAAGGTGTCATTTCGGCTAGTAATGTCGGTTAGCTTAAGATTTAATTTATTGATTTCATTCGTCATCGAGGTCGTTTCATCACTGATAAAGCCTGTCGAGCCAAATGTTTTATTCAAAGATTGATAAAGCTCATCACCAATTCCACCAATACCAAAGAAAAATCTTTCGACTGCGGTTGGATCTTCAGCTACCATTTTTTTCATTGCTGTTTCATCGACTTTTAAAACGCCTTCTTTATCGACGCTTATACCAAAATCAAATAATGTATTTCCGTCTTTTTTATGTTGGAATACATTGTTTAGCGCGCGATTTGCTTCGAGGTCGGCAGCAGATGCTTGTAAAATGGTTCCTTTTCCCGTGTATGTTTTCATTGTGCTTGTTAGCGCATTATATGTATTTACAAAACTTGTAATCATGCTGGCTGCTTTTTCATCACTTTGATCTTGAATCGTTAATTTTTCAGCGCCAGTTGTTTCTTTTTTGAGGTTGATTGTCACGCCTGGAATGTAGTTGGTTACTTTGTTTGTTGCACTTGTGACAGTTGCTCCGTTGATTCTCAGTTTGGCATCTTCTGCCGCTAAATGGTCTGGTGAATTTTGTACTAAACCAAGTGCTTCTAAAACTGCGGAATCGCCTTCAAATTTAATGCTATTTTCGACACCGGTTGTTGAAGCTGTGACGACCATATTTTCGCCTAATGTGTAGATGTTTACTTTCGCACCAGCGCTATTAATCGAGTTCATCACATTTTTCATCGAGCTATCTGCATCGACTTTAATTTCTTTACCGTTGATTTTAATTGTCCCACTTACACCAATTTTTGCTTCAATATCAGGTACTGCTTTGTTGTAAGTGTCTGCGGTCGCCAAGTTTTGTACTTCGATGGAATAGCTGCCGTTGACGGAGCTGCTCGTTGATGAAACGGTAAAACTTGTTTCGTTGGATGAAGTCGCTAGTTTGGTTTTACTTTCATAAGTCGTGAAAGAACTCATCGTTTTCAGCGAGTCAGACAAAGCATTTTTTAAACTAGCATAAAGATCAATCCGTGATTGGTAGCTAGAAATTTGGTTTTGATATGGTGTTTTTGCTTTTTCTAAACTGGCTTTTTGGAGACTAATAAATTGCGAATAATATTGCGTCGGATCCATTAAACTACTTGCAATCGAACTTCCCACTTGGTTTCACCTCACATATAATTTAGAATGCTTAATTTTTGCACCATCACACTGGATTGCAGTGCGGCTTGGTAAGCGATAGACGTTTTGTTTAAATTACTTACAGCTTCTGGCATATTGACTTCTTCGACATTGGATTTTCGTTCTGAGAAATCAACAATTTTGCTAGAAAGTACATTGTCATAGGCTGTCACGCCGTTTTTTTGTCCGCCGATATTTGTCATCGAATTGGTAATAATTTCGATATTTTTGCTATTTGTTTCTTGCAAGGCAGACAAAGCATCTTTATCGCCACTTTTCATTGCGTCAACGATTTTTTGAATGTTGTTAAAAACATCCGTCATCGCGCTGCCATCATGGAAAACTTCTACTTCTAATGTGTCCGTTACGCGGAATTTTTTATTTTCTGTCGTTCCGTTATAGATGATTTCTCCGGTTGTTTTATCCGTTGTAAATGGCTTAACGCTTGTACTAGAACCACTGAAAACATATCTGCCATCGTCTTCTGAGTTAGCAACAGAAATAAGAACATCAAGTAAACCTTTGATTTCTTCGGCTGATTGCGACATATTGTCTTTATCGCTCGTACCGTTAATTGCTTGTAAGACTAGAGCATTTACCCGGTTCATCGATGTGGACATGGATGAAAGAGAGGTTTCTGCGGTATTTAATAATGATTTCGCTTCAGTTACGTCCGTTTTTTCACGATTAAGCTGACTAAGCACGTGATTATAGGATAAAATTTGTGCTGTAGCACCAGGATTTTCGCTCATCGATTCATACTTTTTCCCGGAAGATACTTGTAATTGGTATTTTGCAAGGTTTCCTGAGACATTATTCAGCTGGTTAATTATTGAATTTGCTTGTTGATTCGTTGAAATTCGCATTATTTTCCTCCTTATAACATGGCTAAGAGAGCTTTCATCATATCGTTCACTGTGTTCATGGCTTTCGTATTGGCCACATAATAGCTTTGGTATTGCATGATATTTGTCATTTCCTCGTCAATATTAACTCCTTCAAGAGATGATTTTGATTCAGAAAGGGAATTTAAAGCTTGCGTGTCTGCCGTGGAAGTTGCACTACTTTTACTCGCATCTGTTGCAACTTCTGTAATGATTCCATCCATGAAGCTTGGGAAAGTTGTTCCTTGAATATTTTTATCGGTTTTTAAAGATGCAATATCTGCCGCGATAACACCTAAGAATGGCTTGTTTTCAGCATTGCTAGTGATTGCAGGATTCAGAATCCATTTACCAGAGCTTTGGGTGAAAATTGGAATCGAAAAATCGTTCACATCCGTTACATATGTACTTGTACCAAGTGTGTCAATCGCGTGGTCAACTCCGCCAATGGTTAGCGTATCACCAGAACGAGTCACGCCAGGGAATTTTTCTAATTGACGTAAAAGTTCTTCGCGGTTGCTGAGTAATTTTTCGTCATTCGGGTTAGCTTGAAGGGCATCATTGATTTTTTGCAAGTCGTCCATTGTCTTATTGACGTTTTTGACTTGAATATCATCTAATGCTTTTGCTAAGCCATTTGAAAAAGTTTCGATTTTTTCTTGGTAGGATTTAATTTCATTTTGGTTAACACGAACAGAAGCGATAATCGAACCTTCTGGCATGTTGAGTTTCTGACCATCAACGGAAAATTCAAAGCCTGTCGCGGTTCGCGTTGATGTGATTTCGGTCGTTTCATCACCTTGGACAACAAGACGTCCGCCAATTGTCACATCGTATACATCTGGGTTATTTGGGTGGGCGCTAACAGAAATACCAGCATAGCCCGACATCGTACTAAGCAGCTGATCGCGCTGGTTAAGTAAATCATTCGGCGGATTAGAACCTGCATTCCCGATTGCTTTATTGATACTGCCTAGTTTTTTAATTAATGTATTTAAATCTTGAATCGCAGCATCTGTATCTGCTGCTATCGTTGTTTCTAATTCCTTTAAGCCAGAATGAAGTTGATTTAATTGATCGGTAAAAATCGTCATACTGGATAAAAGTGCCGTTGTATTCGTTGCTTGATCAGGATTTTTTGCTAACGCAGCCCAAGCGGTGAAAAAGTTATCTAAATTATCACTTGGGGTATTTTTCCCAGGAGTACCAAATAAATTAAGCGCTTGACCGAGCGCCCCACTTTGATATAACGAAGCGGATTGTTTGGCGATTTGATTATTGTATTGTGTCGTAAGAGCTGCGTTTGTCAGTCGTTTAATATCTGTTACTTTGACCCCGTAGCCTGTTTGTTTCCCGCCGAGAAGACCTCCGTCACCGTAAACTGCCGTCTGATCCACAGCTTGTCTAATATAACCCGGCGTATTCATATTACTAATATTTTGCTGAGCGACCATATTAGCGATTTGCGCCGCTGACATGCCCGATAATGACGTATTAAAATCACTTAAACGCACAAAAAATCCCTCCGTTTACTTAAAAAGTTTCGTTAATCATCATATTATTTTCTGCTTGAGTTTCCGCGTGATGCCCCGTAATAACATCTACCATATGTTCCGAAAAAGCTAATTGCATTTCTGTTCTAATTTGATTTTCAGAAACAGTTACTCGTAAAAGGCTTTCTTTTTCAAGCAGCATTTTTTTACGTTCATCAATAAATGCATTTTCAGCAGGTGTCCATGTTTTTTGCAAGCTTCTAAGTGTATTATCTTCGCCAATAATTGTTTTTAAAACGTGATATTCGTTTTGTAAACCGGCAAGTTCGCGCTGAAGCCCTAGTTGGCGTTCTTCTGCTTCAATCCAATTTTCTTCCTGTAGTAATTTACCTAATACATTTGCTTCATCGGCCGCTTTGACATTTTTTTCGATTAAGATTTCTAATTGATTAATTAATTCGTTTTGCATTCCCATCACCTACAATACGACATCGAGAATCATGCCAGTAATCTCACCAATTCGGTTTAGCATATCTAAATGTCCAGTTTTTGTATCAATTAAATTCATTACATCATCTAGTTCATTGGTTTGTTTTTCTACTTGTTTTAAAATCGTCATTTTTTGCGAAAACCCGTATTTTGGATGTCGGCTTTCGATATTGTCATAATCCATCACATTATTAACATAAAAATTCAAAAAGCTTTGGACTGCTTTTTTGTAGCTCAAAACGTTATCTACAGTCATATCCATTTCAACAAGTGATTTTTTATCTGTCACTTCGGTAATTAGTTCATTGATTTCAGTCAGGGAAGGAGTTTGTTTTTTGCCATTTGCCTTCATTTGCTCAAAATAGAGCTGTTGTGTTTGATTTAATTCTTGCATTCCCCTAACTAAGTTCGTCTGTTTGGACTGCGAAATTTGGCTAATTGAAACATTATTCATCCTTTTTCCCCCGAAAAACTCATTTTCGCTTTCTAAACCTTATTTTTCTATTTAATTATACTGAAACAACCTGAAAAAGTATATATTTTTTCAAAAAATATCTTTTTTAAAATAAAATAATTAATAATAAAATAATAAATATAGCAACCATCATGAAAAATATTGGTTGTTTGGAGACGCTTCGAAAATCTTTTACTAATAAATCTAAAAACGACATTTCTTGTTGTGCGAGTAGCATCATCTTTGTCATATCACTAGCGAATTCTGCGTCTACGCTTCCTAAAATTCGCTCAGAATCTGTAAAGCCCGCTTCGATTTCCATTTTTTGAAAAAGCTGCGCGAGTCTTGAAAGCTGACCTTGCATTCGGTCGAGAATAACAGCAATCCCGCCTTGAGTCATTTGTCCATCAGCTAATCTTTGTAGTTCTTGGAAAAGCTCCGTTAATGGTTTTGTCGCTTGTTGGTGAAAAATTTTAATATTGCCATTTGGAAATGCGCCAATTTGTGGTAAAAGTTGGTTCATTAGCTTTAAGTATTCGCTACCTAGTTTCCAGATGTTGATGTTTTCAGCTTGTAATTCATATGGTAGTAAGTGGCGGGAATGGAACATATTGCCAAACTCACGTAATACTTTAATCATCCAGTTTGTTTCTTGCTTAGCGTCAACTACTGGATCAAGTCTTGTCGCATGTTCCAGATGACCTTGAAACTCTCGCATCATTTGGATACCAGTTTCCATATTTCCAGAGGCGATTTGCATCATACGGAGAAAATCATATTTTCCAGTTGTTTCAAATGTTAAAGTTGGTAACATTTTTAGCAAAAAGGAAATTTCGTTCATAATTTTTTGATTGGCTAAAAACAACTTTTGGTTGGCTGGATTTTCAGAAAAGTATGCTTCAAAATTATGTTGTTTCATTAAGATGGTGCTTAATTGGCTGCTGATTTCGCTTCTGACCGTTTGCCATTTTGCCGAGTCAGTTGGATTTTTTATACCTGCGCGCATGACGTAAAAAATTAAGTCATTCGCTTTTTTGGCGTTGTTCATCATTAATTTCATATATAATTCTAGATTTGCGGTTGTGGTGCCGTTTAGTTGCAAACTGCTTAGTTCTTTAAAGGAAAATGATACTGGTGGCGTTTTTGGTACCGCGACTTCTGTATTCATTTGTGCCTTTGCACTGCCTTCTTTTAATAATGGATTTTGTTTAATTAATTCCCGTTCTAGCTGATTACGATTTTCTGCGGATTCTTGAATGCCATCTATTTTCATTCCGTCCACCTCACTTCTGCTTTTATTTCATTGCTCTATTACCTGAAAAAATAATAACGCCTATAATCATGAGTGCCGGAATCCAAAACGGGATACTGCTTGACTTGTTTTTAGTTGAGGTTTCCTTCTTAGCCTGCTTCTTTGGAGGTTTTTCGCTGGATTCAGTAGATGGTTTAGGGGCAGGTTTTGCAAGTATTGGCTCTTTTTCATTTGGTATAACTGGTGGTGGTGCAATTATTTCTTTATCTGGTACAGGAATCACTGGCTTGATTTCTTGACTCAATTGTTTAGAATAAGCCCGGCCGTCCCAGTCGATCCAGTGTAATATGATTTTTCCGGTTGTTGAGATTTCCGCACTTTTGAAGCTATTATCCGTTCTAACGGTGCAGAATGTTTGCCCATTTACTTCGACGGATAATGCTGTGATTAAAGCAAAATCCGGATTAATTAGCCCAGTTAAAACCGTATTATTGATTAAGTTAATCTCCGCAAATGGCTCGCTTGTGGAGCGAACGAGTATCGCTATGTTCATTCCTTGAAAATGGATAATTTCGCCGGATAATTCTTTTGTTAAAGTGAGACTTCCAATCCATTCGTTGGCTTTTTTTTGCCAATTTAGCGGGATTTTAATACCACTTTCCGTTTCTGCTTCTGGAAATTCGGTTGTATATTTGTCGAGCGTTAATTTGATTTGATTGCCAACTTGGACGATTTTTTTCTCGTCGTTGGTGATGTCAACAGCGTCATAACTTAGATGTGGCTCATTCGGCTGGTACACCTGAATCGTGTTTTCTAAGTCAATCGTGATTTCATTCTCCGCAAAATCAACTAATTTCAACTGAAAAGTGAGTTTTTCTCCTGGTTGAAATTTTTCTAACGGTACTTCGCCTTCAAATTTCCCAGTCCAGTTATTTTGTATTAATTCAGCTTCTGCGTCGTTCGAATCACTATGAATTATCAATATCGCTTGTTTTACACCTGTTTCTGCATCGGCTAAATCTGCTGCCACATGAAGGGCGCTTGTATGTAAAACATCTTCGTCATGCGCGAAGGTAATATCTGTTAAACTAGGTGCCGTTTCATCTTTTTCAACTTCCTTCAGCTGTTGCACTTGGAATAAATCATCTATAGTAACAATGGCTTCAGGGTTGTCGTTTGCGTAAAATTCTGCGCGGTAGCTTCCCGCCAAATCAAAGTCCGTCACCGTATATGTTTCGCCATCTAGGGGTCTTTTTTGTCCATGTTCATTCACTAAAACGATTTTCATCTTTTCCGCATTTTCGATATGAAACGAAATCACTTCACCTGACGTGAAAATCTGCTGTTCCTTTTCAAGTGAAATCATCGGAAGTTCCGGTTCTGCCGCGAATACTTGAACAGAAATAAACATCCAAAATAAAATTGTCATCAGTCCAAGTTTTCGCACATTTTTCACCTTACTAACTCAGTCATTTGTATACCAAAATGATCATCCACGCGAACTAAAATTCCTTTGCCAATCGTTACGCCATTTAGCGCTAAGACAAGTGGTTCATTCATGCTTTCTTTCAGGATAATCACATCTTTTTCACACCATGAGATAAATTTTTCTAGTTTTACTTTAGCTGTACCGAACACAACTTCAAGCGTTACTGGAATATCTTCCAAAATTTGTTCCATTTCGGATAGTGTTTCTTTTTCTTCCATTACTACTGGTTGCGCTGGCTCTTTTGTTTCATGCGCCATTATTTCTACTGGTGTTGCTTCTTTTTCTGCGACTTCTTTCGCTTGAATCCCAAGCATTAGTTGCGCCATTTCTTTTGCTGCTGCTGGATTAAAAATTTGATACATTGGTGTTTTTAACAAGCCTTCTACTTCAAGTGGAAAGATAACTTCGACGGTTTTTCCTTCTGCAATATTTTTTTGAATCATCGTATCACCAAAATTGCAGAATTCCATCGTTGGCGGGCTAATATCAATCTTTGTTCCGAGCATTTCTGACATCGCTGTCGCTGAGAAGCCCATCATTTGGTTCATTAATTCTTGCACTGCACTGACTTCAAGTTCTGTTAATTCCGCATCTTCTTGAACGATTCCGTCCCCCATCATCATCAAGTCTGCCATGATTAACGCGGCATTTTTGCTAATGATAAAGGTGTTACTTGAACGCAGTCCTTCGACAAATTCCACACTGGTTACTAAGCAAGGTCGTTCATTAAACTCGAATTCTTTACTATCAATCACGCGAGCTGTTGGGATTTGTAGCGAAACTTTGCGATTAAGTAATTTCGATAGAACAGTTGAAGCAGAGCCAATGCCGATATTACAAACTTCTAAAAAGACATCTAATTCTTCGGCAGTTAAGCTAATTTCTTCTTTTACAGGTTCTGGCTCAGGGATTGCGTCGCCAAGCAATCTTTTCGCAAGTTCACGACCTTTATCAACGGGAATAAGTTGCATTAAATTCGATGTGATTAAGTCGCCGATAATTAAGTCAAAGCCGACTTTTATCATTGTTTGGTCGTTTGTGTCTTCTAATTGTTCTTTTAACGCGATTACTTTAATGTCTGGTGTCGTAATATCAATCATTTCGCCAAACATATTGCTCATTGCTGTTGCGGAATGTCCCATCATTTGGTTCATCGCTTCCTGTACGGCGCTGAGATGAAGTTCTGAAAGCTCTTCGTTTGGATCGATATTCCCGTCGCCCATCATCATTAAGTCCGCGATAGCCGCAGCCACCTCTGATTGCAGAACAAATAAATTCCGCATTTCGATTCCTTTGTGAAAATTCACTTCTAACACGACATGTGGAATATCAATGTCTTTCGTATTATATAAATCAACAATCTCTACTTTTGGTGTAGAAATAGTGACTTGTTGGTGTAGTAAATCAGATAAGACCGTAGAAGCTGAGCCAAACGAAATATTGGCGATTTCTCCTATCACATCTAGTTCCATTTGCGTGATATTTTTCTCTAGTAATTGCTCCACTTCTACCTCTCCTGCTCTGTTCGCCCTGTATGACGCATAAATTTAACGGCTTTTTGGTTACCACTTTTTCCCATATAGCATTCAAATTTCCATTTTTCGGTGACGTAACCTTTAAGTGTGTCACGTATATGAGTTTCTGTTAGAAGCACGTCGCCAACTTCCAGCATATTAAGCTCTTTCCATGTTGTTTTAATTTCTCCCACCCGAATGCGCGCTTCTTTCTCAACTTGATGCAATTCTTGCTCCACTTCCGCATCAAAGTTCCGTCTTTTATCAAACGTATACTCAACGACGTTTTCCAGCTTATTCATAATCTCTTCCACCGAGAAAAATGGTACGCCAATACGCATCGTACTAATCCAGAATTCCGATTTAATATCGACACTGACAAGCGCCATCATGTCGTTTGGTGATGTGACACGTAGAAGTGCTGGATTGGTTTCGATATTAACAATTTCTGGTGAGATTGGATGCACTGATTTAAAACTGTCTTTGAGTGCTTCGCAGAATTTTTCTAAAATAGATTTCAACGTCAGCTCTTCAAAAACAGATAATAGTCTGCGCTCGCTTAATTTTCGTTTTGGATTTCCGCCAGATAAGCATTCATGGATATAAATGATATAGGCTAAATCGAGTTCGATAATAATTTGGCCGAGCTCCGGATTCCCAAGGTCAATAATGCAGAAAATGTAACTATCGTTCGGCATTGTTTCGATATAACCGCTCGCAAAGGAAACTTGATCTGCAAGGGTTGCTTCGGTATGAATTGGAATCCGGATACGCTGGGAAACAAACTCCATACTTTTTTTCGTAAATGCTGATGCAATCGTCTTTAAGCTTTCGAGGTGTTCTGCACCAAATTTCTCTGGTTTATGAAAGTCATAGGGATGAAAGCGCCCAAAGTCGCCAATTTCCGTACTTTCATCAACTACCTTACCTTCACTCATTTGGGAAAGCAGGGCGTCAATTTGTTCTTGACTTAATTTATCGCTCATTTTTTGTCACTCCCTAGCTCTCATGAAGAACTTCCCTCTCCTAATTTCGTTATTTTGACAAACATCTTGCCGTCTTTTGTCAAAATCTCGCCGTAACCGATGCATTTGCCTGAAATTGTAATTTTAACCACATTGGCTGTTGAATCTTCTAACCGAAAAACGGTCCCTTTTTTTACATCTAGCAAACTACCGACTGGCTGTTTCGTGCGTCCTAACTCGAAGTCGATTCTGAGTGGAATAGTATGATTAATTTTCATTTAGCTAAACTCCCTACTGAATCAAGTTCACAATTTGTTTCATCACGTCATCTGCAACACGAATAACTTTTGTATTGCCTTGGAAACCACTTTGGTATGTCATTAAGTTAACGAATTCGCGGGATAAGTCTACGTTTGAGCCTTCTAATGAAGAGCCGCTAATTCCGCCAGCTCCGTTTTGGCCAGCAACGCCGTAAACTGCATCTCCAGAAGATAATCCTGGAACATATTCGCCATTCCCCATTTTGACTAAGCCGTCTTCATTGGAGAAAGTAGCAACCGCAAGTTGGGCAACTGGGATAACTGTACCATCTGAGTAACTCACTGCAATATAACCAGAATCGGTAACTGCGTAGTCTTTTACAGTTGCAGCGCCTTTTCCGTCAGAAGTTGGCGAGAATACTTGGTTTGTACCATAGTTTGTTAAGCCACTTAGGTTTAAGCCCATATTGACTTGTTTGCCGTTAACAGTGGAATTGATTTGAATGTTTTTAAGTGCATCAGGGTTTGTAAGTTCGCCTTGTGCGTTGTAATTAAGTGTTCCTGTTACTGGAGGAGTTAACGCTTTGCCGTCCATTTGAATTTCATATTCATAGGAAACATTGCCACTCGCATCTGGTGTCGCAGCTTTCATATTGACTTGAAGTTTATGTTTTCCACCAGCATTATCGTATACAGAAAGCTCGGAAGAAATCGTATCTTTTTCGCCCCAATCAAGTGGAATGTTACCGCTTAAGCTACCATTTTTTGTTGCTTCGCCTGGAATTGCGCTATTTAATGGGATTTGAATTGGTTGCAAGTTTCCGTTTAAAACGTTGCCATTTTTATCTGTTGCATATCCCATAACGTATTTTCCTTGTTGCGTTGTTAAATAGTTATTGTCAGATACTGCAAAGCTACCGTCACGTGTGTAAACGATATTCCCACCAGCGTTATCGCCAGCAATGAAAAAGCCGCGGCCTTGTAGTGCTGCATCTTTGTTTCTGCCAGTTGAAGTCGGAGAACCTGCTGTATAATCGGTTAAAATTGCCCCAATTTTCGAACCGGAACCGAAGCTCATTGGGTTTGTTCCTGCATAAAGTCCGCCTGCAACAGATCCCATTGTGTTTTGGTAAAGTAAATCATTGAAAACGACGCTTTGTTTTTTATATCCTGTCGTGTTCGCATTGGCAATATTATTTGATGTCACTGATAATGCTTGTTGGAACGCATTCATCCCAGAAATAGCTGTATACATAGTTTGATTCATAATTCACACTCCCAAATTTTTAATTAATTTCTGTTACATAAGTCATTGGCACGAGGCTATCTTGGTCTTTTATTTTCAGCATGACGCCGTTTGTCGTTTGTTGAACGCTTTCGACTTGGCCGCTAATTACTTCGCCGTTTAGTGAAACTCCTTTTATATCTTTACCGATAAAATTAACCGCGGATTGTAAGGCGGAGTTTTGCGCTTGTTCAGATAGCTTGTCTACGGCAGTGGTCATATTGGCAACTTGTTCCATTAAGGAAAGTTGCGCCATTTGTGACATCATTTCATTCGTATCAAGCGGGCTCGATGGGTCTTGGTATTGTAAACTTGTTAAAAATAGTTTCATGAAGTCATCTTTGCCAAGGGTTTTTGATACGCTAGATGTTACTGCATTGTTTGTATCCTGACTCGCCCCTGATAAACTACTAATTCCGTCCAAATTACGTCTCCTCCTCTAAATCAAATGCTTCTTGTTTAGCTCTTTCCTGATGTGGATTTTCGCGTTCTTTCTCTTTTTTAGATTCGCCTTGGTGTCGTCCATCTGACCCTTGACCATTTTCTTTTGGTGCTTGTTTTTCGGTCATTGTTACGGCAACTTCTACACCGCGATCTCGGAAGCGATTATGTAAATCTTGCGCCATCTGTTCGAGTTTTTGTTTCGCTGTTTGCTCCTGATATTCGATATGTACAAATATTTTATCGGGCATTTTTTTAAGTAAAACTTCTACTTTTCCGAGTGACTCTGGTTGAATCGCGAAAAAGGCTTTATTTTGTTTCACTTGGAATTTTTGCAACTGTTCGATTTGGTCGGTGATGGTTTTATCGAGTTGTTTCAGCGTTACTGGTACTTCGACTTTTGCAGCTGGTGTGAGTTGTTTTGCCGTATCGTGCCAAATATTACTTGATTCAGCTGGCTTTTTGACAGCGACTTCTTCTTTTGCTGTTACCGGTTCTTTAATGCTCGCTTTAAAAAGTTGCACGACTTCTTTTTCTTGAGGTAATTTGGCTAGGACTGGTTGGTTTTTGGCCACGTTTTCTGCTAGTTTAGGTGATTCTTTTGTGGGCATGATAAGTTCTGGTGGCGGTTGTTGTTCTCTGGTAGCATTTTTTGTGGGTTCATTCGGTGTATTTGTTACTGGAGTTTGCACGGCTTGCGGGGCGTTTTCTATTTTTGGTTGTTCAATTGCTTGTTTGGCGATTGCCGCAAGTGTGTCTTTAACTTCTTTCAGCTCAAGTGGCGCATCCGGTAGTTTGGTCTCCGGCTCACCTTCAAGTAATTTTGCTGAAACGAGTGGTGGTGCGATTTCCTTTAATGGAATGGTGGCTAGCTCTTCATTTCCCGCTTCTCCCTTTAAGAGCGGCGCAGGGCTATTTTCCATTAAAAGTGAAATAAAAGGTAATTCTACTAATTCTTCTGCTAACATTTCTTTTGGTTCGATTTCTTTTTTTCCGACAAGTGGTTGTAGCAAATTATCTGGGATTAGCATGAGTTTTCCTCCCTTTTACTTTAATAGCACCATTTTCAAATCGCGTAATAGTTGTTCTTCTTTTTTATTTTCAAGCTGTTGCCATTTTTTTCTTGTGTCATCGTACATTTTTTTCGCCTGTTTCCCTTTTTCCTCGAGTTTTTCTAAGATTTGTTCATTGCTTTTAATGTACTGGCTAATTTGGTGAATTTCTCGCTCCATTTGTTGAATGCGGCTCGGGGAAAAGGCATCAAGTTGCATGCTTCCTGCTAATACCGCCACTTGGAGTCTTTCTTTTTTCGTTCTCGAGTAATAGACTTCTTTTTCGTGCGCTAATTTTTCTGTAACTTTTTCCCGTTTGGATAGTAATAATTGCAATTCTTTTAAAATGGCCGTTTTCTCTTGGTCCACTTTCATCTTCACTGCGTTGTAAGCCTCTTGCTTCAAATCACTTGCCCTCTTTCTTTAGTCGATTTCTGAAATAACGATTCCGAAGTTCTCGTCCATCAAAATAGCTTCACCGATGCCGACTTTCTTTTCATCGAGGAAAATTTCGACTTTGTGGCCAGGTTTCTTTTCCACTTCGAGAACATCGCCAATGCTTAACTCGGCAATGTCCCCTACTGGCATTTCTTTTTTTCCAAGGCGGACGATTAAGTTAACGCCAATATTGTCTACTTGACGGATAGAGCCTTTTTCGCGTCCTTCTTGGCTCGGTTCTTTCGGTTCCCATTCAGGAAGTTCTACTTGAAATACTTGTTCCATCATGGTCCCTCCTTAAAATGTTTCTAAATTTAAAATTAATACGACACGGCCATCGCCTAAAATCGTTGCCCCAGAAAAGGCAATTTGACTTTCACTGAAAAAGCCGCCAAGTGTTTTTAAAACGATTTCCCGTTGACCGATAATATCTTTAATAATAAGTCCAAAAGTTCGCTTGGCATTTTTCACGACGAGTAATAGTAATTCATCCGTATCGTTCAAAGGTGTTTCATGGAAGCATTCGCCTAAATCGAGTACTTCAATAATTGTTTCGCGGTAGTTGATTAAGTCTTTGCCGTGAACGTGTTGAATGTCCGCGGGATTAATCGTGATAGCTTCTGCCACGTTTGCTAGCGGTACAGCATAGCGACGTTCGGAGGTTGCGACGAGCATCGACTGGATGATTGATAATGTCAGCGGAATCTCAATTCGGAACGTCGAACCAGCATTTTCACTTGATTCTACGCTGATTTTTCCGCCGATTTTAAGAATCGTATTACGGACAACATCTAGCCCCACGCCTCGACCAGACAAATCGGATACTTGGTCTGCGGTACTGAAACCGGAATCAAATAATAAATCAAAAATTTCCGAGTCCGTCATTTTCGTTGATTCTGCTCTTGTAACGACATTTTTCGCAATCGCTTTTTCCAAGACTTTGCGTTTATTGATTCCCGCACCGTCATCGGCAATCTCAATCACAACATTGTTCCCACTATGGAAAGCTTTTAGGTTAATTGTGGCGGTTTCATTTTTTCCATTTTTACGTCTAACTTCCACTGTTTCTGCGCCGTGGTCTACTGAATTACGAATTAAGTGGACAAGTGGGTCACCAATTTCATCGATGACGATTTTGTCGACTTCCGTATCAGCGCCTTCAATCACTAAGTCGATTTTCTTACCTAATTCTTTGGCTAGTGTGCGCACCATTTTTGGAAAGCGATTGAACACACTGTCCACTGGCACCATACGCATATTTAGTAAGCCGTTTTGAATTTCTTTGGAGATGGAACTGAATCGTCCTAAGTGTTCCATCAATTCTTTGTTATTCGTTTTTTCTGCGATTTCATCAATTCTCGCCCGTTCAATGACGCTTTCTTCAAAAACGTTCATTAGCTTTTCGATTTTTTCAAGTTGTACACGAATGGTTTTATTTTCTAATCGTTTGGTTGTTTGTTTTGCGGCTTTTTTGATTGGTTCAATAATCTGAACTTCTTCCACTTCTTCTGTCACTGTCACTTTTTCGATTTCAGAAATATCTAGAATAACCGCTTCGATTTCTTCTTTTGTTTGCGCCGACTCTAGGACTACTTCAAACGAATGCTCAAATTCTTCTAGCTCAATCGCTTCTCTATCTGGCGTTGTTTCTGAAATAATCCCCATTTCTGCAAGTCGCTCTAAACACATTACCGCCCGCACTGCTTTCAAAATAGCTGCTTCTTCAATTTGAATGGCAATACGGTACGTTTTCTCAACTGCTGTATCTGTTTCTTGTTCAGGATGTAAAAGCGCCTCTAAGTCAGCTACGGTTTTTGAAATATCCGCCGCGCCTTGTCCGCCGTGCTGGATATCCGAAACCATTGTTTCCAAATGAGATGTACATGTAAAAATAATGTCTACCAAATGTTCTGTTACAGCTAATCGATTATTGCGTACCTCATCTAGTACATTTTCCATTGCATGCGTTAAATCAGCCACCTGTTGGAAGCCCATTGTTGCGGACATTCCTTTAAACGTATGTGCTGAACGGAAAATTTCACTTACTAACTGACCGTTCGTCGGGTCTTTCTCAAGCTGTAACAGATTATCATTTAGCGCCTGTAAATGTTCTGAAGCTTCTTCTATAAACAGGTCTAACATATTTGTAGTCATGCTATCCACCTCCATTTCTCTACTTAGCTGCTTTTTCTAACGCCTCTAAAACCCGGTCCGCTTGGAAAGGTTTTACGATAAAGTCTTTGGCACCTTTTTTAATGGCATCAACAACCATGCCTTGTTGGCCCATCGCTGAGCACATAATAACTTTTGCTGATGGATCTTTTGCCATAATTTGTGCAAGTGCTTCTAAGCCGTCCATTTCTGGCATTGTAATATCAAGTGTTACAATATCCGGTTTTACTTCATCGTACTTTTTCACTGCTTCCAGTCCATTTTCCGCTTCTGCAACTACTTCAAAATCGCTATCTTTCACGATATTCTTAATCATCGTACGCATGAACATTGCATCGTCGACAATCAACAACTTCAACATAAAATACAACTCCCATTCCTATACCTATAAATATTTTTTAAAAAAATCGCATAATATCATTTTATAATAAAAATAAGACAATTTCTACCTTTTTCTTAAAAAATATCCGTTTTTTATAATAAAATTATTCAAAAAATAGTTAACTAGCTTAACATTGGCTCTGGGCCATAATTTCAATCCGAAAATATTTTTATAAAACAAAAGAAAAGCCTCTCGTCCGGGGTGACGAGAGGCTAAGGGTAAACAATGTTCGATAAATGAATTTGATATGTTATTAGCTGTTAATTAATTGAGTTAACATTTGCGGTGTTTGGTTTGCTTGAGAAAGCATGCTGATAGATGTTTGTGTAAGAATTTTGTATTTAGTCATTTCGGACATTTCAGCAGCCATATCTGCATCTTCAATAGAGGAAGCAGATGCTTTAGTTGCGATGGATTGGTTGTTCACGTTAGATACATTGTAGCTAAGGCGACTCATACCAGCACCTAGAAGCGCACGACCGTTAGAGATGTTATTGATTAATTCATCAATAGCTTCAGTTGCTTCTTGAGAAGAATCAGCATCAGCAACAGATAATGCACTATAACCAGCAACTGTAGAACCACTACCTAGAGTGATTGTTCCAGCAGAAAGACCTTTCGCATTGAAAAGATCGATATTGATTAAGTCATTAGCTTTATCAGACGCTTGGATGCTTACTTGAGTAGCAGCATTTGTAGCAGTTTGATCTAGTAATTTGATGTTGTTGTAGTTAGTAGTGTCAGCAACGTGATCAAGTTCTTTGATCAAGCTACCGAATTCAGCAGTATATTGTTTACGATCTTCGTCACTGAATGAACCGTTAGAAGATTGTACTGCTAATTGACGCATACGTTGCAAGATTGAACTCATGGAGCTAAGAGCTGAATCCGCTGTTTGTAACAAGTCAATACCCATGGATGAGTTTTTGCTTGCTGCATCTAAGCCTGTAGATTTAACGTTCATACGAGTAACAACTGCAAGACCAGCAGCGTCATCAAGAGAACTGTTAATACGTTTACCAGATGCTAAACGTTCTTGCGCTTGAGTCATGCCTTCGTTGTTTTTACGAAGATATTCTTGTGTTTTCAAGCTAATGATATTAGTATTTACTTTCATTTGTGTTTCCCTCCTACATTCGGTTTAGAAAAGACTTCTCTTCTCTATATGCTTTATTATATCTTCATTTTTTTAAAAAATCAAATGTTTTTTTGTTAAAAATGTAAAAATAAGTTGTTTTTATTTATATAAAAATGATTAAACTGCTATACATCAACGTTTTTTCGTTTTTATAAATTATTTTTTTAAATAAAATAAAGAAGTGTTTGAACAGAAAAATTGTCCAAACACTTCTTTTTATAAAACGAGCTCATCCAAAATATTAATGAGTTGGTGAATATTCGGTTTACTTACTTGCGCGTCCGCACCAACCCCAGCACCTTTATGTTCCAGGTCTTCTGTAATTAGGGAAGAGAAAATAACAACTGGTAATTCACGGCCAATTTCATCTTCTTTAATTACTTTTGTTAAATGGTGTCCGTCCATTTGTGGCATTTCGATGTCTGTAATTAATAAGTTAACATTTTCAAACGTTTGCTCTTTTTGTTCTTTGAGTAATTTGAAAATATGTTCTTGGGCTTCACGTCCATTAGCAAAGAATTGCAGATTGGTATAGCCAGCCTCATGAAGTGTATCTTCCAGTAATTGACGTAGCATTTGCGAATCCTCGGCAATGAAAATAGTCTTCTCTTCGCGGTTTACTTTTCGAGTAATACGATCTTCACCAGTAACGGCAAAATCGGCATTTCCGCTAATTTCATAAATGATTTTTTCATAATCAAGTAAGAGTACTAAATTACCATCTAGCTTCACGATTCCAACAGCTAATTCTTCTAAGCCAATCGATAGTTTCTCTGGCTCTTCAATTTGTTCCCAAGAAATGCGCTGAATACGGTGCACCTCGTCGACACGGAAAACGATTTTCATTTGGTTTAGTTCTGTGATAATGAATTTCGTATTTTCTGGTTCGATTTCTGGTAATTTCATCACACGCGCAAGATTGACAACTGGCATGATTTCGCCGCGAACTTGGGAAACGCCTTCAATTGCCGGATTCGAATCTGGTACGGGCGTCACTTCTAGCGGATGAATAATCTCTTTCACTTTTAAAACGTTAATACAAAATAAATTTTCGCCAACTGTAAAAGTAACAATTTCTAATTCATTTGTTCCACTTTGTAGTAAAATTCCTTTTTCTTCTGTCATATTACTGGCCTCCTATCGATTGTTTGTAACTGTATCTTGTAGCATCGTAACTTCATCTAACAATTTTGCTAAATAGCGGTTATTTGGGAATTCGTCCATTGCTTCGCTGATACGATTCGCGCGGTTTTCGGTATCAATTTTGATTGCCCAAAGGTAGAAACGGAAATCGGTACTAAAATTATCGATACCTCGTTCTGCAATCGCAAGCGCCTCATCTAGTACATCGGCATCTACTAAATAATTGATTAGGTTAATATAGCCTTGTTTAGTCACTTCATCTGCGTCGACGATATTGTAAAAATCAAGCGCAATATCGGCAAAATCATATTGGAAGAACAAGTCAGCAATGTGGCTATTAATGCTATCATGGTAGACATTTCGAAGTGCAAGCAAGTAATCAGCAAACTCGCCTTTACCAAGCGCAATCGCTCGTTCTAATACAAATAAATAACGTTTTTTGCTGATTTTCGGACCGTTTTCAAAGATAAAATCATAAATTTCTCCAACATCGCTATTTTTCATGACGCGTTCGATTGGTAATTGCGGATTTTCATAGTGCCACAAGCATAAGTCAGCCGCGTCAATTAATTCTTCTTTAATCCCGAATAAAATGGCCGATTCGCTAATTACTGGGAATACGTTACGAATGGTCGCGATTTTCACTTCGGTAGCTTCTGCGACTGGCGGGTAAACATCCGTTAGCGATTGAACGATGAGTTCAGATAACTCTGCGTATCCTTGTTGTGTTGTCATCGAAAGTAACCGCAATCCTGTTTCCGTACTAGAAATAAAGTTATGACGTTCCATAAATGCGAAAATTTCTTTTGGTTGATGGAATTTGCTAAGTAACATGATCATTTGGAACATCACGCCGTAATCAGAACTATTTTCTGCATATGCTTTGGAAAAATGAGTCATTGCTCGTGTGTAATCTTTTTCTTCTAAGTAAATCGTTCCAAGCATTTTGTGCGGCATAAAGTTCGTTGCTTCGTATAAAACAATTGGTTGATAGTCGATCGCAGTATTTTCTAGCAAACTTTTATAAATTTCTTTCGCATCCTCGAGTTGGTGATTAACGTATAAGATATTTGCTTTTTTCAGTGGAAATTCTGGTACGTTCGGCCAAATGACTTTCGCTTCTTCAATAATTGCCAAACTTTCATCGTAGCGTTTTTCTTGTTCAAGTAGTTCGGAAATATGATAGGCGCTTAGTTTTGCCCAAATATAATGGTTGTTATCGCGCAAACGGAAGGCCTCCGAAAATTCTTTCAAAGCTTCTTTTTTGTTTCCAAGGCGATTCATTTCCTGCCCAATATTAAAATGAACAAATCCGCTGTTTTTATTATTTTTAACTTCTTTTTCTAATAAGCGCAAATTACGGTCTGATTTGTCTTGTTTTTCAACAATTTCAGACATATAACCATAATGATAAATTTTTACTTCGGCAAGACCTGCTTCAATCGCATGTTTATCGACTGCCTCTAGTTGTTCGTGAATGACGCCGCGGAAACAAATCGTCCCATCATTTTTATAAACCCGCGCCATTTGGTTCGTTGTTGTTACTCGCCCTTTTTCCCCTGTAAAACTAATAATTTGTGCCATTTGAATTGGTTCGATTGGTGATTTTAATTGTTTTTCTAATTTGCGATAACTTTCTTCTTCTAAACATTCGTCTGCATCAATGGCTAAAATCCATTTTCCCGTTGCATGTTTAGCTGCAAAGTTTCTTGCATCAGAAAAGTTGCCTGTCCATTCAAAGTCATAGACAAAATCAGTGAATTCTTTTGCGATTTCCTTGGTGTCGTCAGTGGAACCTGTATCTACAATAATGATTTCTTCTGTAAATTTTCTAAAAGACGCTAAACTTTGTCTTAAAATATGTGCTTCATTTTTGACTATCATACAAATCGAAATTAACGGCCGCATGAATCTTCCCTCTTTCTATCAATTAATTCACTAATTTTATTTTATCGCTGCTCGCTCTGTGTAGTAGATGTTTTTTCGCTTTAGGTAAATCATAAATCATACTTTGCACATCGAACGATTTTGCTACATCGACTGGTATCACATCAGTCGGCTTATCCCCGTTATAAAAACAACAAACCAAATCCATTTTATTAATAATTTGTGCTAAGAATTTCTCATAAGTCGGCTTGGTTATCACCGTATCAAAATAACCAAATGATTGATAGCTACTGCCTAAGCGCTCCAAGTAGTCTATCGCGGATAAAAATGGCTCTGGTAAACATTCTTTTGGTGCACATGTATAAATCGACAGCCGCGGAGCCAAATGCTCTTTTTTTAGAAAATATTGTAAAACTTCATTTTCAATTGATTTATAACAAAGCAAGTGAATATGGTTCACTGGTGCAAATTTTTCTAGGTATGCTTGTATTTCTTGTTTGTCATAATCTGTTAATGTATGGGAACCGCTTAAAAAAAGTTGCAATCAACTCACCTACTTATCTTCATCAAGTGTATCGCGATTAATTGGGCGCACCATGATTTCTACACGCCGATTTTTTTCGCGATTTGTTGCAATGTCATTTTTGGCGACGGGTCTGAATTCTCCGTAACCACGAGCACTAAACTCACCTGGGTTGACTTCGCTGTTTTCTTGAATAATTGCTTCCATGAAATTAACAGCACGCGCGACGCTTAGTTCCCAGTTGGAGGAATAAATCGATGTACTTATTGGCACATTATCGGTATGCCCGGAAACAATACCTTCCATCGTTCCTTTACCTTGCGCAAATAGTTCGCCGATTTCTTTGGCTATCTCGCGTTTGTCTGCAGATAATTCTGCGCTACCAGATTGGAATAAAATATCATCGCGAATGGTGATTAAAAGCCCTTCGTCTGAGTATTTCGTCGTAATTTTTGCTCCCAAATGCTCTGCTGCTATATAGCTATCGATTTGTTTTTTAAATGCTTCAATCTTTTCTTCGTTTTGCTTTTTAAGTAAGGCAGCTGCTGCTTTTTTGGCTTTCTCTTGTTCGTTTGCTTCTTTCTTTTTATCCTGCTCTTCCATCGCCTTCAAGACTGCATTCACATTTGGATCATCTGGTCCTTTTTCTTTGGATACATATGCTTGATTGCCTGCCGCGCCTTCCTCAACAATTTTCTTAAATGCATTTCCCATTTGTTCGAATTTCTTAGCATCAACGGAACTGGAGGCAAACAGAACGATGAATAGCGCAAGTAAAAGTGTCAGCAAATCACTATATGGAATTAACCACGTTTCATCAACGTGTTCCTCCTGCGGTTTCTTGCGACGCTTGGCCACGCTCAATTTCCTCCACTTCTCTCGTTTTCTTCCCTTTTCCATTTCGCAGCACATCTTTCTCTTTTGGACTTAAAAAAGATAATAAACGTTCTTCCACAACACGTGGTGCATTTCTTTCTTGAAGCGCAACGACTCCCTCAATCATCATATATCGCAAATGCACTTCTTTTTGTGATTTTACTTTTAATTTATTGGCAAATGGTGTCCAAAGCACGTAACCGGTGAAAATACCGAAAATTGTACAAACAAACGCCGCGGCTATTGCTTCGCTAAGCTTATCTGGATTCGACATTTCTCCCATCGCATGAATGAGTCCCATTGCTGCTCCAAGTACACCAAGCGTCGGCGCATATGCTCCGGCTGATGCAAAAATCTTGGCATAAGCAGCATGACGTTCTTCCATGCTCGCAACTTCTTCTTCCAAAACATCCCGTAAAAATTCTGGGGAAGATTGTCCATCTACTACTAGACGCATGCCTCGTTTCATAAATGGATCTTCAATTTCATCGACAGAGTCTTCTAGCGCAAGTACGCCGCTACGCCTAATTTCATCGGCATATTCTTTGTACTGCACAAGTATCTCTACTTTGTCTGGCATCTTTTCTTTAGTGAAAAGAATTTTAAACAGTTTCGGTACTACTTTTACATCACTCCATGGGTGCGCCATCATAACAGCTGTAATTGTCCCAAGAATGATGACAATTAATGCTTCTGCGCTAAATAACATCGCCAGTGATATATTTTGAATCATAAACGAACCCGCAATGACTATCACTGCCAACACAAGTCCTATAATCGTTGTTATTTCCACGTTACTTCATCTCCCACCTACTTTTTTCAGCGAACTAATTCCACTTCATTTAACCAAAAAGCAATTAACTCGTTTTCCATTTCTGGTAAATGAACGAAAAACGCTTTGGCATCCGCTTCACTGGCAAATGCTTGCGAGCGGTAATTATCTTCTTTAACACCTTTTAAAGCGAGAAAATAAAACGACTCGAGTCGGCCTAGAATGACTTCTTTATCCCCGATTTCATAGCCAACTGTTTGTCTAATTTCAAATTCATTTGGTAAAAAAAGTTGCTCTTTCTTTTCAAGCATAAGAATTTGTTCTGCGAGTCCTGGTTTGTCCTCAAAAAACGCTAAATTTTTAATGTTTTCCATTCGTCCCATCTAACCAACTCCATTTCGTTTTTGCTAGGTTTTTATGTAGAAAAAATTATTTAATGTGGCCAGTCCGTAGTCAGCCGGGTTCAAAATCTGCTCTGAACCTCCGATGAAAAGAACACCGCCACGTCTTAGTGAATCTGCAAATTTCTGATATGCTTGATGTTTTCCTTCTGCCGTGAAATAAATCAGCACATTGCGACAGACAATTAAGTCAAAGCCTTTTTCGTAGTAATCCGTCAGCAAATCGTGACGTCGAAAACGAATAGCTTTACGATATTCAGGTAAAATCTGATATGTATCCCCTTTTTCAATGAATGCGCTACGTCGTTCTTGTTCGTTTAATTCTTCCATTTGGCGGCTTTGATATTCTCCGATGACTGCTCGTTTTAAAATAGCTGGTTCGAGATCCGTTGCCAAAATATCATAGTGGCGCGTGCCCACCGAACGTTCCATCATAATTGCTAGCGAGTACGGCTCTTCCCCTGATGAACAAGCCGCACTCCACACGCGAAGCTTCCCGCGACTATCTTCAAGCAGTCTTGGAATCACTTGTTTTTCTAGCACATCCCAACGATTGCGGTTCCGAAAAAAAGCAGAAACGTTGATTGTAATCAAACTAATGAACTCATCTAAAAGCAATGCATCTTTTTTGAGATGTTTGAAAAATTCTCCAAATGTAATATATTTTTTCTTCACGATAAAAGATAAAATCCGCCGTTTCATTTGTGTTTCTTTATAAAGCGTTAAATCTAAACCTAAGTCCCTTTTGACGACACGAGTAAAGTAAAGATAATCCTTTTCCAAATCTGGAATCATTCTTTTTCCCCTCCCCTTAGCTAGGTCGTTACTGACGAATTAATCCGGTTGCTTCTTTGTCGTATACTTTGTCAAACATATTCACGACATTTTTTGAAGCTTGTACCATACGCTGGTTATCCATCAGTTGTACCATTTCCACGCCTAAATCGACATTGGACGTTTCTAGTACACCGTTTTGAATATTCCCTTGTCCAGCTGGTAGATTCATGGTGTTTATTCCATTGACGTGAAGTCTTCCTTCTCCGTCTTTCACTAAGCTGTCCACTTGATCGGCTGAAACAAATTTTGTTCCAAGACGTCCCAAGTATTGATTAGTTTCTGCATTATATAAATCACCGTTTGCTTCGGCTCGGATAGCTGTTTTTTGGCCAACTTGAATCGCTTCTCCGGTTGAGCTGAGTATATTGGCGCCATCTGCCGTCCGCAAAAAACCAAATTGATCAGTATGGAACTGTCCGCCTCTTGAAAGAGAAATCTCACCATTTTTGGCAGTAATGAAAAAATTACTACCTTGTTCTGGATTTGTGTCTTGCATAAAGAAATCTCGGTCGCGGTTCGTAATATAACTTGATCCAGCCGTTAAATTAATATGTGTCGCCGCTGGTCGAACGCCGTAATCAATCGTTCCAACTTGCCTAGCGACAGGACTGTTCTGATAGTTCACCTTATTCCTAGAAATAACTTCACTTGTGAGCTGATCAAATTTAAAACCTGGCGTCTGCGCATTTGCCACGTTATTAGAATGAACCTGAATATGTTGCATATAGTTCATCATCCCAGCTGCTCCAATGTATAATCCTTTCATTCCAGTACCTGCCTCCTATCCGTCCCAACAAATCGTTCTGCCAACCAACGACTTTTTGGTCTGAAAATATTTTCGGTTATATTTTGCCCGTCAGTCATATAGAGCACCGGCAAATTCGTTTCTTGCATTACCGTGTATAAATCACCAATTCGGGTCGTTTCATCCATTTTTGTAATAATAAAACCATCGATTGGAATTTCTGCTAGTTTTGGTAAAATCGTCATCACATCAGCACTTTTCATACCAGAAGAAAATGTAAAACAAGTTAGATCCGGATGAACGACATTCGTATATGCAGCGATTTCACTTACCGATTCCTCCGCCAAATAGTTCCTACCAACCGTATCAATCAAAATATGATCCACACCGCTAACATACGTCATGTACTGCACGGCTTCTTCCAGTTCAGCAGGGCTTGTCGCAACGATGAGTTCGACGTCAAGTTTATCCGCGTAACCTTGGAACTGCTCTACCGCACCCGAGCGGAAAGTATCTGTTGTGATAAAACCAACTGTGCGATTTTGCTTCAAAAGTTGCCAGCCTAGTTTTACAAGTGTCGTCGTTTTCCCAACACCAGTTTGCCCAATTAAAGAAATAATTCGGTGGTTGCTTAAGTCAAATGAATCTTCCACCGCTAATTTTCCTGATAAATACGGGACAAACCAATCGGTAATATCGTCTAAATGAGCTGTTTCCACTTGTTTAAACTGTTTTCGTCCCGCCTGCATAAAGTCCGCCACATACGTATCGCTTATTCCGCGGCTCTTCAAAAATTTCACGAAATCACTGTTTTGCTCGCGTTCCTCACGCATTTTTACAGCAAGCTCGCGGTTTAATGCCGCCAGCTCAAGGCGCATAGTTGTAAGCTCTTCTTCTTGTGTTTTACGTTCTTCAAGGAGTGGCGTTGACTGTGCAAGTTCCGCCCCCGCGGCAAGCATTTCTAGTAGTTTTTCCTTTTTTAATAAATCGTCCGTTTTTAGTCTCGTTTTCACAACTGATTTTTGAAAGGTTTCTTGGAAGTCCATTCGACCATCTGCTATCGCTACTTCACTCATAATGACCGCCGTCACTTCATACTGTTTCTTAAAAATCCCAAGCTTTGTAACACGTTCATCCGTAATTTTATATGGCTCGTTCGTCACTAAGCGAATTTTTTTATGTATTTCTCGCTTGGAATTCGCCTTAAAAATTTCCATCTTTTCCACTAAATGTTTTCCCATTTAAACGGATTACCTCCCTCATCAAGTTGGTTCAATTAACGCAATTTGCTCCACTTCCGTTTCCGGCGACAGTTCACTAATAGAGAGCACCGGTACATCCAATTGATACCTTTCTAGAACTCGTACAAAGCCAAAACGAAAATCTTTTCGCCTTGTTAAAATGACTGGTTCGCGTCCAGTAAGTTGCGCTTTATTTACGGTATCTCTTACTTTTTGGATGATTGGCAGTTCTTTATCGAGCGCCCAGTTCAACGCGTAGCCATAATACGGCGTGTTAACAATTTCCGTATCCATTTCAATCGAATCTTGTAAAAGTAGCGCGTAAATTTTGCCATCTTGGTTTTTCGCTTGCTCACAAATGACTTTTGAAATCCGCTCTCTGACAAAAGCTGTAATTCCGTCTAGATCATTAGGATAAATTGTTTGTCCGTCAATAATTCCTTCGACAATCGTTGGTAAATCACGAACTGAAATACCTTCTTTCAAAAGTTGTCTAAGTACCCCTTGAATCAACGAATAATCAATTTCTTTTTTCTTAATTTCATCAATTAAAATTTGGTTTTCATCAGCAAGCCCGTCAATTAAATCTTTAATTTGTTGGCGCATCAGTAGTTCATGTAAGTTTTTCCGTAAAACGACATCCAGATGGGTAATTAAAATACTCAGCGGCTCAAGCACCTGATAGTTTTTCATTTGCGCATCTTCCAACTCTCCCGGCAAAATCCAGTAACCATCTTCCCCGAAAATGGGATCCTTCGTCGGCTCAGCGTCAAGATCCATCATCACGCCTGGTGTTTTTAACGCTAATAAATGTCCTGCTTTTAAAACCCCGCTCGCAACCGCAACACCTTTTACTTTAATTTCGTATTTCCCGCGCGGTTGAAAACTTGTATTATCTTTAAAATTAATCCCAGGAACGCCAATGCCTAAATCTTGTAAAATCGATTTTCGCATCAAGACGACTTTATCTTTCGCCGTTTCACCATTCATTTTTTGTTTCACGAGTGCCGCAATATTTAAGCCGAGTTCGACCACCACTGGGAATTTCTCGCGTGCTGCCCCAAATGCTTGGTTGTGTTCCGCCTCAGCCGAATTCGTTTCCGACTGAATCAATTCCATTTCTTTTTCCAGTTCCAACTGTTCTTTTTTCTTTAAATTAAATTGCGTACGGTAACCGATAATACCAAGCACAATCCCAATTCCGACAAAAGGAATCGCAGGGAGTGGGCTAAATACGCCCATTAAGATAAACATTGCAGCAAGCGTATATACAACCACCGAGTTTTGCATTAATTCTTTAAAAATCCCGACCGCAACGTTATCATCCGAACCATCAAATACCCGAGTAACAATAACCCCAGCAGACATCGCCATTAGTAGTGAACCGATTTGGCTCACGATACCGTCCCCGATAGTTAACTCCGTATATTTAACCGCAGCCTCTCCGAATGACAGTCCGCCTTGAACCATTCCGACAATTAAACCAAAAACGATATTAACAACAGCTAACAAAACGGTAAAAAGAACGTCCCCTTTTACAAATTTCCCAGCTCCGTCCATTGCCCCGTAAAATTCGGTTTCCATATTCAAGTAAGCGCGTTTTTCTTTCGCTTCCGGCTCTGTAATCAAGCGTTGATTCAGATCCGCATCAATCGCCATTTGTTTACCAGGTAAAGCATCAAGTGTAAACCTCGCAGCAACCTCAGCTGTCCGCGATGAACCATTTGCCACAATAAACTGAAAGACGATTAGAATAATAAAAATTACAATCCCAACAACAAAATTACTGCCAATAACAAAGTTCCCGAACTGTTTAATTACTTGACCCGGATCTCCTGTAGTTAAAATCGCCCTCGTCGTAGAAATATTAATCGAAACACGAAATATCCCCATCAAAAGTAGTAAAGACGGAAATGACTTCAATTCATTCCAATCTTTAATTGATGTGGCACGCATGTAAACTAACACTGAGAACGCCAAGATCGTCACAAGCACTAAATCCAACACAAATGGAGGTAATGGCACAATAAGTGCAATAACAAACGAGACCGCAATCAAGATAGCAAAATATTTTTTTATAGCACCTAAATTCCCCATTTTGAAACCTGCCTTTTCTAAGTTTAGAAAGGTCGCTCATATGTTGTTAGAACTTGATTTTGTCTGCGTCCATCAATTCTTTCATCACTTCAATAACATCTTTATATAAATCTTCTTGTATGTATTCATCTGGATTCGTCGTATAGTAAATACTTCGCGCCAGTTGTCTATTCGTAATCATCGGTACCCCGTCCGTATCCGCCACCTGTCTTATAAACAGTGCCAGCTCATCTTCCCCTTTAACGAGCAATTTCGGCGCATGGTCTTTTGTTTTGTCATAGCGCATCACGACCGAGATATGCGTCGGATTATTAACGACAAAAGTTGCGTCCGCCATTTTTTTCGTAATCGAACCTTGGAGAAGTCCCCGTGCAATGCTTCGTTGGCGTTGCTTCACTTCCGGGCGCCCTTCCGAATCCTTCATTTCATCTTTAATTTCTTGCTTTGACATCCGCAAACCTTTTTTATAATCGTAGCGTTGGTAAAAGAAGTCGAGCAGCCCAATTACTGCGATTACTAGGAATAAAGCTAGAAATTCATTTTTGAATAAAGCGAAAATTTGACTGAGTGAGTAGAGCCAATTTTGTCCAGTGTAACTAATGAGTGTATCTAAGTGATCCCGAAAGCCAATGTAAGCCACATAAGAAAGTAATGTGATTAAAAGTAATGCTTTAACAACCTCGACAATCCCCTTCACACTAAACACACGCTTAAAATAGTTCGCCGGATTCAGTCGTTTGAACTGAGGTTTCACAGCCTTTGCGGAAAACAAGATCCCGACCTGCACCCCGTAGTTCATTAAACCGAAAATAACTACCATCACCATGACAGGCATTAGCACTTTGCCAAATTCCATTAAATAAAACAAACTATAACTTTCCATGCTAGCAAGCTTCGGCGGCTGTTTTAAAAGAGCAACAAATGCTTGGATCGTGTTTTTAATAAACATTTCTCCAAAAAAATAAAGAAGCCCAGCTACAATCAGCAGTGAAAAAGCATTATTAAGTTCTTTACTTTTCGCCACATTACCTTCGTTTCGAGCTTTCTTAATGCGGCGCGGCGTTGCTTTTTCCGTCTTATTATCCTTCGCCAAGCTTTTTTCTCCTCCCTATTTTTTCAGTAAATAATCAAAAAACGACACATATTGTTGAATCATCTCATCTGTCAAATTTTTAAAAACTGTACTCAAGATAGGAACTGCGCACGTAAGGATGAAAATCCCAAAAGTAATTTTTATAATAAACGCATTCATAAAAATATTGATTTGCGGAGCGCTCTTAGAGATAAAAGCAAGAATAATATTAACGATAAAAATACTACCCATAATCGGAAGTGCAATCGAAACCGCTGATGCGAGCGCAAAACCAAGCGTCCCGAGCAGCAAATCAATAAACCCTTTTTCAAATAAAATCGAAACCGAAGCCGTAAATTCAAACGATTTCATTAAGTAATAAATTAAGTAATCCATGCCTTGAAGCGACAAGAATATTACGACAAAGAAAGTATCTAAAATCGCAGCAGTAATCGAGTTTTGCGTCCCGTAAGAAGGATCAATCAAGTTTACTTGCGAAAATCCTAAATCATAATCAATCATAAAACCGGCCATTTTTGGAATTACCGCAATAATTTCCACCAATTTCGCCAGTGCTAATCCAAATACCACTTCAGACGTTACCCGGAGTAGCAAATCAGGTAATGTCGTAATACCAGAAACATCGACCCCTGTCGCAACTGGAATAGAGATCGCCATCCCAAAAACAACTTTGACACTGTTCGGAATGTTACGTCCTTTTAAAAGCGGAAAGAAAAATAAAAAACTGGCAACTCGGCTGAAAACAATCACTACAGCAAGGAAAAATTCAAACTCCATGTTTACACCCTAATCATCAGGGGTAATTTGGAAAAGATTCCTACAAATAAATCCGTCATGTGTTCAAACATCCACGGTCCAAGAATAAAGAGCGCCACTACAAAAGCAATAATCTTCGGTAAAAACGTCAGCGATTGGTCTTGAATTTGCATCATCGCCATCAAAATCGCTACCACAATCACGACCACGATACAAATGAGCGACACCGGCAAAATAAGCGCCAGCCCACTATAGAAAAAATCTTGAAAAATTTGCGTAATCGGCGTTAAATTCATTTTGCTACTCCCTTAAAAGTGAATTGTTTGAAAAATCATGTTGGTAATCAGTCCGTATCCGCCAATGAAAATAAAAACAAGAATCTTAAACGGTAAGCTAATGGTCATCGGCGGCACCATCATCATCCCAAGATACATCAGTAGCGTACTAACAATTAAATCTATAAAAATAAACGCCAAGTATATAAACATCCCAGTTAAAAATCCTTGGGTAATCTGTGTCAAAATAAAAGCAGGCATTAAGGCCATAAGAGGTGCATCTTCTTTTTTTGTAACCGGGTCTTCTCCTTCTGCTTTCAACATCATGTTAATATCATGCTTATATGTATTTTCTGCAACATATTTTGTTAGAAGTGGTTGTGTTTCGTCCCAAACTTTTGACGCACTCCACTCTTCTTTTTGCGAGGGTTTATATACATCGTCATACCAAGCTGTAATTAAAGGTTGCATCATAAACAAAGATAAAAATAACGCCAGCCCTACAAGCACTTGATTGGGCGGTAAGTTAGTTGCACCAAGCCCTTGCCGCGTTAAGCCGAGGACAATAATACAGTAAGTAAAGTGTGTGAACATTAATACAATCGATGCAGACAACGAAAGAACCGTGACTAAAACAAAGAGGGCAACACTAGAATTAACCCCGTCTGTCCCATTTACACCAAGAGAATCAAGCCAACTCTCCGCATGAACATTCACGCCGGGCCAAAAGAAAACCAATGAAATTGCAAAAATAACAACAAAAGATACTTGAAATACTCGTCTAGAAGCTATTTTACGCATTTTCCTTAGTCTCCTCTTTCAAAAGTAATTCTCGGAAAAGTGCCTCATTTTGGATATTATTTCCTTTTAATGACACCGTTCGAATATCATTGTTAGAAATAATAGCCAGCACCTTTTCCCCGTCTGTCTCCAGAAGAACTGCACGTAACTGATGAGAGATTAAGAGAGTGTCTTTCAACTTTATTAGGTCATTTTCGCTTTTTCTCGTGCGATTCGCTTGCTTATTTTTCTTAACTAAAAAATAAGAAATTCCAGCAAGTACTGCTAAAAGTACAATAATTTTTAAAAGTGATAAAAAATATTCCATTCAAGTAAGGTAAATTCACCTTTCACTCCCTTCATCAGATTACAAAAATAAATCATTTTTTCAAAATATATATCAATAAAGTGTTTTTTGTAACTGCAATATAAAATTTTACACCAAATCCAGAAAAAATCTATACTTTTTTTAAAAAATGAAATTGTGTGTAAAAATAAAAAACAGCCAGCGTAACAGCTGTATCAAAGGAAAACTTCTCATTATTCGATTTATATTTTTCTATTTAACTTAAAAAAAGGTTCTTCATACCCAATCCTTTTGACCTACTCGCGTTCCCTTTACACAACTAACATATATTGTTATTATAAAAATAAACAGAAAATCAATAATACTATAGGATAGAGAGGTATGTGATTGTATGCCTAAATCAGAAATAAGAAAATTACTTCAAGAAATCAAAAATCAAGTAGATGAGCCGGGGAATTCATCTGCTACTGAAATTAAAAAAATGGCTTCAGAAGCTGGCATTAACGAACAAACTGCCGAAGAAATCTACCAATTACTCACTGAATTTTATCAAGCCGTTGAAGAACACGGTGGAATCGAAAAATATATGCATTCCAATATTAGTTGGTTAAAAATCGAATTAGAACTACTTTCTGCATGTTACCAAATTGCTATTTTAGAAGATATGAAGGTCCTTGATATTTCTGAAATGCTTAGCCTAAACGACTTGCGGATTTTTCCAAAGACACCAAGCCAACTACAAAACACCTATTACAAACTAAAAAAAGAGCTTATCCAAGTAGAAGATATTCCGAAAAACAAGCCAGGGAGAAAAAGAAAAACACAAAAGAATACTAAAAAAGAAAAAACCAACATTTTCGGAAAAGTTGTTCCAGCTGAATTTAAAGCGCCAACCTCCATCAAAGAACAAATCAGCTACGACAAATCACGCGAAAAAAATCTAGTTGACCTACTTTCCGGCGTCAAAAGCAATGTTCAACTTTTAAGTGAAAATCAAGGTGAAGAAAATAACGTATATGACTTACTTAAAAGCATCTACTCACTCTCTTCCCTTGCAGTACAAAAAGAAGAACTCGACAAAAAATATCAAGATCTTCAAACAAAATATCAAGAGTTGGAACAAGAAAACTCCTACTTAAAACAACAAAACGAAACAATGACCGACTCGTTCCATACACTGGTATTACAAGTAGCTGATTTTGCTTATGCAAGCGACTTAGACCAAATCCAAGCGCTGCCACTTTTCAGTCAGCAACTCGTTGTAACACTTAACCAACTAGGTGTTTTCAAAGAAAATTATAAGCAAATGTAAGTTATGAAAGGGGTGTTACGATGTATATCGAGATTTATACAGTAAATGGTGAATCAATTCGTCTAGATGACGACGCAAAAATTAATAACATCAGCATCCACGAATTATCCAAAGCAGACCTAAAAAACCTTTTTAACGAAAAATGTATCGAGTTAACGAAATACGACTTAACTTACTTTATTAATACAAATCAAGTGAATTGGTTCCTTGTAAGCGAAGGAATCCATTAAAAAAACGAGCTAGAATTAATTTCTAGCTCGTTTTTAATATTTAAATATCAAATTCACTATCTAAATCACCGTATTGGTTTGGTCCATCACTTTCAAGACACATAAAGACAAGCATAATAACGCTACCAACAAACGGAATTAAATCAAGCAATAAGTATAAACCACTTTTCCCTGAATCATGTAAACGCCGAACCATCAGGCTAATTGTCGGAAGTAATACTGCTAGTAAATATAGCAATACAAGAACCATCATAAAGAGCGCCCCACCACTACTCGCAATACCAGTTCCCCCAAGAGCACTTTCCATAAATATAGAAATGCCAAAAACAAAAGCTAAAAAGTATAATACTGCAAAAATAATAACATTCCAAAGTACTACATACCAATACGCTGACCGCGGAGCTCGCCCACTAAAGTTCACGTAATTTTTCCAAAATGACTTATAAGCTTCTAAAAATCCCATATTTCCTCCTATGTATAAAAATTTACTGTTCTTCTAAGAATATACGTCCGCACTTACTTAAATAAACTTTTCATATAAATATTCATAAAATCCACATATAAATCTATAAAAAAGTTAAGTGTTAGTTTTAGCTCGTTTTTCTTTTAAACCTCTGATTTATGATAGACATCTCCATATTGGTTTGGTCCATCACTTTCAAAACACATAAATATTATAATAATAATGGATCCAACGACTGGAATTAAAGCAAGGAAAGCAAGATAGCCACTTTTCCCAGTGTCATGTAGTCGTCTTACAATAAGGCTCGTTAGTGGGACTATAGTAGCCAACCAGTACAACCACCGTAGACCAACAAGAAAGAACATAACTACGATTCCAGCAAAGCCAACCCCATCTATCATTGATGAAGCGCCAAAAATAGCTGCCATAACACGAAGAGGTACAATAATCATCAGGTTCCAAACCACTACATACCAATATGCAGAACCTGGTGCACGACCACTAAAATTCACATAATTCTTCCAAAATGACTTATAAGCTTCTAAAAACCCCATGTTTCCCCCTGTGTAATTAAATTTAGTTATAGCATTAAGGATATATGCCACTTGTATTTTACACAAGGTTAAAATTAAAAGATTCATAAAATAGACACATTTCAACTCACAAACAAAATTAGGACTAATGACACAGGTCTTAAAACTCACTAATGGCCAAAAATCCATTTCTTAAAAATCCACGAATAAAACGCTTTTAAATTATAAAGCTTCTCGTAGTTCCTAAAAATTAATTAAAAAATAGATACAATTTAATCTTTCAAAGTAATTAGTGGTATGTATATATGAACGCCGTTTTTATAAGAACGTCTTTTATTGTATGATTTATACTACATTGCAATTTAAATGCCCCTATCTGTGATAAATTCTGAAAGTGGATGCTTTCCCAAACATCCATATCTTTGTTCACTTAGAAAATCCCCAGTAGCATTTATAAATATCAGTAAATGCCGAACACCTCAAACTTTCCCTTGTTTGAGGTGTTTTTATTACTATCTTTTACTAAGTTGTTTTCTTTTCTTCTTTTGCATAAAAAAGGCTCACTAACAAAAGCACTGTTTTATTTCAAAATATTTTAAGTATTCACTTGCTATAATAAACCCATTTATTTCCTCAACTGTGTACCTCTAACCTCTGTAACATCGCATGTTCCACAACTAAAAATAGCCTTCATCTAATAGTACATTTTTTTAAACATATATTCTTTTATTGAGTGGAAAAAGGACTAAAAAGTTAAAACAGCTATTAACATCAATGTTCCCAGTATGTTAAAATTACTCAAACTTAAATCACCTCTTTAAACTTAAATAAAAATCAATTATGCAAAAAATACATATAAATAACAAAAAATAGATAGGAATAATAAATACAAACATTCCCTCATTAAAATTAATTATGTTTTGGTTCTCCCATGCTAGAAACATAAACAAAGCGTCTAATAAGGCTAAACTAGCAATCATTATTTTACGAAGCTGTATGCGATTTACAAAATACGCATAAGTAAGTATACACAAACATAAACCAATAATTATATAGCCCGGTAATTGATTATCATCTAGTTTAATGCCAATCCCCCTACCTGTAGCGAAAATAAATGACAACAACCAGAGAATATTAAAACACGATAAAACCATTAGAGCAGTATAATATCTTTTATTCATATTTTCTTTCCTCCACTTCTCAGTAATATCCCCGGAAAAGTAAAAGTGGAACAAAGATAGATAATGCTAAAACGATATAAAACCACCACATACTAAATAGTTTTAAAAACTCTCCCCCTCGAATAAGTGCTACTAATCCACCAATCAAGAGGAGTGGAAAAGCTAAATACATAATAAAAAACATATTTTGTGACAGTACTCCACCGATTGCAGCACCGAGCATTAAAACACCTCCAAGTAGATGGTGCTTACGAACAAACAAAGAACCTACTACTCCAGAAATGGAAAATATGCTCGTTAATAAAATGGATAACAACCAATAACTAAAATCTATATCACCTATATCTGGTATCGTAAATCCCAACATAGTAGTTGCCGCTAAAATTCCAAATATCCCCCCACATAAGCCTAAACAAAACTCTGTAGTTCTTCCTATATTTTTGTTCATTTTTATCACTCTTTCCAATTATTTACCTATGATATTTAATAGGTTCCAACTTTATAAGGTTTAAAATTATTCGTAAATAGATTAGGTAAAGCGTTTGGAAGAATACTTGTTAAAGCCGCAGAAAATCCTTGTATTACATTTGCAGATCCGCTTCCAAAGTAAAAGGATTGGAATACCATTTTCGAGCAGTAATTAGGATCCGTTGTGAGTGTTCCAGAAGTAAGCCTATAAGTAATATGGCGATTTTTAGTATAACTATGTGTACTACTCCAAAATTTGGCGTCTGCATAGTCTGCACACTGCTTAGCCATCGCTTGGTTTGGCATTCGCCATAATTGAATCCATTTCGCAATGTGTGGAGCAGATGAAGCACCTTGTTCATTGGATGTACCAAAAATCCAGTTTTGTTTAGTGAATTGGTGGTTATTATTTGAAATCCCACCTATGAACCAACTTGCAAAATTTTGGCTCCCAGACATTTCTAAAATATAATTATCAGTTGTTGCAATTGCTGCATGCCCGACTCCACCACCAACTATTAGTATGTCTCCTTTTTGGATTGCTGCTTTCAACCTGTTTCCGTTAGAAGTAGTACTTCGTTGTTCTATTTTCAACTCAGAATTCGCATGCCCCTCTCCATCAGGAAAAGCACCATAATTATAACTTTCAGAAAACCATTCGTCATAAGAATCACTTGTATTAAATTCATCTTTCAGTGCTGAATAGGTAACCTGGTTTGTTTCATAATTTTCTTTAAACGCATCATAAGGATATTGTTTACTCGCTATCTTTCCCTCTGCTATCCCTTTTTGGTATAAATAGGCAATCTTTTGATCAGACTCTTCCGCAAATACTGTTCTGCTTAAACATTGGCTAAGAAAACAAACACATAAAAAAACAAACAACCATTTCTTCATCTTTTCCCCTCGCTCTCTAGTTTATTTTGCTTTTACTTGTAGAATAGAACCTACTTATTTTGTAATGAATTATGCACAAACGCATAGTAACATGGTATTTATGATTGGTTATTATTTAGTGTTATAAATGATACACTGCAAGAAATACAGAAATACATTTTATGTCTAGTACATTTTGGAATAAAACGTATTTATTATTGATTCCGTTAAGGTTCTTTTAGTGTGTGATTTATACTACATTGCAGCCCATTAGATTCAAGCAATGATATATTTTTGAAGTGGTGATTTCCCAAACACCCATATGTTTTGTTTACTTGAATTTCCAGTGGCATTTACAAATATTAGTAAATGCAAAAACACCTCGAACTTTCCCTTGTCCGAGGTGTTTTTATTACTAGTTCTTATTAATTTGTTAGCAATTCTTAAAGCTTAAGTGTTCCATATATTCTTTGTAAATAGTATTTAGATTAATATTCCGTTTTTCTATTCGTGTTCAATGTACTTTTAGTTCTTTATTCCACTCAATTCTGAGAAGATTTTATCTACTACACTTTTCTGCCCCTCAACATAGCAAATATATTTACAAAAAAAATACTCCTAGTGGCTGCTAACAACCGCTAAAAGTATAAAAGGGAGTTTAAGGTAAGTAAAGACAATCCACTACAAAAAAGGGAGAAAAAGTAATGGCATTGTCATTGCTTATGGTTATATAATACCCATCTCACCCAATCCAAACCCTTTTTTTGTATTAAAATTAGATGACGAATTTAACTAAAATGCAACAGAACAAAATTATTTGTCTTCTCGCTCGATTTCATTTTCAAGATTTTTTAAAACTTCGGCTTGTACTTGATTGACCGCTGCTTCTGTGTCGCTGTTTTTAGGAAATAATTCATTTCTTTTATTAGGATCAAGATTTATTTTTCCGAAAATAACTGCTGTCGGGACATAATAGTCATCTTCTGAATCTTTTTGCAACAGCAACAGGTATTTTTCTTCTTTATCCATTTTTGTATAACCAGCGATATGGTATGTCGTATTCGTTTCGGCATCGTAACCTTCATTTTCAAAAATAGGTATTATCATTTCTTTTCCTAAATTGTCATCCGTCTCATTTTTTAAAACTTGAGCTATTTTAAAAGTGGACATTCTATATACACCTATCACAGCATCATCTGAAGCTCGCTCTATTATTGATTCTCCACGCTTTTCTAGTTGACCTGTTACGATGACATTACTCGCGTTTTCTAGTTCATCCCCACTCTCATAACCACCAATTTTAGCTTCTGCCACTACTTCGGTGAACGGTTTTGGTTTCATCTGTTGATAAATTAAATATCCTCCGATAATCAATAGGAAAGCTGCAACCACAGTGCTGAAAATCCATCTTCTTTTATTCATAAAAGTTCCTCCTCGTTGTCATCATCTCTCTTAATTTAAATAGTACACTTCTTTTATCAAAATTAAAACACTTGAAACAGTAGACTTAAAGCCTAGCGTTTCAAGTGTTTTTTTAGTTTAACATTACGATTCCTTATGATTTTTATACCATTCTTCTGCTTTTGAAGTGGCAATTGGGATGGCGCGGCTTTCTGAGTAGCCATCTTTTAATAGCGCGTTGCCGATTTCAATTGCCTTTTCGCGTTCGGTCTTTCTTAGATTTTTCCACGAATCAGGATAATCATTTTTTGTCCACGGCACGACCTCTCACCTCGCTTTTAATTAATAGGAGCACCGCCAGTAATTCCGTATACTTGGCCCGTCGTATAACTTGCTTCATCTGAGGCTAGAAGTACATAAGCGCTCGCAAGTTCCGCTGGTTGGCCTGCTCGTCCAAGTGGCTGATCTTGACCAAATTCTGGAATACTATCTTGTGGTTGTCCCCCAGAAATTTGTAGCGCCGTCCAAATTGGACCTGGTGCAACTGCATTAATGCGAATTCCTTTTTCACCTAGTTGAGCAGCTAAACTTTTCGTTAATGAAATCAAACTACTTTTTGTCATTGCATAGTCAACGAGATGAGCGCTTGGTTTAACGCCTTGAATGGAGGACGTTAAAATGATACTTGCTCCTGCTTTTAAGTAATTAAGTGCTTCTTGAATTGCGAACACAACAGAGAAAACATTCACTTCAAATGTGTCACGTAATTGTTCAGCTGGAAGTTTTTGAATATCTAATTGATATTGTTGTAGTCCAGCATTTAGCACTAGAATATCTAGTCCACCTAACTCGTTATATGCTTTTTTCACTAACTCTTTCGCTAAACCTTCTTTTCGTAAATCACCTGGTAGTAAGACGCATTTCTGTCCAGCTTCCTCAACAATCGCTTTAACTTCCTGTGCATCTACTTCTTCATCCGGATGATAATTTATCGCGACATCAGCACCTTCTCTAGCGTAGGCAATAACCGCAGCTCGACCAATTCCCGAGTCGCCCCCTGTTACAAAGGCTTTTTTTCCGGTTAATTTGTTCGCACCTTGATAACTTGATTCGCCCGTATCTGGCACAGGTGTCATTTTACTTTGAAGACCTGGATAATCTTGCCGTTGTTTTTCAAATTTTCCCGTATGGTATTTGTTTAATGGATTTTCTTTATTCATCATAAAACCTCCTATATTTTTGCAACGTAACCCATTACTAGATAGGCTACGAAAATTATTAAAATGGCCAATATTAGTATCCACCATATATTAGCGCTAAGTTTTCGCTTCACTTTTTTATTTCCCATTTTCATTCCCCCCATTACTTTATGTTTTCCCTCCTGTTTTACGCTAAAACGTTTAACATCAAATTGAAAAAGAATTGTAGTAAACATGAAAAAAAAAGAGAACGGAAACCTGCTCTCTCTTTAAAAAATTTCTATTAACTTCTGAGTCCTCGTCCTTTATTGATTAAATACCAACAAATCGAGTACAGAACGACACTAAATACAACAAGAATGGATAAAGAAATTACTACTGGTACATCTGTAACGCCTAGGAAACCATAGCGGAATCCGGAAATCATATAGACAATCGGGTTCACTTTAGAAATCGCTTGCCAGATTGGCGGTAACATCGAAATCGCGTAAAATACGCCACCTAGATACGTTAACGGTTGTAATACAAAAGTTGGAACAATGGATACATCGTCAAATGATCTAGCGAAAATCCCATTAATAAGTCCCGCAAGTGAAAATAAAATTGCTGTCATTAAAAAGGTAATAATACCAATCGTCCAAGAATGAATGTGAATCGGCACAAACACCATCGAAATAAGCGTAACAAGTGCTCCAACTAAAACACTTCTACCAATCCCACCAATCAAAAAGCCCCAAATAATAATATGTGTTGGCACTGGCGCAACAAGAATTTCTTCAATATTTTTCTGAAACTTCTGCGAGAAAAAGGAAGACGATACGTTGGCGTAAGAACTCGTAATAACAGACATCATAATCAGCCCAGGAACGATATACTCCATATAGGAGAAACCGTTCATATCACCAATCCGACTACCAATCATTTTCCCAAAAATAATAAAGTAAAGCGAAGTTGTAATGACTGGCGGCACAAGTGTCTGCACCCAAATCCGCATATAGCGGTTGGTTTCTTTCGCCGCTAAACTTTTTAACGCTGTAAAATATAGATTAAACATGTTTCTCCCCCACTTGATGTTTTTCTTCTGTAATTTTCAAAAATAGTTCTTCCAGGCGATTCGATTTATTACGCATCGAAAGCACTTTAATGCCGTGTTCGCTTAATTGTTCAAAGATATGATTGACCCCTTGATTTCGTTCGACCTCAACAGATAACGTTTGTTTATCTTCAAAAACATGATTATAGCCCGTAATTTCGAAAGTTCCCTCATACGGTTCTAAATCAAAAATAAACGTTTCAAACTGTAATTTAGAAAGTAGTGATTTCATGCTGGTATTTTCAATCAACTCCCCAGATTGAATAATACCGATATTACGACAAAGCATCTCCGCTTCTTCTAAATAATGCGTCGTCAAAATAATCGTCGTACCACTTTCATTCAACTCTCTTAAAAACGTCCACATCTCACGTCTAAGCTCAATATCCACTCCAGCAGTTGGTTCATCTAAAATGAGCAACTTCGGTTCATGCATGAGAGCACGTGCAATCATCAAGCGACGTTTCATCCCACCTGAAAGCATCCGCGCACGTTCATTCCGTTTCTCCCACAAATTCGATTGCTTTAAATATTTCTCACTACGTTTAATGGCTTCCTTACGAGAAACACCGTAGTATCCAGCTTGGTTAACAACGATTTGCTGAACCGTTTCGAATGGATTGAAGTTGAATTCTTGCGGCACAAGACCGATTTGCTGTTTTGCCCGAACAATATCTGTATCTAAATCATAGCCAAAAACGCTCACTTCACCTGATGTTTTATTGACAAGTGAGGTGATAATGCCGATAGTCGTGGATTTTCCGGCACCATTAGGACCAAGCAGTGCATAAAAGTCCCCTTCTTCTACCGTTAAATCAACACCGCGTAACGCTTCGACTCCAGTGGAATAAATTTTTCTTAACCCTTTTATTTCAAGTGCATAAGTCATGTAATTGCTGTCTCCTTATAAATTATGATTCCTTTATTTTAGCACTTATTCGCTAATAAGAAAAAACAATCGTCTTCCACGTAAAATAGTGCGAAAAGACGATCATTTTTTAATTAATATCTGCTCATCGTTCTTCTTGATACCCCTAAAATTAGCAAGAACCAACCGACGACAAAGCAAACGCCACCGATAGGCGTAATCGCACCTAAAATGGATACTTTGGAAATACTTAACACATATAAACTACCCGAGAAAAAGACAATTCCGATTGAAAATAAAATTGCTGCCCAAGCGTAAAGCCGGCTAGCTTGTTTTTCCATTAATATCCCAACGATTAAAATGCCAACTGCGTGAAACATTTGATACTGAACGCCGGTTTCCCAAGTACTTGCATAACTTCCAAGTACGTCTTTTAAAGCATGCGCCCCAAAAGCTCCAAGTAAAACTGCTAACCCAGCCAAAATGGCTCCAGTAATAATTGTTTTCTTCATAGTTACCCCCTAAAAATCAAGCAACGAGTCTCCATTCGCGCCGTCTTCTAACTCTATTTTCTTCCCGTCCATACTTGTGATTTGAGCTGGTTCAGAAGTTGGAATTGAGACATTCGTCACTTCTTCGCTTCTTTCGTCGCCCGTTTTTGCAAGTTGAACAAGAAGCATCAAGCCATGCAAATGCTTATCTTGACTTGCTTTTGTTGTTGCTGCTCGTGCTTTCGCTAATTCACTTTCCATTTGTTCAAAAATCTTTGAATCTGCAATAATCATTTTTCCTCAACCTCAATTGTTTTAATAACGCGCGCTGGGTTACCGGCAACGACGACATTATCGGGGAAGCTTTTCGTTACAACTGCGCCTGAAGCAACCACGACATTATTTCCAAGTTTCACGCCCGGATTAATAATTGCCCGACCGCCAATCCAAACATTATCGCCAATTTCAACTGGTTTACCAAGCTCTAGCCCACTATTACGTTCTACTGGATCAAGGGGATGCGTTGCCGTATAAATATGAACACCTGGCGCCATCATACAATTATCACCAATATGTACTTCACAAACGTCTAAAATCACACAATCAAAATTAGCGTAGAAATTTTCGCCAACATAAATATTAGAACCATAATCTACGCGAAAATCTGGTTCGACGTAAACATTTTCTTTTGTTCCGCCGAATAGACGCTTAAGCACGCTTTTACGAGACTCAGAATCCATTGTATCGTTAATCTCTCTGCAGAACTTACGCGCACGACTTCTTCCGTGTACAAGTTCTCTGTCGCTAGGATTATACATTTCTCCTGCAATCATCTTTTCTAGTTCTGTCTTCATCCTGACACATCCAATCCACGTTTTATTCTTATCCATTATAACCAAATGAAAGACAGAAATATAGTAAAGTAATCGCATCTCCCAAAAAACTACGCGCAGCTACCTTTTGTGCATTTTTCTTAAAAAAATGATATTCTAGTGAGGTAGGTAAAATTGGGGAGGAATTTAATATTATGATTAAAGTTATTGCTTCAGACATGGATGGCACATTACTTAACTCTGATATCGAGATTGCACAAGAAAACGTCGAGGCAATCGAAAAAGCCCGCGCCAAAGGAATTCATTTCGTTCTTTGTACTGGGCGTATGTATGACGATGCAATGGGGTTAATTAATAAAGCTAATTTATATGCACCAGCTATTTGTATGAACGGTGCGGAAATTCGCGATGAACACGGCAAAATTATTTTGCAACATCCGATTGATAGAAACTTAGCGCGCAACACTTACAATACCTTGACAGAACTTGGAATGTATACAGAATTCTTCACTGACATGGGTCCGATCACAACAGATAAAGCTCGTGGCAAAGAATTTATGATTGAAATGCACAAACGTATCCACCCAGACGTTCCAGCAGAAACTATTATGGATAAAGTAGAAGAACGCTTTGAATCAAAAGACGTACACGAAATTCCTGATGTAGAACGTATTTTAGGCAATAAAGATTTAACGATTCTTAAATTTATTTCCTTCTCTTCTGATAAAGACATTCTTGCAAAAGCGAAACAAAAATTAGAAAAAGAATCCGAACTATCTGTAACATCTTCTTTTTCCGATAATATTGAAATCACGCACCGCGAAGCACAAAAAGGTATTTCTTTACAATATTATGTAGAAAAATTAGGCGTTACACTTGATGAAACTTTTGCAATTGGAGATAATATGAATGATATTTCGATGTTAAAAATGGCTGGTTATAGTGTAGCCATGGGTAACGGCGAAGAAGAAGTCAAAGAATTAGCAGAACATGTAACACTTTCCAATGATGAACACGGAGTTGCAGCAGCCATTTATAAAATGTTAGAAACAAATGACTAAAGTTTATTTTTAGGAGGAAACACTAATGACAATCAAAAAAACATTAACTATTGCAGGATCTGATTCAAGTGGTGGAGCTGGCTTACAAGCAGACTTAAAAACGTTTGAAGAATACGGCACTTATGGTTTTAGCGCAATCACAACTATTGTTACAATGGATCCAGACAACAACTGGGCGCACGGCGTTACTCCAATTGATGCGCAACTTGTTCGTGAACAACTAAAAACAATCCTTTCTGGCGGCCCTGTTGACGCAATGAAAACAGGAATGCTTGGTTCAATCGACATCATTAAAGCAACTCGTGAAGCCATCGATAAATATGATTTAAAAAATGTCGTAATCGACCCAGTTATGGTTTGTAAAGGCGAAGACGAATTAATCCAACCAGAAAACGCCGAAGCTATCCGCGACCTACTGCTTCCAAAAGCAACAATCACAACACCAAACCTATTCGAAGCAGGCCAATTATCCGGTCTTGGCAAATTAACTACATTAGATGATATGAAAAAAGCAGCGAAAAAAATCATCGAATTAGGTGCTAAATACGTAGTTATCAAAGGCGGAAAAGCCCTAGAAAGCGACAAAGCAATCGACCTACTTTATGATGGCAAAGAATTTACTATCTATGAAGTAGAAAAAATCTCTCCAAGCCACAATCACGGCGCGGGTTGTACTTTCGCAGCCGCTATCACAGCTGGACTTGCAAAAGGTTTAACGGTTGAAGAAGCTGTCGCAAAAGCAAAAGACTTTGTCACAGCAGCTATCAAAGGTGGATTTGCCCTAAACGAATTCATCGGTCCTGTTTGGCATGGTGCTTATAATAAAGCCGAAAATAGATAATACAAAAACCGTCCATTGTTTGGGCGGTTTTTTATTATAATAAAAGTTAGGAGATGAGTTCGATGAAAGTAAGTAAATCATTTGAGGTATTTGCAAAAGAAGCTCCCGAAGTACACTCTGCCTGGATGGAAACCGTACATAAGTTAGATGCCGCAAGCAAGCTCGATAAAAAAACAGAAGAACTAGCTTATATTGCCGTTATGGCCGCCACTCGCCTCGAAAGCGGGCTCCCTTTCCATGTGAAAATGGCAAAAACAAACGGTGCGACGCGTGATGAGATTATTAGCGCCATTCTCGTTGGTTTACCGGCTGTAGGAAATACTGTTATAAGCGCCCTGCCAGTTGCCTTGGAAGCATATGATAAAATTTAATAAATTACTCCAAAAAAACTTAAGTGAATTCACTTAAGTTTTTTTGTTCTTGCTATTTCTTTCTAAATAAGAACCATGCTCCCAAACAAAGAACCCCACCTAAGATAGCTTTCGATTGTGTATCCCCTGTCCTTGGAAGTTTCGTTATTTTCTTGATAACAATTTTCTCTTTGGTTTTTTGCTTACTAGGCTTAGTAGGCGTATCAGCTGGATTTTCTTCTATAACAATTGGCGCTTTTTTCGCTTCTACAATATGCACGATAAACTTTACTGGATCAGCTGGGATGCCATCTTCATTTACCGCATTCAGTGTCACAGTATAGCTTCCCGGCGTTTGCCATTTCACTTTATCTGGAGCATCGGAAGTAATAGCTGAGTTATCATTAGTCTTTGCGCGGACTTCTTTTAATAGCTCTGTCTCATTTTTAATTATCGTGGAATCATAGGTTACTTCTGGATCCACAGTGATAATTGGCGCTGGACTTTTTAAAATACGGACGATAAATGTTTTCGCTTCCGCTGCCACGCCGTCTTCATTTACCGCGTTCAACGTAACTTCATAATCGCCTGGCACACCCCATTTTACTTTATCATTCATATCAGAAACAAGCGGTGAACCATCATTTGTTTGCGCATTTACTGCTTGAAGGAGTTCAGCTTCCGTTTTAGTTACTGTTTTCGGGTACGTTATTTCGGGATCCACAGTGATTATTGGCGCTGGACTTTTTAAAATACGAACGATAAATGTTTTCGCTTCCGCTGCTATGCCGTCTTCATTTACCGCATTCAACGTAACTTCATAATCGCCTGGCACGCCCCATTTTACTTTGTCGTTTATATTAGAAGTAATCGTCGAACCATCATTTGTTCGCGCATTTACTTCATTTAGTAATGTGCTCTCATCTTTCGTCACTGTTTTATCATAGGTTATTTCTGGGTCTACCGTTATAACCGGTGCGGGATTTTTGGAAATCTTAATCGTTACAGGAACTGGGTCTGCTGCTTGATTATCCTCATTTACCGCGGTAATAAGAACTGGATAGTCGCCCGGAACACCCCATTTCACATTCGTTAAATCACATTTTATATCAGCTGGAATATCTGTTTTTGCTTCCACATCTTCCAAAAACTCTTCCATTGTCCGGTTCACTGTTTTACTATATTCGATTTCAGGAAGTGCGCTAATGACAGGTTTTTGGAGTGCTTTTATTTTGTATAGAACATCATTTTGGTAGCCTTGCTTTATTTGAATACTTAAATTATCCGCTGTTTCAGATAGTTTATTAGGAGAAGTTACCTCTAATAATTTATATTTATTAGTATTCAAAAGGGAATCATAGGCATGTTTATCCACGTTTTGCACGGAATTATGTAAAAAAGGTTCCGCTATTTCAAATTTACCATCTTGATTGACTTTTCCCGGTGTTGTTACCGTACTATAATCATTAAAAGTAACCGGATTGCCTAACTCATCCTCAAAACGCGTCGTTACTTTCCCAAAAAAAGCAGCTGTCATTTTCGTATCAGCATTATTCACTGGATAGAATTCTAATGACTTTGTAGCCGATGATACAGAAGAAAGACTAACCAAGTATGGATCTGTTGTTCCAGGTTTCCCGTCCACATTCGTATCAATATCGAAACTAACACGAGTTTTAGTAGAAATACCTTTGAACGGAATAGTACAATTCATTTGGAAAATAGGACCGCCTACAAATGGAGTTCCAACATCGTATGTAATCGTTCCGTAATCCACCCCTGCAACACCAATTCTATAAATCTCCTTCGCTTCGTCCCAAACTTCAATTTTAATATTTTGCACATTTCCAAGCGGAATGCGTTTTTCAAAAAGCGGATACGATACTAAAATTTCTGTTTCGTAATTCACTTTGCTACTAGGCTTTTCATATACTAAAATCGCATGGTATAAATCACCGCTTTTTTTAGTAAAATCTTTTATTCCAACTGGTGGCCAGTCACTTGCCATATTTACGTTCAATTCTACACTGCTCGTCCCAATATTTTTAAAATTTTTCGCAGCTCCACTGTAAGAAAGGTTAATAACGTTTTTATCGCCATGAGCCGGCATCACCTGTATTTTAAAATTCGCATCAAAATTTTTCATAAAAAAGGACTCTGAATCTTCTGTAAAAACAAAGTGCAATGTGGGCGAGCCATTAATTTTTTCTACAGTAACCTTACCAACTACTTGTTCGTTAGTTACCGCTGTTGGGTCAACATCCACTTTCAAATCATAGGCTTTCTCTGTATAGAGTAAAGTATCAGATGATAAAGTAATATTAAAGTAGTCCCCTTTTTGGAAAGAATTCCCTCCAAAAGCTACCTCTAAAAAATAATTGAGCTTTTCATTATAGTTTTCCTTCGCCATTACGTTTTGACCATCTGATTTATAAAAACCGACAGATTTAATGAGATCATCTCTCTTATTATTACCGTCTGCTTTTACGGACCAATCCACTGGCACTAAAATTATCGAACAAATTACACTAAGCGCGATAATAATATGTAAAATTTTCTTCAAATACATCTCCTCCTTTGTAGTATGGTTTATCTGCCTCAATTTCCCCCGTTTTCTTGCGTATCCTTGTATCTAACTAAGAACAATTATACCTATAATGCTGCCCGTTTCAGTCCATTAATATAAGCAATTCCATCTGAAATGTGACTAAAAATCAACAAAAAGTATCCCAAAGACAACATTTTCTATTTAAAAATAAAAAAACAGCTATCCTCTATTTAAAATTAAGAGAATAACTGCTTTTCTTGATTTCGGTATAACCATTTCATCTCAACACAAAATTCAATCGTTACTAGAAGGATTTTCAAAAACCGCAATCGCTTCTGTCAAAATAGATAACTCTTCCTCAAGTAGTACTCGTTGTTTTTTAAGTTCCTGCGCTTGCAAGATATTTAAGATTTCGTTCGATTCAATATTATCATCATTATTAAATTTTTTTACCCATTTTCCAAAAGTTGAATTAGGGACACTAAATTCCTGACAGATACTATGCTTCGTTTTCCCTCTGCGATATAAAGCAACCAAACTTTTTTTAAAATTCTCGTCATATTTTGCTTTAGCCATAAAACTTCCTTCTTTCTCTTGTTAAATATCATAAAAAAAGATGCAAATAGATCTGTTTTTTTCATTTCTAATATATCAAGTTTTACTAACATTTTTTCATAAAGTCCTAAAAATAGGACTTCTTCCGCCAAATTTTCTATGCTACGATTTAAAAGTAAAATGGCTGTTAAACTCCTTGGCACACCTCTTAGATGCAGCCCTCATCTAAATTTTTAAACAGAAGGAGTAACTTGAATGGTCGGGTATGGAAAAACAGTGAGAGATATTCGCACTTCTAAAGGAATACATCAAAAAGATTTATACGATAATATCATTTCCAAATCCTTCGCTATCGAATTTGAAAAAGGAAAACACGACATCACACTAACGTTATTTGAAAAAATTTTAAAACGGATGAATATGGACTTGGATGAGTTCTTTTATATCCACAGAGAATTGTCGGTATCAGCTGAGAATAATTATTTATGCATGAATCAAGAGCGAGGAAATATATACGACCTTGCGAGTTTGGAACTATTATATAGCGAGCTTTCTAAACATAATGGCGAATTAGTTGAGGTATGGAAAGCATTTGTTCGTTCGCAAATTAAATTAGTCAAACATCTTTTTAAATATCATGAATTTACAGTAGATGTTATTACATCTAAAGATAAATGCACTATTCAAAAGTATTTGTTTTCGATTGATACGTGGACACTTGAAGAACTCAAGATTTGCGCTAACTCCATCTATTTTTTTGAAGAAGATTTACAAATTCAATTTTTAAATCAGGTCATTAAGGCGATTCATCCTTATAAAAACTACGACCGGGCCAGACGTGTTTTATGTACACTTTTAATTAATACGATTGAAATGTTTATTTCGCGCGGTCAACTATCCTCTGCTAATAAACTCATTATCCTGCTAGACTCTTTATGCATTTATAACGAAAGCGCCTTTTACCGCAATATCTCCCATTTTTTAAAAGGCTTAATCAAAATGCAAAACAATCATATCCAAGAAGGTTACAATCAAGCAAAAAAAGCCATTCAAATTATGAATGACCTTCGTTTTGAAGAAATTGCTTATTTATATGAAATTTTATTAGATCAGTTTATCAGGTTAAAAGGTATAGATATTGTTAAGAGCTAGCTTTCTAGCAACCACGATTCATTCATACTTTTGTCTTTCCCAAAATGCTTCCCGTGAACATCAATGACTGAGTGCCATTCTTTACATAGTTTATGTGGAATATTTTCGGTTATCGGCATAAATTCTTCACGCATTTGCTCGTACGTTTTATATTCACCAAAGCCCAATCTAGTAAATAGTCGTCTGGCATATAAATCAGCAATAAAAACATTACGTTCAAAAATATATAGCAACATTGCATCGGCCGTTTCTTCCCCGACGCCTTTAATACCTAGTAGTTCTTTGCGCAAATCTTCTGTTGAATAAGACTTAAATTTATCCAAACTAGCACCGTGACCAACAAACCACTCGATAAGTGCTTTAATATAAAGACTTTTTTGCTTATAAAAACCTGCTGGATAGATTAACTCTTCAAGTTGCCCCGTATCCATCTTGGTTAGACTATCTAAATCTAAATAAGGTGCGAGATTGGCTAAAGCTTGGTTGGCATTTTTCTCTGTCGTACGCTGAATTAATATCATCGAAAGCCAGTCAGCAAGACGATTGTCATCTTCCCACCAATCTTGATAACCATAAAGCTCAACTAAATTATTTAAAACCTGCACTTTTTGCTTATTTATATTCAACCGTTATCACCTCTCACTAAAACTAGCCTATTAATTCTTTCACTGTAGCATAATATTTTGCTAATATCTATTATCGCTAACCATTCAAAGTGAACAAAAAAAGAGAAAGCAATAAAGCTTTCTCTTTAAATAATTGTTCCTTGTTTTAGCGGAGTTTTTTACTAATAACAACCCCTGTTCCGAACAATAATAAACCTAATCCAACAAATAACATGTTGTTACTGTCTCCTGTTTTCGGAAGCGTTACGATATTTTTTGTCGGTTCAGTAACTGGTGGTACGTCATCATTACTTTCTTGCACTGGTCCGCTTTCTTCAACAATAAGATCCACGTCTTCATCAACTGGGATAACTTCATTTTCGCTAAACTGCGCATATAAAGTCATATCATTTCTCGGCATTTCAGCTGTTTCAAAATCCCATTTGTTTCCGCCTGTTTTCGCGTCATACCATCCAGTAAATGTGTATCCTGCTTTTTTCGGTGCGGCTGGTTGTGTAATCAACGCTTCTTCCTTTACTTCTAAACTTGTTTTTAAAACATCGTCTACTATAAAGTTCACAGTATGCGATGGTAAGCTTAAAGGTTGTCTGACCGTCACATCGTAATCCGTCTTAGAATTACCAATCTGCACATGTTGTGTATATTTATAACTAATTTCATTTACATATCTAGGCAACTCCCAAGTAACAATCGGGTTATCGTAGGTCCCATTATGACTAATATCCGTTATCTCAACTAATCCGCCGTCTAAATCTTTTATATTGTTAGTTAAGGTAAAATTGGTTTTAAACAACTCAGGATTTTTCTGTATTCGCTGATCAGACAAACTTAAATTTTTTAAACCCTTTAAATCTTTCAATGGACTAATATCGATTATATTGTTTCCATTTAACCAAAGATTGGATAGATTCGTTAAATTAGCTAAAGGTATAACCTCACTTATTTGGTTATTAGTTAAATCCAAAAGGTTTAAATTAGTCAAATTCGCAAGTGGCGTTAGATCTGATATTTCATTTCCACCTAAATGTAGATTGGTTAAATTAGTTAGATTAGTTAATCCGGTAATATCATCTATCTGATTATCTCGTATGTTTATAAACTTTAATTGCGTCAAATTAGCCAATGGACTTGTATCAACAATATTATTCTTATGGATAGCTAAAGAATTTAGGTTGTTTAAATTAGCTAATGGGCTAATATCCACAATTTGATTGTCACTAATAGATAAATTCTGCAAACTCGTTAATTCAGCAATTGTTGTGATGTCATTTATCTGATTTCCACTTATAACTAAATTATTGAGGTTTTTCATATTTTTAAGCGGAGTTAAATCAGTAATTTGGTTATTTTCAATAATTAAATAGTCTAATTTAGTTAAATTAGCTAATGGGCTTATGTTAGTTATGCGATTGTTACTAAGATAAAGGCTTTTCAACTCGGTTAAATTTGTGATAAAACTAATGTCGCTTATCTCACAATTCATTAAATTAAGAGTGTGCAATTTTGTTAGGTTTGCAATCGGACTAAAATCTTTTATTGGATTCCCTGACAGGTCCAGATTCTCTAACTTTGTAGAATTTGATAAAAAGCTAATATCCTGTATTTTTTCTCCGTTAAAGTTAAAAGTCGTCACATTTGGCAGATATTGTATTCCCTCAAGCGACTCAATCCCAGTTGAAGTTGCACCTACAATAGTTATGTTATTCAGTTCTTCTTGCGTAACAGTATCAGTGACATTCGTCTTGCTAAGATAGTTTCTCATTACTTCTGCTAATTTAGCATCGGGAAAAATTTCGTTTATTGGTGTAGGTTCGGTAATGCTCTGTTCTTCAGCATTTACATCATTATTTGACCCAAGCCATATAAAAACACTCCCTATTAAAAGAACCCCAATAAAAGCCTGAATTACTTTATAAAAATGTTGTTTGTTTATCATATATCCGTTCCTTTCTTCTTTAGATGTCAGTTTTTTTAGTTGCAGAATCATAAAATAAACCATCTAAATTACATTATACATGGCGATTTTTCTCAGAAGTCCATTAGTATCACTTGTTTTCCGACGATTGTGTCTAAACAGTGAACAATCACCTCGTTATTATGTCTAAAATGTGACTATTATTTAATTTTGAAAGAAAATAAAAAATAAACGATAAAAAAAGAGAAAACACGTGAATGTTTTCTCTCTAATAATCTATTTCTATTTTAATAACGTACTTTTCCCATCATCCAATAACTCGGAATCCGTCCTTATTCCCTGTCATATCAGGCATTAATTCAAATAACTTTTTACTATTATCCGGTTTATTTCGAACAATTACTTGCATAAAATAATCATGCGCCATTAATGTATAACCATGTTCTTTTGATGTAATTGCATATCCTTCTACATCATTTTCAGAAATAAACAGCCATCTCCACTGATACTTTTCACGGACAGCCTCTCCATACAGAGACCCTAAAATATAACCAAGTTCCTCCGCCAAATCGAAGTCCGGTGAGGTATCTTTTAAATATTTGGCAATTTTTTCGATTCGCTCTTCTGGAGTTCCGTCAGTTTCGAGCATCACTTCGCCCTCTTCTTTTAAACGGATAATTTCTGCTTCTTCCGCTTTTGTTAGTTCTCGCGCAATAATCGACATTAGAAACACCCTTTCCTAACCCATTATAACTCAAAAGTTCAATCTTTCGCATCCGATATGTTCGTCATGTATAATGAAAGAAGTACAGCAATTTTTTATATTTAGGGGGCTATTTTTTTCATGGAACACAATAAAGAAAAACTTACAAAACCGACATCAGACAAAAACTATTTTTGGCCGATAATGATTATTTCATTTGTTGCGGTTGTAGTGATTTTACTACTCTTCTTCTCACCGATTGGGTATCAAGGAGCAGTACATTTCGACATTACTATCTTCCCGCGAATGAACGCCATCTTTAATAGTTTTACCTTTGTATTTTTAGTTATTGCACTTTGGGCGATTATAAAAAAGAAAAACATTAAAATGCATCGTGGCTTCATTTTAGCAGCATTTACATCAACTTTATTCTTCTTAGTAACTTACTTAACGTTCCATTATCTCTCAGCAGAAACTTCTACGTTTGGCGGAACTGGGATTATCCGACCAATCTACTTTTTCATTTTAATTACACATAGTTTCTTAGCAGCAATCGTTGTTCCACTAGCGCTATTTGCACTTGTGTGGGGCTGGACAATGCAAATTGAGAAACACAAAAAAATCGTTCGTTGGACTATGCCAATTTGGCTATATGTCAGCTTAACTGGCGTACTCGTTTACTTATTTATGGCGCCGTATTATTAAACAAAAAAGCATCAAATGAGCTCTTATTTTTTATGTTTTAAGAATCTCTCTCAGAAAACATCGAAAAAGCCATGTAAATTAACATGGCTTTTTTGATGTTAAAATCTTTTACCACTTAACAATTCTATTTTATTTCCAATAATTTTTAAAATGATCCTCAAATCCATTTTCTTCAAATAGATTTGAAAAAATTAATTTTAATTCTGCAGGTGTTTCTGTAAATTGTTCATGGGTCAAGTCATCAATAGAATGAGAGCCCACATCAAAGAGCTTTTTATATATCGCATTCTCTCGATAAAAATCATCTGTATTTAAGTTGTTGAATTTCACAAAAGTTTCAATTATTCTTCGCATTGAGTTTAGGATTGCATACCTAAGATTACGTTCACATAGCTCGCTTAATTCTATCCACAGTCCTGCATAATTCGTTTTAATGTCTTCCTTCTCATTTTTTATTAATCTGAATTTTTTATTTTCAATTCTAAAAAAATTACTTTTATCATACTTTGTTCTACCTTTACTGTCTTTATGATTTCCATGGGGCTGTATATTTAGATAGAAGTGTACATTGTGAGTTAGGCAAAGGAAATAATCTTTTTCATGATTAAACTTATTTCTATCAGTTCCTGAATAAAGCTTTTGTAACTCTGTTATTATTAAATATTGCATAGTATCATCATTTGAATTCATAGGGTCATCGAAAATAATGATTTTAGGTTTATTCTTCTGATTTTCAACATCTTCAAGAGAGTAGATAAAGTATAAAAATGCAATTATGTTTTTCTCACCAGTTGAAATTTTATTTATACTACGAACTTCATTCTCCCCATCTTTAATTTCGTATCTTTCAAATCCACCGTCCTCTATTTTTCTTAGTTGTAAATCTTCTTTCCCTGATTTTTTTAATCTTTTATTTATCAATTGTGCAATTTTCGATGTATCCTTTTGTTGATTTTTCAATTCTTGGATTTCTTTATTTTTCTCTTCAATTTTTTTATTGATTTTTGCTAAATCAGGGATTTGCCTTTCTAAATTGTTTAATTCATTTTTTTCAATTTTATAGTTGAATTTTTCACATTCAATACTAATTAAATGACACTTGATCCCCTCTTTAGCAACACTAATATTCTCATATAAATTTTCCCCAAAAGTATTGTTTTCTCGTATCAATCCATTGATTTTTATTTGTAACTCTGTTATTTGAGGTATTCCTATTTCTAAAACATTAAAAATTTTAGTAATATCTTTTTTCTTTTCATTTATTGCATTAAACAGTTTTTCAATAAATTCATTTATTTCTTTTTCTTTTTCTAAAATCATAGTGTTTATTTCTTCTGTATTAAACTTTGTATAAAAATCTTGCTGTTCTATTTTTTTTAGTGTGACTTTTTTAAATTTAAGTCTTAATACTTCCTCTTCTAATTTTTGGTACTCTTCATTAAAATGATGGTTTAATTCATCTAATCTTCCTTTCGTTAACTTATTCCCACAAAATAAACAATCGTCATTTTCTTCATGAAGGTTTAAGCCTCTTCTCGCGAATCCTTCTTTTTCAGGAGTATTTAACTCATTACACTTTTGAGAAATTTCAACTGTCTTAACTAAGATATCATTCACTTCATCAAGCATCTCTTTTAAATTAGGAGTAGTAAAAATGTAATCAGCTACTGGATTTTTAGTTGTTTCCTTAATTATACAATTTAATTCCTCCAGATTTTCAATTCTCTCACTCTTATGTAAATCGTTTTTAAACTTTGTTTTATTATAATTAGGGTCAATTTGATATTGAGTATTGTGTTTGATTGACTTTGCCGCATCCGAATACCATTTATTTATTTTACTGTCCTGCATACTATGTTTTTCCATAGCGCTAATATATATATCATTCTCAATTTTTTTCTCTTGATTTAACTTTTCTAATTCTCTGTTCAATATTTCTAAGTTATCTTCAATATCTTTATTACCCGCACTCAAAGCAATCGCATTTAAGCTATTATTTTCACCAATTACACTTTCGAAACCCTGAAAAATTCGCACATCAAATTTTTCTTCGTGATTGTTAGATAAGACATACTTTCCGTTTTCTTTAACTTCCACTAAATTATGGTTTGAATCCATTTCAGTCTTATAAAAATGTTTTTGCATTTTTATTAAATCACAAAGTGTTGATTTTCCAGAACCGTTTCTTCCAAATATAAAATTTTTGCTTTTTAATTCTAGATTACCTTCTTGAAAAGTATTTTCCCTATTTCTGAGTTCAATCTTCATCTGCTTATCTCCATTCATTAAATCTTTTTTTATTTGCTTTACTATTCAATTTTGAATCTCTTACATGGTTCCTTGTTCCAAATAAATCACTTGAATTTTTTATAATTTGATATAAAGGCTCCGCACCAATATAATCCTATACTCAAACCAATGTTGAAAATGTAAATACTATTATTCTTCTATAAAACCTTTCTATTACTTAACACTGTTACTCAACTTTGTTTTATTTAGTTAGTACTTTACCCAGAAAAACTATTTTGTATACAAAAAAACCACTAAAAAGAAACAAAAATGTAAACGTTACCACTTTATGTATATAATATCACAATATTACGAATTAGTAATAAACAAATTTTATTCAAGTTATAAATATTTGTGATTTCTAAAAAATCAATAGTTATAACTTTTACTAAATAGAAAAGTGAGCTCTTATTAGATGCTCACTAAGACTTAAAATAATAGATAAAATTCATAATCATTCGATGCTTATTTTTTTACGGAAAAACTTTTTGTAATTACATTTTCTTCAACGACGACTCCGTGAAGTTCGCCGCCAAAAACGGCGCCACCATCAATATCAAGCCGGGTTCTATCTTCAGAGACCCATATTCTTGCACTTCCATCGCTATGTAAATTTTGCACCGGAGTATGTCCAAAAATAAAGACTTTCCCGGTTTTATTTTTCCCGAATAAAAATGGTTCGCGAATCCAGAAAAAATCACGTTCTTCCGTATCATGCCAGTTTGGTTTAGAAAAATCTACTCCCGCATGGACAAATACATATTTACCTTCTTCATAATAAAGTGGCAAATGGCGAATGAAATCAATGAGTTCAGAAGCTTCTTCCTGTACACGTTTAGCCAATCCTTCTGGCGTCATTTTTTTATCTAATGAGTCAGCGATTAGAGATTGGATTGTTTCCATCCCACCTTGACTCAAATAATAATGCATTTTTTCAGAAGGGTTATCTAAAAAATCGAGCAGCATTTGCTCATGATTGCCTTTTAAGACGATCACTTCGGTTTCGTCAGCTAGCTCTTTCACACGCCTAAGTACCGCCGCTGGATTTTCACCGCGATCAATTAAATCACCTACAAACAAAAGCCGTTCTTGCTCTTTATTCCAGTTTTCTAACAACTCATCTAAAAGCGTAATTTCCCCGTGCACATCTCCTACAGCAAAAATTGGCTTCATTGTTATACCTCCAAACCTACGTAAAAGAAACGCCCTTTCGCTAACATGACATTAGCAAAAGGACGTCTTTTCCTTATTTGGTATTGCCTTCTACTTTTTTAATTTTCTTCTCTACTTCAGCGATTTCGTGACGTAATGCACTTAATCTTACTTCAGCAGCATTAATTGGTCCATTTTGAAGTTGCGGGTCTTCAAACTCCCGTGTTTCGCTTAACGCTTCTTGATATTGTTGTCGCAATTCAATTAATCGATCTTCTAATTCTCTTAAACTCTCATGGGCCATATGCGCCACCTCCAAATTATTCATATCATATAACGTTACTTTTCCCCTATTGCTAGAAAATTAATCCTATTTTAAACATTTTTTTATCCCGCTCCATATTGCTGTATTAGTGCCTAAAAGTATGCTATTTTAAAAGTAGGTATTTTTGCTATTATACTTAAAAATAAATTAAAAAGGAGTTTTCATTATGATGACTATTTCACAAGTAAAACAAACAGCTAAAGAGTCGCTACGTGGCAACTGGGGTATTGCCATTGGGATATTTGTTCTTGCATGGTTAATTGAAACCGTTGGCGGAGGGGTACTTGGTTGGATTCCTGTTGTTGGCTGGATTGCCCTATTTCTATTAACTGGACCACTTTATACGGGGGTTGCTTGGGTATACTTAGCAATTAGCCGCCGTGAACAACCAGATGTTGCTTATATGTTTAGTGGTTTTAAACAATTTGGACGTACGTTTTTAGCTTACTTGCTCATTTCTATTTTCACATTCTTATGGAGCTTATTACTAATCGTACCAGGAATTATTAAAACATATTCCTATTCACAAACATTCTTTATTTTACGCGATAATCCTAATATTTCAGCACTTGATGCTATTACAGAAAGCCGCCATATGATGAACGGGCATAAAGGTAGACTATTTGGTCTTTCCCTTACATTCTTACTTTGGTATTTAATTCCTTTAGCCGTAGCAATTGCAGGTACTGTAATCGTTGCTGGTGGTATGGCTACTACTTCTTATACTGCTGATCCTGCTGAAGTAATTACAGCACTTGCTGCTGGAGCTACATTTGGTGGACTGGTATTAATACTAGCTTCTTGGTTACTTACACTTGGTATTTCACTTTATGTTTATCCGTATCTAATCACTTCTATCGCTGTATTCTATGATGATTTATATGCAGCAAGCGAAGGTACTTACACCGAAGAAACAGTTATTGTAGAAGAAGAAATTGATCCATTTGGTACAAGAGAAACTGATCCTTTTGTAGAAGATACTCATCCAGAGGGATTTGGACCTGAAACAAAGGTAGAACCTGAAACACCAGAAGTTCCGAAAGCACCTGAAACAAAAGTAGAACCAGAAGCTCCAGTAACTCCTGAAACAACGGTAGAACCCGAAACACCAGAAGTTCCAGAAGCTCCTGAAACGAAAGAAGTACCAGAAACTCCTGAGACTCCAGAAGCTCCTGAGGCTCCAAAAGACAATAATGAACCAAAATAAAATAACAGCTGGCGGACTGGAATTTCTAGTCCGCTTTGCTTTGCCAAATGATCGTTCAACAATAAATGAATTAATGGTAAATACTGCGCGCTGGTTAAAAGAATCGGGTTCGACCCAGTGGAGCGATATTTTACATGGATTTGATGTTCATAATATTGAACAACGGATTGAGCTTAGCGAGGTTGCACTTTTTGAGGCGGCTGATGGAAAACTAGCTGGAGTAATGATTATCAGGAAAACGCCGAGTGACTGGGATACGGATTTATGGGGTGATAGGCATGAACAATCAGCTTATTACTTACACCGAATAATGGTATCAAGGGATTTTAGTGGCATTTCTTTAAGTAAACAAATGATTAGTTTTGCTGAACAATTGGCACTTAACATGTCTGTTCCGTTTGTTCGGTTAGACTGCATCAAAACAAACGAAGCCCTTAATCAAATGTATCTGCGTTATGGATTTATGTTTTCTGGTGAGAAGAATGGGTTTAATTTATATCAAAAAGAGCTGTCACTTTTGTGACAGCTCTTTTAACGATACGCTTGAATTGTAAGTTCAGCAAACATTGATTTAATTGTCTTCCTAGCCATTTCGGTTTTATCTTGTGCGAGTAGCTCATATATTTGGCTGCTTTTTTTATTGGTCCATTCTCTAATTTCGACTGATTTAAAAATATTAATACCATCCGAAAAATGAACCATTTGAAAGAAAATATCTTTTGCAATCTTCACTTGATATGGATTTTCAGCAAAACTAATTAAGCAAAGAATGAAACGATGATGTGCATCAAAATAACTTTCAACATCCGTTAAATAAGAAAATCGTTCCATCTCTTGTAAACGTTCGTGTAATTTTTCTATATCCATTACTAAACCGAAGTGCCCTACTTTTGCTATTGCTGCATCAACTAAAATATCGATGGTATCCATTAATTGCACGTAACGGTCTGATCCAATGAGCACATCGTTTAAAACTGCTCCACTATTTTCGTGATAGCTAACAATACCTTGAGCTGTAAGAGTAGCAATCGCTTTTCGAAGTGGGGACCGGCTAACTCCGAATTCAGCGGCAAGTTTTTCTTCAACGAGATGCTCATTACGGACTAAATCGCCTTTTTTAATCTTTTCAAGAAGTAAATTATAGACCATTTTATCCAACGTTTTATATTTATTTACCATCAAGTCTGCCCCCTATTCGCTAGTAATTATATCATAGAAATATTTTTAGTGAATAAGCTTGCTTCGTTTTGCTTTTTCGGATAGTTTTGGTACTACTTTGTCGAGCGGTTTTTTGAGTAACAAACCTAATGCAATGAATAAAATGGCAAATCCAGCAAGAACACTCATGTCAATCCACACAGTTGGCATATAAAGTCCCCCCACACTTTCTCGGATTAAACTAACGGCATAAGTAAACGGCAAGAATGGATAAATCGCTTGGAAAAATGGTGGTGAGACTTGAATTGGGAAGTTCCCGCCCGCTCCTGAAATTTGTAGTACTAACAAGATGATCGCAATCCCTTTTCCGACGTTATTAAATAAAGAAACGAGTGTGTAGACAATCGTCATAAAGACCACGCTGATAAACATGCTAAAGAGCACGTGGAGTAAAGGTTCAGCGATGGAAACACCGAGCAAGAAGATGTTCCCGAGCGTAACAATAAGTGCTTGCATTAACCCGATGGATAAGAACGTTAATAATCGACCAAAATAACGATGGTAATGGCTGAAAATCCCCGCTGGCACCTCTACATCAACACGTAGTAATGAAATAAGTAAGAGTGCCCCAACCCATAAACAAAGTGCTGTATAAAATGGCGAGCTTGCCGAGCCGTAGTTTGGAATAGGGTAGTAACTTGTTTCTTTTAAATTAACCGGGTTCGCAATAAAGGAACTATCTTTATCGGCATCATTTCTTAGCATTTTAATAATACTTTGCAAATCGTAATTTTTATCGAAATCGGTAATTTTATTGGCAGCATTATTAATTGCTTTTTCAAATTCTGGCAGTTCTTCTCTGGAAAGATTTGCTGCGATTTTAACGGCTTTTTCGAACTCTGGCATTTTTTCTTGAATCAGATTGGATGCTTGATTTATTTCTTTTTCGAGTCCTGGTAAATCATCGCGAATGAAGTTGGCTGCTTTTTTGATATTAGCTTTTACGTTTGGATAATCATTTTGATAAAAATCAGCTGCTTCGTTAATACCTGCGATAATTGTATCTAGTTTCGTATTGATAACCTTAGTTGCTTCATCCAAAGTTTTCTGGATTTCTGGCAGTCGCTCTTGAAATTCTTTTAAATACGTTTGCCCAGTTTGCAGTGTTTCTCTGGAATCTTTCAATACTTGAGTGATTTCTGGGATTTTTGCTTGCAAGTTTTGTAGTAATTTTTGGCTGTCTTTTAAGTCTCCTTGAATTTGATTTAAGCCGGTTTTGATTGCTGGAACAATTTCCGAATCATAGTTTGCTAAAATTTGGTCTAATTTTGCGCTAACATTTTTGGCTTGTTCATTCAATTGATTTAAAAGTTCCTCAGCTGGTTGTTCACCATTTTCTAGTGCTGTGCGTACTTTTGTGATTGTTTGCTTTTGTGCGCCTAGTTGGCTATTAATCGTTTTTAAGTTTGCAATTAAATCGGTAAACGGCTTATTCGGTAAAGTTTCATTTAAGCTTTCCAAAGTTGCAGTTTGTTTTGTAATCATTTGTTGTAAGGAATCAATATCGTTTTCCATTTTCTTCAGTTCGGAAATCGCCTGTTCAGAGTTGATAGAACCATTTTTGATTGCTTCAGTTACTTGGTAAATATTATCTGCCATTTGCTTCATTAGCGTTAAGTTTTGTTTAATAGCAGGTGCTAACGTATCAAATGACTTATTAATTTCGTCTGCAAAATCGGATACTTTATCGACATATCCACTACCATTTTGGGCGATTTTTTCAACTGTTGGAATCGCCGCCGTCGCTGTATCAATGACATCAAGTGCCTTACCAGATTCGTTTACCGCGTCATTGACTGTTTTTTTGATCGTTCCGAAGTTTTCATCTACTTCTTTTACTGACTGCGCGATTTGTTTGATTTCTGGGATTTTCTTTTGGAGCACAAGAATATCTTGACCAAGTTGATCGATTTTCGGTAGCTGTTCTTCTACTAATAAAACGTTTTCTGTCGCTTTATTCAGTTCTGGGATTTTTTCATTTAGTTCGACAACCTGATTTGCTTTCGTTTTTAGTTCAGGTAATTTGGCTTCAATTTTGACGGCCTCAGCACCCATTTTTTTAAGTTCTGGTAAAGCATCTTGTACTTGGAATACTTTGGTTTTTAAACGTCTAATTGTCGGTAACTCGTTTTCAAGATCAATTCCTGCTTTATTAAACTCTTCTAAAACAGCCTTACTCACCGTGCCCACAAACTCGGAACTAATTTGATTTACAATAGTTGTTGCTCCGCTTTCTGTCATTTTTGGCGCGATAGCATTGATTTTTTCATTAACCGAGTAATCAATTGTTGGTTTTTTGACGTTATCACTTACAACCGAAACCATATCCTCTGAGAAATTTTTCGGAATATGAATCGAAGCATAATATTTTCCGCTTTTTACGCCTTTTTTCGCTTCTTCTTCACTAACAAAAGTCCAACCAAGTTTTTTATTTTTCTCAAGGGTTTTCTTAAGCTGATCCCCAACGTTCACTTGTTGAGGCTTTTTTCCCGGTACGTCTACTTCTGCGCCTTCATCATCAATTGAAACAGCTACTTTGATTCCTGATGTATTGGAATAAGGATCCCAAAGTGCTTCAATATTAAACCATGCATATAATGATGGCAAAATAATTAATGCAATAACTAATAATAAAGCTAAAGGCGCTTTAAAGAGACGGCGCCAGTCTAAAACAAATATTTCGTATACTTTCCGCATCAAAAGCACCTCCTGTATTTAAGCAAATCATTTTAGAAATACTATCTAAATGTACGGATAATATACAAATTCACTAATTTTTGCATTACCTCTTTTGCTAAGTCATATTTCTTTTCTACCATATAAAAAGTTAGTTGTTCTAATGTATCCATCGTTTCTTCTTCCAAAAGCACTGGTATTATTTTAATATCTTTTTGTGCTTTATTAAAGAAATCACGCTTCATTTTCCTTACAATATCTTCTGCATAACTGTTAGCTAGTTGCGCGACAAATTGTAACAGCCATTTACTCAGCAAAGATAGATAAGCATCGACATTTTCTTCTTTTTGAATGATTCTCATCTCTTTTAGTAATTCATTGCCTTGTTCTGGTTTATAAGTTAAATTTTTACTTTTACATTTTTCAATTGTTTGCACGACGAGAATTTCTGCCATTTCAAGGAGTTCGATAAAACGTCCAGCGCTCATGCTACTTTCGATAACAATTGCCCCCCGGTTCAGTTCGTATTCGATTAATTCTTCGGATACTAAAACCGCAATTGCTTTTCTGACAGGAGTTCGACTAATAGATAATTCTTTTGCAATACCCGCTTCTGAAATATGTTGACCAACATGAAGCTTTCCGCTGAGAATTTTTTCTTTGATTGTATAGTATGCTAATTTTTCGTATGTTTGTTTTTCCATGCTCATCCCTCGTTTTCTATATATTAAAAGTATTTTCTACGCCAAAAAATCACTGTTACCCCCGTTGTAATTAATAGCGTAAATAAAAGAATTAATGCAAACGCGTGCTCATTGTGCATAAATGGCAACTTAATATTCATCCCGTAAACACTCGCCACAATAGTTGGTAAAGATAAAATAATGGTAAAAGATGTTAAAAACTTCATCACGATATTCAAATTATTCGAAATGACAGAAGAAAACACATCTGACATGCCACTAATAATTTGCGTGTATGTATCTGTCATTGCTATTGCTTGTTTATTTTCAATAATAACATCTCTAAGCAAGTCATGGTTATCTTCCTGTTGCATAAAATGTTCCACATCTTCCATTTTATCGAGTATTGCTTTGTTCGATTGAAGTGCAGTTGCAAAAAATACTAAACTTTTCTGAACCGCCATAAACGCATACAGTTGTTCATTTTTCATCGACTGTTTAATCTGTATTTCTAAATTATTTGTTTGTTTGATGATTTGATTTAAGTATTTGAGGTAATAATAAGATACAGCATACAATAATTTTAACAAAAATTGTTTATGATTCGTCGTATCGTATGTTTCTAGTTTCATCGTACGAACATCTTCTAATATTAGTAAGTCGCGTAAAGAGATAGTGACTAGATACTTTCTTGTTAATACGATACCAATTGGCAGTGTTTCGTACATTGTGTAACCAAGTTCATCCTCCGATTCATACGGATAGTCGACAATCACTAAGGAGTGTCTTACATCTTGTTCTGCTCGTTTTAATTCTATTCTCGAGCGCTCCTCTGAATCGAGTGCATCTAAGATATAAGGTTTTGGCACATCCATTTCTTTACTTAATTGCTCAATTTCATCTTCTGTCGGAGCGGTTACTTTCACCCAGCAACCATCTTCTAACTCGGATAATTGCTCCATTTTTTCATTTGTTGTTTTAAAAAATTCAATCATCTGTGTATCTCCTTTCTTCTAACTTCTTTACAAAATATTTCATTTATGTTACATTATTATTAATAATAATTCATTTATGACAAAGGAGCGATGAAAATGGAATTTATGTCAATGATACTTACAGGAATTGTTTTAGCAGCAATAATCTCAGGACTTTCTTTTGTAGTTGGTAAACTTAGTGGTTTATCTTGGTTTTGGATTGCGTTTTGTGCAAACAGCGGTTTCTTTATTATTTTCATCACTGTGCAAAATTCATTTCCAGATAACGCAGCTGTAGCCCTTTCGTATTTAAATCTTGGAATTGGCGTTGTTTTAATTGCTTTAACGCTTTTCCAATCAAGCAACTGGCTTTTCAAGAAAACAATGCAACGTAAACATTAAAATAATTAATCTAATCTACCTTTCCCTTATTATCGCATCAAAAAACTGTTTAAGCTCATTTTTCGCTTAAACAGTTCTTTTTTTATTTAAAGTGTATCATAATTCCATTTGAATCGGTAACTGAAATCGTTTCGTCAAATCGTTTTACTTCATAACCTTGCTGCTCTAGATTCGTTGTTATCGCTTCTTTGTCTGGTGTGATAATTGTAAACCAAGCTAACCCGACTTCATTCTCACGACGATTTTCCAAATTGCGTCCAGCCCACATATTTGATCCAATATGATGGTGATAATCGCCTGCTGCAAAAAATCTTGCTGATGGTATTGCTGTCGTTAAATTCATACCAAGCGCTTCTTTATAAAATTGCTCTGCCTTGTCTGCATCAGCTACCTGTAAATGTACATGCCCGATAATTGTCCCACTTGGCATTCCAGTGAAAGGTTCTCCAGTTGCGATTTTTAATAAATCATCCACATCGACTTGCTCTGTCACCATTGGTAAGTTTCCAGCGCTATCACGCATCCAACTATTTTTCGGCCGATCTGCGTAGATTTCAATGCCGTTCCCTTCAATATCATGTAAGTAAAGCGCCTCACTATAAGCATGGTCCCCCGCTCCGTCAATCGGATAACCCGACTGAGCTAAATGCACGAGTACATCTGCTAAACTTTCTCGACTTGGTAATAAAAATGCTGTATGAAACAATCCAATCCGCGGCACTTCTGGAACAACTGCATGGTCTATTTTTTTAAGAACAAGCAACGCCTCACTCGAATCTGGCACTCCAAGCCTTACAATCCGATCATTTTCTTCTAATAAAGTTAAACCAATTACTTCTTGATAAAAACCTGCCATCTCTTTTAAATGACCTACATTTAAGACAACTTCGCCTAATCGTAATTTTTCACTAATTTCCACCATGTAAAAAACGCTCCTTTTATTGTAATACATTCATTACAACACAAGGAGCGTCCAAATACCAATAAAACGACTTACAAAAAGTAAGTTAATTATTTTTTAAGTAACTCACTATGTTTCCTACCATATGCAAAGTACACAATTAATCCGATTACAAACCAAATCCCGCAAAGAATCCAGGTGTGAACAGATAAGCGACTTATGAGAAATGCGCATAATAAAAACGAAATTATCGGCAACACAGGATAAAATGGCACTTTGAAGCCTGATTGTTGAATAGATTTATTTTTACGTAAGAAGATAATCCCAATGGACACCATCATAAATGCTAGGAGTGTTCCAATATTGACTAATTCAGCCAATCTATCAAGGGGTACAAGTCCACTAATAATCGCCACAATAAATGCAAAAATCCAGGTGTTTTTGACTGGTGTTTGATATTTTTGATTAATTTCTGCCAGTACTTTTGGTAATAAACCATCACGCCCCATGGCAAAAATCAATCTTGTAGCCCCGTAGCTCATTACTAAAATAACAGTAATCATACCAACTACAGCTCCGAGTGATACGATACCAGCCACCCAATCTTGATTAATCACTTGCAAAGCATAAGCCACTGGATCAGTAACATTTAAATCCGTGTATGGTACCATTCCTGTTAAGACAGCAGAAACCGCTACATATAAAATAGTACAAATAAGTAACGACCCTATTATTCCAATCGGCATAGTTCGTTGCGGGTTTTTCACTTCTTCTGCGGCCGAGGAAACTGCATCAAAGCCTAAATAAGCAAAGAATACAAGCGCAGCACCGTTCATTACGCCACTAATCCCAAACGGCATAAATGGTTGCCAATTATCAGGTTTCACATAAAACACGCCAACTACTAAGAAAAGTAAAATAACGCCTACTTTGATAGCTACCATAATCGTATTCACACGCGTTGACTCTTTTATTCCAAGTGTTAATAAGAAAGCAATCACGAGAACGATAATAATTGCAGGTAAATTAATAAATGTACCTACTTCTGGATTAAAAGGCCCAGATACTGCTTCAGGAATGGAAATATGAAAACCTGAAAGCAACGCATTTAAATAAGAAGACCAGCCACTTGCGACAGATGCCACAGCAAGCCCGTATTCTAAAATAAGTGCCCAGCCTAGCAACCAACCGATTAACTCGCCAAAGACGACATAGCCGTATGTATAGGCGCTCCCTGCTACCGGAACACTAGATGCAAACTCTGAATAACACATCGCAGCAATCGCACAAACAATCGCGGCAATGACGAAAGAAAATATAATCGCCGGTCCAGCATTTTTCGCAGCTACAGTCCCAGGTAAAATAAAAATCCCAGTTCCAACAATCGCTCCAACTCCTAGTAAGGTTAAATCAAGCGGTCCAAGCGTTTGTTTTAAATGTGTACTTCCGCTTTTATTATGCATTAAATCTTCTATCGGTTTTCTTCTAAATAATGAATTCATTTTGTCGCCTACCTTTTTACGATCTTCTAAAATAGTATACTTTTGCGCTTTAAAGGTCAATAAAATTGTGAAAAAAAATACAAAACTAATTATAACTTCCTAAAATAGCACCTATTACCCAAATATATCTGAATCATCTTTCATGATTTGCACTGTAAGCATGATTAGGCTAAAATTAGAGAGAATGGATTTGTGCGTATTCGGCACAAAGCATGCTAGAAAGAGGAATTCAATTGATTTTATTTTATTTTTTATTAATTATTAGTAAGTTCACTTTTGCCTATTTCCAGATTTTTAAAGATCCCAATTTCTTGGCGCTAGGAATGGACCTGCTGTTTATCGTATTATTACTTGGGCTAATTCATTTATTTGCTCCGGTTCGTTCTCACGTTTATTGGTATGCTAGAATGTCTTTATTTATCGGCATTCTTATGTTAGTTTGCGTACTTTATGCCCGCTTCTATAATGAAGTTCCTACGTATCATAGTTTCTCACTTATCGGAGAAGTCGGTGTCGTAAAAACAAGCGCTACTAGTTTACTTAGTGGAACTGATTGGCTTTACATCATGGATATTATTTTACTTCCATTTATCCTCTACTTCAGCATAAAAAAAGGCCATGTTTTTCCGTCATTCCGCCTAACTAAACGTATTTATGGCGTATCGTTTTTAAGTACTTTACTTGTGCTTAGCGGATTTACTTATTTTATGATGCAACAAAATATCATTAGCGATTCGAAACGAGCAAAGCGGATGGGAATTTTTACATTTAATATTAGTACTGCTCTTGCTGGAACTGATCATGTTAAAGCCGCAGACATTACCGCCAAAAACGTTCGTGATATTAAAGGCGTGGATTTAAAAGAAAAACCGGATTACTTTGGAGCTGCGAAAGGGAAAAACCTGATTATCGTGCAATTAGAATCGTTTCAGCGGAACTTAACAAATATTAAAATTGATGGACAGTCAATCACTCCAACGCTAGATAGTTTACAAAACGAAACAATGTATTCCAATAAGTTTTTCCAAACAGTTTCTAAATCAAATACAGCCGACGCAGAATGGTCTGTTTATACATCCACTTTCCCGAGCGGATACTATACAAATACCCAAACTTACGGCGACCGGGTCATTCCATCTATGCCTCGACTACTTGGTAAAAATGATTATACAACGTCCACTTTCCATACAAATGACGCTAGTTTTTATAATCGAGATGAGTTTTATCCGGCAGTTGGTTTTGATAAATTTTATGATCGTAAATTCTTTGGCGATGAAGACGTAATTGGCTTCTCTCCAAGTGATGAAGTATTATACAACAAAGCGTTCCCTATCTTAGAAAAACAATATAAAAACAATCAAAAATTTTATGCGCAATTAATTAGTGTAAGTAGTCATATGCCATTTAACATCCCTGAAGAAAAGCAAGAAATCAACTTACCGAGTGATTTAAAAGATACAGAACTTGGTAATTATTTTGAAGCGGTTCATTACGCGGATAAACAACTCGGCGCTTTCATTCAAAAATTAAAAGATAGTGGCATTTGGGAGGATTCAGTAGTCGTTTTCTACGGAGACCACCATATTATCAAAACAGATCAACTTCCAGAAGAACAGAAAAAATACGTCAATCGTTCTACCGAGCTTAAAGCAGATCCAGCAGACGATTACCGTATCCCGTTCTTCCTACATTATCCAGGAATGAAAAACCCTGGTGAAATCAAAAATGTTGGCGGTGAGATTGATATTATGCCAACTGTGATGAATTTATTAGGTATTAATACAGGCAATCAAATAATGTTTGGTACTGATATTCTCAATTCAACAAACAATTATGTTCCTGAACGATATACTATGCCTGAAGGAAGCTATTTCACTGATTCTTATATGTATCAGCCAGACGAAAGCTTTGAAACCGGAGCAGCAACGAATTATAACGGAACAAATAAAGAACTGTCAGATGAAGTGAAGAAGCGATTCGAAACAAGTCGCAAACTCTTGCAGTATTCTGATAGCTACGTAAATAATCTACCGTTACGCGACGAAGACAAATAAAAAAAGGAAGTATCCAATATCATGGATACTTCCTTTTTTTCATTTAGGTAAAGCTGCATTATGTTCGTTAAATTTTTCAATGCTTTCGAGTGCGAGTGGTTTATTCATCATTTGTAAGAATAAATCATAACCAATCGTTACCGTGTCCGCCCCACTCGCTAATGCTTGCATAATTTGGCGGCTGTTTTTAAAACTCGCCCCCATGATTTTCACTTCTTCAAGACCTTGTAAATCTAGAACATAGCGCAATTCTTCTATCGTTTTCGCTGCATCTAAACCACTTACTTCCATGCGATTGTAATACGGCGCTAAATAGTCTGCCCCAGAAAGAGCCGCAATATAACCTTGCTCGGATGAAAAAATTGCCGTTGCTAAAATAATCGCATCTGGAAACTTAGCGCGAACTGTAGCAATAACTTTTATCCCGGCTTCATGGGCAGGGATTTTCAAGCCAATAACAGTCCCTTCAGCTGGCTTAATTTCTTGAATTCTCAGCACGTCTTCCCAAATTTCTTCTTCTGTTAATCCCGCTGCTTGGACAAATACTAATTTTGCTGGAATGTGAGCAATATGGGTTTTTCTGGGCTGATTTTCTTTCAGTAAAATGGTTGGATTCGTAGTTACACCTTCAAAAAACGGAAATTGAAGCGCTTTCTTCATTTCCTCTAAATTCCCCGTATCTAAAAACATTTTCTCACTCCTTTAAAAATTTTCTTCTCAATTTCAGTGTAGAAAAGTTCTAAGATGCAGTCAATCATTTCATGGACCCAAAGTTGTCGGCGTTTTTGTGCAACTAAAAAAGCATCTGAGTCAGCTCAAATGCTTTTTGGATTTTACTTAGTCTTTGGTTCTTTTTTCCAGTTTTTTCGTTTGAATTCAAAGCGTTCCATCCAAGGTCGACCTTTTTTCAGTGCGAAATAGCCTACAATGACGATGAATAAAGCGCCAATAATATCAACAATTATATCCGTCATTGTATCTTCTAGAGCTGCTCGCCCAGTTAGAGGTGTACCATTTGATAGGTTGTAGCGTTGCATATTTAAGTTCATAATCCCGTCAAAAGTATATTCATACACTTCCCAGAATGCGCCCATCGTTACAGCAAAACAAAATGCAAAGACTGCGATAAAACCAGGCTTCAGTTTCATCACTACTTTATCATTTGCGTTTAACAAGCTAACGAACGAAAAGCCAATAGCTCCAAGCATCGCCCCACTAAAAGTATGTAAGATTTTATCCCAGTGCGGCACAGTTGAATAGAATTTTTGAACGGTTCCAAGATAAATCGAGCCGTACAAAAAAACAATAAATAAAATATAAACCAGTCCAGGTATTTCAAATTTGAAGCGTCGTGCAATAATGGAAGGCAATAACAAAATAAAAATTCCTAGTAAAATTTCAAATAATAAAAAGATATAATCCCCTCGTAATGTCACATGCGGTCCAGTTGCTGGTTGCTTTATTGGTGCGTTAAAAATTTCATAGATAGTAAAAACGACTGAAATTCCCATTGATGCAAAAACAAACAGCGCTATCCATTGTGTCCAGTTAATCTTTCTCATGCACTCATCTCCAATCTATCATGCAATACCCCTTTTTTTCTAAAAAGAAACTGTTCATCTATCTTAGACTAGAGATAGACGAGCAGTCAAATGAATCACTATTTCCGGTTGGACTTAAGTAGTCTAAGTCCATTTAAAATAACTAAAATCGTGCTTCCTTCATGTCCCACAACGCCGAACGGTAAATTGATTACTTGAAAAACGTTCGCTGTTATTAAGAGCAGAATCACGGCAATTGCAAAACAAATATTTTGCCAACTAATCCAGTTAAGTCGTTCGGATAGCGTGTAGGCATACGGGATTTTCTCTAAGTCATTTTTCATTAAAACAACATCTGCTGTTTCCATTGCAATATCCGTTCCCTCGCCCATCGCAATGCCAACAGCCGCATGGGCAAGCGCTGGAGCATCATTGATCCCGTCACCAACCATTGCCACGCTTCCATAAGTCACCGATAGTTCTTTTAAAACATCTACTTTTTTCTCAGGCAAACATCCAGAAACAACCCTATCCATACCAAGTTCAGCTTGGATTGCAGCGCCAGTTTGTGCATTATCTCCTGTTACCATAATTGTTTTAATACCTTTTGCTTTTAGAGCTTGAATGGTCCGAATCGCCTCAGGTCGGCAAGTGTCTTTGAGCGCAAACATCGCAACGATTTCGCCTTCTTTAGCGACATATACAATCGTTTTCCCTTCGCTAGCAAGCCTTTCAAACGCGCCATTTGAAAACTTGACAGCATTTTCCGCCCCAACGTAACCGGCTTTACCGACTTGCCAAGTTTCGCCTTTGTAGCTAGTTTGCACTCCCCAACCTGGCACATCCGTTACTTCTATTTCTGTTAATTTATCCGTTACTTCGATATCTAATGCTTTGGTGATTGCTGCGGCTAATGGGTGCAAAGACTGCCGCTCCATTGCTGCCGCCACATTTATTACTTGCTGTTTATCGATGTGTTCTTTAAATATTTGGTCTGTTAGTTCAGGTGTTCCGTTTGTCAAAGTTCCCGTTTTATCAAATGCAATTGCTTTTACACCGCGCAAATTTTCCAAGTGTACGCCGCCTTTGAATAAAATCCCGTGACGTGCTCCATTAGAAATAGCTGCTAAAGTCGCTGGAGTCACCGAAGCAACTAGCGCACAAGGAGAAGCTACAGTAAGTAAAACCATCGCGCGATAAAAAGTTTCATTCCAAGACCAACCGAGTGCAAAATGCGGTAAAAACATCATCACTAAAACAAACAATAATACTGCTTTAACATACGCATCCTCAAATCGCTCAATAAAACGAGCGGTTTTTGAAGGTTCACTCTGGGCGGTTTCTACTAAGCGAATAATCTTGCTAAAAATCGTATTATCAAAAGTTTGTGTTACTTTAATAGTGATAGCACTGCTGACATTAACTGTCCCACCAAATACTTCAGCATCAACAGTTTTCTCAACTGGAACCGATTCACCATTGATTGCTGCTTCATTCAAAGTTGTTGAACCACGAACAATCACACCATCAATTGGGACACTTTCCCCAGGTCGAACGAGTACTTTATCATCTAATTGCAAATCTTTTGCAGCTACTTCTTCAACATCACCATTTGGAAGAAAACGAAAAGCTCGTTCCGGTTGAAAAGCCATTAATTTCGTGATTTCGCGCTTACTTTTATTCGTCGTATACGTTTCTAATGCCCCACTAACTGAGAAAATAAAAATAAGTATGGCGCCTTCAAACCAATAACCAATAATTGAAGCCCCTGTAGCCGCTAATATCATTAAAAGCTCTACATTAAGTTTTTTCGTTTTAATCGTCGCCGCTATCCCTTCCTTAGCTTGTTCAAATCCGCCAATAACAAAGGCACTCAAGAAAATCACCGCTGTCCAAAAATCACCGACATCATTCCCGATTAAACAACCGACAACAATTAAAACCCCACTAATACCAGTCGTTACAAACTGCCAATTCCGCTCCATCCAGTCTTTCATAATGCTCATCCTCTCCAAATGATAATGATTCCCATTACCCTAAAAAACACAAAAATCTGCTTTCGCAACTGCGAAAAACAGACTAAACAATAATTATTATAATTAAATTTTAAAGGAAACATCCTTAACTCACTTGTTATTATAGCACTTTTTAAAAATCATATCAAACTAATTGATAAAATTTATTTCTAATTGAGAATGAATTTCACTATCATTATTACACATAAAAAAACACTTGAGCAAAAAGCCCAAGTGTCTGTTTACATTAAGGTAATTGGTTTCCAGCCGCACGGTAAATTTCATACCATTCTTCGCGACTAAGTGTTACGTCAGAAGCTTTTGCAATATCAGCGATTCTTCCTGGGTTCATTGTACCAACTACTGTTTGGAAGCTTGCTGGATGGCGCTGAACCCATGCAACCGCAATTGCCGAATTAGTTACACCTTTATCAGCAGCGATTTTATCAATTGCTTTGTTTAATTCAGGGAATTTATCGTTATCTAAGAAAACTCCTTCAAAGAAACCATATTGGAACGGAGACCAAGCTTGGATAGTCATATTATGTAAGCGACTATATTCCAAAATCCCGCCATCGCGATCAAGAGAAGGATCAATCGTCATATTTACGTTAAAACCAGTATCAATCATACCAGTATGCATAATACTAAATTGCAGTTGATTGGCAATTAATTCTTGGTCTACGTATTTTTTTAGTAATTCGATTTGACCTGGGTTTTGATTACTTACGCCAAAATGACGAACTTTTCCACTTTTTTCCAGTTCTGTGAAAGCCGCTGCTACCTCTTCTGGTTCAAAAAGTGTATCCGGACGATGAAGTAATAGTGTATCTAAATAATCTGTTTTCAGGCGTTTCAAGCTACCTTCCACAGAAGAAATAATGTGCTCTTTTGAAAAATCAAAGAATCCTTGACGAATTCCGCATTTTGATTGAAGAATCATTTTTTCACGAACAGTTGCATTCATATCAATTGCATCAGCAAAGACTTCCTCTGATTTACCGCCGCCATAAATATCCGCGTGATCAAAAAAATCAATACCGTTTTCAAGTGCTGTATTAATTACTTTGTTCGCCTCTTCTTTACTAAGATCCGCCATTCTCATACATCCTAGCGAAATTTCTGAAGCGGTTAAATCGCTATTACCAATTGTTATTCGTTTCAAAATCAAGCACCTCTTTCTAAAAGTATATCCTTATTTTAACACTTTGTTGAAATCGTTACCAAGCTTAACCTTCTGAATAAAAACTAATTCCCTTATCCGTATCCTCCACAACGATCCCAGCTGGCTGATTAATCAAAAGAATGCAGTAATAAAAATCACCGACACAACCTGATGTATGTAAGGCAAAAATTAAATATAGAACTGCTTCATTCACACCGAGAAAACGCAGAAAAATGAACAATCCCGTAAGAACGATAAATGGCGCAATCGAAATAATAAAGAATTGCGCTCTCGAATAAAATGCTCCGGGGCTTCCAGCATAAGCCATCCCATTTTTAAAACCAAATTTCACTTTTGATTCTGGGCGAAAAGCTTTGAAGAAAATCCCGTGTACGGCTTCGTGAATAACAATTGCTACTAAATAACCTACTCCAAGCCACATAACCCCCGCCAAACCATTTGTAATCTGGAAACCGCCTGAAAAAACAATTCCTAAAACAGTTAACACAAGCACAATAACAATCGCAGCAATATTCAAATTCATAACCAATTTTTTATTTTCTAGTAAATTAATTTCTTGAACCAATTTTCTTTCCATTTAGCACGCTCCTTTTATAAAAAACACTGGTATTTTTGTTAATATTATTATACAATACTTCTTGTCGGCATTCTATGTCACAGTGGAGAAATACCCAAGTCCGGCTGAAGGGGACAGACTCGAAATCTGTTAGGCGGTGTATGCCGCGCCGGGGTTCGAATCCCCGTTTCTCCGTAGAAATAAAAAGGTTGACTACTGCTCAAGAAACTATTTGAACAGTAGTCAACCTTTTTTATTTGTGTTCTCCTAATTAAGTATTCAAAAAATAGTTGATTATATCCTATCACCTATTCTTAAAAACATCTTTTAAATTTGAAAATTATTATAAACTAACGACTATGCTAACTAAGAAAAATAACACAAGGCTCCCCGTTAAACCACTTAGTATAAACTTCTTACATTTATAAAAATATAAACATGAAGCTAAAAAGCAAAATACTGCAATTATTTGAAACCAAACAGAAAAGAATGACCCTTCTTGATATTTAATTACATTAAATAAAACATTACAGTACACTACTGCATATATTATTAATAAAAACCATATAACTAACTTTTTCATTATTCTCCCCTTTTATTACTTAATATGGCGAAGAGTTAAAGAACCATTTGCCTGCACTTTTTAGCTGTTTATTCATATCTTTCTTTTTAACTGAACCAACACTTCTTATATCTTGATATCTGAACGCGTATAATTTTTTACTTCCATAGTCAGTTGGCACAAGCCCACTAGTCCTATATTGCTTAAATGTCACAGCATGGTTATTCCCTTTTTCATACTCAAATTTATGCTCTTCATCCTCTGTTGAACTAGTTAACACAGCTGTATAACATATTATATTTATTCAATTTACTCTTCAAATTTTATCTATTTATACTTCTCGAAATTCAGGCTTTTTTCTCCGCAATACTCACATACATTCCCTCATCAAGCTCCCAGTTCTGCAATACTTCAAACCCAAATCCTGCAAGCTCTTCCTTCAATTTCTCAGCTGAAATTTGAATTTCCATTGGTGGACCTTTCAAATCCGTTCCTTGTGTATCAAACTCTATGGTAGCAAAGTAGCCACCTGGTTTCACGACTCTACTTACTTCACGCAAAACATCCAGAAGTAAACCCGCTTCATGTAACACGAGCGATGCCAGCACAACATCCACCGAACTAGCTTCAAGCGGAATAGCATCCATGCTTGCTTCTAATGTTTTTACATTGGCTAATTTAGCTGTTTTCGCTTTCGTCTCAATTAATTCCAACATTTTCGTATCTAAATCTAATGCAAAAACAGTATTTTCAACCTTTTTCGCTGCCGGAATCGTTAAAAATCCTGTTCCTGCTCCTAAATCTAAAATGCTCGCTGTTTTTTCCATTGGGACCCTCTGTAAAAATTCCTCTGGTGATAAAACTTCGCTCCGTTCAGGTCGATCCAAATAATCTACTTTCCTCTTAAAACCAGCTTCCCCGTGGTGATTGTGGTGATGATGGTGATGATTCATTTTCAGCACTCCTTTAATGTTGATGTTTTTCAATTTCTACGACAATACTACCTACAGTCTGCTTGCTTAAATAGTCTTCCATTTGTTGCTCTGCCTTATTCATTACTTCGCCGATTAAGCAGTGCGGCTGACTTTCGCTATGATTTTTTGGGTCACAGTGAAAGAAAGCAGCTTTTCCTTCGATAGCTTGAATAACATCTAAAAAACTAATACTATTTGCGGGTTCAGCTAATTTATAACCGCCATTTACACCTGTTACTGACTCAACGAAACCAGCTTTTACTAGCATTGTTAACACTTTAGAAAGATATGTCGGCGAAACATTTTGCTTGGTTGCAAGTTCTTTCACTCCTACAGATTTTTCCGGAGACAAATTTGCTAAATAAACCATCGTATGTAGCGCATAATTGGTTGCTTTTGAAAATTTCATACTTTCACCTTCTTAATTAAAGACTTAATGACTCTATAATATCCTTATTAAATAAATTTGTCAATTTACAACAAAAAAACCTTCTCCTAATAAAGGAAAAGATTTTAGTATTTATAATAAATCTCGCAACAAAGCAGCTAGTTCTTGTTCATTTTTAATACAATAATCTGGCTGGTAAGCGGCATTGTTAGGTTGTATGTGTTGTCGTCTGTTTAGCCAAATTGATTTCCAGCCGGCACTTTTGGAACCAATCACATCATTTTCGAAAGAGTCGCCAATATAATAGGCTTCCGCGCTCTTAATACCGACTTGTTCCTCTACTAGCTCAAATATTTTTTTGTCTGGTTTTTCGATGCCTACTCCACCAGAAATAAAAGTATGCTCAGCTGGAATCCATTCGTTTATTTGTAAATCATTTATTTTATGTTGTTGATGGTCTTTTGGCCCGTTTGTAATAATTCCCATCGTTATATTTTTCTTTTTAGCCCAAGTGAGAATTTCTTTAATTCCGGGTGAAAGTTCGATTTTGCGTTGGTTTTGTTCATAAGCGTGTTGAAATGCTTCTGCTTCTTTTTTTGTAATTTGGTAATCAAAATCGTTCAATGCCTGCGTAATCCGATAAACGTGCATTTCTGCTTTTGGCATTTCTCCTCGAACAACCTTATGATACACTTCATCACTATAAAATCGGCTTTTAATATATAAATTTTCGATTTTCAGGCGGTCTGATTTCCCAAAAATGGTTTTAAAGGCCTCTTCAAATGGTTTTAGTTGGTCATAAACTGTGTCATCAATATCAAAAATTAAATTAATCATGGTTTCCTCCTGCAAAATTCGCTTCTTTTACTCTACCATTAAATCGAAAAAGTAGGAAGAGCCTAGGCATGATGCCAAGGCTCTCTCATTTATTTTGCTATTTTATTTAAATCTAATTGTGGTGGATATGTTTGATGATATATTTTGACCGTCAAAGCTATTCATAACTTTTCCTAATTTCTATCATCCTGCTGTTGGCGCCACATATGCTTTCCAGCCGCCAATCATTTCGTCTTTTTCTGATTTGCTTAGTAGTTGCATACCGATTACTTGGTTGATATTCACTGCCAACCCTCGACTAAAGCGATTCACTCGGGAAGCTGATATGCAATTAATATATACATCTGCCAAACGAATCAATTCTCCTTTAGTTTCTACAATCCCAACAATGTATCCAATAGCTGTCACAAGTAAAACTGGCTCTCCGACTTCGATTGCTTGTAATAGTTCTTCTTTCATCATGAAGCCCCCCTATTTCATTTCTATCTGTATACCCGATTTTGATTAGTTCAAAAGAAAAGCCGACCCAAGATTACTTGGATTAACTTCCCTCTTTATTGAACGTTTTTTTACTAAGGCATATGTTTTTAAACTGTATTTCCAATCACCTACCCCTTTTTAATGAACAAATGTAGTTTCCTTTGGTATAATTGAAAATAGTTTTCTCGGGTACATATATATTAGAGATAATGAAGGAGGAGAACTATGTGGAAAAAGCATAAGTGGCTAATTATTGCAGTACTCTTATTGGTAATTTATGTCGCTCCATTGTTTATTCTTGGCGGGAATAGTCACGTGAGGATACATGATAATTTAGATTCCAATGTGACGTGGTACAAAATGGTTTTGGATAGCGGGGATTATACAGCAAAAGTTGGAACAGCAAATATTGATCAAATAATGGATGATAGTGTCCCAAGAGATTCATTTGATTCAGAATTTGTTGGAATTGATTGGCTTTATATGATTTTCAGTACACCTATTGCATTTGCAGTGAGTCAATTAATCACACGTGTATTTGCATTTTTAGGATTGTTTTTATGGGCAAGGGATTATCTCATTAAAGATAAAAAATATCTCGTACCGCTTTATTTTGTTTCTTTAGCTTTTGCACTGACGCCTTTTTGGCCATCAGGTATGCTCAGTACGCTAGGGATGCCACTTGCTTTGTGGGCGTTTTTAAACATTAGAAATAACAAGCGGCGAATCTGGAATGTAGTTATACTGACACTGCTCCCATTTTATTCTAGTTTAATATTAGGATTTTGTTTCTTTTTAGTAATGGTTGGCTGTATCTGGTTATATGATGTTATTAAGAAAAAACAAGTCAATATTCGCTTTTTACTCAGTATGGTTTACATGGGGTTGTTATACGCGCTAGTAAATTATCGTTTTATTTATGCGATGTTCATAAACCCAACACCAGATTCAAGAAGCGAATTTAGTTTGCCAGATTTATCACTTTTAAGTTCCATTCGACTTAGTATTAAAAATTTCATTGTAGGACACACACACGATCAGGCTCTAGCTGGATTTGTTATTTTGCCGATATTGCTTCTCGTTCTTGTATTAATCATTATTAAACGAGAATGGGTCAAAGAAAAACTGTTTTTATGGCTATTTGGGTTTAATTTATTTTTATCATTTTGGTACGGTTTTTGGTGGTATCGTGGCTGGAACTGGATCAAAGAAAATGTAGAAATTATGCGGACTTTTAATTTTTCACGTTTTCACTTTTTACAACCGTTTTTATTTTATGGTTTATTCGCAATCGCAATCGTTTATTTAATCAAAAAAGGAAATTGGTGGCGAAAATTAGCTTATTTAGCAATTGTGTTGCAGCTTGTCGTCGTTTTCGCGAATAATTCTGAGATTTACTACCGGACTGGAAATGGCTCACCTAGCATCAATCAATTTTATGCGACGGAGCAATTTACAGAAATAAAAAATTACATTGGTAAACCGCAATCAAGTTACCGCGTTGGTAGCATTGGTCTGCACCCGTCTGTTTCCCAAGAAAATGGCTTTTACACTGTGGATGGCTACGTTAATTCTTATCCACTTGCTTATAAAAGAGCCTTTCGAAAAATCATCGCTGGCGAACTAGACAAAAGCCCCGTTCTAGAAGATTATTATGATAACTGGGGAAATCGTTGTTATTTATTTTCTGCCGAGTTAGGGAAAAACTACGATTTCGGCAAAGATTCGAAAAAACATATTAAAAAACTAGACTTTAATATAGATGCATTTAAAGCTGTTGGCGGCGAATATATCTTGTCTGCCGTTCCAATCGACAACGCTTCTGAGATTGGACTAACCTTCGAAAAAGCATTTAATAACAAAGCATCTTACTGGAAAATCTATTTATACAAAGCTACAAATTAAAAAGTAAAAGACGCGTTTTTTAGAGATACAAAGCGCGTCTTTTGCTTTTTTTATGGTATGATAAATGAAAGGAGTGATGATTATGAAGAAAACCATTCAGTCAGTTGGTGTTTGGGGCGATAGTATTATGAAAGGCGTTCTTTTCAATCCAGAAAAAAACCGCTATACTTTGCTTAAAAACAACTGCATTAAACGAGCATCTGAAAAACTTGGCCTGACTTTTCAAAATCATTCCACAATGGGTCGGACGATAACAAAAGGCCACGAAATTCTAACAAAAGACTTGGAAAAAGACGCAACAAATGACATTGCCATCATCGAATTTGGCGGAAATGACTGTGATTTCAATTGGGCAGAAGTGTCTGAAAATCCAGATAAAGAACACATTCCAAGCACGCCTTTAGACATTTTTGAAACGCAACTACTTGAAATGATTGAACGCCTTAAAAAATTAGATATTAAACCGATTTTAATGACACTGCCTCCCCTTCACGCCAAACGTTATTTTGATTTCATTACGCGTAGTGGCCTAAGCAAAGAAAATATTCTCCACTTTTTGGGTGGCGATGTCGAGATGATTTATCGCTGGCAGGAAAGGTACAGCAATGCTATTTCGCGGATTGCAGCAGAAACAGGTAGCCATCTTATCGATATTCGTGATAGTTTTCTTGCCGAGTTCCACTATGAGAATTTACTTTGCGCTGATGGCATTCATCCAAACGAAGCGGGCCATATTAAAATGTCACGTAAATTCATCCAATATGCAAGTTTTCACCGAGCATAAATAAAAGGAGGAAACCCTATCTTACATTTACAAAAAATGACTACTTCTGATTTAGAAGATTTTTTAACTACCGCAATTCCAGACTATGCCGCAGAAAAAATAGCAGCCGGCACATGGTCCAAAGACGAAGCCTTAAGCAATTCAAAAGCTTCTTTCAACAAATTACTTTATGACGGAATTACTACACCAAATGAGCACCTCTATAGCATTTTCACTGACCAAAAAATCGGTTATTTATGGTTCCATGTTGATGAAAAACAGGCTTTCATCTATGATTTTGTGATTTTCGAAGCATTTCGAGGCCAAGGTTTTGGTACGAAAACACTTGAAGCGCTAGATGTTCTTTCAAAAGAAATGGGCATCACTAAAATCGAACTCCACGTTTTCGCCCATAACCAAACCGCCATTAAATTGTACAATAAAGTTGGTTTCGAAAATACCGACATCACTATGGCAAAATATATATAAAGAAAGGCTTGAATACCTATTTTTTAGGAATTCAAGCCTTTCTTTTTTTAAGTTCTAATTCTGCTAATTTTTCGTGGCCTTTTGTTGTTCGAAAATATCTTGTCGTATGATCTTCTGTGCTCCGAAAAATATAATTAAATGTTTCTAACCAGTAGACGCCAAGAAGTAATTCATTTTTCGTAAATGCGGCAGCTCCCGGAAATTGCATCATTTCAAAAACTAAGTGATCCATCGTCGCGTTTTTTTCTTCTGTTTTAGATAAAATTTGATAGATTACCGCTTCCGTTGGCTCATCCATCCTATCAACCCCCGCTTACAATATCCCTATTTCCCCAATATGGTATACAAAATAAATTAAAATGAGTAATAAAATATTAAAACCAAGCAAAATCCATTTCACCAATTTTTCTTTCACGAAAAAAACACTGATTGTCGAAATAACTCCTAAAAAAAGTGGAATTAATTGATAAAAGATGCCTTTTTCTCCTCCCGGTACAATATCTGAAATATGTAATCCCCAAGTTAAAATTATCCAAGTTACAGTTAGGATTGTTAGTAAAAATGCAACAAAGTCTTGCCAGTTCCTTTTCATCATAACCCCTCCTACTCCTTCTAAGCTTAACATAAAATAGCGTCACAACAAAAAACAAGCTAATTTTCATAGCTTGTAATTCGTTAAATTCTAATTAAATTTAAAACAAAAAGGGCTATTAGCAAAATATTAAACAGAATAGCAATCCATTTTTCATCCAAAAGTTTATTTAACCTTGTTCCAATAAGCGCGCCTAAAATTGCCCCAGGTATCATATAAATACCAATCGAAAAGTCACTTCCACCAACAATCGCGTAGGAGCCGATACTTGCAAGAGAAGTAAGTAGCGTCACATAACTTGAAGTCGCAGAGGCAGTCTTTTGATTTAGCATAAAAATAAGTAATAAAATTGGTATAACGATTGGCCCGCCACCGATTCCAAATAAACCAGCTAAAAACCCAATAATTACCCCAAATAAATAAGGCATTATCCGATATTTGCTTAAAAAATGAGGTTTTTCATTGTTGCGTTTCTTTTTCCAAACCATCAGAAGTAATAAAATCACGATTAAGGCACCATACATAAAACGATAAACCGCTTCTGGCAGCATTTGGTTCACGATTGCACCAAGAAAAGTAGTTGGAATACTCGTTATAGCAATTTTTAGTGCTAATCCTACGTTTCCTTGCTTCCGTTTATAATAAATACTACAAGTAAAAATCGCCATCGTGAAAACCGTCAGCGCAGAACTAAAAGCCGCAGTTCCTTGAGAAACGCCCATTAGTAGTAAAATTGGCAAAAGTATTACTCCGCCACCAATACCTAAAAAGCTCCCCACAACACTCGTACTAAGCGCTATTAGAAAGTATGTTATCATATCCATTTTCCGTACCTCTCTTCTTTCACCTTTTTCAGCTTAACATATTTCCCAATTTTTAAAAGTACTAAAAAAAGACAATAAATTATTGTCTTTTGAATTCAAATGCCAGGAATGGGTTCAATCACCAAATTCTCACTAGCCTTATCTATATACCTCACTTTCATTGCAGTTAAATCGGCTTCCCACAGTTCGATTCCTGCCAAACCTGCTAATTCAATAAATTTCTCAAAATCTATCCGTCCCGCTTGTGCTTGTTTTATTGCCTCGCGTAATTTTTCTGCTGAACTTTCCTTAGAAACAGGCATAGCAACGCCATTTAACTGGGCTTCTACCATATTATCCTGTTCATCCCAAAATACATAAACGCCTTTTTGAACTAAAAACTGATATTTTATAATACCTAATTCCTTAAAACCTTGTATAACTTTCGGGAAATCACCAGCGTTTTTTTCACTAGTTGCTGCTTGTAAAATCAATTGTTTATTTATCATAACTAGTCTCCAATCAAGTAAGTCTTTCTTTATTATACCTGATTTCTAGATTAATCTAAATAAGCGGTTTTTCCTCTTTGAAAGTTTCAATAAGCGCCTCTTCCAAATCGTATAAAGAATCGTTGGTTTGATCTAAAGTATAACCGTGATCCAGTGCAAAAATAATAATAGCATCTCGGCGGTTTTTCGCATATAAAGGTGGATATTCCGTATATTTTAGTAATCGACTCGCTTCATGACCTGAAAGCTTAAAACCAAAAGAAAGCGCGATAGTCCGGTCGCGAGAAGGTCTTCTAACTCCACTAAAAATCTGATAGCCATATGTTTCATGGAGTCTTGCCGCACGAATGACGCTAGCTTTTGTTAATTTTTTCTCTACTAATAACTCTTTTAAATATGTAACCATTTCACTTGATTTAAATTCCGCCTCGTTTTCATCTAAAACCTGGCGTAGATTTGTCGCTTTTTTTAATTCATGAAGTAATTTACTTGTCTCTTTTTCCCCATCCATAAGGCACACCCCCGATTGTTTTTTTATTATATCACGAAATAAGTACCCGACTACTATGCTTCATGCTATAATTTCACTATAAAGTGTAGAAGGGATTTTAGAAAATGGGAGAAATGACGCTTGCTTTTATAGAAGAACAATATAAAGAATTAGATAATCTAAATAACAAAGAAAATCCTGCCGTACTAACGCGTAATACCGCAACAGGCGAATTATTAGTTCGTAAAATAATCCCTATTAGTTTCGCTCCAGTACTAGAGGAACTTAAAAAATTATCAAGTAACTATTTACCCAAAATTGAAGTGATGATTCCAAATGGCAGCGAACTGATTGTATATGAAGAATATATCAACGGGAAAAACTTAGCTGACTTAATGAAAGTAAATGCGCCCTTTGATGCTGATGAAGTGACACGACTGATGTTGATGCTTTCTGACGCACTGACGGAACTTCATACAAACGCAATTATCCATCGTGATATAAAACCGTCCAATATTATGATTTCCAGTGATGGCGTTTTAAAATTAATTGATTTTGATGCATCTCGTGTTTTTGAAGTAGGAAAAAATCAAGATACAGTCAATCTCGGGACGATCGGATACGCTGCGCCTGAGCAATATGGCTACTCGCAAACCGACGCTCGTTCAGATATTTATAGCATCGGCGTCCTTATGCTTGAACTTTTACGTGGAAAAAATAATTTACCTGACAAAGAAACAGCTACTTCTCTAGAAAAAATCGCCATGCAAGCAGCATCCTTCGACCCAGAGCAACGTTTCCAAACCATCCAAGAATTCCGAACCGCTATTAAAAATGATTCGCTTGGACCTACCTTTGTTTCCGAATTAACAAACTTAAGAGACTTCGCTACCATAGAAGACAGCGCGGACGAAATAAACTGGGCAACTTCAACAGATGAATACGAAAAAGATTTTATTCCCTGGTATAAACATATTCCCGGCTTTAGAACTGGTCATACTTGGAAAATGGTAGTTGCAGTATTAGGCTATATTTTCATGGCATTTGGATTATTTACCCCACCAACAGAAGGCGTTAAAATGAATAACATCGAAAACTTTTTCGCTAATTTTTTCTTGATATTCCCTGCTTTCATTATATTTACTAATTTATGCGGCATCTGGTCCAAATTACCTTTACTTAAGTCCTCTTCTAAAGGAACAAGAAAAGTTGGTATTGTCGTATATATTTTTGTTTGTATTATGATTTATGGAATTTATACAGAAATCTTTTCTTAGTCCTATGCCCGGTGCATAGGACTTTTCTTATCTCCGCATGGTGTAATAGATACAGATAAATTAAGAAGGAGAGAAGAAAATGAAAAATTTAAAACGCGTTTTACTATTAATGGGGATTATAACTTTTGCCCTAGCCCTAACTGCATGCGGTGGGACAGAAGATAAAGCAAGCACAGAGAAAACAAAAACAGAAACAGCAAAAGCGGAGACGAAAGAAAAAAAGAAAACAGATCCAAATACACTTGGCGATTATAAAGTGGAAATCCTTAGTTCTGAAGTAGTAAAAGACTATGCTGGAAGTGATGCAATTGCAGTCAAAACAAAATTCACAAATAACAGTAAAGAAAATACTTCCTTTATGGTAGCCATCGATCAACAAGTTTTCCAAAATGGGACACAATTAGAAACAACTGTATCCGCTGATGGTGGCATGGGCGGTGTAGACAAAGATGTTCAACCTGGAGCTACTTTAGAAATAACCGATTACTATAAGCTACAAGATACACAAAATAAAGTTGATGTAGAAGCCAAAGAATTAATTAGTTTCAGCAAAAACACAGTCAAAAAATCATTTGAATTAAAATAAAAAATCGGCCGCAAACAGTGATTGTTTGCGGCATTTTAATTTAAAATCCTAACCTATTCTCGATACGACTTCGCAAAGAATCATTTTCATTAAAAGATTCTCTAAGTTCGATTGCTTTTTTAGGATAGTTTGTAATAATCCCATCTACATTTTTCCGCAAATACATTTGCATTAATTTTTCTTTATTAACAGTCCAGACAAACACCATTTTATCATTTTGTTTGGCTTGCGTTAGTAATCGCTTATTAATAGAGAAATCCTCTAAGACAATAAAATCTGCTGATGTCTTTGGCAAATTCCCGATATTGAGTGCTAGAATGATTCCAGTTTTTAGTGACGGATCTGCTTTTTCGATTTCCTCTATAACAGGCTGGTTGAGCGACTGAACTAAATACTTGTCAGTTACTTTTTCTTTTTTTAACAATGTGACAAGTCGTTCTACCATATCGCTCGATTCCCCACCGTGCAACTTCACTTCCACGAGTAAATCTATCTTATTCTTTTTCGCTGTCTTGATAATTTCATCAAAAGAAGCTATATGAGATGAATAGTCGCCACTCTTCACTTTAGTTTGCTGCAACTCTTTTAAAGTCATATCTGCTACTCGTTTAGAACTGCCAGCCAGTCTTCTCAGTGTCATATCATGGAAAACAACAAATTGATGATCTTTGGTTTCTTGAATATCAATTTCACTATAATCCGCCCCGGACTTTGCAGCTGATTCAATGGCTTCCACCGTATTTTCAACAGCATTCATTGTATCACCACGATGGGCTATTATTTTCGTATTAGGTTCATATAAAGTCGCATTTACTGTATAAATATTAAAACCACTAAAAATAATGAAAACGATTATCGCAACAATAATAAACCGCTTTTTATGCGGAAACTGGCTGTGCGTCATTGGAGCTGGTTTTCCTTCGATAGCAAAGGCATTCTTCACTAATAATTGGGCAATAATTCCTTGAAAAATCCCGGCAGCAAAGAAACCTATCACTTGTAGTATGGTTAAAGTAATACCAGCTATAACCACCGCAATTCCTGGAGTTATTTTTTCTACTAAGAGAAGCGGTAACATAATAATCGTCGCGATAATCGATACTAAAAAGCCAATCACAACAATTATTAAAACCCATTTTAGTAACATAAAAAATAAATGCTTTTGTGGGTATTTCCAACTTTTCCGGATAGCTCCACTTATTTTGAGTGATTTATCTTCAATAAAATATGGTAATGCGAATACGAGTCTCGCGCTAATATAGAAAATAATCGCAATTGCAATAACATATAGCCACGTGCCTGTCGTCGTTTTCATTAATTCATCTGTAATAAAATGCGGCAAATAGAGGTTTTCTGTTATCGTAATTGGTAAAGATAATCCTGCAATTGGCAAAAGCAAAAAGAAATAAAGCAGAAAATAAATCGCTTGATAACTAAGAAAGTATTTCGCTTTTACATTGAGCCTTTGTATGATTTTGAATACGGTATAGCTTTCTCCCCGCAATTGATAAATGGCCATCATTATAAAGAAACCCAGTTCATAATATACAAATAGTAAAATGAGTAAAGCTAAAATCAGCAGCATAATAACGGCAACAGGACTTGAAAAAACTTCTCCGAGATTGGCGTCTGTAATCCCTGGCACTCCGATAACTCGAAGAATAAAGAAAAAGAAATAATAAATAAAAGGCCCAATCACAAATGCCTGCAAGATCGTCAACAACAATGTTACTTTTAGGTAATCTGTCTTAAATTGATATAAAATTTTCAAACTGTCTTTTAAATCTTTCATTTGCTTCTCCCTTTTTTGTTCAATTTTCAAGGCTTTATAGTTTATCAACGAAGCAAATTTAGTTATAATTAATTCATAAAGTTAACTATTCGAAAAGAGGTGATATGATGCATCCGATTGAACAATTGTTAGCAAATAAACATATTACTACCAATGATATTGAATCAAATACTCGCTTAAAAGAAGGTACTTTGCAAAAACTTATTGATAAAGATATTCGCACTTCTGATATTAGCCTTCGAGTCCTTAGTCAAATGGCTATTTTTCTTAATACTGGAGCGGATATTGTTGCTAAACAACTTAGCGATATAGAAGTAGCTAATGACCTCGCCTTTCTTGTAGAGGATTAAAGAACTAAGTACATCATTGTTACGTCCATATACCGTCCTTCCACTTGCATTAATGCTGGAATCTCACCAGCTTCAATAAATCCGAACTTTTTGTACAAATTAATTGCTCGCTTGTTTTCAGAAACAGCTTCTAAGTAAACGAGTTTTAAGCGCTCGGTTTTTTTAGCATGTTTTATTAATTCTTCCATAATAAGTGTCCCTATCCCTAAACCCCAAAATTTCTTTCGGGTAGAAATAGTCAGCTCACAAGTATGTAATTCTCGCTTTTTTGTATGGCCGATAAGTTGAGAAACGCTTGCAAGTTCATCTTCAATAAAACTTAATAACATAATAGAGCCCGGGTTTTTAGCCCCTTCTTCTATGTATTCCGCTTCTTCTTCTACGCTAAATGAAAAATCGCCTTGCCCAAAGGATAAATAATCAGTCTCACCTGCTACTTCATTCAGATAAGTAACAATATTGCTCGCATCCTCTTTTGTAGCCTCTCTAATCGTCATTATTTGTCCGTTCTTAAGCTCTCTAGTTTCCATTTAGACACCACCTTTTTTGCTATTATAGCCTATCCATTCTACGCACGCAAACAGCAAAAAAAGCTAGATGACAGCATCTAGCTTTCCGAAAATCTTATTTATTAAAAGAAATTACTATTTTTCCAACTGCATGGTGAGTTTCACTTAATGCATGTGCATCGAAAACACCTTTTTCAGAGAATGGGAAAGTTGCGCCAACGATTGGTTTCACTGTTTTATTTGCAAGTAGTTCACCTAATTTTTTCAGTTGTTCGCCGTTTGGTTGAAGCCAAATTCCATTCGCAGTTACGTTTTTTTCTTTCGCACGGTCTTCATTTGAAATACCAACGATACTTACTAAACGACCTGTTCCTTCTTTTAATACATCATAGCTATCAGTTTCGATTTGACCACCCATTGTATCAAAAACAACATCGATGTCTGAAAGTACGTCTTTAAAATTCACTTCTTTATAATCAATGACTTGATCTGCTCCTAGTGATTTAAGTAGTTCATGATTTTTCGCACTAGCTGTTGTGATAACTTCTGCTCCAGCATATTTTGCAAGTTGAATCGCAAGTGTTCCAACGCCGCCAGCACCAGCATGAATCAAGACTTTTTCACCTTTTTGAAGTTTTGCGTGATCAAATAAAGCTTGCCATGCTGTTAAACCTGCAAGTGGAATAGATGCAGCTTCTTCAAAACTAATACCTTCTGGAAAAGGTGCAAGTAAGTGATCATCTACTGCTGTATATTCAGCATACGTACCAAAACGCGTTGTTTCAGGACGAGCAAATACTTCATCGCCGACTTTCCAATCAGTCACGCCTTCACCAACTTCAGAAATAACACCTGCCACATCCCAACCTAAAATAATTGGAAATTCCCAGTCCATCATTTGTTTTAAGTATCCTTCACGAAGCTTCCAATCAATCGGATTAATGGATGTTGCTGCTTCTTTTACAATGACTTGGTTTTTACCCGCTTTTGGCATTGCTACTTCTTTTTCTTTTAACTCTTCTTTACCACCATAATTTTCAATTACAACTGCTTTCATTTTAACTTCTCCTCCAATTTCTCTACATTATTCATCATTTTTGTGACTGATTTAAGTAAGGCACTGACTTCATCCTCAGAAAATTTTTCTAAAGCCCCAGTTTGGAATTTTTCTTTTTCCGTAAGTAAGGAAGCTAATTCCGCCTCGCCAGCTGGTGTTAAAAATAAATACGTATAGCGTTTATTCTCATCTTGCTTTTTACGAACGATAAGCCCTTGCTCTTCCATGCGCTTCAAATGACGGGTAATACTTGCTGAATCAATATACAGCTTTTCTTTTAATCTGTTCTGACTTTGACCAGGCGTTTGTTTAATATGAAATAAAATCTCTACTTTCGTAAAACTCATATTCGTCTGTTGTTCAAATACATGACTTATTTCTTTAGATAACAAATGCATCCGGTAAAGCAGTTCTGAACGTTTCGTACATGGTTCCAGCATTTCCACCTCCATAGTTGACATGTCAAATGATATATCAACTATTATACGCTTCCTTTTTTAAATCACAAAATATCTGCTCAAATATTAGTGGCTAATTTTTTGTAAGCAATATACTTGCCGTTAATAGCTAAAATAAGCTACACTTAATAGATAATTCAAAAAAAATGGAGGCAAGATGTAATGACAAACGTACTTTTCATAAAAGCAAATGGTTTACCTGCCGAACGCTCAGTCAGCGTGGCACTATACGAAATTTTCCTAGCTGAATACAAAAAGTCCCATCCGGACGATAATGTAACAGAACTAGATTTATTCGAAGCGGATCTACCTTATTATGATGTAACAATGATGAGTGGATTACATAAAGAAGTAGCTGGTGAGACTTTAACCCCGGAAGAAAAACGATTAGCTGATATTGCAAATGGGTATTTAGAACAATTTTTAGCTGCTGATAAAATCGTTATGGCGTTCCCACTTTGGAACTTCAGTATCCCAGCACAATTTTTAACTTACTTATTCTATTTAAATCAAGCTGGAAAAACTTTCAAATATACAGCAAACGGTCCAATTGGATTAGTAACAGATAAAAAAATCGCCTTACTTAATGCTCGCGGCGGTATTTATTCCGATGGCCCACTGCAAAGCTTTGAAATGTCCTTAAACTATGTTAAAAACGTTTTAGCTCACTTCGGCATCTCTGAACCAGAAATGGTCATTGTAGAAGGTCACAACGCAAAACCCGATCAAGCAAAAGACATTATTTCTGCTGGTGCAAAAGAAGCAGCTGAATTAGCAAAAATCTTTTAATTTTAAATAACCGTAATGGAGGAAACCTCTGTTACGGTTATTTTTTAGTCTCATTTTTCACAATATCGACATATTCAGGGTTTAAAACACTCATATTAGTGGAATTGTTTTAAGAATCCGTATGGTATTATAAAACAAATATTGCTTAGAGGAGGAATAAATTAATGCGAAAAATGGGAATCAAAATTGGCTTATGCGCTCTTTTAGTATCTCCATTTATTATACCGTTTTCAGCTAATGTTTCAGCAGAAGAAAACATTGGTATCAAGGCTGCGCAAGATATTGTCAACATTCCCGACCCAGTGTTAAAAAGCTATTTAAATGGGCTGTTAGGTCAACCAAGTACAAGTGACATTACCGAAGCGCAAATGGACACAATCACAAACGTCACTATTAGTAATAATAGCCTAACTGATTTAACTGGACTTGATTACGCGCATAATTTAACGCTTTTACATTTATCAAATACGGGGGTAACAGACTACGCTTTAGTTGCAAAAATACCTAGTCTAACTAATCTTAGTATTGATGGGAATAACTTAACAACTGATTCATTACCAGATTTAAATGGTTTAACGAACATCACCAACTTAAATCTAAGCCCTGGTAAGCTCGACAATAGCGCATTAACTAAATTTAATAAAATGCCGAACTTAACTTATTTAAATTTAGATAGTAATCCTTCAATTACTGACATCATGCCACTAAAATCTATACCCAAGTTAGCTACCTTATTTGTCCAATTTTGTGGAATTAATGATTTTCGCGGGATTGACTCATTCCCTAAATTACTTAACTTATCTGCTTACGGACAGAATGTTGGTAGAACCGTTTTAATCAATAGCACAATTAAAAGCTCCTCATTAAACTTTGATGAAGCTAACCAAACGCTTTTTGTACCATTTACTTTAATGACACAGCGGAGCGTAAATTTCGATGGCTATATGTTCCCATTTACAACTAACGCTGGATCTGCTGGCACTTATTTTACTTTAAATAATACTAAAATTGATGGTAGCCGTTTAAGCATTAACGACAAAGGAATTACAGTGAGCGGCATTACAAAAGATTACTTTGATTCTATTACAAAAATGGAATATAATGCGCTTTACAATAATCCCGCCGGATCTTATCAAACACCACCAGGCTTCAATAGTTATTCAGTATCAGGTGGGTCGTATGATCACTACTTTGACATCGATCACACATTAAATATCACTAGCGATTCTACAATAAGTTACACGGAGCAAACAACTGTTACAGAAGAACAATTTTTAACAGATATTCACGCTGAAACAGATGATGGCACACCTGTTACTAGTGATTTTGATAGCGTTGTAGATCTCAATAAACCAGGCGTTTACACAGTAACATTAAATGCCGAAAACGCTGGTTTAAAAGCAGCTCCAAAACAAGTTACTGTTACTATTCTTGAAAAACCAGTAATTACAGCAAAAAATAGCATCACTTACACGAAAGATACTACTAAAACTGCCCAACAATTCCTAAAAGATATTTCAGCTAAAACAAGTGATGGCAGTGCAGTCACAAGTAACTTTGATAGTGAAGTAGATTTAACCCAAGTCGGAACTTATGAAGTAACATTAAATGCAGTAAGTTCAGATGGCGTTGAAGCGGATCCTGTTACTGTCCTAGTAAATGTTGTTTTAGGAAACGAACCACCAACACCGCCGGGACCAGGACCAGATCCTAATCCTGACCCGAATACTCCAGCTATAAATGATGATAATAATGATGATCTTGTTCTATCCGAAGATTCTAATGATACGCCAAACAACCAGAATAAATCTTCTGAAAAACCAGCCCTTCCAAAAACCGGTGACTCAAGTCAAACAACGATTGTCTTAATCGGTATTATTTTAACAGGCATCGGAGTAATCTTTTTCCGCAAAAGAAAACATAGTTAAATAAAAAAGCGAGACTTCAAAATGGAAGTCTCGCTTTTTTTTATTTAGTTACAGCGCCGTGAAAAGCTCCCATGCCGCCCATTACATTCGTTACGTCAAATCCTTCTGCCGCTAAAAATTGACTTGCGCGCTCAGAACGACCTCCTGCGTAACAAATAATTGTGTAAGGCTTCTCTTTATCAAGGGACGTTAGTTTTTCAGGTAGTTCATTAATTGGAATATTTATCGCATCCGGAATGTGTCCTTCAACAAAAGCATCAGTATCTCTCACATCGAGTATATTAAGCTGTGTGTTTTTTAATTCTTGTTCTAAATCATTTGCCGTAATCGATTGATACATCTATTTTCACCTCTTCAATTTCTTCTTTATTAACCATACCTCCTTATCCAAAATCAAACAAATTTTTTGCTCAAAAAAAGACAATGCAGCAAGAAGCCACATTGCCTTTATTATTAAACTGCTTGAGCTCCGGTAAACTGGCTGTTGTAAAGGTCTGCATAGAATCCTTTTGCATCAAGTAATTCTTGGTGTGTACCTTGCTCGATTACACTACCGTGATTCATAACGAGAATTAAGTCGGCGTCACGAATAGTTGAAAGCCTATGCGCAATAACGAAACTTGTGCGACCTTCCATCAAATTCCCCATTGCAAGCTGAATATTTAATTCCGTACGCGTATCTACACTAGAAGTCGCTTCATCTAAAATTAATATAGATGGATCCGATAAAATCGCACGAGCAATCGTTAGAAGTTGTTTTTGACCTTGAGAAATATTTGAACCTTCTTCGTTCAAGATAGTATCATAACCATTTGGAAGTCTCCGGATAAAATCATCTGCATAAGCGGCTTTTGCTGCTCCAATAACTTCATCTTTCGTTGCGCCTTCACGACCATATGCGATATTATCTGCAATAGTTCCGTTAAATAACCAAGTATCTTGCAGTACCATTCCGAATTTCTCGCGAACAGCATCTTTGGTCATATCACGTGTATCGATACCTCTCATACGAATCTCCCCGCCATCCACGTCATAAAAACGCATTAGCAAGTTGATTATCGTCGTTTTACCAGCACCAGTTGGACCAACGATCGCCACCATTTGACCTTCTTCAACATGAATATTTAAATCTGTCATAAGTGGTTTATCTGGAGTGTAACCGAATTTCACGTGATCGAATACAATACTATGTTCTTCACCAGCAACTTGATTAACATTAGCTGGAATTTCATCTTTTTCTTCTTCTTCATCCATCATTTCAAAAACACGTTCTGCTGAAGCAATAGTGGATTGAATGATATTAGCAATATTTGCCACACTTGAAATTGGCTGAGTAAACAATTGAACATATTGCGTAAATGATTGAATATCCCCAACTTGCAGTGTTCCGTTAGTAACAAAAATCCCGCCGGCCACACAGACACCGACATAACCTAAGTTACCAACAAATTGCATTACTGGCATCATAATCCCAGAAATAAATTGCGCTTTTTTCGCTGCTTTGAAATAATCTTCATTTACTTCATCAAATTTTACTAGTGTTTTCTTCTCTTGACCAAAAGCTTTAATAATTGTTTGACCACCGTAAGTTTCTTCTACTGTATCATTTAAAATACCTAAGTTGCGTTGTTGTGCACCGAAGTAACGTTGTGATCTACCGGCAATAATTGCGACTAGAATAATACTGATTGGAACAGTTACTAGTACGATTAAAGTCATTTGCCAGCTAATTGTTAGCATCATGATTAAAACACCAATCATTTGGACAATCGCTGTAATTGCTTGGGTTAGTGACTGTTGCAAGGTGTTCGCAATGTTATCCATGTCATTAACTGAACGACTTAGAATATCACCATTTGAGCGTGTATCATAATATTTTAGCGGAAGTCGGGCCATTTTTGCCTTTAAATCCTTCCGCATGTCATACACAGTTCGTTGCGCCACACTAGACATCACATATTGTTGAATAAAACTAAATAATGAACTACCAAGATATAACACTAAAACAATCATTAATATATTGAAAATCTTATCGTTATTAATTCCCTCAGGACTCATAACACCTTTAAAAATTTCTGTTGTCGCTTTCCCGAGTTCTTTCGGGCTAAAAATATTAAAGATCGTGGATAGAATCGCAAAGATAAAGACGACAATAATTGCGACAGAGCGAGGTTTCATATAGCCAAGAAGTCGGAATAGTGTTTGTTTAAAGTTCTTTGGTTTTGCGGCTGTTTGCATTCTCATGCCACCACCTGGACCTGGACCACTCATGCGATTTCCTCCTCTGACAGCTGTGACTTCATAATTTCTTGATAAATTTTGTTTGATTCTTTCAATTCTTCATGTGTTCCAATTCCAGCAATTTTACCTTCATTAAGAACAATAATTTGATCAGAATTTACGACTGAAGTAATCCGCTGTGCCACTATAAGTGTTACGGCTTCTGTTGTTTCAGCTTTCAAAGCCTCGCGTAGTTTAGCATCGGTTTTAAAATCGAGCGCTGAGAAACTATCATCAAATATATAAATTTCTGGTTTTCTAATTAGTGAACGCGCAATTGAAAGTCGTTGTTTTTGACCACCTGAGAAGTTATTACCACCTTGTTCAACGCGGCTGCCTAAACCATTTGCAAGTTTAGATACAAAATTCTCAGCTTGAGCAGTTCGAAGCGCCGCCCAAATTTCTTCATCGGTCGCATCTTCTTTTCCGTAGCGCATATTGGAAGCAATTGTTCCCGTGAATAACACAGCTTTTTGCGGAACAAGTCCAATTTTTTGGCGTAATTTAGATTGATCCATTTCACGCACATCTATTCCATTGATTTTCACAACGCCACTTTCGACATCATAAAACCGCGGAATCATATTAATTAAAGTCGACTTCCCAGCTCCGGTACTACCAATGATAGCAATCGTTTCGCCAGCTTTTGCTTCAAATGTAATATCTTCAATCACTGGTTTTTCAGCACCTTCATAACGGAAAGTAACATGTTCAAAAGATAGTTTTGCTGGTGGTGTACTTGTTTTTGGATTTTCAGGGTTAAGTATTTCTGCTTTCATATCTAAAACTTCATTAATACGCTCAGCTGAAGCTCCAGCACGTGGAATCATAATAAATACAGCAGAAAGCATCATAAAGGACATCATGATTTGCATCGCGTATTGAATAAACGCCATCAAGTCCCCTACTTCCATATCACCATTACCAATAAAAATCGAACCAATCCAGACAATAGCAATCGATGTTAAGTTCATTAGTAACATCATCAATGGACTCATTAGTGATAACAAGCGATTGACTTTAATTGCAGTTGTTGCATAGTCAGCATTTGCTTCTTCAAATTTTTCCAGTTCATCTTCATTTCGGTTGAAAGAACGAACAACCCGAATCCCGGTTAAACCTTCACGAATAACACGGTTTAATTTATCCATTTTCTTTTGAAGTGATTTAAACATTGGCATTGCTTTGCCACCTAGAATAACTACAAGTAGAAGTAGTAGCGGTAAAACAACGACAAAAATAAGCGATAATTTCGCGTCCCTGCCAACTGCCATAATAATACCGCCGAGTAGCATAATTGGCGCCATCACCATTAATCGCATCATCATATAAAGTACATTTTGGATTTGAACAACGTCATTCGTCGTTCTAGTAATCAGTGAAGAAGTCCCTACTTTATCAAACTCTTGTAAGGAAAAGTCCTCTACCTTTGTAAAAATTTTATCGCGCAAATCTTTCCCGAATCCCATCGAAATTCTCGATGCGAGATAAACGACAATGACCGACAAAATAACTGAAGCGAACGATATAAGTAACATTTGCATTCCAGTGCTCCAAATGTAATCTGTATCGCCTTTTACAACGCCTTTGTCAATAATATTAGACATCAATGTCGGTAAAAAAAGCTGCCCAATAACTTGCCCGAAAGTAAGGACTAATACGGCCGTAATGCTCAGCCAATAAGGTTTTAATCTTTTCATCAATTTCATCATTTGCGGTTTATACCTCCTTATTTTCGGATTTTGTGTTTAAGTAATCTGTAAGTTTCTCTAGGAGTGTAATCAATTTTTTCATATCGTCTTCACCTAAAAATTCCTGCATATCTTCAAAACTAGCTTGAAACTCATCGAACATTTTTTTCGATACACCTGCTCCGACTTCTGTTAGTTCCACATACATCGAGCGCTTATCTTCTGGGTTCTGAACTCGCTTAATTAGCCCTTTCCCTTCCAAAGATTGTATCATTTGCGTGACGCTTGGTTTTGAAATTCTAAGCATGTGACCAAGATCGGAAACACGAATTTTTGGCCCTCTGCTTTTAAGCCCACGAGATAAAATAAAAATAAATCTTGTTTCAGATTTACTGTAACCTGGAATTTGGAAACTCTTTATTTCAGCATGCTTAAAATTCATGAAAGCCTTGATTACTGAGTGCCCCAAGTCTTGATTTTTTGAAGACATTTCTCCACTTCTTTCTATCATTTGATTAGTTTACCTAACTAATTATATGAGTTATTCATTTTTTGTCAAGCAATATCTTAGTGTTATTTTGAAATTAATCTATACTTTTAACTTTAATTACCTTATAATGGCTTTAATTGTATTTAAAACGAAGGGAGGGAAACAATTGAATTCAGTGAATAAAGTTGCTAGTCTCAGTCTTTTTACACTTGCTTGGCCGATATTTCTAGAGCAATTTTTACGACTGATGATTAGTTATATTGATGTCTTTATGTTGGGGCATTATTCAGATGATGCTGTAGCTGCGACAGGGGTTGCCAATCAGATTCTTGTCATTTCGATTATTATTTATGGTTTTATTAGTGTCGGTGTCCAGATTATCGTCGCACAAATGATAGGAGCGAAAAAACATAAAGAAATCGAGAATGTGATTACAAATGGCTTAGTGGTCGCTTTCTTAATTGGGATTGCGATGAGTATTATTTTCATTTTTATGTCGAAAAACTTCCTAACTTGGATGGGAATTGATCCTCATTTAGTCCAAGTTGGCGCGCCATTTTTACAAATTATTGGTGGGAGTTCAGTTGTTATCGCGATTCATGCATCCATTTTACCTATTCTCCGGGCGCATGGTTATGTAAGACAATCCATTCTCGTCCCTGTGACAATCAGTATTATCAATGTTGTCGGTAATTACTTATTTCTTTACGGACCACTTGCTTACTTAGATTACGGAGTGGCAGGTGTTGGGATTTCTACTGCTGTCGCGAATTTTGTCGGAATGGTTCTAGCTATCTGGATGTTAAAAAAATACATCGGTTACACTTTTCATTTCAAAAAATTGGAGCAAGTGTCCAAAAAACTACTTTATTCGATTTTACGTCTAGGTCTTCCCTCTGCCGGTGAAAACTTATCCTATGCTGGCTCACAACTTGTCGTTACCGCAATCATTGCTATTTTAGGTACAGAAGCACTTACGACCAAAGTTTACGCTTCAACAGTTAGTCAATTTGTTGCCCTCTTTGCTATCGCGCTCGGACAAGCCTCGCAAATAATTATCGGCCGTGCGGTTGGCGCAAAAGAAATTGATAAAGCTTATAAACAAGGTCTCCGCAGTTGGAAAATAGGATTAGTCGTTGCCATTGTAGTTAGTGTTTCGATTTATCTATTTGCAGAACCGATTATGAGTCTATTTACAACAAATACCGAAATCATTGCAATGACGAAAGAATTATTCTTACTTTCGATTTTCCTTGAGCTTGGACGTGCCACCAATATTATTATCATTAGTAGTCTTAACTCAACTGGTGATGTCCGCTTTCCGTTCATATGTGGGCTTATCGTTATGTGGATTGTTAGTTTGCCATTCTCCTATGTACTTGGAATTTCCGCTGGGCTTGGTCTTGTCGGTGTTTGGCTTGCCTATATTATCGATGAAGGTGTTCGCGCCGTTCTAATGTACCGAAGATGGCGCAGTAAAGTTTGGTCCTTAAAATCAGTCATATAAAGAAACGTCTCTTTAATTTTTTCGAAGGGGCGTTTTTTTATACATGACAAAACTGTCATTTTCATTTTAATATCGTCACCTAATTCGATGGTTTCATTTCTCTTTCCCCGCTATACTAGACTTATAAACAAATGAGAGGATAGATGAGAAATGTTAGATAAAAAAATTATTAGCGCACTTAGTTATTTTAGCCTTTTCTTTGCCCCGGTTATCGCACCTATTATTATCTGGTGTACAAATAAAGATAAAGAAACACGTCATCACGTGAAATGGGCTTTACTGACACAGACAACTTTTGTCGCTGGGATGGTTGTAATGATTTTGCTTTATAATAACGTTCCTTTTAGTACAAATAGTGCTGATACTATTAACTTTTTGGCTCTAGCTACAGTTTTTTTCATCGTATTTCTTAATGTATCGATACTCATTTTCAACTTGATTCGAGGTATTACACGTGTCGTAAAGCATAGTGATGATAACTGGGCTAGATGTTAAGCTAACTTCCTAATTTATGCTATAATATAGTGTACTTTAGGAGGTTTTTTTGATGCGTTTTATTATTGCTTATTTATCGATTTTTGTTTTAGGTATTTTTTCTGCACTTTTAGTCGAAACAATCCTCTATGAAAATGTCACACCGCAGCTCGTTTTTTCAGCAATTCTCTTTGCTGCTCCCGTCATCTTAGTCGCTTCCACGTTGGGCGAAATATTTTATGGCTTTAGCAAAAAAGCGAGCTATTCAACATTTGCGATATGGGGATTTGCATACGGAGTTGTTGTAACAGTCATCATCCTTAGCATTATTCAAGTCTCTGGCATGATCATTTCTGTTGGTGTTTCTGTTTTAGCAGGAATAATTATGGCAATCCTAGCTGTTATTTTCTTCTATTTACGAGGCGGAAAATCGACAAGTGGAAAAGCTGCGACAAAATAAAAAAATGTCTATCCTAATTGATTATTCAACTAGAATAGACATTTTTTTATTCCTCTTCAAATGCATGATGATTCAAATTAAACCGAATTGTTTCCAGTGGATAGCCGTAAAAATCTTCGGTAAATTCCTCCACTTGAACAAACCCTTTCGCTTTATAAAAATGAATTGCTGTTTCGTTACCTTTTTCTACGTTAACAAACATTGGTAGTGGCACATGAAATAACGTCATTCCAACTTCTAATAATTCCGTACCAAGTCCGCGCTGGGTCACTTCTGGTAGTAAATAAAAAGCCGCAAGTTCACTTTTCCCCTTCTCAAGCTCAATAAAATTCGCAAAGCCGATTACTTTATCCGCTTGTTCTAAAACAGCAAAAGGAGTCGCTGAAATCCGATTATGAAGCGTTTCAACATTATAAAATCTTTTCAAAAAATCGTCTTGTACATCACTTGGAATTAAATCTTGATAAGTATGGTGCCATGAAGTAGTCGCCACATGCTGAATAGCTTCAGCATCTGAATTAGTCGCTTTTCTAATTTGAAAATCCATGATCCATTCTCCTTCCAATTGCGCAAATTGTTAAAACAGTTTATCTGACTTTACCCCATTTTAACAAAAAGAATGCGCTAATTAAGTAATTAGCGCATTGATTTTTTATTTTTCGATTGTAATATCTCCGGAACTAGTTTTCACAGTTACGCGGTTAGCGGTATTAGAATCACTTGTTGGTGCTTTAATGCTACCAGAATTACTTTTTGTTTCATAAATAGCTTTAAAATCACCTGGTAGTTTCAGCTCTACTTCGCCAGAATCTGTATTGACTTCGATATTTTCTACTTGTTTGTTAAAGGCAACATCAATATCACCTGAGCTTGTTTTCGCGGTTACATTATTTGTCACGCCGGCAAGTTCAATCGCTCCTGAGTCAGATTCGGCTTGTACTTTACCTTTTGTATTTGCATCAATATCTCCGGAACTAGTTGTTAAAACGGCTAGGTCTGTAACGGTACCATTTGTCAGCTCGATGTCGCCAGAATCAATAGCGATTTTAAGTTTTTTCGCTTTAACGCCAGTAGCATTAACGTCCCCTGAACCACCATTTACTTCTAAATCGCCCGTCAAACTAGTAAGTTCAGTTTTTCCTGAACCTGTTTCAATTGATGTATTTGCTTTAATATTCGATAAATCTAAATCTCCAGAAGAAGTAGCCATTTGAGCGCTATTTGCTTCTAAATTATTCACTTTTAACTCACCAGAATTTGTAGAACTAACAAATTTCTTTACTTTAAAATCAGAAACATTAATATCTCCTGAATGAGATTTTACTTTTAAATCAGCTAATTTCGTATCTTTTGTTAAAAAGACAGTTACTTTTTGTTGCCCGTAAGCGTAGATTTTGCCAAAGTTGTTATACCAATCATCCTCTTCAGGAACTGTTATATTAAATGAGGTTCCGTCTTCAGAGACTGGTTCTAATTTTTGAATGGCTTTTTTGTCATTTGCAGAGTAATTTCCTTTGAGTTCAATATAATTCTTGCCTGTTGTGCTTTCTTTCCATTCAATTAGTACATCTCGCTCGGAAGAAAAGGCAATTGTATTAATATTTTCAGCCGATAAGTCCCACTGTTTTGTTAGTGGTTCGCCTTTTTCAATCATAGTGCCTGATTTCATTGTGACTGCCACGCCGATAGCTCCGATAATAAATAGCACCAAACCGGCGAAAAATAATTTCTTACTTAAATGATGTTTACGCATTTTTTCCGCCTCCTTTGACCGCATATTTGTGCCACTGGATAATAGCCATAGTAGCTTTACTTGTAAACTTAGTAAGTGCATTTGCTACAAACAGCAGCATAAGACCCAGTCCTACAAGCCCAATGGAAATAAACATTTGATAAAATTCAAAATCAGCGCCAAATAATAGTTCTACGCCAAGTATTACCGGTGAAAGCAAGAACCCACCAACTGTTGCCCAAAGTGAAATAACGAGTGACCATAGCGAAACCATAATCGGAATAATAAGACAGATGTCTAGGAAAAATAACCCTATTCCAATTAAAACTTGTTTACTCACAGATCTATTTTCATTTTGATTTTTTCGAGGTACATAATAATAATCTGCTTCTACCTGTTCTTCGCGAATATCTCTTTCACTTAAAATATCTGCCGCAATTTCTTCCGGTTTTCCAAGATCAAAGACGATTTGTTCTTCGCTTTTCCCAGCTTCCACACCATTTCTAAAATGCTCTTGATAGTCTGATAATAGTTCTCTCCGCTCTTTTGGATCCAGCAATTCTAGGCGCTGGTTTAATTCGTTTAGAAAATCTTGTTTATTCATTTACTGCTTCCCCCTCTGTTAAAAGCTTAGCAACACTATCTGTAAAATTGTTCCATTCAGAGATAAGCTCATTCAAGTAAATTTCTCCTTTTACCGTCAGCTGATAATATTTTCTTGATGGACCTTCATTTGATTCTACTAAATAAGTGGAGCAATACTCTTCTTTAACTAATCTTCTAAGTACCGGATAAATAGCTCCCTCTGCAACCTCAATATATTTAGAAACTTGATTTGCTAATTCATAACCATAACAATCTTTCTTTTGAATTAAAAACAAACAGCATAGTTCTAACACACCTTTTTTGAATTGCGGGTTAACCTCCATGCTAACTCCTCCATTCTGCTAAATTACCACTAGTAATAAGTAACCACTACTATATATTGTTCACTACCACTATAGTTTATCATACACTAGTGTTCATTGCAAGGTACTGATTAGAAAAAAATAGTATTGTTTTTTTATTTAATAAATGTTAACCTAATTTAGTATTAAGTTTACATTAAGGAGAGATACGTTTATGCGTGATCAGAAATTGAAATTTTTAGTCGTAGATGCTTTATTCGCAGTCATCATTGCTTTACTCGCACAAGTTGCTATTCCACTTGGCCCTATTCCACTTACTGGGCAAACATTTGCAATTGGTTTAGCAGCAACAATTCTTGGAGCTCGTCACGGTACCATATCTGTTTTAGTTTATATCGTGCTTGGAGCAGTTGGTATTCCGGTTTTTCAAGGGATGACAGCAGGAATTGGGATTCTTTTTGGGCCAACTGGCGGATTTATTGTCGGATTTATTTTTAATGCACTACTTACAGGTTGGTTGCTCGAAAAAACAAAATTCACTGTTCCTTATGCAATCGTTGCTAATATTTTAGGAGCCATCGTTACGTTAATTTTCGGTGTTTTATGGCTTAAAGTTAGCACAGGTCTTGACTGGCCGACTGCATTTTTGACTGGGATGGTACCATTTATTATTCCTGGTATTATTAAAGCGGTGTTCGCTGCATTATTAGGTATTCTCATTCGTGATCGTCTAATTAAAGCAAAATTACTTAGAGCATCATAAGTCCCATTAATACACATTTCGACTCATCTCCTATATAATGATAATGATTAACACTGAGAAAAGGGGACTCGGTATATGTCATTACTGAATGAGGAAAATAATTTTTACAACGTAGATTTACTCGACTTGTTAAAAGATTCAAATGAAGCGGTTCTTCCATATAAGAGAATTCGTTTTAGACGCAACCAAAAAATCTTAACAGAAGGCGCGGAAACAACTTACTTTTATATTATTGAAGACGGGGTCGTTTCGATGAGTAAAAATACGTGTAAAGAAGATAGTATTATTAGCTTCTTAGGTAAACAAGATTCTATCGGTCCGCTTACATTACTTGGAGGAGCCAAATCACCTGCAAACTATACGTCTATTAGTGAAGTTAGTGTTTATCAATTTGAACGTAAATATGTTTTGAATAAACTCTTAAGCTCACCAGATGTATTTTGGCAAATGAACTCACTTATGCAAAGTATGGTTTCCCCCATGTTAGAGCGAGAAGCTTATGTGAATTTGCCTTCTAGTGAGAAAGTTTTGGCTGGATTAATTGCTTGTGGAGAAAGATTTGGAAGAATTGAATCAGACGGTTCATGCTTAATTCCATACTATTTTACTCAAAAAATCTTAGGCAATTACTTAAATCTAGCTCGAGCTTACGTTGCTACTAACTTGCGTAAACTTGAAGAAGATGGTGTTATTTCTTTATCGCCGAAACCTTGGCGTATAACTGATTTCGAGAATCGCAAACAAAACTTAAGCAATACATATAAATAGTTTTAAAGCCGCATATTTTATATTATGCGGCTTTTTTATGTTAAATAAAGGATAAATATTCGCTGATTAATTTTATCATCGTATTTTTTGACACATTCGTAATCTTTCGGTAATTTTTTTGTAAAATAAATTTAATATTTTCTTTCACAAAGTTAAATAATATTGTATAATTAATTTGCAACATAAAATAAACAGGGAATTGGGGATATAGAATGAAAAACATCAGAAAAAAGTTAATTGTAATTTTAGCATTTGGACTAGTTTTATCGATTAGCACTCCCGTTTTTGCTACAGAATCCGGAGAACAAAATGAATCAACAACAGAAACAACTACAAAAAACAATTCGCTTGAAGAACAAAATTCTAAAAAAGAACTTTTAAAAGCCAGCGCAAATGCAGTAGTTGGAAAAACGAACCTTTCTTTTAAAATTGGGGATACACCCACTGCGCAAGATTTTGTAACAGTCAATGATGCATCAAATAATCCAACATTTACTTTTAAAAATGGACAACCTGTAACGAATGCTCCAGGAAACTACTCAACAGAGATTCAAGTGACTTTCGATGATAATACTTCTACGGATATAACAGTTAATTACATAGTAAAAGAAGCCGCACCACTTGCAACGCTAAAAACAACAACACCTGTGATTGAATTAGGCTCCAAACCAACACCGAATCAATTCGCAACACCTGCCGCAGGAGCAAAATTAAGCTTTAAATCCGGAGCGCCTTCTACCAAGAAAACTGGTACTTTTACAACAACAATAGTAGCTACGAAAGATGGAAAAACTAGTGAATTAATAGTTACTTACAAAGTTCTAGATCAAGAGCCGCCAAAGATTAGTGTTAATCCAGACGACTATCCGTTTGTTGTCAAAGGAGAAACTATAACGCCCTCTACATTTGTAACAGCTACTGATAACTCGGGTAAAGTTACTTTAACTTTTAAACCTGGATATGAACCAACATATACTCGACTTGGTATGCATACCTTTGTTGTTATCGCAACAGATCCATCAGGAAATACAACAGAATTTTCTTCTTACTACGTTATCGTTAGTGATAAACCTACACTTAAAGCACCTACTCTTGATTTGAAAAGAAGTACACCTTCCATTCTATACGGAGTTACTCTGCCTAACTTAGGTGTAATTGCAGAAGATGAGGACGAAAATTTGATTGGATGGTCTATAGAAGATGAAAAAGGAAACTTCACCATTACATTCGAAACACCACTACAACCAGGTGATATATTTGCTTTATACAGCAGTACTGAAGTAGAATACAGTGAAAAAACCTATTACATTTATGACCCAGAAACGTTGAAAATTAGAGAACTATATGAATCGCCTTCTGAAGTAAAAACAATAAATACTAAGAATAGTAATACTAACAGCACTAAAAAAATTATCCCGAAAACCGGTGATGCTAATTCAATCCCGTTAACATTGATTGGACTTATCTTAGCTGGCAGTTCAGTAATCTTTTTACGAAAAAAATAACACAAAAAAAGTGAAACCAATTTATACAATTGGTTTCACTTTTTTATTAATAACTTTTTCCCATAAAGAAAAATGTTGCGATTGCGCCGATACCTTGAACGATGAAGAAAATTGCTACGACAAGAACGATACCAATTGCGGAGACAACTGGATTGAATAGAGCGATAAAACCAACAATGATACCAATAATACCAATTGTTAAAATCCAGCCCCAGCCTTGTACGTTATTTTGTTTAGCAGTGAATGCGCCGATTGTACGCATAATACCAGCAAACAATACCCACATACCAAACAGCAATACAAGTGTTAATGTTCCATCAAATTCATTAAATAATAGCAAGAAACCTAGTAAGATGGATAAAATTCCGTCAGCTAGTACCCACCCAGAAACATTTTGTGATTTTCTATCTGAGAAATAAGAAATTGTGTGGAAAATACCTGAAATCAGTAGTAAGAAACCGATCATCAATGTTGAGGTTAATAATGAAATACCTGGATGGAATAAGAACCAAATTCCAAGTACAATCATCGCAATCCCTGCTAATAAAACAAGAATACGTGTAAATGTCTTCATTTTTATTTCAACTCCCCTTTATTTGTGCTAATCTAACCCCACTTTTAATGAAATATAATTAGTCTTAACTATAATAGCCTAAAAAATGGATTTTAAAACCTTTTTAAAGTGAAATATTAGTCTAAAAAACAGCTTTGTCACAAAAATTCCACACACAAGTGCTATTTTTGGACTTTTTAAATACTTAGTTGACAATTTGTTTCATCCAGCGTAATATATAACTTAATTTAATAGTATTTTCTTATCACGAAAGGTGGAGGGACTGGCCCTTTGAAGCCTTAGCAACCGGAATTTATTTTCACGGTGCTAATTCCAGCAGTATATTCTGAAAGATAAGTCGGAAATCCAAGTTTAGGAAACTCTATCCTCTCTGGCGGCTTATATACTGCTAGGGAGGTTTTTTGATGGAAATTACTGATAAATACATATTAAAGAGGAGTGGATTTTATGAGTAATGAGTATAAATTCGAAACAATTCAAGTACACGGCGGACATACACCGGACGGAGATACGCATTCTAGAGCCGTACCAATTTATCAAACAACATCGTATACATTTGATAGCCCGGAACATGCCGCAGCCTTATTTGGTTTACAAGAAACTGGAAATATTTATACACGAATTATGAATCCGACTACAGCTGTTTTAGAAGAACGATTAACTTTACTTGAAGGTGGCATTGGTGCGGTTGCAACGGCTTCAGGCATGGCTGCTATTACTTACTCGATTTTAAATATTGCTGGTTCCGGCGATCATATCGTCGCAGCCGCAACACTTTATGGTGGAACACACACTCTTTTTTCACATACATTTAAAACGTTTGGCATTGATGTTACTTTTGTCGACCCTAACGAACCTGAAAATTTTGAAAAAGCAATGAAAGAAAATACGAAAGCCGTATTCATTGAAACGATTGGTAATCCTGATATTAATATTATTGATATTGAAAAAGTAGCTGAGATAGCGCACGCATCTGATGTCCCGCTAATTGTTGATAATACTTTTGCGACCGCTTATTTAAATCGCCCATTTGATTTTGGTGCAGATATTGTCGTTTACTCGGCAACCAAATTTATCGGTGGTCACGGGGTTGCAATTGGTGGCGCTGTTATTGACTCTGGTAAATTTAACTGGGCAAATGGGAAGTTTCCAAAACTCGTTGTACCTGATGATAGTTATAATGGGCTATCTTATACGAATGATGTTGGTGCGGCGGCCTATATTACCAAGCTCCGTGTCTCGCTCCTTCGTGACACTGGTGCCGCACTTTCCCCGTTCAACGCCTTCTTACTCATTTTAGGGCTAGAAACATTATCTTTACGACTTGAACAACACGTGAAAAATGCGAAACAAGTAGCGAATTTCCTAAATGATCATCCAAAAGTTGCTTGGGTTAATTATCCTGGCTTAAAAGACAACAAATACCACGATTTAGCCCAAAAATATTTACCAAAAGGACCTGGTTCCATTTTCACTTTTGGCGTTAAAGGTGGTTACGCGGCTGGGAAAAAGGTTATCGAATCTGTGGAGTTATTCTCGCATCTAGCCAACGTTGGCGACGCAAAATCGCTTATAATCCACCCAGCATCAACGACTCATCAACAACTAAGCGAAGAACAACAATTAACAGCTGGCGTTAAACCAGAATCCATCCGTCTTTCTATCGGAATCGAAAATGCGGATGATATTATTCAAGATTTAACGAAAGCACTAGAGCAAATTTAGGAGGAAGTGAAGAGAAGTGACCTTACAACAAAAAGAACTATTTCAAAAAAGTCCTCTTCTACTTGAAAACGGGGAAACATTAAGTCCAGTTTTAGTTGGCTATGAAACGTATGGGACACTTTCTGCCTCACGCGATAATTGTATTTTGTTAGAACATGCGCTCACTGGGACAGCTCATGCGGCGAAACATTTTGAAGATGACGCCCCTGGTTGGTGGGATGATTATATTGGTCCGGGGAAAACGATTGATACAGACAAATATTTTCTTGTTTGTACGAATGTATTTGGTGGTTGTAGTGGAACGACTGGCCCCTCCTCTATTAATCCAAAAACAGGCGAGCCTTTCCGGTTACAATTTCCCGGATTTTCAATTAAAGATATTATTAAAGTGCAGCGTGAACTTTTGGAACAACTTGGGGTTACAAGGATTGTTTCGGTGATTGGGGGATCGATGGGTGGAATGCAAGCCACAGAATGGGCGATTGATTATGCCGATATAACAGATAGCATTATCAACATCGCCTCCCCACTTGCTGCCGGACCTGATGCGATTGGTTATAACTTAATTATGCGGATGGCGATTTTGAATGATCCCGACTTTAATGGCGGCAACTATATTGGTCAACCTGAGGGCGGGCTTGCTACTGCGAGAATGGTTGGAATGATGACTTACCGGACGAGCGAACTTTTCTCCAAGCGGTTTGAACGTTTCACTGTCGCCGAGTCTTCGCCTGCCGCTTTCTCAAAAGAGCATTTTCAAATTGAATCGTATTTACAATATCAAGGGGATACTTTTGTCGAGCGGTTTGACGCGAATAGTTATCTATATTTAACAAAGGCGATTGATTTATTTGACGTTACGGCTCCCGCAAAAGATGATTTACCCGCTTTTTCAAAAATTAAAATTCCGTATTTGCTGATTGGCATTACGACCGATCAACTTTTCCGAATTCACGATTTGCGCCGCGGTTATGAACTTTTAAAAGAATGGGATGTGCCGGTTACTTATCATGAAGTGGCCTCTGAATACGGTCATGATGCTTTTCTAGTTGAAAAGGAAGTACCGAAGTTCGAGCCGCTCATTCGGTCATTTTTAAATAATTTACCTGTTAAAAGCATATAAAAAAAGTTACCTCGGAAAATTTCTGAGGTAACTTTTTTATTAGTCTTTATAAATTGATTTCGTTCGGTTAAGCCACGCATAGCCTAGTCCGATAACAAGGCCACCACCTACAAAATTCCCAAGTAAAGCAAGGACTAAATTGACGGTCACATTGCCCGCTGTCATTGCAGCAAGTGTTCCACCAGAAGCGAAAAATGCTAATGAGAATGATGAGAAGTTGGCGATAACGTGCTCGAATCCTAAGAATGCAAAGATGAAAATAATGAAAATCATCGCAATGACTTTACCAGCATCATCTTTCATTCGAAGTGTACAAAGCACGGCCGTATTTACAACAATATTGGCGAAAATACCTTCTACAAAAATTTGTAATGGCGCTTTTTCAAGTTTACCGCTAACGGCAGTAAATAAGAAGTGGTCAGCAGGTAAATTATGGAAAACAGATGTCAGAGAAACTAAGTACCCTGCAAGAATTCCACCCAATAAATTACAAACAATACATAAAATCAAAATTTGTAATGCTTTTCCAGGTTTAACAATTTTTTGATAAACACCTGTTGTCATATACATCATGTTAGAAGTACCCAGCTCAGCATTCATATAAATAATCATAACGAGCGACCAACTAAACATAAATGCATAGGTGATTTTACCAAGTCCAGGTGCAAAATGATCGACTTTATCACCAATCATTACAGCGACCGCAGTCCCTAGTGTTAAGAATAAACATGCTAACATCGCGCGCACGATATAACGAAGAATACTATTATTTACTAAATCAATTTTTTTGCGCGTACTATAATCAATTTTCTGCATTAATGGACTACTTTCAACATCCAAATTATTTCATCTCCAAACAAAAAATTTTCTTGTGAAATTCACAACTTGTTTATTGTAGCATGTTTTTAATTTGATGCAAATAGTTTTCAGAAAATAAAAATGAGTTAAGCGTTACCATCTTGAAAAAAGTTTCTATCTGACTGTTTTATGTTGTTTATTTCCCCATTTTATCCTTATTAAAACAAAAAAAGAGAACAGATTTCTCTGTCCTCGGTTAGCTGATTTATTTTCCAAACCAATGTTTTTTAGCAGAATCTTTTGCTTTTCCTTCTGTTTCTTGAGCGCTTTTAATTTCTTCGGCCACAATTGCTTCATCCATGCGTTGTACACGACCATGTAACTCATCCATTACTACATCGTTTACATTAGCTAATTCTTGCTCTGTCGCAATTAAGATAACACCTGTCGAACCTTCTGGAATTGTTTTTAACGTTCTTTCAAATACGGATAGAGCATTTTTCACTTCGCCAGCATCTTGCATGGAACCAACGATAGCTCCGACCATCCAACCTATCAAAATACCAAATGGTCCACCTAAAATACCAATTAGCATACCAATAAGGCTATCTTTCATGTTTTTATCGGCACCAGTAAAATCAAGAAAATCTTGTGCAACAAGTTTATTTCCTGGCTCATGTTTTACAACTGCCATTTGATAACCAATGATTTTGCGCTCTTGGTGCAATCTTTTCATTTCAGAGAAAGCTTGATAAGAAATACTTTCTTCATCGAAATTCATAATTAACACTGTTTTTTCTTTTTTCATCTGTTGTACCCCTCTCGCCTCATAAGTATTGTATTTAGGCATGTTATTTCATACCCAACTCTTATTCTACTCGCACTAGTCGGCAAATAGCAATTAATAGCACCTTCCTACTTAAATCAGTACTTTTACAGACCTTTTTTACCAATAAAAGGGAAGAATTTAGAGGTTTTTTTGGCATAAGCTTGAAAGTCTTCGCGGTCTTGGTATTTTTTTTCAAGTAGTGGGACGCCGGACACAAATAGTAATAATAAGGTGATAACAATAGGACTAGTAATCAGCCAAAGATCTGTTATTTGTGTAAAAGCGACTAAAAATACACCCCACCAACTAAGAGCTTCGCCGAAATAATTAGGATGCCTTGTAACAGACCAAAAACCTGTCGTTAGTAGTTTTCCTTTATTAGCTGGGTTCTTTTTAAAGTTTTCTAACTGGAGGTCGCCACCAACTTCAAACACAAAACCGATAATCCATATTACAATTCCTGCGATTTGCCACCAAGTAAATTCCGCTGATTCATTAGCAAAAGTATGCGTGATTGGTAAAGCAATAATAAATAAGAGAACACCTTGCAAAACGAAAACATTTAAAAAGGCTTTTAAATTAACCAATGTCGTTCCCCAGCGTTTGCGCATATTAACGTAGCGATAATCTTCTGGCTTATTCCAATTTCTACGTGCTAAATGCCAAAATAAACGTACGCCCCATAAAGTAACTAAAATAAGAATCGTCAAACTTTGCATCGTTACACTAAAAGTAGTTAAAAATCCGGTCCAAGCAACAACAACAAATCCCCCGCCCCAAGCAATATCTACCAGCGAATATTTACCTTTTATTTTTGAAATGATAAACCAAAGTACAAAATAGATAAGTAAAGCGAGTGCTACTATCCAATACATCATATTGTTTCCTCCTTTTTAATCCCTGCGACCGCGACACTAGAAAGTCCGGCACTGATGGCAATTGCAGCTGAACTATCCACTAAATAGCTACTTCCTCCTATTTTCGCCTCAAGTTCTTTCTGCCAAAGTTTCGCGTCATGTTCTGAAGAAACATGCGTAATAGCAAGTTCTTTCAGTTGTAATTTTGCAACTTTTTTAATGATTTTTTTCATACTTTGTTTTTGACTAAATGACACGCCTATCAATTTCCCTTCGCCATTTCTGTCCAGACTGACAATCGGATATAATGAAAGTTTCTGTGCCAACTTACCTAAAATCCGCGGTATCCGACCAGACTCAACCATTGGTGCCAAATCAGCCACTGCAACATAAATGAATGTCTGAGCGATTAACTGTTCTATTTTCTGAGTAACTTCATCAAAAGGCTTTCCAATTTCCACTAACTCCACTGCTTGTTTCACTAAAAGCCCTTGAGCAACGGAATTCAATTTGGAATCAATAACGCGAATCCATTCCGGCGACAAATCGCGCGCTTTAATTCGTTGCTTGATTAGTTGATACGTCCCGCTTAATTTAGCTGAAACTGCAATAACCAGTACATGTTGATACTTATTTTCTAAGAACGATAATAATGCGTCGACTGTTCGAATGGTAGGTTGCGCCGTGCTCATTTTATGTTGCTGCGTTAGTTTTTGTTGTATCAAAGTTGGTCCAACTGTTAATTTATCGAGAAAATTTTCCTCCCCGGCTAAAATATTCATCGGTAAAACGTGCACTTGATGTTCTAATAAGAAATCTTCGGGTAAATCAGCAATCGAATCAGTTACAATCGCGATGTTTGCTCGTGGATTTTTCGTTACCTCATATTGAAACCGCATATCGTCTACTTTTTGATAAGTCATTTTTCCAAATTCTGATAGTAAACTTAATATTTCTTGTGGTTCATTTGTATGAATGTGTATTTTAATTTGTTTTTCATTCCCTGCAATCACTAAGGAATCTCCTTTTGGCGCAAGGACTTCTCGCAATGTTTGATGGGAGATGGTCGCTTCTTTAATAATAAATTCAGAACAATATCGATAAATCGGTTCACTTGTCTCAAAATGAGTGTGTTCTTGCCGAGTTTCCTGCTCCACATAACTATTTGGCGTAGAAACTGTTCCCCCGCAATAAGCTTTGGTCAGCCCGGCAATGAAGTAATAAAAACCTTTCGCCCCCGAATCGACTAACCGATTCTTTCGTAAAATAGTCATTTGAAATTCTGTATTAATTAACGCTTGTTCCGCAACTCTTTGCGCATTTAAGAGCGATTGTTGAAAAGAACGTTCTTGCTCATATGTCCCAGCAAGCGCCTCAGACCAAGCCTTCATCACCGATAAAATAGTACCTTCTTTTGGATCTAATAACGCTTCATAGGCTTTATGAACTGCTTTTTGAAACGCCTCGACTAGTCCATCAAAGGTAGATTCCAAATGATGATAGCTTTCCGCAACCGCATTTAAATATTGGGCAAAAATCATTCCAGAATTGCCACGTGCTCCTATCAGTGCTGCGCTGGCCACTTCTTCAAGTAGTTCTTTCGTGGAATATTCTCGTGGCGAAACATTATCAATAATCGCTTGCATTAAAGATGCTAAATTACTTCCTGTATCACCATCTGCTACGGGAAAAATGTTAATTCGATTTAGCTCATCTTTTTTACTAATTACTTCAGCTGCCCCGTTCAACATGCTTTGTAATAGAAGCCTGCTCTCCGACTCCTTCAAAGCGAACCTCCTCCTGAGAAGAAATGCAGATTAATAAAGTAGACAATTACGGAAGTCACAGTCGTCACAGCCGTTCCCCAAACGAGATCAATAATGGTCATCGTAATCGGCCAATCTTTTAATGTTGCTAAGTTCGTCAAATCATACGTAGCGTAACAAACTAAACCAAATAATGCTCCGGCTAAAATCGTATAACCTAAGCTACCTTTCTCCGTTCCAGGCACTAATACGAAAAAAGTAACCCCAACTACATAAATAAAGTAAAAAATTACTGCTGGAGCAAGCCTTACATCCCCCATTAAATCCCCGATAAACTGCTGATACATTTTCTTAGAAGCTACGAGCAACCAAAAAAGATCAAAAACTAAGAAAACTACAGCACTTGTTACAAATAGCTTTAAAAATTGCGCCATTTCGACTCCCCCTTATCACTTGATAAGTGAATTTTAACATACCTAGGTTCTTACTCCTAAAAGATTGCTCAAGACTCACTCTTCTTACTTTCTGCCATAAAAAAATCAATCATTTAACGCAATGATTGATTCATTATCTATATATTTCCCCTAGAATGCTCCTTGCTAAACTCATATCGCGCAATCGCTAATTTTCGTCGCTCTTTATGGTCGATTATCGGAAGCGGATAATCTTTTCCTAAAATCAAACCATGCTCTTTTTGCTCTGTTTCAGACATTTTTTCTGGTTGATGAATGAATTTATCCGGCAAGTCCCGTAATTCCTTTACATATTTCCGAATAAATGTACCATCTGGATCAAATTTTTCCGATTGGGTTGTTGGATTAAAAATTCTAAAATACGGTACTGCATCTGTTCCAGTCGAAGCCGCCCACTGCCAACCGCCAATATTACTCGCTGGGTCGTAATCAATTAGCATTTGTTGAAAATATTTTTCGCCAAAACGCCAATCAATTAGTAAATCCTTCGTTAAAAAGGAAGCCGTAATCATTCTTAGGCGATTATGCATCCAGCCCGTCTCTTTTAATTGGCGCATCGCAGCATCGACAAGCGGAAAACCAGTTTGCCCGTCTTGCCACTTCTTGAAAAATTCGCGATTATTTTCCCATTCAATAAAACGATAATTTTCTTGAATAGGCTCGTTTTTTTGCTTTGGAAAAGAAACATAAATCATATTATAAAAGTCGCGCCAACAAAGTTCTTTTTCGAATGTTGCACGTCCTTCTGTAGCTTCTTCTTTTTGAAGCGCCTGCCAAACCGTACGAATCGAAATCTCTCCTGTTCGCAAATAGCGTGATAAATGACTTGTTTTATCAAGCGCTGGGACGTCTCTTGCTTTGTCATAGTCTGCTAAATCTTCTTTTACAAAGTTTGCAAGTCTCGTATTCGCTGCTTTTTCACCGGAATCAAAGGCTGGTAAATCTTGAATCAGTTCTCTAAACTGTTCCTCATAATTTGGAAATAAGCTTTCTTTCCTAATTTTTTCTAGTTTTAAAGTGACTTTTAAAGGCATTTCTTTTATTTCTTCGCGCCATTTTTTGTAGTAAGGAGTGAAGATTTTGTAGTATTCTGTGGCGGATTTTTTCACTTCTTCAGCTGAATGAAGGTAACTATCGTGATAGCTGTGAACTGTGATTTCCTTATCAGCAAAGAATGCTCGGGCAGCCTCGTCTCGACTCGCTCCGTAGCCTGTTTCATCGCGGTTGAAGAAAACTTTATCCCAAGTTGGTATTTTTTCTTTTAATTGTTTTAGGAGCTCGATTGGCTCGCCAAACATGATTTGCAAATGGGTGTTTTTATTTAGTTCTTGTTGAAAATGGGCTACACTCGCGAAAAATGCTTGGTGACTAGGGCTTCCTTTGATAAATTGTTCTGGATTTACTTGAAATAACAAAATTAAATCTTCTTCTTTACAGGCATGATAAAGAGCTTTATTATCATTTACTCGAAGATCTCTACGAAACCACATTACTGAAGTCATTTGCTCCCACCTTTCGCATATTACTTATCGTCATTATACGAGAAACGACTAGATATAGAAAAACAAAGGACTTATAACGCAAAAAACCTATTAACTTTAATTAACAGGTTTTCTACGGAGCATCCGTCAATGTCCATTCAATTGTTGTCTCGTAGTCCTCATCCGTATAAGCGTGCGCCGCGTCTGCTTCTACAAGGATGCCTTGATTTTCTGCCCACGTAATGGGAACAATCATGTCATCCGTCGCATTGGACTGGTAAATAGTAATCGGTTCTTCTGAAAGCGGCTTTTTCTCACCATTGTTATCAACGAAAATAAGCCCATTTGGTAACGTGTGTGCTGGATTCGTTGTTGAAGTTAGCGGTGATTTCACTGATGCTGTCACGCTGAACTTGCTACCTGCTCCTCGTGAATCAAGTACAGATAAATCAAAATCCGTGTTTCGTTTCGCGATACTTTTTTGATTATTAAGTTCGATTGATTCAAAAGACATAGTTGCTGGCACATGGTTGAATTTCAGCTCACCAGTTACTTGAATGGTAATTTCTTTAGTCAAAGTTCCAATTTGGATGGTGGCTGTGTAGGTTCCGGTTTCTTTTTTTAGATTTGTGCTTGTTACTTTCACATCTGGCGTTAAATCTTTACCGGTTACGATATTGAATGCTTTTGCTTCCGATTTATCTAAAATGAATTGTTTCACTTCTTCATCATTAAGATTAATAAGGTCTTTTACATTTACGGAAAAATCTTTTGCTCGTAATGCTTGCTCATCTTGAATTTCTGTCAAATCATCTTTAATAAAAACTGGCACATGAATATCAGCGTAATTATTCGCCTTGTCTTCTAATCTAACAATGGCTTCTGTTGGTCCAAAAACATTCGTATCTGGTTCATTTAGTATGGTAATAGTAACACCTTCACCTGTCGTACCATCTGAGTGATCAGTAATGTTCGTAACTAAATGGCGTGCATCTGGGAGCGAATCCCCTATGTTTAATACTTGCGGAACAGCATCTCCGCTTGGAGGAGTCACATCTTTTACAGTTACTGGATCTAATGTAATTCGCTTTTGGTCTTGTGTAATTGTTGTTACTAGATCAGTGTAAGGTTTAATAAAGCCATTCGGGATAGCAATTCGATAATTGCCCGTGTCATCTGCTTGTCCTGATAATAGCTTGTTTTCACCATTTTCTGTATACGCAATATTAACAAATGCATTTGGTGTCGCTGTTCCGGTGACTTCACTTTCTCCATCCGTCACTGGATTTATCGTTCCTTCAAGGCGCCCCATCGCAATCATACGCGCCGTATTTTGATTGAAATTAGTTGGCGTCATTCCAGCATTAGTAGACAGAATTTTTGTTGTTGTTCCTGAATAAGTTAGACTCCCAGTAACATTTTCCCCACTCGGTAAATTAAAAATTTGTGCTGGTTGGTCTGTCCGATCAATTGCTCCAGCTGTATTCCAGTAATTTACCAATTGTGCGTCTAAATTAAATGTATTTGCATAAGGCCAGTAAAACATCGGCGTATTACTATTCGTCGCAACCAAAAAGCTTAGAGGATCCTGAATATCTAATTTCGCGGTTGCATTATAAAATTGGATAATATAGCCAGTTCCGCCTGTTTTATTTAAGATTAAGCGAGCATTTGGACTGACGGTAATATTATCCGCTGACCAAAGAAGTGGATTAGAGCCAGCCGTTTTTGTCATTGTCACATCGGCGCCCTCAGCAATATTAAGTGCCCCACCTGGTGTATCTCGAAAAATATTATTGTTAGAGGTAATATTTAATTTCGCATTCTTTTTTACATCAATATCAATTGGTTTTGTGCCTGAGCGATAAAACATCCCTGTCCCGTTAGAAAGCACGGTTACATCTGCATTTTCTTCAACTGTAAAAGTATTGACATCAGCTGTTCCACCACCAAACCAAAACGCACTATTCGCATTTCCGCTTGCGTGATTAATATTTAGTTTTCCAGAAACGTTTACTCCTTTAATTTCCGCAACTTCATTTACTGCTGCTGATCCGCTTACAACGGAGGCAATCGTTATATCATTTGTCCCTTTGAAATTAGCTATTCCATTTAGATTATAAATCATTTGCGGACCTTGATAATGAACATTTTCATAGTTTTGAACGACGTCTTTTGCAGCCCCGTAAACCGAAATAGTTCCATAGTAGTTTTTCCCAATCACATTGATATCTTTTAACGTGGTTTCTTTTGTGCCTGTATTTGTGTTAACTGTGATGACACTGCTCTGCGCCCCAGATGATGCCATCGTTTCTGTTAACGTGTGAATTTCACCAGTTGCTGGATTTTTTCCTGATAAAGTAAAAGTTTTTTTCGAAGCTGGGATGATAATACCTCCAGATAATTCAACATCTGCTCCTAAATAAACAGTATCAATCCCGTTATCTTCTGAAATGGCAGCTTTCAGTTCCGCGAAATTAGTGACTACCGCTTCATTTGCTGCTAAATTGTCACTACCCGTTTCAGCATCTACTATTAGGTTACAACTTAGAAAAAGAGCCGCTATGGTCAATACAATCATTAATTTTTTGAAAGCCAATGTGCCAGCTCCTTTCTTTATTTTTCTTGGTTATTTTTTCGTTTTCTAATTACTAAAATAATAATTAATACTATAAGTAAAACACCGGCAGCAAGCGCAACATACAACCACTGGCTCGTTTGTTTCAAATTCACTGCTTCTTTATTTAAATCTTGATCTTTTTTACCAATCGTAAATGTTTCATCCCAATTCCAAGTTTCTACGCCATTTGTAGCAGTCATTTTTAATCTGTATTTACCTTCTTTTAACGGTTTATTCTCCCAATCAATCCCGAAGTCAAAATTGGAATTTGGTGCCATCGTCATATCTGCCTTTTTAGTTTGATATAGCATTTTATTCGAGCCATCTTGATACACTTTTGCATCAATGCTTAGGTTTTTGATAATAACTGGTTGGTCGTTTTGTAATTTGGCAACTATCGCTGTGTGATAATTGATAAGAGTTGGTTTAATACTTAATAAATTCATATGTGGTTTGACTTGTTTGTCGGTTTCAGATAACTGCATACCAACAATATAGGAATATTCATTTTTAAGTGAGACACCTTTTGTTTTTTTGGTCTCCGTTTGATTTTTCTTTTTGAACTGTACTGCGCCCAAAACAACTCCATCGATTGATTCGTCTGGCATTTCAATCGTAACTTGAACGGTTTTTTTGCCATTTACAGGTATCGTTAGAAGTTTTTGGTCGTCTGGTATTGTAGCTAATGCGGGTAATGGGTACTTCAGGCTTTTGTCTTTTTTAGAAAGGTCGTTTTTCGTGTAATCAATCACACCAGTTTGGTTGGTTGACGCGTAATTGATGGATGCTTCTACTTGAATTTCTTCATTTGAACTATTCATTACATCTATTTCTACTGTTTGCTTTTGGTTTGGTTTCATTTTCAAGTCAAAGTAGGTTTGTTTTTTGTCTATTTGATTGGCGGGAATATTAGCTTGAACGGAATAGCCGACATCTCCCTCCGCTGCTTTTGCTTCTGTAAAATTGCCGAACGTCACTAATAATGGAACAAGGAATAATATGCTAAGAAAACTTTTTTTCAATTAAACCTTCCTTTCATCGTCTTTAATAAAAATTTTGCGTCTAGAAATGAAATTCTAAACGCAAATTTTTTAAACACCTGGTGCGTCAGATAGTGTCCATGTAATTGTTGCTTCATGGTCTCCTAGAGTTGCACTTCCTGCTGGTATCGTTAACTTAACATTGTCATTTAAGCTAGCTGCATCATTAGGTGTCGCGCCAAACCAACGATTAACCCAAGTCCCCATACCTTCAGATTCTTTTGCCGAAACAACATTTACAATTGAAGTTCCGTCGGCCGGTAGTTCTACTGTTTGAACAGCAGTTGGCGTTGTTGCCGTTGTACTTGAAGAAACTGTTTCTCCGTTTTTAAATGATAGTTTAGCTCCTGATAGTGAAGCTGCTCCATCCTCGTCTTTAAAGGCAGTTGCTGTTGCAGTAACCTTCCAACCAGCACCTGTTCCGCGGCGGTCAGATACTTGAATAAACGGTTTTCTTGAAGTGGAAGAATAGCTTTGTTCCGTAGTGGATACTTCATGTTCCCCGAAATTCACAGAAGATACATAATCCATTGTTAGCGAACCAGTATTTCCAGTTCCCGGATCAGTCGGATTACTTGGGTCTAATGGATCTATCGGTTTCGTTGGATCTTCTGGGTCAACCGGATTAACTACCCCAGTTCCTGCTTTAAATTTAATTGATGCTTTTGAATCCCCTTCTGAAGATACTGCAAAAGCAGACGGTGCAAAAAGTGTGACTGAAGTTATGCCAATTAATCCTACAATTAATGTTTTTTTGAAAATCATTTTGTTTCTCCTTTCGTCATGCGTTATCTTTATATTATGACGAAAAGAGCTTCAAAAATATGTACAACTTATGAAAAATAATAAATTTTATCACATTCTTTTTAGTAAACGTTAAAAACTTTACATAAAAACCGCTCTATTACCGGACTCATCTTGTAAAGAAAAAAATTATGTCTTTTCTGTGAACACTTTTAATCATCAAAAAAAGAGCCCTATTAAGCTAGAAAATACCTTTCTAACTAATAGAACTCTTGTTAGTTTTATTCTTTTTCTTCAGGAGGCGTTACAACATACTCACTCTCAGGTTGTTCTCCGTAAAGCCCTGAAACTCGTTTGAACCAAATAAATACATGTGTTACAACTACTTTAAGCACAGCATAACCTGGTACTGCAAAGATAACTCCGAGTATACCGAAAAGATTTCCGGCTACTAAAATAACGAATAAAATTGTAATAGGGTGTACTTTTAATGTTTTACCCATTACTTGAGGCGAAATAAATTTACCTTCTAATAATTGAACAACACACCATACAATAATTAATTTAATTAATAACCAAGGAGAAGTTACAATTGCGATAATAATAGCTGGTGTAATTGCGATTGCTGGTCCTAAATATGGAACAATGCTAGTACATGCGGCAATGATCGCAAGCGTTAATGCATATGGTAAGCCAATAATTAAATAACCGATAAATAACAGAATACCAATACATAAACTAACAATAATTTGTCCACGAATATAAGAACTAATTTGGTGGTTTGCTTCACCAAGTACTTGGCGAGTATGCGCACGACCATTTACAGGCAACATTTTTAATAGGAAATCTGGTAATTTTTTCCCATCTTTTAATAAGTAAAATAATACAAGCGGTGTAGTTACAATTGCTAATACTACTTCGGTAACCGTTCCAACAATACTTCCAATACTTGTAATCGCGCTATTAATAACGGAAGTTCCTTTAGTCGAAAGAGTTTTCATAATATCGCTCATATTAGTGCTTAATTTATCTTTTATTTGATCAAACAAGCTCGAACGACTAAATTCGTCAAATTTTTGGGTGATTTGATCCCAATAACCTGGGAAAGATTTAAATAAGCTAACAATTTGATCTTTCACTGCTGGAATAACAAAACTAAATAATAGAATGATTAAACCGATAATTACTAAGTATAACAAGGCAATTGCCCAGCCTCGCTTCCACTTTTTTTTCTCAAGCCAGTCAATTATTGGGTTAAATAAGTAATAGGAAATTCCCGCTAAAATAATTGGCGCAGCAACGGTTTTAAGAATTACCATTAGTGGATCAAAAATAAAGGCAATCTTTGTTAATACATAAATATCAAGCGCTACTAGCAAGAAAATTAATAGTCCTAGTACAAACTTGTTCTCAATAAAAAACTGTTTGAATTTTGTTAATGTCCCCTTCACTTTTCCACCTTCTTTTGTCTAAATTTATTTTTGTTTGTTACTATTATATAGGTTAATACCCTCGTTCTCACTAAATTACCCATAAATTTGAAAAAAATCAGGCGTAAGTTGTAATTTATCCTTGAATCAATCCATCTGGATCTAATTCAAGTAAAGCATGTGCAAAATAGAAATGATAGTCAGCTTGGAATTTCTCAAATAATTGAGCACCTTCTTTTTGATACATAACGAGCGGATCTTGCTGTCCATATGCGCGTAAATGAATTCCTTCCCGTAATTGAACCATAGCGTCAAGATGCATTACCCACATTTGGTCCATCAAGTTTAAATACACTTCTTTTTCAATTGCAGTAATTGTTTCAACTGGGAATTTATTACGTTCTTTCTTATGCCAAGCAACTATTTCTTCCACAACCTCAACTGGGTCCATTAATGTCACTTGATCGAAGGAAATTGGGAATTTAGTGCCACCAAGTAATTCTTTTTGACGACTATAGTATTTCTCCAGCTCTTCTTCCTCAAGTTCAAGTGGATGAATAAATGAATATTCCGCGACTTCTCGAAGAATTTTTTCAGAAGAAACACCTAGTTTATTTCGTTCTAACAGTTGATCGCGCTCTTTATAAACCATTTTCCGTTGTAAATCGATTACTTCATCGTAAGAAAGCAAATCTTTCCGAATATCGTAATTTGCACCTTCTAAACGTTTTTGAGCATCTACAATGACAGAGTGAATTTTACGCGAGTTAACAGGTTTTCCATCACGAGGTGCTTTACGCTTAAGTTTCGTAGACAGTTTTTCCCAACTCTTACTTTCAAACTGCTCTAATAAATCATCTTCTAATGAAATCATAAACTTACTAAAACCGGGGTCACCACGTCTACCTGAACGCCCCATTAACTGTAAATCAATACGACGACTCTCGTGGCGTTCTGTCCCGATTACTGCTAATCCACCGAGTTTATGAACATCCGGATCTAACTTTATATCCGTTCCTCGTCCAGCCATATTCGTTGCTAAAGTTACCATGCCACGTTTCCCGGCTTTGGCAATAATTTCCGCTTCTTGGGCGTGGTTTTTAGCATTTAAAACTTGGTGAGGAATTCCTGCAGCATCAAGCAGACTACTAATCCACTCGTTACTTTTAATAGAAGAAGTTCCGATTAGTGTTGGCTGACCTTTTTCATAACGCCAAGAAACTTCATAAACAATCGCTCTTCCTTTTTCCTTTTTCGTATAAAAAATGTCATCGGGCATATCTTCACGATTGACGCGTAAATTTGTTGGTATAACGACAACATCCATATTGTAAATTTGCCGAAATTCTTCTTCTTCGGTTTTCGCCGTACCTGTCATACCAGAGAGTCTCTTATACATCCGGAAATAGTTTTGAATTGTAATTGTCGCAAGCGTGCGCGATTCTTCTTTTACTTCCACGCCTTCTTTTGCTTCAATAGCTTGGTGAAGTCCATCATTAAAGCGACGACCTGGAAGCGCGCGACCAGTATGCGGGTCGATAATTAAAACTTCCCCATCAAGAACGACATAGTCTTTGTCTTTATGCATCAAAAAATGAGCACGCATTAGAAGCATTGTAATTCGAAGTTCCACCTGTGCTTCCGCGGAATAAAGTGATTCAACACCCCAAAACTTTTGAGCTCTTTCAATTCCCGCATCATTCAACCAGACAAAACGCTTATGTTCTTCTATTTCATAATCATCTTTCATCATCGTTTGCACGAGTTCATTTGCCGTTTGATAAAGCGATAAATCTTCTTCTTTACGATCAGAAATAAGTAAAGGAGTCCTTGCTTCATCTATTAAAATGGAATCTGCCTCATCGATTAAAACAAAATCAAGTCCACTTTGTACCTTATCTTCTTTTTGACGGACCATATTATCACGTAAATAATCAAAACCAAATTCAGAAGCTGTTCCATAAATGACATCTGCTGTATAAATCGCTTTTTTCTGATCTTTATCCAAACCAGATTCGTTTAAAGCAACTGAAATACCTAGATATTCTAACACTTGTCCGATTTCTTCCCGGTCCCGTCTTGCTAAATATTCATTCGCAGTAACAAGGTGAACACGGTTGCCACGCATCACTTCGATAAACATCACAAATAAAGACATCAATGTTTTACCTTCACCGGTTTTCATTTCTGCCACTTTGCCATCACCAAGAACAAGCGCACCAATTAATTGAACGACCACGGCATCCAAACCAATAATTCTACTTGCCGCTTCTCTTGCTAATGCAAAAATATTAATCTTATCTCGTTCAGTCATTGGTTTTGTCTTGAATTTTTCGCGCCAAAAATTCGTTTGTTCGCGAAGTTCATCTTGGTCCATATTTTTATATAAGCCCTCTTTTCTAACGATTTGACGGGCTATTTCTCGATACTGTTTCACAATTTTGCGATCATCATAATTCTGTCTCATTATATAATATCCTCCATACCTTCTATTATAGAATAACACAAAGTCATCTGGCAATTTATTTCAGGTTTAGAAAAAAGGAAAAACTGATGAGAATAATATTACAAATGTATTAAATTTTTCTATTAACAACAAGCAATAGGTTTCCCATAGCGAAAGTTATTGCTTTTTGTTCACATCTTACTTACACCTTAAAGGACTCCCCAGCAGTACATCTCAAGCCCTAAGAATGCACGTTCGCTTTTTAATTGTTACAGTTTCATTACAAATAGTTGGTATAGTCCGTTATCTCTTCTTATAACAGCTTTTATCCATTTGTTTTTTGCGTAAAAACTGGGTAAACTAAGTATTAATCACTATAAAATTAATTCTCAATTACTAATTGCGTACTGAGATTTTCTGAAAAAAAGAGAGGAGTTTTATGAATATGAAAAAAGCAACTATCGCGGCTACAGCTGGGATTGCGGTTACAGCATTTGCTGCACCAACTATCGCATCCGCAAGCACAGTAGTAGTTGAAGCTGGAGATACACTTTGGGGTATCGCTCAGAGCAAAGGGACTACTGTTGACGCCATTAAAAAAGCAAACAATTTAACCACTGATAAAATCGTACCAGGTCAAAAACTACAAGTAAACGAGGTTGCTACTGAAGAAAAAGCAGAGAAATCTGTTAGCGCAACTTGGCTTAATGTACGTTCTGGCGCTGGAGTTGACCACAGCATTCTTACTTCCATTAAAGGTGGAACTAAAGTAACTGTTGAAACAACAGAATCAAATGGTTGGCACAAAATTACTTACAATGATGGAAAAACTGGTTACGTTAACGGTAAATACTTAACAGACAAAGCAACTAGCACTCCAGTTGTTAAACAAGAAGTGAAAAAAGAAACGACACAACAAGTTAAACCTGCTACAGAAGCAAAAACAGAAGTAAAACAACCAACTACACAACAAACTGCTCCTGCACCAAAAGCAGCAGAAACTAAAGAAGCTCCAGTAGTAGACCAAAACGCTACTACACATAACGTTAAAAGCGGCGACACAATTTGGGCATTATCCGTGAAGTACGGTGTTTCTGTTCAAGATATTATGTCATGGAATAATTTATCTTCTTCTTCTATTTATGTAGGTCAAAAATTAGCTATTAAACAACCAACTAAAACAGTAGCTCCAAAAGCAGAAACAAAAACTCAAGCTCCTGCAGCTGAAAAACAAACAGCTCCAGCAGTAAAAGAAAATTCAAATGCGAATACTGCTACTACTGAGAAAAAAGAAACTGCAACGGAACAACAAACAACTACTAAAGCACCAACTCAAGCTGCGAAACCAGCTCCTGCTCCGTCTACTAACACAAATAAAACAAACAACAATACAAATGCAAGCACACCATCAAAAAACACAAACACAAATACTAACACGAACACTAATACAAACACGAATACCAACACAAACCAAGGTTCCACTAACAATGCGAGCGCAAGTGCTTTAATCGCTGAAGCTCAAAAACATCTTGGAAAAGCTTACTCTTGGGGTGGTAACGGACCAACTACATTCGATTGCTCCGGTTTCACTAAATATGTATTCGCTAAATCTGGAATTTCTCTTCCACGTACTTCTGGCGCACAATACGCTAGCACTACAAGAATTTCCGAATCACAAGCAAAACCTGGTGATTTAGTATTCTTTGACTATGGTAGCGGAATTTCTCACGTTGGTATTTACGTTGGTAATGGTCAAATGATTAACGCGCAAGACAATGGCGTTAAGTATGATAATATCCACGGCGCTGGCTGGGGTAAATTCCTAGTTGGATTCGGTCGCGTATAATTAATTAATAATTTAAAGTAACCTGTGGAGCAGGAAGTTCGCTTCACAGGTTTTTTGTTGGAAATTTTATCTTAATGAAAGACGGTGCATGATGAAAAACTCGATAAAACTAAAACTATTTCCTAAGTTTACAAAAGGCTATAAAGAAGGCTATCCTTTAATTCTAAAAGAACGTTTCGAAAAATGGCCAAAAGATTTACAAGAAGGCGATCTAGTAGAATTAATAGATACGAATGGTCAATTTATAGCTCGTGGGTATCACGGAAAACAAAATAAAGGCGATGGCTGGCTTTTCACCTGGGATAAACAACAGCAACTTGATGAGGACTTTTTAACAACTGTAATTACAGCAGCTATCGAAAAGCGTCAATTTTTATTTGCAGATGATTCAACTACAGCTTTTCGGATTTTCAACGGTGAAGGTGATGGCTTTGGCGGCTTCACTGCTGACTTTTATGACGGCTACCTTGTGATTCAGTGGTATAGCCTCGGCGTATACTCTTTCCAAAAAATGATTTTAGAGATTTTCTTATCTTTTCCAGAAGTTAAAGGTATTTACGAAAAAAGACGTTTTCAAGAAGATACAAAAGATGATTTTGTCGCTGGTCAAAAAGCTACTTTCCCGCTGATTATTAAAGAAAATGGCATTAACTTCGCTACTTATTTAGATGATGGTTGGATGACTGGAATTTTTCTTGATCAGCGAGACGTACGGAGAAGAATAAGTGAAGATTATGCTGTTTCCAAAAACGTCCTAAACACTTTTTCTTATACTGGAGCGTTTTCCGTAGCAGCTCTATTTGGTGGTGCTAGTAAAACCACCAGTGTGGATGTTGCTGGACGGTCACTTAGTAAAACAAAAGAACAGTTAGAAGTAAATGGACTAGATCCAAATTCTCAGGATATTATCGTAGAAGATGTTTTTCACTATTTTAAATATGCTTTACGGAAAAAACTAACTTTTGATTTAGTCGTTGTTGACCCACCGAGCTTTGCGCGCACTAAAAAAGTAACCTTCCGCGCTGCAAAAGATTACCCAGCTATGCTCCGTGAAATCATTGATATTACTGCTCCAAATGGCACCATTATTGCTTCTACAAACTACGCCGGATTTGGGATGAAAGCATTTAAAAAACTAATTGCCGAAGCTTTTCAAACAAGCGATCGCACTTATAAAATTGTCGAAACGCACTCACTTCCAGCAGACTTCACAGTAAATAAAAACTTTCCTGAAGGGAATTATTTAAAAGTTCTTTTCCTCACTTTGGATAAATAAAAAACAGCGGCCAATTGCTTGGTCGCTGTTTTGTTATTATTTTTTTACTGGCTGATTTTGGTTTGGCAAGAAACTTTCAAACCAGCTGTATAAGTCGTCTTCTTCAGCTTCGTTAACATTATGGCCTACAAAATAACTATGTTTTTCTACATTACAACCCATTTTCTGGAAAAACTGAGCAATTTCTTCTGCTTCGGCTATTTGAATAACTGCATCCTCAATGCCATGACCGATAAAAATACGTTTATCTTTTAACATTAAATTAGCGGGTCTTTCTTCCAAATAATGTGGCAAACGACCACTAAGTAGCGCAGCAGCTTTATATTGCCCTCCATAACTTTGCATTATAGAGATTGTTAAAACGGCTCCTTGATCAAATCCAACAAGGAAGATTTGATTTTTATCAATGGAGACATAATCATTACAAACCTCATCGATAAATTCTGCTACCCGTAAGCTTGTATAATCAACCTCACGCGCATTTGGATCGCCCTCTGTTACCATATGATAAAATCCATAAGTTGGTCCATATTCCACATCACCACGCATAGAAACTACTACAAAGCGGTCCATTAATAATTCTAATCGGCCCGCCATATCAAGTTCGTCTCCACCAAAACCGTGAAGTGCGAATATCACTGGAAAAATCTCCCCATCTTTTCTCCCAATTGGCTCATAAATATCATACGCATACATTTTCATTCTTTACACCAGCCCTTAATCTAACAGTTTTTTTAGTGCTTCTGCCTCTTCATCAGTTAGTGTAATCCCTTTTCCCATTTTTTCATGATCCTCTGACCAGTCGCGGATGTCATATTTAGGCGGACGACCGTTCCAGCTGACTTTGTTTAATTCCTTCCGCCAACCACGTGCATTTTCGGATAATACGCCTATTTCTTCTATGATTTCATATTCAATATTTGCCAAAATAATCCTTATCCTTTCCGAATCTATATCTACCATACTATCAAATATTTACCCCAAATTACATTGAAACAATCGTGAATTCAAAAAAAGCGCCCTTCCTACTAGAATTTTTGGATTGATTGCGTTACGATTGAGAAGTACTAAAGGGTTGGAGGTGCTTAGTTATGTCGAATGAAACAACAGATTATTTACTGGAAACATGTTTGATGGCCGGTAAAATAATGATGGAAAGTGGTGCAGAAATGTATCGTGTGGAAGATACTATGAACCGCATCGCCACCATCGCTAGTAATAAAAAAGGGATTAGTTTCGTGACGCCAACTGGGCTTTTTATGTCACTTGAAGGTGAGCGTAATGTACAATTACAGCAAATCCCAACAAGAACAATTAATTTAGAAAAAGTATCTATGGTCAATGAATTTTCCAGGGATTTCGCTGAAAAGAGAATTTCCTTAAAAGAATTACATACAAAACTCGTTAATTTAGATAAAGATGTTCGCTACTTTCCTATTTGGTTGCAAATTATTGCGGCCTCGCTTGTTAGTGGATCGTTGATGGTTATTTTTGGCGGTGGTTGGTTTGATTTTATTCCAACTTGTATCATTGGTGCGATTGGTTTTATCATTTTTTACTACACGCAGATTTTTATGAAGGTAAAGTTTCTCGCGGAATTTTTAGCTTCATTGAGTGTTGGGCTTTTAGCTGTTTTGACGATTTCGATTGGTTGGGGAATTAATTTAGATACGATGATTATTGGTGGCGTGATGCCGCTTGTTCCCGGGGTACCGATTACGAATGCGGTTCGAGATTTGATTGCTGGGCATTTACTTAGTGGAATGGCACGCGGAACGGAAGCGCTACTTACTTCTTGTGCAATAGGAATTGGAATCGCGGTTGTTTTCCGCTTTTTCTTATAAAGGAGGCGCTATAATGGATTTAGTTTGGACTATTATTATTCAATTAGTGCTGAGTTATGTTGCGACTGTGACGTTTGCGATTATTACAAACGTGCCAAAAAGAGCGCTGAATACTTGCGGTATTACAGGAACATTTGGCTGGATGGCTTATTGGACTTTGATGCAAATGGATTCTGGGACAGGGGCGTCTTCCCTCGCCGGCGCTTTCGTCGTCGCTGTGCTGAGTCACTTTTTTGCAAAATATAAAAAAATGCCGATTACAATATTCAATGTTCCAGGAATTGTGCCACTCGTTCCCGGGGGCCTCGCTTACCAAGCCGTGCGTAATTTTGTGTTAGGTGATTATACGGAAGCGATTGGCTTTTCTGTACAAGTAACAGTGGTTGCTGGCGCTATAGCAGCGGGGTTAATGCTCTCGGAAGTATTCAATCATAGTATTAGGGCATTTCGTGGACGTAAAGAACGTATTTAAAAAAGCAATCTCTAGACGAGATTGCTTTTTTATTATCGAATAATTTGATTTACTTATGGCTCAGGAATCATAACCCCATAAACAAGTATCTGATACGTAACCACCACATCTTCGCTAGTCAGTGTTCCTTCGCGATTGGTTGGTATACTTTGGTAGTTTTCCCACCTCTCAATCCCGGTACTACTGAGATCGGCATTTTGCGAAATAACGTAGGGGATTTGTTTCCCTTGATCATCCAGTATATTAAAGGTCATTCTTTCCGGTAACGAATATGTTTCCCCTTCTTTAGCTGGAATAACAATATCAGGCACCGCTTCACCTTGATTATAAATTTCTTGATTGTAATTTAATCTCATATGATATTGGTCTAAATTAGGATAAATAGGTACTAAATCGCCGTTTTTATAAGTTGTTAAATCCGTTAAAACAAATGGATCCCCATTGCTATCAACAAATTTAATTGTTATTTTAACATCTTGCGCTTCTTTCGTATAGATATACGTTACTTCTATAGCTTGATTAGTGAAAGTACCATTTGCATTGTTTGGCAGTTTCGTTGTATCTAATGTGTATCCCTCAATTCGTAATTTGTATTTATCTGTTGAAGCATCATATGGTTCGCCAATATTACCGCTAATTGTTTGTGGATCATGGATTTTGTTTCCATCTTGATCGAGGTATTTAACAGTTACGGTAGCTACAGGCACTTTTTGATAAACATAAGTAACAACTTGCGCTTTTTCTGTAAAAGTTCCTGTTGTATTCCCGTTCACTTCTTTTAATTGGTATCCCTCAATATTTTTCGTTGCAGTCTGATATGGTTGGTCAATGTCGCCTTCGAGTGTTTCACTAGTCGCCAGTGAATTTCCTTGTTCATCCTGATAGTTTACAGTTACAGTCCCTTTTTCAACTACGGGCGGTGTATTATTTTTACTTGTGTGTATATATCCTACATACGTATACCCTTCCATTGATTCGGGTTGTTTCGTTTCTTTCGTTCCTTTTGCAACTGTTTGAGATTCTTGAGTTTTTAAGTTACTATTTTCTGTTGCTTGGACAATCGACCCAACTAACAAACTACTACCGCCAAGGACAACAAGAAATACTAGCAGCTGTCTGGCGTGTCTTTTTTTCAATGTAAGAAGTCCAATACCACTTCCGAATAAAATAAACCCTAGGATGATTAAATAACTATTTGGGCCAACATCTCCCGCTTTTAATAGTGTCCCATTTTGATTTTTATTATTGTCAGAAGTATTATCTGTATTTGTAGTTGGTTCTGATGTGTTTTTTTGATACACAAAGGAATAATTTTCATAATCATTTGTAAGTGTCTCGTTTGGATTTCCTTTGATAATACTATTTTTTTGCGTTTCTGTTAATGTGCTGATATCAATGTAATTATACGTCACATTGCTTGTATCAGTTTCAGCAGCATTCACCGGTGAATTTCCAAAAAGAAAACCTGTGAAAAATAATATTACTGCGAATACGCAAAGAAAGTATTTTTTCTTCATAGTACTATCCCTCCTCATATAACTAATTTCTCATTTTAACTGCTCACACTCCTATCAAAAGGAGTACTAATCTTGCACTTAATTGAGCTCAACAATTATATATTAGGCAAAAAACATTATCAACGAGGTGAAATGTGTCAATTTTGTGAACAAAAATGATTTCTTTAAACTATTTAAATAATCTTATACTAGGAGTAATATTATTTCTTTCCACAGTTCCATATAGCCTAAACGGTAGAACTATATTTAAAATTTGTGCGTAATTGGGTTAAATATTATACAAGAATCCTAAATTATTATCAATCGTGTAAATATGTCTATTTTGTGAACAAACCCATTCTTTTGTATAGAATTGAACTTAAACTGCTTAGATATTCAAAAAAGACGCTAGACAAAATGATTGCTCACTTTGTTTAGCGTCTTTTCAACGTCTAGCAATATTAACGGTAGTAAACACGAATTTATCATAACGGTGGCGCGATCTGGAAAACTCAAACGCGAGACCGTTGTTTAAATAAACGGTTTGTTCTACTTCGACAACGGGGTCATCAGAAGCGCAGTCGAGGTATTGCTGATCAAGCAGTGTCGCTTTATCCGCGCGAATTTGTTTGTAGGAACTAGCAATTTTTAGGTTCAGTTCATCTTGAATATAAGAGTAAATCGAACCTTCTAAAATTTGCTGATTGATACCTGGGATAACCCCAACCGGCATATACGTATGTTCTAGCACATACGGCTCATCTTTCACTAGCCGAACACGAAGAATATCATAGATTGGTGTTTCCATTTCGATATGAAGACGTTCCGCAATTTCTTCTGTTGGAAAAATGACTTTAAACTCAATTACTTTGCTAATGACTTTCTTGCCGTTCAAAAGTTTAGTGAAACCATTTACTTCTTGGTTATGAATCTGCAAACGGTCCGCGTCCAGCGCCGATTTGATAATGAAAGTACCATGCCCGCGTTTACGATATAGTAAGCCTTCAAGTACAAGTACTTCAAGCGCCTTTTTCATTGTCATTCGACTACAATCAAACTCTTTCGCCAAAGTTATCTCATCAGGAATAGGTTGATTAAGCGGATAGGCGTGATTCATAATTCTTTTGCGGATTTCTTCAGCAATAAAGCTATATTTTGTCTGGTTCTGAGCCACGGAAGTTCACCTCTTTACACATAATACTTTTATTTTATCACATTTAGTCTTCAAAACCATTGTTTTCTGAAAGTTCTTTGTACCAATGACCAGAAGCTTTTACAGTACGTTTGAAATCATTGTCCAAATCTACTTCTACTAAGCCATAACGATTTTTGTAAGCATTCGCCCAGCTCCAGCAATCCATGAATGTCCAAAGATGATAACCATGACAGTTAGAACCTTCTTCAATTGCTTTATGCAGCCATTTCAAGTGACTCTTAATGAAATCGATTCGGTACGTGTCTTCAATCATTCCATCTGCATTACGGTAGCGACTTTCGCCTTCTACACCCATACCATTTTCAGAAATGAAGAATGGAATATTATCGTAGTTATCGCGCAGATTAATCGCAATATCATAAATCGCTCTTTCGAAAATTTCCCAACCACGATATGGATTCATTTTGCGGTAAGGCATTTCATAATTATCAAAGAGATGTTCTGGCATAAATGGCGCATCCGGGTGGGCTGCGTATTCTTTCGCTTTCACACGACGCGGTTGATAGTAGTTTACACCAAGAATATCAATAATGTTGTTTTTAATTATCGCCAAATCTTCTTCCGTATATTCTGGAAGCGCGTCATGTTCGCGAATAATTTCTACAAGGTCAGCCGGGAATTCCCCTTTTGTTACTGGGTCAAGGAAACTACGGTTGAAAATTAGATCCGCAATATGAGCCGCTTTTAAATCAGCTGGATTTTGGCTTCTTGGATATGACGGTGTTAAGTTTAAAATAATACCGATTTGGCCTTCTGGAATTTCAAGTGCGTGGAATTCCTTCACAGCAAGCGCATGAGCTAAAGTAGTATGGTACCCCACTTGTGTCGCGCGTTTAAAATCAACGACATTCGGATAGTGCATATCGTATAAATAACCTGCTTCAACAGGAACAATTGGTTCATTAAAAGTAAACCAATGTTTCACACGGTCTCCAAATAATTCAAAACAAGTTTTTGCAAAAGTAGCATATGCATCAACTACTTCACGGCTTTCGAAACCGCCTTTTTCTTGCATCGACATTGGCATATCAAAATGATATAAATTCATAAATGGTTCAACATTATTTGCAAGCATTTCATCAATAACACGATTGTAAAAATCAACCGCTTTTGGATTCACTTCGCCAATACCATCTGGAATAAGGCGTGACCACTGAATCGATGTACGGAAAGAATTATGCCCTGTTTGTTTCATTAAAGCAATATCTTCTTTATATTGATAGTAAAAATTAGATGTATTCGTAGGCCCTACATCGTTAAAGAAACGACCTGGTTCGATTTTGTACCAGTGATCCCAAATACTCGGTTTTCTGCCATCTACATTTGCTGCGCCTTCTGTTTGTGGGCCTGATGCTGCACTTCCCCACCAAAAATTATCCGGAAATTTATAAGTCATTTTTTTACCTCCAACTATTATTTGATTTTATTATACCTTATTTTTTTAAAAGTATAAACTTATTTATGTAAAAGTTTGTTTTTTATTTTTATTTCATTCATGTATTGCCAAAAATCGGCTAATCCGCTACAATAATAAAGTCGTATAAGTTCGGTAATATGGACCGTTCGTTTCTACCAGGCAACCGTAAAATGCCAGGCTACGAGCTATTGTAAAATTTAATAGGGATTTTTTTGCTATTTTTATTTATTATTCCCTTTTTTACCTAGGCTCTTTCCGTTATGTGCGACAACATAAATAGGGAGGCTTTTTTTAATGGATAAATTTTTCAAACTACGCGAGAACAAGACGACTGTTCGGACAGAAATACTCGCGGGGCTAACGACTTTCTTATCGATGGCTTATGTACTTTTCGTCAACCCATCTATGCTTGCAACAACTGGAATGGAATTAAAAGCTGTTTTTGTGGCAACGATTCTTGCGTCAGTCGTTGGTTCACTTGCAATGGGGCTCATCGCTAATTACCCAATCGGGCTCGCTCCTGGTATGGGATTAAATGCGTTTTTTGCTTATACGGTTTGTGCGCAGTGGGGTATCCCGTGGCAAACTGCACTAGCTGGCGTACTTGTTTCTGGTCTAGTATTTATTTGTTTAACACTTTCAGGACTACGCGAAAAAATTGTTAATGCAATTCCAACTGAACTAAAATTTGCCGTTGGAGCTGGAATTGGCTTTTTCATCGCCTTTTTAGGACTAAAAAATGCTGGAATTATCGTACCAAATGATTCGACGATTGTAGCGCTTGGTGACTTACATTCTGGTCCCGTGTTACTTGCTGTTTTTGGGATTATTATAACTGTAGCTTATATGACAATTGGTTGGAAAGGTGCGATTTTCTTTGGGATGGCAACAACCGCCATTGCTGGAATGTTATTTGGATTAATTGACGTACCAACTCAAGTTGTTTCTTCTGTACCAAGTATGGAGTCAACGTTTGGTCAAGCAATTATTCACTTGCCAGATATTTTCACACCACAAATGCTCATTGTTATTTTGACATTTTTCTTTATTGATTTCTTTGATACTGCGGGGACACTTGTTGCGGTTGCGACTCAAGCTGGATTTGTAAAAGATAATAAAATCCCGCGTGCAGGTCGTTCGCTGTTTTCCGATTCGCTGGCAACGGTTTTTGGAGCGATTTTTGGAACATCAACAACTACTTCTTATGTAGAATCAACTGCCGGTGTTGCGGTTGGTGGTCGAACAGGTTTAACAGCTGTCGTTATTGCTATCTGTTTCTCACTGTCACTATTCTTCTCGCCGCTTCTTGGTGTCATTACAAGTGCGGTTACGACTCCAGCGCTTGTGATCGTAGGGATTTTAATGATTGGCAATGTCGCTCATATTGATTGGACTAAATTTGAAGTAGCTGTTCCATCGTTTTTCGTTATCTTAATGATGGTACTTACTTTCTCTATTGCAACTGGTATCGCGATTGGTTTCATTTTCTACCCAATTACAATGGTACTTAAAGGTCGTTATAAAGAAGTGCATCCAATTATGTATGTGATGATGGTTCTATTTATACTGTACTTTATGTTTGTCGTTTAGACAGCAAAAAAACCGGGGATGCGGAATCCCCGGTTTTTCTTTTAATCGTAATAAACAATCATGTAGTTTTTTCCTTTTTCCTCGTCATAGCCTTGGACAAAATCAGTTTCTTCCAATTGTTCTAAGTCTTTCACGACAACTGAAATATTTTTTCCAAGTTTAATTGTTTTGCGAATTTTTTTCGATAGTTTTTCACGTTTTTCTTCATCTAATTGGAATGTTTCCGGAAAACGGACATTGTTTTCTCGTTCGAAAGTATCTACCATTGTATTGAATTCGGTAATTTCTTCCGGTTTTTCAATTGTCGTACGAGCAAATTCAGCGATATTTAACGTTTCTTCCCCTGCCAAATATTCGCTCGTCGCTTTCACAAAATTCGATTTATCAAGCAGCGACTCTTCCCGTTGTTTAATATAGTCCGTGCAAACTTCCACAAATCCTTCTGTATAAAATTTTTCATCTGTTATTTTATCAATACTTAAAAACTTATCTTTCCAATAAACAGAATCCCCGCGGTTAAGCCGATCTAATATCAAAACTTTATTCCCTGAATCATGGTCGACATTAAAAATCAAACAACCTTTATCGAGGTCCGTCCCTGTAATACCTTTATCATAACCAATCTGGAACTCGCTACCATTAAAATCATTTTTCAGAAAAACTTCTTTATTTTCAACTTTGAAGATGCCAATACCATTCGTAAAATCTCCATCAACTACGCAACCCTCAATAAAGAAAATCCATACATCACCACTTTTAATATTCGGGTGGGTTGTTTCACTATATAAATGCTCTAAAATTTTCTTAGATTCATCTAAAAACTCTTCTTCCGCCCCAAACATATTTGCCGCAAAAGTCCGGACCTCATTAAAATCCAAATCTGTTTCATGAGAAAATTGATAATAATCGTCTTTCGTAAATGGCTCTAAGAAAATAGAAGCCAAGGTTTGGTTCATTTCTGAGCCAATATCTTGAAGTACATTCGCTGATACTTCTGTTCCTTCTTCTCTCGCTTTATTTCCAGCAAAATGGACCACGAGTTTCGTAATTTTTGCGTAAGAAAAATCTGGCATTTACTAATCATCCTAACTTTTATAAAATAACTATTTCCTGTATACTAAATTTATTATGAACAAACGGAGGTATGTAATGGTTCCAGCAGATTTTGAAGAACGTGTTTATACGGTCGTACGCCAAATTCCACGCGGCAAAGTGACTACATATGGTCAAATCGCCTATATGATTGGCTTTCCAAAAAACGCCAGACTAGTTGGTGCTACACTGAAGCATTCAAAGCGTGACCAAATCACACCATGCCATCGGGTCGTAAATGCAGCTGGCCGACTTGTCCCGAACTGGGAAGAACAGCGTGAACTACTACTGTCAGAAGGGGTTACATTTAAAGAAAACGGACATGTCAAAATGAAAGATCATTTTTGGCAATAAGCGTCGTAGCCACGACCAATATCAGCAACACCGTGTGAATCGGATCCGTAAACAAATGGAATCTCTAACGCTCGAGCTAAAGTCACAATTTCTTTCGGTGGATAGGTTTCTTTGCAAAGTGGCTTAAATAATCCCGCCGTATTAAAATCAAGCTCATAACCCCGTTTTTTCACTAAAGCAAGAATCGCCTCAAATTCTGCGATAACTTCCGCTGTAAAATCACGCCCGTCTGCTCCAAAAAACTGTTGAAACTTCTGACACAGCGAAATATGTCCGATTCTCCGCGGTTTAAAAGCTCCTAAATCCGCTTCAATTGACTGTTTGACACCTGCTAAATAAGCAAGTTGCGCTTGTTCAAATCCACCATAAAATTGCACAATTCCTTCATTATAATCTTCCGCTGTAAAATCAATCGAACGAAAGCCACCTTGGCCTTCTAAAAAATGCAGCGATAACACACCATCGTCCGTTTGCGGTCCATACTCATTCAAAAAATCTCGCGTGAAATCCTCATAACCAATTAAATAATCCACTTCAAACCCAATATGTATTAATAAGTCACTCGCATATTTTTTCTTCATCTGGTTCATTTTCTTAAAATAATAAGGCAAATCACTCATCGACATACTTGCCGTTGTGACAGCTTCTTGGTTTCCCGCAGTATTTTTCATAAATTCACTCGAAAGCGGCGCGTGCTCAACTATAGAATACTCATCAAAATCCAGTTCAATCGCTTTTAAAATCATTTCTTCCACATCATCATGCGTGCCATGTGGACAAAATTCGGTATGCGTATGCCCGTCTCTTTTCATATTCAACCCTCTTTCAAAATTCTTTTCCCTAAGTACTCTAAATGGTACACTAATTATACCATATGAAACAATTTTTCTATTCATCATTTACAAAAACGCTTTAACGTGCTAATATGCTAATAAACTAAAATATTGTAAAGGAGCTAACCAGATGAACTTAAACAAGAACTTGCCAACTGGAACTCGTGATAAGCTCTTTCGCGAAGCACGGGCCTCATACCAGATTGAGCAACAAGTGAATCATTATTTTGCGAAACGTGGATTTAAGCGTATTGAAACACCTGTTATCGAATTTGAAGATGTTTTTTCCTCTGAACATCAAGCTGATGCCAAACTATATCGCTTCTTTGATGAAAAAGGTCGCTTGACGGTACTTAGGCCAGATATGACCCTTCCAATTGGTCGAGTCGTTAGTACAACTGGTGTTACACTCCCTCTAAAACTTTCTTATAGCGGAAAAATCTTTCGTGCAAATGAAGACTTTGGCGGCGAACAAAACGAACAAACACAAGCCGGAATTGAAATCATTGGCTATCCTTCCATCAAAGCAGAAATTGAATGTATTTTAAGTGGGATTGGCGTTTTAAATGCTCTAGAAATTCCGAATTTTCAAATTGAACTTGGTCATGCGGCGATTTATAGACGTGTAATCCATCTTTTAAACCTACCTGAAACTGCTGAAATGGATTTTCGTCTCCTGATTCAAAATAAAAGTCTCACTGGCATTCAACAATTTGTTACCGAGAATCCAAGTACGCTCGATGATTTTATTCTCGCCTTACCACGCTTATTTGGCCCAGCAACGACTATTTTAAAACAAGCTAAAAATTTAACGACCGATAAAGGAATTTTGACGGCACTAACTGAAATGGAAACTATCGTGGACGCTGTTTCTTACGCAGCAGATATTAGTGTCGATTTAGGACTCGTGCAAGATTTTCATTATTATACTGGTATTATTTTTAGAGGATATGCCGACCTTGCTGCTGATAATTTTTTAAGTGGCGGTCGTTACGATCACTTACTAGAACAATTCACCAGCTCTTCCTCTCCAGCAGTTGGTTTAGCTCTTAATCTCGACTCCCTCACAACCCTACAAAACCGCGCTGGCATCATCAAAAAACAAACGCCAACAACGCTTTTAATCCACTACGACCTAGATGCAATCCAACAAGCTGAAAAACTCATGCAAGAAACACCGAACAGCGAATTAAGTTTTTTTGAAACTCCAACAAATGCCATCTCTTTTGCGGAAAAATGGCAAATTCCGACTGTCGTTCACGTTGCGCGCGATAGTATCCAAACTATTTTTCATAAGGAGGCGGAATAATGAAAGCTTTAAAAATCGCCTTAACAAAAGGTCGACTCGAGAAAGACGCGGTCGCACTTTTAGAAAAAGCGGGTATTGATTGTTCTTCTATGAATGATAAAAAGCGAAAACTGATTTTCCATAGTAGCACCCAACCAATTTCTTTTATTTTAGTAAAAGCTGTTGACGTTATGACCTATGTAAAACACGGCGTTGCGGATATTGGCATTGTTGGTAAAGACGTTCTAATGGAAGCCTCCAAATCGCATTACGAAATGCTCGATCTTGAAATCTGTCAATGTCAGTTTTGCCTAGCTTCTACTCCTGATTTTGATCCAAGTAGCTACCGCCGGAAAATTATCGCAACCAAATACCCAGCTGTTTCTTCTAAATTTTTCCGTGAAAAAGGCGAAGATGTCGAAATCATCAAAATCGAAGGCTCGGTCGAAATTGCTCCAGTACTTGGACTCGCTGACGCTATCATTGATATTGTCGAAACCGGCTCCACTTTAAAAGAAAACGGCTTAGTTATTTATGAAAAAATGTATCCTATCTCCGCCCGACTGATTGTTAATAAAGCTTCCTTAAAACAAAATAAAACACAAATTTTCCAATTAATTGATCAATTAGAACAAGCGATAAAGGAGGAGAGGCCACGATGAAATTTTTAACAGGAACAACAGAGGCAATACTAAACGAACTGATAGCAGAAAATTCAAGTAATACCTCTGACCAAATCGCAAGCGAAGTAAAAGCAATTATTGAACAAGTAAAAAGCACTGGGGATCAAGCCTTGTTCGACTATACGGCAAAGTTCGATGGCGTTGAACTAAATGAATTGCGCGTCCCAAACAGCGACATCCAAATAGCCACCAACAAAGTCGATCCCGCCTTCCTTGAAGCACTTAAAGAAGCAAAAGCAAACATAGAAAGCTTCCATAATAAGCAAAAACAATCAGCTTTCTTGGATAGTGAAAAAGATGGTGTCATTCGCGGACAAATAATTCGCCCACTAGAAACAGTTGGCGTGTATGTTCCAGGCGGTACAGCAGCCTATCCGTCCTCTGTTTTAATGAACGTCCTCCCTGCCAAAATTGCCGGTGTAAAACGAATTGTAATGATTACACCACCTAGCGAAAACGGTATTAACCCACATGTTTTAGCAGCCGCAAATTTGGCAGGCGTCGATGAAATTTATCAAGTTGGCGGTGCGCACGGAATCGCTGCCCTAGCTTACGGTACAGCATCCATTCCTAAAGTAGACAAAATCGTCGGACCTGGGAATGTTTATGTGGCTACTGCTAAGCGTGAAGTGTTTGGCTTAGTCGATATTGACATGATTGCTGGTCCATCTGAAATCGTCGTGCTCGCTGATGAAACAGCTAAACCCGCCTTTATCGCAGCCGACTTACTTTCTCAAGCAGAGCACGATACATTAGCCCGTGCTATTTTAATTACAACCAGTGAAAAAATTGCCCAACAAACAAAAATCGAGCTAAATAAACAACTTGAAAATCTACCTCGAAAAGCGATTGCTAAAGAAGCTACCGAGTCCCACGGAAAAATTATTATCACAAAGAGCACTGCGGAAATGTTCCATATAATGAACGAAATCGCTCCAGAACATCTAGAAGTACAACTTGAAAACCCAATGAACTACCTTTACCAAATTAAAAACGCCGGCTCCATTTTCTTAGGAAACTATGCATCTGAACCACTTGGCGATTATTTTGCTGGACCGAATCACGTCTTACCAACAAGCGGAACCGCCAAATTCTTCTCTCCACTTGGCGTAGAAGATTTTACGAAACGTTCAGCTTTTATTTCTTATACAAAAGAAGCTCTTGCAAAAGAAAAAGATGCTATCGTGCTCCTTGCAAGTAAAGAAGGTCTAGATGCCCACGCCAAAGCCATCCAAATTCGTTTTAAGGAGGAAAATTAAATGAGATCAGCAAGTAAAACAAGAATTACCGGAGAAACTTCTATTGAACTGTCACTTAACCTAGATTCACAAGCGGCTTCTACTATATCAACTGGTGTCGGCTTTTTAGACCATATGCTAACGTTATTTGCCAAACATAGCCGAATTACTTTAAATGTAAAAGCAGACGGCGATACATATGTTGATGCACATCATACAGTTGAAGACGTCGGCATTACACTGGGTCTTTGTTTAAAAGAAGCGCTTTCTGATAAAGCCAGTATTAACCGTTACGGCTCTTCCTATGTGCCAATGGACGAATCACTTGGCTTTTGCGCACTTGATTTAAGCGGTCGCTCCTATCTTGTGTTTGACGCCGAATTAACAAATCCTAAGCTTGGCGATTTTGACACTGAGTTAGTAGAAGAATTTTTCCAAGCAGTTGCCTTTAACACAGAAATGAACCTTCATCTTCGCGTCCTTTATGGTAAAAATACACATCATAAAATTGAAGCACTTTTTAAAGCATTTGGTCGTGCTCTTCGCGAAGCACTCACAATAAACCCTGAAATAAAAGGTGTAAATTCTACTAAAGGAGTCCTGTAAATGATTGTTATTATTGATTATGATACAGGAAACACGAAGAGCATCAGCAAAGCACTTGATTTTATTGGTCTTCAAAATAAAATTTCTAGCAACCACGCGGAAATTTTGCAAGCGGATGGCGTTATTTTACCAGGAGTCGGAGCTTTTCCAGAAGCGATGCAAGAACTAGGTCGGCGTGGTCTGGATGTGACGTTAAAAGAAATGGCAGAATCTGGCAAACCGATGCTTGGCGTTTGTCTTGGTATGCAACTGCTACTTGAATCAAGTGACGAACATCTCTTTACTAAAGGACTCGGTCTCATTCCAGGACATATCGAAAAACTACCAGACGAACCTGGATTTGCCGTTCCGCACATGGGCTGGAATCAACTTGAAATAAAACGCAGCACCCCACTCACTAAAAAACTCGGCGGTGAATATGTCTATTACGTCCATTCCTACTATGCAAATTGTCCAAACGAATACATTATTGCAACTAGCGGTTATTCTGTTGAAGTTCCAAGTATGATAAATAAAGGCAATATTTACGGCGCCCAGTTTCACCCAGAAAAAAGCGGTCAAATCGGGCTTGAAATTTTAAAAGGGTTTAAGGAGGTCACTAAATCATGCAAATCTTCCCAGCAATAGATTTAAAAAATGGACAATGCGTCCGGCTTTTCCAAGGTGATTTTTCCAAAAAAATAATTGTAAATGAAGACCCGATTGCCCAAGCTAAATCATTTGCTAAAAGCGGCGCCACCTATTTGCACATTGTTGATTTAGACGGAGCTTTAGAAGGTCGTCCCGTTAATCTAGAAATTATCCAACAAATGAAAAAAGCTGCAAAGGTGCCGGTCCAAGTTGGTGGCGGTATTCGTAGTATGGCGCAAGTTGATTATTACCTTGAGTCCGGTATTGACCGAGTTATTATCGGTTCAGCCGCACTAACAGACCCAGACTTTTTACAAGCAGCAGTGAAAAAATACGGCTCTAAAATCGCAGCTGGCATCGATGCAAAAAACGGCTTTGTTGCGACGAGTGGTTGGTTAAATATCAGTCAAGTAAGCTTTTTAGATTTAGCCAAACAAATGGAAGCGATGGATGTTGAAACCATTATTTATACAGATATTAGCCGCGATGGCACGCTAACTGGTCCGAATTTAGAACAGATGGCCGCACTTCAAAAACACGTTACAATCAATTTAATTGCCTCTGGTGGCGTTAGCAGTCGCGCTGATTTAGAAGCCCTTAGTGAACTCGGATTATACGGAGCAATTGCTGGAAAAGCCCTTTACAACGGAAATATTTCGATGTCAGACATAGTGGAGGTGGAACAAAGTGCTTACTAAACGAATCATCCCATGCCTTGATGTTACAGCTGGACGCGTAGTTAAAGGAGTTAATTTTGTTTCATTAACGGATGTAGGTGATCCAGTCGAAATTGCCAAAGCTTATAATGAAGCTGGAGCCGATGAACTTGTTTTCCTCGATATTACTGCAACTGTTGAACTACGCCAAACGATGATAGATGTTGTGGAACGAACGGCAGAACAAGTTTTTATTCCACTGACAGTTGGCGGAGGTATAAATAGCGTGAATGATATGAAAGAATTACTTCAAGCAGGAGCAGACAAAATATCGCTTAATTCCGCCGCAATAAAAAGACCCGAACTTATCCAAGAAGGTGCTAACAAATTTGGAAACCAATGCATTGTAGTCGCAATTGACGCTAAATGGAACGGCTCCAATTGGCATGTTTTCACTCGAGGTGGACGAGATGACACTGGCTTAGATGCTATTGAATGGGCCAAAAAAGCGACTCAACTTGGCGCCGGTGAGATTCTGTTAACAAGCATGGACGGTGATGGTACGAAAAACGGATATGACATTCCACTCACAAAAGCAATTTCCGAAGCTGTCTCCGTCCCAGTTATCGCTTCAGGAGGATGCGGTAATGCGAGCCATATGGTAGAAGTTTTTGAACAAACAAACGCAACCGCCGCACTCGCTGCCAGTATTTTCCATTACGGTGAACTTAGTATCAAAAACGTCAAAGCTACTTTACTTGAAAAAGGAGTGAACATTCGCCCATGAATACCGTTGATTTTTCTAAAGGATTAGTCCCAACGATTATTTTAGATGACCAAAATGGCGAAGTTTTAATGCTCGCCTACATGAATCAAGAAAGCTACCAAAAAACACTTGAAACTGGCTATACTTGGTTTTTTTCACGCTCGAGAAATGAACTTTGGAATAAAGGCGAAACCAGTGGGCACACCCAAAAAGTAAAACAAATTTGGACCGACTGTGATAATGACACTTTGCTTATTCGCGTGATTCAAACTGGCCCAGCATGTCATACCGGCAAAAAAAGCTGTTTTTTCAACCTTATAAAGGAGGACTTTTAAATGCTTAGTGACTTATATGAAGAAATCAAACTTCGCAAAACTCAACCAAAAGAAGGCTCCTACACCAACTACTTGTTCGAAAAAGGATTAGACAAAATTCTAAAAAAAGTCGGCGAAGAAACTACTGAGGTCGTCATCGCGGCCAAAAACAATAATGAAGAGCTCATTTCAGAAATAACCGACCTAACATACCACTTACTCGTCCTTCTAGCCGAAAAAGACATTCCATTAGAAGATATTAAACAAGAACTTCAAAGCCGAGAAGGAAAGCTAAGCAAAACAAGTGATCGTAAAGAAATTAACGATTTATAAAAACATGACATTTTCGTAACCTTAAAGAATACTATTGTAAGAAAAAGCACATGATTTTAAAGAGCATATTTTATATACTTGTTTACGTGGAGGGCTTTTATTTTTTCCCAAAAGAAAGCAAGTAATGTTAGAGCAATAATTCTAGTATCCGAATTAGTCTTATCCCTTGGCTCGCTCTAACGTTATTACTCCCTAATACTCCCTTTAACCGCATCCCCCTGGTGCGGTTATTTTTTATGACATCGCTTGGCAGTTAAGAAATCGCATTAAAAACTTCCCTTCCCCCGAAAATTTTTTCATTAATTGCTTAAGCAAACGTTCTCATTAACTTGATTTTAAAAAATTTCTGAAAAATTGGTTTTTATGCTTGAAAATATTCTCAACAATGTGTAAACTAACAACATAGGTAAGAAAAGTTGACCTAATTGATGCAACTAAGCCGATGTTTTTCTCTTTTATAACATCGCTTGTATTTGTATCAGGTTTTCTACTTTTCCTTATAGTCAAAATATTTAAACAAGGAGCGATTATAGTATGGCACAAACATCTACTATCCAAAACGACACTAAGGCAGCCGAAGAATACGCAGCCCGTGTGTTTGAGACAATTAAACAACGGAATCCTGGCGAAACGGAATTCCACCAAGCAGTTGAAGAATTCTTAAACTCTGTTATCCCGGCCCTTGCAAAAGAACCTAAATACGAAGCACACGGTATTTTAGAACAGCTAACAGAACCCGAACGCCTAATTAGTTTCCGAGTTCCATGGGTAGATGATGCTGGCACAGTACAAGTAAATCGTGGTTACCGCGTTCAATTTAACAGCGCAATTGGCCCTTATAAAGGCGGCCTTCGCTTCCATCCATCCGTTACCGGGAGTATTGTAAAATTCCTTGGTTTCGAGCAAATCTTCAAAAATTCTTTAACCGGTTTACCAATTGGCGGCGGTAAAGGTGGCTCTGATTTCAATCCAAAAGGTAAATCAGATGCTGAAGTAATGCGTTTTTGTCAAAGCTTTATGACAGAATTACAAAAACATATCGGTCCAGATACTGATGTTCCAGCTGGTGATATTGGTGTTGGCGGCCGTGAAATTGGTTACTTATTTGGTCAATACAAACGTCTTCGTGGCGCTTATGATGCTGGTACTTTAACTGGTAAAGGTCTATCATACGGTGGTAGTTTAGCTCGTACAGAGGCAACTGGTTATGGTCTTGTTTATTTCACGGTTGAAATGTTAGAAGCAGCTGGTGAATCTATTCGCGGTAAGAAGATTGTTGTTTCAGGCTCTGGTAATGTAGCTATTTATGCAATTGAAAAAGCACATGAACTTGGCGCTAAAGTAGTTGCATGTAGTGATTCTGCTGGATTTGTTTATGACAAAGAAGGCATCCAAGTAGAAACAGTGAAACAATTAAAAGAAGTAGAGCGTAAACGTATCAGTGAATATGTAACATTGCATCCATCTGCTGAATATTATGCAGGCGGCGACGTGTGGTCTGTTCCATGTGATATTGCCCTACCATGCGCTACTCAAAATGAAATAAATGCCGACCAAGCTCGTGCACTTGTAAAAAACGGTGTAATCGCAGTTGCAGAAGGTGCAAATATGCCATCTACGCTTGAAGCGGTTGACATTTATCACGAAAACAAAGTATTATTTGGCCCAGCAAAAGCAGCTAATGCCGGTGGAGTTGCAGTATCAGCACTCGAAATGGCTCAAAACAGCACACGTATGAGCTGGACTTTCCAAACAGTAGATGAACACTTACAAAACATTATGAAAGACATTTATAAAAACTCAAGCAATGCTGCAAGCGAATACGGAGCAACTGGTAATTTAGTTGTCGGTTCCAATATCGCAGGTTTCCTAAAAGTTGCAGATACAATGATTGCTCACGGAATTATTTAAATAGAAAAACCCTGCTTTCAGTGTGAAAGCAGGGTTTTTTATGTTATCTCATCAATTTTCGCAATATAAAAGAAAGTCCAAACCACAGTAAAATACTAATAAAAATTGCAACAATCCATCCAAATGCATTATGTTCTAATGGAAGTGGCATATTCATTCCAAAAAACCCAGTGATAATCGTTGGCACTGTAAGCAAAATAGACAACGCAGTAAGTATTTTCATCGTATCATTCAAATTATTATTTAAGATGTTATTATATGTACCCGATAGTTGCTGTAATATTTGCGAGCTTAGTTCCGTCATTTCAACCAATTGTCTAGCTTCAATTAGCGCATCCTCAAACTGCTCTTTTTCCACTTCATTTAACTTTCGAAAGATTACATGTGTTTTCATTTGCTCTAATAACGCGGCGTTTTGCTTAGAAGCTGACAAAAAGTACACGATCCCTGTTTCTAAATCAGATAAAGAAAGTAAATTTTTCTTCGTCGTTTTGATTTTCAGCTTATCATTAATTGTTTTACGATCAATATCCATCTCTTCCACATACGGAAAAAACGAATCCATAACAAGATATAAACTACTAAATAAAAATTGTAAAATAGTCACATCTTCATTCTCTTTTAAGTATTTATTCATTTTTTTTACAATATATTGGTTGTTTTTATTTGTAATCGTTAGTAACTGTTTATCTTTAATAATGTAAACCATTGGAATTGTTTCATAGTGATTATCGATTTTTCGTTGATCGGGTACATTAAATACCACCACGAAAGTATCCGATTTTTGGTCATACTCAAAATGAGCTCGTTCATTTCTGTCTAAGGAATAAGCAATGACCTCCTCATCAATATCATATGTAGCATAAATATCTTCTAAGTTGTCCGCTTTATCAGTATTAATGTTAATCCAGTTATATAATTCATTTCCAAAAATTGTTTGAATAGACATTTCTTCCCCTCTTTCCTAGATGGCATAAAAAAAGAGCGCCTCTTCTCTGGCATCTCTACTAAAATATAATTATAGCACAGAACCTGGGAAATTCTGTGCTACAACTATCTTAAAAGGAGTGTTTATTTGCAATAAGCTATTAAGAACATTTCTATGGGGGAAGTGATTTATTCTTAACTAGCTTATTTCAAATGACAATCTCTATGGGATAAGTATATCTTACATTACTTTTGTTTCTAAGTCAATACTTTTATTACAAAAACATTTCATAAAAGTCTAAAATATGGTTAACTTTATGAAAAGTAATAAAAATGCAATAAACGTGATGTTTTTCTATCTTTTCTTTACTATGCTATAATTGACTAGGAAATATCTTATATATAGGAGGAATAGGCATGTCAAATAATGAAGCAACTGCGTATATTGGTACATACACCAAAGTCGAAAGCCAAGGGATCTATCGCTTAGTAATCGACAAAACTACTGGTGAAATTAAAGAAAATAAATTAGCCGGAAAAATGGATAACCCAACATATCTTAAAATTTCAGATGACGAAAAATTCGTTTACTCTGTAGCAAAAGATGGCGATAAAGGTGGAGTTGCAGCTTTTTCAATTGAAGAAGATGGCTCTCTTGCTTTCATTAACCAAGATGTTCAAACAGGTAACCCGCCGTGTTATGTAGATGCTTCAGAAGATGGTTCTATCGTTGTTTCTGCTAACTATCACCTAGGCACAATCGTAAGTTACCCAACAGAAAACGGCGCTTTAAAACCATCTGTTGCAACGATTCAACATACTGGTAAAAGTGTTCACGAACGTCAAGAAAAACCTCATGCTCACTTTGCTGGATTCACTCCAGACCAAAAATATGTTATCACATGTGACCTTGGAACGGACAAAGTAACTACTTACTCCGCTAATTCTGGTAAACTTGAAAAAGTAACTGAATTAGAAGTAAAACCTGGAAGCGGTCCTCGTAACCTTGTTTTCCACCCAAATGCTAAATATGTGTATATCATGACAGAATTGACTTCCGAAGTTATTTTTGCTGAATATGATAACGCAACTGGTAAATTAAACGTTATCCAAACAATCGCTTCTCTTCCAGAAGGATTTGATAAAGAAAATAAAGGTAGCGCCATTCATATTTCTCCAGATGGTCGTTTCCTCTATGTTTCTAACCGCGGTCAAGATGCTATCGTTAGCTATGCTGTTGCAGAAAACGGTACTTTAACACTTGCAGCAACAACACCAGTAGAAGGCGTTGGTCCTCGTGACTTTGACCTTAACTATACTGGCGACATTTTAGTAGCAACAAACGAAAACAGCAATAACGTTACTGTTTTTGGTGTTAATAAAGAAACTGGCGCTCTTACTTTACTTCAAAAAGATGTAAAAGTTCCAGAGCCAGTTTGTATTAAATTCGTAAAATAATTTGAAAATCCAGAGTAGCGTATTTCGCCACTCTGGATTTTTTTATGCTAAGACTAACTTTCCTGCTTCAATATAGCTTAAATCATTAACTGCTTCAATCGTCCATTCACCATTTTCAAATGCAAGTCTTGTAACACTTGCATTTGCTAATTCTGGATTAATTTGCGTTATATCAAAGAAAGAAATAATGGTATTAATCGCCATTCCATGAGAAACAACTAATACATTTGCATTTTCAGATTGATTTTCTTTAGCAACTGTTTCCAAAGCATTTTTCAAACGAGTTACCATGGAGTCCCATTTTTCGGACATTCCAGTTTCATCAATTTTTTCAACTGTTTCGGAAATGATTTGATAGCCATCATAGCCGAATTTTTCAAAAGCTTCTTCCACTGACTGAAAACCAAGATGCTCGATTACTTTTCCGAACATAATGTCTTCATACTCCCCTTCAAATTTACCAAAACCGAATTCACGGAAATCGCTCAACTCATTTAATTCCAAATGGGTTTGTTTGCTTTCTCGTAAAACTATTCCAGCCGTTTCAATCGTCCGACCGCGGTCACTTGTATAAACAGCATCAAAAGGAATTTCTCTTAACCCGCGTCCTAAAAATTCTGCCACTTCTATGCCTTCATTTGTGAGCGGTGTATCTGACCAACCTTGCACGCGACGAGATGTATTAAACATCGTCTTACCGTGCCTAACTAAGTACACATTTAGTTTTCCTGTTGTCACTTAAACTCCCCCTTGCGCTTTTTTTCCGGCTTCTACATAAAACATATTTCCAGGTTCTTCAATGGAATAAACGCCGTCTTCAAAAATCACTTTTGTTACACTAGCATTTTCGATAGTTCTTAAATTTTTACTTGGATCAATCATTTCAATAATGCGGTGAATAACCATACCATGCGCAACAACAAGGACCTCTCCACCACCACGAGTTTGCGCATCCTGAAGAATCGCATCCAGTCCGGCAGTCAATCGTTTTTCAAAAATGGCCGAGTTTTCTGTCATGCCTGTTTCATCCATTTTATGCACCGTGTCAATCACGATATTAGAATTGTTTTCAGAAGTTTTATCATAATAATTTTCGATTGACTCAAAGCCGTGAGCCTTCGCAACCATTTTTAACACAGTTTGGTTATATTCTCCTTCAAATTTACCGAAACCAAACTCGCGCATTTCAGCTAATTTTTCGAGTTTTAAATGATGGTTGTCGCTTTCTTTCATTACAATTCGAGCTGTTTCAATGGCACGTCCGCGGTCACTTGCGTAAGCGGCTACAAAATTAGTCCCTTTTAAACCACGACCTAAATCATGCGCAACAAGTGCTCCTTCTTCGGTAAGCGGCGAGTCAGCCCAGCCTTGCACCCGATCAAGTGTGTTTAAAATCGTCTTTCCATGTCGCGTTAAATAGATAACTACCCTGCTTGATGATTCCATGTATACACTCCTTTAAATTATCACTTCTCCCTTTAATAGTAGCAATCTTAAGAGTTAATGGCAAACTAATTTATTTTCCACACACAAAAAACACTTCCTCTAAACAAAGAGAAAGTGTCTTTAAATCCTTTAATGAACGCCCTTCATGTATTTTTTCAAGAATGGCGCGAAAATGAATAATGCTATCGCAAAGCCTATTGCGACAAAACCAGTAATTCCAAAGTAAGCAATTTCAGTGTCAGCATTAAAGAATTGCGTTACTTGTGCGTTAAAAGCTTGTCCCATCGCATCTGACAAGAACCATAAGCTCATTGTTTGAGACGCAAAAGCTTTTGGTGCTAGTTTGGTTGTCGCGGATAGTCCTACTGGAGAGATAAACATTTCCCCGAAAATACAGATGAAGAAACTTAATACTAGCCAAAGCGGGCTTACAAGTGTAGTCGTATTTCCATGTAAAATACCAGGAAGCATCATTACAACAAATGATAAACCAGCAAAGAATAGTCCTAAAGCAAATTTTCGTGGTGTAGATGGTTGTCTATCACCCAGTTTCGTCCAAATCCATGCAAAGATAGGCGATAAGGTAATTACAAATACGGGATTAAGTGATTGGAAATTCGCTGGGTTTAAATTGAAGCCCCAAATAGATAAATCCGTTCTTTCTGCTGCAAATAGCGCTAAAGTGGTTGATCCTTGTTCTTCAATCATCCAAAATAATACTGCGATTAAAAATAATGGTATGTATGCAGTTAAGCGTGATCTTTCGTCCGCCTCTGTTTTCTTGCTTGTCATCATCATAATAAAGTAAGCTAGCGGCACTCCAACTCCCATTACTGTTACAGCAAGGATAATTGTATTAATTGTTAAACTACCTGTAATAAGTGTTAACACAGCAATTAATAATCCGATTGCTAAAATAATACCGATAATTTTCATCGTAAGGATTTTAGCTTCTGATTTTTGAAGTGGATTTGGTGCTTTTTTGCCTGCTTCTTTTAAGTATCGTTTTCCTGTCAAAACGTAAACAACGAGTGCTATTGCCATCCCAACAGCTGCTACACCAAAACCAGCGTGGAAGCTTCCGGCATGATCCGAAACATTCGAAACAATCGGTGGTGCGATAAATGCGCCTAAGTTAATCCCCATATAGAAAATACTAAAGCCAGCATCACGACGATTGTCTCCGGCTGGGTATAAGTCCCCAACAACACTAGATACGTTTGGTTTAAGTAATCCAGTTCCTAAAATAATAAATGCCATAGAAACAAATAGCGCTGCTGCTCCCCCATTAGGAATCGCTAGTACTAAATGCCCTACCATAATTAATACGCCACCATAAAAAATGGTTTGTCTCGGTCCTAACACTCTATCAGCAAACCAGCCACCAATAACACCCGACATAAACACGAGTGAGCCATAAATAGACATAATGGCAGTGGCTGTAGATTGACTAAAACCAAGTCCACCTTTAGATACAGAATAATACATATAATATATTAATATTGCGCGCATTCCATAGTATGAGAATCGCTCCCAAAATTCTGTATTAAATAACGTAGCGAGTCCGCGCGGATGTCCAAAAAATGTCTTTTCCTTCTCGGTACTCAAGAAAATTCGCCTTCTTTCATATTTAAAAATTATTACTATAAAGCATTGGTATAGATTTTACGAGATATTTCTAAAGTTTGGTCACCGCGTTCAGAAATACTTGTTAAACCATGACGCTCTAATTGATCCACTAGTAAGTCTACTACTTCATCACCAAGACCATAATCGCTAAATCTAGTCCCTGCGCCTAAACTTTCAAAGAACTCACGTGTTTTAACAATTGCTGCATCTATTTTTTCATCATCAGTACCATTTGTAATTCCCCAAACACGTTCAGCATATTGTACTAATTTCTCATGTTTTTCCTCACGACGAACATTTAAAAGAGATGGTAATACAATCGCTAAAGTACGCGCATGATCTATTCCATATAATGCAGTAATTTCATGACCCAAACTGTGGCTTGCCCAATCTTGTGGGACGCCGCGAGATAGTGTTCCATTGAGCGCATTCGTAGCCGACCACATGAAAGTTGCCCGCGTATTGTAATCATGATTATCTTCCTCAATAACAGCTGGACCAATTTCAATTAACGTTTGTAATAAACTTTCAGCATAGCGATCTTGAAGTAACGCTCCTACTGGATAAGTCATATATTGTTCCATCACATGCACATACGCATCCATAATGCCATTTGCTAGTTGACGTTTTGGCAAAGTATAGGTAAGCTCTGGGTCAAGTAAGGAGAAAACTGGGTATGTAAACGCACTTCCAAAGCCAAGTTTTGCTTTCTTTTCAACAAAAGTAATAACCCCGCCACTATTCATTTCAGAACCTGTTGCCGGAAGAGTTAGTACTGTTCCAAAAGGTAGCGCTTCTGTAATCGGACGTTTTTCGCCAATTCCGCTGCCAAAAATATCGATTGGATTTCCATCAAATAAAGCGCCAGCAGCAACAAATTTCGTACCGTCAATAACAGAACCGCCACCAACAGCTAGTAAAAAGTCATAGCCTTCTTCTTTCACAAGTTGAATTGCTTTGATTAACGTTTCGTAGGTAGGGTTGGCTTCGATACCACCAAATTCACCAACTTCTCTAGATTTAAGGGCTGCTTTTACTTTATCAAGCGTTCCAAATCTTTTTACACTACCGCCGCCGTATAAAATCAATACTTTTTTATCTTGAGGAATAACTTCATTTAATTCTGCAAAACGGTCTTTACCAAAAATAATATGAGTAGGATTATAATAATCAAAATTCAAGATTTCTTTTTGCATTTTCATGTCCTTCTTTCTGTTTACAATTTTACATAGCATAGTTAATAATACACTTTTTCAAGAAAAATTAAACCTTTATATAAAAGTTTCCTTATATATATGATAAAAATTACACATTTTCATTCTCGTAATTGAGTTAACAGTGATTTTCTATACAAAAGACCTACTTTAAGTTAAAATGAAAGAGAAGAAGAATGGAGTGAATAACATGTTGATAAAAAACCTTTGTATCCCTAAAATAAATTTAACAACCGTTCCTGGAGATGCTACTTTACAAGAGGCTATCAATTTACTAGAAGAATCTGGTTATCGCTGTGTTCCTGTACTAGACGAAAAAGGCGAAAAATTCTTAGGTAATATTTATAAAATGCATATTTACAAACATGCAGCAAATGGTGGAAGCCTGAGCGATCCTGTAATGAGCTTAATCAAAAATGCAACGAAACACATTTGTGTGAATGCATCTTTCTTTGAAGTATTCTTTACAATTAAAGAACTACCATATATCGCAGTTTTAAACGAACAAGGTAATTTCTATGGTATTTTGACGCATGGTAAATTACTTGGTCTTTTACAAGACGGCTGGAACGTAAAAACTACTAGTTATGTACTTACGATTGCAACCGGTGAAGTACAAGGCGCCTTAACTAAAATCACTAAAATCATCGACCGTTATTCGAGCATCGCGAGTTTGATTACACTCGATAACCAAACGGAAGATTTCATTCGTCGTGTGCTGGTTTCCTTACCAGTTGGAGTAACCGAAGATAAGAAAAATGAAATCATCTCTCACTTAGAACGCAAAGGACTTCGTGTAGTAGAAACAGAGAAAATCGAAAAATAAAAATAAAGCTTGAAAACAAGAATCGAATCTCGTTTTCAAGCTTTTTTATTTTGCTTTTTACTGTGATTCCTCGTCTTTTTTCCTAGCTCGTTTTCCAATAAAATAAGCTGTTGCTATCACAAGGAATACGAGTAAAATACCACCCGTCACATACATCCAAGTGTAGTCTTTCTCAAGCCCTAGAGCCACCTTATTAGCCTTTTTAGCATCTTCCTCTGAAATGGTAAATTCTTTTACCCATTCCCACTTATCATCGGCTGTTTTAGCTACCAACTCCACTTTGTATTTACCGGGTTTTAATTCTTGATTTTCCCAGTCCACACTGTAATTAAAGTTGGAGTTTGGTGCCATAGAAAGGTCGGTTCGTTTTGATTCACGCAATACTTTCTTGCTACCGTCTTTATATATTTTTGCATCCACGGCCATCCCGCCAACTAAGGTCGCTTTTGTATTTTGCAAGTTTATTTCGACTACATTTCGGTAGTTTCGCGATGCCGGTTTAATTTCATTTAATTCCAAGTTCGGCTTTACGACCGTCGTTTTTTCTGTAAGCTTCACTCCGATTACATAGGCGTACTCATTTTTAATTTGGACTTCTTTTTTAGAGGTATCTTTTTCCTTTTCTTCATCTTTCTTTTCTTGGAAATGTAGCCCACCTAAAATAATGCCATCATAACTCTCTACTGGCATATTAATATCGAGAGACCATATTTTTGTTTCATTCGGTTTAAGCGTCACTTCTGATTCACTCGCTTTTACTATATCTGAAAATGGATACTTTAATGTTTTATCCGTTTTTGCTTTTGGAATCGAATAATCTACGTACCCCATTTCGTTAGTAACAGCTGTATTGGCCACACATTTAATCGTGATTTGTTCTTTTCCTTGGTTCATTAGTTCTACTTTTATAGTTTGTTTATCTTCTGGAGCCATTTGTAAATCAAAATAAGTAACACCAGACGCTTGGTTCTCAGGCAGGATTGCTTTGACAGAGAATTTCCCTTCCGCTTTCGCTGCTGCCACTGTTTGACCGTGAAAAAAAATAAAAGTAAAAAAACATACAAAGACAATAGCGAATATTTTTTTCAAGTCTAAATTTCCTCCTAATTCCTCAATTTAAAAAGAGAAAACAACATAAAAAGATGAAGTTTTCTCTTTTAAAAAATGTTAAATTGCTGGCGTGTCGCTTAACGTCCAAGTTAACTTACTTTGATAAGTTCCATCTTCAATAACGGTATTTTGTGGAATGGATAATTTAGGTTTTGTTGTTTGTGTTGCATTTTTTGCTGCTGAACCAAAGCTATCTGTCCAAGTTCCCATACCTTCGTCATCACTAAAGTTAGTCGGTGTCGCTGTTTGTTTATCTTTGGCTGCCATTACAGGAACCGTGCTGAGACCCGTCATCGGAATAGTTATATTATCATAACCAGTTGGCGCTTTCGCTGTCGAATTGACTGTTGCGACAGTAGATTTCGGAATCGTTAACTGAGCACCTTGAATTTTTTTAGCTGGCGTGGAACTATCTTTAAACTCACTAGCTGTAACAGAAAGCGTCCAACCAGTATTAGTACCACGTAAATCACTTATTTGTGCATATGGAGTCACTTTTTTTGATACGGATGCTTCTCCTGGTAAGTCTTGCTGCCCATTGCCATTTGTATCTGTATACGTAGAAAGCGTGTCATCTTCGGCATGAATGTTCAAAGCTCCAGAAGATAAAGCAGATACACTTTGAGTTCCGAAATCCCAGTTGGATATAGCAAGTATCCATAATCCGTCCGAACTCACGGGTGGATTGTCTGGACTTGGTACTACTGGGTCTGTTTCAGTTGGATCTGGAGTTATTGGTTCGGGAGTTGGTGTTGTGCTTTTATCAAATTTGATGGTTCCTTTTGTATCTTTATTGACTTTAGTTGCTGCAGACGCAAAATCTTCAGAAAGTACCGGTGTCACGATTAATCCTAGTGCTAATAAACTTGTTGAAATTACCTTTGTTGTTTTTCTTATCATTATTATTCTCCTTTTTCTGTTATGTTATTGTTTATTTAAGATTAGCTTTTTTTACTTCACCCCCTTAAATAAGTTCTTTTTGGCAATTAAAAGGAGGCTTACACCTAGTAAAATAAAGTAAGAATCACTATTATCTCCGGTTTTAGGAAGCCGCTTAATTGGACCTTTGGAAGGAAAAGTGCCGCTCCTGTCATCTGTTCCAAAAACCTGTGCAGGGCGGTTTTTATCTCTCACAAAAGTTACACCTGCCTTACTTATTGCTGTATCTGTATACGCGCTACTTTCTAATGGAAAAAGAAATAAAACAGTACAACCTATAACAATTAGAATATATTTTTTCACGCTTCGAAGTCTCCTTCTATTTATTTTTTTATCTAGGTACATCCTCTAAAGTCCATGTGACCGTAGCTTCATAAATTCCCGTTACTAATGCATCATTTGGTAGAACTTCTAGAGTTAAGTTATTTTGCAAATTAAAAGTAGTTGTAATTTCTCCAGATTGGTCAGTTGGTTGTTTCGTTTCAATTGGTTGATTAGTCGCATTCAAAAATATCGGACTACTTTCTGATGACTCTTTTTGATACTTAAGAGAAGTTTCTAATATGTCTCCTTTCTCGTTTTTAAAAGGGCTCATCATTCCAGTTATAGTCCATCCTTGTTTCGCCCTTCTTCTATCAAGTACTTCTATTTCAGCGTCTCCCTCCTGAGCAAAACATTTTAGAGTTTGCTTATTATTCGAAATAGGAATGGGGTCAGTATTTTCATCCACGTCCATCCGAAAATCATCTGAAATTTTCATCTCTAAGCCTTCCCTGACACGTACTAAAATTGTCACTGGTTTAGCAGCATCGGTTAACGGTGGCCAATCAGGAGTGGAAAGCTCGACGAAATAATCGCCTGCTTTATTTAAATCCACCTTCGAAGCAAAGTCATCTTTCAAATCATTAGGAACGCTCCCTGGGCCAGTTAAAGTCGCATTGATGTCTTGTCGAAATTGATTCGAGTCAACGTTTTCACCTACTAAATAAGTATATTCACTTTTTGCAGTGATGACTGGTTGCTTATTCTTAATAACAACCTTTATATCTTTAGAAACTTCGCCTTCTATATTAGACGCTGTGGCCGTTACAAAGTAGACACCAGCAACTGAAGTATTTTTTATTATCGAATTAAAGTTAGTAGTAATAGTTGTTTCCTGATCTGTAACAATCTTGGCATCTTCTAAAAATTTACTTTCCGTTAGCGGCGTATTTACTTCATATAGAACGTCTTTCGATGAAATTATTTTTGGAGGACCGAGGTACTCAAGTAGTTGTTTTACATATCCAGAGAAGTCCATTCTAATTCTTCCAAGTGAGACTGAATTATCTCGCCAGTAGTAGTGCACGCCAGGTACAGTTGTAACCTTTGGCGGATATACACGCTCCGTAAATGTTATATTTGGTTTTTTCATCATTACTTCTTTCGACCAAGTAATAGTTGAAGTTGAAGTGTCAAATGTTGCAGCTGGAGAATATGAACGGCTCCTATAAATAGGATCTCCTATAATATTCATACTAATTAATGAAAAAGGCTTTTTGCTAGAAACGGTTAATTTAGGAAGCACAATCTCTTGTGAGTGTAAACCTACACTTCTAAGTTTTGGTTTTGAATCATCAGCAATGTTTTTTAAGCTAGACAGGTCGATAATTTGGTTGCCCGTGAGAGCGATGTGCTCTATTAAAGGCATTTTTATTTTTGGTAATACAGATGGATCTGTTATTTTACTATGCTCCAACACAAGATTAACCAAGCGTGGAAATCCATTAGGTGATTTCAAAAACGGAGACAAATCTGTTATTTCATTCTTTTGAAAAAGGATAGTTTCCAGCTCAGTAAGATATTGGATTCCTTCAATTGATTTAATTAAGGGCTTATCGTAAACACCCCAGTTTACGGACCACAAACTTGTAATTGATTTCAACTCTGCTTCTGTTACAATAGAATCCACACTCCTTTTATTATTGTATGTTGATAAATTTTCAGCTATTGCATTAGCCATCCCCGGGTCTTTAAAAATATCCGAAATTTTGCTATTAGGCGGAATCGGGGGAAGGGTATTTTTTAGGTTTTTAAGTGGGGTCTGCGCTTTTTTATTTGTTTGACTTTCTTTGGTTTTATTTTCGGTTTCTGAATTATTGTTTGCTTGTTTTTTTTCAGGGGTTAAGATTGTTTTATTTAAGTTGTCGTTCGTTTTTGTTAATTCTGGCGTTTCAGTAGTTTTCGGTGCTAGTGCTTCTCTTGTTTCTTCCGCGAATGAATACACAGGAGAACAAAGCGCTAATAATAATATAAAAAGCAACAGTGGCTTCCAGTTCAGTTTCATCTTCTGTCTCCTTCTCGTTAGTTAGATTTCATAATAATTCGGCCATAATTCCATCTTGCACGATGAATGTCTTCCGGTTCCTTTTCAAAATATTCTTCTCTAGTAAAGACACTCTTTGCCGGTAAAATGCGGCTTTCGATAAAGTACTATATTCAATTAAGGCTTTTAAGGTTATTTCGGACGGTAAGGTAATATTTCCTTGTGCATCCTTGCTTCCGATAAGTTCACCCAAGTATTTTATTGCATAGTAAAGCTTATCCTTGTGCGCCTTATTGTTTAGTAAAGATCTATAAAATAAGTGGCGTTCAAATCTTTTTAAAAAGAAATACTGAAAACCAAAATTTTCCGGAAATAACGTGAGCGCATATTCAACATCTTGCTTCTTATATTCATAAATCTCACAAGTTTCTGATAATACAATGTGCTCTGTAGTTGGGGGAGATTCTTCCAAAATACAATATCTAAGAAAAATTCCAGGTTCAAAAATAGATAGTAATTTCTGAGGTGATTCCCGAGTATAGCTACTGATATATCCCTCAATTAGTAAAATAACACTATCTAGTTTAGAAGACTCGCTTGTAATCTTTTCGCCGTGTTTGAATTTACGTTTTCTGTGTTTTATCCCATGCTTTTGCATCATGTTGATAAATTCTTTGTATGTAAATAATTCCTCCACTAAAAAAATTCACTCCTCTGTATTTATATAATTTATTTAGCGACACATGTTAGTCTTGGCGAGAACTAAACTTATATTACCATGCACAAACTGAATTATTTTCTCTATAGAGAAGGAATTTAGCACTTTTTTTGTTTTTTCTTTTTAAAAATTTTTTTAATCCTCCTGAAATTCATACAAAAGACGTTCGTTAATTTGTCACAACTAGTTAAAAGTCCCCTTGATTCATTCTCACATTAGACACTTGATTTTTTCATAAAAACACAGCGATATTTCAATCCAAATTACAAGCACAAAAAAAGCTTGAAAACAAGTGAGTTCCTCGTTTTCAAGCTTTTTATACATTTATTCTTCATCATCTTTTTTCTTTGCAGTACGTCTTCCAATTAAATAAGTGACAGTAATCAGAATTAGTAAGAGTAGAATTCCACCTGTGATGTACAACCAAGTGTAATCTTTCTCCAGTCCTAAAGCTTTGTCATTTGCTTTTTTAGCTTCATCTGATGAGATTGTAAAATCCTTCGTCCATTCCCATTTATCGTCTTTATTTTTGGCGACTAAATGAAGTTTATACTTTCCTGGTTTTAACTCTTGGTTTTCCCAGTCCACACTGTAATTAAAATTGGAATTTGGTGCCATTGATAAGTCCGTTCGTTTTGCTTCATGTAGCACTTTTTCGCTGCCTTGTTTATATATTTTGGCATCCACGGCCAGTCCACCAACTAAGGTCGCTTTTGTATTTTGCAAGTTTATTTCGACTACATTTCGGTAGTTCCTACTTCCTGCTTTAATTTGATTTAATGCTAGTTCCGGCTTAACTATAGTGGTTTTTTCGGTTAACTTTACACCAATTACATAAGCATATTCATTTTTAATTTGAACTTCTTTTTCTTGCTTTGTTTCTTTCTCTGTTTTTTCTTTAGTCTTTTCTTTAAAATGTAACCCGCCTAAAATAATTCCATCATAGCTTTCTTCAGGCATTTGGATATTTACCGACCAGATTTTAGTTTCATTAGGTTCAAGTGTAATCTCGGAGTCACTTACTTCTGTTATATCAGCAAATGGATATTTGAGCGTTTCATCCGGTTTTGTTTTTGGTATCGAGTAATCGACGTACCCCATCTCATTGGTAATAGCTGTGTTGGCGACGCAATTAATAGTCATTTGTTCTTTACTTTGATTGGTAATTTCGACATCTAATTTTTGCTTCTGCTTAGGTTCCATTTGTAAATCAAAATATGTCACGCTAGATGCCTGATTAGCTGGAAGAATTGCTTTTACGGAAAAACTATTACCTTCTGCTGCCTCGGCGTGTTGATTTGGCAAACAAATAATAGCAAATGTACAGGCAAAGATGATAGCGAATATTTTTTTCAAGTCTCTCTTTCCTCCTAATTACTCAATTTAAAAAGAGAAAACAACATCGAAAAATGCAGTTTTCTCTTTTTGAAAAATGTTAGACTGCTGGTGTATCGCTTAAAGTCCAAGTTAATGTACTTTGATAAGTGCCTTCTGCTACAGCCACGTTTTTAGGAATAGATAATTTCGGCTTAGATGTTTCTGTTGCAGATACTTCTGCTGAACCAAAGCTATCTGTCCAAGTTCCCATACCTTCATCATCACTGAAGTCTGTTGGTGTAGTAGCTTGCAAATCTTTAGCTGCCATTACAGGAACTGCTGCTCCGCCAGTCATAGAAATTGCTACGTTATCATATCCAGTTGGTGCTTTTGCGGTAGAATCTTTTGATTTAACTGTAGATTTTGGAATAGTTAACTCAGCACCAGCGATTTTTTTTGCAGGTGTAGAAGAATCTTTGAACTCACTACCTGTTACAGAAAGAGTCCAACCATTATTCGAACCACGTAAATCACTAACCTGAGCGAAAGGAGTTACATCTTTAGTTACAGAAACTTCTCCTGGTAAATCTTGCTTACCATTTCCGTTAGTATCTTCATACGTAGTAATTTTTCCATCTTTAGCATGGGCATTTATTGCACCTTTAGATAATTCGGATGAGTCAAGTGTACCAAAGTCCCAATTAGATACTGCTAAAATCCATAGACCATCACTACCTACTGGTGGATCAGTTGGATTTGGAACAACTGGATCTGGGTCAGTTGGATCTGGATCTACTGGAACTGGATCTGGAGTTGCGCTTTTATCAAATTTTACAATCCCTTTTGAATCTTGTGTTACGGAAGTTGCTGCTGAAGCAAAATCCCCAGAAAGTACTGGTGCTACAATAAGTCCTAGTGCTAATAAACTTGCTGTTGTTACTTTTACTGTTCTACTTGTCATTATTATTCTCCTCTTTCTGTTATCCTTTTTTGTCGTGCTAAGCAATTAAATCTCTTCCCTCACCCCCTTAAAGTGTTTTTTACTTACAAATAAAATGAGGCTAATTCCGGCAATAATAAGTGGTAAATCGCCCGACTCCCCAGTTTTCGGAAGCTTTCTGGGGAACTTTGTAGGATACGTGCCTGTTCTATCATCTGTCCCACTTTTGGCCTTACGAGGGTCTTTCTTAATTACAACGCTTGCTTTACTAGTCGCTGTATCCGCCGTCTTTGCTTCTACATAAAATGGTGCTGCGAATAAGAATAAACAACAAAATATAATGAATCCTATTTTTTTCAAATCGAATAGCTCCTTTTAGTTAAGGCCTAGGCGCATCTTCTAGAGTCCACGTTACCTTAGATTCATAAGCATCCCCCACTAAAGCATCGTTAGGCTGGATTTCTATTGATAAACTATCCTCTAAGTCGAAAATAGTAGAGACAAAGCCTGTTTCTGTAGGAGTTGCTTGTTTTTGTTCAATAGGCTGATTTGCATTATTTAAGTAAACTGGGCTGCTACCTGATGATTTACTTTGATACTTTAGCGAACTTTGAATGATGTCACCGCTGCTATTTGTAAATGTTGTCATTGCTCCAGTTAGCGTCCAGCCTTGCTTTGATCTCCTTCTATCTGTCACCTTTAAATCTACTTTTCCGTCAGCCCCATAACATTTCAGGGTTTGTTTTCTATTTAATATCGGCACCGATTCTGAATTTTCATCTATACCCATCCGAAAATCATTAGGAATTTGGAGCTCCATACTTTCTCTGACGTGAACAACTACGGTTACAGGAATAGCTGTTTGAGAAGCTGGTGGATTTCCGGGAGACGACAGCGTTACAACATAATCACCAGCTTTCGTTAGGTCTACTACTGACTCAAAATCATCCACTAGCGAACCAACACCAGTCAAAGTCGCATTCACGTCTAATCTAAATTGATTAGCATCAATAGCTTCACCAACTAAATAGGTATATTCTTCATCCGCAGTTATGATAGGTGGCTTTGGTTGAAATATAACATCCACATTTACCGACTCACCTCCATCTATATTAGAAGCTTCGATTGTCACTACATATTTAGTGGGATCTGGCGAACTCGGTATTTTGTCTTTAAAATTAGTTGTGATTTTTGATGGTTGGTCTGTTACGATTTTTGCATCTTTTAACAATTGTTCCTCTGTGAGTGGCGTGTCAATATCATAAATAAGTTGTTTTTCATATGATGTAATTTTTGGAGCCACTATATATACTAATGGTTGAAAAAATGTACCATCAAAGATTACCTTGCCAATATCATCCTTAACCGGAGTAGTTTCATCCCATCCATATTTAACGCCTTCTTGAAATCCACCTTCTTTTAAAAATATTTCTGGTTTCTTTTCTATGACATTTTGCTTCCAAGTAATCATGGAAGTTGTATTATCAATTGTCGCAATTGGATCGAACACAGTTATAGGAATTGATTTGTTCACACCTTTAGCCTCTGCTGCCTTTAAAGTAAAATCATATTTTGCTGAAAGATCCATTGGTTCTAAATAAACTTGTTGATAAGTACACACAATTTCGACTAGTTTTGGCATAGAATTATTTTTAAAACTCGATAAATCAGAAATACTATTGCTATTAAGAAGAAGAAACCTCATACTAGCACTAGCATATTTAGCTAAGGGCTCGACATTTGAAATATTGTTAGACGCAAGTATTATTTCCTCCAGCACAGGAAAATTGTTCGGCAGATTAGCAAATGGAGATAAATCACTAATCTTATTCTGAGATAAGTTTAGGAATGCTAACTTTGGTGCATTTATTTTTAAGATCGGTGAAATATCCGTAATTCCTCCTCTTAAAATAGTTATCTCCTGCAAATTAGGATATCCATTTGGTGCTTTTAATAAAGCTGATAGACCTTGCAAATCATCATCTGACCTTAAACTTATTCTATTTAGATTAGTCATATACTGTATACCTTCCAGATTTTTTATAATTACTGTGGATAAATCAGTAAAAGAAGATAGATTATCTAAATCCTTTTGTGTAATAACATCAGTCACAACCCAATCATTTTTATAGCGGATTTGATTATTTAAGTTTGTAACTACCGATTCTGCCATTACCGGATCCGGAAATAAATCTGCTATCGTACTATTCTCGGGTATTGATGAAGGGTTAGCTTTCAGTTTGCTAGGTTCGGTCGACGGTTTTTTTGTTTCAATCTCTTCTGTTTTCGAGGGTTCAGGTTCGGTTTCCGTTTCTTTTTTTTCTGGAGTTTCCTTTATAGCTTCCTCTACTACCGGCTCCACTGGTTGTTCTAGCGATGTGCTTTGTTCCGTCTCTATAGCTTTCGAGTAAACAGGACCGAGAAGCGCCAAAATCAAAACAAAGACCAGAACTATCTTCCAATTTATTTTCATTGTTTTTTAAGCTCTCCTTTTTAAATACTAGTTAGCTGTTTTTCATAGTGTTTTACTACTTTCTTCGGGACTAAGAAAGTTTTTTTATGTGGCTTTAAAATTTCTTCTTCTATTAGACGGATACGCTGTCTATAAAAAGCCGCTTTTGATAAGGTGCTGTATTCAATTAAGATTTTGATTGTAATTTCTGGTGGTAAGACAATATTGCCTTTTTCATCCTTTTCACCAATAAGTTTTCCTAAATACTTAATCGTATAATATAATTTTTCTTGGTGATCTTTGGCATTAAGTAAAGCCTTATAGTATAAATGACGTCCAATCTTTTTTAAAAAGAAATATTGAAAGCCAAAATTTTCTGGAAAGAGCGATAAAGCATATTCGATGTCTTCTTTTTCATACTCATACACGATGCACTCTTCTGAAAGTGCAATATTCGTTACAAGCGGTGGCAAATCTTCCAAAATCGAATAACTTAGAAATACGCCTGGCTCAAAAACAGATAATAATTTTTCAGGCGATTCGCATGTGTAACTGCTTATATAGCCTTTTATTAATAAAATGACACTATTCGGACTTGAAGAATTGGTCATTACATTTTCATTTCGTTTTAATTTACGTTTTTTGTGTTTAATACCGTATTTTTGCATCATTTTGGTAAATTCTTTGTATGTAAATAATTCTTCCACTCAAATCCACTCCTCTTCTAAGATGAACTGTTTAATTAGCATATTGTTGGGCTTCTTAAGAACTAAATTTATACTACCACGCATCAGATATTGCTGTTTCTCTATGGAGAATAAATTATTTGCTTTCCTTTCAAAAATTATTAAAAACGCTTGCAAAATTCCTCGTAAAACTCAAATGAAAATTGTTTGTTATTTTGTCACAAATTAGCAAAAAGCATTTTAAACCATTAAAAAAATTCATTTTCCCTTTACTAAAGTACCATATTTCCCAACGATATCTTTCCAGACGGACAATTCTATGATACTATTAGCATAAAAACATTTGTGACTACAGATAACTTTTGTTCCATTATTATGTAGAATGGAGGTAACAAAGATGAAATGGGAAGAAAAAAGAGATATGGTGAAAATCGCTACATGGTACTATCATTATGGTTGGACTCAAGCGCAGATCGCCAAAAAAATCGGGATTTCAAGATCAATTATTTCTAAAACTTTGCAACGCGCAAAAGACTTAGGTATTGTAGAAATTTTCATTAAAGACGAAACATATTATACGGTAGATTTAGAACAAAAATTAGAAGAAAAGTTTGGTTTAGAAGAAGCGATTGTCGTTGCCACACACGATATGTCCGAAGAAGAAGCCCTTAATTTTCTAGCCAAAGAAGCAGCATATACGCTTAGTAAAAGAATTGCCAAAGTAAATACGCTTGGGATTTCATGGGGGAAAACAATTCGTAAATTTGCCAATGAATTCCCGTATATCCCTCATAAAGACTTAACTATTATTCCGTTAATCGGCGGTATGGGATCAAGCGATATTGACCTCCATTCCAACCAAATTTGCTACGATTTAAAGAAAAAAATGCAGTGTCATAGTAAATATTTGTATGCACCTGCCCTTGTAGAAGATACGGAAATGAAAGCCGACCTCTCTAAAAACAAATACATTAATGAAGTCCTTGAAGAAGGTAAAACTGTTGATATGGCTATTGTTGGAGTATCAAGCCCTTACAATCAAAGTACAATGGAAGAAATTGGTTATATTACCCCCGAAGATATTGAAGAACTTCGATACAAAGATGTTGTCGGCGATATTAATTCACGGTTTTTCACGGCAAATGGCGAAGAAGCAAATACACAGATAAATACACATGTCATCGGGCTCAGTTTAGAAGAACTCAAAAAAATCCCAACAGTCGTAGCTTTAGCAAATGGACTACAAAAAAAAGACGCACTTGTTTCAGCACTTAATGCCGGATTGATAGATGTGATTGTGATTACTGATAGAATGGCTGAATACATCCTACAAAAAAACGATTAACAAATATTCCACCACAAAAAAACATAAAACCCCAAAAGCACTCTCCACCAATGGATTGGGCTTTTTTTATTTCTTTAGAATAAAAAACATTTAATATTTCATTGACGAAAAAAAGTTAAAATGTTATATTTGATTTGTGAAATATGACATTTGTCACTAGTGGTGACAAATGTTACACGATTCGTTTATTAAGATAAAATAGCTTTATCCGGAGTTTTATTTTTAATAAATGAAAACGATTACTAGGAGGAACTTGAAATGACTTTATATAGACAGTTACTTGCCCGTGAGAAAGAAAATAACCCTATTCGCGTCGGCGTTATTGGCGCAGGTCAAATGGGATTCGGTATGATTTCGCAAATTGCCGCTATTCCTGGAATGAGTGTAGTTGGTATAAGTGACATTCATGTGGACGCCGCAAAAAAAGCCGCAGATGCATACAACGCCACAGCAACAAAAAAAGAAAAAATTCTATTATCAAATGACTTTAAAGAAATTATTCATTCTGATCTTGTAGAGGTGATTGTCGATGCCACTGGCGTTCCAGAAGTCGGTGCAAAAATTTCCCTAGAAACTTTACTTGCAAAAAAACAACTTGTTTTACTAAATGTAGAAATTGACATTACTATCGGACCATTAATGAAAAAATTATATGATAGCGCTGGCCTCGTTTATACCGGATCTGATGGAGACGAACCCGCTGCGATAACTGAACTTTACGAATTTTCCAAATCAATGGGTATGGAAGTACTTGTTGCCGGTAAAGGAAAAAACAACAAACTAAAAATTAGCGCTAATCCAGATAGTTGCCAAGTGGAAGCAGACGGAAAAAATATGGCTTCTCACATGCTAGCAGCTTTCCAAGATGGAACGAAAACAATGGCAGAAATGAACTTACTTTCAAACGCTATTGGATATGTTCCCGATGTCGTTGGAATGCATGGTATCTCGGGTGACGTAGATTCCGTCATTAAAGACCTCGATTTAAAAGAGCAAGGCGGTATTTTAAACCAATTTGGTGTCGTAGAATATGTAGATGGCTTGGCGCCAGGTGTTTTCGTAATTGTTAAAGGCCAAAATGAAGGTGTTAGTCATGAACTTAGCTACTTAATGAAAAAAGGTGAACGCGATCATCACATTCTTTATCGCCCTTATCATTTAGCGAGCCTAGAAACTCCACTAACTATTGCGAAAGCTGTTCTGAATCACGATCACGCTATTGTTCCTATGGGAGCTCCCGTTTCCGAAACAGTTGCAGTTGCTAAAAAAGATATAGCTGCTGGAGAAAGATTAGATGGGATTGGCGGTTTCTGTGTCCGCGGTGTGCTCGAAACTCACGTAGATATGGCGGCAGAAGGTCATATTCCAATCGGGCTAATTAGCGGTGAAGTAGTTGCACGCAGAAACATTAAAGCTGGCACATTTATTACCGACGAAGATGTTTCACTCGACGAATCAACTACTGTTTGGAAACTTAGAAAACTACAAGACGAAACATTTAGCAATTAAAGGTAACATGGTGGGAAGCTAGCCCTTCCCACCTATTATAAGGAGGAAAAGTGAATGAAAATTGTCCTTATTGCTTCCGTTATTTTCATCGCTCAGACATTTCTTGCTTTTTTTCAAGTGAGGTATTACCAACATCACATGAATAAAGTTGCGAGTAAATACGCCGGGAAAATCGGTTACCATCTTTATTCTGAAATGGAGCGATTAAAGTTTCGAACAAGTGCTGTAGCCATCTTAGTTGTAAATGAAGAGCATATTGTTCATGAATGCCAAATTTTAACAGGAAAAACGATTTTTGCGAAGTTTAAAACATTTACTGACTATCACCAGAAAGAATTATCCGAAATACTACAAGAATTACATGAAAAGAAAAAGCATTCCATACAAGAAAAAGCCATTATCAAAACTGCCAACAGTTGTATGAAAGCGCTTTAATTAATTAAAAAGGAGTGTTTCCTAGTGAATTATATTGAATGGTTTGGAACCAACTTTATCGGTCTTTTTGAGGCTGGTGGAAAACAGTTCGTGAGCTTTATGACGGGAATTGTCCCGCTTTTAATTGTCCTTTTAACCTTTACGTACTCGATTATTGCATTTATCGGGGAAGAACGAGTCAATCGTGCAATTCAATTTTCAGCTAAAAACATGATTTTACGTTATTCACTTATGCCGATTTTATCTGTCTTAATGCTAACAAATCCAATGGCGTACACATTTGGACGATTCGTTAAAGAACATCAAAAACCTGCTTTTTATGATTCGGTTGTTTCATTTTTACATCCAGTCACAGGGTTGTTCCCTTATGCGAATGCTGGAGAATTATTTGTTTATTTAGGAATTGCTAATGGGGTTGTCGAAGCTGGTTATAGTATGTCTAGTCTTGCAGTTCGTTACTTCTTAGCAGGTATTGTTATCATTTTAATGCGCGGTGTGATTACGGAAACCATTACAAAATTCTTAATGCGAAAAGAAAAAGTCTGAAATAGATAGGAGGCAAATAAAATGTATCAATCAATTCATGTGAATAAAGGCCAAGGCGGTTGGGGAACTGGGCTAGACCTTACTCCAAGCGAACCAAGAACAAAAGTTGTTTCTATTACTGGCGGCGGTATCCACCCCGTAGCTTTGAAAATTGCTGAATTATCCGGTGCAGAAGCCGTCGATGGTTTTAAAAACTCCATTCCCGAAGAAGAAATGATGTGTGTTGTCATTGACTGCGGTGGTACGGCTCGAATTGGCGTCTATCCAATGAAACGTATTCCAACTGTTGATATTCTCCCTTCTTCTCCATCAGGTCCACTAGCAAAACATATTACAGAAGATATTTTTGTTTCGGGAGTGAAGCCAGAAGATATTATGGTTACTTCATCAGAAGCAGATCCCGGAAAACCTTTTGACAGAGAAAAATTTAAAGAAGATTATGCCAAGATTAAAGAAGATCAACAAGAAGCGAGTGATTTAAAAGAAGGCTATCTTGTGAAATTTTCTCGCGGTATTGGTAAGGCAATGGGCGTGTTCTATCAAGCTGGTCGTGATTCCGTTGATATGCTCATTAAAAATATTATTCCTTTTATGGCTTTTATTAGTATGATTATCGGTATTATTAACTACACTGGGATTGGAAAATTAATTGCTAATACACTCTCCCCGCTCGCTGGTTCCATTTGGGGAATGCTTTTAATTGCTTTTATTTGTAGTCTACCTTTCCTATCACCGATTCTTGGTCCTGGCGCAGTTATCGCTCAAGTTATCGGTGTCTTAATTGGCTCACAAATTGCGATTGGCGCCATCCCGGTAACTTACGCCTTACCTGCTTTATTCGCTATTAACGCACAAGCCGGATGTGACTTTATTCCAGTCGGGCTATCTCTTGCAGAAGCTAAACCAAAAACGGTTCAATTCGGTGTTCCGGCCATTTTGTATAGCCGTATGATTACAGGTGTCCTTGCTGTTGTTATCGCTTGGGTATTCAGTATCGGCATGTATTAATTTTTAGGAGGAAATTGCTATGACTAAAAGTAAAATCATTGAAATCGGGCCACTTGTCCCAGCTTTTGAAGAAGAAAAGATCGTCATTTTATTTGGACCAACAGCCACCAATGAATTACGAGAAATCTCCGTTATTCATGAGTTCGAAGCAGCACCCACAAATGCCCTCGCTAAAGGGAATACACTACAAATTGGAGATCAAGTCTATATAATAGAAGAAGTCGGCACAGAAGCAAATAAAAATCTAGAAGAACTTGGACACATTTCTGTTTATTTCCGCTCTGGTCAAAATGAAGTATTACCTGGCGCAATCGTTGTCTCCCCAGAAGTATTTCCTACCCTGGCAATAGGCGACACGATCCAATTTTAAAAAATAAAAATAATTTGTGTTATGTTTCACCTTGTCAATCCTCCCTCTTTTCGATATAATTACTTTTGTAACGATAATGAAAATCATTTTCAATTAGGGAGGAAATGCACAATGTACCAAAAGCATAAATGGGCTGCTATTTTAATGACTGTACTTTTAGCAGTAGTACTAACCGCTTGTGGCAACTCTTCGGATAAAGATTCAAGCAAAGAAAAAGAAGCTGCGACAAAAACAGTAACTGATACAATGGATCGTAAAGTGGAAGTACCAACAACACCAAAAAGAATTGTAGCACTTCAAAACGTAAGTGAAATGGAAATTCTAGGCGTAAAACCTGTTGGTACAACTGATTATTACATCACTACATATCCCAAAGCAACTAAAGGGACAGAAAGTGTTGGTAATGATAAACCAAGTATTGAGAAAATCGCTAATTTAAAACCAGATTTAATTATTATTAGTGATTATCAAAAAGACCTTTTAGAGAATTTAGAAAAAGTTGCGCCAGTTTACATCTCACATTTCGGTGATACTCCTGACAAACAACTTTCTAATATCGCAAATCTCTTAAATAAAAAATCAGAAAAAGAAAAATGGGACAAAGATTACGCTCAAAGTTCTAAAGAAGCTAAGGCAACGTTAAAAGATGCTGGCGTGGAGAACGAAAAAGCTGCTGTGATTCAATTCTACGGCAAAGAAATTTATGTTCATGATGCGAAAGTATTTGACGGCTTATTCTCTGGAGCTGGTTTTACTCCAACTGATGGTGCTAAAGCAAACAAAGAAACAAAAGCAATTTCAAGTGAAGCTATTCCTGAATATGCAGCCGGAGCGGATCGTTTATTTATCTTAATGCCTACTGATGGTAATGAAGATTCTGTTAACGAAATGCTTAACGGGGTCTGGAAAGATATTCCCGCTGTGAAGAAAAACCAAGTATATAAAGTAGATAACACCAAATGGAGTGACTACAGTGCCGCTGCTCAACTTTATCAAATGGAAGATGCGGTAAAACAAATTACTGGTAAATAAATAAAAACTCGATTCTGTTAACAGAATCGAGTTTCTTTATTTGTTTAATAAACTATAAATATGATTGTTCACTTTTCCAAAAGAAGCAATCTTGTTTTGGACATTAGAGAATAAAATCACATAGGTTCTGCCAGTGTGGCTCATGCTATTAGAAACATCCCAACCAGTTACAACCCCGTGGCTATTATAACTCCCAGGATCTACATAAAAGCCCATTCCATAATTAGATTTACTACCCGGTGTGAACATTTTTTTTAAGCTTGCTTCCGAGATTAATTTTTTATCCATTAATGCTTTATCAAATAAATACATATCCGTAGTAGACATACTAATATCCCCTGATCCATATAATTTGGTTAAGTCTACTAATTTCGGATTTTGATAGACTCCATCGTCGTCTATTCTATAACCTGTTGATACATTTTTTCCCCCATCAACATCTTTTTGAAAGTATCCAGTATGTTTCATTCCTGCTGGTTCAAATATATTTTCTTGCAAATATACTGCGAGTGGTTTGCCGCTAACTTTTTCTACGATATATGCCGCTACACTGTAATTTGCATCCATATAATCCCATTTCCCAGGTTGTGATTTAATTCCCCGCTTCTCAATAGCTGCAATCAATTGTTCCGGTGTGACATTCCCAGATACTTGCGGACGTCCGACAATCCCAGAAGTATGATTCAAAAAGTTTTTAATTAAGATTTTATTACCATTAGGAAAATTAGGTAAATACTTCGATACGGGATCGTTTGTATTTATTTTACCTTTTTCTTCTAATTGTAATAAAGCTGCTGCTATTATCGCCTTTTGAGAAGAACCGATATAATATAATGTATCCGGTGTATTTACTTCTTTTGTATCTCGATTAGCATACAAATACCCTTTTTGTAGGACGATTTGGCCGTCCCGTATAACTAGGGCTGAGCCGCTAAATCCGATTTCTTGTAAATAAGCATCAATTTCTTTGTTATTTACTATCGTTTCTTTTGGCTTTTCTTCAACTTTTTCCGGCTCTTTTGGCTTTTCAGCTTTTTTGGTAGTCGGTTTTTCCTTTGGCTTAGTGGCTGTAGTTGCTTTTTTCTTTGTTGGTGCGGATACTGTTTGCTGTTCTTTACTTTTAAATTCATAGATCATCCAGCTAGTGGCCATAAAAAAAAGTATAAGTACAGTACTCAACACGATAAATACGTTCTTGCGTCTTTTATGTTTTAGTCTTTCGCGTCGATTCATTTCATCACTCCTGGTCTAGTCTAATCGCTAACTGACTTTCCCAAAAGAGAATGTATTAAAAGAAATTATCCCAAATTTCTAATAATACCTAACACTCCACATATATCGTAATTTATTATCCAGGATAAATCAATACGGAAATATACCTATGTTTTAAAAAAAGTTATAAGTGGTATACTAATGATGGACAAATTGATAAAAGCAACGACAAATTGCTATAAAGGAGACTAGATAAAAATGGTACAAATAACAAAAGGTAAATTTGATGGTTTACAAAGACTCTCCAACGATAAAGGCGTCATTGCAGCACTTGCCATTGACCAACGTGGTTCACTGAAAAAAATGATTCAACAAGCAAAAGGAACAGAAAACAAAAAAGATGTGGAAGACTTCAAACAACTTGTTTCTGAAGAACTTACACCTTATGCTTCTGCAATTTTGCTTGATTTAGAATATGGTACTCCAGCAATCAAAGCTCGTCACGAAGGTAGCGGACTTTTAACTTCTTATGAAAAAACAGGTTATGACGCAACTACTCCTGGTAAACTTCCTGATTTAATTGAAGATTTATCGGCACTTCGTATTAAAGAAAACGGCGGAGATGCTGTTAAAATTCTTGTTTATTATGATCCAGATGAACCTGCTGAAATCAATGAAATTAAATATGCCTTTTTAGAAAGAATTGGTGCAGAATGTCGCGCAGTTGATATTCCATTTTTCTTAGAACCAATTACTTACGATGCAAAAGTTACTGATTCTGGTTCTTTAGAGTATGCGAAATTAAAACCAGCGAAAGTAAAAGCATCTATTAAAGAATTCTCTAAACCTCGTTACGGTGTAGATGTACTTAAACTAGAGGTTCCAGTAAACTTCAAATATGTGGAAGGTTTTGCTGAAGGTGAAGTAGCTTATACGCAAGATGAAGCAGCTCGTCATTTTGAAGAATGCTCTGACTTAAGCCCACTTCCATTTATTTATCTAAGTGCTGGTGTAACTTCTGATATGTTCCATAAAACAATCCAATTTGCTAATCAACATAACGTACAATATAGTGGTGTACTTTGTGGTCGTGCAACTTGGGCTGATGGTATCGAAGTTTATGGTAAACAAGGCGATGATGCTTTACGCGAATGGCTTCGTACTCAAGGGAAAGAAAATATTACTTCTCTTGATAAATTACTTGATGAAGGTGCCGTTCCTTGGTGGACAAAATACGGTTCTTTTGAAGACGTACATGTTGTAGAAAAACAATAGTCGATATATAAACAGCCTCAAGCGAGTGAAGTCGCTTGAGGCTGTTTTTTTGTTTAAATCTCATCTTGGTTTAAATAATTATAGGCGAACTGGGCGTATAGCTCTGCGCCGTTTTTCATGACACTTTCATCAATATTAAAACGTCCATGATGGTGGGCCCATTCGGTATCTTTTTCGGGATTTCCGGAGCCAACCAACGCAAAACTCCCGGGAGCTTCGTCTTGAAAATAGCTGAAGTCTTCGCCGCCGGTTGTTGGGCGTTCAAAGTAAAGCATTTCTTCACCGAATGATTCAATGATTGTTTTTTGGACGAGTAATGCGCTTTTTTCATCATTAATAACTGGTTGTGTGCCTTGTTTATAAATCATTTCAGCTGTGCCGCCGTAGATAGCGGCTGTTTGCTTCGCGTAGTGTTCAATTGTTTTTGCCACTTTGGCGCGGGTTGTGTTGTTAAAGCAACGTAGCGTCCCTTCTAATCGGGCATTTTCAGCGATAACGTTATAGCGTGTGCCGACTTCCATTTTTCCAATTGTTACGACGACCGGATCAAGCGGGTCTGTTTCACGGGCTACAATTGCTTGAAGGTTCATGACAAACGAAGAAGCAATCACCGCAGCATCGATTGTATCATGTGGCATTGCTCCGTGACCGCCTTGACCTTTGAAATCAATTTGGATGATGTCCGCAGAAGCAAATGTCGAGCCAACTACGCAAGATATTTTATTGCTTGGGGTTTGGGACCAGATATGGATACCAAAGACGTGATCCACGCCCTCCATCGCTCCTTGGGCAATCATTTCTTTCGCGCCTTCAGCAATTTCTTCTGATGGTTGAAAAATGAAGCGGACTGTTCCGCGTAGCTCACTTTTAATTTCCACGAGTGCTTTTGCTGCGGTTAATAGCATGGCTGTGTGGGCATCGTGACCGCATGCGTGCATTTTGCCGTCTTCTGTAGATTTATAAGAAAGATCTTGGTTTAATTCTTGGACTGGTAGTGCATCCATATCCGCTCGTAAAGCAATCGTTTTGCCTACTTTATCGCCTTTTAAATCTGCAATTAGTCCGGTGGGATTGGTACGTCGGTAAGGGATTCCGAGCTGATCTAGTTGTTTTGCAACTTGATCGGTTGTTCGAAATTCCTGCCATTGCAGTTCTGGATGCATGTGCAAATCGCGGCGGAAGGCTATCATATTTTCTTCATTATTTAAGACTATTTGTTTTATTTTATTATTCATGTTCGCTTTCCCCCGTCCATTTTTTAACTGTTTCAAGTACGACTTCGATGCCTTTTTGGAGCTTGTCGTAATCGGTCCATTCTTCTGGTGCATGGCTTATACCTTTGTGGCTTGGTACAAAAATAAGTCCTACTTCGGTTAAACTTGCGAAAATCATTGCATCGTGTCCTGCGCCGCTAACCATTGTTCGATATTTAAGACCAAGTTTATCGGCGCTTTCGGTCAATGCTTGATGAATTTCTGTTGATAAATATGTTGGTTTTTCATAGAGCATATCTTCTATTTCACACGTAATACCGTTTTTTTCGAAAGCTTGAATAACTTTTTTTGTTTTTTCTAATGTATTTTGGACGTGGATTTCGTCTTTTGCTCGAATATCTACTGTGAAAACGACTTTGTTTGGTATTACATTGGCGCCGTTCGGGTAGACATTAAGTTTGCCAATTGTTAAGACAGTTCCGCCGCCTTCTTGGATAGCTAGTTCAGGAAGCTTATTAAGAATTTGGACAGCTGCACTTAGAGCATCTTTTCGTTCTAGCATTGGGGTTGTTCCGGCGTGACCTGCTTGACCATTTACGGTAACTTTTATTTCTGTTAAACCAACGACCGTGTCAACGAGCGCAACATCTTCATTCGTATTTTCTAAGACTGGGCCTTGTTCGATGTGTAGTTCAATGAAAGCTTTGACGGAATCTTTGGACCGAATGGCTGTATGTACTTGATTTGCGTCAAATCCTAGGTTTGCCATAGCTTCTGCGGCAGTAACACCATTTATATCTTTCATTTCATGTAGCATTTCTTTTGTAACTTTTCCTGTAATTGTTCGGGAGGCAAGTAGTCCCGCTCCGAAACGAGATCCCTCTTCTTCCACCATTGCGATGATTTCAAGTGGAAAATGGGGTTTTATTTGCTGTTCATGAAAAACGCTAGCTACTTCAAGCCCAGTTATAACACCTGCTGGACCGTCAAAAGCACCACCATTTGGCACAGAGTCAAAATGAGAACCGACGATTACTGCTGGTAAGTCTGGATTGTCGCCTTCTAGTCGTCCGTAGATATTTCCAATCGCATCTTCTGAGACAGTAAGGCCTACTTTAGCCATTTCTTCTTTTAAATAATTACGCGCGCCGTGGTCTTCTTTGCTATATGTAAGCCGAGTTGTCCCCTGACCCGGAGTTGCTGTAAATCTATCTAAATTTTCTATGTGTTTTTTGATTCTTTCAAGATTTGTTTGCATGAAGCATACCTCCTTTTTTCTATTTTACAGGAAACTTGAAAAAATGCTCGCTAAAACAACTCACAAAAAAAGTGATCCCTAGAAAATAGGGATCACTTGCAAATTATTTAGCGAATTGTGGTAAGAACTCTTTGTGCGCTTCTAGCATTTCATCTAGAATTGTTTTTGCTAAGTCGCCGCTAGGAACAAGTGGGTTAGAAGTAAAAGCTTGAAGTGCAGTTGCGTAATCGCCTGTTACTGCTGCTTCAATTGTTAATTCTTCCATTGATTTCATTACTTGTAGCAAGCCGCGTTGTGCTGGTGGGAATTTACCGAAGTTGATTGGTTCCGCACCGTGCGCGCGAATAACACTTGTGATTTCTACTGCGCTATCATAAGGAACATCATCAATTGCGCCATTATTACGAGTAGATACTACCATTACAGTACCTTTGTTGTTGTAAATGGAGTTGATGATTTCACATGCTGCATCACTGTAGTGTGCGCCTCCGCGTTTGGATAATTCTTCTGGTTTGTAATCAAGATTTGGATCTTTATATAATTCGAATAAGCTGTCTTCTAATTTTTTCACGACTTCTCCGCGAGTACCTTCGTTTTTGAAAGATGCCAGTTCTTCTTCAAGCATTGCATCAGTCATGTAGTAGTAACGGTGGTACGGACAAGGAAGCATTTTTAGATGTTTAACTTGCTCATATAAGAAGCGCATGTTTTTAATGTTTTCAACAACTTTTCCAGGATTCGCATCTGGCGCGTAAAGACCATCAATCACTTTTTCTGTTAATTCTGTACCGTCTTTGTCAAATACGCGGTGCCAGTGCAAGTGGTTGATTCCTGCAAATTTGAAGAATAAATCTTCTTCTGGTTTTTCTAAAACGTCTGAAGCGCTTTTCACTGCTCCGATTGGCACGTTACAAAGACCGATAACTTTATCCCAGTTTCCGTAACGAAGAACTGCTTCTGTTACCATTCCTGCTGGGTTAGTGAAGTTGATTAACCAAGCATCTGGGCATAGTTCGCGCATATCTTCGACGATACCAAGAATAACAGGAATCGTACGGAATGCTTTGAACATCCCACCTGCTCCGTTTGTTTCTTGACCAATGATCCCGTGGCTAAGTGGAATTCTTTCATCTTTAATACGAGCGTCTAATAAACCAACGCGGAATTGTGTTGTAACAAAATCAGCATCTTTTAAAGCCTCACGACGGTCGAGTGTTAAATGTACTTCGCAGTCAATGTTTGCTGCTTTGACCATACGTTTTGCCATATTACCAACGATTTCTAATTTTTCACGACCAGCTTCAATATCTACTAGCCAAAGTTCTCTGATTGGAAGTTCATGATAGCGTTTAATAAATCCTTCAACAAGTTCTGGTGTGTAACTGGAACCCCCACCAATTGTAACGATTTTTACACCTTTTTTCATAATATACTTACCTCCTAGAATTTTAAAGCGTTTTCTTTTCTTCTCATTCATCATAATTCATGTAATGCATTACAGGTCAAGCACTTATTTTAAATTTATCTAAACTGGCTATTTGGCGGGCTTTTTTGGTATACTAAATACAGAGCTACGAGAAATCGAGGTGTTTTGCAATTGGCAAATATACAAGAAATCGCGAAACTAGCGGGTGTTTCATCAGCAACAGTTTCCCGAGTAATTAATAATCGCGACTATGTGAGTGAAGAAACAAGAAAACGCGTCCAGGCAATTATTGACAAGTTAGATTACGTTCCAAATATTAACGCTGTATCACTGAAAAAAGGCGCAACTAAGTTAATTGGTATGGTCATTCCTAGTTTTACAGATTCACTGAATGTATTTTTAAAAAGTTTTACGATGATGGCTCAGGAGCATGGTTATAACGTTACTTTGTTTATGACGCGGATTGATCCGGATAAAGAACTGGAAGCTTTAGAAATGCTACGGCAAAAACAAATCGATGCACTCGTTCTTGTGATTCGATCAAATGATTGGAAAACAATTGAGCATTATACCAAATACGGCCCGATTGTTACTTGGCAACGTGTTGAAAGTGAAAAAATCCCTTCTGTATTTATGAATCAATATGATGGATATACGCTTGCACTAGAACATTTATATGCAAAAGGTTACCGAAAATTTGTGAATGTTTACGGGAATACGACCGGACTCAATACGCAAAGTCGCATGCTTGCTTTTAAAGACTTTTGTGCGCGTTATGAACTTGATCCGCATGAATTTAGACAGTTTTACGGGCAGGGTAGTCGGCAAGACGGGGAAAAGATTGCGCATTGGTGGAGTGAGACTGAGCATAAACCAGATGCATTTTTGACGCCAAATGATTATTTTGCGGCGGGGTTACTTACGGAAGCTAGACGGCTTGGTTACAGTGTCCCGGAAGATTTTGCGATTTGTGGGTTTGATAATATGGAAGTGGCGCATTTGCTTGATATTACAACGATTCATTATCCTGTAAATTTACAAGCTGAAAATGCTTTTACGCTCATTATGAATCAATTATTTGGAAGCAACTTGCCGCTGCTTGATTTAGATTTCCATTTGGTAGAGAGAAAAACGACATAAAAAAGGTTTCCTCGTAAATTTGCGAGGAAACCTTTTTGTTAATTTTTAAATGAATGAATTGGTGCTGGGATGCGACCACCGCGCGCAATAAAACTAGCGGAAGATTTACCGTTTACTGGCATTACTGGCGCCGTTCCAAGTAAACCACCGAATTCGACCATATCGCCCACTTTGGTGCCGCTCGCCGGAATTACTCGGACAGCGGTTGTTTTATTGTTAATCACGCCGATTGCAGCTTCATCAGCAATCATCGCAGCTAATGTTTCGGCGGTTGTGTCACCTGGTACGGCGATCATATCAAGTCCAACTGAGCAAATTGCCGTCATCGCTTCTAGTTTTTCAAGATTAAGTGCGCCTTGTTGTACGGCTTCAATCATCCCCGCATCCTCAGAAACCGGAATAAATGCACCTGATAATCCGCCAACGTGACCGCAAGCCATGACGCCGCCTTTTTTCACCGCATCATTTAATAGTGCTAAAGCAGCCGTTGTACCGTGCGTTCCGACCATCTCTAGTCCCATCTCTTCTAAAATATGTGCGACTGAATCTCCAATCGCTGGTGTTGGTGCTAAAGATAAATCAACAATTCCAAAAGGAACACCGAGTTTTTCAGAAGCGACTTGACCAACGAGTTGACCCATTCTAGTAATTTTGAAAGCTGTTTGTTTCACTGTTTCGGCAACAATATCAAATGGTTCGCCTTTTACTTTTTCGATAGCGCGTTTCACAACACCTGGACCACTGACGCCGACATTGATAACACAGTCAGCTTCTCCAACTCCGTGAAATGCTCCTGCCATAAAAGGATTATCCTCGACTGCATTGGCGAATACAACGAGTTTCGCACAACCGAGTCCTTGAGTGTCTGCTGTTAAATCAGCTGTTTCTTTAATTACCTCACCCATTTGACGAACCGCATCCATGTTGATTCCTGTTCTAGTCGAGCCGACGTTAACGGAAGAGCAAACTCGTTCTGTTTGAGCTAAAGCTTGCGGAATGGAGCGAATGAGAATCTCGTCACCTTTTGTGTAACCTTTTTGGACAAGAGCGGAATAACCACCGATAAAATTCACGCCAACTTCTTTTGCGGCCGCATCGAGTGTTTTAGCAAATTCTACGTAGTCAGTGTCAGCGCTTGAGCCAGCTATAATCGCAATTGGCGTGACAGAAATCCGTTTATTTATAATCGGAATACCAAACTCGGATTCAATCGCTTCACCAACAGCCACTAGATTGCGCGCTTTTGTCACGATTTTTTGGTAGATTTTCTTTCTAGCTACTTCACCGTCGCCGTCCATACAATCTAGCAAAGAAATCCCCATGGTAATTGTTCGGATGTCTAGCTTCTCTTCTTCAATCATACGTATTGTTTCTAAAATTTGGTTTGTTTCCATACTAGAATCGCCTCCATCCTAAAGTTTATGCATTGCGTTGAAAATTTCTTCACGTTGAATATGTATTTTTACTTGGAGTTCTTCACCTTTTCCAGTTAATTCTGTTTTTACTTCATCAAATTCTTTCGTAATCTGGCTAATATCGCACATCATCATCATCGTAAAATATCCATCCATAATCGTTTGTGATACGTCGACAATATTGATGTTAAGTTCTGCCAATTTATTACTAACTCCAGCGACAATTCCCACATTATCTTTTCCAATTACAGTAAGTACAGCTCTCACATTCAACACTCCTTTAGTTCGTTAATACGTTCCATTATAGCATAAAAAATCTAAATCTTGTGAAAAAGAAAGCAAAATTACTCCGCATGCCAAAAAGTGCAATACGACGCCATTGGCAAACTATTTTCTAGTGTAATTAAATTGCTTTGGCTCAGTAAAAATGCTTTGAACTTTTCTGGTAAACCTATATCTGCAGCTAATTCTTTCGTTATAAAGTCTTTCACATAACTGATTTCCCAGCGACTATCTTGCATTTTTTCTGAGAAAATACTTGTTTCCGCGCCTATCTTCCAATGTTGGGCTTGAATAATTTCTTGCATGTCTACTGGCGTGATAAAAGTTCGGATATTCGACTGGGTTTCTTGTTTGAACGCCTCGTAGGAAGCTTGTGTCAGTACAGCTAACATGTGAGATGTTTGTTTCACATCTGTAATTCTCGTATCCCATTCCGCGTAACAAACCCGTTTCGCCCACTTGCTAAGTAAAATGAGCATTTCGACTAGCTCTTCTTTAGAACTGAAATACCAAGAAGCATGTGATAACACCGCCACATCAAAAGCTTTATCGGAAAAAGTAATATCGCCATTTAAAATATCTGTTCCTAGCTTAAAATCAATTTGAGCACCTAGTTTAGATTTTTTCAAGTGAGCCGTTGCATCGCCAATCGTAAACGGTGCTCCGTACGTGCTCGGGGCAATGTCAACTGCTTGAACAAAGCCATCTGCGCCAACTGCACTCGCAAGCACTGCCGTCGTATCGCCTTGCCCACAGCCAACTTCAAGGACACGTTCTCCTTTTTTAATTTGCCAAAAGTCGACCAACTTCATACGATGCTCCGTTTGCGTCCGCTGAATTTCTTTGTCATTTTGATTTAATAACATACATGCGACTATTTCTTCTAAGTTCATCAAGCGCCTCCTATCAAAAAAGTAAAGTTACCTCCTATTATAGAAGGTAACTCTCTATTTTACACGTCATATTCTAATTCTTTTGTCGCTAAATCAATAAAATCGAGTGGTGTCTTCACTTTTTCGCTGTCAAATTGGCTTGTTCCAATTCGAAGTTCTAGCTTCACTCGGTACTTCGCGGCAAATTCTTCGGTGTTGGCCTCAGCTATGCGACTTTTAATTCGGTCAGCAACTAACTTCCCGCCTGGCTCATCTGTTAAAAGCAAGAGCCCCCAAGTCGCATCGTCCTTATCTAGCAAATAAAGAACATCACTCGTACGGATACAAGTCTCTAAAACTGCCGAAATATCTTGCAGTGCCAGGCGCATTTCATCTTCGCTTTGGAATCGTTTCAACTCGCGCCAGTGACGAACTTTGATAACCATCAGTGATAAAGGTAAATCATAACGACGCGAAATGCTGGAAAAAATGCGCTCATCATTTTGGAAAGAAACGATATTTTTAAGTAAAGTTTCTTGATCGATGGTTCCTAAATATAAGTTTTGCTGTTTGATTTTCGTATTTTCTTCTTGCAGTCTGGAAGTATTTCTTGTAAACATCGCACTCGCTACCGTAAAAAGTGGCGTAATAATAAGCCAGTAGTAGCTGCCGATTCCATATGCCATTTGATTTGCAACAATTTCATAAATAATGTAAGTCGCATAAATGAAAATATAGAGGACATTTAAAATCAAACCAAGCGTTAAATTCGTAAAATAGGTGATAATCACAAGTAAAAAAGTGATATTTAATAAAATAATGTTTCGCAAATATTCATCTGGCGTATTAATCATAAAGCCAATCGTGATGAAACAAAGCAAGATGAAAAATAAAAAGCCAATATCTGCAAATAAGTTATTCGTTATTTTTTTCATGTTTATTTCTCCCTCACTTCCGGCTCCGGCGATATTTACGCAAGATTAGTAGGACAGCGACAACTAGGATAACGATTGTAAGAAGCGCGAAGGCCCCAAACACGGTTACTTCTTTGTTATTACTAATTTTTGTCCCAAAACTTTCTTCTTTTGCATCTGCTGCTTTTTTGAACCTATAAGAGTGGATCGTGTTGTCATTATCAACAATCGCTCCGTCTCCGTAGATTTTAGCTAAATTAGCTTTTGTGGCGATTAAATCAGAACCAAGCTCTGTTTGTTTAGCACCCGGACCAGTAACTGCGAGAACGGGTACGCCACCTGAAGTAATCAATTGTACACTACCGAGTTGTTTACCGTAATTTTTTTCAATCGAGATTTTTTCGTTGGAAAGGAAATAACTACCTGATTTGTTGTACTGGAAATATAAGTCATCATTGGCATTTTTTATGACTGGATTGTTATTCATTGTGCCCACTGCGATAACGTTCGAGCCTTCTTTTGGCTTTTTCCAGTTTGTCGCATGTACGGCAGTTAGATTGCCTCTATTTCCGTCATGGAAGCGACCCAATAGATTGAAAATATTTGCTAACGAATCCGTATCTTCTGTCGTTAATTCGTCCGGAACAACGACAACTGCATTGTTAAAATCTCCACCAGCAACGAATGGGTATGGATATTGTTCAAATAACAAGTCTGTTTCTTCGCTTGTATTCAGGTTAATGGTAGATTCTGGTGTGATATATGCCCATGGAATTTCGGAATCTGCAATAAAACCACAATAATTATTTGTTAAAACTAAATCAAAGGCAACTGTCACAGAAAAATCACCTTTAACATTTAAATCGCTTGGAATTTGGAACGTTACTTTATCACTATTTGCTTTTTTGGCGGATAGTTTTTGGCTACCGATTGGCTTTCCATTGACTAGAACTGTTACTAAGGAATGCTCAAAATCTAAGTTTTGGGCGTATCTGAAATCAAGCGATACCTCTGTTCCTGTTGAGGCGCTTCGGTTTGCAGGCATACTGATGAAATAATCTTGCGTGATGTGACCAATTCCTTTTAGTTTATCGCCAATTGTTGTGAGTTTGGTATTTTTATCGATATTGTTGGCTGGTGTGTCAATTTGTTCATCCGTTGTTAGCCATTTAGTATTTGCTCCGAGTTGACTTAAGTAATTTTGGTTGGCAATTAATTTTCCTGCTTTTTTAAGGGCATCATTTGATTTAGAGGTAATCACGAGTGTGTTTGTGTTTCCTACTTTCACAACTTGGAAAAGTGCTTGCTTTTCTAGTTTTTGATCGTCTTTAATTTGTGCTTTTATGTCATTTGGTAAATTGTCATAGCTGGAAAAAAGGACGATATAGTTTTTGCCATCGCGCGTTTTGGCATCTTCGTACTGACCAAAAGTGATATTTTTATCTTCTAACGTATTCGCTGCTGAAAATCCAGAAAGGCCTTCAAGCGCTGCGCCAAGTTCTGCGTCGCCGGCTTTTTTGAGGACAGCTACCGCGCCTTGCCCACTTTTCACAGTATCAATTCCAGTGAAGCGTTCGCCAAAATCAGCGACCGTATTTTGGAAAGCCTTATCGGAATAAGAAACGTTTACCGCACTGGTTTTGTCGAATTGTAGCCAATTGGCAGGAGTATCATCAATTGTACAACGACCATCTGGTAAATCGGTGTAGACAAAACTTTCAATGGATAGAACGTTCACACCTTTTTTTAGTTTATCTTTTGGAATTTCAACTTCGATTTGTTTCGTTCCTTTGTCGGTTTTATCAGGTTTAAATGAGTAAAAGGCAACATCGTTAATTTTTAAAGTCATTGTTGAAACTTCTCTTTCACTCAGCTGGGTAATCGTGTATACAAGTTTCACGTTTGCGTTTGACACGTCCCAATAATTCTCCACAGTGAAGTTTTGTTTCGTTGTCGTGAATTTCCCTTGAGCGGTTTTATCTGTTCCAAAAACCGTTTGATAATTTTTATCTGCTGCGAAAACGTCTGGCCTATACAGAAATAGTACGGCGAAAACAAGCAGCCCCATAACAGCTAATTTTTTCATTAGGCACTCTCCTTTTTAGAAACGCTCGGTTTTATACCATTTGGTTTCTCTCTTTAGTACAGTATCTTTTAAGAAAATAAAGAACCCATATGCGGCGACCACCATCCAAAGTTGGCAATAAGTCACATACATTAACATAATAAATAATAGATTTGAAAAACTAATTTCCCCTTTTTCAGTGGTGAGCGTAATAAAAGTACCAGCGACAAAAAGTAAAATAGCAAGCAACCAAAGCGCCCCGCTAAGGCCAGCAAGCGTCGTATGTACAAGTCCAAGCGCATATAATACAAGTAAAACATCACTAACAATCAAGGAAGTTAATAATAAAAAGTAAATGGATAAAAAGTACAAAATATCAAATCGAACGCGTCTACCTTCTCGTTTGAAAAGGAGCGGAACATTTTTTAAAATCACATAAATATTACCTTTCGCCCATCTTGAGCGCTGTTTAAACCAGACCGGCAATGTTTGTGGTTCTTGCTCCCAAGTAACTGCCTTCGCTTGAAATTTGATGCGGTATCCCATCATATAAATCCGAAAACTAATCTCGGTATCCTCAGCGACAGCTTTCACATCCCAACCACCAATTTCTTCTAGGAGCGATCTTCTCACAATAAAATTGGTACCGGGAATGGTGCACAGTTTGAATAGCGCCCATCGACCAGCCTGAGCCATCCACTGAAAGCTTAATGTTTCGATATTGATAAATCGCGTTAACCAGCTCGCGTTTCGATTCCGCGTTCTGAATTTACCAATGACCGCACCGAGTTTTGCATCGTTGGTAATCTCGCCAACAAGAATTCGTAGCGCTTGTCGTTCTGGTGTATTATCGGCATCATAAATTGCCACCAGTTCGCCGCGACTTTCCGCAAATCCGATATTGAGCGCGTTCGATTTTCCTTTTCCGCCCGTTACGTTATCGGTATTAATTATTTTTAACTGACGGGTTGGATTTTTTGCTTGAATAGCTGCTAGAAGTTCTGCGCTATTATCAGACGAATTATCATTAATGACAATAATTTCGTAACGATCGACCGGATAATCAAAAGCCAGTAGCGATTCTACGGTCTTCACGATTACTTTTCCTTCATTATGGGCCGGCACCATGACAGAAACAAATGGTACTTCCGCTGGTATTTCAGGCACCTTACGCGCTTCGTTTTTCAAATAATAGATATATCCCGCAACGATTAATACAATATTAATTAGTAAAAGTCCCCAGATACAAACCACCGCGAATAATGCTAAATAATCTGCAACAACCATTTATTTCACCTCATTTCATATATTTTTTCATATAAAGCCGGTATCCAAAGATGAATAAAACACCAATAATTCCAAGAGAAAGTACAATAATTATCGTGAAAAATGTATTTTGATAGCCGAAAAATCCTTCTAAACTACCAGCTTGTTTTTTAGTTTTATCTTTATTTGTTTTAATATAATTTAAATCACCATCTAGTGTTACGGACTGATTATTGATATAAAGCGAGCCAGCATTTGATTCGATTGTGTCTTTATTTGTTTTTACTTGATGATCTTTATACCGGAAGTCACTTATGTTTTCATTTGCTAGATTGTTCGCAGCAGCCTTTAACTCCTTCTCATTCTGGAAAAATGAATAAGTCACTGCTATATCAACAGGAAAGTTTTTTCCGCTTGTCGTCGTTTCGTAAAAATCATTTGCTACACTGTATGGTGATTTTTCAAAAGCACTACCGTTGTTCTTTTTCGTTGTATGAATAATTTTTTGGTTTGGTAGTAAAATTCCTGTGTTAAATGGTTCAAAGCCCTCAGTACCGTATACTTTATCAAAATTCCAATATAGCTCTGCTGTCACACCAAGCGCCGCTATATCATGATTCGCAAAAAAATGTAACGATTTTTGGATAATGTTTTCAAGTTCTCCCGGCGGACTATCACCGTATGTAACGACTGGAACATCCATCATAATAGTGCCATTTTTTGCTTGTACATATCGTAAAATTTCAGCATAATTTTTTGCTGCTTGAAAATCTTGATTATAGAAAACCGGCCCAGCACTTATAATAAAAGGAATTCCTTTTTCATAAAATGTGTCTGCCGTTTTTTTAAGTAAATCAAAATCAACAAACGGGTTTACATCCGTTATAAGTGCATATTGATTCGTCGTAGTTTTAATTTCAAATACTGCTTTAAGTAAGTCCATCAACGCAAATTCACTCGTATTATTTGCTTGAAATATTGGCGTATATGCATAGTTTCCAGCCCGAATACCGTATGCTGCTTTGCCATTTTCCGCAGCATCCATTTCGCCTAACGCTTCTCCTTTATAGGAAGTAATTAAATTCGTTTCGCTCACTAACTGAGGTTTTCCCGCTAGTCCTGCCTCGGTTTTAATAGTGATGGAAGTATCTGTAATCGCTTTTGTTTGCAACTGCAATTTATTCGCTAAGAAAGTTGGTGGATTTGCACCTATATATGCGATTTTCGCCTTACTTTCAGCTAATTTCTCGGTCCATTTATCCGTTAATTGGTCCTTTTTATTTTGCAGTACGATAATTTCGCTCGCTTGACTTAGATCCGGATTCTCTTCCCAAGCGTAAATCGTCACCCGTTTTCCCAAACTATTTAACATTCGAAGTAGCGAGTCCATATTCCCTTCGTTATCCGTCCCTTTTGCCAAACTATCATAAAAAACGACCACATCACTATCTGCTTTTGCTGTTTGAGGATGGGCAGTTACTACGAGGGCGACGCAGGCAAAGAGAATACTTATAATGATTTTTTTACGCATTCCGCTCACCTCGTTTCTTCAAATAAAATTCGAGTAATGAAGCTGCGCCAATCAACATCGTTAAGTCAAAACAAACATTAAACAGGAAATTATGCTTCGTTAAATCCGCTTCTCCGTCACCGACAATTGTTACTAAAATCACTGCAAATCCTGAACCAATCAGTAAAACGACTAAATCAAACAGTAGCGTTCCCCGAATGTTCTTCTCGCGGAAATGTTTAAACGCACTCACACCATATCCAATCAGAAAAACAAGCGCCCATAAAATCAAAAACGTGAATTTCTCTGGAGCAAATTTTTCTTTCACATCACTGTAGACCGAGAAAAAATGCGTTTTCTCTTTAAATTTATAACCTGTCGCCTTTTCAAAATTGCCCATTTCAAATGGTCGAATCGAAAAACTATTTTGCGCAGATAAATCAAGCATTTTCCCAAATTGTTTCGGATTTTCCAAATAATAACTTAAAACCGTGACAAAATTATAATTCGGATAAAATTCCTGTTCCATTAATTTCGAATCTAAATCAATCATTTTATATTTTTGATAAAAGTTGGTTCCTTTAAGCAAAGCGAATTCAGAGTTCATTCCCATTTCCTCAAGTGATTTCTCCGGATTTTCCGAATCAAGCAACACACCGCGAGTCATTGTTTGATACTGATTTATCGTGACAAACTCTCCTGGAATGAATGCGTACATCACTACACCACTCATGAAAATAACAAAAAAAGTAGCCGCAGCCGAAATCCGAAACGCGCGATTTTTCCGGATGAAAAACACGAGTATACCGCAAACTGCAATCACAACCGCAATTGGCGCATTTTGCTGTTTTGCCGTAATTAAAATAAGGGACGCTACAAAAATCAAGCCTAACATCGCATAATCATTATATTTATGGTTATATAAAAGTAAAAATCCCGCTGAAATATACAGCATCATAATCAAAATAAGTCCTTCACTAAAAAACGAATTAAAATAAGCTGTATAAGCGGTATCTGCGAAAATAAATACAGTTAGTGCAGCAATAACATAACCAGGCCAACCTTTCATTTTTGCCGTTAAACCAGCCACTAATAAGTAAATCGCTGGCAAAAGAAGCACTAATTGCAAAGCACCTAAAAAACGTACATCAAAAACAGTTGTTGACCAAAAAATTTTATTTAAAAGAAGCGCAATTTGAATAAAAATACTTTGCGAAGAGTAAATCGCAACTTGATTTTCATTAAAATACTGATAAATCCCGAACTCCTTCACAAAATGTCCAAATTGTAACGCGTCATAATTAGCATTATTTACAAATAAACCATTGCTTGAAAATATTCTAAAAAAGTCTCCATTATCAGCCATACCAATAAATGGCGGCACAAAAAGCGCAATAATAGTTATAATAAAAACGCAAATAACCGCAAATATTTGCGGTGTTAGATGATGCCATAGCCACGTACTAATGGATTTTATTTTCCCCGTCATGATGCTATCCCCTTTTTATTCTCGCTAATTCCATTCACAAATTAGACACATTTACACTCCATTATACGAGAATGTCATAAGTTTTTCCATGGTTTTATTTATTTTATTACAATTAACGCGAACAACTTATTTACTAGCAACACTTTTCCACTAAAAGAGTTATAATAAACAAAAAAAACTTTCTTGACTACTACGTCGCGTCATACTTTATAGTTAAAATCAGAAGGAGGAATCATTCATGCAAACAAAAGAATTAGCTGAACTCACTGGTGTAAGTGTGCGCACGCTTCATCACTACGATAAAATCGGCCTACTCGTCCCGCAAAAAGACGACTGGAACGGCTATCGTATTTATTCAGAAAAAGATGTCGACAAATTACAACAAATTCTTTTCTTTAAAGAACTCGATTTCCCTTTGAAAAAAATAAAGCAAATTCTTGATGATCCTAGTTTTGATAAAGAAGTCGCTTTATCCTTGCAACGCCATTTATTAATAGAGAAAAAAACACGAATTGAAGCGATGCTCGAAACCCTTGACCAAACCATCAAGAACGAAAAAGGAGAAATAATTATGACGAATGAAGAAAAATTTACTGGCTTCGATTTTTCAACTAATCCATATGAAGAAGAAGCACGAAAACTTTGGGGAGATAAAGTTGTAAATCAAGCAAATGAAAAAATCACTAATATGAATGAAAAAGAACAAATGGCTATAAAAGAAAGTTTTGATGCAGAATTTCGCCAATTGGCCGCTGTTAGAAAATCCGCCCCAGAATCAAATGAAGCCCAACAAGCAGTCCACCTGTTTTTCCAATATTTAAATGATACTCACGGGAATTTATACTCGCTCGAAGCATTTGCAGGACTCGGAGAAATGTACGTGGCAGATGAACGTTTCACTAAAAATATCGACCAGTTTGGCGATGGCCTTTCTGCTTTTCTGAAAGAAGCTATGGCGATTTATGCCAAAAACAATTAAAAAAACCGCGATTTTCTTTTAAAGGAAATCGCGGTTTTTTTAAAATTAATACACCAAAATAGGGTTGGTACAACTTATAATAGGGTAAATAGTATAAAATTTAAATAATATTGTAGAAGAAGAAAATTACTATGTCTTTGAGGGAGGAACTTATGTTTAAACACATCTTGCTTTCATTAAATGGGTATAAAGCATCCTATTTACGGAATGATGTTATTTCAGGTGTTGGGGTTGCTGCACTGACAATTCCGGTTGCAATGGGATACGCGCAAGTAGCTGGACTTCCACCCATCTATGGTTTATATGCATCATTTTTACCGGTTATTGCTTATGTTATTTTTGCCAGTTCGCCGCAATTGATTTTTGGGATTGATGCGACAGCTAGCGCCATTACTGGGTCCATTATCTTAGGAACAGCTGGACTTGCAGCAGGATCCAAAGAAGCCATCGCGCTCGCCCCGATTCTAGCATTCTTTTGTGCAGTCTTTTTAGTACTTTTCTCCGTCTTAAAATTAGGTCGTTTCGCAAAATACATATCAGCTCCAGTTCTAAGTGGATTCATTTCAGGACTTAGTGTTTCCATTATTATGGGGCAAATTCCAAAAATAATGGGACTTAAAGAAAGCGGAGATAGTTTCTTTTCTAGTTTAGGTATTATTTTCGGTCAATTTTTCCAGTCTAATTGGATTTCATTTGCAATGGGTATCGTTACAATCATCATTGTCATAACTTGTAAAAAAGTAATTCCAAAAATCCCGATGTCACTTGTTGTCTTAGTACTAGGAACAATGGCAGCTTATTTCTTCAAACTCGACCAATATAATGTAGATATTGTTGGTAAAATCCCGGTTGGTTTCCCTTCCCTTGCCCTTCCTGATTTTGGAGCAAGTTCATGGGCACTTGCGATTGGTGGCGGTTTAGTTTGTGCTATCGCTACCTTTGCCGGTTCACTATTACCAAGTGAAAGTTTTGCAATGAGAAACAAATATACGATTGATGATAATCGTGAGTTATTTGCTTACGGTATTTCTAATTTCGTCGCTGCGTTTTCTGGTTGTTCCCCAGCGAGTGCCAGCGTATCAAGAACAGCTGCAAACGAACAATTTCGTGGTAAAACACAAATGGTTTCTATCGTTGCCGCAACCATTATCGCACTGATTGTTGCCTTCTTAAGTGGCTTACTTTACTATATGCCACAACCAGTTCTTTCAGGTATCGTATTCGCTGCACTTGTGGGCATTATTGATGTGGATGTTTTAAAAGGTTTATTCAGAGTTTCTCGTCGTGAAGCAACCGTTTGGATTGTTGCCGCTCTCGGAACACTTTTAGTAGGTGTAATTTTCGGGGTACTACTTGGAATTTTCTTATCGTTCATCAACGTAGTCAGTCGCTCAATGAAATCACCAATTGCAATTCTTGGTGTTATTGACGGACGCCATGGTTACTTTGACTTAAAACGTAAACCAGAAGCCAAACCTATTCCAAATGTAGTTATTTATCGTTATAGCGCTTCCCTTTTCTTTGGGAACTTTAATAAATTCGCAGATGGCTTAAAAGAAGCTGTCCAAGATGATACAAAACTAGTCATTTTTGAAGCGAGTGCGATTATTAATATCGATACAACCGCTACCGAATCTATGAAAGACTTACTCAAATGGCTGGATGATAAAGGTATCGAGTATTACTTCGCTGACCTCATTGACCATTTAAAAACAAGCTTTAGAAAACATGATCTTGGCTACATTATCGATAACGGCTACACGAAGAAAACCGTGGAAGACGCGCTCGATGCTTATTATGCCGAACATAAATAAAAAAACGCTTAGCCGGGCCTAAACTCGACTAAGCGTTTTTCATTTTTACAAAAGGGCAAAAATCCGCGGACTAATTAATCTGACAAACGGAGAAACGACAACGATTTGCAAAAATAAAGCAACAAAATAATTGCGTAAAATAAGAATACCTAGATGACTCCATTCGCCTTGGTTCACAATCAGGCTAAGCGTCGACATAAGCACACACATAAACGTAACCATTAACAATTGCATCATGATGATCTTTTTAAATTTCGAAGCATCCTCACTTACCAAAAGGGCGTGCAGACGAGACGCGATTTTTCCTACTACAAAAAAGTCTAATAAAAATCCAATAAAAAGAAACGGAACAAACGCTTTTAGAATAATCATAAAAGAATCCGCGCCAATACCATTTTCAAGAAAGATATTATAAGAGCTCATGCATAAAATCATTAAAGAACACATAATAAGTGTAAAAACGACCTTCTCTTTCATATTACTGTACATAATTTCACCTCCAAAGAACTATCGTAGCAAAATAAAAAATTCTTCGTAAGTGACAATTTTGTTACAAAAAAAGTTTTGCTCGGAAATCCAAGCAAAACTTAGCTTTTTACATTTTTTCTTTGTCAATTTGGGTTCTTATTTCCCGGGCAATATTTTCAATTGTATAGAGCGCCGGTAGTTGGGACGTGATATTTGCTTCCTGATACATTTCCTTATTAATATAATAAGCGATGTTCGCATCAGATAGCCTCGCGATGGTCGATTTCGCGCTATTTGTAATCGAAATCACTTTACAATTTTGCGCCTTCAACTGGTGAATATATCTGATGATGTCTTCATTTTCCCCTTCCACCGAAATCGCAATCATGCAGATTTTATCGGATAATTTGCTCGATAAATGGTAAAACGGGTGGTTAAGCGGATCTTCAATATGTAGCGCCAACGTGAATAATGACGAAAAATAAATCGCGCCATATTCAGCGATTACGCCCGATGAACCCACCCCAGCAAATAGAACCAGTTCACGGTCGCGGAGAATTTCCACTGCGTTTTGAATTTGCGCTTTAAACTCAGGTTGCGCCGTCCGTTTCAGAAAATCAATATAAGTCGTTTCATCCGCCATATCGATTTGCGCCAACTTCTGCTCTTCCAAATAAAGCTGTAATTTCACGCGAAACTCCGAAAAACCATTACAACCAAATTTCCGGCAAAAACGCAGAATCGTCGTCGTACTCACGTGCGCTTCCGTCGCCAAATCGCGAATTCGCATATAAACAACTTTCTCTAAATTTGCCACTATATAATTATAAATATCTAATTCTGTATCATTTAATTCCAAATTTTTATCCAAAAAAAGCATTTCCGCACCTCTTTTCGCTTTATTTTACCATGTAACACCTCGTTACTCAAATGTGACAAGTTCCTACTTAGAAAATCCTTACCTAAAGCTCGTCAAATACTAGCTATTTTTTCATAATATTCCTATACTATAACTGTGAGAAGAAAAGGCAACTAACAATTAAGTAAGCCTTTTCAAAAAAATATCCTTGGAGGTATAAATAATGACTAAAGGTATTAAAATCGCGACTATTGGTGGCGGATCAAGTTATACACCCGAACTAATCGAAGGATTTATTAAACGTCAAGACGAATTACCAGTTCGTGAACTATGGTTAGTAGACGTAGAAGCTGGCCGTGAAAAATTAGAAATCGTTGGTAATTTAGCAAAACGTATGGTAGAAAAAGCTGGCGTTGACATGGAAGTACATTTAACATTAGACCGTGAAGAAGCTTTAAAAGACGCAGATTTCGTAACAACACAATTACGTGTAGGTTTACTAGACGCACGTGTGAAAGATGAGCGCATCCCGAATTCATATGGCGTTGTTGGTCAAGAAACAAACGGACCAGGTGGCATGTTCAAAGGACTTCGCACAATCCCAGTTATTTTAGATATTTGTAAAGACATGGAACGCCTTTGCCCAGATGCTTGGTTAATCAACTTTGCTAACCCAGCTGGAATGGTAACAGAAGCAGTTCTTCGTTATAGTAACCAAAAGAAAGTTGTCGGCTTATGTAACGGTCCTATCGGCATCGAACGTAACATCGCTGAAACTCTTGGCGTAGACGTTTCTGAAATTTACGTAGAATTCGTTGGTCTAAACCACATGGTATTCGCGAAAACTGTTTACCATAATGGCAAAGACGTAACAAAAGATGTTGTTTTCAAAATGACAGAAGATGAAGCTGGCTCAAGCCTTAAAAATATCAATGCAACTGGTTGGGACAAAACGTTCTTACGTACACTTAATATGATTCCAATCGACTACTTGCGCTACTACTGGCAAACAAAACAACAACTGGAAGACCAAGCTCGCGCATACGCAGAACATGGTACTCGTGCAGAAGTTGTTAAAAAAGTAGAAGCGGAACTTTTCGAGCTTTACAAACAAGAAGAACTTGCTGAAAAACCAAAACAATTAGAACAACGCGGCGGCGCTTACTACAGTGAAGCAGCATGTAACCTAATTAACTCTATCTATAACGACAAACGCGATATTCAAATCGTAAATACTCGTAACAATGGTGCTATCCTTGATATTGACCCTGATTCCGCAGTAGAAACAAACTGTGTTATCACTCGCCAAGGCCCAATTCCACTAGCAAGCGGACGCCTTCCAATCGCTATCAACGGCATCATCCAAGAAATCAAAACTTTCGAGCGCCTAACAGCCGAAGCAGCAGTTACTGGTGATTACGACAAAGCGCTCCTTGCAATGACAATCAACCCACTAACTCCAAGCGAATCTGTAGCCCGCGAAATGCTGGACGAACTTTTAGAAGCGCATAAAGAGTATTTACCGAATTTCTTTAAATAAGTAAAAAAGAGCCTGTCAAAGGGCTCTTTTTTTATATCCGCCAATCCGTCATATTATTCTCCAAATAATCAATCCCAAACGCCAAAAGCCCAATCCGGTAATCCGTCGTAAACTTACGCGACAACACAATTTTCGGCAAAGTCGCATACGGATAAACTTGCTTCAACTCTTCCGTCAGTTTCTCGGTAAAATCCTTCTGCCCAAAATAAAAATTTGTATAGAGCACAATCGTTTCCGGATCGTAAAAACTCATCGTGAGGAGCACCATTTTACGAATATGCGCTTTAATTTCATCGACCGAAAAGTCAAAATTATCCCAGTCCACCTGTAACGGCATATGCTTAATCTCCCCAGCGAGCCCATTCTGCCCTTTCAAAATCTCGCCGTTCATCAAAAGCCCCGCACCAGGTGGAAAACGCTCCGGATAATAAAGTCCAACGATATTCTCCTCTTTCACCGGCCGATTTTTATACCCTAAAATCGCCGCATTTGTATCCGTTTCAACCAACACTGGCAAATTCACTTCCGCTTCCAAAGTCTCCCGCAATTGCACATTTAAAAGTAGCGGAAAATCCATCGCGCGCAGCTTACCACCAATTTCAATCCCTGGCACCCCAATTACAACGCAAGAAATCTTCGGAAAAGCACAAACAAGGTCTTTCGTATTCCGTTTCAGCGCAGTAATGTCCAGATCCTCTCCAGACATATCCTCCACAAACTCCGGCTCACCAAGCAAATTATAGACCGAAAAAGAATAAGTAATTTTCTTCCACTTTTCTTGCAAACTAATAACTAACACCTGCTGAAAATTAGGATTAATTTTATACGAAACAGCTCTTCTTCCGCCAGTCGCAACTGAATTATCTTGTTCTAAAATCTCATCATTTTCCACTAAATCACGAATCAGCTTGTTCACTGTAACTACACTAAGCCCAGTCACTTCGGCGATTTCCGCTTTTGTCATTGCTCCTTGCTGGCGTAAAATTGACTTGATATTTTTCTTATTCAGCTCTTTTAAATCACGAGGAAGTGCCATTATCAATCGCTCCATTCGTAAAGTTATTAAACAAACTTTATAAACTATATTTAATATTATTTTAACCACTCAGAACCCATTTGTCAAAACAAAAAAGAACCCCTCATTACGAGAAGTTCTCTTCACTTTATTATTTAGCTTTTCGAATAAAGAGCGAACACAGCAGACCAATACAAGCCATAATCAGTCCAAAAACAAAAGCATTTTGAATTCCGGCTGTCAGTGAAGCGACCATTTGTTCAGGTCCCATCCCTTGCGCCGTTTCCATATACGCTTTTTGTCCAGCAGACATGATTGTAATCGCAACAGCTGTCCCGATTGCGCCGGAAACTTGTTGTAATGTGTTCATAATCGCTGTGCCATCAGGATATAATTTTGGCGGCAATTGGTTTAATCCGTTTGTTTGTGCTGGCATCATGACCATTGAAATCCCAATCATTAACACTGAATGAAGCACGATGATAGTTAATGCAGATGTTCCAACTTCTATTCTCGTTAAGAAAAATAGTGCAATAACCGCTACGATAAACCCTGGGATAACAAGTGCGCGTGGACCGTATGCATCGAACAAACGCCCAGTAAATGGTGACATTAAACCATTCAGCACCCCACCCGGAAGTAAAACTAGTCCCGCTGAAAACGCCGCGAGTGCTAAACTATTTTGCAAGTATAGCGGTAGTAAAATCATCGTCGAAAGAATCATAATAAAGCTGATAAATACTAAAATAAGTCCTAATGTGAACATTGGGTATTTAAATACTTTCAAGTCCATCAAAGGTTTTTCCATTGTTAGTTGGCGCCAAACAAAGAGTCCAAGCGCAATTCCACCAACGATAATTGAAACTAATACCGTCGCGCTTCCCCAACCATTTTCTCCCGCACTACTAAAGGCAAATACGACTCCACCAAAACCTAGCGTCGAAAGAATAATCGATAAAATATCAATTTTCGGCTTCGTAACAACCGAAACATTTTGCATAAATTTCATTCCGAATAATAACGCAATAATAAGGAATGGCAAGGAAATCCAGAAAATCCAGTTCCAAGTCAAGTTTTCTAAAATAAGTCCTGAGATTGTCGGACCAACTGCTGGTGCAAACATAATTACCAGCCCGATCATACCCATTGCCGAGCCACGTTTATGCTCTGGGAAAATCAGTAAAATCGTGTTAAACATTAACGGTAGTAATAGCGCCGTACCTACTGCTTGCACTACGCGTCCAATCATTAACATCGCAAACGTTGGCGAAAGCGCCGCGATGAGCGTACCTGCAATCGAAAAACTCACTGCTGTAAAAAATAATCCTCGTGTTGTAAACCATTGTAAAAGCAATCCCGAAATCGGCACTAATATTCCAAGCGTTAGCAAATAACCTGTCGTAAGCCACTGCACTGTCGCTGAACTAATATCAAACACCTGTATCAAATCACTAAGCGCCATATTAAGAGCAGTTTCACTGAATAGTCCAATAAAACCAGCCATCAAAAATGAGGCAATAATTGGTATTGGGCGAATCTTCTGCCCACCTGTTGCTTCTTGCTGCATATAATTTCCCCCTTCTCAGACCAAAAATAAGTAGTCTACGTTTGATATTACGGAGATTTTGCCAATAAGTCAACGTTTCAAGCTTTATTTTTACGAAAAATTTACAAGCTATGCTATACTTCGGAGTAGAAAAGAGGGATTATTTATGGCCATTTTAGCATTTATTTTAACCTTCATCGTAATGATCGAGCATATTTATATAATGATTTTAGAAATGTTTTTCGCCAATACCAACCTCGCAGCCAAGACGTTTGGTGTCGAGAAGGAACTACTTGCGAATAAGAAAGTACAGACACTATTTGCGAATCAAGGGCTTTATAATGGCTTTCTTGCAGCAGGGCTTGTGTGGGGATTGTTTTTCGCGGGAGCAGGATTTGCGGAAACTGTGCAGATTTTCTTTTTGAGTTGTGTCGTTGTGGCGGCGCTGTTTGGCGGGGCGACTTCTTCTAAGGGAATTTTGGTGAAGCAGGGCTTGCCGGCGGTTTTGGCGTTGGTTGTGGTTTTGTTGGTTTAGAAGAGTTTTGAAAAGACTGGGATTTGTATCCTGGTCTTTTTTTATGTCTCATGATAGTTAATTCTTAAATACCTTTAGCAAATAAACACAACGCAAACTGTACTAAATAAAGCATCAAAAGTAATACTTCAGACATCTTTAAAATGTAAAATACAGTAAATTTTCCAACTAATTAACACGTTAAACCACTAGCATTTAAGCCACTTTATCCACTAAAGATTCATTTATTTTTTAAAATTTACTAAAAACAGACTTGTAAACGCTTTCCGTTCATGCTAAAATCGAGCTATAAATAAATATCCTTATTCAGGAATGTTACCAACTTGGGCATAACCTAGATAAATGGAGAATTGGCTTTTTGGGCTATTTTTCGATTTATCTAGGTTTTTATTTTGCTAAATACTAACAAAAAGGAGAATAAGATGAAGAAAAATATTTTGAAATTAATGATGGTGTTTTGTGCATTACTACTAATTGCGGGTTGTGGAAATAACTCAAACGCAGACAAAGCATCCAAAGAAACTAAAAAAGATGGTACTGTGACTTTTTATGTTGTACGTCACGGTAAAACAATGTTAAATACAACTGACCGTGTACAAGGTTGGTCAGATGCAGTTCTTACTCCAGCTGGGGAAGACGTTGTAAAAAGTGCTGGTAAAGGCTTGAAAGACGTTGACTTCTCTGCTGCATATAGTAGTGATAGCGGTCGTGCCATCCAAACTGCAAACTTAATTTTGAAAGAAAGTGCTAAATCTGCGGATAAAAAAGTAGAAACAGATGAACGTTTCCGCGAATTTAATTTTGGTTCTTATGAAGGCGATTTAAATGAAAATATGTGGACTGATATTGCGAAAAGCCAAGGTAAAACTTTAGAAGAATGGCAAAAAGCTGGTATCTCTCCAAAAGGATTTGCGGATAGTGTAGCTGCTCTTGATAAAACTCGCGTAAAAGAAGGCGAAAACTGGCCTGCAGAAGATTACGCAACTATCCAAGCTCGTCTAAAAGATGGTTTAACAGAAGTTGCTAAGAAAGAAAGCAAAAATGGAGACAGCAATGTATTACTAGTTTCCCACGGCTTAAGTATTGGTGCGCTTCTTGATACAATTGAACCTGGATATAAACTTCCACCAGCTGGAATTAAAAATGCAAGTGTTACAAAAATCACTTACAAAGATGGTAAATTCACTATTGGCGATGTAAATGATTTAAGCTATGTAGAAAAAGGTTCTAAATAAAAATCACCGTAAAAGCCCAAATTATTTTGGGCTTTTACTTTAAACAAAATCATGTACTCAGCGAAAATGAAACCATGGAGGGCATCTAGTTGAAGACACTTACTTTTATTATCATTGGTTTTGCATTTATCTTGATAGCAGGAGTTTTTTGGATTACTCATTCCACCCACAAACCCGAACAAAATAATACCCAAACCACCACTCAAAAAAAAATAAGCCCTGCTAATCTCAAAACAATCTCAGCAAAAACGAAGAAAACCTTAAGTTCCCTAGCAAATTCAGGAGCCGACAAAGCTTCCCTTTCTGAGTTGAATCAATTAATTAAAGAGCTGAACAACTATTCTACCGAAAAAAATGAATCTAGTGACTATATCAAAAACTTGCAAGCATGCTTAGAAGCCGTAAAATCATATAGCACTGGGAAAGCTGATGAAAAAGCGCTTGGAAAAGTATATCCTAACTTTCTTTTAAGCGAACAAAAATTAACTGAAATAGAAAAAACAAGCCAATATGATTGGTTTTATGCTGCAGCAGCGGCTAACGAGCAAGGATTAAAAGAAAACGGCGTCGTTACGTTAACAATGGTTGGTGATAATTCATTTGGCACCTATCCAGAAACACCAGAAAACCTAAAATTTGATAATGTATTCAAAAAAAATAACGGTACTGATACGTATGTATTTAAAAATTGTCTTCCCTGGTTTAAATCTGATGACTTTACAGTAATTAATGCCGAAAGTGCTTTTACAAATGCTACGAAAGCTGAAAATAAAAAGTGGCGCATTAAAAGCGATCCAGCCCATGTAGCCTTTTTACCAGCGAGTGGCGTGGACGCAGCGAATCTTGCAAATAATCATACTAAAGACTACTTTCAAGTTGGCTATGATGATACTTTAAAAGCTTTCAAAGATAATAATATTCCTGTTTTTAATTCCGATGCACCGCTTGAAACAACGATTAAAGGAATGAAAACTGTGATGCTTGGCTACGATTGTCGAATGAGTCAGCAGTCTCCAGCCTATCTTGAAAGAATTGTAAAAGACGTTAAAAAATATAAAAAAGAAGATACGCTCGTTATCGTTAATATGCACTGGGGTGTCGAATATCGTGAAACTCCAACAAACTACCAAACTCAATTTGGACATGCTATTTTAGATGCTGGTGCTGATATAATTATGGGAGCTCATCCCCACCGCCTGGAAAGTGTCGAAAAATATAAAGATAAATATATTGTATACAGTATGGGCGATTTTGCTTTTGGCGCGGACCCAACTCTCCTTTCAAGGATGACCTCGATGTTCCAATTGCGTTTTACAAAAGAAGCTAATAAAATTGTTTTAAAAAATATTTCCATTGTTCCTACTTACGAAAATTCCGATGGTAGCACAACAGAAAACAACTATCAGCCTCTTCCAGTATTTGGTGAAGATGCTAAGAAAATAGTTAATGAACTAACTCGTATCAGTAAACCCGTTCCAGGTGGAGTAACGGAATATACGTACTTTGATCCGTTTTGATAAAACAAAAAGAGTAGATACCTTCTAGATGAAAGTATCTACTCTTTTCTTATCTTGCTATTAAAGTGTCACAAATCGCATGGGCCATAATATAAGAAGATACGCTACCAAGCACAAGTTTTTCAACCCGGTTCATTCCGGTAGCTCCACAAATAATTAAATCTGCTTGAAATTCTGCGGGAATATCAGTCGATAGTAAGATTTTAGGATTTCCTTTAGCTACAAAAGTTTCTACTTTCGCCACTCCAGCTCTCCTTGCAATGTCGGCATATTCATTTACGCTCGTTTTTAGTTCTAATTCCGCTTTTTCTTCTAAACTTCCATCATAAGAAACATTTGGAGAAAAAGCTCGTAAATCAACAATACTTGCAATACCAAGAACACCATCTAATTTCAGAGCTAATTCTAATCCTTTTTCAAAGGCTAACTTCGCTGGTTCCGAGCCATCTACAGCTACAAGAATACGATGATATTTTTCCATAATCATAACCTCCTACAACTTTTCTTATAGTATTCAATACCCTATAAAAATAATTTTAGGCTTCTTTTCAGATGTTTAAGATTTGCGTTTTCTGAAAAGAATGAGAGCCGTCAAACTAAGCATTGCTCCTGCTGAAACTAACGGAAGAGTGCCGAATCCAGCATCTCCGGTTTTTGGAAGTGCTTTAGTTTTTGGCTGGTTTGTTTTTGTTCTTACATTTTCATTAGTTGTTAATGTAGTATTATTTGCTTTTTCTTGCACAGTAACTTGTTCTTCTGTGTTTTCACTTTGTATGTCTGGGTTTTTTGTAGGTTCTGAAGGTGATTTTTCATTTTGCGTTGAGGGTTTTTCTTCGGGTGTAGGGGTCTTTTCTTCAGGTGTAGGTGGTGTTGGGTCAACTGTTTCGCCGTCCGCATCAGTGACTGTCACAATAACTGTTACAGGATCTGCTTTTTGGCCGCGCTCATTTTCAGCATTTAATGTTACGGTGTATTTTCCTGGTGTGGTTAAATCTACTACTTTATTAAAATCGCTTGTAAGTGTCGCGTTTCCTGTTACAGCTGAATGAATCTCGGTTAAAAATTCGTCGACTGATTTAGTTGTTGCTTTGTTATAAGAAATGGTAGGATCTGCTGTGATAACAGGTTTTTCATGTACAGTTACTTTTACTGTCACAGGGGTTGCTTTGAGCCCTGCTGCATTTTCTGCGTTTAATGTGACCGTGTATTCGCCCGGTACATCTAGTTTTACGACTTGGTTAAAGTCACTTTGGACAAGAGTGCCATCGTCCGTTTTAGCATGAACATCTTTTAAAAATTGCTCTTCGGTTATTGCATCGTATTGGTTATAGTCAAAACTTTCATCGGCTGTTAAATCTAAAGTGTGGCTAATATCAAAATACTGATCGTATGTTCCGCTGGAGATTGTATATGAAGTCATGCTTGGTGGTGTCGGATAGCTGCCAGTTGGAAAGTCATAGCGTGCATTATATTCAATTTCGTCAAGGTTATCAAATTCTTCTTTCGTTACGCCACTTACTGTAATGCCATCATCTGTAATTGTAAGACGTGAACTTGGAAGTGCCACATCGTTAAAACCTAAATACGTGTTACTTGCAGAGGTTGACTTAGAAAAAGGAGCAACTGTCCCATCAAAGCTAGTTAATGGCTTTGGCATCATCGAAAATGGTAAATATAACGTTTGGTTTGCTTCGTTAAAATCAAGTTTGCCTGATTTAAGCGTAATGCGCGGATTTGTCCGCCCGGTATTTTGTCCAAATGCTGCTAAAGCTTTTAAGTTACCATTTTTAAAACTCTCAAAATTATTTAAAGGTCGAAAATCATCAATTCCATCAAATTGCACAAAAAGCGTTGTTAATGCTGGCAAAGAGGCTAATGCAGAAATATCCGTGATTTTCATTGAATTTTGTGCGTACAGATAGGTTAGTTTCGGTAATTTATTAAAATTATTAAAAACATTATGTGTTACTTCACTGCCACTAATACTTAAGCTCTGTAAATTAACTAACCCGTTTAAATCTACAAAAAAGCTATCTTTCACATTGTCACCACTAACCGTTATGTAAGTCAAAGATGTTTGGTTTTTAATTGGCTCTAGGGTTTGAATGTTTGTATTGTTAAGTGTCAGTGTTGTAAGATTTTCCGCTTCTTCTATACCGGTAAGATCAGTATAATTACTTCCAGAAAGAGTAACGGTTTTGATTGTTGCTAGTTGGCTTTTAGTGATTGGAGCATTCGTCGTTTGTTTGAGTAATCCATTCAGATATGCTCTTAAGTTTGTATCAGGAATATTAACGACATCTGATGTTTCATCTGCATGAACTGCCGTTGTAGGATAGATCATTATAAACATACAAATAGTTACGAGAAACAATTTTAGAACTTTTTTCATTTATAATCTCCTTAATGGTTGATTTCTTTCCAAAGTATAACGTCATAAAAATTAACTCTCAATACGTTTTCGTAAAATATTTCACGTTTGATTTGCTTTAATATTCATATTATTCAGTTTATAATATTGACAAATCGCTTTAAATCAATAAAGAAAGCGTTTTATTTCCCAAAAATAAAAAGATTGAAAATTCTATTAACGTAACATTTTGTACACAAATATAGGTTTACAAATACTAATATTAAACTTTCTGTTTCCAATTTATTTAAAAATTTATCAAATTCAGCTTAAAAAACAAGCTTTTTTATTGGAAAAAAGTAGTGCGCTTACCATCATTCCTTCGCCCTATTTATGCTATACTGTTGATATTGACAGAAAAAGGGGTATATTTATGAACAATGAGCAAAACATGAATCAACAAATCGCTTTATTTTACTTCGGCTATAAAGCATTTACAGAGACCGCTGATTTAATTATTGCCAAACATTCACTAAAAAGATTACATCATCGCATTTTGTTCTTTACTGCACGGATGCCTGGACTTACGATTAACGAACTTTTAACCTTTTTAGAAATATCGAAACAAGCCTTACACCAGCCACTTGCAGAGTTAAAAGATCGCGAACTTCTTACAATTGAACAAGGCACTCGCGACAAACGCCAACGCTGTATTTTTTTGACCACAGCTGGTAAAGAATTAGAAAATGAACTCGGCGCTGCACAGCGAAAACAGATGGCAGAAATATTCGCTAATTCCTCTGATACTGATGGCTTACATTTTACCGAAGTGATGGAAGGCTACGCAAAAAATCGACCTGGTGCAACTTTAATAAAAGACTTTAAGGAGTGACAATGATGGAACAAATTTTATTCATTCAAACTGGCTTTGGTGTAGATGTACACGGCCAAAATATAACTAAAGCGGCTGAACGCGCTGTAAGAAATGCGATTTTCACTAATTCGATGCCCGGGATTCAGGGACTCCTTCCAGAGGGCGATTTACAAAACATGGTAGTGAATATCAAACTAGCTTTACCATGCGATGCCGATAAATTAGACGAAGATACTATTCGCTCAATTATCCCTTATGGTACGGTAACAATCGAAAAAATGGCTGGCGGCATGATGACAACAAGCGGCATTTTCTTGGAAGATAAAGAAGACAAGAACGATTTAATGTATATTGTCAACGCTTCTGTTGAAACTGGATATTAAGAAAAAACCATCTGATTTTTAGTCAGATGGTTTTACTTTTATTAAATAGTCCAAAATAGCTTCTAACATTTGCTTATTATCCCGAGGAACACTTTTAGCTCGCATTAATTCGATGCTTTGAACGTATTTACCTGGTGTGATAAATTCCTCATCAATTTGCAAAATAGTCTCTATTCCAGCCTTTTCCATTTCAAAATGAAATTGTAAACCGATAATATTTTCTCCGTATATAAAGCCTTGGTTTAAGCAGCCTTCGCTAGCAAACAAACGAGTAGCACCATCCGGCAACGAAAATGTATCTTGATGCCAATGAAATACGTCGAGCGATTCAGGAAAAAACGCTAATTTTTCCGATGTTCGCTTAATAGGAAACCAGCCGACTTCCTTTTCTTTATTTACCGTAATCTCACTACCAAAAGTCGCTGCAATTTGCTGAGCACCAAGACATACGCCAAATACCGGTTTATTTTGCTCACTTAATCGTCTTATCAAGGCCCTCTCTTCCACTAACCAGGGAAATTCAGCTGTATCATTTATCCCCATCGGTCCTCCAAGCACAATTAAAAAATCCGAATCTTTTGGAACATGTTCATTTTCTTCAAATAACGTATGTATCTTTAACTGATGCTGATTTTCTCTCGCCCAATTCGCTATAAGTCCAGGTCCTTCGTGCGGCACATGTTGCAATACATCAATAATCAATTTATCAGCTCCCGTCATTTTTTTCTATTATGACGGAATTTTAAGTTTTCCGCAACTAGGCTAAACCATTTGCCTTTTTTACTTTGAATCTTGATATTTTTCGAAAACTTGTTGTTTGATTGCTTGGTAATTCTTTACTTCATCCTTACTTTCGGAAATAAAATCGTATTTTTGAACTTCGCCAAGTTTGTCAAAATCTGCCAGAACGCCTTGTTTTTCTTGGAGTTTTTCACTGAATTTACCGTAACCCAGGCTGACTATAGAACTTACTTTATCGTCGCTCTCGTTTAGAAACAAGGTATATTCTTCATTTTTTTCAAGTGCAATATAGTTTTCAACCGCGACATATTTATCATCACTTAAATACCACGGTTCCGAAATATCTACTTTTTCGCCTTTTTTAAAATTACCTTTGTAGTTTTTTAAAATCTCTACTTCACTAATCGTACTTCCATTTTTACCGATGTCTTTATTCTGTAGAAATTTCACTTTAACAATAGAATCACTGTTGGCTGCTAGTTCATCCAAATTTGCTGGAATAGTGTAGTCCGCCCGTATAGAAATCGTCTTCGAAATGGCAGTTTCTTTCGTTACTTCTTCGTTTTGTGATGAACACCCATATAATAAAACTGCGAGTAGCATAAGTGGCATTAGAACTTTTTTCATGTTGATGTCCTCCAGATTATGTTTGAGTTTTTGAGAGAGCTGGTAAATGTCAATGGTTGTTAAAGGCATTTTTTTAAGGGATGTAAATTAAAACTGTAATTTTTAAATGTGAGCAAAGATTATAAATTGAGCTTTTATTTCATAGTGAATAACTAAAACTAAACCAACGAATGTCGAAAAGGTCTATAATTTACATTTCACAATAAGTAACTAAAACTAATTCTGTCGTATTCCGTTTGTGGCATTGCTATTTTATTTACAATTCACAATAAGTAACTAAAACAAACAACAGGCACAAATGTGTATCAAGACCACTTGGTATTTACATTTCACAATAAGTAACTAAAACTGAAGCAACATCAAACATTGGTCTTAAATCAACCTAATTTACATTTCACAATAAGTAACTAAAACAAGTGAGTTATTATGATCAGATTTTAAAATCTCCATTTACATTTCACATTAAATAACTAAAACCGAAAAATACGATTAAAAAACATCAAGATTGGAGATTTACATTTCAAATTAAGTAACTAAAACGGCGATAGCTCCTTAGATTTGATTTTATATAGCTTATTTACATTTCACAATAAGTAACTAAAACGAATGGAACAATTAGACGATGGGATAAATCTACGCCATTTACATTTCACAATAAGCAACTAAAACCCGTGCGCTTTTCTTCTTACTCCCATCTTACCTCAAAAGGCTGTTTCTGTCGACTTGTTCCAAATCAGATAAAATCTACTTTTGCCAGCATACTTTTTCAAAGCAAATATCTCCAAACTCCGCTTCCTCCAAGCATTCACAAATTCCTGTCGGTCTCCGGTGTTTTTCACGCTACTTAACGTTGACAGATAACAAAAAAACAGCAACTCTACTAGTTGCTGTTTTCTGCTTATATCTTAAAATAACGGATGCAATGAACGGTTTTCTTGGACGCCTTCGATTGCGCGACCTAAGATTCGTCCGATGGAGATGGTTGTTAGTTTGTCGAATTGCTTTTCTTCTGGAAGGTCGATAGAGTCGGATGTAATGACTTCTTTGATTCTTGAGTTTTGCAAACGTTCAGTCGCGTCTCCAGCCATGACTGAATGGGTTGCGCACGCGATTACTTCTACTGCCCCTTTTTCAAGTAAAATGTCAGCTGAAGTTGTGGCACGTACACCGGTATCGATAATATCATCGACAACGATTGCGACTTTGCCTTTCACGTCGCCGATAACGCTCATAATCTCATCTTCGTGCGGTCTTGGTTTACGATTTAAAATGGCGATTGGCGCGTTTAATCGATCAGCAATTCTACGTGCACGAACAACACCACTATGATCTGGTGCGACTACAACGACGTCCTCTTCACCGTATTTTTCAATCAAATAATCACCGATAAGTGGAACTGCTGAAAGATGATCGATTGGAATATTGAAAAAGCCTTGAATTTGAGCTGCATGCAAATCAACAGTAATTAAACGATTTGCTCCCGCACGTTGGATTAAGTTTGCCATTAATTTGGCAGTAATAGGTTCTCTTGAGCGTGCTTTTCTGTCCTGACGAGCATAGCCATAATAAGGCATAATTATATTAATTGAGTGCACGGAAGCGCGTTTTAAGGCATCTACCATGATTAAAAGTTCCATTAAGCGTTCATTTACGTTTGCATTCATTGATTGAACAACATACGCGTTAGTTCCGCGGATACTTTCCTCAATATTAATTTTCACTTCTCCATCACTGAACTTCTGGAGCTCCACCTCACATAAAGGTATATCTAGATAATCTGCAATTTTTGTCGCAAGTGGTCTCTCACTCGTCACAGAAAAAAGTTTCATTTTGCCTGTCATTGCTATCTCCTTCCACCGTACTAATTTCTTCTCCTTATTATTATATAGAACTGTCTGAGGGTTGTCTACTAGCTAAAAATTCTTCCCGGAAATAAAACAAGCATTAGCGCGAACTAATGCTTGTTTCACTATATTGCAATTAAAGAATGCCGCCGAACCAATGAAGTCCGTAATATACAATCCAAGTATACCACTGAGTCCCTACAGCTAGAGAGGTTACTTCTACAGCATCTTTTGGTATATTATAACCGATTTGACCAGCAAGTTCCGTCATCAGTGGTGCCGCTGCGCCTGATAGGTAGAGGGTAATAATGACGATAACGATACCTGTGAAAATCCCTCTAAACAAATTACCTTTTGAAGGAACAATGGCAAAAATCATATAGAATGGTAATGCCGTTAAATCAGCTAAAGGTAATACTTTATTGCCTGGTAAAATGAACGCTAAGATTAAAGTAATTGGAATCATTAACAGTCCAAGTGAAAGTACAAATGGGTGTCCAATCCCAACCGCTGAATCTAGTCCGATGAATAGTTCGCGACCTGGGAAACGTTTTTCCATGAATTCATGGGCAGCTTCTGAAATAACTGTAAGACCGTCCATTAAAAGCGAAACCATCCGCGGAATAAGTACTAAACTAGCTGCAATTGTTACTCCAGTTTGCAATACTTGGCTTAGTGGCATTTGCGCAATTGCTGCAAGTCCACCACCGATAATTAAGCCCATCAGCATCGGTTCGCCGAAAATACCTAAACGGGTTTGAACTTTCTCTGTGGACCAATTGATTTTCCTAACGCCAGGAATTTTTCCAAGTAACCAGTTCATCGGATAACCAACAAGAGCCCACCCAGAAGTTTGAATTTGTGGTAAGGAAATTCCATCCAAACCTAATACATCCTCCACATCTTTTTGCGTCCAGTCAGCGATTTTGAAAATAATTGCCATATTAATAATCGAACTAAGAATCGCAATAATCATACTACCAGTCGTTAAGTAAAGTGCACTCGCGATAAAAAGCGGCTGCCAGTAGTTCCAAATATCCACATCCATTGTTTTCGTCCATTTAAAGGCAATCATTAAAATATTAGTTGCAATAATTGCTACAAAAACAAATGGCACTACTTCAGTCCCCCATGCGAGTGACGAGCCAACTCCCCAACCAATATCCGTCGCTGTTAATTTAAAATTATAGTTCTCTACCAGTGCTTTTGTAACTGGTGTAATGGTCGTTAACATAAGTGAAGTGATAACGCCTAGTCCAACAAATCCAACGCCAACTGTTAGCCCTGCTTTAAAAGCTACACTAATTTTTTTGCGGAAAATCACACCTAGAATGGTAATGATAATTGGCATCATAACTGTTACACCAAGCCCGATAATATATTTAAAGAAATCTAGAATAATATCCATTTTGTGCCCTCCCTTTAATCTTGAAGTATCGCGAGTATTTCATCGATTGTTTCTTGTTTTTTAAGGCCAGTTAAAAATGATCTTCCAATGACAACTGGTACATCACCAACATCACCTGTAACTGTTGTTGAACTAACAATAATGTCTGGCTTAGATGTGCTTACTTTTGACGCTACTTCTTGAACCGTGCACTGACTAATTTCATATGGAATGCGCTTTTCATCTAATACCGCACGCACTTTTTTGGAAATAACTGTGGAAGTCGCAATTCCTGTCCCACAACATACATAAATTCTCTTCTTTTTCATCTTAAAATCCCCCTATCTTTCTGGGAAAAATAGTACTTTCCCGAAAAATTCATTTCTTTCATAGATTCGCTCAAAAACTTCTGGTCCTTCTGCAAGTGAAAGACGATGTGTAATCATTGGCTCAATGTTGATTTGTTTGTTAGCTAGGAAGTGAATGGTTGTTTGCCACTCTTTTCCTGGAAATGGTGCGGAAATTGCGTTCCATGAACCCCAAACAGTAAGCTCACTCCGCACAATTTTTTCAAAATAGAAACGTTCGATTGTTACATCGGCATATGGAATTCCTAGGAACACGACGCCTCCACCTTTTTTCGCATAGGCAAAAACTTGAGCGGATGTAATAGGTGATCCCGCGGCTTCTACAACTAAATCAGCATTTAGACCATCTGTATGTGCTGCGACTACTTCTAATGGATCTTCTTTTAATGAATTAATAACTACGTCTGCTCCCACTTCTTTCGCAAGAGCTAACTTTTTATCGTCTACATCAATCGCAATAACTCTTCTTGCGCCAAAAACTTTTGCCCATTGAATTGCTAGCAAACCGATATTGCCGCTTCCGACAACGACGACATCATCGCCTGCTTGTAATTTCGTATGATAAAATCCATGAACGACCACTGCAGAAGGCTCGACAAGTGCAGCCGCTTCATAATCTAATTCGTCTGGTATTTTTACTACATTTTCTGCTGGAAGTTTGATATACTCAGCATAGGCTCCGGGATGTCTTGCTCCGATTACTGTTAGCTTCCGACAGCGGGCGAATTCGCCTTTTTTACAGTATTCACACTCTCCGCAATAGAGTGCTGGGCATCCGGCAGCCCTATCACCAATTTCAATATCAGTTACCGCACTACCAACCTCAATCACTTCTCCTGAAAATTCGTGTCCCCACACCATTCCCGGTACATACGGACCAAGTTTACTGTATCTCGAAATATCTGATCCGCAAATTCCAACCGTTTTTACTTTCAAAATAACATCATCAGGTTGTTCGATTGTTGGCATATCTGCTTCTTCATAACGCAAATCTCTTTTCCCATATAATTTTAAAGCTTTCATTCTGTTAAAACTCCCTTCGATAACTTTTCCAAATTCGCTTCGATATCGCCTTCAAATAAATAAGATCCTACAACGATTAAATCTGCGCCTGCAAGTGTACATTCTTTCGCAAGTTCGTCATTTACTCCGCCATCTACTTCAATTTGAATAGGACGATTTCCAATATACGCTTTGGTTTTTCTGATTTTTTCTAAACTTGATTGGAAGAATTTTTGACCACCTAAGCCTGGATTTACAGTCATAAGCAAAATACAGTCAATATCATCTAACACGTATTCTAGAGTGCTTGGTGGTGTACCTGGATTTAACACAACTCCAGCGCGAACTCCGTAACTTTTAATTAGTTGAATTGTACGATGTAAATGGGTTGTCGCTTCTTGGTGGACTGTAATCATATGGGCACCAGCTTCCACTAATCTTGGAATATAACGATCTGGTTCATACACCATCATATGCACATCAAATTGAAGTTTTGTGCCTTTTTTCATCATTTTGATTTGATCAGGACCAAAAGCAATATTCGGAACGAACGAGCCATCCATCATATCTACATGTAATAAATCGATGCCATTTTTCTCTAAGACTTGTAACTGTTCATTAATTCTGCCGATGTCTGCTCCAAAAACAGACGGAACTATTTTTGCCACTATTATCACCTCAAGATTGAATTTCTATGATTTTTTGTAACTTTTCTTTGTCACTTAGTTTTAATTTTTGCTGACTAAAATGGAGTAATTTAGTTGATTCTGGTGCATTTCGGGCTGATTTTACCCAAAATTCATTTCGACTTGGCACGAGAATGTACCACGGTAGAGCTTTTTTCTCTGTTTGCCACGCTGCATATAATTCGTCCAGCTCCCACGTTTTCATTTCTGCTAACTGATTCATTTTTTTCGGTAAGTAGTATGCGAGTGTCCACTTGGCGTATAAAATGGTGGTGGCGTAAATCATTACTACGAACATGAAAATTAACATATTATCTTCAATTAAGTTAACGACAAATCTACCTGGACTTCCTATTAGCCAGTCTACAAAACTTGCAAAAAAACTCCCCATTTATTCCCGACCTCCCTTAATTATTCTTAGAAAAATGTTCTATTGCGGAAAGAACATCTCCCGTCTCTTGCGCTTTAAGTAAGGTCGTCATCACCTCCTCGTCTTGAATAAGTTGAATAAGTGTTTGCAGCATATCTAGTTGTTCGTCAGCACTCCTCAGCGCCATCATAAAGACGATTCTCACATCGATTGCTTCGTTATCAGAGGCCATTTCAATAAAAGAAACTGGTTCCTTAAGTATCCGCACAGCAATTACTGGACGAATGACGTGTTCGCTATCTGTATGTGGAATGGCGACTCCAGCATGAGCGGTTAGTAATCCCGTTGGAAAAACTTTTTCCCGTTTAATTACGGCGTCTTTGAAACTTGGCTTTACAGCGCCTACTTCACACAACTGTTCAGCCATTTCCGTAAGTAATTTTTCTTTATTTTGTTCGTTTGAAAAGCGAACCATTTCTTCTTTAAAATATTCTAATACATCCAAATTGCATCCCTCCGACTGGCTGCTTGTTTATTTATTTAATAATTTGTTTCCAACGGCACCACCAGGATGGATGACGGAAAACTGCTCTTTTGTGTAATTCATATAGGTCATTAAGCAAACAATTATTGCATCAAAGCTTGCAATAACAGCCATTGTACTTGCCGTTGCTAACATATTAAAAGGATCTGGTTCTTTCTTTACACTTACTGGGAAAAAGATATCTGCTTCGTTGGCGATAACAGATTCTGGGTTTTCTGTTACACCAATCAATGTACTCCCTTTTGTTTTACAAGCAGGAATTAAATTAAGTAATTCGCCTGTATTCCCACCTTTTGAAATGAGAATCAATATATCTTCTTTTTGAAGTACACCAAGAGTTCCATGCACAGCATCTGATGGGGTTAAAAAGACTGCTGGACGTTCGATACAGTTGAAAGAGTGTACTAATTTTTTCGCAGCGACGCCGGATGTTCCACAACCAGCTACGACAATTTTTCCTGTGCACTCGGCGATTGTTTCAACCGTTTTAACGAGAGCCTCTTCACTCGTTACTTCCGGCAAACGAGAAATTGCATTTGCTTCTTCTTGCCATGTTTGGTGAATATTATCTAAAATAGCTTGTTTATCCAAAATTTATTCATCCTCTCTAATTACTAATTGGTTGATTGTTTGCATGATTTTTTCTTTCGTTACATTTTCGAGCAAATCATCTAAAATTTGGTGATTCTCTGCTAAATGAACGATTTGGTAAAGAGCTTCAATGTGTTGCTCTTTATCCACGGGCGCGATGACTATTACGAAATGAACTTGTTCTGTTTCTGAAAAATATACACCATTTTTCACGACTAAAAGAGACATAGCGAGTCGATTTACCCCTGCATTAGGCATTGCGTGTGGAATGGCAATATCTTCACCGATAATAATGTACGGATCGTGGAATTTATGGTTATCAATCATGGTCTTTACATAGTTCGCTGTAATTGCTTGTTGCAGTAACAGCGGCTGACTCGCTAGACGAATCGATTCTTGATAGTTTTTAACATCCTCACAAATCATGATGTTATCTTCGGTGATTAAATCATGTAAATAGACTTTTTTCACACGTTTATTTTCATTTGTAGCTGTATTCGCTGACAAAATATCAATGATTCCATCTCGTATTGCATTCGGATCATTTATATCGGCGTTACGTTCTACGACTTCCATGATTTTATCAATGTTTGTGAGCTGGTTTCCCATCCCGAAAAGATTTTGCAGCACTTGTTGCCTTAGTTGTGTTTTTTCAATATCGTTCATAAATGGTTGAACAACAAAGACATTTTCGCCATCTTTTAACGGAATAGATGAAAAAACAATATCAACTTCTGCTTTGAAAAAGGCGTATTCACGAACAGATATAGTTGGATAAAAATGAATTTCCGGGAATAGTTTTACTAAAATATTTTCCATAATTTTTGAAAAAGTAACCCCGCTCGGGCAAAGAACAATCGCGCGTTTTTGTTTATGATAAATATCATTTTGCGGAATCATATCGCTGCCAATGAATAACGAAATGAAGAATATTTCACCTGCCGGAATTTCGCGACCAATAAATTTCGCAAGTGGGTCAAAAGCTTCTTTAACAATAAAGTTAAGCGCCTCGAATTCTTGATTGAATTTTTCATAAAGTGTATCTTCTAAGTTCATTTGGTATTTAATCCGGTAATAGGCTGGTTTTAGATGTAAGAGTAATTTTTCAATTAAGATATGTTTGTTTTTAAGTGAAACAAGTGCTTTTTTCTCGAATAGGTCTAAGCATGTGAGGACAACTTTTTCCAAGTCTTCTGTTAATTTTTCAGTTAAAATTTCGCCGGAAAAAATGTTTGTTGTAAGAAGTTGTAATGTGATGAAAAGTCGCTCTTGTTCTGGAACTGGGCCAGTTTTTTCGAGCAAAATATCGGTAATGTGGTATTCTCTCGTGTCTGAAAGTGATTTTTCGTCAATATGAAATGCAGTATCGATTAAACGCCGGTCTCTGATTCTTAAGAACATCACGGATAGCAAATAGGGTAGTAATTCGATTTGTTCATAGGTGAATTTTATTTGCATCATCGCTTCTGCTTCTTCGAGTGTGCGGCGAATTTCCATAAGTTGGACTTTTTCAATTCCTGAATACGATAGGAAATAGTGTTCTCCTCGAAACATCTCTTTAACGCTACTAACAACTTGTGTCAGAACCTTGCGCAGTTCCCACTCACTGCCTGCCAACTGATAACCCGATGCTCTGCTATAAGTGACCGTTGTTTCTTTAGGAAGTAATTTTTGCGCTACTTTTAAATCACGAAGAATGGTGTTTTTGCTTACTTGAATCTTCGTTGTAAAATGGGCGAGGGATAGTTCTTCTTTTGCTGTTAAAAGCATCAGCAAAATTAAATTGGCACGTTCATTTTCGGAAGGTAAGTATTCTACGCTTGGATCTCGAGTTTCTTTCTCAGAAAATAGCGCTGTAAGCTCTGGTTCTAATATAAATCTGCCGTTTTTGGAACGCTTTACTTCTGGATAATTTTTCCACTTGAGCCATTCGTTTACTTTCTGAAAACTATAGCTGATTTGGTAACGCGATAATTTATACTTTACTTCGAGTTGTTTATTTGTAATGTTCGGATTTTTTATGACTTCTTGAAATAGTGTTTTACTTCTGTTATCCAGATACATGCGTCTCCCCCCTTTGATAGCCTAATTATAGCATAGGGTTTGGCGCTTAAGAATGCGCTTTCATCACAAGTTTTCTCCACACACTTCCACAACATGAGAAGGAGATTGTTAATTTTCGTACAATGTAGCATCTTTATTAAAGACACGAATTGCTTCTAATGCTAACACTTTGTTGGTCATTTGCGAATAAATTTCATAAGGAATGGTTACAGTATCTGCGCCACTTTCATAAGCTTGCATTACTTGCCCGCTATGTTTAAAGCTCGCTGCCATAATTTGTGTTTTAAGTGCCTTTGTATCAAAAAAGTGACGCATTCCAGCAATTTCTTTAAAAGGATCGATGTTCGCTGCGCTCATCCTATTCACATATGGGGCAACAAAATCTGCACCAGCCAAGGCAGCCGCGATTGCTTGATCAGCCGAATAAATAGCAGTTCCTAAGATTTGAATGGTTTTATCCTCTTTTTTGAGTGTATCGATCACGTTAATACCAGCCTCATGTGCCGGAATCTTAATAGCTATTTGTTCTTTTCCAAACGTAGCTAGTAACATGCGCGCATCTGCCAAAATTTCCTCATAGCTAAAACCAACTGTCTGTACAAAAACTTGTTTATCCGTAAGTTCTAAAATACGATTAATCGCTGTTTGTCGATTGCATTTTTCTTTTACTAAAATGGTTGGGTTCGTAGTAATTCCTTTAAAAATGGAGCTGGTTTGAATTTTTTTCACGTCTTCTAAATTAGCTGAATCTAAATGCATTTTCCCTCACCTTTCTTGGATAATTTCTCTGAATGGCGCCAGTTTTTCTGTATAACTACCTGCCTTGTCGTTAAATAATGCGGCTGTTCCAACGACATAGACATCTGCGCCAATTGGTTCAAGCAACCGGACTGTTTCTTCAAAAATGTTGCCATCTACTTCAATTAATGGTTTATTGGTGTGGCTTTCAAGCTCTTTTTGAAGTTTTTTGATTTTTTCTAGTACATGATGCTGGAATTTTTGCCCGGCGAATCCTGGGTTAACGGTCATCATTAAAACCATATCGACTTTCTCTAAAAATGGATAAATCTGTTCAATTTCTGTATCCGGGCTGATTGCGATGGACGGTTTGATTCCTAGCTCCCGAATGTGGTTTATAGTCGCATCGACATCAGGTGAAGCTTCTACGTGGAAGGACATATAAGCTGGCTTTATCGCCGCATACAAATCCACAAATTTATCAGGATTCACTGTAGCTAAATGAATATCAAGCAACATATCTGTATTGTTTTTTATATCTTGAAGGACATAGGCGCCCATCGCTGCATTTTTTACAAACACACCATCCATCACATCACAATGGAGCATCTTTACGTTTGCTTGTTCGAGGGCGCGGAGTTCGTCAGCGAGATGAAGCGAGTCTGCGCACATAATGGAAGCCGCAATCATTTTCATTCAACTCCCTCCTGTTCCTCAAGCTCTGCCAATTTTTCAAGCCTTGATAAATGTCTACCACCTTCAAATTCCGCCGCAAGCCACGTATCAAGTATGAGTAACGCCAGACTATCGCCAAGAACACGTTCACCAAGACAAAGAACATTACTGTTATTATGTCGCCTAGTCATCATCGCTGAAAAAGTGTCTGAAACGACAGCAGCACGCACGCCTTTTATTTTGTTGGCTGCGATCGACATCCCAATTCCTGTTCCGCAACAGAGTACACCTAAACTATTTTCGGTTGCAACGAAGTGCCCTACTTTAGCGGCGTACTCTGGAAAATCCACGCTTTCGACTGAATAACAACCAAAATCTTTCACCTTGTAGCCGCTTTCAATTAAATGTGCACGAATTTTTTCTTTTAACTGAAATCCGCCATGATCAGCTGCAATTGCAATTTCCATGTTATCCTCTCCTTTCTCATTTTGATTGTAGCACCAGTACTTCCGAAAATGTTAAACTGTTCGTCACCATTTTTCTCTACTCGACTCCGCAAGATGGTAAATTAGCTCTGTCAACAAAAAAAGGCTGAAAAAGCAATGAGCTCTTTCAACCTTTTGATTTATATCAGCCTCTTAATTCGGCTTGGATTTCTTTTAGTTTTTTAGGAGTTACATCGTCTCCAAGTGGATCAATGATTGTTACGTGATGCAAATTATCTTGAACAGTTCCTCTAATTTTCTTCAAATATTCTTGACGAAGGGCAGCTTGTCTTTCTTTTTCAAAAGCAGTTAATCCTTCACTTTTTTGTTTTGCAGCAAGTTCATTAATATTTTTTAATAACAATTTCATGCTATCCCTCCTATCATTATCGAGTTACTTTTAATAAGTAACTAACCAAATTATAATATAAAGGTCAATAAAAGTCAAACTTCTTTTTCGAGCAGTTTTTCAGGATCGCGTACTTTTGTTTTTTTGCGTTCATAAATAAGATCCATTAATGCGCCGGAACCAAGCAGGACGCCAATAATGATAAAAACGAATCCAACTAGTTGTGGGATTTTAATAGCTTCTCCAAGGAAAAGTAATGCGCCAATAAGCGAAAATAATGGATTAAAATTCATAAAAATAGCCGAGCGTGACGGACCAATTTTCCCAACCGCATAATTATAAACGAAATTACCAAAGGCCGTTGCGACCACAGCTGAAACGACAAACAAGAGCCATAGCTTCCACGAATGAACGGCCACTAATTCTGACACGCCCCCCGGCTCCATGAAGCGACTTAAAACAAACAACATAACCGAACCAAGAAATAACATATATCCCGTCATCAGACCCGTATCCATTGATCCAGCGAGCTTTTTAATAATAATAAAACTAAATGCTTGGGAAGCCATCGCGATAAAGATGTCGATATCTCCAAGTGAAATCCCGCTAATTCCCGTCCCATTAGAAAGAACAACCAAACTCACGCCAAAAATCCCTGCTAAAAAGCCGAGCGCACGCCATGCTCCAATTCGTTCATGGAGAAAAACCACAGAAAAAATCGCTACCACAATCGGCGCAGAACCAAGAATAAGTCCTGCATTCGTCCCAGTCGTTAGCTTCAACCCGTTCGACAAGAAAAAATGATGAATAACAATATTAAAAATACTCGCGAGAAAAATTAAACCAAATTCCCGTTTTGTAGGCAGACGTAATTTTTTTGTGATAAATAAAATAATAATAACGGTTATAGCTGCGGTGAAAATCCGAAAAGATGTCATCGTAACAGTCGGAAAATAGCTAACTAACACTTTCGTCATCGTGACATTAAACCCCCAACTCGCCATCACTGCAATTAATAAAAAATAAAGTCCTATTGGTGCTTTCTCCTTCTGCAAAACAAACACTCCTTTTTTATAGAAAAATGCCCCTTAAATTACTTTAAGGGGCATTTCATAGCGTCATCTTCCGCAGCCTTCCACAAAGCTATAACGCGGAAAATGGGGCAGTGATACTTAAGTCACTGCTTGTAGGCTCATCGCATAGACCCAACTATAGCATGGATAATTTTTTCTGTAAAGCGTTATTTTGTAAACTCTAGCCAAGTAGAAGCAATTGCTTCATGTCCTGCTTTGGTCGGGTGCACGCCGTCCTCAGCTAAAAAGGTCGGCCCATGTTTGATAGCGAGCGCATTCATTAGCCCATCAAGCGGAATAAGCGTCGCACCAAATTCTGCCGCAAGTTCGCGTACAGCTCCAATTTTCGGATCTAAATCGCCGCGCCACTCTTTCCGGTCTTCCGGATATGGTAATACAAACGGCTCCATCAAAATCAGTTCCGCATTTGTCTCCGTTTTAATTCGGTTCAAAATCACGCGATACACTTCTTTAAACGCCGTCACAGAAGTATCTTCCCATCTGCTAAAACTAAACCACGTATCATTTATCCCAATCATAATCGTAACTACATCTGGTTGAAGTGAAATCGCATCCGCCTCAATACGACGATGCAAATCCGCCACCCGGTTCGCACTAACGCCACGATTTATAACCGTTACATCTTCTTTCTCAAGCTGTTCTGCAATCATTTTCACATAACCATGTCCTAATTCGCGGTCATTTTCAAAATCGCGCCCTGCATCTGTCACACTATCACCTAAAAAAAGTAACTTCTTCATTTAGTTCCGTCTCCTTTAAAATTCCTGATGCCTTATTATAACAAAAAAACCTTAAACTTAGACAATTAATCTAAATTTAAGGTTTTTCGAACTTCATTAAAATTGTTTATGCAGTAAATCAAGGACATGACGTAACTCATTAACATCAATTTGACCAGGAGCGGATGCTTTTTTCGCAGCACCAAATGTCATTGCGGAGCCAAATACTTCGCCAGCAAGACGACTGATGACACCAGTTCCCGCCATCGACATCGTAATGATTGGTTGATTAGCTTTTTCAGATACGGTATTCGTTGCATCTAATAAAGTTAGTACGTCTCCAGCAGATTTTGGCATAACAGCGATTTTCGGAAGGTCCGCGCCGAGTGCTTCCATGCGAGTTAAGCGAGAAACAATTTCTTCCTTCGCAGGTGTTTTATCAAAATCATGGTTCGACATCACTACTTTTACATTGTTTTTGTGGGCTGTTTCAATTAAACGTAAAACATCCACTTCTTCATTGAAAAGTTCCACGTCAACTAAATCAATTTTGCCAGTGCCAGCTAGTGTTTCATTTAATTCAAAATAAAATTCATCACTAACAGCTAACTCGCCGCCTTCTTTTGCACTGCGGAAAGTGAATAAAATCGGTGTTTCTGGCAAAATTGCGCGAATCTCATCTAGCGCAGCTTCCACTTTAACTAAATCTTTTACGTCTTCATAAAAGTCAACGCGCCATTCGACAACGTCCAAATCGATTGTTTTTAACATTTCTGCTTCTTCTTTAAGAGCAGCAACCGTTTTACCGACCATTGGTACACAAATTTTTGGCGCACCTTCACCAAACGTAACATTCTTTACGACTACTTTATTCATGTATAATTCTCCTCATTCGATATTATGTCTTAAGATTAGCGATAACCTTGTTCTTTTGCAAGTTTTTAAAATAGGATTTCTTTAATGTAATCAACTGGCATTTCTTTGTGTGTCCAAATTTCGAAAGCTTTCGCACCTTGCCAAAGCATCATGCCTAGACCATTAAGTGTTTGACAGCCTTGTTCTTCAGCGATTTCCAGCAATCTTGTTTTAGTTGGTTTGTAAACAACATCCGAAACGATTAATTCTGGACGAAGCATATCTGCACTTGGTAGAAGTGTTTCACCTTCGAAAGGTTTCATCCCAACGCCAGTCGCATTCGTGAAAATCACACTTTCTGCGATTTCTTTACGTAGTTGTTCATGATCTTCCATATCAAATAATTGTGCTTTACAATTTGTTTTTGTATTGATTTTTTCTACTGTTTTTTCAGCATTGGCATAAAAATCGTCTTTTCTGTTGAAAATCGAGATTTCTTTCACGCCATCAAGAGCTGCTTGGATGCAGATAGCTGTTGCGGCACCACCAGCACCACAAATTGTCATTTTTTTACCGATAATGTCATGACCGGCTTCTTTTAACGCACGCATATAGCCAGTGCCGTCCGTGATGTGTCCAGTTAACACGCCGTCATCATTAACAACTGTGTTTACTGCCCCTACAAGTTCAGCCGCTGGAGAAAGTTTATCTAAGTATTTATGGATATTTGTTTTATTTGGCATAGAAACATTCCAGCCGCGTAAGTTCATTGCGCGAAACCCTTGTACAACATCTTTCAGTTCTTTGTCTCCAACTTCAAAAGCAAGGTATACATAATCAAGCCCTAGTTTTGCAAAAGCTTCATTGTGCATTGTTGGTGATAAACTGTGTCTGATTGGAGTGGCGATTAACCCGATTAATTCTGTGTGTCCTGTAATTCTTTCCGTGATTTTGTTTGTCATAATAACATCGTTCCTTTCCAAATTAAGGTTTATTTGTGAAAATGTGAACTTATATAAAGAGCGAATGTGGCAAGACGGACCCCGCCTTGCCAGTTCGGATTACAAAGAGCCTATTTTTTCTAATGTAGTTAAAATATTTCTTCCTTCGCGAACGCCTTCCAAGATTTTTCTTGTTGCAGCGCTATCGCCAATATTTACGATTTCAATTTGCTTTTCTTTTCCGTAAGCCGCAAGTTCTTCCATAAGCGGGCGTTCTGGTCGCATTCCTAGGCAGACAAAGCCGTAATCAAATGGAATCTCGGCGTCTACTCCGTCATGCTTCACTTTGAAATGATCGGCTGCTACTTCTGTTAATGCCGTTTCTGTTTGCACATCGACGTGGTTTTTCTCAATAATATCCATCATCGAAAGTCGTGTAATCATATCCAAGTCTTTTCCAAGGATTGGCATCATTTCTACAATTGTAACATCCGAACCACGTTCTGAGAAGTACTCGACCACATCAAGACCAACTGCACCACCGCCGATAACTGCGACTTTCTTGTTACTAAATTCGGTAAAGTCATCGATATTCGAAATAAGTCCGAAAATCGAATGAACCTTACTGCCTTCTTTGTCAATCACGTCGAGCAAACCTTTAATTGGTGGAAGTAATGGTTTGGATCCTGTGGCATTTACAACCACATCAGGATTAAATGTATCAATAAGCGCAGTATCAGCTTTAGTGCCTGTAATAACTTTTAAATTGGTTAATTTTTCTGCTCGGTTCGCTAAATAATTAGGGAAATCGGCAATTCTACTTTTATCTGGAAGGTTGGCAATAGCTCGCGCCAAGCCACCAGTTTGTTCATTCGCTTCAATTAGCGTTGTGTTACAGCCAACTTCGGCCGCCGTACAAGCTGCTTCAAGTCCTGCTGTTCCGCCGCCAATTACGACAACATTGGTAGGACGAGTTACTTTTGTTTCTTTGTATTTATCTTCATGAATAATATCTGGATTTACGGTACAACGGATTGGCTTCGACTTCGAAATCCGATGATCCGCGCAACCGATATTACAAGAAATACATTTTCGAAGCATGTCTTCTTGACCAGTTGCCACTTTGTTCACCCAGTTAGGCTCAGCGATTAAGCCACGTCCCATTGCAAGCAAGTCCGCGTATCCCTCTGACAAAATTTTCTCTGCCGCTTTTGGACTACGAATGTTACCAGAAGTAATCGTTGGTTTGTTAAATTTATCTTTCACCGCTTTTGCAAGGTAGCTTCTCCAGCCATCTTCCAAGTTCATTTGGTCAATTTGCAAGTATAAGTTATCGTTAATTGCCGCTGATACGTTCAAAATATCCGCTTCTTCTTGGCAATAATCTAACAGCTCCAAAATATCTTCTAAATGGTTGCCGCCTTCCGTAAATTCATCTGCACTAAAACGCAGCACGATAGGGAAAAACGGACCAACTTCCGCGCGAACTTTTTCCAAGATTAATTTGACGATACGGGCGCGATTTTCAGGCGAGCCACCAAATTCATCTGTACGTTTGTTATAAAGTGGTGATAAGAATTGGCATAGTAAGTACGAGTGTCCGCCGTGGATTTCGACTGCATCGAAGCCGGCTTGTTGGGCGCGTCTTGCAGCATCACCATATTTATTTACGATTTCATAAATTTCTTCTACTGTAAGCGGGCGTGGCACAGTTCCGCCTTTTTTAGATGGAATATCAGATGCGGAAACTGGTTGAAGTCCGTTTAAACGAGCTGGATAAGCTGATGCCCCAGCATGGTTAATTTGGATGGATACACAAGTTCCGTGTTTATGAAGACGTTCTGTTAATTTGTAAAATCCAGGAATGTATTGGTCATTATCAATTCTAAGTTGCGTTGTTCCATTTGTACCATAAGGGAAATCTACACAAGCGTTTTCAATAGTGATTAGACCTGTTCCACCTTTTGCGCGTTGTTCGTAATAATTCATATGTTCTTCTAAAAATTCGCCATTTATTCCAGCTAGGTTTGTCCCCATTGGTGGCATTATCACACGGTTTTTAATGGTCATTCGTTTTACAGTTAATGGTTCAAAAATACTCGGATAATCTGTCATAATAAGCCTCCTGCGACTATAATCTCAGCAAATGATTTGTTACATTATTCACGTTCAATAATGCACAATCTTATTTCTCTTTCATTATAAGTCAGGAATAATTATTAATCTAATGTATATTTTTCGATTTATTCATAGATTTTTTCTATATAATCGCTTACAATAGAGTTATCAAGGCATTTCAAGGAGGTAGTTTCATGAATTTGCGTCAATTATACTATTTTAAAAAGCTGGCTGAAAAAGAGCATTACACTATTGCAGCTGCCGAATTATCCATTACCCAGCCTAGCTTAAGCCATTCTATCGCAGAACTTGAGCGCGAACTTGGTGTCTACTTATTTGAAAAACAAGGCCGCAATATTCGTTTAACTAAATACGGTCGCTTTTATTTAACTTATGTGGAAAAATCCCTCGCCGAACTAGAAAAAGGCGAAAAACTTTTACACGAATTAACGAGCCCATCGCACGGAAATATTGATTTAGGCTTTATCTACACAATGGGCGCACACACAGTTCCAGAACTTGTCCAAAATTTCACCAAAACTGAAAATCACAAAGATATCACTTTTTCCTTTTACCAAGGCGCGACAAAATCAATTATTCCTGATTTAAAAAATGAAAAATTTGACCTAGCAATCTGTTCCTACGTCGAAAATGAACCCGATATTGAATTTTTGCCATTAACGAAACAAGAACTGGTGATTGTGGTTGCTGAAAACCATCCACTCGCCAAATATGATTCAATCGATTTAAAAGATACCGCAGATTATTCGTATATCTTCTTTTCTGACACAAGTGGCCTCAGACCTCTCATCGATTCTCTTTTTACTGAAATAAATATTCAACCTAAAATCGGCTGTTATGTAGAGGAAGATAACGCAATGGTTGGCCTTGTGAGTGTTGATTACGGTATTTCTATCATGCCAAAAATCTCCTCTCTCGCGCATTATAACGTCAAAGTACTCTCTATCAATGAGCCAAAACATGAGCGTTTCATTTACTTAGCAAGCTTGAAAAATCACTACATTTCACCCGCATCCAAAGCTTTTAAAGATTTCGCATTACGCTACGGCGAAAAACATTTCCTATAAAAGAAGGAGCCAACCAAATCGGTGGCTCCTTTTCTATTTAAAAATAAATACTTCCCGCTTCAGCATCTGCGTTAAATCTGTACAGATCGCCCACTTTTTCTAAATACGGTAGATACTCGATATTCTCCATAAACTCTACCTCATCCGGTAAAATTCCCGGCTTCGTGCAGCCATCCAACGTTTGGTAAAGTAGCTCTGCTGAAAAAGTTTCCGGCAAGAAATCGCGAATCGCCGTTGTCAGTAAAAATTCTTCTGTAATTGCGCTGAATGCTTTTTTGAGCATGTCTAAATGGTCAAAAGCAAGTGGCAATTCGAGCGCTTCTGTCATTGGAAAAAGCCCGATTTCGGCTGCATCATCGCCAGCCGCTCGTTTTTCCAAAGCTTCCGGTGGCACAATTGCGTAAAATGCCCGTGAAATAATCCAACCACGCGGATCACGACCAGGCTTATCAAAGACACCAAACGGAATCAACGGAATATCTGTCAAACTTGTTTCTTCTTCTAGTTCACGCTCGGCAGCTTGGTCCGCAGATTCATTTTCATCCACAAATCCGCCCGGAACCGCCCATTTTCCGCCTTCCATATTTGGTTTTCCTTCCGCGTTTGTAAAGCTTCGTTTAATTAATAAAATATGTAATGTTGGTTTCCCGTTCAACTCTTTTACTGTAGTTAAAATCATATCGCTCGTATAGCCATCTGGTGTACGAAACTCTTTTGCATTATAATTTTTCAGCGCATCTTCTTTGTTCACAAATTCTTCTGTCATGTCAAAATCAGACTCCTTTTTGTGTATTTAGCTCTTTCCATTATAGTATCACAAAAAAAAGAATTTGTTCCAATCACTGGAACAAATCCTCTTATTTTTCGATAATTGTGCGACCTTTATAAGTGCCGTCTGGTGAGATGCGGTGTGACATACGGTATTCGCCTGTTTCACTATCGCGACTCAAACCTGGTGCTGTTAAGCCTTTATGCGTACGGCGCTTGTTTTTCTTCGCTTTGGACGTACGTCTAGCTGGAACTGCCATCTTGCTCGCCTCCTTATTTCTTACACTTGTACCATTGTAACGCTAATCACACGAAACATCAATCTTACAAATCCGCTAAATCCTTCACCCATTCATTCAAAGGACGGCGCGGTTTTGCTTCAGGAACTTCGGCTAAACTAGTTAAATGCAAAGTTCCGACAATTTTTTGCTCAGAAGGAATACCTAAATCTTCCGCAAACTTCGCATCAAAAATAAATCTATTCGACCGCCAAATCATCCCAATTCCCGCTTCCCAGCCAAGTAATTGAATGTTTTGGATAAATGCACTAGTTGCCCCGATTGATTCGAAATCCTTTTTCCCGTGACCAATAATATTCGTCGTCACAATGAGTAAGTAAGGCGGCGTAATAATTTTCTTCGCATAGCCTGCTTTTAAATCCGCAACCTCTGCTTCAGAAAAACTAACCCCTTGTTCGCGCTCATTAAATTCGATGATTTTCTCGATGTAACGTTCTTTTTCAGCAAGTGTATGCAATACGTATACATTCCACGGCTCTACTTTGCTATGAAAAGGCGCATAGGCAGCTTGCTCTAAAATAGTGTTCACAGTTTCTCTTGAAATTGGCGCATCGTTCGCTTTTTTAATGCTGCGACGTTCCATAATTGTTTTTTCAATCATGTTTAATTCCCCCTTAAATGATAAACGTTATCATTTAGAGAATTATAGCATGATTGGATTGTGGGTTGCTAGTAAAGGGGCTTTTGGAAAGAAAAGCACTGTATTTATTTTCTCATCTGAAAACAAAAAACAAGCCATCTACCTCGAAACGGCTTGTTCACTCACTTCTTATTTTTCAACAATCACAGGGTTTTGCACATGAACCACTTCAAAACGAGCGATTGCATTTCCTACGATGCCTTTGCGGTCTTCTCTTTGTTCTCTAGTGTCTTTTGTTCTGCCGTGTGCTTTTTTGAAGGAATCGCTTTTCACCCAATTGCGTTGGGCTTCTTCGCTTTCCCATTTGCTTGTTACGACTACTTCTTCATAGTCTTTGTCTTCTGGTTTGCTGTGCCATAGTTCAAAGCCTAGGAAACCTTCTACTTCTGCGATATCTTTTGTTGGATGTCCGTCGCCATTTGCGCCTGTGAACTGACGGATAACGTGCTCTGCTGCGCCTTTTTCTACCTTAATCGTATTAGTTACAATAATCATTCTTAAATCCCCCTTGGATAATTGTATTGTATGTATAATAGGCTAGTTCCTTCCATTATATTGATAATGATTCTCAATGTCAATTTTAGGAAACAGGTTTAGGGCGGTTATTATCCGATTTAAATGATGAAAAAATGAGCCAAGCGAGTACATACCCTGAAACGTTTAAAATAACATCATCTATATCAGTAATATTATTCGGATATTGTGTGATTAAATTTAAGATTCCTTGACTAATTTCGATAATTAAAGAAATTCCCAAAGCTAAAACTATATTTTTTAAAACAGAAATATTTTTAAACCGATTAATATAAATAGCAAATGGAACAAGTAGGACTACATTACCTAAAAACTGGATCATTAGGTGTAGATTTGGGATGTTTTTAAGATAAAATAGTATGGTTTGGAAGGGAATTATTTGTAAGTAAGCCTCTAATGGATAGGTTTCTCCGGCAGCTGTTAGATTAAACGGCAATAAAACTACTTCTGTTAAAATAGCCAAGTACGCTACAAACATGTAGGTACCCAAAGTAGATTTTGAAATATTGAATTTTTTAAAGCCTAAGTATACTAGTTCAAAAACAACTACAAATAAGATAGTCATTGGGATTGAGAGTGGAATTGTTGTCATTAAATCACCTCTGTTTATCATGATGTAAAAATAGCACAAAGAACAAATTTGAGTATCCACAAATTTGTTCTTGTTAATGATTATTCTTTTTCAACCACCGGAATCCAAACTTCGGAATAATAATCAACAGCAGTTGTGTCGCCTTCTGTGTAGACTTCTAGTTCTGGAGCATTTCCGTGGTTGTAGTTACTTGTGTGGAACCATTCGCCGTAAATGTATTCCCACACTTTTTGAATGGAGCTTGGTAATGGGCCGACTGATTTGAAGATGGCCCATTTGCTTGCTGGGATGGTTAGTTTTTCCATGTCTTCTGGCGGAGTGAGTTCGGATTCAATCGCGATATAATAGTCCATTTTGTCGCCGTTCATTTGGCAAACGCCTAAAATACCGTCAATTGTTGCGAATTCAGCTAATTCGTTGATTCGTTCAGCATCGCCATTTGCGTTTGCTTCTTGCCAAAATTGGCTGATTTTTTCTTTTTGCGCATCATTTTCAACCGAAAAAATTCGTTTTTTTCCGACAGCTGTAAAAGCATTTCGTTCGACAATTTCTACTTCCATGATTTTTGTCCTCCTTCAATTGCTTTCGGTACCTTAAGTATAAACAAAAACTATCCAATCTCCAAATGGAAACCAGATAGTTTGAATTATTATTCTTCCGCTGCTGCTTGTTTTTGTTTCATCCGTTCGCGCACGCCAACTCGTTTGATTTGCTTACTACGAAGTTGCCCACACGCGGCATCAATATCCGTCCCGTGTTCGCGGCGAATAACGCAATTAATGCCATTTTTCTTCAGTGTATCATAGAAAGCAAGTACGTCTTCTTTTGTACTACGTTCATAATCGATATGCTCGTCCACCGGGTTGTAGGGAATTAAATTAACATAAGCTAAATGACGATGTTCGCCGAGAAGTGCCGCAAGTTCGAGCGCTTCTTTTTTGTGGTCATTTACACCTTTTAGCATAATATATTCAAAAGTGATTCGGCGGTTAGTTTTGTTCACGTAATAATGGATTGCTTCCATCAATTTCTCGATCGAATAGGTTTTGTTAATACGCATAATGCTCGTCCGCAGTTCATTGTTTGGCGCATGAAGGGAAATCGCTAAGTTGACTTGGAAATCTTCATTCGCGAAATCAATAATGCGCGGTGCGAGACCACTTGTTGAAACAGTGATATGGCGCGCGCCGATTGCTAGACCTTTGTCATGATTAATCACACGCAAGAAATCCATCACATTATCGTAATTATCAAACGGCTCCCCGATTCCCATTACAACTACGTGACTCACGCGCTCTTCCAAATTACGTCCATCCAGATAATGCTGTACATTCATAATTTGTTCCACGATTTCACCAGCAGTTAAGTCGCGACTTTTTTTCAAAAGCCCACTCGCACAAAAAGTACAGCCGATATTACAGCCAACTTGGGTCGTTACACAAACCGACAAGCCATATTCTTGCTTCATCATTACGGTTTCAATTAAGTTCCCGTCACTCAGCTTAAATAAATATTTCGTCGTGCCGTCTGTAGATTCTTGTACTACTTGTTCTTCTAAAGTGTTCATTACAAAATTCGCTGTTAAAAGTTCAATTGTTTCTTTTGGAACGTTACTCATTTCTTCAAAAGTTTTGACACGTTTTCTATAAAGCCAGTCCCACACTTGTGTCGCGCGGAATTTCTTTTGACCGTGTGCCTCTAGCCATTCTGTTAATTTTGTCCATGTTAATCCGTAAATGGAGCTCTTTTCCATTGTTCAGCCTCTTTTCAGGTCTTGTTTTCGTCTATAAAGATTATAGCTGTTTTATGGTTCACAAGCAATGCTATTTCGTAAATATCAGTCGTTTGTCCTGTCTCGCACAAAAAAAGTAGCTATTCTGTAACAAATAGCTACTTTTCAACTTTATCTAAACATGGTTTGGGTTGCTTTCGCTAGCACTTTTGGATCACGATTGTGTGGTGTTACTGGGCAGATTTTTTTGTCAATATCAAGCAACGTGTACACGGCGATTCTAGCAGCGCGAACGGAATATTCTTCGGTGAAAACCATATCTTTTGGAATTTCCACAAATTGGCTAATCATCGCAAAGTTTGTACTACCTTCTGGAACAACGGCCGGACGATCACTCATTGCCCGTGGTTCAAATTGCGCATCTATATATGGCATGTAGCACGGAATTACATTGATAATATCCGCTTTAATTTCTTCAAAATCGTCTTGCCAGTTCAAATGACACATTAATTCATATAAAATTTCTTCCCCAGTACATTCTTTCATTGGTTTTTTCACGAAATCCCCCACGCGGTCTGGATATAATCCGTAACCCCAGAAAATCGTAGTGTTTGCATCTTGCGCTTTAAAATGAGGTTGTGCGGCAACAACGGTACTCATTAACCAATTAGAATCTTTGAAAGTCATGAGCGCACCACTTCCTGGAATGTTCCCTGTGAAGCGTTCAATGCGTTTTAATAATTTATCGCCATGACAAGTGACGGTAAAACTTTGCCAGTTTGTTTCTTCTTCATGACCGAAGAATGGCTCTGGATTGCCTAAATTTGGTTTCTTTTGAGCGACTTTGTACCAAAGCTCCCCAGAAATTGGTTTTTCTTCAGGTTTTGGCGCTGGTGTATTCATATCACCAAGAGTCGCGCTATCTGTCATACAAGCATTCGTCATAATCACATCATCGTCCGGTCCAAGTTCGATAGTGGATCCATCCGATAAATGAAGTGCTGTCGCTGTAATTCCAGGAGCATCTTTAAAATCAATATCTTCTACCGTTTGATTAATCGTAAAATCAACATGGTGTTTATCTAAAAATGTTTTTAACGGTAAAATCAAGCTTTCGTATTGGTTTAGAGGCGTTCTCGTTACACCTTCTAGCGTATCAATACGACTAAATTCTAACATCATCCGATTCATATAACGTCTAAATTCAAACAAACTGCTCCATTTTTGGAAAGCAAAAGTGGTTTGCCACATATACCAAAAATTCGTTTCGAAAAAGTGTTCGTCAAACCAATCACGTATCGTTAAATTATCGAGTTTTTCTTCCGGAGTAGCGAGCAGTTTCGTCATCGACATCCGGTCATTATTATTAAATCCCATCGAATGCGCATCGAGGATATTGCGATCTTTATCAACTAATCTCGCTTGCGCATGGGTTGGATGTAAATGGTCAAAATTCAAAATCTCTTCAGTCACACTAAAGTTCGGCATATCAAGCGACGGAATACTACTAAATAAATCCCAGAAATTTTCATAAGTTTCTTCATTCAGCATCCGACCACCGCGACAAACAAAGCCATGTTCCACACTTCCGGCTCCATCATTACTTCCGCCTAAAATATGCATACCTTCAATAATATGAATATTTTTCCCATCAAAATTGGCATCACGAATTAAATAAACAGCCCCCGCCAAACTAGCAATCCCGCCACCGACGAAATACACTTGTTTGTCGCCGTAATAGCGCGCTTTAATTGTTTCATCCACTGCCCGTTCTTTTTCAGCGGCCTTTTGTTCAGAAATTTTCTTTGCGGCAATACCTGTTCCAATTGCAGCCCCAGTTAGAGCAACTAGCGTACGTTTTTTATTTTTCATCACTATCTCCTCCAATTTCTTGATACAGATAGTATACCTCGCCTTGTTTGCTTTTAATCTGGGCAAAAGAACGCTTATGTCTGGTTTTTAGACAAATTCGCCATATTGTCTAGTTTTCGCGGTACATGCTATTTGCCAAAAATTCCGTATCCTTTGCAAGTCGAAATAGCTGGTTCGCAATCGTTTCCGGAGCCTCTTTAAAACCGCGCGTAATCCATTTAATCAGTACTCCTGAGCATCCGTAAGAAAAGAATTCCGCATAAAATACCCGATCTGCCTCGTTCACGGCTCCATTCGTATCAATTTTCTCAAATAAATCCATAAACAGCGAATTCGTTAATTTAGAAAAGCAAAAAGAAAGGATACTCGCATCCGCCGAAACCGTGTTTTTATAGAAATCAGCATTTTCTTTAATCGATTCCAGCATTTTCAGCACATGCTTATCCCAATTTTCAAGCGTAATCCCGTCTGCCAAACAATGGAAAAAGTCATTTTCATACGTCCAAGTAAGCAAATCGTATTTATCTGTAAAATGATAGTAAAAAGTTTGCCGATTGAGCCCACAAATATTCGTAATATCCGCAATACTAATCTTTTCAAACCGCTTATGCTGACAAAGCTCCATCAGCCCACCAGCAATCGCTTTTTTAGTAATGAGTGATTCCGCCATGGCATCCGCCCCGTTTCGTTTGTTTGGGTTAATTGTATCTCAGGTGGGGTTGGAATTGCTAGGGAAAACATGGAAAACATTTGTTCGCTAATATATAATTGAAAAAAAGAGGTGAATATGATGAAAATGACAGACCCACTCTACGGAACATTTGAAATAGAACCTGTTTTGGCTGAACTAATCCAAAGTCCATTGGTTTCTAGGCTAGCACATGTGCATCAAGGTGGCTCGAGTTATTTAGTAAATCCGCTTTGGGACCTTAGCCGGCTTGATCATTCGATTGGTGTGATGCTATTTATTAGGAAATTCGGTGGTTCTTTGGAGGAGCAAATTGCTGGATTATTGCACGACGTATCGCACACTGCTTTTTCGCATGTGGTGGATTATGCGCTTGATTTTAAAGAAGAAGATTATCATGAGCAGATATTTGAGGATTTTGTAAAAACTTCGACGATTCCCGCCATTTTAGAGAAGTATGGTTATTCTTTTGAAGGGATTTTTGATGATATTTCGAAGTGGAAGATTTTGGAGCAAGAAGCCCCGGAGCTTTGTGCTGACCGGATTGATTACACGCTTCAAGATTTGTATCGCCATGGGAAAATTAGTTTGGCTGAGGTGGAAGAATTTTTGCAGGCTTTAGTAATGATTGATGGGCGACTTTATTTGGCAAATATCGCTCTTGCAGAATGGTTTGTTGAGCAATATTATTCGGAAGTAATTGATTATTTTTATGATCCGCTGAATGTTTATAGTTATGAGATTGTGGCTGAAGCAATGCGCATTGCGTTTCAGCAGGAGACGATTACAACCGCGGATCTTCGGTTGACTGATGCTGAATTGTTAGCTAAATTGAATGCGAATTCAGATGCTCGGGAGAAAATTCAGTTGCTCGCGAGTCCCCATTTGGAAGAAAATGAGGCGGACTTTACTTATCATCATAAGAAGAAAATGCGTTTGATTAATCCGTCTGTTTTGGTGGATGGGCGGCTTATTCCGGCTGATGAGCTTTCGGAAAAAGTATGTGAAATGAATCGAGAGGCGAAGATGAAGAGTGAACGTGGAGCTTACATCAAAGTGATACAAAAAAGTAAGCAGTAGTAGTGCTGCTTACTTGATATGCTTGTGTTTTTGTTTTAATTATTTTGTTCTTGTAGTGGTGGATGCTTCATTTGATTGTCCTCTTGACTTGAGCCATCTTTAAAAGCACTGACATAAATATGGTAAGGTAAGTCTATCCTTTCATCATAACTATATTCATACTTTAGTTTTGAATCATCTTTAAAAACTATTTTTGTAAGATAACCGCCCATTTTCCAATCTTTCTTTATCACCCTAGTTTCAATTTGATTGGATTTGATTTTTTGTTCTGCTAGATAATTATCCACTGCTTTATTCGCCGTATGTTTGGGAATTGCAAACCAATAAACGTATCCAATAACACTAAGTAGGAATATGATACCTATCGTTATCCACCATTTTTTTTACTTTTTCATTTAGTTACACTTCCTAAGACATGAGATTTATTTAAAGTATTTCACTTGTTGGGGCATATATGCTTTTGAAAAATAGTTTGGTAAATCGTACACAGTAACTAAGGATGGAAATACTTGCACAACAGGCCTATTTCCTGCACCAAAATAGTTTTTCCTACTAAAACCATAGCATAGAAAATGAATGCATAACCAAAAATGTAATGAAATGTCCGATTCTTGTCATGAACGACCTATTTTAGGCTAAAATCAATACATTAAGAATTGATTTATTTGAATACATGTTCAAAATAACACAAATTGTGTCAATATACATAATTTTTTACATTGAAAAATAAAATAAGTCATTAAATCGTTCAAATAAATAATCTATTTCAAACAGAACTAAAATCCCATGTGTATAAAATACATGTTTATACACATGGGATTACATTAAAAAACAGACTGGAAATAAAGTAATTTCTCACTTTATCTCCAGCCTGAAATGAGCAATACTCACTATTTCCTTCCCCTAAACCAAATTCCCCACAACTTTCACGCGCAATCTGGTCGCATTGCCCGGATGATACGCCAATGGGATTTCTTCCACTTCCACCACTTCAATCGAGTCAGTCACTGCGCCGGCAAGGGTTGCTTGTTCTCTTGCTTTTTGCTCGGCATCTTTGAGCGCTTCTTCCCGCTCGATTTGAGAATAGATGTAAATTTGTTCATATTGTCCGCTAATTTGGGAAATGGATGCGCCGATTGCGTTGGCGACTGGGCCGTTTTTGTCGCGGAAAATTTGTGCGACACCAGAGATTTCGTCTGGAATAATAACGCTACCACCGCCAACAAGAACTAGGCTTACACTCCCTGAACTTGTTTTCATTTTATCAATCGCATCTTCAGTCATGTCAGCGATTTTTTTATAGGCTTTTTCGGCAAAATCGGTCGGGATATGTGCGACTAATTCAGGGTTACCGATTTCAGCCATTCCTAGACGAACCGCGATGTCGGTAGTGGTCATCGTTTTACCGCCAAAAACTAGTGCTTCTTCGGAAATACGGTAGCCAACGCTATCTGGTCCGATTGTTATATCGCCATCTTTTTCGCGAACGATACTTCCTCCACCAAGCCCGATGGAAATAATATCTGGCATTCTAAAGTTCGTACGCACTCCGCCAACATCAACCGCAAGCGAGGATTCCCTAGGGAAACCATCCGTCAGCACTCCAATATCAGAAGTCGTGCCACCAACATCGAGAACCATCGCGTCTTTAAGTCCCGCCAAGTAGGATGCGCCGCGGATACTGTTCGTTGGTCCACAGGCAATCGTCAAAATCGGGAATTGTCTTGCATAGTTTAGCGACATTAAAGTTCCGTCGTTTTGACAAAGATAGATTTCAGCGTGCTCAATTCCTTCTTGTTCTAATGCTTTTTCAAAACCATCACTCGTTGCCGCGATAACTTTGAAAAGGGCTGCGTTTAAAATCGTCGCGTTTTCGCGTTCAATCAGTCCAACAGAACCTACGGAAGAGGAAATCGAAACTGGAATATCTGCGCCTAGTTCTTCTTCAATTATTTTTTGAACAGCTAATTCCTGATCGTTTTTCAAGGAAGAAAAGACGCCAACAACTGCGACGGATTCCACTTCACCTTTCCAACTAGCTAAGGTTTCACGGATTTCTGCTTCGTTGATTTCTGATAACACCTGACCATCGTATTCGTAGCCGCCACCAGTTAATTTATATTTTCCAGATAAAAAGCCAACCATATCTTCCGGCCAAGCTGTATATGGTAAAACGGATGCTGTTGCAGGATAGCCTAAACGAAGAACGCCAACTTTTGCTAATTTTTTACGTTCCACAATCGCGTTCGTACACTGCGTTGTTCCTAGCATGGCGTGCGTTACTTTCGAGCGATCAATGCCCGTTTCGCTCAATACGCGATGAAGTGACTCAGTAATTCCTGTTTCAATATCTTCACTCGTTGGCATTTTTACACTATGAATAAGTTTTTGATTTTCATCTAAAATAACGGCATCGGTGTTTGTACCGCCAACGTCAATTCCAATTTTATACATGACGGCGTTCCTCCTTTTTTACAAGTTCTTCTAGTGGTTCAAAATCAACATCGTAGCCGAAATAGCGCGGTCCAACTGTTTCGATACCTTTGTCCGTTCTCCAAGCATCATCAGCTGGCAGTGCCATCACGCGGACACGTTTTCCGTATTTGAGCGCTTCCGTCGTTACCGGCATCAGCGTTTCAAGGTCTACCATGCAAATTAAATCTGGTGTAATTGCTATCGGTTCGCCGTTTTTCTCCGCGACAAGATTTTCGTTTTGGAAATGAACAATGACTTCGCTATCAGTGTCTTTGTTTAATCCGTCAATTTTCACGCGACCAAAGTTGAAGCCTGCGCGCGTTTCCCGAACAACATCGGTAATTTTCCCTTCGAATAAATGATAACCGTGCGTTACATCTAATAGTTTTTGTAGTTTTTCTGCTTCGTCCATCGAAGTTTCGCGAATTACTTTACCAATTTCTTCAGATAGCGTCACGATATTTTTAATACTGCTTTGCTTGATTTGCGCGCCATTACACGGGTACAGGCTCACAAGAGAACTCGCGCCCATTTCGACCGTTGTCACACGTGCAAGTCGTTCGGTCCATTTATTATCAATCGTTTCCATGATGCCAATATTGCCTTTTTCATCGGTGATAGCCATTGGTGTTGCGGAAATCCCGTCTAGATGGAACGTCACCATTTGTAGTTCTGGAAAAGCCCGGCCCATGCCGTCACAGTCTACCATTGGCAAACCTAGTTGAGCTGCCACAACGATTGGAATCATTGAGTTTACTCCACCAGCTTCCATTGGGAATGTTCCTTTTACTTCTTTGCCTACATATCTACCTAATTTTTCAAATACACGAACGAACTCGTCGCCTTTAGGAAATTTTTCAATGAGTACAGACGGCGCCCCCATCATCGCAGCTGGAATGAAATAATCATCGTCTGCAATTTCTTCTGGAGATAAAAGTTTAATTGGTCCATGTTTTTTAATTGCAGTTAATGCCATCATCTTGCCAATATATGGATCTCCGCCGCCACCAGTGCCAAGAAACGCGGCACCAATCGCGATATTTTCAATAGCTTGTTCATCTAAATAACGCATTTATTTTCCCTCCAAGTTTTCTACATTGTTCGTTTTCCCGCTCAGCACTTTTGCCCCAACTAAGTAAACAGCTAGTGACAAGATAATGCCGATAAGTGGTTGGTTTGGTAATTGTGGTAGCGTCGGGAAAAATGTCAAAATAACTGGAATTCCCGCGATTACTGCACCAACTAACCAAGAACTTACGCCAAGCCAGTTTACGCCTGATACTGGTGCCCATTTGGATTTATCACCTTTTTGAACAATCCAGTAAGATGCAATCATAACTCCTGCAACGGGTGGTACCATTGCAGAAAGTACGGACATAATTGGAACAAAGTGGTTCAAGATTCCGATAACTGCTAGAATAGTTCCCAGTCCACCAGCAATCGCAACTGCTACTTTATGATATTTTTCTGAGATATTAAATACATTGATGATTGCAATCCCGCCTGAGAAAGCATTTACTGCATTGGTAGTCCAAGCGGCAAGGATCAAGCCGATAATTCCAAGAACTGGTAACCCTAGATTAGTAAATACGACAGAAATATCTGCTGTACCTGCTGTTAAAGCAAGAACCGCGCCTACCGCAATCATTAGGACACCTGATGGCAAAATCCCAACAATAGCTGCTTTTACAACGTCTTTACGTGATTTTGTATACTGCGAATAATCCCCCGCAATAACTGCCCCTAAAGCAAACGAGCCAATTGTAATAGCAAGACCCGTCATAAACGACATACTACTTGCTGGTTTGTAATTTTCCACAACCGCAATTCCGCCATTGTTTAAAGAAACTATTAACCCATAAATACATACGAAAAGTAAAATCGGAACTGCAACATAATTTAAAATACTCAAAATTCGAATACCATAAATAGCTGAAAGTAACATGATAACTCCCCAAATCAAGGAAGAAATCGGAACCGGAAGATTAATACCATAAATTCCTAAAAACTGTGAAAATGCGGCCCCACAAACATTGGCTTGAATTCCAAACCAACCAAGACAAGCAATCGCCAGTAGAATTGAAATAATTTTCTTAGATCCTTGTTCCCCAAAAACCTGTGAGGCTACGCTAACTGCTGGAATCCCTAAGTCACTACTTTGCATTCCTTGATATATCATAAATAAGACAATAACGCCGTATCCTAAAAGTGCTATTAAAATGGCTTCCCATAAAGGCATGCCTGAAATAAGTGTTCCTCCTACAAGAAGACTCGGAACGCATATCATTGCGCCGGTCCATACAAATGCCAAACTCTGCCAGGATTGTGTTTGCTCTACTGTTTTCTTCTCTGTCATTTTGTTTCGCCCCTTTTCTTGAAATAGTTGTATTAATGACTAATTATATAAGAACTAGCTGGCATTTGTATTTATCAGAATTGAAAAAAAACAGCGCAATCTTTGTCATTTTGGACAAAAACCGCGCTGTTTTCATTTATTATTGTTTGTTTCGCCAAGTAAACGCCGAATTGCTACTGCTAAATAAAGGTTATAAGACTCGGGAATTTTCGTTGCTGGATATTGCAATAACTCATTTATCCGCTGAATTCGGTATTTAATCGTATTTTTGTGGAGAAATAGTATGTCTGCTGCTTGGTTATAATTCGATTCCCCTTCTAGTAAAAATACCGAAAGCGTCTCAATCAACTCAGCATTGTCTTCCAAAGGTTTTAAAGGTTTCATTTGTTCCGCAATTGCGAGTTCCCCTCGACCGACTATTTCGACGCATTTCGCTGCAAAATCGAATTCTTGGAGCGAATATATCGACTTATTAGCATAAATTGCATTCGCTGCATTTTTATATTCATTTACTAGTGAATAAGCGTTTTGGACATCTGATGTTTGTTCCATACCTTGGCAGACGGTGATTTTTAAAGCTATCCCGATTTCCTTCATCATTTCAGCAAATGCTTGAGCCGTATGCGTCCGGTCTCGTTGCGCAACGGAATTATCTAGAAGGACGACGATATTATCTTCAAATAAATCAATCAGCGAAACATTGAAATGACTAGAAACATAGCTTTTCAGTTCCTTTAATACGAGTTCGTTGTCACGAACAGCTTCAGGTTTTACAAGCCACATCCATTTAATAGAAGAAACATCAACATTTAGAATTTTTCCAAGTCGGCGCATCTTGACACTTTCATCATTCAAAATAGCCTTCATTAGTTCGGTTGTACTAATTTCGACATAATTTTTGCCCCATAAATTCATAAATACTTGGACAACCTCGCTAATTTGCATAGCTACGTCGATAGTTAATGCTCCTTTTTCTTTCATCATAAATAAGTGCATTGCCTGCATACCATCTTGAAAAATCGGTCTTTTAGCTGTATAAAAATCTCGTTCGTCTAGGGTCAGCTGGACAAGTTCGTGCTCGTTTATATGTTTTGATGCTTCAATTACTCTTTCAAAATCCCAGTGACGGGTCCGTGGCCAAGTGATGGAATTAATGACTTGGAAGGAATTGTCCGTTAAAACAAGCGAGACATGCGTTCTATCAGACAGGATTTTCAGTGTCGTATCAATGTTTCGTTGCGGTGGTCTTACGCTTGAAATTTGTTCTAGTGACTCGGTTACAAAATTAGTGTCTGTCATTTCCTGTTTCACAATGGCCTCAACTACTTCATAGATAACTTCACTATACCTAAGCGACATCTCATTTTCTGGCATAACAATAATGGTAAAATCGAGTTCATTTGCAAAATCCACTAGCTTTTGGTCAATTTTCGGGACAAATATTCCAACATAGTAAAGTATTAAAGCAACTTCTCCGACCTTATGTAATCGTTCAATCGTGCGACACTGCGCCTCGACGTCATCCCGAATATTCACAAAAGCCGATACAACTATTTCACTGCCATAAAATTCATCATTATCAAATAAATCATCTTCTAAAAGAGCTACCTCTGTATATTCTAAAACAGAAATAGACGAAACAAGCTTAGATAATCCTGATTTCCCAGATACTACTTTCGCTTCTTTTAAAGATGGTAGTTTCATTAAATCTGCTAATTTTACGCTCAAAGTTCGCCACCTCCAGTTATTCTAAGTGTAAACAATCTCCTTAGAAAAGTCCATGCCACCTTAAATCTTTTACATTCCAGGTTGATTATAGTAGCATTAAACCATGAATAAACATATTCTGACTAAAAACACATGAAAAGAAACGGAGGCAAATTATGTCTACAGAGCCATCCATTAAAATAAATGAGATTATTAATGAAGTTGAAAAAGTTATCGTCGGTAAACGACATGTTGTTAAATTAAGCTTAACTGCCCTACTTGCGGGAGGTCATGTATTACTAGAAGATGTTCCTGGTGTTGGTAAAACAATGATGGTCCGTACATTAGCAAAAACAATTGGGGTTTCCTTTAAACGAATTCAATTTACACCAGATTTATTACCGGCAGATGTAACTGGAGTTTCGATTTTCAACCCAGAAACACGTGAATTTGAGTTCCGTCCAGGTCCAGTCATGGGTAATATTGTGCTGGCCGATGAAATTAACCGAACAGCACCGCGCACTCAAGCAGCTTTACTTGAAGGTATGGCGGAAAGCAGCGTGACAGTTGACGGTATTACGCGCAAACTTGCTGACCCTTTTTTCGTTATGGCGACACAAAATCCGATTGAGTATGAAGGCACTTATGCACTGCCAGAAGCCCAATTAGACCGTTTTTTACTTAAAATCAACATTGGTTATCCGACTGTGGAAGAAGAAATGCAACTACTTACTTTAAAACAATACCAAGACCCACTTGATCAAACGAAACAAGTAGTAACCTTAGAAGAATTAGTAACGCTAAAAAATAAAGCAAAACAAGTCTTTATTGATGATGTTTTAAAAAATTATATTATTCGCTTAGTAGATGCGAGCCGTAAACATCCGTCTGTTGCGCTAGGGATTAGTCCACGTGGCTCGCTCGCATTTATGCAAGCAGCTCAAGCTTTTGCACTTATTGAAGGCAGAGACTACGTTATTCCTGATGACATTCAGTATTTAGCGCCTTATATTTTCACCCACCGTCTCATTTTGAAGTCTGAAGCTTATTATAATGAAGAAACAGCCGAATCCATTATTGCTTCCATTCTGAAAAACACGTCAGTCCCGGTAGAGAAGAGGTAACAAGATGTTAAAAAAACGTCTCTTATTAGCATCTCGGTGGATTATTATGCTAATTATTTACGCTGGACTTTGGGCTTATACGTTATTTCAAGGTGATACAGCTAGCTGGTTTTTAACCTACTTTTTCAGTTTTATCTTGTTATTTTTGTTTTTATCCTCGATTTATCCACTAAAAGCGTGGAAAGTGAATCGGAGTTTTGTTAAAAATACCTATCATGATGGCGATTTAATTGATATGCAAGTATCATTCACTCGAAAATCGCGTTATCCGGTGGGTTATTTGCTATTCCAACAAAAAATACCCGCTAGTTTTGGCAATGTGAGCGCCCGCCAACAAGTGGTTTATCCGCTTTTTAAAAAGCATTTCACGGTCACATTGGCTGGATTTGTAGGTGTTCGTGGGATTCATTCATTTCCACCTGTTGATGTAGAAACTAGCGATGCTTTTGGCTTATTAGAGCGTTCGCGCCAACTATCTTCCGAAAAAACGCTCACTATTTATCCAACCTATTTTCCGGACGTACTAGAAAAAATCAGTGAATCTTCTCCAGAAAATGAACGCAATGCCGCTTACTGGACGCTTAAGAAAAACAGCAATTTGCACAGTTTGCGCGAATTTTCTTCTGGTGACCGGATTTCCCTTATTGACTGGAAATCTTCTGCTAAAAGCAACCAACTAATGACTCGAGAATTTGAAAATAGTGCGACATCGCGTTTGTCGGTTATTTTTTACGGAGCGAGCCATCCGAATTTTGAATTATCACTTCGGGCGGCCTACTCGTTTATTCGCAAAATCTCCGAAGATAATGGAGAAATTCGAGTTACACTTTTAGGCGATCAAATAAGTAAATTCGCTCCTTCAAAAGGCACAAATCGACTTCAAGACATTTCGACAGCATTTGCTGAAATTGCGCCTGTCGATAGTTTGTCGCTCCAAGAATCACTTGATAGCAATCTACATGCTGGAGAAAAAATTCTTCTTTTCACACCATGTATAGATACGATGTTAATGCAAAAAGTAATACGGTTAACGGATAATAAGCAATTACAGATTATTACTTTTCAATCAGAACATGCTAAAGCTATTGATATTCCAGCGATTTACCTTGAGCCCGCTAGCCTCGAAAGCAGATGGGAGCGTGAAAATCGATGAAAAGATATTTATCTCTCGTATTGCTATTTATCTTATCTGTTTTGCTAATTTCAGAGTGGATTTACCCATTTTCTGAGCTAACAGAACTATCTACTCCAAATTGGATTATTTTATTTATAACTATTTCACTCGGTAGTTTTTTCCTTCGTTTGAAATATTATTGGACGATTCCCCTTCATTTAATCATGATTTTCGTGGTTTCGGGAATTTATTATGCTAAAGATAGTATTTTTTCCATGAATTGGTTTAGTTCTTTTTTCCAAATCACATTTAATGGTTTTAGAGATATGGTTCAATTCCGTTCATCGGATATTGCCATGAACTTTATTTTAATCGTCTTTTTAATTGCTTTGTGGCTGCTTAGCTATATTACAACTTATAGTATTTTGCGAAAACAACGGATTATGAGTGTGTTAGTTTTAACGGTCAGTTATTTGGCAGTTATTAATACTTTTACAGATTATAATAGTAATTGGGCAATTGTTCGAACTGTTTTAGAAGGATTTTTATTGCTACATCTTGCGCTTTCGAGCCGAATTGCGTCTCCAAATCGAATTAGCGCGGATTCACTCAAACGAAATGGCCTATTTTATCATGTCTTTGTAGTCCTATTGCTTGCAGTATTTGTTTTTAGTTCGCTAATACTACCTAAAAAAGCGCCCATTTTCCCTGATCCAGTACCGACGATTAAAAATGCGCTTGGAATCAATACTACTCGCACAGTCGGTTACAGCGAAGACGATACAACGCTTGGTGGCGCACTCCAAAAAGATAATGCTACCGTATTTACCGCTCGTACGGAAAAAGGGCACTATTGGCGCGTTGAGTCTAAACGTGTTTATACTGGAACTGGTTGGGCAAACGAAAAATCAGCAGACATAACGTCTTTCTCTTCTGGTGATGACTTCCCTATCCAACTTACAGAACAAACAACTGGAGATACCAAAACAGCCGAAATCAGTTTTGCTTCTTCAAGTGATTACATTCCATATCCATATGGAACCCAAACAGTTAATAGTGCGGTTGATTCATTTAGCGCCAATTTAACGACTGAAAAAATTAATCCTGTAGATACAATCAAAAATTACACGGTTCAAATGAAATCACCTGTTTACGACATCGAAAAAATGCAAAAAGCTGATTTCAGCACTTTATCCAGCGCATTTGTTTCAAAATATACGCAAATGCCAAAAGAACTGCCTGACCGAGTTACAAAACTCGCCAATAAAGTAACTAAAGATGCTGATTCAATTTACGATAAAGCAAAGGCCATCGAAAGCTACTTAAGCGCTTCTGGCACATTTACTTATAGTACTGAGGATGCGAAAGAAACGCCAAATGGTGCTGATTATGTCGACCAATTTTTATTTGAAACCCAAATTGGCTATTGCGATAATTTTTCTACTTCCATGGTGGTAATGCTTCGTTCGCTTGGTATCCCAGCAAGATGGGCGAAAGGGTATACTCCAGGTGAAGGCGAGAAAAAAGGAAACGACTCTAAATCAACGTATACCATTACAAATAACGATGCACATTCTTGGCCAGAAGTGTTTTTCCCTGGTACTGGATGGGTTCCATTTGAGCCAACAGCTACCTTTACAAATCCGGAAGACTTCCAAGAGCCAACTACCGAAACTGCCAATAAACCAGAAACACCAAATGACAGCACGAGTACTCCAGAAACACCAGCTAAACCAGATAAAACACCTGAGCAAGAAGCCGGAAGTAGCTCTACTGGGGAAACGCCAAAACAAGAACAACCAAAAACCGACTCAACTTCAAGCTTCAAACTACCTTCATGGTTCTGGTGGATTCCTACTGGCTTAGTTGCTGTTTTACTTGTTCTCGTCGTTCTATTTAGACGCAGAATTCGTAGTTACTTATTACTTCGATCACTATCAAAAGCACCTGAATTCAGTAAAACATATCATAAATTAATGAAATCTCTTGCAGTTTATGGTTATGTTCGCGAGCCAAGTGAAACGTTACGCCACTTTGCAATACGTGTTGATAATGAGCTGAAAACCGCCGACTTTACCGAGCTAACAAAAATTTATGAGGCTCAGGTTTATAGTAATAATGACGCGGAAAAAGGAATGAAGCCAAATGAAATCGAGCTTACTGAGAGAATTATTGCGCTTTTAAACAAACACGATAAATAATGAAACGAGCCCATGAATTATTATGGGCTTGTTTCTATGAATTTTTTATTATTTCTTGGTAAATATGAGATAATATATTCGAATTGCTTTTAAATTAGTTGATTTGGTGTACTATAAAAAACAAAGGAGAGCAAAAAAATGACAACTATTTTTCCTAAAGAAGAAAATACAACTAAATTATTTGCGCAGATTTTAGCTAATCCAACAGCGTGTAGACGTTTTAAAGATGTATTTCTAGATAATTTAGAGAGCTACCAAGAAACGCGTGGTTTTGAAAAAGAGGATTCGCTTTTTGCTAAAATTATTTTATCCGCCTACCAACAAAGTGATGTAAGTGCGCTATTGTTAGGTATTTGCGGAAGGACTTTATTCGAACTTCTTAGACAGGCTTTTCTAATTCCTAAAAAGCTGACTGGAAAAACCAGCCATTCTCCTTTGTTTTTAACAGATCAACAAGGCACTTTGACCGCGAGTAAGGAAGAAGTTTCTAACCGCGAATTCGAAAAGTTTCAAGAAATTTTTCATTCGGAGCTTTCTAGTTCGGAAACTGCAATTTATTTAGTAGACGATGAGGATATTGTTCATTCCTATGAGCCTGATTTTACTATATCGACCAAAACAATAAATAAGAAACGTGGGATACTTGTTTTATATTCTCTTCCTAGCACGCTTAAGCTTGGAATGACAGAAGCTCAAGTTTATGCTGATATTTGGGAAACGTTCTTAAAAATTCAAGAAATCATTCCATCAAGCAGGATTTTTTACGGACAAGAAACTGCGGATAATGCAGATGAACTTGGCGTATTCCTGCCAATTCACCATTTTGAAAAGAAAATGTTGCAAAATATCGAGCAAGTAAATCACTTAATTAGTACGATTCGCGCGCAATTGCTTAATAAATAAGAAAAAAGGATGAAAAGTTATGGTACGCTCAAGGCAAATTTCAGAATCAATAGGGCTAGGACTCTTGTTAGCTCTAGCAGGCGGATTTATGGATGCTTACTCTTATATTGAAAGAGGACAAGTATTCGCAAATGCACAGACAGGGAATATACTTTTATTCGGAATTAATCTTTCAGAGGGGCACTGGGCTATCGCAATTCAGTATTTTTGGCCGGTTGTCTCTTTTACGGTCGGGATTGCTTTATCAGAAGTAATTCATCGACGTGATATTAGACGTTTACACTGGAGACAGCTTTCCGTAATGATAGAGGTTGTTATTTTAGTCGCTGTTGCGTTTATTCCACTTGATCATAATCTAATTGCCAATTCGCTCATATCTTTTGTTTGTGGTATTCAAGTAGAAAGTTTCCGAAAAATGCATGGTAGAGGGATTGCGACGACGATGTGTATAGGAAATTTGCGGAGCGCTACGCAAAATTTATGCGATTATTTCGAGTACAAGGAAAAACAATATCTGCGTAACAGCTTGCTATATTTTACCGTTATTCTTAGTTTTATCATTGGTGCTGTCGTAGGGAATTTCTTTATTCAGCTTTTCGCACAATATGCTATTCTCGTTTGTGCATTTATACAGTTTATTGCCTTTATGATGATGTTTATTGATAGAGAAAGTAAAATAATATAAAAAAACTGCCAACAAAATGATTTCTCACTTTGCTGGCAGTTTTTTATTTCGCGTCTTCTTCTACTTTTTTAAATTCGAAGTTCTTCATCCATTTTTTATTTTTACGAATGGAGAAATAACCGACAACCGAGATGACAAATGCGCCGAGGAAATCTACGAACAGATCGCCCATTGTGTCTGCAACTGCTGCATGACCTTGTAGCATTGTACCATCTTCTAGCATCGTTTTTTGCATGTTCATTCCAAAGCTATCTGCTGCAAATTCATAGAACTCCCAGAAAACGCCTAAAAATACAGCAAAACTACAAGCAAATAATGCCACAAAAACCGGGCTCATAGAAAGCGTAATCCGTTCATCGTTATTCAGTAAACTTACAATCGAAAAGCCAAGCCCACCAAGCATAGCCCCACTAAATGTATGTAAAATCGTATCCCAGTTAGGAATCAAATAATAGAAACTACGAACTTCTCCAAGATAAATCGCGCAATATAAGAAAACGATGAATACAATATACATCGCATTCGGAATGACGAATTTCATTTTTTTACTAATAATTGATGGTAGAAATAGAACTACCACGCCAAGAACACACTGCATAAGCATAAGTGAGTAATCGCCTTTTGTTTGCTGTCCTTCTGGTACATTGCCAGATGGTGCTGTAATTAAGTTAACTATTGCATAAACCATAGAAATCACGAGCGTTATTAATACAAAAATTGCAAGAATCTGTGCCCAGTTCCATTTCCGTTTTTTCGTTTTGTCTTTCATGAAGCGCCTCACCCCTTTTTAAAATATGTATTCATTATAAGCTATGTGAAGCGAAAAAAGAAATTTAAAACCAGCCTGTCAATTCTCTGCCTGTACTTTGTGACAATTTTTCATCTAAAGTTAGCCAAACAGCAAGCGACCAATCTGCTTTAATATTGTAGATTAGCCGCTCCACTTAATTAGTGATCATTGTTACCTGGCAAACTTTCCATGAGCGCATAGAAGTGTTTGGGGTCACCAGTATTGAAATAGGCATACCAAGACTCAAGTGTGTTTGACTCAAAAACGTCCAAATGCGCAATAATTTGCTTAGCCCATAACAAGGCTCCAGCAGAACTCGCTGTAATCAGATTGTTATCCCCTACAGAAAGCTCATTTATATACGAACTTTCCCCTTTATAACTAGAAGAGAACATTTCTAAAAATCCTGCTCCATTACTTGTATGTGGACGATTATCCAATAATCCATGATTCGCAAGTGCAACTGTAGCTCCACAAATTGCAGCTACCGTAGCATTTAAAGCGAGAAGCTCACTTGCTTTTTTGATAATTGCTTTATGCTCTAGCTTGTTCCATGTGTCAGCTCCTGGCAATAACAATACACTTGTTTCACTCATAACAATGTCATCAATTACACAATCAGGCACTATCGTCATCCCACCCATTGTTTTAATAGGCTCTTTCGAATAACTAACTGTTTTGAGCGATACGCGATTTGCGTCTTTTTTAAAAAAACGACGAGAATTGAGCTCCGAATTTACATAGCCTATCTCCCAATCTGCTAGAGTATCAAGAACGTAAACATAAATTGTAAACATATATTTCCTCCATTTTCTATTAATTTTTTATATCAATGATTACTATGTTAATCTCCTTTCCTTACTTTTCAGTATAGCTCCCGATTGTTGACACCATTATGGCAACAATATATAGTAATTTTGAAAGGTGGCTATTATATGAAAGTTGATAGGCTTATGAGCATTGTTTTAATTCTCCTTGATAAAGAACGTATTAGCGCACAAGAGTTAGCTGATAGATTTGAAGTTTCACTTCGTACAATTTATCGTGACATAGACGCGATTGACTTGGCTGGTGTACCTATTCGTTCAACTCCGGGCGTAGGTGGCGGGTTTGAAATTATGCCTGACTACAAGATGGATAGCAAGGTTTTTTCAACAGCAGACCTTTCCGCTATTCTTATGGGCCTTTCAAGTCTTTCTAACATGGTATGCGGAGATGAACTGATAAATGCTCTTGCAAAAATAAAAAGTTTTATCCCAGCTGATCGAGCAAAAGAAATCGAGCTAAAAGCGAACCAAATTTATATAGATTTAAGCCAGTGGACGGGAAATAACAACATACAACCACATGTAGAAATTATCAAAGTGGCTTTGCAGGAAAACAAGTTACTAACCTTTGAATATATAGCTCACCAAGGAAATAAGACCGTAAGAATAGTTGAACCATATCAGCTTGTAATGAAAAGCAGCCACTGGTATTTGTATGGGTATTGCCAAAATAGGAATGATTTTCGTTTATTCAGGTTATCTCGTATGTCTGGTCTGCAAATACTTGAGGACACTTTTACACTGCGAGATTTTCAAAAGCCACAGTTAGAAATGGAAGATATTGTAGCAATTATGCAGATAGAAATTAAAATTCGTATTCATCAATCCATTATCGATAGAGTGCTTGATTATTGCTCTTATGAAAATTTTTATCCCGATGGTGAGGAGCATTACATTGTCAGTTTTCCTTTTATAGAAAACGAGTATCACTATGATATTCTCTTGAGTTTTGGCGATAAATGCGAATGTTTAGAGCCATTACATGTTCGTGAAAAAATGAAGCGTAGAATTTATGATATAGTCTCAATCTACGAAAGTTAATGCTTATTTTCATCTAAAAAAAACACGGAAATCCGAAGAATGGATTTCCGTGTTTTGCTTTATTTAAGAAAATCTTGTAATGCTTTCGCGTTGGCAGCCATATCGTCTAAACGAAGAACTGCTCCTGCACCGTCAATTCTTTCATTGTGCCATTTTCCTTCTACAGGAATCGCGAATTTTTCCATTGTTTCTGTTTTTCCTAGTAGGAAATCTGCGCCAATTGACATTAATGTGCCAGTCGGGATATTGGTAGAAGAATAACCTTGTAATTTTCCGATGACATCTGGAATTTTAGTAACATCTCCAACATCAATAGCTTGTTCTTTCAGCGCTTCTAAAACCTGCTGTTGACGGCGAATTCGACCGAAGTCTCCTTCAGCATCTTTACGGAAACGAGCATATTGTAATAATGTTTTACCATCCATTACTTGTTCGCCTTTTTTAATGTTTGCATCAATATTTTTCGACATATCTTTTTCTGCATTGATCTTGATGCCTTCTGGTGCTACTGTATCAACAATCTTAGGGAAACCTTCGAAATTTGCTACTACATAATACTGCACATCTACACCAAAATTTTCTTTAATCGTTTGGCGGACCAGTTCTGGACCACCGTATGAATATGCTGCGTTGATTTTATTTTTGCCATGACCTGGAATATCTACATAAGTATCACGCATGATTGATACTAGTTTTGGCGTATTTGTTTTCGTATTATAATGAGCAATCATCAAGCTGTCTGAACGCCCTTGGTCTTCACCACGAGAGTCACTACCGATAAGTAAAACATTAATCTCATCGCCAACTGCTTTTGCACCGTTAAATTTGTATTCTTTTAATTTACTATCATTTTGCGCTTCTTTTAAGCTCGATTGATATTGAAAATAACCTATAACTGCAACTACACCAACTAAAATTAATAGGGCTACAAGAATCGTACCAAAAATTCTACCTTTACGTGCCTTTCTTTTTTGTGCATGTCTTGCCATTTTTCACACCTCATTTATTGTAACTTACCTCCATATTACAATAAAATGACAAAAAAAGAGAGCGATAATTCCATAAGATTTTTTAAAGATTGGAATAAGCCCTCTAAAAACATGATTTTAGAGGGCTTCTAGCTTATTCTAAAGTGTGCTGTCACTATTAGTACTATCACTTGTGCCAGAATCCGAACTATCGTCTGAAGGCGCCTGACCTGGCTCACCAGATGGCGGCGTTCCACTCGGCGCACCATTTCCTCCAGGGCCTTGCATCGTTCCATTATTATTTTCCGGGGTATTTTGACTAACTGAATACAGCTGATAACTTAAAACACTAATAATTATGACAGAAAGAATACTAACAATAATCGTGCTCCACTTCCATTTATTGTGGATGCCTTTCCCACGAATAATGACTTTCTTTTCTGGTTGTTCCATCTCTTCCATCCAACATCATCCTTTCGTTACCACTACTTTACCAAGCAAATAAGAACAAATTATGACATGAATTAGAAAAAAATATGTCGGGCAAATCTAAAGTTTTCTTTAATTTTTTCAACTTTTTTAGAAGTGTTTGGTATAATTAATTGAATAAAACATGAATTAAGGGGTGTATTATGGCTAATTTAAATGGGAAAAAAGGTAACAACAAGAAAGCAATTATCATTGGAAGTATTGTTGCTGTTGTCGTCCTCGCAGGTATTGCCATTTATTTTTTCATCCAAAATCAACATAAAGATGAAAAAAACGCTTTAGCAGCCGCAGAAACTTTTACATCAAATATCGCTAAAGAAAAGTACGATAAACTAGGAAATAGCGTTTCAAGTGAATCTCTGAAAAAAGTAGAGTTCACAAAGAAAGAAATGGAAGAAAAGTATCAAGCCGTTTACGATGGAATTGGTGCAAAAGATATTAAAGTCAAAAATTTAAAGTCAGTCTATGATGACAAAGAAAACAAATTCAACTTAACATATGAACTAGAAATGCGGACAAGCCTTGGAAAACTCGCTACGCAAAAATACAAAACGACTATTTCCAAGCAAGATGACGACTGGAAAATCGACTGGAAACCGGCACTCATTTTCCCAGGGATGGTGAAAACAGATAAAGTTCGAATGACAGAAGATGATGCAGAACGTGGTCAAATCGTTGACAGAAATGGAAAACCGCTTGCAACTACAGGACAATTTGCCGAAGCTGGAGTTGTTCCTTCAAAGCTTGGTGAAGGCGATGAAAAAGTTAAAAACATAACTGATATTAGCAAAAAGCTAGATGTTTCGACAGATTATATTAACAAGCAACTCGAGCAAAAATGGGTTCAAGCAGATAGTTTTGTGCCACTAGTTACTTTAAATAAAGATAAACTTCCCGAAGCAACAGGTCTTACTTACGCTCAAAAAGAAATGCGGACGTATCCATTAAATGAAGCAACCTCGCATTTGATTGGCTATGTCGGTGAAGTTAGTGCTGAAGACATTGAAAAAAATCCAAAACTCAGCGTTGGCGATGTCATTGGAAAAAGTGGCTTAGAACGTTACTATGACAAACAATTGCGCGGTAAAAATGGTGGCGCAATTAAAATCATCAATGATCAAACCAAACAAGAAGACACTTTACAAAAAATCGATAAAAAAGACGGCGAAGAAATTAAACTAACTATTGATGCTGATGTTCAGAAGAAAGCATTTGATAGTCTTGGCTCTGAAACTGGCGCCGTGACAATGATTAACCCAACAAACGGCGAACTATTAGCATTAGTGAGCACACCTTCTTATGATGCAAATCAAATGGTGCTAGGAATTACTTCCGAAGATTACGCAAAATATAATGACGATAAACGCCTTCCTTTCTTAGCAAGATACGCGAATCGATACGCACCGGGATCTACTTTTAAAACGATTACTGCAACGATTGGGCTGGATACTGGAATTACCAAACCCGACAAAGTCCGTGAAATTTCTGGATTACAGTGGCAAAAAGATGCTTCATGGGGCAAATACTTTGTTACTCGTGTCCATGATGTTCCAAAAGTAAATATGACGGACGCACTTGTGCACTCTGATAACATTTATTTCGCCCAAGAAGGACTTGAAATCGGTAAAGATAAACTAACAGCTGGCTTGAAAAAATTCGATTTTGATAAAGAATATAACTTACCTTTCACAATGAAACCAGCACAAATTTCAAATGATGGACTGAACTCGGAAATTTTACTAGCTGACACATCTTACGGACAAGGCGAATTACTGATGTCGCCAATTCAACAAGCGATTGCTTACTCGGCCATTGCCAACGACGGAAAAATGCCTTATCCAAAACTAGATACAAAAGAAAAAGCTGGCAAGGAAACACAAGCAACCGAAGCCGCATCTGCTAACCAAGTCAAAGCAGCTTTAGTCAAAACTGTTTCTGACCCAGCCGGCACAGCGCACGCCCTACAAATTCAAGGTCACAATATCGCAGCCAAAACCGGTACAGCCGAACTAAAAGAAAAACAAGGCGAAGATGGCCTTGAAAATGGCTTTGTTTATGCCTTCGATGCCGACAATCCCAATTATCTCATGGTAGGAATGATTGAAAACGTCAAAGGTCGCGGCGGTAGCGGACTTGTAATCGATAAGCTAAAACCAGTAATAGAAAGTATGTATAAATAAAAAAAGAGCCATTCTGTTCGCGAACAGAATGGCTCTTTTTTACTGGAGTTACTTGGTTTAGTTTCGCAAACCGGCTTTCAGGGAAACTACTAACAACTATTTAAACCGAAGAAAGAAGGAAATCCCATGGTAAAAATCACGAGTTATCCCGCTGAACCTTCTGATATTAAGCATTATATTTCTGGAGAAAAAATGAAAAATGACCATCATTTGCATACTGTGCTTACATTTGATAGTCATTTAAATATAGACGTTCTAAAAAAAGCAGTTATACAGTCTACTAAAAAACTTCCACTACTTCTTTGCCATTTTAAAGAAACGAAAAATGGTGCTTTTTGGCAAGAAAGTGTTTTTTCTGCGGAGGATTTGGTTTTCCTTATTAAAACCACCGAACCCGAAGCTGAAGTAAATCGGGCGCTAGTGAGGAAATTATCTACAGAAAACGGTCCACAAATTCGCTTAACTGTCGTCCGTACCGAATCAGCTGATAAACTTGTTATTATTTTGAACCACATGTTGGCTGATGGTGCTGGTTTTAAAGAATATCTCTATTTGTTAAGTGAACTTTATTCGAAACTATTGGAAAACCCAAACTACCAAGCTAATTTGAGTTTAGGCTCGCGAAATTTAAAACAAGTTTTCGATCAATTTTCACGCAAAGAAATAAAAACCATTTTTACTGAAAAAACAAATCGAAAAACTGTCTACAACCCACCATTTCCACTCAAAGGTGACCCGAAAAATCCGAAAATCATTTGGACAAAGCTACCAAAAGAGGTTTTTGACGGAATCGTTCATTATGCGAAAGAAAACGAGGCAACTGTAAATGATGTCTTTTTTGCCGCAATGGTGCGAATAGTTCAGCAGACGACGCACCAAAATGAATTATCGATTGATTGTCCAGTAGATCTTCGTAAATATTTGCCAGGTAAAACTAGCCAAGGAATTACCAACTTAACAGCTAATATTACCTGCCAAATTAACGCAAATGACGACTTAACTTCATTCGAGAGCACCCTCCAAGCCGTCAAAAATTCACTTAATCCACAAAAAAACAGCCTAGCTCCTTTACGGATATATTATTTACTAGAACTGATTTTCAAGAAAAAAAGCTATTCTTTTGCGAAAAAAGCTTCTGAAAAAATGTATTCTATTCCAAAAACGAGTTTTACAAACATCGGTATTATTGATGAAGAGAAGCTTATTTTTGAAGGCAGTACTTTAACGGATTGTTTTATTTGTGGCTCTTTAAAATATGCTCCGTTTTTCCAAGTCGCTGCTACTACTTTCCGCGGTGAATTGACGCTTAGTACTAACTTACACGGCACCACACGAGATCATGATTGGCAGAAGCATTTTTTAGATCAATTAGCTCGTGAATTTACGTTGCTTGCACATGATGAACTATAAAAAAACGTCTATCGCGAAGATAGACGTTTTTATTTTATTGCAGTAATTCCCGAAGCGCATCCACACGGTTCGTTAATGGTTTTCCTAATGCTTTTTCGAAATCTCTAGAAGTAACATCTAGTTGATTATTTTTTATATCATGTTGGAAAGATAAGAACATTTCTGCAACTGGTTGTGGCATACCAACATTGACCAGGTTTTCGACAAATCCTTTATCATCAGAAGAAATGACTTCGAAATCTTTTCCAGTAGCTTCTTTTAATGCTTCTGTAAGTTCTGCGTATGTCATTACTGGGCCAGATAATTCTAAGATTTCAGGGAAACGAGCTCCTGCCACCGCTTTAGCAGCAACTTCTGCGTATTCTCGTTTCAATGCCCAGCCAGTTTTTCCATTTCCAGCTGCATAAACAAATTTTCCACCATTCAAAGCGCCACCAATCATTGGCATTTCATTTTCGAAGTACCAGTTATTGCGCAAGAATGTATGTTCAATTCCGGATTTTTCAATTACTTTTTCTGTAAAAATATGGTCTGCCGCTAGAGCACTTGTGGAATTATCTGCGTCTGCGAAACTTGTGTAAGCAATGTAAGAAACGCCTGCTTCTTTTGCAGCATTCACCACATTTTCGTGCTCTACTTGCCGATTCCCTGGAGCACCTGAGACAAACAAGACACGATCGATTCCTGCAAATGCTTGTTTCATTGACTCTGCATCACTATAATCACCAATTCGGATATTAAATCCCGCTGCTTTCAAATCCGCACCTTTTTCTTCACTACGAACTAAAGCATAAATATCTGTCATTGGAACCAATTCTTTCAAATAATTTAAGGCATAACCACCCAGTCCACCTGTTGCACCAGTTACTAAATAAGTCATTTAAACCACTCCTTCAAAATTTTAATTATTTAAGCTGTACATTTATAATTTACACCTTTATAATAAACATTATGATAAGATAAGTCAAGAAGAAAAATTGAAAGGATTGAATAAAATGAAATACTCCATCCAATTTAGTGATGCTATCCACATTTTGGCTTATATAGAGATTTTCAAAAACACGAATTTATTATCGAGTGAAATTATCGCTAGTAGTGTTAAAACAAATCCTGCCAATATTAGAAGAATTATGAGCAATTTAAAAAAAGCAAACCTTATTACAACACAAACTGGTAAAGCGAATCCGATTCTCACCAAGCCACCCGAGGAAATATCGCTGCTAGATGTTTATAAAAGTATTGAAGGCAACACAAATTTAATCCATGTCGATCCAAAAACCAACCCAGATTGCATCGTCGGAGCCAATATCCAACAAGTACTTTCAAGTAAATATGAACTTCTCCAACAAAAAATAGAACTTGAAATGGATGAAATTAAGCTGGATAGTATCGTCCATGATATATCTGTACTGGAAATGAAAGATCGACCGCAGAATAGTGAGTTTATTACTAAATATTTGTAAAAAAGAACGGACTCAATTTAGTGCGCCTCCTAAAGTTAGACCAAAAAATCTAACTCTTGAGGCGTATTTTTATTGGTTATATAGAATGCAAGCCGAATAAAAAACCGACCAGATTCCTCTGGACGGTTTTAGGTCTAACTTTTGAGTCTTACAACATTCTTCAAATATTATGAATCACTTTGTTTTTACTTTTGTTTTTCTTCTTAAGAACAACCATCCTCCAACAAGTAGCGACATAACACCAAAGACAATTAACTCTGTATTTAAAGTATCTCCTGTTTTTGGGATATTTTTTGTTGGTTTGTTATTATTATCATTCTTACTTGGTATTGCTATAAACGATGCATCAGTATTTTTGACTGTTAATAGAATCGTTTTCTCAGCAACGCCTCCAGATGAATTTGTCGCTGTTACAGTTACTTTATACTGCCCTGCTTTGTCCCAATCAACAATTTTACTTAGATTAGTAGTTACTTTTACTGTTCCATAACTATTTGTAACTTTAGTACCAATATCTTGTAGAAATTGCTTATCAGAAACTGTTTTTCCTGTTGGATAACTAATTTCTAGTTTGTCGATTGTTAGCTCAGGACTACTTGTATCTACAATCTGCACTGTGCTTTTTGATTTACTAGCTTCATTTCCAAGTGCATCTGTAACTGTAAAGTAGATAGGATAAGTTCCTACTTTATTAAGATTGACTTCACTACTGTCTACTTTAATATTTTTTGTTACATCACCATCAACAATATCAGTCGCTTTTACTCCAAAGAAAGTTATCCAATTCGGTTCTTTGCTTTGTACTTCTAATTTGTTTGTTGATTTAGTCATTTTTATGCTTGGTCCTGTTGTATCTTTAATTGTTAAAGTAACAGTTGTTTCAGCTGTGTTGCCTGAATCATCTTTTGTTGTTACTTTAATAGAATACTCACCTAAAACATTGCCTTTAATTGTTTGTTCTGGTGTATAAGTTACTTTTAATTTATTGCCTGAAAGATAATCTTTGGCTTCAATATTAAATATAGATTCTAATGATGGTAACTCGTTTACTGCTTCGATTGTTTTATTATCAGCATTATTGAAAGTTGGTGCGATCTTATTAAAGATACTTACTGACACTTTTACAGGTTCTGCAGTATTACCATATTCATCTTTCGCATTTAAAGTAACTGTATATGTTCCTACTTTATTAAAATCTACTTTTTCTGCAAAATCACTAGTAATTTTAACATCACCATCTAATTCATCCGTTACTTCCCCGTGGATATCGCTTAAAAAGGTAGCTTCTGTTACTTCGGTTTTTCCTTGGTAGCTTATTTTTGGACCTGCAGTAATGACTGGTTTATCCTTGCTTACTTGAACTGTTATTTCTTTTGTTGTTTGATTGCCTTTAGTATCTGTAGCACTGATGGTTACTTCATACTTACCAGGCTTATTCAAATTCACTTTTTCTGCAAAATTAGAAGTAATAATTAAATTAGTTGTATCATCATTGTTATCTGTCACATCTAAACGAGCATCTTGGAAGAATTCTGCTTCTGTTTTTGTTGTATTAACGTGGTAAGACACATTATCTGCTTTAATCACTGGTCCCATGGTATCTACTACCATGTCTGCATTAACATTAAAGTACGTTAATAGAAAACCATCCATCGGCACGTAATCTTCATAAATATATTGCGCGACAATTAATTTCTCACCGTGCGTTAACGGTTGGCCATCCTCACCTTTCTTTAAAAAACTTTGAGCTAATTCTGTGAATTCTTCGTATGTCATTTGTATAAACTCCTTTTTGAATTATGATTAAACTTGGCATAAAGTTTACTCTCTTTTAAGTTTCTCCAAAACAATTTCTGCTGCATCTTTCACTGATATTGGAATATCCCGCTCTAAAAGGTTCTTGGTACTAGATTTTATCATTTCTTTATTAGCTTGATTGATACAGTCTTCTAGCACTCTCAGGCTCCTTATTATCGTCAAATGGTAGCTATCATCTAGTAGGGCAATAATATTGGAAAGCATTGCTTCATCACCCAGAAAATGCAAGGCTGAGTATATTCCTACTTTTGCAAAAGAGTCCGTTTCTTTATCTAACTGTTTTTCCAGCATTTTCTTCGCTTCGTCAGTTCCTACAAAACCGATTGATTCAGCCGCAAAGCAACGTACATTAGGGTTGTTATCGCCCAACGCCTTCTTTAAATACGGGAGACTTTCAACTTTAGCCAAATTCCCTAAAATCTCTATGGAGCACATTTGAACTAAATCATCGTCGTCCGTTGTCCCTATGAGGGCTGCTTGAAAAACTGCTTCACTATCAAAATAATATAAATACTCATAGGCAAATATTCGAGCATTCTCATCGCTATTATTTATGCTAGCTAGTAAGATGTTCTCCAATTCTAGTGGGGCCTCTTCAAGATTTAACTCACTTATCAAATTTTCTGCCTTCTCATAATCAAAAGGTTTTTGCTGGATAATAGTTTTAATTTCATTGAGAATTTTTTTCGTTTTTTTAGCATATACTCCCACCTCCAAATGGAAACTCATCGTTGCTTCCATCTGCGTACAATCTTCTTCAGAAAACTTTCTTTTTCAAACTCTTCATCCGCTCTGCAATTTATAATATGTTTAAAATATCTCGAAAACTCCGAGTCATAGCTAAAATTATCTTCCCCGTACTGAATAAGTTGCTCTCTGTTCGCTCTTTTCCATTTCAAATAATCTTTTTCAGGTATACCAAAAGAAGTCAAAAAGACGTCATCCGGGTTATTTATTGCTACATTACGAAGCATTTCCTGCCCTTTCTCCTCAAGTTCCAAATAATTATCATTTTCTTCAAAATAGATTGGATTAATTAGCATGCAATAACCTATTATCCAGCCGACCTCTGTTATATTTCCCAGCTCATTAATGCCGAAATCATACATATATTTCAACTTATCGCCTTCTGTCTCATCATCTTCCACTTCATACATATCAACCAACATATCCCATCTAATATAAAACGCCCGTACAAAATAACGAATATTTCGCTTATCAGACATCCAGCTATTATAGCTATAATCTAATACCTCTTGAACATTTTCTTCTATCTCCAGTTGGTCTAGTTCTTCCCATTCTAGGCTTATCATAAGATCCTCTCGTTTCTATGAGTAATTGTTATGGAATATACAAAAAATCTTTTATTAATGTAAATACAAAAATTAGTAAACATAAAAAATATAGTGAGCATAACGTATACAAAGTCTTTTTATTTTCATATAGTTTAAAATATAAAAAAGCAATGACGATTAGCAATGTTATTGTAAAAACCGCTATCACACTTAATAAAAATTCTAGCATGTCCGCTCCCCCTCATTCACACTGTAAAGAAAACAAACGTAGACAAGATAATACCACCTACTACAGTAAATAAGTAAGGCATAAACCTTATTAATTTGTTTTTCTTCCCTCTATATTTATCGAAAAATATAAAACATAAGGTAGTTATAGCTAAAAATTCAAGCGAAATGATAGTTTTTAAAATCGTCAACATATAAAGTACCTCCTTGTTACTTTTCTAGAAGAATTTGAATTTTTGGAGATTCAGCAAACAATCCATCTGTTTAATTTAATCAATCCGCTCTTTTCAAATTATATCAACCTTGTATAATATATCTTTTCTTTCCTTATGAGCTAGAACTAAACGATCATTGTCTATCCATTTTAAATTTCCTAGGTGTGCGGAAAATACAAATGGATTAGGTAAATCACTGAGAATAAATTCTTTTCTTATGATTTTCTGTTCTTTGTTAAAAATAACGATATATATGTCAGCTTTGTATAAGCCGTGCTCAATATAAATTTGTGCTTTTTGTTTTCTATTTGGACTGGATTTTGGTTTTTTATAGTAGTAATTATTTTGATAGTCTAATTCTTTTACCTTTTCGTATGCCTCAATAAATCTAGCCTTATCTAATCCCAAATCACGACACGCTTCTATAGCACCTATGTGAAGCAGTTCTAAAATGACCTTTTTCTTTTCTGAGTCATTTTCATCATTAAACTTATTTAAATCAAACAACTTATTTTCAAAATAAACTCTATAAATGGCATCGAGGTGATGAGATTTATCCACTTTTTTTCCCATTGGTATACAATTAATATCAATACAAGAAGTCTCTTTTGTCACCATTGGTTTAAATGCACCTGAATACATTTCTGAAATACAGTGACTTTGACTGTCAAATGACATAATTGGATTCTTTTCTTCATCATAATCAAATCCTATAGAAAAATAGTTTAATTTTTTCATATTTCATCTCCGAGTTTAAGTTTTATGCCAAGGTACTAGAAAACAAAAGATATAGCGAACAAATATCCATTATTATTTAAAAAATTTGTGTTTTCTTGACGCCCCTTTATTTGCTTAAAGACCTTTGCTTAGTAGCGTTAAAACAGCTATTCCTTTATAATTTAGAAAGTTGCACAATGTTGAATTCATTTTCACTTTCTAAAACCAATTCACTATATCCGATACTTATGGAGGATACTTCATCATACACTTTTTTATCTATAATGATTTCTTCTGTAATTTCCATACTTTCATTCACCTGATATATACGGTTCCGGTACCAAGCGTAAAAGTTATCACGCACACTCAACAATCCGCTCACAGTATAGTCTAATACGACTTTATTTTGAACTTTTTTCGAGGATAAATCATAGTCTAAAGTAAAGTCATCACCATTTTCTTCATAACACAGTATCCGTATAGTTTTATTATTACAGCTAATCGATTGTACATCAATAAGCGTTTCTAAAATGGTGTCATCCAAGAGTCCAGTAATTTCTCCTGTAAATATATCTATTTTAATAAGCCCTAGTTCTGCTATGGGTAAATTCTCCTCGCCCCCAAACATACCTTCTTCTGAGTAAATAATATAAGCTTCATCATTCACTAGGATAAAATCGAGTGCACCTTCACCTAATTTGTATTTAAACGTCTCCCTTGTCATACATGAGATAATTAAATAACTGTGCACCTCATCATTGCACAAAATACAAATCTTCTCATCAGACAATATGACTTTGTTAATTCTGAACAAACGATTGGATATTATTTCATCGTTTATTTCACATAAAATTTCTTCCCCAGAAAAAAGTTTCAAACAGTTTTTTTCTATTTGGAAATTAAGTACTTCTCCTCCAGTTTCTTTAAAAGCATAAATAGATTGTGCTTGTTTTTTTATTTTTAGCATTGATTATAGTCCCTCCTTAGACCTCGATTTTCATAATCGAAATACACTATTAGGTCTTTTAATATGTAGCTTTTCTTATTTTCATGCCCTTCTAACCTTTGTTGTAATATCAAATTAGCTAGATTGTTTGCCTATACCAGTCCTTTAAATACGCGTCAGGGAACTTAACTTTCTCAAAATCCAAACTCCGTAGTGTATCGATGTCATACGAATTAACTAGATATAAATCCCATTGTGCTGATATATCTTCTAGTAACTCTCTTTCTTCTAATGATAGATTATCGTTTATTGACTGCTGATTCTCATCAACATATAGTATTTTTTCCGACCTTTCAACCAGTTCTTTACTTGTAATTACATCAGTAAGCGCCTCATTGAGATTCAGTTTTATTACATCCATAATGCTACTCTTATCCAAATTACATCCTCCTACCATTTATGAGAATATTTCCCGTTATTAAATCTATAGTGAAGGACTAGAATATCTTTTTTTATCCAGCATATTGTGGACATTCTGGCTCCTGATTTGGCTAATTTCTTAAAATCAGCATTTTTGTTCATTACTTAAGATTATAACTGAGCTTCCATCATAATCCGACATAATCAAAAACTCATTTTTTTCAAGATGCAACTCAATTTTTCCTACTACCTTATTTCTTTTAAAAATAGTATCTTTTTGTGAATAGTGCAAAATATGGTCTATTTTATATCCAGAAATAATGTGCACAAGAAAGTTTGAATTGGCTAAAAGTCTGAAAATAAATAGAACTTCATCGAGATGCCCGCTATCTAATTGGATGTCCTTAATTAATAACAGCTTCGTTCTTTCATATAAAATCTCGATTGTTTCACTACTTGGAAATTTCTCAGTTAAATCTTCTTTGTCAAAAATGCCTAACTCTAAAAGCAAATGCATTGGTTGACTTTTATTTATAATAGTTGTTTTTAATGCATCATCTGACATTTCATCATTGTAAGTAATTATTATTTGTTCCTGATTTGTTAGCGTAAAAATGGTTTTTTCTATGATTTTTGACACCTCTCTCCTATTTCCATTTGCTATTCTTTTTATGCCAAGAACTTTACTCCTTGAGTGATAATCTAAAGAAAATAATCTTCCCAAGCCTGTTTCTTAAATTTTTCCATAATTGAGATTTAGAATATACCTACATATACAGCAATATAGACATACATTAAAAACGAAAAAGTACAAAGTATAAAAGAAAATATGCCTTTATGTTTCATGCTTTCACCATTTTTTTTGATTAAATATAATACTGAAATTATTACTAAATTAATTAAAACCGCAATAGAAACAATCACAATGATGCCCCCTTAATACAATAGATATGAAGCAAATATTGTTATAATAAAAATACTTATTATATATGCTTTTATAAATTTTGATGTCCTTTTGCCATTATCAACTATCTCGCTAAAAATAAAAATAATCCATAAAGTTTCCATTCCTAAAAACACTGTAACAATAATGTATGTTACACTATTTGAAAAAAAGAAATTAATTATAATAGAAATAAAAATTACTAGTATCATCGCAAATATAAAGCTTTTTTGTTTGAACCAAGTCAATGTAAATTCAACTCCAATAATCGAGAATTTTAATACCTTCTAATAGCGTTGGAATTTCGAAACAATCTTGCTTTTAATGAATTTTTTCGCTTTCTTGATTAATTCTGTCCTCTTAGCAGGTACACTTTATTTTTAATTTTTTCGAATTCAAGTTAAGTATTTCTTTTATTATTTAATCATATGCTCCCGTAAAGTTTATTCTTTTGTTATGTATTATTTACATCTCTTACTTTTAAAATAAGCCCTCCCTATAGACTTTCTTCAAAGTTTAGAAAGCTGTACAATGCTGAATTCATTTTCACTTTCTAAAACCACTTCACTATATCCAGTACATATTGAGAATGCCTCATCGTATACTTTTTTATCTATAATGATTTCTTCCGTAATTTCCATACTTTCATTCACTTGATATATACGGTTCCGATACCAAGCGTAAAAGTTATCTCCCACACTCAACAATCCGCTCACAGTATAATCCAATACGACTTTATTCCGAACTTTTTTAGATGTTAAATCATAGTCTAAAGTGAAATCATTACCGTCATCTCCATAACACAATATTCTTATCCTTTTACTATTACAGCTAATCGATTGTACATCAATGAGTGTTTCTAAAACGTTGTCATCCAAGAGCCCAGTAATTTCTCCTGTAAATATATCTATTTTAATAAGCCCTAGTTCTGCTATGGGTAAATTCTCCTCGCCCCCAAACATACCTTCTTCTGAGTAAATAACATAAGCTTTATCGTTTATAATGAGAAAATCTTCCACCCCTTCTCCTAATATATATTTAAAAATTTTTCCCATACATGAGATGAATAAATAATCGCAAGCCTCTTCATGACAAAAAATACAAATCTTCTCATCAGACAATATGACTTTGTTAATTCTGAAATACCGATCAGAAATTATTTCATCGCTTATTTCACATAAAATTTCTTCCCCAGAAAAAAGTTTCAAACTATCTTCTTCTATTCGAAAATCAAGCACTTCTCCCCCAGTTTCTTTAAAAGCGTATATAGATTGCGCTTGTTTTTTTATTTTCAGCATCGATCATAGTCCCTCCTTAGACCTCAAATTTCATAATTGAAATATACTATTATGTCTTTTAATATGTAACTTTTCTTATTTTCATGCACTCCCCTAAAAGATTCCTATCACTCTCTAAATGATACTATTTTAGCCGCATCCTTATCTTAAATTATGCTAAAAGTAATTCTCCAGAAAAACATCTACAAATTTTTCATTGTAATTTTTCATCAAATTTTTTGTGCTTTTATCTATTTTTTCAATTGGAACCATTAAATACTCTTCTAAGAATTTCTCTTTGGTGTATGGTGCTTTTGAAAAGTCGTTTAGAGAAATGTCACAACTATATACAGCTAAAATAGCTAAATGCTCTTCTAAATCAAAATAACTTATCCAATCCCCACTTATATCAAACATGCAACCTTGCTCTAAAAAAATAGTTAGCTTATTGTCGTCCCATAGTTGTCGAAAGTTTATTTTGTTTATCCTCGCATTGATGTCCATATATTCGTTAGCGTAAATGTTATTATATTTGGGAAGCCATAGCACCTTATCACCATTAGTTTTTTTAGTACAATCAAGTAAATGCTGTACGTTTTCATCTAAGAAATCCCATAAATCAAAGACATAAACTTCATTTGGTTCAAGAAATATTTGATCTGGTACTTCAGCCTCTACATGAAACTTGTGCTGAATATTATTATAAAAATTTTTCAATTCTGCTACGTTAGATTTCTTAAACATTTGATTTTCCACTAGATCCCCCCCTTTGGCATAAGTAAGCTATCGTTTACTGTTCTAATACTAAAAAATGCTTGTTATTTTTCATCTTACTCATCCCTATTTATAATTAGCTATCAGTTCTGCTAGAAATTTCTCCTTATCTTTTAGCCATGGACACCATTCTTCTCCTGGATTCGCCGCGAACAACTCTACTTCTTTCCAATTTTCAAGCGGATTTTTGATGGAAAGAGATTTTTTAATTGCCAAAATACTAATTTCACTCTCTCTATCACCAAAAATAAAACAGTCGGAATTAAAGTACCAGTATAAATAATCAAAAGCCGTAAAATTCATTTTTTCTGTCTCGCCACACCATAAAATTTCACCATATTCCTTTTCCGTTATACCTGTACTTAATTCAGCATATGGAACATCTATTTGTTTTATCTTTTTAAAAATAAATTTTCTTATAGTTTCATAATAATAATGTGGCGTAAACAACCTGACACTTTCTTGCTTAAGCAGTTGTCCAATTTTATTTAAGTCGTTTATGAAGTCATCCTCATAACAATGAAAGAAATCGGTAAAATAAAAATCATATAACTCCGGCTTTTTAAAAATTTGCTTTGGTAATACCGCCTTATAGTCAACTAAGTACCCAATCTCATTTCTCAAATTTTCATTATGATCCTCAATCAATCGAGATTTTGCTCCTGTTCCTTGTACAGTATCCAGTAATTCTGTATTAGTAATTTGTTGAAAAAGCCGCACCAAATCTATCCCTTTTGAAAATATACCTATCGCTCTAACATCAAGTATAGGGGCGATAATAGCCATGCCATCTTCTAATTCGATTTGTTTCCTACAATCTAATTCTATTTTTTGTTTAAATAAAAATAGCCTATTCAGATATGGACTATAATATCCTTCTATAAACAAACGGAACATTTCTTGTTTAAGTTGTTGCGATTCACCCTGCAAGATAACCTTTTTATATCCACCTATTTCGTCTCCTTGCAATTCTGTATATGAAGAATCTTCATCATTCAAAAAATAAGCAGAAATCATATATTCGCCAAAAGCATCGCAAATATCTTCTACATCTTGCTCTAACGGTTTTTCCGGGTCTTTAAAATAATAAATATATATTTGGTCCGCTCCGTCAATTCCTATATCACTTCCATACTCGAGTGCATCTTCGGCTCTGACAATCTCTATTTGTTCTCTATTTAACATATGGTTCACCTTCTTTTTTTAGATAGACAATCAGCTAAAACGTTCAATATTGATCACTGTTTTTTATAAAAGTAAATCGCCTATCCGTATTGTAAAAAACACGCCCAAAGCAAACACTAACCAAAACAAAACTTTGCTCTTTTTTTGCTCTAAATTAAGACAAGTTACCAAACAAATAATTACTAGAAATATATACATTGTTAATAGCAATTGAATAATCTCCTCTCTAAGTTGTAACTAGTTTTTATTTGTTCTTGATTTTCTAGTGTGGAAATGCTTTTTTCTAAAATGTAGACTACCTTTTTCTCTTAGCTGAAATACGATTTTAAATTTTTTTCAACTTTAGGTTATTATCCAGAACATAATAAGTCCTATTGAAGATAAAACTATGCTAAGCCATGCCCAAATATATGCAATTACTTTATTGCTTACTTTTCCTGCAATATAAAAACATATACCGAATATTAACATGCTTAATATAAGACAACTTAAACCAATTAGAATATTCATTTCCTAGCTCCCCGCTGAATTCGTTGTGCTATATCATCTAAGAAAAATTTCTATAATTCTTTATTAATCCATTACTGAATCTCTTTTTAATTATTTCGACAGAGCAATACTCCTCAACCTCATACCAACTAACATCCACATCGAGCTTTTTATCAATGGCTAATACGGCTATTTCTAAATATCCATTAGCTAAAATAAAAATTTGCTCAGATGGAAAATACATAAAAAAATGAATGAGCACGTTTTTTTCCATTATATTATCAATATCTAAATCATTAATAATATCACTGTCGCTCTGAGAAAAGTCTATTTTCCGTCTTAACTCTAAGCTTATTTTCCACTTCTGCAAAAATTTCTTTTCTTCCAAAATTTCACTGATATAGGCTTCCTTATCATGCGTCTTTTCAACAAGCTGTTTTATCATCTTGATAAAATCCTCATCGTCTATAGAGATAGCCTCTGGTTCTTCAAAATAGTAGTTGTATTTATTTGGTTCGAAAAATATTTGTTTTGGTAGTGTTTTTTCAACATGAATGAGTTTGTTTATTCTTTCTTCAATCTCAAAACCGGATAAATTATACATAAAATCATTCATTCCCTTATTTTAAATTTTGCAATATGCCTATGATTATTAGATTTCGATCAAAAAAGCTATCAATAATTTACTAATTAAATAATCCCTTAATAGCATAGTACTCATATAATCCAAAAATCATAAAAACAATCAAAAAAACGGTCATTATATATGTATTTCTATATTTTTTAGGGGTATTATCTGAAAACACTTGGAAATAGATTAAAATTATTAGATTTGTTATTAACAGAAAGATTAATAAATCAGGCATATTTAAGTTCTCCTTAGACTTTAATATAAAAAAAATGAACTTATAATAACTATTACAAACATACTTATACAAATAGTTTGAAGATAACCTTGAATTTTTTTATTTTTATTCATTTTTTCAATTAAATCAAATAACATATATATATTTGCAAGCAGAATGAAACCTACACTAACCTCGATGATAGATTGAGCCCCTGGTAACTCCCATAAATAATACACAATTACCGTTACTACTAGCAAAAAGCATAAACTTAACTTAAAATATTTCCAAGATTTATTTTTTTTATTCACCTTATCTCCCTCCTACTTGTAATTCCTGCTATCACATACGATCTGCTCCAGTAATGCCAGAGTCTTCTTGATAGGAGAATAAATATTCGTCTTTTGGGATGCATGATTGGTTCTCGTCTAACATTATTTTTTCCTTATAAAGGATTATTTATTTTTAATGCTATTTCTTTCCGATAGACTTTCTTCAAAGTTTAGAAAGCTGGACAATGTTGAATTCATTTTCACTTTCTAAAACCACTTCACTATATCCGGTGCTTAGTGAGGATGCCTCATCATATACTTTTTTATCTATAATGATTTCTTTCATAATTTCCATACTTTCATCTACTTTATAAATATGATTCTGGTATCTAGCGTAAAAGTTATCTCCCATGCTCAACAACCCGTCCACAGTATAATTTATTACGACTTTATTCTGAATTTTTTTCGAGGTTAAATCATAGTCTAAAGTGAAGTCATCATCATTTTCTTCATAACACAGTATCCGTATAATTTTATTATTACAGCTCATTGTATGTACATCAATGAGTGTTTCTAAAATGCTGTCATCTAAGAGCCCTGTAATTTCTCCTGTAAATATATCTATTTTAATAAGCCCTAATTGTGCTATGGGTAAATTCTCCTCACTCCCAAACTTACCTTCTTCTGAGTAAATAACATAAGCTACATCATTTAAGATGAGAAAATCCGCCACACCTTCTCCCAATGGATATTTAAAATGCTTCCCTATACATGAGATTAATAAATAATCGTAAACACCATCATGACAAAAAATACAAACTTTCTCATCAGATAATTTAACTTTTTTAATTTTGAAATACCGTTTGGAAATTATTTCATCGTTTATTTTACATAAAACTTCTTCCCCAGAAAAAAGTTTCAAACAGTCTTTTTATATTTGGAAATTAAGTACTTCTCCCCCAGTTTCTTTAAAAGCGTATATAGATTGCGCTTGTTTTTTTATTTTTAGCATAGTGTCTACCTCCTTCGTAAATGGGACTTGATTTACAACTTGGATGGGTCCCTCTTGGATTACTGGCTTTATTCATGCCTTTCTTTCTTTTTCAGTTTTGAAAATAGCTTTTCTAAAATGCCTTTCTTTCGCATTTTTTCACCAAAATCCATTGTAACCATTTCCTTAAAATAATCTGAGAAAAGGGAATCATAATTAAAGTTTGCTTGCAAGTAATTTGTCAGTTGTTCTCTGTTTTCACTTTCCCATTTCACAAGTTCTTTTCCGTTCTTTCCTCCAGAAGCATAATAAAAATCTTTTAAAAATACATCTTCTGGATTAGCTAATGAAACTTCGTGGAGATACTTCTCTCCTTTTAACTGGACATCATCGTAACCCTCTTCTCCCATAAAACACTCTGGATTAAGTGAAAGGCAATAGCCCATAATCCATTTTACTTCTGGAATATCAAGTAGTTCCTGCTCCCCATAACTATACATATATCTTAATTTTTCATCTTGTTCTTCATAACTCTCAATATCAAAGTTATCAATTTGTAAGTACCATTTCAGGAAAAATGCTCTTACAAAGAAGCGAATATTCTTCGGATCTGAAATCCAAGCATCATAGCTGAGTTTCAAAATTTGTTCAAGCTTTTCATCTACTTCTAACCGATCTAATTCTTCCCACTCTAAATTTATCATGACTCTCACTCCCGTTAAATACACATTCCTCTTCTCATTAAAACTATCTCCATTTTGGCGAATTTTATATATTAGAGTCCTAATATAATTACAATAACGTCTAACTCAATCGCTTTTACTAGCCAAGCCTCTAACCTCTGAATCAAGCTGATTAATGAATTTATTATTTGTATTTTTTTAATGTATTTATCTTCTTTAAAACTATTTTTTGTAATCTTATCTGCAATTCCTTCAAGGTCTATATTTTTTAGACTATTTATTAAATTATCTACTTCCACAAAACTAAAATAATTCTCCCCAAACATACTGAAATCCGCTTTACTCTTTTCAAAAACACCAAGTAAATATTCAAAAATATCGCTATCAATATAATACGAATCTTCATTCCAAAATTCTTTTTCGGCGGAACTGTATTTAAATTCTACATACATCGTTCCTTCTAATTGATTTTTTCTTAAAAACAAGTCATTATCTATGTTTTTCATAATTAAATTCCCGCCTTTAGGATCATTTTATCATTTGAAAACACTTTCCTCATCCCATTAAAATCTGGTCTATTCAATAGCATTACTCCTTTTAGCATATAAAATCTCTCAACTAAAATACGCTTTCAAGTTATCTTCTAAGTCCGTTTTAAAACCATTTTCAATCTTTTCTTTCAACTTTTCTTGAAATGCCATGAATATTAAAGAACGGTTCCCTTCATTCAACACGGCTATCAAATTATTCATAGCTCTATAACTAGCCGTCACATTGCTAGAATATAGGAGTTCAACAAGTTGATTCAAAGCGGAAATTTCATCAGATTCATTAGATAACATATAAATTCCGTATCTCTTCCCTACTTTTGCTAAATCATCTACTTCTACTTTGTTAACTTGAACAATATCCATTAATTGTTTCTTACAATTCATATCTCCCAAAGCTTCTGCTGCTGTACAGCGAACTCCAGCATCTATGTGTCGAAGCAAATTCTTGATATAAGGAACAGCTTCCAAATACTCATACTCCGCTAGTAATTCTATGCAACTCATCACAACAATGTCTTCATCATTTAAATGTTCTATCGCTTTTTGAGCTATTTCTGTATCTTTAATTTCACACTTTGCTAAACCTTCAAAAGCAATACAACGAATCAGTGGGCTTTCATCATTCATATACGATTTAAATAATTTTTCTAGTTGACCATTTGTTGGATATTCTTTCAATTCTTCTAAAATATTGCTCAATTCATCAACATCAGAAACACTATGAACTTTTCCAATCAAGTGGTGATAATTCATATCATTATGAACCATTTTATCCTCCTACGATATTCATTCATCTAAATTAAAGACCACATCGTTTAATTTAATTTTTTTACATTCTATAACATAGCTTATTTCATCTAACTCAAGAATTAGATTTCCTTCAGCAATAAAATCCGCTCGATCCTCTCCTATTTTAAAAGGAGGCTTCACTACTTCAAGCGTCTCTAGCAGTAATAACGAACTTTCATCAGTGTCTAAATCAAATCTACTTTCTCCATAATTATGTTGAAAATAATAAGCCGTTACCCCTTCTATTTTTAATACTAGCGGGTGAATATCTTCATCATTTTCAGCAAATATAAATTCCAAACTTGCCTCACGTAAATTCACATGCGTTTCATGAAGCCTTTTTTCAGGGTATTTATACAACTCAGTTATTATCGCTTGATTTAAAATATTCATTTTCTTTTTCAATGACGTGTTTATCTCCTTAATAATTTTTCTTTTTTATTAATTTTTTCTATCTTTGGAAAATAATTTTCAATAAATAAAACTTGCTATAACATAATAAATATATATTCCTAAAGCGACTATAGCTAATGTTGCTGATAGGATAGATAAAATTGTAGACTTTCCTTTACGTTTACTCCATAACACTAATATAAGCTCGATGCACAAAATAATTATTTGCACTACCAAAATCACATAAATATATGATTTCAGGGTTTCACTACTGCTTATGAAAATACCTGTTCCAACTATCATAATCCCCGCAAAAAGTATGCTTGCACCTACGATTTCCAAGATACCTTTAGTTTTTTCTGAGAGAAGCAGCGGAATGAAACAAATTGCAAATGTAATAAAATTTATTGATACATCGATAATAAATTCAATCATAATCGTTTCCTAATTCCCTCCTTTTATAGCGACAGTTTTTCAGTAAAAAACAAAAGTCAAAACCACATAAGTTATATAAGTAAATAAATTAAATATCGTTAGAATTAATACACATACACCTATAAAAACTTCCGATTTTCCGAATTTACTTAAATAATTCATGAATACATTTGCGAAAAGTATCACTATTTCAATTACTAATATAATGTACATATATGTGTGCAGTTCCTCTACACCAGAAAGAATTAACCCCGTTCCGACTATCGCCAATCCAGCTATTGATAAACTGCCAATCACTTTTCCCATTAATTGCTCCTCTTTTTTAATTGCATTTCCACCAACTAAGAAGCATACAAAAGCTATAATATTAATTAAAATATTTAAAATAAAATCCATTTTTCATTCAACTTTCTATATTGTTATCGCGATTCTTTATTAACTTTTTAGTCTTAAATGCTCACTGAATAGTAGTTTTTTAAATATGCTTCTTTAAAATCTGCTGCTTCTGATTCATCTGCTGCATCTTTTTTAATAAAATAATCTACCACTTCATCTTTAGAAAGCCGAATCTCACTATTCATTTGCTCTATTTTTTTAGAAAATCCAATGATGACTAAATGAGAACTACGATCAAATTTTATTAATATACTCCCATCTAGCAGGAATATAGTAGGGCTAATATCAACTAAATTAATGGGATTTCTTGATCCTTTTGTGAGGATGTTCTCGCTGAATACCCCATCCCATTCATTTATACTTTTTATTTTTAGTTTTCCAAGTAATAGCCAACTTGTTAAAAACATTCCAAAAACATCTGAGTGAAAATATATATCTTTTTCTTTATCTAACAAAAGTACGGATAAAATTCGATTGCCTTCTTCCGTATTTTCAAAAGCATCTAATGGAAAATATAAATAGTTATATTCTTTGTCAGGTACACAATACGGGAAGTCTAGCTCTGGAAATGTTAGATTTCTATAGGCTTTATGTATCTTATTTCGAAATTTAGCAATCCCTTTAACTTCAAAGTAATCAATAAATTGTTTTTGATTTCCCACTTTATCCCTCCTGAATCTATATCAGCTCTAAATTCGATTTTTCCATTGAATACGCCATTAACTCACTTGAATCTGATAAAACGACTAATAATGGGAAAACGGATAACAATTTGGCTCGTATATTTTCTATCCTTGGTATTTCGCTAAGCTCTAATTTATCTATCTGCTCAGAGATGTCGCAATCTTTTTCTACTAAAAAATACTGGTCATAGCTAGATCCCTCTTTAAATCGTTCTTCATCCTCTTTATAAAAATGAATATATGTCTTTTTAAATCTAGTTTGTTTCACAAGGACTGATTTATCAGCAGCTGCCTCAAAATTACTGGAAATATGAAATTGATATATATCAAATTGAAGAATTAGCCGCTTCATTATTTTTTCAATATCTTCATGAATTTCTTCTAAATATTTACCTTGATTATCATAAGCACCAGCAGTAGTTATACCTTTTAAATGAATCATTTATCTCTGTTTCTCCAATTCTTTTTTTAGTTTGTTCGATGGGATGGTGTATTCTTAATAACATAATGCTTTTTCTTCCTCTCACTTATACCGTCAATTTCCCAAGTATTTAGATACACATGAAAGTCATCATTCTTTGGGAGAATTAATGTTGCATACGGGCTTTCAAGAGGTTCTATATTCCTAGGATTATGGAACATATCCACTTCTGCTTCTGTGTCAATAAAACTAAAATAATAAGGATAATATGAATAAATAGTTATTAAAATATTGATTAATTTATTTTCCAAACTTTTTGGTGAAAACATCTCGGGCAAATAATCATAAGATAGATCAAATAAAACTCCTTGATAGTTATGTTCCTCATAGAAACGTACAACAAATTCCCAATCATCTCTTATCTGCTTGCAATTAATATGAGTCACTTTTGAAAAACTATTATCTTTTTTCACTTCTTCCAAATTTTTAGTGCTAGATAAGTCACTTTCCGGACTGTAACAAACTACATTTTCAATTTCCACATTTGCTGTACTACTTATCAAATCAATATAATTTTTGACTAGGTTTTTATATAAACTTTGTTTATATACACATCCTGAAGATATGAAACTAGACATTCACACACCTCCTAAAAATTTTTTTCTCCTTCATTCTGAATTTCACAGCTCTGACACACTTGCTAGGATAAGCCCCAGTAGGTCTTCTAACTCTGAAATTTTATATATAAATGACTTTGACTTATATTAACTTGGCAATTATTTACCTCACATCGTCTACTGCTATAAAGCTAATTCATCAACTAAAAATTTCAAATCTTTTGCATAGAAATTAATTACTTCGCCTTCTAGAATCTGGTAAGTCATGATTGTATTTTGCACTAAAAAATATTCAATGTTTTCGCGTCTATTAAGGTCTGATATTCCGCTAAGTAATGCCTTTATATCTACTCCTTTAGTTACAATTATAAATTTGTTATATACCATCACTTCAGGGTTCTCTCTCATCGGCTCTGTCTTAAAAATGTTTAGAAAACGCTTAGGCTTTAATGGAAATGTTAGATCACTTCGCTTCTTTCTATCTACTGTATATTCATATATGTCATATTTATCAAATAGCGTATTTACCACCGTTCTTATTTCGGGCATGATACTAAAATACTCTTGTTCTTTTTCATCATACGACTCCATGGTAGTCATACCTATACTGTATATCATGTTGTCACTCCTCACGTTTTTTCAGTGCATTTTGCAATAGTCTTTCTAAAATTTTTTATTCCTTGCATGGGTTAGAAAAGAATATAGAACCTATAAACAAACAATATTACATATGTAAGAAAACAGACAAACACCGTTACCAATGTTATAACAAACTGTACTTTAAAAGCTTTTTCTTTAAGTTTAAAGCTAAGTATAAAAATAATTTGTTCTTAACTTCTATAGCGACTTTCATTCCTTAAATGCCCAACCGAGGGACTAGCATTATACAATAAACTATAAGGGCTAGCAGGAAAATAATGATAGCTATATTGCTAAGGACGGTTTTATTGTTTTTCTTACGTCTCGTTTCATAGCCAATAATTAATATAAGTAGAAAAACAAAATATATTATTATCACAAGTAGCATATTATCCCCTAACCTTCTTAAAAGTAGATAGTTATTCCCGTAACCACAAATAAAGTTAACAATATTAATACTTGCATACACCTAGAAAAGAAGTTGTCTTTCTTAAAATCTATAATAACTATACACATTATAATTATGCTGATGAATTCCAAATCCATTATTAATTTCAAAACTGAATCCATTTCAATCTCCTAATTTGGTTATTTTCTTCTTTTTATTTTTGATGAATACCCATTTAAAATTAGTATAGATTTCTTTTCGAATTCTTAATCATACTTCACCTGACTCAAGCCCTCTTCCACTATTTCAATAAGTTTCTTTCCTGTAAACGTCTCCACCATATACCACTCAATTCCATGTTGACCAATTGTTCCATATGGATTATTAATGTTTACGGCTTCTTTGTAATCAATTCGCATATAATTTCCATTGTTTGGATGCCCTACACTTTTAAAATAGTGCCGTTCATTAGGGCGTAAGATTCCTCCGTTATCTACTTTAAGATATTCTAATTTAGCGAAATCCACTTGCCAATCAAAGGTTAAATTGGTTACTTTCTTCCACTCTTTGCGAATAATCCCTGAGTAACCTGAATCGGCAAACATAAAGATATTTTCTCTAGTTAATTTAGCTATTATTTTTTCAAGCTTCTCCGGTAATTTACTGAAATAATTAAAGAGCCCAAATACGGAGAAATCATCTTCCTCTTTATCATCTTCCAATTTTAGTATAGCTACATAGCCATATACGTTTACTTCTTCTAAATAAATTTCGTACACATCTCCCACCTGCATTTTCGGTCGGGTTGCTTTTTTTGTGCGAATGGAAACATTGGAAAGCATTTTCTCATCCCATCTGCGTTTATCTAGATTTAAGGCTTGTGTAATTCGCTCTTGAATGATGGAGATTTTTTCAGCATCATCTAAATTGGAAATATCCTTTAGTAGTATCTCATGCAGTTTGATAAGTTCTTTATTCATCATGATTTAACCTCCACAGTGGTTCTCTTACTTTTAGAATAAGCCCTCCCTGTATAAATGGAGGGCTTATTCTTAGTTTATTTTTTTAGTTTGTTCATCAAATCTTGTTCTACACTGCCGCCGAAACGCAGGGCTAGAATATCTTCTTTTTTTATCCAACAAGTTCCATCTAATCGACCTTCGTCATCCACTAAAGTAATTTCTAATCCTTCATATTCGTTTTCAGTGATCATTCCAATTGCTGGCGTCTCGTCGCCTATGATGTCAATAAAGATTATCTCTTTACTTTGGTATACATAATCAGCGGCAATTTCGAAAAGAGAATGCTTTTTGTTTGGTGCTTTCTCAAATAATCCTGAGCTGATTGGTTGATTAAGATGTTTTGCGAGTAGTTCAGCTGTTTTTAAATGTGCTGTGTCAATTTCTATTCGGTACACTAATTCTAACGGAAGAACAACATGTCCCTCTTCGTAACCGTCCGAACGTCGCGAGCGAAACATAACATCACTCGCTGTAACTGCTTCAATGTAGCCCGCCTCGAAATATTCGTCTTCGCGTGATGCGTAGATGGCTACTAGTTTATTTGCTTCTTGGCATTTTAGTAATCTTTCGTACATGAATTTTGTGGACATTTTTGGTTCCTCCTGAGCTAATTTGTTTTTTACTTTTAATGAACACTCATTTAAAACTAGTATTTATTCCTTTACGAGCTCTTAATCATACTTCACCTAACTCAAGCCCTCTTCCTCCATCTCCATAAGTTTCTTCCCTCTAAACGCACCTACCAAATATCCCTCAATCCAATGTTGACCAAATATTCCATATGGATTATTTATATTTACGGCTTCTTTGTAATCAATTCGCATATAATTTCCATTATTTGGATGCCCTACACTTTTAAAATAGTGCCGTTCATTAGGGCGTAAGATTCCTCCGTTTTCTACTTTAAGATATTCTAATTTAGCAAAATCCACTTGCCAATCAAAGGTTAAATTGGTTACTTTCTTCCACTCTTTGCGAATAATCCCTGAGTAACCTGAATCGGCAAACATAAAAATATTTTCTCTAGTTAGTTTAGCCATTAGTTTTTCAAGCTTCTCCGGTAACTTACTGAAATAATTAAAGAGCCCAAATACGGAGAAATCATCTTCCAATTTTAGTATAGCTACATAGCCATATACGTTTACTTCTTCTAAATAAATTTCGTACACATCTCCCTCTTGCATTTTTGGGCGGGTTGCTTTTTTTGTTCGAATAGAAACATTAGAAAGCATTTTTTCATTCCATCTACGTTTATCTAGATTTAAAGCTTGTGTAATTCGTTCTTGAATGATGGAGATTTTTTCAGCATCATCTAAATTGGAAATATCCTTCAGTAGGATCTCATGTAGTTTGATAAGTTCTTGATTCATCATGATTTAACCTCCGCAGTGGCTATTTTGCTTCTTGGCATTTTAGTGATCTTTTATGCATTATTTTTGTGAACATTTTCTGTAACACACCAACTTATGTTTAGTAGAATGATTCTAAAAAAGCTATTGCTTCACTCCCCTTGCCAAATAATGCTACTGCTGTCACATCGAAAACGGGTACGATGATAATTTGGTTATATTTCATTTGGATTTTTTTAGATATGTTCTGGTTTTCTTCACTAGGTTTTAAAAGAAATAAACGGTTTAGCTGTGTTGAACTTGAACTATATAAAAACAGCTGAATCAACCATTTCTTCATATTGAAACTAGTATTTTTTAAATCCAAACGAAAAAATCCATCTTCTAAATTTTCTAAATCTGGTCTATCATCTACTTCAAAATCATCAAGCAAATAAATTGTACGCATTTGATTTCCGAATTCTTTACAAATACTATCTATTTCGTTTTCTTCATCAAACTCATAAATATATATTGCATCACAACCTACAATTCCTATCTCAGTTGAAAACTCTTTTATATAATCTTCATCCATTTTTTTGAGCTTCATCGTCCCTATCACTTCCTTTTTTCCATATTTACAAGCATACTCATTCATCGCTTGGGTCTGAATCGTATGCTGTAAATACGCCTTTCTCTAGTCCATATACGCGCCATCAAGTAATATTGTTCGATTTCCTTGTCATACGTGTATCCCGCGTGAACATTTTTGGTTCTTCCTTAGGGTTGTTTCATAATCACTTAATTTTTAGCAAAAAACACTTTATTAAATTCTTTTAAAAAATTCAAATTATCTTTTTCAAGCCAAACGGACCATTCTTGAAAATGTTTGGTAAATTCCTCTTTAGTCATACTTTCTAAATGGGAAAATGTATTTTGTTCTGGAAAATCTTCCTCCAGAGCTAAAATAACGAAATTAAATTCATTAACAAAATATAGTCCCCAATTACTTGCATTAGAAAACAAACAAGCTTCATTGAAGGTTAAATAGAAGGTGTTCTTTTTATCCTCAGATTCGTTTTCTAAAATATCCATTTGCTCTATAATCTGTTTAGGATTAAGCGAAGTAGGAATCTCGGCTATAGTATAGTTTGAATTTTTTTCAGTTGCGCTGGTAAATAACAAGTTTTTCACTTTGTTATTAGATGAAATTTGTAAAATCCATTCCCAACCTGTTTCTTCGTAAAAATAATCCATATCATAAACGAAAAAATTATGGAACTTAGTATTAAAAATATTTTCAGGTAGGGAATTATCTGAATTAAATACCTTAGCAAATTCTTTATTAAAGTTAGCATAGGTCTTCTTTTTCAGTGTCATTTTTTCCAATTAATTATCCCCTTTTCTTGAGTCAGGATTTTCCGAAAATTATCTAGTTGTTTTTCATTTAGTACTTTTCCATCTTTAAAGCCAAGAACTTCATCCTATTTCGTGTTATCAAATTAATTCTCACCAATATTTCAATGACCGAATTGCGTTTTTTAGTGTAGTTATATTTTCTTCATCTGATTCAATTTGCAGGCGAGCATAAAAAGCATTAATTATTTGCTCTCTTTTGAGATGGTTTTTTAGATCTGCTAAATTATTAATCGTTACATATCGTGCTACTTCATCGGATGAATTTAGTAATTGGATTAGTTTTTGTTCATAACAATCCTTTTCAGCTTCCGTCTCACTTAATAAAACCAAGGTGGAGTAACATCCAGATTTCACCACGTCACTGGTTTCATTTTCTAAATGTTTTTCTACATCCTCTATTACGTCATAAGCCCCCAAATCACCAAGATTTAAAATTGCAAAATACCGAACCCAACGATCAGCGTCATTTAAATGTGCTAAAAGAATAAGCTCTGCTTGCTTCATCCTGTGATAACCCATATACTCGAAACACTTTGTTTTAACCTCATTTGTATCAGTCATATGAGCCATTACTAATTTCTTGATGCGATTATGAGAGTTAGTTAGTAAAGCGTCTATCGCAGCAGCTCGAATTTTCTCAGAACTTGATTCTGATAGACTGACTAGCGCATTTTCGACTGTTTTTCCTTTTGCGTATTTGCCTAGTTTTGGTATAATTTTTAGCATTTGAGTTTCATTTGGAGTATTTTTTAATGTTTGGAGTAATTGTTTCGCATCCAATGGGTTTCTCCTTCGTTATGTTTTAGTAGTTCATTTGAAATTATTTCTATTGCTGTGGTGTCTAAAACTGGTGGAATCACTATCATTTCAGCCTCTATTTCTATATGTTTTCTAGGCTTTAATTCCTTTTTTCTTTATATAAAAATAGTTTACTTTCATCTGAGGTAGTGTCTCCTTCTAAAAATAAATAGAAATTATATACTCACAAAAAATAACACATATATCTTGTAGTTCTTGCTCTGAAATATGTTCTGGACTTTTGAAAAAATAAATATAATTTTGTTCTGCTTCAGTTATGCTAGAGTCATCTTAATAGGAGGGTAAATATTCGTCTCATGTAATGCATGAGTGATTTTTGTCTAACATTATTTTCTTCATACCTATAAATCAATAATCCTGATTAGCTTTTTAAAGAATAAGCCCTCCCTGTATAAGTGAAAGGCTTATTCTCAATTTTTTAGTTTGTTCATCAAATCTTGTTCTATGCTAGCACCGAAACCAATAGAGAAGATATTTGTTTTTTTATCCAGCGTTTTCCGTCTAATTGACCTTCATATTCGTTTGGCAATGAGCCTAACCACTTGTAGTATTTCGTTTCAAATGATGTCCATACCGACCAGCTCTTCATTTTTGAATACACAATCTGATACGATTTCGAATAGAAATTTTTGCTTGGTTGAGATGTTTAACGAGCAGTTCTGCGATGTTCAAATAGGTTGTATCAATTTCTATTCGATACACTGTTCCTAATGAAAAAAACATCCCCTCCCTCTTAACCATCAGAACGCCTTACGCTAAACATGATGTCGTTCGTGGTAATAGCTTCAATGTAACCAGCAAAAAAATCGTCTTTGCGTGATGAACAAGTGGCTACTTATTTAGTTGCTTCTTGACATTTTGAAGCAGTATTTCACAAAAACATTTTGCATCCAAGTTTATTTTTCATTAACCGCTATGACATAATAATTACTTGATTTTAGAATTCCACCTATAAGCCCTTATTCAATAAATAAAGCTCGCTACGACGTAATAAATATATACCCCCAACGCACCTATAGCTAATGTTGCTGATAGGATAGATAAAATTGTAGACTTTCCTTTACTTTTACTCCATAACACAAATATAAGGTCGATGCACAAAATAATTATTTGCACTACCAAAATCACATAAATATATGATTTCAGGGTATAACTATTGCTTATATAAATACCCGTTCCAACTATTATAAGCCCCGCAAAAAATATGCTTCCACCTATTTTTTCCAAGATACCTTTAGTTTTTTCTGAAAGATAAAAAGGTATGACACAAATTGCAAATGTAATAAAATTTATTAATATATGGATAATAAACTCAACCATGATTGTCTCCTATACTATAATATTCATAATGATTATCTCTCTCCTATACATAGTCCATCAAGATTAATTTTAGATTCGATAAACTAAAACCATTAACATTAGACTTCAAGCGCTAATTCTTCAATTAAAAATTTCAAATCTTTTGCATAGAAATTGATTACTTCGCCTTCTAGAATCTGGTAAGTCATAATTGTATTTTGCACTAAAAAATATTCAATGTTTTCACGTCTATTAAGGTCTGACACTCCGCTGAGTAATGTCTTTATATCTACTCCTTTAGTTACAATTATAAATTTGTTATATTCCATTATTCCAGGGTTTTCCCTCAGCGGCTCTGCCTTAAAAATATTTAGAAAACGCTTTGGCTTTAATGGGAATGCTAGATCACTTCGCTTCTTTCTATCTACTGTATATTCATATATATCATATTTATCAAATAGTGGATTTACCACCGTTCTTATTTCAGACATAATACTAAAATACTCTTGTTCTTTTTCATCATATGAATCCATGGTAGTCATACCTATACTGTATATCATTGTATCACTCCTAAACGATTATTTTTTTACGGTTTTTCGTTTGGCAACTCCTCCACGTTGCCATTTTCCATTGTACCTGGAATACTTGTTCCTTTGAATGTGCCAGCCATGTTCATTATGAGGTGTATGGAGTTCCACACTCCTATAAATTCTTCTACCAGTTTTTCTTTTCTTAGAATAAATTATTCCCCAGTATCCCTTATCGGTAGTACCTTCCCCTTTTATTTTTCCAACTTTATGAATTTTATATGGAACTTTTCCCCAAGCTTTTTTAGCAGTCTTACCTACCCATTTAGCACCTTTTTTAGCAGTTTTCCCTACCCATTTGGCGCCCTTTTTAGCAGTTTTCCCTACCCATTTAGCACCTTTTTTACCATATTTTGCAATAGGCTTTCTAAACTTATAAATAAACTTACCGGCAGTCATAGCAGCTGGAATGAGCCATGCCCAATTCCCATCCGGGTCAACCATCATCACTGGATTATTATTCGCATAATTATACCCATTCATCGTCTGCGGGTCGTCTTCATCGCCTGGGTCTGGATCGTAAGCGGTAAACACACCTTGCTCTGGTTCGTAGTAACGCGCCATCAAGTAATATTGTTCGATTTCCTTGTCATACGTATATCCCGCATATGCATAAGGATTGGCTTTGGCTTCTTTTGTAGAGGCAGTGTTTTTCAGCACATTTCCCCAAGCATCATACGCATATTCTGCGACAATTTTACCTGCTTCATCTGTGAGCGCAATTACGTCGCCATGCGCATTATAGTGATAATAGAGGGTTTTGCCATTCATCTTCATCGCTAAACGAACATTATCATCCGAATAAACATACTGACGAACTACTTTTCCATCACCATCAGTCTCATACAGAACATCAATACTGTCGCCATCATAATGATAATTCGTCGTCACTCCATCGACCGTTTTCGACAAGCGGCGGTTATCATCATCGTACGTATAACTCGTAAACGGCTCGCTCTCACCTTTTTTCGTGATGCTGCTTAAACGGTCCCCGGTATCCCATGTATACGTGTACTTGCCATCGCTTGTACGGTTACCATTGGCGTCATACGTCAGCGCTTCTCCGTTCCACGAAACCAGTTGATTACCATCATTATAACTTGCGGCAATTGTTTTTGTCTCGCTTCCGCTGATTGCTACTTGTGTGCGGTTTCCGAAGCCATCGTATGTGTATGCTTTTACGGTGCCGTCTGGTAGTGTTTCTTTGGTTAGTTGGTTGACTGCATCGTATTCGTAGGTTGTTTTTCCGTCTTGTTTGTTGTCGATGCTTGTGCGATTGCTTGCTGCGTCATAGGTGTAGTTTTCGTCTAAAATTTGGGTGCCGCTTGCACTACTAATAGCTGCGTTGGTGACTTTTTGGGTGCTATCGTAGGTGTAGTTGGCTGCGGTGCCGTTTCCTGCTGTGTAGACGTTGATGTTTCCAAATTCGTCAAACTCGAAATAGGCGTTTTTGCTTCCATCGTTTACGCGGGTATTTCGGTCTAAGTCGTTGTATGTGTAGCTTGTTTTTGCTGTGTAGTCGCCGTGGTTAATGGCTACTTCGCCGACTTTGTCTGTTTTTCCTTTGTTGTCTTTTGTTGGTTTGTCTTTGTAAGTGTAGCTTACGTCGCCACCTCGTTCGGCTACTTTGGTGATTCGGTTGGCATCGTCGTAGGTTTTGTCGGTTACGATGCTGTTAATTTCGTCGGTTACTTTTGTTTGGTTGCCGTTTGGATCGTATTGGAATTTAAATGCTAGTTTATCATTCCATTTGATCCCGTCCATACGGTCAGCGGAATCGTATGTGCTTTCGGTTACGCGACCATTTGGCATGATTGCTTTTGTTTCATTACCTGCTGCATCGTATTCGTACTTGATTGTGCGATTAAGTGCGTCGGTAAATGCGGTGATTTTGTTATCTACGTCATATTCATAGATATTTTTTTGCGTTTTGCCAGATGCAGTGACATTTTTTTCGGTGGTGTTGCCATTGTCGTCGTACTTATAGGATACGGATGTGCCGTTCGCTAGTTTGGTGTCTATAAGTGCGTTGTCTGCATCATAAGTTAAAGTTTTTTTGTTGCCTTTTTCGTCTGTTTCGGATGTTTTATTGCCGTAAATATCGTAAGTGAAGCTGATTTTGCGGCCTTCTTCGTCATAGCTGGCTGTTACATAGTTGCCGGAAGCGTCATATTCATTTTTTGTTAATACTTCGCCTTCTATGACACGTACATCGTCAAACCAAGCTTTTCCAGTTAAACCATTGCGGAATATGGTGTAAACTTTAATCATTTTGACTGGTTTGGTCGGTTTAACAACTACAGCACTTCGGTTCCAGTCGTTCGTTCCGAGTGGGAATTGACCTTGTACAGAAGAAGTTGTGCCATCTTGATAATATATTGTTCCCCATATCGAATAATCGTTCGACATCGTTGCAACAGAACCGTTTGCTTTAGCGTCTTCTGATTTGGATAGTGCGGAAATGGTTAATGCTTTGGCTTCTTTTTGATTTACCTGTACATCTTGAACAATATGCGTGTGGGCTTCACTTGTCGCTTTTCGCTCGAAGTAAACGGCGCTATCACCGCTGTGGCTTTCATTATCGACTACTTTTGCTTGCGTCAGCGCGGTATTACCTGTACGCATCCATCCAGTCGGAAGTGTTCCATTATGATTCTCAAAGCTGTTATTGACTACCGGGTTGTAACTGGAAGCAACACTGCCTTTTTCAAATTGAACATTGTCGTACCAAATCGTTCCTTTTCCTTTATGTGGAGCTGGTTGTTCGTTGTCCAAATAAAGCAAGACTTGGCGTGTGTTTTTAGATGTTTTAAAGGTTAGTTGGCGTTTTACCCAGTCGCCGTTCTTTTTGATCGATGTGGCGCGGTTGGATTGCCATACGCCGGCATCGGTAACGTCTTTTGCATTCGCATCTTGTAAACGGCCAATGAGAAGTGCGTCGGCGTTTGTCATTCCGGATGTTTTAATCCAGGCGCTAAATGTATACGTGGTTTCTGGTTCTACATCGACGCGTTGGGTAACGGATGAATAGCCTTTTACGGTAGAATTTGCTTCACTCGTTAGTTTAACGGAACCACTACCGCCAAGTGCTCCTGGCGCTGACTGTGTGTTATCGAATGTCATGCTTCCTTTTGCATCAGATTGAATCAGTGTCCAGTTGGAAACTCCTGCTCCTTTTTCAAAGCCGCTGTTTTGAAGTAAGTTACCGCCGGAAGAAAGTTCGCCACTACCGCGAATTGGGTTTCCATAGGCATCATACTGTGTTACAGAGGATACTTGGGATTCTGTCGCAAGTGTTTCTGATACCGCATCTGCTCCGTCATAGGTAACGGTTGTTTTGCGTCCCTCTGTATCGGTTGAGCTCGTTACATCGTTATTATCATTGTAAGTATATGATTCTGTTCCGTAAGCATCTGTCGCTTTCGTAATATTACCATCTGCATCGTAAGCGTACGTTTCTTCTTGCCCCTTAGGATTCACTTCTTTTACTAGGTTATTTGATTCATACGTGTAGGTCGTTGTGAGTTTGAGACCATCTGCATCTACAATTTCTTTCTTTGGATTTCCAGCATCATTGTAGGAATAAATGGTTTTCTTCTTTTTCTCGTTTGTTAAAGTTGTTTGTTGTTCTGCTTTGTCATAAGAAAGTGTTGTTTTTTTGCCGACTGGATCGGTTATTTCTGTTAATTTTTCTTCTTCATAGGCAAAAGTTGTTTCGTATGGTTTTTCTTCTGTATGTTTTGGATCGTAAATTGAGGTTAATAAGCCGTCTGTGTAGCCGTAACGATATATTTTCCCGCGGGCAGTGGATGAACTGATTAGCTCTTGTTTGTCATTATATGTGTAGCTGATTTTACGGTCTTCTGGTCCGACAAGTTCTTTTACTAGCTCGCCTTCATACGTGAGAGTAACGGTACGTCCGGAAGCGTCGCGCAAGCTTGTGAGTTTGCCGTCAGTATATTCGTATGTTAATTCGTTACCTTTTGTGTCTTTTTCGGATTTTAATCGTCCATCAACTAAAAAGCGTGTTTCTGACTTATCTTCTTCTATTTTCAAATAGCCATCTGCATTTTTAGTAATCTCGGAGTAAATGCCTGGTGGTGCCTCGTATTTATCGCCTTTTTTAGTGAAACGATGGATTTTCTTGTCCGATTCCACCCAAACGATATTACCGTTTTCTTCTTCTACGAGTTTTTCTTCGAGCGTACTTGTCCAGCCTTTACCGAAAATGCCAGTTGCATCATCTTGACTATTAAATGTACGGTCGACATTAATGCTTGGACCGCGCCCTTCTAAGTTGAAATCTGTTTCATGGAATAAAAAGTTTCCGTTTGTAGCGTTCACTTCGCCGCCACGAACTGGCACACTTGTCCAGTAATCAACCATTCCTAGTTGTTTATTGAGTGCCTCTGGAATAGATGGTGTGGCTGGTTCTGATTGCACGCTTGTTGTGTTATTTCCTGCTTTTTGATAAGCGATAACGCGGAACCAGTAGTTTGTGCGCTCTTTATAATTTCCGCCAGAATTGGTATACACTGGGGAAGGGTCTTTTGCGAGTTCTGCGCCTTTTCCGTCATGGTGTAGAGCGTATTTCCCTTCAGCAATTTCTTCTTTGGTTGGCCAAATACCTTTGTTTTGTGTCGTCCACTTTGTTTCTGCGCCGACATCGTATTCTTCGTAGGCTTTCCCATTGAAGACGAGTACTTTGTAGCCATCCGCCATTGGGCTCTTTTCCCAGTTAAGTTCCACGTATCCTGTTTCTTTATGCGCTAAGTTTGAATATGCTTTCGCAGCAGGAGGTTGTGGTTTTTCGATTGGCATATAGGCGAAAACGAGATCAGATGTAGGGCTTTCTCCGCCTGGATAAACTGCTTGAACCCTAACTAGATAACGCGTTAAATTACGCAGGCCAAAAGTACTTCCGGCTTGAAAGGCATTTTCATATTGTGCCCGTGGATCAAGAGCGAACTCAGCGCCTTTGCCATCATGGTGGAATTCAAAATCACCATTAGCAATTTCAGCCGCTGTTGGGAAGATTTTCTTGCCTTTCGTACTCCATGTAGTAGCTGAACTTCCTGTATTAAAGTATTCATAGTTATATCCATTAGAAATAACAATATTATAACTAGTCGCACCGGGAACCGCTTTCCACGATAAATCCATGTATCCTGTTCCAGTTCCAACACCGTCTGAGGCCGTTTTTACAGTGGGTTTTTCTGGTTGTGCGTACGTATAATTTACTTCCAAATAAGGATAATTTTTATTATTTTCACTTGCTACTAATTTTTTCCAATAGTTTTGTTCGCTATTAGTTGCTAAGCGGAAACCGTTGTTCACTCGAGCACCAGTTGCCCACGCTTGAACCGTTTTAGTAACGTCTAAATTCGCCCACTCACCTCGACCAACATTGACACTGCCAATCCGTGTCGATGCAGGAGCTGTATTCCAAGTCACTTGCCACGGAGACCATTTTGCATTTGCCTCGTAATACCAAAGATCATTTTTAACCGTTGGGGACATATGCCAAATGTTATAGACTTTCAATGTTGCTTTAGAAATAGTCGCTTTGTTTAAAGTAGATGTGTCCATTTTTAAAAAAGCGGCATTATTTCCTGTTGAATTGTCCCATTTACCGAGTTTTAAAGTATAAGCATTTTGACCAGAATCCCATAGTTTACTTCCGATGTTTGTTTCGGATGGTTTAGCCGAATTAATATTGGCATTATAAACTTCATCTAACCGAACGGATGGATCAATATAGACAGGGTACTCGCGAGCGGCATCATTTAGCCATTCTGTATCTACTTTTAATTGTAGTTCATACACTGTTTTGGTCAGTTGTTTCACTTCAAAAGAAACATTCTCGGATAATGCTGCTTCCCCGGTTTCAGCGCCGACATTGGAATCTGTCATAACTGGTTTCGGAAGCGTATACATTGTTTCGCCAGATTTATTTTTGAATAGCACATCGCCATTCTCTGCTAGTTCTAAGTCTAGTTTTGTTTCAATTTGATAAACATACGTATCTACTTGATTTGGTTCATGTAGTACTAAGTCTTCTTTAACTGATTGTGGAAAAGTTAAATGACGTAGATCTGTTTTAGGAAATACGTTTTCATAAGTAACTTCATTTTCTTTGTAGGTCGCTGGTTGGTCTGTTGCAGCTTCTTCATCCTCGCCTGTACGTGCTCCTTTTAGGCGAAAAGTAACTTCTGCGCCAGCTTTTGTTAGTTTCTGATATGCCCCGTCTTCCATTTTTTCTAAGAAGCCTAATTCTAATGGGGTTTGTTTTGGAACAATCATGTCAGAATCTGCTTCTTTCTCCACATTCGCATCAATGCGCTTCATATCCCCGTCAACTTCCATATTGATAGGATCCGCAAAGATTTGTTTTGTAAAGCTCCCGTCGTGGTTATCAAAAACCACTTCATTTTCTGTTCGTTCTTCTTTAACTTCTGTTGGTGCTTGTTCTCCCGCTTTCTTTTCTGGTACTTCTACCCCAGTTGACGTCTCCTCCGCCATTGGTGCATAACCAGGTATTAGTGAAAGGAATAGCATAATAGCTATCAGACTCACTAAGATTTTTTTTGCTTTTGCATGGATTTTCATGTATCAAGCTCTCCCTTTTTTAATGTAATTCATTCGATGTATTACCCTTTATTTCTTTTTCTTTCTTTTTCTCCCCGCTAACAACCTCACTGCCCTCTCTTTCTAAAAAAGGACCAGTTTTAATTGAGATAAAACTGGTCCTTTTCCTAATATTACAAAATTATTATAGCATGGATTTTTTGCTTTTGGTAAATAAAATTGTAATTTTTTTACTTTTTATTTGAATTATTAATTTTATTAATTATAATTAGCGTTTAATAGTAAAGAAGTAATAAATTTCAGTCGCGCTGTATCAATACAAATATCAATAATATGGTTGCATTCTATAAAGCATTTCCCGTCAGATTGAAATTCTTCTGGTGCAACGGTATTAATCATTACTAAATTCGCTTCAATCGTTTCTATTGCCCCGAAAGGCACTTTTGGTTTAGTTGTTCTAATTGTTTACGGTTCATTGGTGCGTCTCCTTTTTAAGCGCTTTCAATTTAAGATACCATGTTTAATCCTCTCCTGCAATACCAAAAAAGCCTTGAACGAATAATCAATCAGTTCAAGGCTTTTCTATTTACCATGGCTGGGTCGTTGGTCCGACTGTGAATTCGTTTACGTTGATGTCTTCGGGTTGGTCAATGGCATAGGCGACGATGCTGGCGATTCGGTCTGGTGTGACGCCATATTGTTTGTAGAGGTTCGTCATTCCTTGTTCGGTTTCTTTATCCGTGATTGTTTCTAGTAATTCCGTATTGATAGCTGCTGGATAAATGGTCGCTGTGCGGATATTGGTGCCTTCTTGGGCTGACTCCATTCGTAAAACTTCCATTAAATCGCGGACTGCCCATTTAGTCGCGCCATAAACCGCACCGCCGGGATATGCTTTTAAACCTGCAACAGATGAAGTGGCAATGATATGACCTGATTTTTGGGCGATAAAAGAAGGCAAAACTGCCGCAATTCCATTCAGTACGCCTTTAATATTAATATCAACCATTTGCTCCCATTCGTCTTCTTTTAAAGCAGATAATGGCGAATTCGGCATGATTCCCGCATTTAAAAAGATTGCATCTACTTTTCCGTATGTTTCAATCGCTAATTCTACTAATTTCTTATTATCTTCGCGTTTTGTCACATCCGTTTTGGCAAAAATTGCTTCGCCTGAACTCGCTTTAATGGTTTGAACAATTTTTTCCAGCTTTTCCACGCGACGAGCAGCAAGAACTAATTTCGCCCCTTTTTCGGCTAAAAGTATGGCTGTTGCTTCACCAATTCCGGATGATGCTCCGGTTATAATAATTACTTTATTTTTGATTGTCATTTGCTATCTCTCCCTATTCCTCGATAATTTTACGGATTTGTTTGGCTGGGCTTCCGGCGACGATGACGTTTGCTGGGACGTCTTTTGTGACGGTAGCATCCGCAGCAACGATGGCATTTTCGCCGATTGTTACACCTGACAATATCGTTGCGTTTGCACCAATCCAGGCGTTTTTCTTCACACAAATCGGTGCTACCCGCAGTCCACGTCTCTTTTTAGGGCTGACTAAATGGTTGACGGTCACAAGTCTTGCTCCCGGACCAATTAAGACATTATCTTCAATCGTAATCCCACCCAAATCTACGAAAGTTACATTTAAATTGATAAAGATATTTTTACCAAAAGTAATATGTTTCCCAAAGTCGCTATAAAAAGGAAGTGAGACATCGACTGACGGATCGACTGGTTTTCCGGTGATGTCACTGAGATATTTGGTCACTTCTTTTTTTGAGTGGTACTTGGTGTTTAGTTCGATGATAAGTTGTTCATTGTTTTGCTTTACTTTGTGAATTTCGTCTAACAAATCCGACCCTTGGAGAATTTCTTGGTCGACTAGCCTTTTCTGTAAATCTTGTTCTATCATGCGCTTTCCCCCTCGAAAATCTTTTACTATTTAATTATAGCGAGAGAAGTTATAATTGAATAATACTTATAAAGCATATCCAACTATTCTTTTTAGTTATAGGAAAGGGTGATTTTAATGGAGCTCCGTGTGTTGAATTATTTTTTAACTGTTGCGCGTGAAAAAACGATTAGTAGAGCGGCGGAAGTACTTCATCTTTCTCAGCCAACGCTTTCTAAACAATTGAAGGAACTTGAGGAAGAGTTAGGCGTAACGCTGTTTATTCGCGGAAATCGTTCTATTACCTTAACAGAAGATGGGGTTTACTTGGCAAATCGCGCAAAGGAAATTTTATCTTTAGTCGAATTAACAACTTCGAACTTGCTACAAAATGAAACAATTAGTGGGAAAATAACGATTGGTGCTGGGGAAACGAGAGGTTTTGAGTTTATTGGTAGTGTCATTCATCAGCTAAGAGAAATACATCCTGAGATTACGTTTCAACTACATAGTGGTAATGCCGACGATGTTTTAGAAAAAATCGAGCATGGGCTGCTGGATTTTGGGTTGGTCATTAATCCTGTTGAAATGCAAGCATACGAATATTTGCAGCTTTCTTTAGAAGATAGATGGGGAATTTTAGTAAATACTGCCCATCCTTTAGCACAAAAAGAAGTTATAACTCCGGGTGATATTCAAGAAAATCCAATAATGGTTTCGAATCAATCTTTCGTGGATAATCAACTAGCAAGTTGGTTAGGGGAACATTTTGAACAATTGAATGTGATTGGTAGCTATAATTTGCTTTATAATGCCTCGCTTTTGGCTAAAGAAAATATTGCCAGTATTCTTTGTATCGATGGCATTATCAACACGGACAATACAAATTTGAAATTCATTCCTTTTTCGCCGCCCCTAACTGCTGGAATAAGCATTGTTTGGAAAAAGAATCCCACTTTTTCGAGCGCAGCGAAGGAATTTTTGCGGTTGATAGAAAAAGAAATTACAAAATAAGTAAAAAAACCAGCAATGAAACTAATATTAGTTTCATTGCTGATTTTTATGGATTTATTTTTATTCTTTAAAACATCTCTTTAAATTATGTGAGCATGCTATAATAATTAAGTCGTCTACCTTCAGACGAACAATAGGAACATTGTTCTTTTGAAGGGAGGTGCATTAAATGATTCTATTTTTTTCCAGTCTTATCGCTCCGATTTTTGTAGGAATTACTTTAGCTACCTACAAATATTGGTTAGAACATCGTAGTGATAAAAAACATAAGTAGACGGCAACCGTTCTAACCACAAGAAAACCCCCGAGGTCTTTAGCCGGACTCGGGGGTTTTTGTGCATTAAATGATTCATTTTCCAACTTTATTATAACACTTATTAGGAAAAACACAACTCATGGAGACCTAAAAGCTTTTAACAGCGCTCTTCCATAAATTGCAATTTCAACGTATCGACACAAACATCTAGAATCGATTCATATTCAATAAAACATTGCCCATCAGGTGAAAAGTCATCAGACAAAAGAACGTTCATTGATAGCAACTCATCATCAAGCACATCAATCTCGCCAATGATTAGTTCATCCCAAACTGTTGTTAACTCCACTATTTTCTTATTTTCTTTCGCCCACTGAAGAAAATTATATATGGTATCTCCTTTGCTACTTAATTCCGGCATTTGTATTTGTGGTGATTTTACGTTTTTATAGGGCTCCAAATATTTGGTATCTTTTTGAACTTTAAAAATGTTTTCATTTGCGATAATAGCAAAACCATCAAACTGACCACTTCTATGATAATTTTCTATTATAATGTACTTTTCAAAAATTGCTTTTATGTATCCCATATAAAATTCATTAGTTTCTTCCCTATCTTCATACACTTCATAGATACAATCCCGATTCAATTTCTCTAATTGTTGTCGATTCATTTCTCTATCTCCTTTTTTGAAAATGATTCTTCCAGTTAAAGCGTTTTCAATCCAAAGATACCATGTTTAATAACTCATTGCAATCCAACATAAATAAAAACTTGCTCAAAGTCGATACTTTGAGCAAGTTTTCTTTCTATATATCTAATCGCAACGTAACAGCCCCGTATGCTGGAATCGTGTTATTGTCATTTGCGACAACTTCTTCGATAGCATTCACATACTCAAATGACACATCCGGTAATACCAACTTTTGTGGTGTGTTAGTTGGGTTTTCCAGGCGGATGATGTATTTATCTGCTGTGTAGTAGGACGGGTGGCACGTTGAAACTAAGTATTCTTTCGGTAAATTCAACATACCTAATGTTTGTTTTGCGCCTAATTTTCGTTCTGTTTTTTGAATTTTGTTATCCAAGCGATGTAAAAAGTGATTGAACGGTTGGCGTTGATAAGATACGTTTGCTTGGTTGAACGCTTTTGTTCGTTCAGCGGTTTTATGTTCATCGAAAGCTCCGTCGCCAAGATAGATGGCTAGTGTGAATTCATGTTTACCAAGTAACTGCGCACCTTCTGTTTCGATGAGCACGTGACCTTTTTTCGTTGTGTCGCCTGATGCTCGGCCTGGACGGTAAGCTAAGTCAGGTTTTCCGAGTTGTCCGGTTGTTGCGAGTAATGTCAGCGCTAAATGTTGATCCAATTGCTGGTATTCTTTAACGCCCTGTGTGAAAATGGTACAACTTTCTGCTTCATTTGTTAGCGTCACGCTTTGTTCCAGTGGTTCGATGTCGATTGGCATTTCGCTATATGTTTCTTGCCAATTCGCTGGTACAACTGGTTTTCTCTCGATATATCCGAATGGAAGTGAGGCGATATTGTAGTCTGTTTTCACACCTGTGTTTACTTTTAAGCGTAGACGGTGATTTTTAATTTGGTTATCTACTTCAACTTTAACATCCAGCAGTTCGCTACCTTTTTTCACCTCTAAAATGAGTTTGATTTGCAGGTCGCCGTGCCCTTCTTTCGTCAAACGATCAAGCGGGAAATCGCTTTTTCCTGTTAAAATTAAACGTTCGACTTCACTCGATTTCTCTGTATTTGCTGTGGAAAAAGTGAACAGCTCTGCAACATCCCCAGCTAGTGGTGAATAATCATACGTATCACCTGCATTCACGTCATCCTCTAGCGTAATGAAAGAAGTCAGGCGTTCGCCGTTTGGTTTTTCAAGAACAATTTCGCCATTTTCAAAAGTGATTTTGTAGAAATCATTCGTGATTGCCACATCATTGGAAGCAATCATCGAATCCAGTTCGCGGTCATTCTCCTCAAAAGCAATCACGCGGTAACCAAGGCCTGGAAGCTCCACTTTGATGCGCACTTGAAGCACATAGTAGCCAGGTTCTTCAATAAACCGGTTTCCGGCTGGCGTTTCTTCTAGCACATTTTCGCGCGATGGAATGAACTCTTCTTGGACAATCGTTGCGTCCGGAAACGCTGGGAAATGGATGTTTTTATGCTCAGTTACTACTTGTATTTCTTTATATCCGTCAAAATCATGTAAATCCGTATTAAAAATGATAATTTCGTTCGCGGCAAGTGACAAATCATCAGCAATTTTTTTCACAATCGTGTTTTCAATACTATCGCATAGTTCGTCAGCTTCTTTCATCCGGTGCAAAATATCTTCGGCAACTGGATCAGAAACGCAGCCCGCCAAGCTATCGTGCGCTTGACCTTCTAAAAGTTTCTTCCACGTATGCATTAGTAACCGTTCACTAATAAAAATTCCGGATGCTTTAGCAATAACAAGAAGCGGCTCAATACGTGTTAGCAGTTTTTGCTCAAGTGACGCGCTTTTCAGCTTAATATTCATTCGGCTGGAGCCAATAGTTTTATGCACTCGCGCAAGAACCGGACTCCTAAATTCGCCGCGATATTCTTCTAAATCAGGCAGCTCTCTAACATATTGAATAAAATCTTGATAGGTGCTAAGTTGATAATCATGGCGCCCCATTTTGTTGATTTCCATCAATTTTTCGGCAAAATTGCTAATAATATTCAGCTGATCATTCCCAGATGGAATTAAAACTTCGGTTGTTTTACTGTACTTTTCAATGAAATCAATTGCCGGGTCAAGGCGTCCATCCACATATGCCGAGGTTGGCTCAAGGAGCATCCCTGTGCCGTAACCTTGTGGCATATTAATCGCATAAATCGAAGCTTCTTCGCCAAGTCCTTGCCATTTAAAATACGGAGATGCAACATGTTCACCAAGATGAATTCCGCGCCAGAAAATCACATTATCAAAGCCAGCATGTTCAAGTAAAGTTGGCATTTGGGCATTAAAACCAAATGTATCTGGCAAATAACCGATTTTCATATAGTCGCCGTATTTTTTACTATCAAAAATCCCAATCATCGCATTGCGCAAAATCGACTCGCCATGCGCAAAAAAGGCATCTGTTTGTGTAAACCACGGTCCAATGAAAAGTTGTTTATCCGCAATTAATTGTTTAATATCCGCTAATTTTTCTGGGTACAGTGCGACATAATCATCTAAAATCGACAACTGCCCATCAAGTACAAAGTTTGCTTCTGGGTGCTTTTTCAATTCGTCAATTACTTCTGTAAAAAGTTGTTCACTTAGAACCAGTGCATCGGCCGAGGTGAAATACCACTCTCGGTCCCAATGCGTATGGTTCACAATATGTGCTTTAACCATAGTTACCTCCGTTTTTTAAGCTTCCCATTCTGCTTCGTCAATTTCGTCATCGTAGCTTGAACCAGCCATTTCTTCACCAGCACTTGATTTACGTAAAGCGACTGACATACCCGCAACGATTAACGTTCCAACTGCAATCGCTAAAATATAAACTGGCCAATTTTCAACTGTGAACCAGCCATAAAAACCACTGATTGGCGCTTGGTTAATTGCGCCAAGACCTACAGCTAGCGCACCGCCGACAGCAGAACCAAGCACTGTAGCCGGAATAACTTTCAGTGGAGATTCTACCGCGAAAGGAATTGCCCCTTCACTAATCCCAACAAGTCCCATGATAAGAGAAGATTTTCCAGCTTCACGCATTTCTGCATTGTATTTACGTTTTGCAATTAATGTAGCTAAACCAAGTCCAAGTGGCGGGATGATGATTGCTACTTGTGCTGCTGTATTTGGTGCATAAATTCCACTTGTTAAAAGAGCCATCGCCGTTGTTACAGCTGCTTTGTTAACTGGTCCGCCTAAGTCAAAACCAACCATCGCACCAATAATAGCCGCCATTAGAATTTGATTCGATCCAGACATACCATTTAGCCAATTTTCAAGGGCTGTATTTAAGTCAGCAAAAGGAATACCAACCACATAATTAATAATAAGAACGGTAATAAGTGTGCCAAAAACTGGTACTAAAAATACTGGTACAATCGAAGCCGCCGCTTTTGGCAGTTTCACGTATTTTTTAATCAATAGACATGTGTAACCAGCGATTAAACCAGCTGCCAGTGCCCCAAGGAAACCAGCGCCAATATCACGTGCCAGTAAACCACCAACAAGACCAGGTGCCAGCGCTAATTTGTCCGAAATGGAATACCCGATAAATGCTGCAATAACCGGGAACATCATTCCTAGCGCCAAGCCACCAAAACCATCTAAACTATGCAGTAGTGAAATTAAACTATTCGCACTGTCTGCGTATTTCGCGTCCCAAATATCTGTAATTCCGAAAAACGAACCACCAACCCGCGCAATTGCCATAATTACGGCACCTGCAATAACGAGCGGAATCATATATGAAATACCTGTTAAAACGTGTTTTTTCAGTTCACTCCCAATTTTTCTGAACATGGTAGATCCTCCTTATTTTTCGTCAATTAACGCAAGTGCTGCGTTGATTACTTTTTCTGCATCTTTAATCGGTGCGCTTACTGGAACTTCCAGCACGACTTTACCGTCAAAACGTTCTTTGTTACGCACTTTTGTATCCACTGCGAAAATAACTACTTCGCCAATATTTACATCTTTTTCGGTTAATTCATTTTCAATTCCTGTTGCGCCTTGTGTTTCTACTTTGATAAGATTGCCCATTTTTTTCGCGCCTTTTTTAAGTGCTTGTGCTGCCATATATGTGTGCGCCACTCCTGTCGCACATGCGGTTACTGCGATAATTTTACGTTTCATATCTCTACTACGCCTCCATTTAAAATTCGAATAACTTCTTCTTCGTCTCTTGTATTTTTTAAATTTTCGACAATATCATCGTCCATTAGTTTCGTTGCAATTTCTGCAAGGATTTTTAAGTGACCGTCTGTTTTGTCAGAATCAGTAATCGCCAGTAAGAAAATCATGTTTACCGGTTCGTCATCCAGCGATTCCCACTCAATCATTTCTTTCGTTCTTGCAAAAACGATGGCCGATTTTGTGACACTTTCACTTTTTCCGTGTGGGATAGCAATGTTATTACCTATTCCAGTAGTTGAATGTGCTTCACGATCCAAAACTGCTCGGACATAAGTCGCTTTATCCGCTAAAATACCACGTTCATCTAGCAGTTCTGCCATTTCTTCAATTGCTGCTTCTTTGGTTGCCGCTTCTAAATCAAAAACGACTAATTCTTTAGTTAAAATATCTTTTACTTCCATTACATCCCATCCTTTAACAAATGCTCATAAATTTCTGCGGCACTTTTTAGTTGCGTCAGCTTTTCTAGCCATTTTTTATTATCAATATATTTATAAAACTGTTCGTACATTGCGTCTAAATTAATGCCATTTTTTTCTGTCAAAGCGATAAAAAAGATTTTATCCACATCGACTAAGCCCCATTTCACCGGCTGTTTAAGTGTTGCGATAGCAATGCATGATTCATTTATAAGTGCAGGTTCTGCGTGCGGAGTCGCCATTTCTTCAAAAGAAGTAAACGATAATGCTTCTCTTTTCAGCGCACTTTCCACGATACCAGGCTTAGCAATACTCTTTTCCACCAATTTGCCGCCAATTTCCGCAATCGCTTCTTCCATCGTTGCAACATCTAACTTCGCAAAAATGGTTTTCGGTCTAATTAAATCAACAAATGGTTGGCTGCGTTTCTTTTTCTTGCGTCGCGTTCGTTCGATTTGGCTTTCAACTTGTTGTAAATCCGCTTTACTCATCATCGGACTGACAACGATGCTCGGAATATCCTCTAGTTCGAGATAAATCGTGCTAATCACTAAATCTACATCGACTTCGGTTTCCATTAACGCCTGAACAGATAATATTTTTTCAATCGTAATCATTGGAAAATATTTTTTAATTCTAGCTGCGAGTAATCTAGATGAACCAAGACCTGTACTGCATACAAGCACCACGCGAATTTGGTCGGGGAAAGAGCGACTTCTTTCTTTGTATGCTTCAAAATGTAGCGCAATATACGCCGTCTCATCTTCGTTCACTTGCACATCGTACTTTTGTTCAAATTTTGCTTTAAAGTAAAGCGCTTCTTCAAACGCTTGGGGAAAGTTTTGCTTAATTTTGCTGAGATACGGATTTTTAAAATGCATACCAAGTTTTAAGCGGTTAATGGCGGATTTCATATGCGTCGTCAGGTCTTCCAGCAAGCCTTTATCGTAATTACCTTCTGCTAAACACGCACTAACAAATTCAGCGACATCGTCTTCTTGCGGTCGGGTATTGACGAGCAGTTCATCATGTTGCTGATTATAGGCAGCTGTTAAATGTAACTGAATATAGCCAACTTCGAATGCTGGAATTTTAATAGCCAGACGTTCTTCCAACATACCAACTAAGATTTCCGTATTGTTTCGCTGTGACTCAAACGCATCTTTCATCGGATCGCTCTCAACATTTTCCACGTACTCGCCTTCGCGAATTCGCTCTACCGCAATCGCAAGGTGAATAACAATCGACTGAAATGCATAATCTGTAAAGGCAAAATCATGAAGCTCACTGAATTCTTGAACAATCGCAATGATTTCTTTCAAGCCTTCTTCTGGAAAAATCCCAGTGACATCTGCTTGAATCGTGTCAAAAGCTTGGAGCACCTTTTCACCTTCTTGTTTTAAATACCAGTTGTTACCCCAAAAATTAGTAATAAATTTGGAGGTTAGGGCGCGTTTTTCGCGTTCGCTAATTAGAAGTTTCATGCCCTTACTCGGTTTCTTATACAAGGTGATACCTTCTTTTTCCAACATTTTCGTGACTTCCATCATGTTTTTCTCAATCGTGCTCCGGCTAATGTATAGTTCGTCTGCAAGTTGATGAATCGTGATATAGTCGTCAGCTTTAAGCAATTTACTAAAAATGTAGATAACCCGCTCTTCTTTAGTTGACGGAATTTGGCTGATCTGATTGTCGAGGAATCGGCTAACCTCGGCAAAAGCTTTATTATCGCCCTCAATATAAACGCCAATTTTTGGTTTACGGACAACAGTCATATCAAAATCCTTTAGAAAAATATCGATTTCCTTCAGTGAGTTTGATACTGTTTTTTCTGAAAGTCCGAGATGATTCGCGATAGTTCCAACACGTGTTTGACCTGTCTTCATTAGAAACTGAATGATATTTTTTTCGCGATTTGCAATCATTTTCGTTACCGCTTTCATTTTTAATTTTCCTTTCCCTACGCTTATTCTATTACAAAGACTCATCCCCAGAAAACTACGAAAATTACCGCATTGAATACCGTAATTTTGGGATATTGCTGTTCATTTTGGAGAATGGTAGATTTAAATAGCACCACTAACCTAGAAAGGAAGCTTATTTATGTCTATTTATCTTATTGCGTTACTCCCTGTTCTTGGGTGGGGATTTATGCCGATAATTGCGAACTTACGAAAAAGCACCCCCGAGGAACAACTACTGGGGACTTCGATTAGCGCGCTATTATTTGCTTTCATTTTGTTCTGGATTTTATCACCAGAAATAACAGTTCTTTCTTTTATAGTGAGTTTTGTTTCGGGTATCTTTTGGAGTTTTGGGCAATTACTGCAGTTTAAAGGAATTGCAGCTTCTAGTGTCGCGAAGGCAATGCCGATTTCAAATGGTACACAACTCGTTGGCGCAACGCTTTTTGCAGTTCTTGTTTTCCAGGAATGGCAAACGGTTACGGCTGTTATCATCGGAGTTGTTGCAGTAATTTTAATCTTGATTGGGGTGGTAATGACCGGGTTTCAAAAACGCGGGAATCATATCACGGAGTCGGTTTCATTTCATGTCTACGGTATCGTTATTCTATCTTCGTTCTTTTTAACGCTTTACGTAGTAACAAACCAGCTTTTTGATGTCACTGGCTTTTCTATCATTTTACCACAAGCAATCGGTATGCTGACATGCGCCATTGGTATTAACTTAGCGAAAAAGACTGCTATTTCCCGAAAAAATGTTACATTCAACTTAATGACCGGATTCTCGTGGTCAATCGCCAATCTAGGTATGTTCTTAGCGACTGCTGTACTCGGTGTCGCAACGAGCTTCTCGATATCACAAGCTTGCGTTATCGTCGCAACAATTGGCGGTATCCTCATTTTCAAACAGAAAAAAAGCCCGCTGGAATGGACTTTTATCCTTTCTGGCATACTGTTAATTATGGTGGGTGTTGTATTCCTTAGTTTATTGAAATAGAAAAAGCCAAAGACTGTAGAGCAATCATTTTATCTACAGTCTTTTTTTTATTGCGTATTTTCAACAGATAGTTAATACTTTATAAGATGACTATCGCTATTTTAGGGATATAAATAAAATTTTTCCAAACCTAAATGATACTTGCTTCGTCTAATATTGCAGAAGAAGGTGAAACTTAAATGACTGAACTTGAAGAAATAGGAATTAATATTAATAGCATAGAAAATACCGAACAAATAATCAGCCAGTTAATGGATAACTACAGCGATGATGTACTGCATCTAGTTTTTTCTTATGTAAAGAATCGAACGACAGCGGAAGATTTAACGCAAGAGATCTTTATTAAATGCTACGAAAAGCTAGGTCAGTTTAATAACAAGTCATCCATAAAAACGTGGCTATATCGAATTGCTATTAATCATTGCAAAGATTACTTGGGTAGTTGGCATTATCGCAAACTAAATTTCAGCGAAAAAATTTGGGACTATCTCCCGTCCAAGTCAAAACACGTTGAGGAAGAAATTATCGCAAAAGATGTAGCAAGCAGCTTAATGAGCGCGGTTATGGATTTACCCGTAAAATACAGGGAAGTTGTTTTCTTACATTACTACGAAGAACTCTCTTTAGCGAATATCAGCAAAATTACTGGTGTAAATAGCAATACATTGAAAACCAGGTTAAAACACGCCAGAGAATTATTAAAAACCAAGATGAAAAAGGAGGTATAATCATGGATGATCCATTCTATAATTTAAAGGATTCTATAAAAAAAGATTTTGAGGGTTTTTCTTTTTCCGAGGAGAGAAAAACTGCAGTAAAAGAAACAATCCGGAAGAAGCAATCTCACCTAGAACTTCACTACTGGAAAGAAGAAACGCTTAAAAACATTTTAGATTCACTGCACGATGAAGCAAAGCATGGCTATGAGATTTCCACCCAACTATTTCAAAAAAATGAACTTAGCTTCAAAAACAATGAAGGTCAGCTGTATACCCTTTTACATCTACTTGAAAATAAGAAAATCCTCTCATCAAAATGGATAGAAGATAAGAAATATTATTCCCTAACTGCGAAAGGGAAAAAATTTGTAGCTACTTTTGAACGAAGAGGCTCTAAGCAACATGGCTCACTGAAAAATTTAATAGAGGAGGCTTCTTTATGAGTTCTGCTAAATTTGAGGAATATTTAGGTAAAGTAATAGCTAAAGTAAAATCCAAGCAAGCTCACAGTATGATTAAAAAAGAGCTTAGTAATCACTTAGAAGAGCTAAGTCACTCCTTTCAAAAGAGAGGATTATCTATAGAGGATGCGAATAAGAAAGCCATTCAGGAAATGGGAGATCCCTCGACTGTTGGCAAAAACATGAATCAGCTTCATAAACCAAGAATGGATTGGCTCCTTATTGCGTTATTTATCCTACTTGCCGGTATTGGTTTTCTTCCACTGATGAGTGATGTAGTATCACCTAATTCTTTCTTTATAAAAAAACAAATCGTCTGGCTCGCCCTTGCGATTCTTGCTCTGATTGGATTTCTTTTCTTTGATTATAGGAAACTGAAAGATTTATGGATGTATTTTTACGCGGCTGCCTTAATCCTGTTTTTCACATCTTTTTTTGTTGGTACTACGCTTACTGGAGGAGGAATATGGCTTTCTTTCGGGGGTATTATGATTAATGGTCCAGCTATATGCTTATATTTATTCTTAATAGCGTGGGCTGGTATTTTCACCAAAGTTACTGACTTTAAAGGTTGGAAAAAACTAGTAGGTCTACTAATCCTATTTTGGCTCCCAGTTATTTTCTACATTATGCTCAGCCAATTTGTATTTAGTATTATATACTTTTTGTGTGTATTAGTGATGTATATTTTTTATTATCGTCGTAACCAATTTGCCATTAAAGTAGTGCTTGGTAATTTGCTTGTAGGTGTTATTTTCATTAGTACGATGATTCTTAAATTCTCTAGTAGTTATCTCTCTGATAATCTCATATCTGTGAAAGCTATCCTTTCGCAGGCTGGTTGGTTCGGCAAGGGACTTCATAACAATCTGACAATCCCTGAAGCACACACAGATTTTGTCTTTCCATTCCTTGTCTACTCTTTTGGCTGGGTATTCGGAATTTTCCTTTGTCTATTACTGCTTGTATTTATATTGCGAATTTCATTAAACGCTTTTAAAACAAAGGATTTATTCGGCAGATTATTAACAATCGGAGGAGCTGTATTATTTACCGTTCCAGCTTTTTGGAATATTCTTATGGGGCTTGGAATAGTTCCAATCATGGTAGTCCCCCTGCCGTTTATCAGTTACGGGGGAAGCATGTTACTAGTTTACGCTGCACTACTCGGCCTTATTCTGAACGTTTATCGCAGAAAAGATATTGTAGAATCTACACTGGTAAATTGATTTGGTATATAACCGTTAAGCAACATCGGCACATTTACCACTCCCCCAAAAAGCCAAAGACCACCTCATGGTCTTTGGCTTTTTTCCATATAATCTTCTATAACTTGTAACACGCCCGCTTCCTTATTAGAAGGAGCCACATGATTTGCAGTTGCAAGAACTTCCGGGCTACTTTCTTGCATCGCGTAACTATGCGACGTTAATTGCAACATTTCGATATCATTATTCGCATCGCCAAAAGCGAGTAAATCATCTGACGCCACTTGCCATTCATTCAATAGTTGCTGAATCGCGCTCCCTTTCGTCACACCCGGAATAATAATATCAATACTCCCATGCCCGCTCGACACAGCGCGAATTTCCCCAGCAAACGTTTGGTTCAAATCTTCCACAATTTGCCCAGTCTTAGCCACTTCCACATCAAGCGCGAACTTAATAAACGTATCATCCGGAAGCACATCGAACGAATCCACCTCTTGCAACTCAAAATAATACTTTTTCGCAAATACTTTAAAATCCGGATCGGCCGCTTTTAACAAATACGCACTTTTCACCCCACAAAGTATCACTTGCAAATCCTGATATTCTTGAATCAACGTCCGCAAAATCTTTTGAACCAATCTTTCATCAAAACGATTCACACTAAGTAATTCCCCTTGATGAAAAATAACCGCCCCATTTTCAGCCACATAAAAAAGCTCCTCATCCTTTCCAGGAAAAAATGATTTTATCTGATAATATTGATTACCGCTCGCAACAATAAATTTAATCTCACGCTTCACTAATTCTGCATAAATCTTCTCAAATCTAGCGCGATCATATTCACCATTTCCATCTAAAAAAGTCCCGTCCATATCTACAGAAATCGCTCTACTCATCCGTTTTAGCTCCTTTTAAAGTTGATTTTATTCCATTATAACAGAATTGCTTTTTTGCTTATAAAATATGTTATAATCGGAAATTCCGAAGTATCCGTTTCATATTTGTTTTCGCACTTGGTATAATAAGTTTTTTCGCTCCACAAAAAAGTCAGCGAAAAATTTCGTTGACTTCGCTTTACTATTTTGTTATTCTGGCACTAACAACAAGAAAGGAGCATAATTATGAGAAGCCTTGATGCAGTAGAAATACTCAGACGTGGCGAAACCATTGAGCGTTATAAAGAAGGCGGAAATTCGATGTTGCCTTTGATTAAATCGATGCAACCTGTTCGTTTAGAACCGATTGGCACGAGAGAACTCAAAGTAAATGACATTGTATTTTGCAAAGTTCGCGGCAGCTTTTTTACACATAAAATCAGTAAAATCCGCGGCAAACAATATCAAATTTCTAATAATCACAAACACGTGAATGGTTGGATTACACGTAATAGTATTTATGGCATTGTCACCAAAATTTGGTAAATGCTAGGCAACATGCAACGAAAAAGTTGGATGTTTTTTATTTTGCCTACAATCATACTTTTTTTCGGATAATTTCCAGCGCAATCATATATGCAAAACAGAAGATAAGAAAAATGATTGTCAAACTCGAAATGGAGATTTGTTCAATCCCATATAAATTAAGAACAATCAACACAATTGGTATCGTCAAAGCTAAAACGATAAGCGCATAATAAGAAAACGTTTTGCGATTGTTGACATATCTTTCATCTTTTTCTAGTTTATCTTTCTCATATTCTCGCTTTGATTTATTTTCAAATAAGAACATAGAAGTTAGTGTCCCAATTAAAGCCGCAATAATCATAACAATTGGCGTAACGATATCTCCAAATATTTCTTCCCCTTTAATAATTCCTAGGAGGGGAAACATATATATAATTGTTGCAACTACCGTAATACCTCGATTAATAATGTATCGTTTCATACTAATCCTCCTCTAGTTGAAAAATCTCTTCAATTGTTAAATGAAAATACCTCGCCATCTTCAAACTCAGCTCTAAACTAGGATTATACTTCCCTTTTTCAATGGCATGGATTGTTTGTCGCGAAACTTCTAATGCAAGAGCTAACTCATTTTGGCCAATAGCTCTTTCTTCTCGCAACTGCCTCACTTTATTACTAACTTTCAAATAACCACCACCATGTAAAGATATGTTTACACTTAGTATAAAATAAAAATCCTCTTACGTAAAGAAAACTTAACATGAAATATAAAAAAATAGCTAAAATGATTACTCATCTTAGCTACTCTTCTTTTACTTCACCATTCTCGACTCTGTTTTATCGAAATATTGCTTACCAATCTGCAATTTCTCTCCATAAAGTTCGTTAATAGTTACAAATTCGAAACCTTGACTTTTCAGTTGTTTCAACGTTTCATCTAAGCTCGCAGCAGTTGTTTTATGAATATCATGCATTAGCACAATCGCTCCGTCCGTTGCACCAGCAAGGACTCTTTGAGTAACTACTTTTGCGTTTTTATTTTTCCAATCTTCTGTATCAACAGACCACTGAATAATCGGAAGTCCAATTTCATCAGCAACCTTTTTGTTTACTGCGCCATAAGGAGGACGCATTGTCGTTGGAAAATAACCTGTTTGATCAAAAACAACTTTTTGTGTTTGTAGAATCTGGTTGTAAACTTCTTGTTCCGATAGTTTAGTTAACTGTGGATGGTCCCATGAGTGACTACCAACTTGGTGCCCTTCATCTAATTCACGTTTTACTAAACCTGGATTTTGCACAACACTAGAGCCAAGTACAAAGAATGTCGCTTTTACATCATAGCGTTTCAATGTATCTAGTACGCCTGGTGTTACTGAAGCGCTTGGACCATCATCAAAAGTAAGTGCAATACGTTTGTTTGTTTTTGCTTTTGGTATTTCTGGGACTTTTACGCTGCTTGGTAAGTAACGTTTATTCACAGAACTAGCAATGTCAGCAAGTTTTAGATTTACTTTTTTCGGTCCAGAAATCCCTGGTGCTTCAACTGGTACAATTAGTTCCGAGTTAGTAAGTTCAAAATCAGTTTGATCCCATTTCACTAAGCTCTTTATTCCTCCGAGTTTCCCAACATCTTTTAAAGGAATGTCCCCTGTTTTAATAAGTTCTTGCTCTGCTGCAGTCTTTAAATTTAATTTTGTTTCGTCATTTTTTATTAACACATCCCCAAGTGTTAACAGAGCGCCTGTTTTGGCGTCAGTGACAATGTTTTTGCAAATATCTTTTTTGTCCTTAAGTACAAATTTAGTTTTACCTTCTTTTACGTACTCAGATTGGACAGCTTTGTAAGATACTACTTGCTCGGCCATTTTCTGCTTTTGATAAGTGTAAAAAATAATCCCTTGCTTATCTTTATCTCTGTTTAATTTCTTTATTTCTGCAGATTTAGCCTTTTCAATTTCTTTCTGGATAATTTCGTTGTCTTGTTTCGTGGAAGTTTTAGGAATATAAGAAATAATTTCTACTCCGTCCTCTTTCTTATCCAAGCGGCGAAAATTACCTCCATCTTGGTCTTTCATTAGTCTATCCATCTGCATTATTACTTTGTTGCGCGACTTTGAAAATTGGTATTTTTGGAACCCTATGACACCAACAAAAACCACGGCAATAATGAGAATCGTAACTAGTGAAACTTTAATCCACCTTATTTTCACATTATGCACCTCACCTTTAGAAAAACCTTCCCCAGTTTTTCGTATAAAACAATTATACATGAAAAAAAACAAGTTTCTAGTTTTTGTACTAAAATAGGAAAATAGAACCAACAGAATCGTAACATTTGTTACAAAAAAGACACGGATAAAGTGGGAGCTTTTTTCCGTGTCCAATTTATAGTTACAGGATTACCCCTGAGAACTAGCATATTGTGAAATATTTCACTATTTATTCTACCGTAAAAAAACGTATTTCGCAAATATTAAATAACGTTTCTACGGCAGGTTATTATTTATCCTAAAGCTACGTCTAAAACCATCATAACTGCAAAACCAGCCATAGTTGCAGCCGTTGCTAAATCGGCTGAACCTTCCACTTGAGATTCAGGTATTAGCTCTTCCACAATCACGAAAATCATCGCTCCAGCGGCAAATGCAAGCGCAAATGGCAGGATAGGTGTAACAAAAACAACTAAAACAGCACCGATAACGGCAAAAATCGGCTCAACTACTGCAGATAACTGTCCGTACCAAAAGCTCTTCCCTCTTGATAAACCTTCCCCGCGTAATGGAATCGAAACAGCTGCTCCCTCTGGAAAATTTTGAATACCGATTCCAAGTGCTAATACAATAGCAGTAATAAGCGTTTCCGTATCACCGGTTATGACAGCCCCAAAAGCCACACCAACAGCCGCGCCTTCTGGAATATTATGAATCGTAATCGAAAGCACTAACAAAATACTTTTTCGAAGTGATGTTTTAGGTCCTTCTTTTGCTTGTTCAGGAAATCCAAAATGCAAGTGAGGAATAATGCGATCAATGACTCGTAAAAATATGCCCCCGAGTAAAAAACCGACTAAAGCTGGCACAAAAGAAAATTTCCCTAAATCCTTGCTCATTTCGATTGCAGGTGCAAGAAGTGACCAAAAACTAGCTGCGAGCATAACACCAGCAGCAAAACCGAGCATTACATTGCCCCATTTTTTATTTAAATTTTTAAAGAAAAACACGAGTGAAGCTCCCGCTGCTGTACAAGCCCAGGTGAAGATTCCTGCTAGTAATGCTAAAAGTACCGGGTTTAGCGTCGATAAGTAACTTAACAATTCACTTTCTCCCTTTTCTATCTATATTATTTACCAGACCAACCTTGTTTAAATCCTCGAGTAAAGGCACGAGACTTGTTTACCCCAGTTTTTACAGCCCAAATCGAACCATAAATAGAAACTTTAGCTACAGTTCCTGCAATTTCTCCAGTTTTACGTGCAACTTTTTCTGTTTTAGCGCCAATTTCTGCGCCGATTTCTTCTATTGGTTTCGTCATCTATAAGCACCTCCAAAACGCTTGTCTTTCCTTCATCATAAAGCAATCATCTGTATTATTCAAGAGGGTTCTTTTTTGCCATTTTTTGTAGTATACTCCTGTTGAAAGCTTAAAAAAGGAGGATGATTGCTATTAAAAACAACTTAAAAGAACTTGGCAAACTTGCCTTTTATCTGATTCCAATTAGCTTATTACTAGCATTTATCGGTCCTGTTTTGGTTTTTTTAAATTTCAACAGCACCTTTTTTTCTAATATAATATGGATGAAATCTGTGACAATTTTTATGATTTTGATGCTTTTTATTGGAATTTTATGCAATGCCTTAGCAGAACGTACAAAAAAATAGTTTTTTTACTTAAACCCTCTTGTGCACAACCTCACATTATGCCTATAATAAATCGTTAGACAAAAAAAGGGAGAGGGAGTTTTTTATGACGGGATTTGGGACAATACTGTTTCTAGTAGGTATTGGTGTGTTGATTTATGGGCTTATAAGTTTTAGAAAGAAAAAATGGCCACGTAGAAAAACGCAAATTGTAATTATTAGTTCGATTTTAGCTATTTTTATTGGCGCTGCTATTGTGCCGAGTGAGAAAGAGGAAGCATCCACAGAGAAACCTAAGCAAGAAGAAAAAACAAAGAAAGTTACAGTTGAACCACTTTTAAAAGCAGAAAAGACCTTTAAAACAACGGATGACGGAGCTATTGTTGTCGAAGGAAAAACAAACCCTGGCGCTGAAGTAACGCTAGATTTTATTGATAATCCAGATGCAACTGCAACCGCAGACGAGGACGGAAAATTCAGCCTTCGTGTAAATGAACTTGACCGGGCCCAAGATGCTGTTCTTTCTATTACTATTGATGGAAAAACGAAAGAACAAACACTATCATTAGAAATGAGCCCCGGTTACACGAAAAAGCTTGCTGATAAAGCTGAAGCCGAGCGTGTTGCTGCTGAAAAAGCTGAGGCAGAGCGAGTAGAACGTGAACGAGTTGCCGCAGAAGAAAAACGAATTGCAGATGAAAAAGCTGCCGCTGAAAAAAGAACTGCCGATGCAAAAGCCGCTGCCGAAAAAGCTGCCGCCGAAAAGAAAGCTGCTGAGGCAAAACGAGCTGAAGCAAAACGCTCTGCTCCGAAACCAGATACAAGTAATAAACAAGGCGAAATGGTTTATATCACTGCAACTGGCAAAAAATACCATTACGACCAAAACTGTCGTGGTTTAAACAACTCAAACGGCGAAACAGCTGTAACCATTGCAGAAGCTAAATCTAGAAACTTATCACTATGTAAATTCGAGCAATAAAAATAAAAGCAAAATTTCTTATTACGAGAAATTTTGCTTTTTATATTGGTTTTTAATTGAAAAATAGCTGGATTCATGGTAAATTTATAAAGATATAATCGCTTAAACAGACTTATGTAAAGCAATCCCTACTTTAATTATATAACATTGCCGCTTTACAGTCAAGAATTTATTTTTGCGAAAATTTGGGAGGGAACGAAATGACGTCATACGTATTGAAATTTCAGGAAACCAACAAATCAAATGAAGCCTTAGTTGGTGGCAAAGGAATGAATTTAAGCGAGTGCGCAAAGATTCAAGGCGTGCGCGTACCAGCCGGTTTTTCCGTTACGACCGAAGCATACAAAGAAACCGTAGCAGAAAATCATGAATTCAAACAACTCCTGGAACAACTCACACTCCAAGAAAACGAAAACACAGCAACCATCCGTGAAATTAGCGCAAAGATTCGCACACTCATTCAAAATATCCCGATTGCTCCAGAAATCAGCGTTGAAATTGATGCTGCTATTATGAACATCGATGCGAGCGCGGCATTTGCTGTCCGCTCTAGCGCTACCGCCGAAGACCTCCCTCATACTTCCTTTGCTGGGCAACATGATACTTATTTAAATATTATTGGTAGAGATGAAATACTGCGCCATATTAGTAAATGCTGGGCTTCTTTATTTACCGAGCGTGCTATTATTTACCGAAACGAAAACCATTTTGAACATAGCAAGGTGCATTTGGCTGTAGTTGTTCAACAAATGATTTTCCCTGAAGCTTCTGGCATCCTATTCACCGCAGATCCAATCACGTCTAATCGAAAATCGCTAGCTATTGATGCAAGTTTCGGCTTAGGTGAGGCTCTAGTTTCCGGTTTAGTGTCAGCAGATTCCTATACCGTCCAAGAAAATACTATTACAAATAAAATCATTGCCACTAAAAAAATCGCCATATATGGGTTAAAAGAAGGGGGAACAGAAACAAAGCAACTGGAGCCATCCAAGCAAACAGCACAAACATTAACCGATGAACAAATTTTAACCTTAGCTAAACTTGGCAGAACCGTAGAAACTCATTTTAATAAACCACAAGATATTGAATGGTGTTTGGCTGAGGGGCGATTTTATATTGTTCAAAGTCGTCCGATTACTACGCTTTATCCAGTTCCTGAGGTGGACGAGCCAGGAAATCGGGTCTATATATCTGTGGCTCATCAACAAATGATGACTGATGCAATGAAGCCACTTGGTCTTTCCTTTTATTTAATGACAACCCCTGCTTCGATGTATCCAGCTGGTGGAAGATTATTCGTGGATATTACCCAAAGCCTATCCTCCCCCACTTCAAGAGATATGATGGTAAATACACTTGGCGCGTCTGACCCATTAATTAAAGATGCTCTTTTGACAGTTATTAATAAAAAAGATTTCTTGCCACCATTACCTGTGGAAAACACACCCAATCATGCGACCGCACCAGGCAAACCACCCGTACGAAATATTCCTGATCCCGCTGTCGTTTTTGAATTAGTAAAAAATAGTGAAGCATCCATTAACCAACTTAATGAGACGATTAAAACGAAATCAGGTTCCGCCTTATTTGATTTCATTGTAGAGGACCTTCTGGAGCTTAAAAGCGTTTTATTTAACCAGACAAGCATTGATGCAATTATGGCTGGTATGGACGCGTCTGCATGGTTAAACGAGCATATTAGCAAATGGCTTGGTGAAAAAAACGTAGCAGATACACTTTCTGAATCCGCACCCAATAATATTACTTCACAGATGGGCTTAGAATTGTTAGATGTAGCCGATGCTATTCGACCGTATCCTGCTGTTAGAAGCTATTTAGAACAAACTAAAAATCCAGATTTCTTAGCTGATTTAGCTCATTTAGAAGGTGGTAATGAAGCAAAACATGCAATAGAAGCCTATTTAGAAAAATACGGAATGCGCTGTGCCGGCGAAATCGACTTAACAAAAATGCGCTGGATTGAAAACCCGCTAGCGCTCGTTCCATTAATTTTGAGTAATATTAAAAATTTCGAACCAAATGCAAGTAAACACAAGTTCGAACAAGGCAAAAAAGAAGCGCGCGAAAAAGAACAAACCCTTTTAAAACAGTTAGAAGAGCTTCCAGACGGGGCTGAAAAAGCGGCCGAAACAAAAAAGAAAATCGATACTTTACGTAATTTCATCGGCTATCGCGAGTATCCAAAATACGGAATGATTAATCGTTACTTTATTTATAAGCGCGCGTTACTCCGAGCTGGCGAAGAGCTTGTGAGAAGTGGAGTTATCTCAGAAAAAGAAGATATTTATTTCCTTTATTTTGATGAATTACGCAAAGTTGTACGTACAAATAAAGCTGATTACCAACTGATTAATACTAGAAAAAGCGATTTTGCTTCTTATGAAAAATTGACGCCACCGCGGATTCTTACATCGGACGGCGAAATGATTAGCGGGCAATATCACCGCGAAAACCTTCCGGAGAGCGCGATTCTCGGTCTGCCTGTTTCATCGGGTGTGGTTGAAGGTCGGGCACGCGTTATTTTGAATATGGAAAAAGCTGATTTAGAAGATGGCGATATTTTAGTTACAGCTTTTACCGACCCAAGCTGGACTCCGGCGTTTGTTTCAATTAAAGGGCTTATCACCGAAGTTGGCGGACTGATGACGCACGGAGCAGTAATTGCTCGGGAATATGGCCTCCCTGCTGTTGTTGGTGTCGAAAATGCCACTAAAATTATACAGGATGGCGCACGTATTCGAATAAATGGAACAGAAGGATATATCGAACTCCTTGATTAAATAAAAAACAGCAAGCCCCAAATACTGGGCTTGCTGTTTTTTAATTTGGCACAATTAAATCTGTATCAGGATCTTTGCTATCTTTCTGTGTTGATTTTATTTCCACGAATACTTTATGGGGTAAACAAACAATGGTATCACCAGCTTTAGATTTCCAGCCCATTTTCACACCAACTTGGTCAGGGCTGTTGTCTTCTTTGATGCGAATTCGCTCGCCGTCTACTTCCATCAAATTATATTGTGCGCCTTTTCCTTTAATCGTAAATTGCTCATTTCCTTTATGACCTGTTAGCGGAATTTCCCGAATCACTTTGCCATTTTGTGAAATGATTGCTACGACTTCATCGCCGGTATTTTTAGCCTCAGCAACGGAAAATAACAATAGTGGTAAAAACGAACCCAAAATCAGTGCAACGATAATTACAAAATCAAATGGGCGTACCATTTTCATATATTGGCGCATTTCTTCTCCTATCTAGCCGTTATGATTAGCATTAAAATCTAAACTAACCCCTGGCTCATCAAATGCAATTTCGGTCACATCGTAAGTAAGACGTTTAATATAATCAATTAGTGGATTTGATAAACCTTCCACATCTTTTGCTTCTAAGTCAGAAAATTGACCAAAAAAGTCTTTTAACTGGATAATACGGCTAATTCGACCGTCAATCCGGAAATTTTCAAGAACTAGTAAAAACGGAATCGTGATTTTAAAAATCTTACCTTTAGCCATTAATTCTACGTTTCCATCAACTGGTTCTACTTCATGGACTTCTAATTCAATTTTGTTTTCGACCGGTTGATTTTCTTCCATCGTTGTTTCAAAGTTGTATTTCTCTACGACAATTTTATTAGTTACAATATCCATAAATTCACCTCATCAATAATATGTATAACTGTATACTACACGATAAATAAGTTAGTGACAAATAGGTACTAACAAGTGATTTCTATTCGATTGCCTTCTGGATCAAGAACTACACTTTCATAGTAGCCGTCTCCAGTTGTTCTCGCCTCACCAGCGACACTAAAACCCGCTTGTCTTATTTTTTCTGTTAGTTCATCCACGGCTTCTTTTGAGTCTGTCGCAACTGCAATATGTGCCCAGCCTAGACTTTCGCCGGTGTTTTTTCCAGCAACATCGATGCGGCTCATAATTTCCAGCCTTGCCCCACTTTTAAAAGAGAGAAAATAGGATTTGAAGCCTTTTGTTTTATTTTCGTATAACTCATTGGCTGTTGCACCAAAATAAGTCACATAAAATTGTTTCATTTTTTCTAAATCTTTTGTCCATAAAGCTACATGTTCTATTTTCATTTAAATTCCTCCTAATTATAAGAAAATGGCTGCTGATATCCAGTATACCACTGCCGCTAAGAGTCCAGCTAATGGTAATGTGATGAACCAGGTGACCACCATATTTTTACCTGTACGCCAGTTTACTTCTTTTTTATGATTAGCTGTTCCAACACCCATAATTGAGCTATCGATTACTTGCGTTGTGCTCACTGGTAAATGGATTAAAGTAGCTGACATGATTACCGAAAGCGAACTTAAATCCGAAGCTACTCCTGTTACTGGTGTAATTTTCATAATCTTTGTTCCAACTGTTTTGATAATCCGGTAACCACCGACAGATGAACCGATCGCCATGGAAGCCGCACAACTAACTTGAACCCAAAACGGAATTCCAGCTGATTCTTTTAAAAGTCCACTTGCAACTAAAGCTAGCGTGATAATCCCCATTGTTTTTTGGGCATCATTCGTACCGTGAGAATATGCTTGAACGGCAGCAGTTCCAATTTGAATAAAACGAAAACGCCGATTCATTTTACCAAGTTTTTTATCATGAAAAAGGGTTTTAAAGAGCGAATATATTAAATAGCCGACTGTAAAACCAATGATTGGCGAAATTATTAACGCGATAATAATCGTGGTAAATCCAGACCAATTAAGCACGCTAAAACTACTAGCAGAAGCAATAGAAGCACCTGCTATCGCACCAATAAGAGCGTGCGAGGAACTACTCGGCATCCCAACAAGCCAAGTCATCAAATTCCAAATCACCGCAGCAATTAAACCACATAAAACCACAAATTCTCCGTTATTTAATGAAAAAGGATCCACTATACTCTTTGTAAGCGACTCGGCTACTCCTGTAAAAGAAATCGCTCCTAAAAAGTTCATCACAGCAGCAATCCCAATCGCCACACGTGGTTTTAACGCTCTAGTGGAAATACTCGTAGCAACGGCATTGGCAATATCGTGAAACCCATTTATAAAATCAAACGCTAACCCCATTATAACGATAATAACCGTTATTAAAATAACCGTATCCATTCAACAGTTCCCCTTGTCGAGATTCACTTTTTTATAGTCTATACCCCTTTTATGTAAATATAAAAAGAATCTGCTCCATATTTGGTAGCAGATTCTTACAGATGTTATTAAAATTCTTGCCAGTTGTCCATATCATATTGATATTCATTGTCATAATCGTAGTTATAATCGTTCATCATATTATGCATTCCGCCATCGTTTGCTACGAAAAATAGCAAGAAAATGCAGGCAATAATGACGATAAAGGTATTTACTACCGCTACACCAATCCCACTAATAAGTAGACCTAAGTTTTTTCTCATTACCTCGCCTTTTGTACGAACGATAAGATAAATAACTAGAATAATAATTACATTGATGAAAATCATTAATAGGCACCACAGAATCGCATTCATACCGCGTTGTTCTGCATCTTTATAAATCCAAATAGCTAATAGCACTTTTGCTGCGAGTCCTAGAAACATAGCAAAAATCAAAAATATTGGAAAGAAGACTGCTATTCCCATTTTATCCCCTCATTTTCTCTAAAATTTGTTTTGTATTCCTTTTTTGTAAGAGTTAAAATTCCTGCGATTAAAAATAGAATACCTTGTATTGAAAAAACTTGCAATCCTCCTAAAACGATAAAACAAACAGCAATTGTTTTTACTTTAGAGCTGTTATTTTTAATTTTAAAAGCTCCAATAAATCCAAAAACAGCTGATGCTACTGTAAAAATCACCGCAATAATAGAAAAGAAAGTAAATATCCAAGACATAATCATTTCTTCAGAACCACCATAAGTCATTGGTGAACCCGATAAAACAATTGCGCTAAATCCAAAAATTAACGCATATAATGCTGCTGCAAAAAAAGTGATGATACTAAAAGAAGCGCCTATTATAAGCAAAATAAATTCTGTTTGTCTATTCATTAAATCCTCCATCTGTATAATTATCCTCCTTACTAGTGTACCATGAAATCGCCTTTGACCAAATGGTAAAATCAAAAAGTTCACTAAAACTTCATCAAAAAAGCTACTTCCTTGATAAAAAGGAGGTAGCTTTTACTTTTTCTTTAAAATATCGTTCGCTAAACTAGTAAAATCCGTAAAATCTTTTAAAGCCGCAAGTTTTTCACCGTACTCTTCGCGAACTAATTCCACAAGTAATTCATAAATATTGATTGCTTCTTCGTAATCATTTTTACTAATACATAATAAAAAGACAGCGTGAACAGATTGTTTTTGATCCCATTTAATCGGATTATCTAAAATTCTGATGACGATTTTCGTTTCTTTAGCCATTAAACCTAGAGGATGCGGGATGGCGATTCCAGTTCCGAGTACCGTTGAACCGAGCCGTTCCCTTTCAATTACAGAATTCAAAAACTCGTCGCCAACAATATTTTTGTTTTTTAGTGACTCAACCATCTCTTCCAAAATCGCTGTCTTATTAGTAAGCGTACTTCTCGCAAAAAATGCAGCGTCAAAAAAGGAAGATAAGAAGCCTCGATTAGGGTCAGTCTGCTCCTCGATAATCGCTCCAAGCATTTTTAATTCTTCGTTCGTCGGGATATTGCTAATTTTAATAACTGGTTTATTTTTTTCTGGAATTCTGACGGTGGAAAGAATAATATCTTCTTCAATATGAATAAAACGATTATATTCTTGAATGGAAACAACTTTAGTAATGTCTAAATTACTTACGGCTGATTTTACTTTCGCTTCGACAATTCGTGCAGTTCCAAATCCCGAACCACACACAATGAGCGCTGATTTATGGCGATAATAGGATATTTGATAGTTTCGTTCCAATGATGCCCCGATATGAAGCGCCAAATAAGCTAATTCATTTTGATTAATATCGTATGGATAATCTTTTTTTAGTGATTCTACTGCATCTAGCGTGATTTCGTAAGCCAGTGGGTAGTATCGTTTAATATGCTCGGTCATTGGATTTTTTACAGTCATATGATATTTCACGCGATATAGCATGGAATGAATGTGTGCGATCAAATCTTTTTTTAACTGTAAATCATCTTGCAAACGATAAAAATATTGCGATTCAATCCGATTTAACATCCCTTCAATATAGGCATAATCATCGAATTCGCTAATTTCTTTATCTTCCACATTCAAAATCCGTTTACTAGCAATTTGGAGAAGTAAATAGTTTTTGTCCCCTTCTGAGATTTCAATTTCAAAAAGAGAAGCTAGAATGCCAGCTAAATTATTTGCGATTGTGATTTCTTCTTCGCTAACATCTGTTAATTCAAATTGTTCTAAAGAATGCCCTAGTTCAATTCGCTCTACTAAAATCATCATATGTAAGAGCAAATTTTGAAGTGCTTCATCTGTAAAACGAATGTTGTTTGCAAAAAAATAATCCGTCACGGCTGACATTAACTTTTGCAACTTTTCTTTTTGTTTATGCCACTCAAAAAATGTTTCTAAGTAGGACTCTGGGGCTTTTTTCGAGGCAATCAGAGCCGTTAGTGTGTAGCGCATTTTTTCTTCTTCTCCAACAATTTTCACGCCACTTCCTGGTTTTGAGACGAGCGTTAAATCATAAGATGCGATAACTGTTCGGACTTGTTTCATGTCATTAGAGATCGTCGCACGACTAGCAAAAAGGGTGTCTGCCAAATCTTCTAATTTAATATAATCAGCGCTAGAAAGTAGTAAGAATATCTCGTATTTCACGCGTTCTTCCGGGTTATCCAAGTCAAAATAATCCGCATTTTTTGGTTTATTTTTGTCGGCCTGAAATGCTTCAAAGGCAGTGGGATCAAGGATTTCTATTTTATATCCCGCGCCCCTAGTTAAGGTAATGGTTGCTCCGTTTGTTTCGAGGAATTCGGTTAATTTGGCTATGTCCGTCCGGATTGTTCGTTCTGAAATATGTAAATCTTGGCTGAGTTTCTGAGCTGACAGGTGGCTACCCGCATCAAGGAGCATGCCATATAGTGTTTCTAAACGTTTATAAGCGAAATATCCCATCATAAGCAGCTCCTTTTTGAGGTAGTTAAACTTTACTTTTCAAATAAATATGTTTGCACTTTAGCGTGTGTTAAGGTTGTTATTGTTTCAGCTTCATTGCTTTCATCCAAGTGACGTTCTTTGCCTTGGAAAATTTCTGGGATGGCAATTTCTTTTTGTAAATAAGGGTTGAAAAAGCGGGTAATGAAGGCATCACTATCCTCGGCTTTTTTCACTGCACTAATAATCGCCCCATCTATCACTGGGAGTCCCAAGCTATACGTGCTGTCTAATGTTTTTTCTTCGTCGCGATATACGTAAATCAACCGACCATTAAGAAAATCAGACATTTGGTAAACTGGTGGATTTGATAAGTATTCTTTTGCTTTTTTCGCAATGTTTGCTTCGTCAAAAGAACTTTCAAATAAGGTTAGCGCAAATGTGGCGTTTATTTCGCCGAGTAATTGAGCATCAGGTGTTTCAACGATTGATTCACCGGAAGCACGACCAGGACGGTACAGTAAATCCGTTTTACCCATATGACTAAATGTGCGGAATAATGTTAGCGAAATCGTATCATAATTTTCACCAATGATTTCATATTCGCGCACGCCTTCTGTCATTACGGCAACACCGTGCGATTCATCATGTAAACTTACGAAGCTTTGCATTGCTTCAATCGAAATGGGTGCTTCTTGCCATTCTTCCGCTTCCCATACGTCCATTTCTGGCAGTCGTACAGGACGGTTGATTGGGGCGAATAATTGGTCAGCTGTGGAAAATTTGCTAGCTATTTCAGTTGCGAAAGTGACGCATAAACGATGGCTCAGTACTTGGTTGATAACTTGCACATCAAAGCGAATAAGCTCTTCGCTTTTTCGTAAAGAAATTAACGTTTTGATTGTCATTTCTTTTGTTTTTTCACCATTTGCACGTTCTTCTAGATTATACGGTACATTTAACTTGAAGGAAATAGTTAAAGTTTGGTTAATGCCCGATACACTTGCCTCTACGCTATCTATTATCGCTTCTTTAGATGAAATTAATAGATCTTTACGCGGCGGTGAATAATTGTAGGAATCTCCGTCATCACCATTTTCCACAAAAATCATTTGGTCTGTGTAGGTTCTTCCGGATTTCTTATCATAGATTGTTAATGAATTATTATCTGCTAACTGAATTTTGTAAAACTCATTTTCGATTTTTGTTTCAGCAGATTGTTTTGGTTGTTGTTCAGCTACTTCTTTTTCTAAATTAAAGTAGATTGTGTCATATCCAAGCGCTGGAATGCTGTTCACATCGACTAGCATCGTTGCTAAAAAGACTTTTTCTGGTAAATAAACTGGTTTGCTTGGGTTCAGATAAATATGTTGATTTAAGACATATTCCGTTAAGTCCTTTTTCTCTAGAATGGTGTATTCAAGCGTGTTTCCTCGCGTATCTTCTATGGTGAAATTGTCTTCTGGGATATACGCGGTCATTTTAATCACGCCGCTTTTTTCGTATGGCAGTGGGTTGAAAACGGTAAATTGGAATGGTTGTTTTTGTGCGATTTTTTCGCTAATTAGACGCATGTTTAAATCGAGTAAATTGGTTGCTAAATCCGAAGCCAATTTATAGCGATGTTTGACGTCGCGGTTAGTCGTGTCACTGTTACAGCCGCCAATGCTATCGTGCGCAGCATTTTCAAACATCAGTTTCCAAATTTCCGCGAGCTCATTGTGTGGATAGTGATTTCCAAGTGAGTAGCTTATCGACAGAACCGGCTCTAGCACATTGCTTAAAAAGTTTTCGATTTCATTATTTGCTTGTTTTAAATCTGCCCGAGTGGAGAAAATCGATTTGTGCAGACGGCTATGTTTACCTTCTGTTAATTCCCCAGCAATGACTGGCAAATCAGTTACATCTTTTTCTAAATCAGCAAAAAATGTTTCTGGAGAAGCGATTTGGTATTCACGCGAATGATCTAATTCATTAAATTTCGCAACTAATTCTGGTAAGTTTTTTCTGACTGGCGCTTGGTCTAAGCCGTTCGGGAAGTATACGTTTGGCGTGGATGCTTTTTCTTCTAAAGCGCCAATTTGCTCATCCAAATACGTTTTTAGTTCCGCTTCATTTTCCGGAATGTTCGCTCCGTAGTAGTAGCCGAATGGGATTTGTTCTGCTAGCATTTCTGTTCCATCATCACCGCGCCAGATAAATTCGGTTTGTTTCAAGCGATTATCGGCAACCCCGCGCCAAAATAGAAACTTGGAAATCCCAAATTCTTTATAAATTTGCGGCATATTTCCACCTTGTCCGAATGCATCGGGGACATAGCCGACAGCCATACTATGTCCCATTTCGCGAGCGATTCTCGTTCCATAGAGCAAGTTTCTAACGATTGATTCTTGTGAAATGACTAATTGGTCCGTTTGTGTATACCAAGGCCCTGTAATAAGCCGTTTTTCAGCAATAAGTTTTTCTAATCTTGTTTTATCTTCGGGGCAGTAGCGTAAATAATCTTCTATTAAAGAACTTTGGGCATCCATTAAGTAAAAATGGTAATCGTCTTTCGCTTCTAAAGTTTCAATCACTTCTTTTAAATGCTTCACTAAATAGATTGTCGAACGGCTTGAAGTGAAATACCATTCTCTATCCCAGTGCGAATGCGGAATTACATGTACTTTCGTTTTAGCCATTTTAATTAAATCCTCCAACTATTATTTAATCTCTATTTCATCAAAACTAATATCAATATCATCTACAGCATCATCTGCAGCAGCTGTTTCTTCTTCGGTGAAATTCACGAATAAGTTAGCGCAGATTCCGATGATAAATGCACCAACCAAGCCACCAACTAAGTAAGCCCAGCCGTTACCAATGGTGAAGAAACCATACATTCCACCAATCGGCGGCATTTTCACATAAGCGCCAAGTCCCATTGTTACTGCACTACCAATCGCACAGGCAATTACATTTAGCGGAATTAATTTACCAGGGCTACGTAGTGTAAATGGAATCGCACCTTCTGTAACGCCAATCAGTCCCATAATTAGTGCACCATTTCCAGCTTCTTTGAATGTAGTAGAATAATTCTTTTTGCGTAAAAGTGTAGCAATTCCGTAGCCAAGTGGCGGAATACAAATTGCGACATTAATCATGATCGAAGGTAGGTAAATGCCACTCATAAATAGCGCATTCCCAGCCATCCAAGCAGCTTTGTTTACCGGTCCACCAAGGTCAAAACCAATCATAGCTCCTAAAATAAGTGCGAGAATAATGACGTTTGTATCGTTTTTACACATTTCAGTTACCCAATCAAGTAACGTTTGGTTTAACCAACCAAGTGGTCCGCCGAGAATCAGTGACATCAGTATCCCCGTGGCACCAACTGTGATAAGTGGCAAAATAATTAGTGGTAAAGAACTAGCAGCAGGTCCAGTGATTCGGACATGTTTTTTCACCCAGTTTGTTAACCAACCTGCGAAGAAACCAGCAACAACGGCACCTAAGAAACCAGCATTTGTACTAGTAGCAAGGACTCCGCCGACAAAACCAGCAGCAAGAGCCGGTTTCCCAGCGATAGAATAAGCAATATATCCCGCAAGTACTAAGTTAAGTAAGCCAATTGCCGCCCAACCTACATTTTGGAATAAGTAAACGTAATGATAAAATCCGCTTGCATCTGCGTAGGCATCTAGATTTGTAACCCCGCCGATAATCCCAATCAATTTTGCAACAGCTACAACAAGTGACCCTGCGATAATGACTGGTAGCGCGTAGGATATACCCGACATTAAGTGGTCTTTTGCTTCGTTTAATTTCCCTTTCATGACTTAGTTAGCCTCCTTTTGTTTACGTGCTTCAATTGCTGCAACTACTTTACTTAACACCGCTTCCCCGTTCGCAACACATTGACCAATTTTTACACGAACGACTGGTTTTCCTTTGAAACGATCTTCCCCGTCGATAACTTTATCTGCTGCGATGATAACTACATCTGCTGCGCTCACTTCGGCTGGCGTGATTTCATCAATTGTCCCCATTGCACCTTGTTGCTCAATTTTGACATCGTGACCCAATTTCACTCCGGCTTTTTCTAGTGCTTTGGCTGCCATTGGTGTATGTGCAAGCCCTGCAATACATGACGTAACTCCTACAACTTTCATATCAATTCTCCTTCCAAATTATCTTTCAAGTAATCCATCAGCTCATGTTCCGTTTGAATCGTTAAAATTTGTTCTTGAAACGCTTCTTCTAGTAAATTCACAGCCACACTTGATAAAATTTTCAAATGTTGCTGACTTGCCTCGCTTGCTGGAACTAATATCGCAAAAATGGCTTGTGCCTTAAAACCTTCTTTTGACTCCCAATCAATCGGTTCAACGAGACGAATGAAAAGCAGTTTTGCTTCTGATATTGCCTCTGTTTTCGCATGTGGAATGGCGATTAATTGTTGTACTGCTGTCGCGTATTCTTTTTCGCGCGCCCATAAGTCACGTTCTACCTGAGCTGAATTTGTTGTGATACCGATTTCTTCTGCCTTGTCTGCAATAAAAGCTAGCACTTCTTCTTTTGTGCTTAGATGCTGATTTAAAAATAATTGTTCTTCCGATACTATCATTTCGTCACCCCGTATTTTTTCAATGCCTTGCTTACAATTACATTCTAATGAAATCGATTACTTTTTTGAACATAAGGAATTTCCAGTTAAAGTGGAAAAAGATTAATTGAAACAGAAAAAAGCCATAAACAAAGCAATTTCAGCTTCATTTATGGCTTTTCTAAAGGATTTATTTTTCAGTATTCAATGCTTTTTGGTATTTGGCAAATAGGGTTTCAAATGTGGCTTTGTTAAAATCGTACGTCTTTTTCTCCGCGCTTGCTTGTAATTTTTTCAGGCAAACATGCCAACCAGACACATCTCTTGGACTGTGCTCTGTGATTGCGGTCAGTTGTTCTGTAAAAACTAACTTTGTTTTGTTTCCCGCAATTTCATTTAGTTCAAACGCTACTTCATCTTGATCCCACTGAAAGGCGATTTTTCGGTTAGGTTCAAATGCACGAATTGGCATGGTTATTTTTTCTTCAGGAGTCATGATGAAAAGAAGATGTCCATTTGCGCCAAGCTCGCCTATTTCAAGCTCATTAAACCACTTTGCTAGCCCTTCGTTGGTCGTTAATAAGGAAAATACATCTGCTACTTCCTCATTTATTTCTAATCCAAATTCAACGAGCGTCGTACCATCATCACGTTTCCTAATCGATTCGTACATCTAAATCCCTCCTACTAATTTGCCTTTATTTTCGCATAGTTTTATTATTCTCGCAAAAAGCAGGATTTTCTTTATTGCTCTACTACAACTCTTTCATAAAATTCTTCCAAGTCAGCGTAACTAAGTTCTCTCAGTCTTTGTCGTTCTACATTGGTTACTAGACTAACAATTTCTACTAAAACCCATGTATCATCGACTTGTTGTTCTTTCTCCATAAAAACGCCCCCTATAGTTAATCTGCTCGTAACGCATCTATCGGCATTTTTTTCGAAGCTTTCTGCGCTGGCACTACACCAAACACAATTCCAATAAACATCGAAAATCCAACTGCTAAAAGAATCGTCGTAGCAGAAACATGCATGTCAAAACTAGATGCGGCTGTAACTATTTGCGCGGAAAAAATTCCGAGTAAAATACCGATACCTCCGCCTAACAAACTAAGCACTATAGCTTCAATCAAAAATTGCCTTAAAATATCCCCACTACCTGCACCGATTGCTTTTCTAATACCAATTTCTCGCGTTCGTTCTGAAACCGAGACGAGCATAATATTCATGATTCCAATCCCGCCAACGAGCAAAGAAATCCCAGCAATCGCCCCTAAACCAATGGTAAGCGTGCTAGTAATACTGTCAAATGTATCAAGTGCCTGTTGCTGATTGACAACCGTATACGCCTCTTTATTATTTGGAAAAAGTTGGCTTAGTTGCTGTTTTGTCCGCTTCACTACGTCTGGCACTTGTTCCGTATTTTTTGTTTGAATATAGTATAAATCTACAGAATCCGTTTTAAAAAGTCGTTCTGCGGATGTGACCGGAATAAAAAGTTTCTTGTCCGCTGATCCGAATAAGCTCTCGCCTTTTTCTTTTAAAACGCCAATAACTAAATATCTAGCGCCGGCAATTTGGATATGTTTTCCTACTGGATTTTGATTTTTAAAATACGTTTTAGCAATTTCTGAACCGATGACAGTCACTTTTTGGGCAAATCGAACATCTACATTAGAACAAAATCGACCTGATGTAAGTTCTAAGTTTTTCATAGTCGCATAATCTTCATTTACTCCAGTTACTTGGCTACTCGCTGTCTTTACATTCGTTCTTACTTCTTTGGTCTTCATTACTTCCGGCGAACCAATTTCTTCCTCATTCAAAAGGCCATTCGCTTCTTTATAGGTGAATTTCTCGTTTGGATTATCGGAATAAAAGCTAACAGATACCAGATTACTCCCCATATCTCCTAATTGGCTAGAAACATTTTTTGAAATCGCCTCGCCAATTGAAACAAGTAATATAACAGAAAAAACACCAATAATAATTCCAAGCATTGTTAAAAATGTTCGAAATTTGGCGGATAGTAGTTGTTTTAGAGCTAATTTAATGCTTTGAAAAATATTCATAATTTGTTCCATTCACAGAGTTTGCCGTCTTTAATTTCTATTATTCGCTCTGCTTGTTGGGCGATTTCTTGATCGTGTGTAATCATAATTAATGTATTTCCTTCTCGGTGAATTTCTTTAAGCAACGACATTACTTCTTCTCCGGTTTTAGAATCAAGCGCGCCTGTTGGTTCATCTGCTAGTATTATTTCCGGACTTCCTGCTATGGCTCGTGCTATCGCGATACGTTGCTGCTGACCTCCTGAAAGCTGGGCAGGTAGATGTTTCTTTTTATCTAATAATCCAACTCGTTCTAAACTTTTTAATACGACTCTTTTTCGAACAGCTTTACCTACACCTCGATATACAAGCGGCAATTCTACATTTTCAAAAGCAGTGAGTCGGGGCATTAAATTAAATTGCTGGAAAATAAAACCGATTTTCCGATTTCTAATTTTAGAAATCTTTCGGTCTGATACGCGCATTAAATTCCTTTTATTGAGATAGTACTCACCAACTGTCGCCTTATCAAGAATTCCAAGTATATTCATTAAGGTAGATTTTCCAGAACCAGATGGGCCGATAATGGCTAAAAATTCACCTTCACTGATTTGAAGCGATATGTCGTCTAATGCTTTTATTGTGTTTTCTCCCATTTGGTAGGATTTTGAGATGTTAAATAGTTGAATCATGTCGCACTCTCCTCCATTTAAGGAATAATCACAGGTTGTCCTTCTGTAAGTCCTTTTACTACTTGGATAGATTTTGTATTATGTTTTCCTGTTTCAATCCAGATTTTCTTTTTTTGCTTATTTTCATCAACAATATAAACATAATTTTTGTCTTGTTTATCTGTGTGAACTGCTTCTATCGGGATTGTCAGAATCATTTTTTCTAGTGCCACGAGCACGTCAGCACTTACTGACATATTTTCTTTTAAATTATCATCATTTTCCAAATCAATCGTAACTTTATACGATGTTACGGAGCCGTTTATGATGCCTTTTTCATCTATATCAGAAACTTTGCCTTTGTAAATCTTATTATCTACGGCTTCAACGTGGACATTTGCTGCTTGTTTTTCTTTTATTTGATTGATTTCTAGCTCGTCCACCATAATTTGTACTGCAAAATCTTTATAATCTGGCCATTCATTTACTGTTTTTACGATATGACCTTCTGCGGAAACATAGACGCTTAAGTCTGTTTTATTCGCTTCGACTGTTTTGTAATTAATTACTTGTGGTGTTTTTTTCTCATTTTCTTTTATAAAATAATAGCCTACTGATATAGCAACGATAATCAGCATGATAATCATCCAGCTTATTTTTTTCAATAGTTATAAACCTCTCTTTAAAAAGCAATTAAAATCATTGCGTTCATTATGTGTTGAAAACATTTTTTTAATTGTTCGTAATTCCATGATTTTAAAATTTCAATCATGTGCGCTAATTCTTCCGCAATTCGATCACTCGCAGAAACAATAATAAGTCTTACTTCTTTGGTTGCGTTGTCATTTATTTCATTCCATAAATCTTGAATTACTCTATTAAAGTAATCATTGTTCAACTTACCGATAAACGTGCTAATAAAATCTTCAAAAGCACCCCGCATTAACTCATATTCTCTATTTTTTTCATATTGAATTACTTTTTCTGCTATTTCTATGATGTCATCTACAACAATATAATCTTCCCGTAAAGCTAATTTTTCCGTGCTTTCATACACTAAAAGTTCGACCAATTTCATTCTTGAAAAAAACTCAGTAATTGTTACCTCTGTATTTTGGACGAAGGCACCACGATTATACTGATGAACTAAAAAACCAGAATGGCAAAGATTAATAATCGCCCTTCTAATTGGTGTTCTGCTCATGTTTAATTCTTGGGATAACTTCGCTTCAACTACTCTGTACCCGGTAGGATACTCCCCTGTTGTAATTTTGTTCTTAATGTACTCAAAAGCAACATTCTCCAATCGATCACTTTTAGCAATTTTTGGCATAAATGACTCCCCTCTCTGTGTAAAGCTCTTTAAAAATAGCCCTTGATTGCCATTTTATCATCTAGTTAATGAAAAGAGTATCTGATTTCAGACCTAGCATACTCTTTTCATCAATGATAAATTATCTATTTGCTTTTTTGCGATAAGAGCTGATGCCAATGGTAGTTAAGCCTAGTCCTGCTAAGACTACCCATATCATCGAGCTATCACCAGTTTTTGGAATTTTGTTCACATTTACTTTAGTCGTTGTTGGATCAACTGAAGCTCTTTCAAATTCTACAGGAGTTTTTGTTACTTCTGGATTGGATGGATCAGCTGGATTTGTCGGATCGCTTGGATTAACAATTAATTTTCCATCTTGAGTAACAGTCACTTTGATTGTAAGAGAGGCTGATAGATTACCGGAATCTGTAACTGTATAAGTTACTTGGTAAACGCCTTTTTCCGCATTGTTCACGGTGTCTTTTGTTACTTTAATTTTCGCTGTTAAGTCGCCGTCTTCTTTATCCGTTGCCGTAACTCCTTTTAACGAATTAAATAGGTCACCAACTTTGATTGTTTGATCTTTTGCATCAATAACTGGAGCTGTGTTTGTTTTTGTTTCTACTGGAGTAACGGTTACTTTGATGCTTTTTGTCGTTGTGAGTTTGCTTGAGTTTGTCACACTATAGTCAACGTCGTATTCGCCACTTTTTGTTGTATCAACAGTGTTTTTAGTTACTTTGATGTCTTTAGTAAGATCGCCATCTTTTTTATCTGTTGCGGTTACTTCATTTAATGCGTCAAAAGTTTCATTTTGTTCGATTGTTTTATCTTCTGCATTAATAACTGGAGCTTCTGGTTGTTCTACGGGTGTTTCATTTGTTACTGATACGTTTTTCCAAATTATTGTTGCATCTGGAGTCGTTGGGATGACAGATCCTGCTCCTAAATAAGTACCAATATCTGCTTTTGTATCTTCTTTTACTGTAAATTCAAATGTATGTGTAAATACTTTATTTCCGTCATTTGCTACATCGACTACGTTATTTTGTGTAGTAGTCACATTGTTACTATCAAGTTCTACGCCAGACGAATTTGGTATAAATAGTCCTGCTTTTGCTGATTGACCTGTAACAGTATTAGTCGCTTGCATGTCAACATTTGCTTCATAAGCTACTGTATATTTATAACTTTTACCTTTTTCAAGTTGCACATCTTCATATCCAACAAAGTAAAAACCATTTCGTACATCTTTATATGTCAAATTGTTCTCGGAAGTACTAGCCGCATCTGCAACCATACTCGGAATAAAGTTAAAGACAACCATTGATAGAAGTGCAACTGTTGTGATTAACGCGATTATTTTTTTCATGGATTAAAAATCCTCCTCATTTACATCTTTAATTACAAAATAGGGTTAAGTCAGCCTTAACCCTATATTTCAACTTATTCTAATGAGCAATCAACCAAAGATTCCTTTGATTAAGTTGTTTAGTAATCCTGTGATTTCTGGGAAATTGAATGCTCCTGAAAGGTTAGTTAATAATTGTAAAAAGAAATTCATTTTTTAGTGGCCTCCTCTGCTGTTTTATTTTTGTGAAAATCAACCAAAGATTGCTTTCATTAAGTTGTTTAATAATCCTGTGATTTCCGGGAAGTTAAGCGCTCCTGAGAAATTACCTAATAATTGTAGAAAGAAATTCAACTTTAGTTACCTCCTCTCTTGTTTTATTTTTTTGAAATCAACCAAAAATAACTTTAATTAAGTTGTTTAGGATTTCTGTTACGTCTGGGAAATTTAAAGCGCCAGAAAAGTTGCCTAATAATTGTAGAAAGAAATTCAATGTTTTCACCTCGCAGTATTATGTAGTTGGAACTGTTATCCAATGTTAATTATAGCTGATAAAAACGCCATTTATAGCGCTTTCAAACCTTAAAAACATTGAGCAATATATAGTATCCTAAGCTAATTTTTACTGTTGCTCAGAATCACTTATTTGGGGACAATTATCACAATAATGTTTATTTTTAGTTGTCAAGCGAGTCGCTTTTGACACATTTTCGCTACATTTTATTATTCATACGAGCCAAAGTTTAGTTGCGCTATAAATTTCATGAGTGGCTTTACAAGTTTAGTTCAAAATCAGACTTTTTTTCACAAAAAATACAATCCCAAACTCAAAAAACCTTAGAATAAATCCTAAGATTGTTTTAGATCTAATTTGTTTGTTGCTTTTTTCCATTTCTGAAAGGCTGGACAAAGCCACATAACGTGAGATAATAGAAAAAAAGATTTTGTTAGGAGCGAGAATTAGTATGAAAAAAATCGGTTTTATAGGTGCGGGAAATATGGGTGCAGCAATGATTCGTGGTTTAGCAAAAGCTAACTTGGGGAAAGAAGAAGACATTCTTGTGTGTGGTAGAGATATGGAAAAATTAAAACCACTTAAAACGGAATTTAACGGAATTCAATTAACAACGGATATCGCTCAACTTGCAGAACAAGCAGATATTATCATTTTATCCGTTAAGCCTTATACTATTCCTGAGATTTTAACAGCAGTAAAAGATAAGATAATACCTGAAAAAATCGTTATTTCTGTAGCAGCAGGGGTCACAATTAAAGACTTAGAAGAATTAACGTCAACAGAAACTAAAATTGTTCGCGTTATGCCAAATACCCCGGCGCTTGTCGGCGAAGCAATGTCATCCATTTCGCCTAATAGCAATGTAACTGCGGAAGAAACAGCGCATATTTCTACTATTTTTTCTAGTTTTGGAAAAGCCGAAGTAGTTGCTGAGAACTTGATGGATGCCGTAGTGGGCGTCAGTGGTTCGTCCCCAGCATATGTGTATATGTTTATCGAGGCGCTTGCTGATGGAGCTGTTTTGAACGGTATGCCGCGAGATAAAGCTTATAAATTCGCAGCTCAAGCCGTTCTTGGTGCCGCAAAAATGGTATTAGAAACTGGCGAACATCCTGGAAAACTAAAAGACATGGTCACCTCTCCTGGTGGAACAACAATCGAAGCAGTCAAGTCACTGGAAGATACAGGTTTCCGTTCCTCTGTCATTAGTGCCGTTCAAGCCGCTGCTAACAAAAACAGTTCCATGTAGACTTTATAGATATTTGACGAAAAAGTATTTTTCCTCACCTTTTAATGGAAAATCTGTGATACGGCCAAGCTCTATGAAACCACATTTTTTATAAAATTCCGGAGCTTGGTAACTGAATGTTGTTAGAGAGATATGGTGGCAATGATGTTCTCTACCATATCTTTCTATTTGTTCTATTAATGCTGTCCCTACCCCTGTTCCTTGCATTTTTTGATCTACTGAAAGCAGTGACACATGGAGTTCACCGTAACTCGTTTTAGCTGTTACGCCACCGACTACTTCTCCTTCATGATTTATCGCCGCAAATCCAATAAAAGCAGGTTCACTTTTAGGTATCGAATAGCCCATTCTTTCTTTATGATTCATCAGACCTTCGATTACTTTAGGTTCCAACTCTTCTAAAGGTATTTCTTTTATACTAAACTCCACTTATGATTCCTCCTTATTAATTACACAAAAAAGCATCACCTGAAAGTGACGCTTTGTAAAATTATTTTAAATTTGCTACACGACCGTAACCAGCAATGTATTTTTTCCAGTAGCCAGATTTGATAGTGTCGTATTTCACGCCGTTATTTTGTGCGTTAAGCATTTTTCCATTTCCTACATAAATCCCAACATGGGCAATCCCTTTGCCGTAATTAAAGAAAATTAAATCGCCGTTTTTTAGTTCGCTTGCTTTAATTTTTTTGGCGGAAGCATATTGTTGTTTAGCTGTACGAGGAATAGATTTTTTTATTCCTTTTGAATATACATATTGCGTATATCCAGAGCAATCAAAGCAGCTTGGGCCAGTTGCGCCGATTTTATAACGCTTACCAAGGTGTTTTCTTGCTTCATTATTTAATGCGGCAAAACTTTGTGTTGTTGCAACAGGTGCTTTGTATGTAGTTAAACATTTACCTGAAACATATCCTACTTTACCGTTGTATGTTGTTTTGTACCAATTATTTTTTGTTTTGGCTGTAAAAGTAACCGTAGTACCCTTTTTGTAAAAACCGATGACTTTGCCGCTTGTATTGTCTGCTGTGCGAACATTTACATCAGCTGTTGTCGTCATCTTGTAAGTAGTTGCTGCTGATGCGCTATTTGTTGGTAAAAATAGTACTGAAAAAGAAATCATTAAAGCTATTAACGCAAAAAAAATCTTTCTTCTCGCTGCTATTATTTTCAATCCACGCACCCCTTTTTTATATACCCACAGCATATCAGGTGAATGTTACAGTTGTAATACAGCTATTTTAAAACTTAACTTTATTATGTAACAGTTTGGACACAGCAAAAAAATAAGCCCAAGAAACGAGTTCTTGAGCTTATTTCTATAGATGGTTTTTTCGTAAAGAGACTGGTTTATCAAGGATTTCTTTGGTAATTATTGCTTCCTGTAATCTACCCCGTAATTTTCGAGCTTTTTTAGGGCGATGCGTGGAAGTTTTCATTATCTTTTTCCCTTTGGCCACGTCGGATTCCCGGCGGATTTCTCTTAACATTTTCTCTTGTGCGGCTTTTTGTTCCGCGATAACTTTATCTTGTTCTTTATTTTGTGTAAAAGTTCCTTGTGATACTTTTCGTTTTTGTGGTTTTTTAGTGGTTTGGTTATGATGTTGCGGTTTGTAGTTCGCACGCGACATTTGGCTTAGCTTGGATGGTTCTTTTTTTTCGCTGTCAGCTGCCTTGCCCGATTTACTAAGGAGATTTACAATAACGCCAATCACCCCAAGGATAACTAAAACACCTTCCCAGCCACTATTTAGAAAATCATTTAAATCCAATGAAAACACCTTCTTTCTTGCAAAAGATCAAGGTTTATTTTTCGTCTTCGTGTGCAATCGATTCGCGCATTGCTGTATCTGATTGTACATTTTCCATTTTGTAGTAATCCATTACGCCTAAGTTGCCTTCTTCTAAAGCGCGAGAAAGAGCACGTGGTACTTCTGCTTCTGCGGCTACTACGGCAGCTCTGTTTTCTTGTTCTAGGGCAATCGCTTCAGCTTTACGTTTCGATGCAGCTGCTTGAGCAACTTCCATGTCCGCGTTGGCTTTTTCGATGTCTAGTTTTGCTTTAATATTGTCACCGATACGCATTTCAGCGATATCAATGGATAAAATAGTGTAAGCAGTTCCGTCTCCAAGTCCTTGTTCTTGGACTTTTTTCGAAATGCTGTTTGGATTTTCAAGTACGTCTGTATGTTCTCTCGTTTCACCGACTGTAGATACTACGGCTTCACCGACACGCGCGATAACTGTATCTTCACCCGCACCACCGACGATACGTTCAATATTAGATTGTACGGTAATTTGTGTAATAACTTTTACTTCTACCCCATTTTGCGCCACACCAGTAAATTCAGGTGTACGGATAACTTTTGGTGTTACAGAAGTTTGTACTGCTTCAAGTACGTCACGTCCAGCAAGGTCAATGGCTGCTGCACGGCTAAAATCTAATTCAATATTTGCGCGGTGTGCGGCGATTAACGCATCAACTGTGTTATCCACGTCCCCACCTGCTAAATAGTGACTTTCAAGTTGGTTTACTTCTAAATCAAGTCCTGCTTTTACTGCTTTAATTAACGGTTTTACAACGCGAGAAGGTACAACCCGACGTAATCTCATCCCGATTAATGTTCCTAGTCCTACTGGTACACGTGCGGATAATGCACTAATCCATAACCCCACTGGTACTAAAGTAAAAAAGACGATTAAAAAGATGATAATCAATACTGCGATAATAATTGGTCCAATCATTGTCATTTTTCTCCCTCCTGTATATCTTCATTAACTAGTACGTATCCGAAATCGATACCTACTGCAATTATTGGTTTTCCAACTTCCAAATAACCTGTTTTCAAGCGAGCTTCATAGACTTCTCCGTCTATTCTGACACTGCCAATCGGTTTAAGTGTCGTTTGTGCTACACCTTTTTTGCCCACTACTTTGTCTCGTAGCGCTTTCATTCTTTCTATTTCTTTGTCTTCTAAAACCCCCCGATGCACGAGTCCCCATGATTCTCCATAAACAAAGTCATCTTCTGTAAAATTATGCTTCAAACCAGTCACCTTCTTTAGGAACTTTTTTAAGTTTTAACTATCTCCTGTAATAACCATAACACGAAAGAAACTTTATGTAAAAAACTTTTAGCAATTATTCTGTAAATTTTTTCACTTTTAAAGAAAAATTTATAATAGGAAGAAAAAACGACAAAATGTTGCTATTATTTACTATTTAAATCCCAATCAATTGGCGTTCTATTATTCTCTTTTAAGAACTCATTGGTTTTGGAAAATGGTTTACTTCCGAAAAAGCCACGACTTGCGGCAAGGGGTGATGGATGTACTCCTTTAATCAGTAAATGTTTTGGGTTAGTGATGCCACTTGCAGCTTTTATGGCGTGATTCCCCCATAAAATAAAGACGAGCGGCTTATCGTAATTATTTAATTCTTCTAAAACGTGGTCGGTAAATGTCGCCCAACCTAATTTTTTGTGGCTTCCGGCTTTCCCTTCCTCCACACTCCAGCTTGTGTTCATTAGTAAAACTCCCTGTTCCGCCCATTTAGCAAGATAACCGTGATTAGCTGGATCAATATCCAAGTCGCTTTTTAGTTCCTTGTAAATATTTCGAAGGCTTGGCGGGATTCGAACGTCTTTTTGCACAGAAAAACTTAAGCCATGTGCCTGACCTGGGCCATGATAAGGGTCTTGACCAAGGATGACAACTTTGACTTTATCATAAGGGCATAAGCGGAAACACGAAAACATATCTTCCTCTGATGGATAAACATTTCCTTCTTCTCTCGCTTCACTCACAGCTTTCATCAATTCTATAAAATAAGGCTGTTTGGCTTCTTGCTCTAAAAATTCATCCCAAGTTTTCACCATTTTGCTCTCTCCCGTCCTAGTAATTTGTCCCTCCATTATACTTTTCTCGGCAAGCCACTGTCAAAAGTAAATAAGAATAGCTTTCCGCGTGGTATAATTTTAAAAAAGAGCATTTAATGGGGTGAAATAATGACTGAAAGAAAAGTTTCTTGGCTAGAATTATTTTTTGATTTAATATTTGTTACCGCGGTTGCTTCCACGACCCATCTTTTACTTAGTGTTGATAATCATCCCGATAAAACAGCTGTTTATTTTGGCGAATATTTACTGATGGTAACGCCGATGTTTTGGGCGTGGGTGGGGCAGACGATGTTTTTCAACCGTTTTGGTGAAAAGATAAAATTACCTGAACTTTATATGTTGCCGCAAATGTTTTTCTTGATTTTGATGACGGCGAGCTTTGATTTAACTTTTTCAAATACGTACTATACTTTTTTAATTGGTTATTTAGGCATTCGATTTATTACGGTTATTCAGTATTTTGTTATGAGTAGACAGCTAGTTGGAAACGCGCGCAAGGTGGCGATTATACTCGGAAGTGTGTTTCTGCTTGGGGTTTTCACGACAGCTACTTCGGTTTTCTTTGATGGCTTTATTCGTTATTTAGTAATGTATCTAGGTATCGCAGTTGATATTATTTTACCGTTATTCTTAGCAAAAACATTACGGAAAGTTCCCGTTGATTTCCCGCATTTGGCAGAGCGATTTGGTTTGTTCGTTATTATTACATTTGGTGAGAGTATCGTCGCGATTACTACCATTTTGGTGGGGCATACGCTTGATTTATATACTATCAGCTATACTTTTCTTGGCTTTTTAATTATCAGCACACTCTTCGTCTCTTACTTTCATAGCTTTGAAAAAATAATCGATCATCATAAAGAAACCCATGGGCAGTACTTAATTTATGGACATTTCTTTATTATTATTTCCATTATGCTACTTGCGGCGAATTTGCATTTATTGTTTGAGGATCATTTAGAAAAAAATGTGTTGCTTTTGATGTTGTTTGGCTCTGTAGCACTATTTTTCATCTCAAAACAATTCGTTTTTATAACCCACAAAAAGGTGGAAGTGAGCTTTTCTTTTTGGAAAGACGCGTTGTTATTATTGCTTCTCGTTGGGTTGTTTTTCCTCAATCTTTATACAGATTTACCGTTATTTGTTAGTTTTGTAAGTATTTGGATTTGTGCATTGATTGATCTTGGGTTGCAGTTTCGGACTTCGCGACCTGCACGGATATAAAATAAAAAAAGGTGGGCATTTCGCTCACCTTTCTTCGTTCACATCTCGATGTCTTGTATAATCCGTAAAAATAAACAGGCCCATTAAGAAGCTTATTAAACATACGATTGGACGGAAATAGAATCCCGAATAACTCGGGGTGAAAATCAGTCCAAAAATCAGTCCAAATAGCCATAAAATTAGTGCCATAAATATTAGAAAATCATTTCGATAAGCACAAATAATGAGGATTCCTGCTAAAATCATCGCAAGTGACATTAGATAGCCTGATGACGCCGCAAGATCTTCCGGTATCATAAACAAGTTATTTTTTTTGCTGTCAGGACTTAGTAGTTCAGCAAGAGCACCAATAAAGCCTGCTTGGATTGACATAATTCCACAAAAAATACGCATTTTACACCACTCTTTTTAAAATACATTTTAGCTTATTTATTATGTCATAAAAAATCCGGATTTGCTACGCGACAAAGTAACTATAATTTACTTATACGCGCCAAAAACTACTATAGTTAGCTTTATCTTGAATATTAAACTCGATTATTTTTGCTAGTAAATCAAAATCTACTGGTTTCTTCCATAAAATCCGGAAAATCCCTTTCGTATGACTATAACCAGCTTCTTTCAGTTCCGTTTCAAAACGATCAATTCCAGCTACTTCTGGGGAAACACTCATATGCTGTTTTGCAATTGAGAATCCAATGATGAAGGTACCATTATTGGTGAACATTGGTGTATTCCATTTGATTTCTGGCTTTAGATTTGGAAAAGTTTCCGCCACCCAGGTTAAAACTTCTTGTGTTCGTGCGCGGTGTTCCGGGTTTTCAATCTCAGCTAGATATTCTGCAAAAGCTTCCATATTATTTCCTCCTAAAAAACATAATCTTACAGTTACTCTTATTATAAAGAAAAACTGCTGTGATGCAAGGCGCGGCTATTAGATACGGCAAACAAAAACAAGCCTCTGAGTCAGGCTTGTTTTTGTTTAGCTTAATATAGTCGGGCTTTTTTCAGGTTTGTTTGTTTCGCTTCGTATGCTCGGGTGATGCTCTCTTTATTTGAAACTTCGGAAACGCCTACATTCCACCAGTTAAGATAACCTTCTGACATGGTTTTAGGCAACACTTTCATTTCGATTAAAGTTGTTTTGGTTTGTTTTTTGGCGTCTTCTAACGCGTTGACTAAGTCTTCTTTTGTGTTAGCTTTATATACTTTTGCGCCGTATCCTTCTGCAATTTTGGCGTAATCGACTTGCATGATTTGGTTGTTATTATCACGGAATTCACAGAAGAAACTGTCACTCCCATTTGCCATTTGAAGATTGTTGATACAGCCAAATCCGGAATTATCGAAGAGCATAATGTTAATTTTTTTGCCGTATTGTAAGGAAGTCAGTAGTTCAGAGTGGGACATGCAGAAACTGCCATCGCCGACGATAGAGTATACTTCTTGGTTATCGCTTGCGGCCATTTTTGCACCAAGAGCACCATTTATTTCGTAGCCCATGCAAGAGTAGCCATATTCTAGGTGATACGTGTTTGGCACGGCTGGATTCCAGAGTCGTTGCAGGTCGCCCGGAAGTGAACCAGCTGAACACACTACGATGCTATCTGGCGCCACGGTATCATTAATTGTAATCAATGCTTCGGTTTGTGTGAATTCCGTCTGTAAGCTATCGGCATATTCGTTTAAAGTTGTTTGATCAAATTGATTTTTGATTTCTGGAGCGAAATTATCACGATTGAATTTTGTATGTTGTAGACGTGTTCGTTCTTTTAGCCATTCTTTTTTATACGTCGAAATCTTGTCACCAAATTGGGTTTTGTATCCTTTTAAAAGTGGCGTGAGTTCGATTAGGGTTGCTTTGGCATCACCGACCACTTGGAAGGCATCTAGTTTATATGTTTGCATACGGCTGACGTTGATATTGATAAATTTAGTCGCTGGGTTAAAGGCTGTCTTGGAGCTCGTTGTGAAATCGGTATAGCGTGTGCCAATTCCAATCACTAAATCGGCCTCGTGGATTATTTTATTTGCAGCCAGTGTACCGAGGATGCCTGTGCCGCCTAGGTTGTTTTTGAAGCTAAACTCCACGGTGGATTTCCCAGCATGCGTTTCGACGAGCGGAATGTCGTTTTGTTCGGAGAGGGCGATTAATTCATTGCGGGCATCTGAATAGCGGGCGCCACCTCCAACGATGATAACCGGGGTCTGGCTAGCTTTGATAAGTTTCGCCGCCTCGGTTAGTTCGCGTTTTGTCGGAATTTGCCGATTAAGATAGTGGATTCTTTTTTGGAAAAATGCTACTGGGTAATCGAATGCTTCTCCTTCTGTGTCTTGCGCAATACAGATTGTTGCTGGGCCGGCACTTACTGGGTTGGTCATGACTTCAAAGGCGCGAATCAGTGCGCTCATTAGTTGCTCTGGTCGCTGCACGCGGTCAAAATATCTTGAAACTGCTTGGAAGCCATCGTTGGTTGTGATTGCCGTGCTCGACTCATGCTCTAGTTGTTGCAAAACTGGGTCGGGCTGTCTGGTTGCGAATGTGTCGGCTGGCAAGAATAATACTGGTAAATTGTTCGCAAATGCGGTGCCAGCTGCTGTAATTAGGTTAGCAGATCCTGGTCCAGCTGACGTGGAACATGCGTAGATGCGCTTACGATTTTTTTGTTTTGCATAGGCGATTGCCGCGTGCGCCATGCCCTGCTCATTTTTTCCTTGGTAGACTTTTAAATGACCTGGATTTTCTTCCAAAGCCTGTCCAATCCCAACCACATTCCCGTGCCCAAACAATGTGAAAATCCCGTCCACAAACGGCGCAGATTCACCGTCCACCTCAATATACTGTTGATTTAAAAATTTCACCAAAGCTTGCGCGGTAGTTAGTCGAATTGTTTTTTCCGTCATCAAAATCCCTCCTAATTCGCGTTCGCAATAAGCGCTTTAATTTCATCGGCTGTTGGCATCGCATCGGAAGAACTATGTTTACTCACAACAATCGAAGCCGCCGCACTTCCGAATTTAAGTGCTGTTTCGATATTTTCGCCGCTAAACAGGCCATATAAGAATGCAGATGCATAGGAATCTCCTGCGCCAAATGTTTTGAGGACTTTAGTTTTATAGGCTTGTGCTCGGAATGTTTCGCCTGCTTTTGTATACGCAAAAGACCCTTCTACACCGTGCTTAATCACGATAATTTCTGCTTTATGTTTGAAAAGATTGTCTATTGTCATTTCATTGTTACCACCAATTTGATTTTCCATCATATCAAATTCGTCACGCGTACCGATTATCACATCCGCTTGTTCCGCGACAAGTGAATAATAAACCGCTGTTTCTTCCGTATTTTTCCAAGTATACGGGCGATAATCCAGTTCAAAAGCGACTATTACATCGTTTTTCTGAGCTAGGTGGACTGCTTTTAAAACGGCTTCCCGTGATGGACTTTGCGCTAAAGCTGTACCTGAAATGAGGAGCACCCGTGTTTCTTTTATGTAGTCTTCCGAAATCTCTTCCGGCGTCAAATATAAATCCGCTACATTTTCACGATACATTAAAATACTACATTCTTCCGGGCTCTTAATTTCCGTAAACGCCAAACCAACTTTGCGCCCAGCTGTATCTTTCACCATTCCAGCCGTGTTTATATTCAAATCGCGCATATATTTTTCAATAAACCTACCATGTTGATCATCTGAAATTTTGCCGATAAAGCCTACTTTTAAGCCGAGTTTTGCGGTTCCTATCGCAATATTCGCCGGGGAACCACCCACATATTTAGAAAAAGTCATCGTTTCTTCCATTGGACGATTGTATTCGACTGCGTTCAAATCAATGCAAGCGCGTCCTACTGTGATTAAATCAAATTTTCGTTCGCTATGTTTGTTTAGATTCATGCCCCAAATCCTCCTCTTAGTCTCGCTCTAAAATCCATTCATGGTCCGGATCGTTGTGAAATTTCCAAACCCGTTTCGGCCCAGCCATTACGTTTAAATAGTAAGAATCATATCCGTCCGGAACCCCCACTGGATGATAGCCCTCTGGAACAATAACCGCATTTTGGTGCTCTACAGCCATTGTTTCATCAAGCACACGATCATCCGTATAGACACGTTGAAAAATAAAACCTTGCTCCGGATTAATTTCATGATAATAACTTTCTTCCAAAAGCGACTCCGCTGGCGGATTATCGCGGTCATGTTTATGCGGCGGATAACTCGAAAAATTTCCGCCATCCGTATACACTTCCACAACCAACAAACTACTCGCAACCTCGCTCACATCCGGCAAAATATTATGTACCAGTCGTTTATTTTGATATTTACCACGCTGCTCAATTGAATTATCACTTGCTTTAATTAGCGTCGTTGGCAAATCTCGGTCAGCCGGCGAATAACAAAGGGCAACACGAGCCTTTCCCGATTCTGCTTTCACTTGAAACGCCCGTCCCCCAGAGATAAACACGCTATCAGTCGGAATTTTTTCGAAAACGTTCGCCCTTGTCCCAATTTCTGTAAAAACATGCGCGGCCTCACTAACCGTAATTTTCCCAGTAAGCGCGACAATGCAGCACTCCAAATCAGTAAGAGCCTCCTGATAAACGGCGCCTTTTTCCAGTTCAATTAAGCGAAACCCAACGTAACTAAGCGGAGAATTATCCTTGTTAATATCCTGCACAAGCGTAACGCCAGGCGCTATTCTTTCATTTAACGGTTTTCGTAACAGTTTGCCCATTTTTGCGCCCTCCTATTCTTCGTAACCTTTTAATGAATATCTCGCAGTGACAACTTTCTTATGCGTGTAAAAATCCACGCTGTCTTTACCGTTAGCATGAAGCGTTCCATAAAAGGAAGATTTCCAACCAGAAAACGGGAAAAACGCCATCGGAGCAGGTACACCCAAATTCACACCAAGCATTCCAGCATCAATTTTTTCTCTAAAGTAACGGATTGCCTTGGCATTATTAGTGAAAATACAAGCACCGTTCGCAAATTCAGATTGATTCGCAACCCGAACAGCTTCTTGGAGATTTTTCACACGAATCACAGATAAAACTGGCGCGAAAATCTCATCTTTCCAAATTGTCATATCCGTCGTAACATCTTCCAAAATCGTCGGTCCCACAAAATGCCCTTCAGAAAGCCCTGTTTCACGACCATCTACCGTTAATTTCGCCCCTTCTTCCACGCCTTTTTCAATATAAGCAATTGTGCGTTTTTGATTTTCTTCGCGAATTACTGGACCGAGGAAAACGCCATCGTCTAACCCGTTTCCGATTTTCACATTCTGCGCCGCTGTTCGAAGTGCCGCTAAAAACTCGTCCGCGATTCCTTCTTCAACTGTAACAACCGCACACGCCATGCACCGTTCGCCAGCCGATCCGAATGCCGCTGAAATAACATTCGTCACGGTATCTTCTAAATCCGCATCATTAAGTACAATCGTATGGTTTTTCGCGCCTGTCAAAGCTTGCACACGTTTCAAGTTCGCGCTTCCTGTTTTGTAGACATACTCCCCAACCGGCTTAGAACCTACAAAAGAAACCGCTTTAATTGTTTCGTTTTCTAAAATACCATTTACCACATCATGCGCGCCGTATACCACATTGAACACACCTTTTGGAAGACCAGCTTCGGAAAATAATTCAACCAATTTCTCCATTAAAAGCGGTGTTCGCTCAGAAGGTTTTAAAATAAACGAGTTACCGAGCGCGATAGCCATTGGGAACATCCAACAAGGAACCATCATCGGAAAGTTAAATGGTGCAATTCCGCCAACAACTCCGACCGGATAGCGATAATTTGCCGCCTCCACATCTGTTGCAATCGAAGCAAGCGAATCACCCATCATGAGTGTTGGTGCTCCCGCCGCGAACTCAACATTTTCAATACCACGTTGCACTTCGCCGCGTGCTTCGGATAAATTTTTACCATTTTCGAGTGTAATCAGTCTTGCTAGTTCTTCTTTATGTTGAATGAGTAACTGTTGGAAACTAAATAGAACCCGTGCACGTCTTGGCACAGCAACCTGGCTCCATTTTTCAAAAGCTTGTTCGGCAATGTTAGCGGCCTGGTCTAATTCCGCGCGCGTCGATATTGGCACTTGGCACAGCACTTCGCCCGTCGCTGGATTGATGACATCTTCGTATTTGTCCGCCTTACTCTCGACCCATTCACCATTAATATAATTCTTTAATTTCCGTACATCTGCCATAAATTATCCCTCCACTTAAAATTACTCATAAGTTAACCATCAATCGATTATAACCCCATCTTAAGCCAATAAAATTAGAGAGTCAATTTAATTTTTGTCACTAACTTCACCATAAAAAATCATAGTTGATTACCTTTTGGGCATGTGTTATAAATAGGGTAGAAAACAATATTTTTTGCCAAAGGATGAATTTCAAATGAAAGTACAACGCATTCAAGCGATAGAGAATTTAATTCACGAAAAAGGCAGCGCTAGCCTCGATGATTTATGCGAACAATTCAACGTTTCTAAAAATACTATTCGTCGCGATATTGCCAAACTTCTCCAAAAAAACACCATCAAAAAAGTCTATGGTGGTGTCGTTTCTATTTATAATAATCCCGAAGAAATTCGGCCGTTCGAAAATCGTGATACAGAAAATCATGCTGAAAAACAGCTTATCGGAAAAGCAGCGGCTGATTTTATTGAAGAAAATGATTTGATTTTTATTGATTCCGGAACAACGACTAGCTGTCTCGGTGCGGCTCTACCAACGGATAAAGAGATTACTATTATTACGAACAGCCTAGATGTGATTAATTTTGCGAGTGAAATGGATAATGTGAAATTGATTGTGATTGGCTCGACATTTAAATCGAGTACTAAATCCTTTGTCGGCGTGGAGAACTGGGGATTTTTTGAGAAATATAATATTACAAAAGCTTTCATGGCCGCGACTGCGCTTTCGACTACGCATGGGGTGATGAACTCGGATATTTTGGAGTATGAGATTAAGCGCCATATGATGGAAAAAGCTACGGAGAAATTTTTGCTGGTGGACCATACAAAGGTGGATAAATCGGCGTTGCTTACGTACGGGGAGCTGGCGGAATTTGATTGGTTGGTTACGTCGAAGGACATGGCTGGTGGGTGTTTGGGGTATTGTGCGGATGTTGGGGTTTTGGTGAGGTTGGTTTAGTTTATGTGATGAAGGAAGCCCCATTTGATGGAATGGGGCTTCTTTTTATATTCACAAACTCTGAACTTTATTTTAATAATTTTTCCAAAAAAACGAATTTTCTATGACACTTACTTCTTCTACAATGATTCCCTTACAAATAATATTCATTGTCATAATTGACGCATCAAAAGAACATTCAATAAAGTCTTCGTTTTCCGCATATCTATTTAACGAAATGTCTTGAGCATAATAGCCTGATTTCGGCCCTGTATTTCTAACTTTGAAATCTCCACGCCATTTTGCATCGGTCTCATAGGAAACTTTATAGCAGGAAGTAAATGATAGCTTCCAACAAATCTCCTCATCTTTTTCTATATAAATATATACTTCATCACCAAAATATTTACTTTGAATGTCTAATACTAGTAAATCCCAGTAATTTATTTCATCAATTTTCTTTTGAAGTTCATTGATCATAAAAATCACTCCTATCTTTTATTTATCATTCCATCTACTTACTAAATAATGGATAAGGAGGTTAATATTCTTAATAATGGCTTAGTTTTAAAATACTCAGAAATTAATCTGCTATAATTTCGAACTTGAGCATCTTTTGGACCATTTATAGAACGATATAAATCTCAGTTATCATCAAAAGATTCACTGCTAATATACGCTAGTTTAACAACTTGAATTCTTGCATTTAATTTATATAATAATGTGTATCAATTTTTAAATAAGCGTTATTATCTATAATTACTATGCCCTTCCACTCATACATTCCTGCATCTCCATCAATATAAATCGTGATAACTTCATAATTACTGTCTATTGGATGTACTGATAAATCTGGTTTATTAATAATGTTTTTTAGACAAGATATATCATACTCATCGTCAGAAAAGAATAAAATATTATTAATAATATTTTCCTGCATTTCCATTTCATTGATATAGTTTTTATGCTGCGGATTTGATACGAACCACATATTTAAAAGATCTTCCTTATTTATCTGCGGTATACTAGAAATCAGTTTTTCATCTACATAAATACAGTCAATAAATTCATCAAATTCTTGTTTATTAAAAATAATAGGTTCATATTTGTATTCAGCTTTTAAAAATTCCACTTTCTTAGGGACGGCTAAAATAAAATCACCACATTTTTTCAATATCGAATAGAAATGTTTATTTGTTCCGTAATTTAACCTTAAACAAAGTTCAGACTCTACTTGGCCTACAATCCCTAAAGATGAACCATTATGAATGACGGTTCCATCTTTATAAATCTCGCACCAGTCTTTATATTCACCTAGAATTTTATATTTATATTTTCCCATATTATTTCTCCTTTATTTTAAGTTAGGTATGCTATCAAAAACAGGTAATTCATTTACCTGCGAAAACCTTGTCCAGTCAGATTCTGGCACAAATGTTCGGTGAATAATTGAATCTCCTTTTGTTGTAATATGGTACACTCCCCTTTCACCATTCACAAACCCTTTTGCTAAATGTTCTATTCTGCCATCCATTCTAGTAATTACAGGATTTGACAATATATCACTATCCAAATTTTTAGGAAAATCATGATACAAAGGATCTAACTCTGCTTTTTCTAACACACTCTTACTATAGCTATACTTTTTAGTTCCATTATTTTTCGTAATTTCTTTCTCTCTCTTTAAATACTCACTAAAATTAGAAGCTTCTCTTGCTTTTTTACTTGCTTCAATATTTTTCAGGATTTGGTCTTTATTAAAATTGCTTACTTTTAAGTCATTTTGTTTTTTCGGGATGACTGCTTTATTCCTCGCCGCCGCAATCCCAAAGCCTAATCCTAGTGCCATATCAGTTAGTCCAGCGTCATCCATCGCATCCTTCACGCTAGCTACGTAGGCGGATGACCTTAGTGTTGCCCCGGAAAACCCAGTTACTTTTTGACCATTTAAGTAGTTGACGCCCTCTTTCCATGCGTCATTTACTTTGCGTTCGAGCTCTTCACCGGAAAGGCTTGTGTACAGAATAGGGTCTAACTTGGCTCCGTTTTCCTCTAGAAAAGCTTGGAGTTCTTTGTTACTGGCGCGTTTGCCATCTCGTTCCAATAGCCACATCGTGATGGTTTCGCCTTTGTCATTCACATACGTATAGGCGAATAAATGATAGTCTTCGAATGCTTCTGGGAAGGGATCTTTGGCGTTTTCTTTGCGTGCTTTATCCAGTGCTTTTCTCATCAAGCTAATGGATGAATAGACGCTTTGGGACACAGTGTAGGTGCCTGTTTTCTCATGGAAGGCCACATTTTGTTTCAACTCTTGCACCGCTCGTCCTGTGGAGTGAATGAGTTCGGTTAACGCGTTAAAAAACTGGGCGTGGCTTTGTTCAAAGGCGATGTACCTTTCTAGTATATCTTCTTTTTGGATGGCTTGCAGTAATTGGGTGTGAGTGCTTCTTGCTTGAACTACGTAGACTTGTTGCATATCCGGCTTCGTATTCGGCGCGGTGAGTTGGCGATGTATGTCTTCTTCCTTTCGCTGCAAATGCGCCACTTTCGCCATTGCTTCTTGAAGGATTTCCGCATCGATTCGGGCGGAAGGCGAGCTATCAACTTGGCTGCCAAACTCGCGTATGTATTGTGCTAAACGTTCTTCACTTTCTTCTAAAGCTTCTAAAATACTTTGTGCAATAGAGGGATAACTGGAAGCAAAGTAGCTTTGGGAAGCTGATACCGCTTGCCCTTTTAAACTTTTATCTTGCGCATACTTGCTCGATGCTTGTTGAATTCCGCGTATCATTTTCTTCGCCTCAGTGTTACTGCTTCGTAATCCTTGAAGAAAGCCATTGAGTTCTGCAATATCAATTCGACTCATTGGCTCCACTCCTTTCGCAAGGAGGTTTGTTTGGTTTCTAAATCATACATTTCCGCTCTAGTCGTCTGCACTTCTTCTTCCAAATGAACGCGTTTTTCCAATAAATCTTTTCGCCATGCCACCACTTCTTCATGTTGTTGTTCTTCCAGATAGCGATGGAAACCATTCGCTTCCTCCCCTTGCCAACCACCCCGCAAAAAGTCCAGCAATCCTTGTTTCTCACATTCTAATTGATGGCTATCTTCTTCTAACCATTCTTGTTCCGCTTGTTTGCGCTTAGTCTGCCTCAAATTATCTTGCAAAACATCCTGCGCTTTTTTCACTTGTTGTAGCTGCTGTTCCAACTGGCTGTGCGCGCTGTCCATCTATCGCACCTCCAGCTGATTTATTTTCTGTCCCATCACTTGATCTTGTTTCGCGTATGCCATACCCATTTTCTTTAATCTGCCGGCATCTTGCTTGGTCACGGCTTGGAAATCTTCTACCACATCGACTAAATCAATCAATGCAGACCGTAATTGATTGATAGAATTCGCTCGTGAGTATGCCATATTCCCACCTTTTAACGGCAAATAGCTTCCCGCGCTTTTGCTGTCTAAGTTCGAGGCATGTTGTTGGAACGTCGCTTCGTTGACTTTTATCTCTCTCATCTTGGTGATTCCTCTCTATGTCTAGTTTTCCACTCCTCTATTATAGCATCGTAACTACTTCCCTTTTGTGAGCGTTTTGTGAACCTCTGTGTAATAACATACTCAAATACAGAACTTATTAGGGCATTTTTGATTTTTTTACTTATACAAATAAAAAAAGACCCCTTTCATCCGAAAGAGATCTCCTCAACTTACTTACTAACAACCGGAATATAAAGCGTAAAATCCGCTTCTCTAAGATCTTCCAAATTAAACGATCCTGCAATACCAACCGTGTCGCTTTGGCTCACTTCGCCGTATGCTGCGCCGATGAAGGCGTCTAGAGCTGGGCGGTCTGTTTCGCTTGTTACGAATTTTGCGTATTTGCCTGCTGGGATGTCGAAGGTTGTGTCGCCGTTTTCGCCGTTCGCGCTTGCCACGATGTAATATTGTAAGCCGTCAAGACTTGCGTTAATGCCAACGTAGTCTTTTTCGTTTTTTGCAAATTTTGTGTAGGCTGATTCTTTGATTTCGCTCATTGGGCCAAAGCCTTTTTGTGGATCAAATTCAGGGATTTCTACTTTGTTTCCAGTAAATGTTTCTTTTTTCAATTCAACAATTTCAAATGCCATAATATTTCCCTCCAAAAAGTTACTTAACTTTGATATGATGTAACTATAACACGCGAATGATGACAACAATCTGTCATCATTTCGAAAAAAGGAGAAAAAAATGAAAATCGAGCGACTCATCGGAATTATCATGCTGCTCCTCCAACGTGAGTTAGTCAGTGCTTCTGAAATGGCTACGATGTTTGAGGTCTCTAAACGTACTATTTTTCGCGATATTGACACGCTCTCGATGGCGAACATCCCGATTTACACGATTACCGGAACGAAAGGTGGTATTGGAATTATGCCCACCTACAAAGTCGATAAAAAGCTTCTGACAGCAGATGATTTAACAGCTATTATCGCCAGCTTAGATGGTATGGAACAATTACTTTCTTCCGCAGAAACTAAAAAAACGCTCCAAAAAATGAAAAACATGCTCGACCATTCCAGCGAACCACCCAAAAGTTCGATTTCGCTTGATTTCTCCAATTTATCCATGAAAAAAGAGTTAAATGCAAAAGTCGAAAGTTTATATTTAGCGATTAAAAAACATCAACTAGTGGAACTCAGCTATATTGATCGAACCGGCAATCAAACCGTTCGTAAAACTGAGCCATATCACCTCCTGTTTAGGAATCGTTCTTGGTATTTGCAAGGTTACAGCTTGGAACGTAGCGATTTTCGGACGTTTAAAATGTCGCGTATTGTTGAACTGAAAACGCTGGAAGACACTTTTGAAGCACGGCCTTTTGTTGTAAAACCATTCGGCATGACCGGTGATAGACCCACGTTCTTGATGCATGAAGTCACTTTAATTGTAGATAAAATAGCTCGTGAACAAATCGTTGAACGCTTTGATCCAGTTGCAATTTCACAGCAAGATGAAGAGCATTTTTTAGTAAAAGTGACACTTCCCGATCATGAGGCTGGGTACCGCTTTTTGCTCCAACTTGGAACGCATGTAACCATTCAAAACCGTGATGACTTTTACGATAATTTTGTTGATTATTTAGCAGAAATTCAAGGAAAATATATCTAAAAATGGCTCTGCTAATTGTTTAGCAGAGCCATTTGATGTTAATTTTTATATTTATAATCCAAATCTTGATAGGCTGTTTGGTACGGTCCACCATCAGCTACTTCTGAATGATAAAGTGCTTTTAAAGCGAAAGTTTTTTCTAAGTCCATTTCTTTCATTAGCTTTTGAAGGCGTTCTTGCAAGTCTACGCTATCTTTTACAAGCTCTTTCATTTGTGATTTTACATATTTCATAGTAATTCCGCTCCTTTTCACACATTATAACACTTTCTTCCCCGATAAAAAAGGAGTGCGACTATAAGCCACACTCCCTTACTTTTTTAACCGATTAATTCGATTGCTCTCTCAAGCACTGCTGCTCCGTTTACACGGCCATAGTCTAACATATTAATTACTTCGACCGGAATTTTACCTTCCACTACTTTTTCTGTATTTCCTTTTAAATAACCAACTTGTGGTCCAAGCAAAATGACATCTGCTTTTTCCCAGTTTTCGTGTAGTTCAGCGTCGGATACAGCCCAGATATTTGCTTCAATACCTTGCTCCGCGCCTGCTGCTTTCATTTTTTCTACTAAGAAACTTGTGGACATACCAGCATTACATACTAATAAAATGTTTTTCATTGGTTAGACTTCCTTTCTTATTTTGCCTCTGTTTTTTGAGCTGTAGCAAAAGCAACTTTTTCATCCATACGTAGGAATGGTAGATAGATAAAGACTGTTATAACAATGATAATTACTTGTAGAACGGACGCGCGCCAGTCCCCACCAGTTGCTAAGAAACCTGAAATAATCGGCGGTGTCGTCCACGGGGTTTGTACTACTACATGATTAATCCAACCTGCTGCCGTCGCAAAATACGCAGTTGTTAAAGAGAAAATCGGCGCTAATACGAACGGGATAATTAGTAATGGGTTGAAGACAATCGGTAAACCAAAGATAATTGGTTCACTAATATTAAATAGCGACGGTGCTGCTGATAGCTTGGAAATATCTTTATAGTCTTTTCGTTTTCCAAAGATGAAAATGGCAATTAGTAGGCCAATCGTGTTTCCTGAGCCACCCATAACCGCAAATGTATCTTTGAAAGCCATGTTAATAATATGCGGAATTTCTTGATGATTAGCATAAGCCACCATGTTTTCTTGCATATTTTGTAGTAAAAATGGATCTAGTAACGGACCGGAAATAACTGCTTGGTGAATCCCTAAGCCGAAGAATAAATTGGCGATGGATGTAATTAGCAAGAATCCTGGAAGACTTGTCGTCACATAGCTAAGTGGCTTCGTGATAATCGTTGTAACAAGCGTGTTAAAGTCCATGCTGAAAATTTGATTAACTGCAAATGACACAACTGAGAAAATAATAACCGTAATCATAATTGGAATTAACACGTTAAATGATTTAATAACTGCTGGTGGAATATTTCCTGTTAAATTGATTTGCATACGTTTGTTTTTCGATAATTTAATGAATAAATCGGTTGCAATTAAGCCAACGATAATACCGACGAACATGCCTGACGCACCAGTATAACTAACTGGAATAACGTTTGGTACTTCGATTGATTTTGATGCGCCTTCTGGAAGGAACGTCATCGCAATCGGTGTTACGACGATAAATGAAGATAAGGCAACAAGAATTGGAGCAATGACGTTTTTATAGCCACGATTCAAACATAAATGATATGAAATCGCCACAGTGACTAAAAGCGTAATGACACTCAAGGTACCATTTCCGATTGAAATACCAATCTCTTGCCATGTTTTAAGTGTATCTGGGTTAACAATTTTGCCCATAAAGCCAGTCGGTTCTAAAATAACATAGTTAATCAGCGTGACAAAACCAGCTAAAATCATGAACGGCATAATACTCGCAAAAGCATCACGCAATGAACGCAAATGAATCTGACCACCAAGACGTTGTGCTACATTAATAAAACCATTAACAATCGACTTCTTTTTCGTTTCAGCCATTAGTTGTTTCCTCCCTTTTCGTCCCAACTAGTTTGCTTGTTTCATATTCAAAACCGTTCATATCGCTCATTTTTTTATAAAATTCGCCACTTTTCTTCATTGTGCGTTTGCCAGTTTCGACATCAAGTGAAACGAGTCCGTAACGGTTTTTATATGCGTTAATCCACGACCAACAATCAATGAATGTCCACAGATGATACCCTTTAATATCACAACCCTCTGCAATCGCTTGATGTACATACGCCAAATGATCTTTGACGAATTGGATACGGTAATCATCTTGAATTTGTCCTTCTTCATTTAAGAAACGCTCTTCATTTGCCACTCCCATACCATTTTCAGAAATAAATGATTCGATATTGCCGTAATTATCGCGAATATCAATACATAAATCATAAATTCCACGTTCATAAATTTCCCAACCGCGGTAAATATTCATTCGTTTACCTGGCATATTATGCGGTTCAAAAAACCAATCTGGTAAAAACGGACTTTTTTCATTAATAGCCGTTAAACGGGCTTTCACGCGTCTTGGTTCATAGTAATTTAGGCCAAGAATTTGCGCCGTATTTTCTTTAATAATCGTCAAATCTTCTTCCGTATATTCCGGCATTTGATCGTATTCGCGCATGATTTCTACTAATTTTTCTGGGAAAGTTCCTTTAACCATCGGATCCAAGAAACTTCTCGTATAAAAAGCATCACAGATTTCTGCAGCTTCTAAATCGTATTCGTTTTGGCTACGCGGATAAGTCGGGCTAAGGTTTAAAATAACGCCGATTTTGGATGACAAATTTAATTTTTTGAAAGCTTTAATAGCTAAAGCATGTGCCAAAATCGTGTTAAAACCAGCTTGTGCGCCGCGTTTGAAGTCGATTTGATTCGGATAATGGAAATCTTCTAAATAACCGCCAAGTATCGGTCCAAGTGGTTCGTTAAACGTAAACCAGTGATAAACTAAATCGCCAAATTCTTTAAAACAAGTATCCGCAAAGTGAACATAGGCATCAACAACTTCCCTTGATTCCCAGCCCCCAGCGTCTTGAAGTGCAACGGGCATATCGAAATGATATAAATTCGCAAATGGTTTGATACCGTTTTCATTCATTTCAGTAAGTAAATCACGATAAAACGCAATAGCTTTCTGGTTCACTTCACCAACACCATCATTTGGAAACATTCGCGCCCATGAAATCGAAATCCGGAACGAATTATGTCCTGTTTTCTTCATCCACTGTACGTCTTCTTTATACCGATTAAAATGATCTGTTGTAATTTCTGAACCTACACCTTCGTAAAAGCGATTCGGTTCTGTTTCAAACCAATGCTCCCAAACAGTTTTTGCCTTACCAGTGTCGCCGCGACCTTCTGCTTGTTCCGCAGACCACGCAGAGCCCCACCAAAAATCTTTTGGAAACGTTAATAATTCTTTCATTTTTTATGGCCTCCCTTTTGTCAAAATAAATATAGCATACATTTATTTAAAAAACAATACTTTTATTAAAAGATATATACTTTTCTTCATAGGGATACCTTTTTGTAAAAGTATATGGTATACTATGCTTATTACATCAGTAAAGGAGCCAATAAAATGTCGGGAATGGCTAAATACATGGAAATATACATAGATATCCGTGATAAAATCAATCAAAATAAATACGAAATTAACGAGAAATTGCCTGATGGGGATAGTATGGCTCGCACGTATGATTGCAGCAAGCTCACTGTCAAAAAAGCACTGGATATGCTTGTACAAGAAGGCATGATTATTAGACGCCGCGGTGCTGGTACTTTCGTGAAATCTCATTCTACTAACGGCGGTGAATTCGCGCTAGGGCCAATGTCTGGACTTGTAAATACATTTGGAAAAGACAACATTAAATCGAAAGTCATTTTATTTTCCATTGAAAAACCATCGAAAGAAGTCGCAGAAAAATTAGAGATGCAGGATGACTATATTTACCGAATCATCCGGATGAGAGAAGTTGGTCATAAAGCCTATTCGATTGAACATACTTATATGCCACTTGCGATTATTCCAGGACTTGAGCCGCACCATTTAGAAGATTCGATTTATAATTATATTCGTGATGATTTAAAACTCAAGATGCAGAGTGCCCATGTTTGGGTGCGCGGGGATAAATCAAATCAAGAGGATAGTAAGCTCCTCGATTTAGAAGAACCTACTTTTATGATGGAAATTGAGAAATTAGCGCATTTGGAAGATGGCCGAGTGTTTGAATATTCGATTACGCGCCATACGTATGAATCGTTTGTGTTTGAAACGGTTTTTGTGCAGAATTAATAAAAACAGCGACTCTCTGAATTAGAGAATCGCTGTTTTTTTATATCTTCTTAACAAATTCTGATTTTAATTTCATTGGGCCGAAGCCGTCGATTTTGCAATCAATGTCGTGGTCGCCATCTACTAGGCGGATATTTTTTACTTTTGTCCCCATTTTGATTGGGTTTGATGCGCCTTTTACTTTAAGATCTTTGATGACTGTGACAGAATCGCCATCTGTTAGTACGTTGCCGTTTGAGTCTTTGAACACTTTTTCTTCGGTAGCTTCTTCTGCTACGGCGCTCCACTCATGTCCGCATTCCGGGCAAATTAATAGACCGCGATCTTCGTAGGCATATTCTGAGTTACATTCTGGGCAATTTGGTAATTTTGACATTTTATCAATTCCTCCGATTGTTGTAATAGTTGGCTGTTAATCTTCTAATTCGACGTTATGATATACTTTTTGCACGTCTTCTAGGTCTTCTAAAGCATCAATTAGTTTCTCGAATTTTTCTAAATCCTCACCTGATAATTGAATATCGTTTTGAGGAATCATTTCGATTTCTGCTACTGTAAATTCTTCAATTCCAGCCGCTTTCAAACCTTCTTGTACTTTGTGGAAATCTTCTGGTTCTGCATAAATAATCGCTTGGTCATCTTCGTCTAAAATGTCACGAACATCAATATCCGCTTCCATTAAAAGTTCCAATAGCTCATCTGCGTCTTTTCCTTCGACACCAAAAATAGCTGTATTATCAAACATATACGCAACAGAGCCACTAACGCCCATGTTTCCGCCGTTTTTGCTATAAGCTGCGCGAACATCGGATGCTGTACGATTCACATTATTTGTCAGTGCGTCAACGATAATCATCGAGCCGTTTGGACCAAAGCCTTCATAGCGCAGTTCTGAATACGTTTCATCACCAGTGCCTTTCGCTTTTTCGATTGCACGGTCAATAATATGTTTTGGCACATTGTATGTTTTTGCACGTTCAATAACAAAACGTAATTTTTGGTTGGAATGTGGATCTGGGTCGCCTGATTTAGCCGCTACATATATTTCAATTCCAAATTTCGCATAGATACGACTATTTGTTTTATCTTTTGACGCTTTTTTCTCTTTAATATTTGCCCATTTACGGCCCATATTACCACTCGCTTTCTAATTGGAGTTTTTCTCATGTCTCTGTACTATTATAAGTGTAGGAAACGAATTTGTTAAGTGGAAATTTAGCTATATTCGTTAAAAGTGAATAGTTGTGGCGTTTTTAAGTTCAAAAAGTTGATTTAAAAAGAAATAAGGAATGAATTCGCCCGAACTTCTTAATGCTTCTAACTCTTCTTTGGTGACAAAACGGACATCTGCTACTTCTTCTGTTTGTAATGTTAAATCGCTTAGTTCAACGTCTTTCGTAATAAACCAATAATCATCAAATCCTGCCTCAAAATGGTAACTGAATTTGGCACGGGTGTTACTTAAATCAATTGTCATGCCTAGTTCTTCTTTCACTTCTCGTTCAGCAGCTTGTCGACTTGTTTCGCCTTTTAGTGCAGATCCGGCCGCAGAAAGATCCCAATAATTCGGCCAACCTTCTTTATCTTTTTGACGCTTTTGGATTAAAAGTTGCCCTTTTTCGTTAAAAATACATACGTGAACAACCAAATGAAGCTCTCCGGGTGCTAGTTTTTCACCGCGGATATGTGTTTTCCCTGTTAGTTCACGTTCCACATTTAATAAATCCCATTCCTCCAATAAAATCGGCTCCTTCTAATCACTGACTTACCTTCATTATACAAAAAAAGTCTAAGGCTCGCGAACCTTAGACTACAGTAGTTTTTCTCCAAAAATTTCTCCCGGAGCAAGTCCGCCTTGGCAAGCAAACATCGCGCTTCCAATTGGGACAGTATATTCGTTTAATTTATCCATTTTTCCCATGATACTTAGCATTGGCAGAAATTGTTTGGACGGATTTTGGGTGAAGCAGATAAATAGTAATCCAGCATCAATCGTTCCCGTGCTTTTATCAATACCGTTTGTGTACGAATACGCGCGACGGTGCATTTGTTGCTTCGTGTCTTTGGCTAGGCGCACGTGAGAATCAGCCGGCAGTTTGCTTGGATCGACTTTATCGTGTTCATGTTTTTTATGATACGGTGCACCAGATGCTTTTTTCCGACCGAATGTGTCTTCTTGGTCAAGCAAGGATGAACGATCCCAGATTTCGATGAGCATTTGGATTTTGCGGTAGCCAAGATAGCTGCCGTTTCGCATCCATTCTGGTTCATCATTTTCTGCCCAAACGACGTCTTTGTAGCCTTTGTTTGAGTCATGGTCAACGTTTGCTGTTCCATCTTTAAAGCCAAATAGATTGCGTGGCGTCTCGTTTTTTGGCGCACTCAAGAAACCTTCTTCAATCCAGCGAACTACAGCAACACCGCTCGCTAAACGAATAAAATTACGAATTCCGTGGAAAGCGACTTGCTGATCATCAGCGCACACTTGGATACAAAGATCACCATCAGAATAAGCTTCATCCAAACTATCATGCGCCATATGTGGAATTTTTTCTAGATACTTCGGCTTTTTCGCCCTTACACCAAATCGATCTTTGCCATCTTTTTCAAAAAAAGTCGGACCATAACCTAGTGTCACTGTGAAGTTAGAAATTCCTAACCCATCAGCTTCCCCGGTATCGTTCGGCGGTAACATGTCATTATCCACATCGCGCAGAACCCCGCCACTTGCCGTTAAATCCGCAAATTTTGTCCATTTTCCAAATAAATCTTTCAAAATTTGACGTGAATCGGTTTGAATATCAAAACTGGCGATGTAACAATAGGTTTGTTGCGCAGTGATAATTCCCGCTTGATTTGTCGCATAAAATGGCACACCTGTTTCTGCTTTTTCTTTCGGAGTGAGCGCCTTATCCACATGATCCACCACATTTAAAATCGTGCCCAGACCAGTTGCCCCAACGGCAATACCGGTCCCAGCTACAGCAGAAAGTTTTAGCATTTCACGCCGAGTCATTCCTTTGTTTTCCTTGGCTTCTATCTTTTCCGTCTGATTATCGCTCTTCTTATCTGTCATCGTTTTCCTTTCTATGCTTAGAAAATTTTACCTGTTTGTGCCATTAATTCGGAAAGATGGCTCAATTGGTCACTGATTTCACGAATTTGGTCTTTCGTAAGCGTTGTATAGAGTACGAATGAATCACCATTTTTGTAGTTCGCTAATGTGTCTTCCATTTTGTTGAAAGCAGCATCAATTTGGTCAGCTAAGTCTTTATCTTGAGCATTTAAAGCTGGAATAATCGCTTGGTAGACTACTTTTGAACCTTCCACATTCGCATTTAAATCGTCTAAATCCGTGTGAGAGTACGCTTCTTCTTCCCCAGTAATCTTCGTTGTTGCGGCTTCATTCAGTAATTCCATCGCACCTGCGACCATTGGTTTTGGCTCTAATTTCAAGTTTTTCACTTCCGCTTGAAGCGCCTTTGCATCTGTTAAAAGTTTATCCGCGTAAACATCCATGCCTTCAAGTGATTTCTTTTCCCAAAGCGCGCGTTCAATAACGTGAAAACCAGTCCAGTCTGCTTCATTTTCCACATCGTTAATACGTGCATCGATTTTTGGATCTAGGTCGCCAAAGCTTTCTGCAATTGGTTCAATGCGTTCATAATTCAAGCGTGGCGAAACATAGGTAGCTTTTGCTTTTTCAATATCACCAGATTTCACAGCATTCGTGAAGATTTCAGTTTGTGCAACGAATTCATCTACTTGATCTGTTACGTATTTATAATAATTATCTACCGCTTTATCAAGCACTTCGGAAGTTTTTGCTTTTGTTTCTTTGGCTTTTGCAAGTGTATCTAGCGACGCGTCAAGTCCAGTCGCATTGTCATTTAATTTATCAAAATTCGGGCTATCATTTTTTGATTCATAGAAAATTGGTGTTTCATATTTTTCGACATCTGTATATTGTAATGGATACAAGTCACGGACGTTGTTTTCAAATTCTAACCAATGTTTATGTAGTTCAGCTGCACTAGATTGAAGCGCGCTCTTGTCTGTGTCCGCAATGGCTTTTTTCACGTCATCCAAGTTTGATTTCATTTCTTTTACTTCTTTTTTGACCGCATTTGCTTGTTTACTTTCTTTTGTTGTTTCCTTTTTTGTTTCTGCCTTATCTTCTGTACCTGTTCCACCGCAACCAACAACCAATACTGCTGTTAAAATAGTCAACATAACAATAATCCATTTTTTCATGATTTTCCCCCTTGTGCGAATTCCTTTTTAGAATCCGCTCTTTTTTTAATTTGTTGTTTTATTAAAATAATTAATCCAAAAATAACGAGTAATACTTGTGGTAAAAAGCTATACCAAGATGGGTAAATACTTAGCGCTGGAATAGATGGCAAGTAATCTTCTACTGATGTTGGAATGACTCCAGCAAGTTGCAAACTGTGAATTCCTGACCCCATAAATTTAAAGCATAAGTAAAACACAATCGCGCTAGAAATCATAAAGAATGGCTTCACAGGGATATGTACGCTATATCGCAACATCACAAAAGCAATAATAAGCAACACACCAAGTCCCGCCAAAATTCCCATTAACAGCTCAAAATTCGACGTCCGCCCAACCATGCCAATTAGAAAAACAACCGTTTCTAAACCTTCCCGCAAAATCGCTAAAAATGCTAAAAATGCAAAGGAAATCATTTTTCCATTGGAGAGTGCTTGATTACTTTTTCCTTCCATGTAGTTATTCCAACGAGTAATATCTGAATTTCGATGTAACCAGTAGCTGACATAGAGCATCATAATACTCGCAATCAGCCCAGCCCAACCATTAATTAAATTATTATTATCTCCAAAGGCAAGCGCTGATAGCCAAAACGCCACGACCATGCCAAGCGCCAAACTAACCACCAAACCAGCTGCAGTCCCGCCGATAATCCATCTTTTCGCCGCGCGTGTCTTCGTTCTTTTTGTATAAGTAAGAAGTGTCGCGATAATCAACAGTGCTTCAAGTCCTTCTCGAAATGGGATTAGCGCAGCATCGAACCAAGTGTAAGTCACATCTGCAAAAGGTTTTAACTCCTCCGTCATCCCATCTAGAACATCTGCTGTTTTGGCTTGTTTAGTAGGATCATTAATATACGCATCAAGCAACATTAAATCGCGCTCGGTATTATCGTAAGCTGCTTGCGATTGACTGACCACATCACCTTCCACCGCAAGCCACTCTGTTTTTAAGTCTTGAATTTGGGTTGATGCTTTTGCCCATTCTTTCTCATCTATCAGCTTCTTTGTCGCAGTCAGTTTTGCAATATAGCTTGATAGAGTAATGTTTGTATTGCCTTCGTTATCCGTATATGTACCCTCTTGATAGGTCTTGAGCAAATTATGAAGTGAAGTGATCCCATCCATCGCTTGCTGTTTATCACTATTTAAAATTCCAAGCGATATTTCCGCAATTTGCCGATCTATCTGGCCGGCCAAGTCATATGATTTTTCTTTAACAACTTGTTTATTTTCTGACCACCATAATTTATCTTCTTGAAAAGCTTCCTTCGCTTTAGGATAATCAAGGGCTTCCACTGCCGTTTCAGTTTGCTCTAATGCTTTGACCGGTTTATCAATATTCGGCTTTTCTGCAGCAAAGGTTTCACTAAAATTGATAGTCAAAACCACTGCTAAAACGCTTAATAGCAACATAAATCGGCCTAGAAGCTTTTGCCCCATACACAAACCACCTCTCTTTCTAATTGAAAATGATTATCATTATCATATTCTCCATGTTCAAAAAAGTCAATAAATTTTTTCATGTTTTCATCCAAATAAAAAAACTCCGATAATGAAATCGAAGTTTTTTATAACGATAATTTTAAAAAGTGATTTTGCAAGGAACCAAGCTCATTTAGTAGCATTTCGCGTAATGAATCTGGCTGAATGGCTATTATTTTATCGCCATAACCTAGTAAATAATTAATAATAAATCGTTCTTCTCCTTTATTATAATAGCCACGAATAAAATTTTTCCCTTGCTCTTGTCGAAGCTTCATTGATGGATAATTTTCTTTAAAAAATAAATCAACACCATTTGAAGCAATTTCCACTTCAAAATTAGTTGCATCTTCTTTCTTATAAAAATTTTCGGCTGCTCTTTTAAAATCCACTAATTTTTTGGCTTCAAAAGCATCACTTTCTTTTAGCCCAACAATTCTATCACAGCGAAATACCTGCATCCGTTTATCCTTAAAGTTGTAGCTCGTCACATACCATTGCCCGTACTCCGAAGATATATTATAAAATTGAACAATATACGTTTTTTCAGTCCCATTTTTATCATAATTAATCTGACACACTTTCTCTTCCATCGTAAATTGCAAAATAATATCTAGAAATTCACATTGATTATTATGCTTTATATAGCCGAGACTAAATACTTCTTCTGTTTTTCGAAGCATTTCGATTTTTTCAGCTGAAAGACAATGTTCAAATTTCGTTTTTAATTTTTCCACACTTAAATGAAAAGGTGTCGTTTCATAAGCCTTTAACGTAAGCATCGAAAAATAAAGCGCAAATACCTCATCGATATTAAAGACAATCGGTGAAAGTAGCCTGTTACGAAGCACCTGATAATGACCATTTCGTCCCCGTTCCGAATATATCGGCATACCTATTTCTTCCAAAGACTTTATATCTCGAATGGCAGTACTACGAGAAACGCCATATTTTGCCATTATCTCGCTTAATTGAAACGTATTTTTATCATTTAAAAACAACATCATATCATTTAGTCGTTCTGATTTATTCATCGCCATCTCTTTTCTTTTTTCAATATTAAAAGGTGTCACTATTTGATACCTTTTAATATTATACTATAACTAGAAACCAAACCAAAGGAGCTAGAATGATGAAAAACTTATTTTTAACCTCGTCTTTTAAAGATGTTGTGCCATTATTTACTGAATTTGAAAGCAATCTCCAAGGAAAAACCGTTACTTTTATCCCGACCGCTAGCACAGTCGAAGAAGTAGTTTTTTATGTAGAAGCTGGTAAGAAAGCACTGGAGAAGTTGGGGTTATTCGTCGTAGAACTCGATGTTGCTACAGAAAGTTTAGACCACATTGCTGCGACACTCAGAAAAAATGATTTTATTTATGTTACTGGAGGCAATACCTTCTTTTTGTTACAGGAATTAAAGCGAACTGGGGCAGATAAACTAATTTTAGAAGAAATTGCTGCTGGAAAATTATACATCGGTGAATCAGCCGGAGCAGTTATCACCTCACCTAATATTGCGTACATTCAATCGATGGACAGCCCCAAAAAAGCCGAACAATTAACAAACTACGATGCCTTAAACTTAGTCGATTTCTGCACACTCCCGCACTACAACAACATTCCGTTTAAAAAAATAACGCAAAAAATAGTTGCTGACTATACTAAAAGTTTAAAAATATATCCGATTAGCAATCATGAAGCTATTCTCGTTCGCGATGAAGAAGTAATCACTAAACTTGCTAACGGAAAAACAGATTGACATCCAGTAGGTTTCGATTTAGAATTAGTTGATAATGATTATCATTTTCAACTAATGAATGGAGGAAATCGAAATGATCGGACCAGGAAGTATCGCTTTAATTGTCGGAGCTGCCCTTGTGATTTTCGGACCAAAAAAACTGCCAGAGCTTGGTAGAGCTGCTGGAGACACTCTTCGCGAATTCAAAAATGCGACAAAAGGCATGATGGATGATTCAAAAGAAGAAACTAAAAAAGAAGATTCACGCCCGTGACTGAAGTTTCCATGAGCCTCACTGGACACCTGAAAGAATTGCGAACCAGATTATTAATCATACTTCTATCCTTTTTTCTCGCTTTCTTTGTGGGGCTTTTCGTTTCCAAGCCGTTAATTTTATTTCTCCAAAAAGATGACTTACCAAAAGAAGTTATTCTACACGTTTTTAAAGTGACAGATGCTTTTCAAATCTATATTGAAATGGCATTTATTATCGGGCTTATTTTAGTATTTCCGGTTATTTTATATCAATTATGGGCCTTCGTAAAACCCGGCTTACATGCATCCGAACAACGAATTACCCTGCGCTATATTCCGATTACTTTTTTACTTTTTTTATGTGGTGTCGTTTTTTCTTATGTAATTACTTTTCCATTTATTTTAAAATTTATGTTCCAATTCGCGGCCGAACTTGGCGTTGAAACGACGATTGGCCTCGCAACTTATTTTCAATTTTTACTACAAATTGTGCTTTCATTCGGTGTATTATTTGAACTTCCGATGGTAATTATGCTGTTAACGAGGTTGTCACTGATAACACCAAATGGAATGCGGCGCTCACGGAAATATGCTTACTTCTGCTTATTGATTATCGCTGCATTCATCGCCCCACCAGAAATCTTATCGCATTTGATGATTACTATTCCGCTCATTGGGCTGTATGAAATTAGCATTGTTGTGTCTGGCTTTACTGTGCGGCGAATGGATAAGGAAATGAAAACGAAAAAAATGCCTTGAAATCGGATGTGGATTTCAAGGCATTTTTCAATTAATACAAACAAGTAATTTGATGGGTTTTGAACTGTTCCTCTACATCTGGGTCCAGTTTGAAGTCCGTAATTAAATAGTCAATATCATGACATGCTAAACTTTGGTGCATAAATTTGTGTCCTACTTTTTCTTCTGTAACAAGTAAAACGAGCGAACTTGACTGGCGCCTGAAAGCTTGTTTGATGAGCGCTTCACCTTCATGTGTTTCTGTTGCGCCTTTGTCATAGTCGATCCCGCGGCATGAAACAAAAGCAATATCTGCATTATAAGTTAGGGCATCATTGTATGCTTTTGCGCCGTTCACCGTATATCGCTTCGTTAAAATCGAGCCTCCTAAAATACTAACTCTTGCATTTGTAAATTCTGATAGCATGGAAGCCGTCATGACGCCATTAGTAATAATTTGCAGGCCATCAAATTTACTTAAAACGTCGATTAAATGCAGTGAGGTTGAGCTCGAGTCTAAGAAAATCACCATATCATCGCGAATCAGTGATTTTGCAATATCGGCAATTCTTATTTTACTCGTTTCATTACTTCGCTCGTTCATTTTCATTAAATAAGGCAAATCGATTTTTTTATTATCGATAATCATTGCGCCGCCTCTTGTTCGTCTCACAAGTCCTTCTTTTTCCAATTCTACTAAATCCCGTTTAACAGTGGCTTCGCTGTAGTTGACAAGCTCCACTAAATCAATAATCCGCATAAATTGTTCCACTTTTAGCCGGTTAACGATTTTTAGTTGCCGTTCCTTCGCTGTGCTTAACATGTTCCTCCACTCCTTAAAGGGCAAAAGCACTATAACTAGCGCTTCTACCCTTCTTATTAGTATTTATCTGCTTGACCAGTAGTATTTAAAATGTGTAATTTATGTCTTACAACTTCTTTTACTTTTTCATTAGCTGATGGATACACTTGATTTGGTTCATACATCGCAGGATTATCTACTAAAACTCGGCGAACTTCTTCAAAAAACACGCTTTTCAGATCTGAACTAAGATTTACTTTCCTAACGCCGTATTGTACTGATTCACTGACTTCTTTATCTGGATTTCCTGAACCACCATGAAGTACAAACGGAATATCCAAGCGTTTATTTAATTCTTTTAAAAGAGGCATATTCAGTTCTGGTTTTTTATCTTTAGGGTATAAACCATGCGCCGTTCCAATCGCTACGGCCAACGTATCAATGCCAGTTCTCTGTACGAAATCTTCTGCTTGGTCAGGGTCAGTATATATGATGGTATCCGCCCCGCCTTCTGCTGAACCATTGTTCCCGATTGTTCCAAGTTCCGCTTCAACAGAAACACCGACTTTATGCGCAAGTTCAACCACTTGTTTTGTCAAAGCGACATTCTCTTCATAACTGGCTCTTGAAGCGTCAATCATGACGGAAGTATAGCCATTTCTAATAGCCCGCATCACATCTTTAATTGTTCCACCGTGATCCATATGAATAACGACCGGCACCTTACTTCTATGCGCGTATTCTCTTACTGTTGCAACAAAGTTATTACCGAGATATTCTATTTCATCTGGATGAATTTCTAAAATTACAGGAGCATTATTTGCCTCCACTTCTTCCATTATCGCCTTTAACATATCAAAACTACAGATATTAAATGCTGGTACTGCAAATTGATGTTCTTTTCCTACTGCTAAAAGATCTTTCATTGTATATAACATTATATCATCTCCTCTTTATTTTTTCGCTTGTTTAATGGGGTTTTTAATAGTCCGACAGAAATTGCTGTCACGACTGTACCTGCTGCAATTGCTAGTAAGTAGATAAATAGATGGTTAATAACGTTTGGAATGAACATTACCCAAATTCCACCGTGAGGCGCCATCGAAGTAACACCTGCTCCCATCGAGATTGCAGCCGCTGTTGCAGAACCTAACATCAAACTCGGGATAACCCGAAGCGGATCAGCAACCGCGAAAGGAATTGCTCCTTCAGTAATATAGGATGCACCTAACACCCAACAAGAATTCCCCGCTGTTTTTTCTTCTTTTGTAAATTTGTTTTTAAATAATAATGTTGCGAGTGCTAATCCAAGTGGTGGAACCATTCCGGCAGCCATACAAGCCGCAATCGGCGCCGTTACACCTGCTGACATTAACCCAATTGAAAAGGTTGAAATAGATTTATTGATTGGACCTCCCATATCTGCTGCCATCATCACACCAATGAGTAGACCAAACACAACGCCGGATGTCTCACCAAGTCCATTTAACCAACTCGTGAGCGCATTTAAAACCCAAGCGATTGGTGTATCAATAATAAATACCATGGCCAAACCAACAATCGTAATCCCTAAAAGTGGTACAACAATCAACTGATAAATCGAAGCAAGTGATTTAGTGACATTGACTTTATTAGCAAAGAAATGCGCCACGTAACCAGCCAAAATACCACCAATCATACCGCCTAGAAATCCTGATCCACCAACAGTCGCCAGTGTCCCTGCGACAAGCCCAGGCGCAAATCCTGCTCGACCAGCAACAGAAACCGCTATCCCTGCTGCAAGTGCTGGAACCATTAAACCAAACGCAGTATCCCCACCAATTTTAGAAAATGCAGCTGCAAGTGCGTTATACGAATCAGAGTCAGGGTTTGAGGCATCAATCCCAAAAGCAAAACTAATGGCAATTAAAATCCCGCCAGCTATAACAAATGGCAACATATAGTTAACACCATTCATAAAGTGATTGTATAAACTTGCTTTTGAAGGTTGTTCAGAGCTTACATCCGAACTTTTCACCTCCAAATTGATTAACCCTTTGCCTGAAATAGTTTCTTCAATAACCACATCAGCCTCTTTAATCGCTCTGGAAGTGGATACTTTTTTAACTTTCTTTCCAGCGAACCTTGATGTATCTATTTCTTTATCCACTGCTAAAATGACATAATCAGCAGTCGCGATGTCTTCTTTTGTTAAAACATTTTCTACTTTTGCTCCTTGTGTCTCGATTTTCACTTCGTAACCAAGCGCTTCTGCCGTTATAGTTAATTTCTCGGCAGACATATACGTATGAGCAATACCAGTGGGACAAGCAGTAACACCAACTATTTTCATGTGAAACGCCTCCTTAGTTCGATAAAATTGTTATAATTTCAGTTTCGTTTTTTGAATTTTTTAATTTTTCGCGAAATTCCTCGTTCATTAACTTCCTTGATAGTTCACTTAATATTTGCAAATGGACGTCTGTGGCTTTTTTCGGAACGCCAATAAGAAAACTACATTCAATCGGTGAATCATCTAATCCAAAATAATCAGTTATAATGCCAGAATGAACAAAAACAATCAATGGTTCTTTTACATATTTACTTTTTGCATGAGGGATGCCAAAACCATCTTCAATTCCAGTGGAAGTTTCTTCTTCTCGTTTATATAAGTCACGTATAAATTTTTTTGGATTTGTTATAGACCCTTCTTCACCTAGTACTTCTGCTGCTTTTTCAAATAATAATTGTTTTGTTTGAATACGATTATCAAAAATAATTCGGTCTTCATTAATTAAATTCGATATATTCATAATCCACATCCTCTCTCAACAAAGTAAGCGCTTCACTTGTTTGATTACACTATATCATGCTGAACGACTTCATTCAATATTATGGGTGTATTATGCAAAAAGTTCATTTTTACGGTTGTTTTGACGGTTTATTTGAACGAAATCAATCATTTTTATCTAAAAAAATGCCGCAAGATTCCTCTCGCGGACATTTTTTATTTACAAGCTTCGACGCCTTTTTCCAAAATCTCCATTTGTAGTAAGGTTTCTTCGTCAGTTACTTGTTTAGGTTTTCCATTAATAATCGCTTCGTATAAATCATCATAAACGCGACCATAATCGCCAACTTCGGAAATAACTTTTTCCTCGTGCCAAACTCCTGCTTCATCGACATACGTTAGGGTGCCGTAGTGTTCTGGTAAGTCAATCCCGAAATCCGGATTACTTGGCATATAAAAGAGTTTTAAATGTTCTTCTTGGCGGTCTTTTGTTTCCTTTGTAAACATGCCTTTTTTGCCGTATAGGACAAAGCTTGGACGGGCTTTTATGCGGAAGTAGCTTGATTTTACAGAAACTTTTGTTACGCCATAATATAAATCAAGGTCGAAATAATCGTTCATTCGTCCTTCGCCGAGCAGTTGGCGCACATCGTAGTGAATGTCGTCTGGTTTTCCGAAATAAGATAAAACTTGATCAATCGTGTGGCAGCCGTGACCATAAAGATAGCTATCGTAGAATTTAAATTCATGGACGGATTCTGGGATTTCTGGACGGAAATAGTCATAATGCATTTCCACTTCCAATAAATCGCCTAATTTTCCGCTTTCAATCACTTTTTGTGCTGTGAGGAAATCAGAATCGAAACGACGATTTTGGTAGCATTGTACTAGTAAACCGCGTTCTTTAGCTAGTTCGAATATTTCTTTAGCTTCGTCGTAAGTCATCATAAATGGTTTTTCGACAAGTACGTTTTTGCCATTTTCCAAGACCATTTTTGCATATTCAAAATGAGAGCTTTGTGTAGTTGAAATGGTAATTAGCTTTATTTCAGGGTCTTTTAATAGCTCATCTAAATCTGTTGTATAATGTACCCCTTCGATTTTGTCCCATGTGGCTGTTTTGGGATTTCGATTATAAATTGTCTTCACTTCAATATTATCGCGCTCTAAAATAAACGGTAAATGGTATCTATTCGTGCTTTTCCCATTTCCGATAAAACCCATTTTCAACATATTATTTCCTCCTTATTAAAAACTAATGATTTAAAATTAGTATTAGCTCCTATCCATAGTACTACACTAACGCTTTACTTAGCCAATAAAAAAACTTGCTAAAACGTCTATTTTAAGCGTCTTAGCAAGTTTTTATTTTTAAGTAATCACATAACTATTGGTTAAGAAATTTTTACTTCGCTTTTACAAATTCTGCTGATTTATCGCCAGCTTGACGTCCAAAAATAATGATTTCAGCGACAGAGTTCCCACCGATACGGTTTTCCCCGTGTAAGCCACCAGTTACTTCGCCTGCAGCAAATAGTCCTGTGATTGGTTTACCGTCTTTATCTAAAACTTCTGTATTTGTATTGATTTTTACGCCACCCATTGTGTAATGAATTCCTGGGCCGATTTTGATTGCGTAGTATGGAGCTTTGGATAAATCATTATCCATTGCGGTTGTTCTACCAAATGCTTCGTCTTTTTTGTTTTTAACGCTTGCATTCCAAGTGTCTAATGTTTTCGTTAGTTCTTCTTTTGGAACATTGATTTTGCTAGCTAATTCATCAATTGTTTTACCTTCTTCAACAAAGCCCATTTCTTCGTATTGCGCGATAGCTTTTACGCGATCTTTTACGCCTGAATCGAATATTAGGTATGCGGATTTTTCTGGTAATTTATTGATGGAAGCAGTTACGTTATCACGTGTATCTAGTTCGTTTCCAAAACGTTTACCTTCTTGAGAAACTAAAATCGCACCTTCACCGCGGACAGCTTCACCGATAAGGTAAGACTTATCTTGTTGAACTGTTGGGTGAACTTGGATTTGGTCCATATCTACTGTTGTCCCGCCAAGTTTTTCAATCATTTTAATACCGTCGCCAGTACTTCCTTCTTGGTTCGTTGTTACGTATCCTTTTAAGTCTGGACGTTCTTTTTCAATCATATCTTTATTAGCGCCGTAACCACCAGTTGTTACAACTACTGCGTTCGAGCTAATTGTTTTTTCGTCTTTATTGTTTAATTTTACTTTAACACCAGTTACTTTTCCGTCTTTTTGTGTAATTTCTTTTACATCTGCATTAACGAAGACTGGAATTTTTTGTTCTTGTACATTTTTTAGTAAACCGTCTACTAAGTATTTACCAACTGCTGAGCCATCTTCAGGACGGTGGGTACGTTTTTCGCTCATTCCGCCTGTGATAGTTAAGTTGTTTAATTTAATATCCATAGAGTCTAACCAATCAATTGCACTAGCGGAGTTATCTACGAAGAAACGAAGCATTGCTTTATCGTTTGTTCCGTGACCGCCTTTTAATGTTTCTTCATAAAACTTGTCATTGCTATCATTAATTCCTTGTTCTTTTTGGAATTTAGTTTCAGATGCATTCATACCAGAAGAGGCTTTCATTGTGTTTCCGCCTGCAAGTGGCATTTTTTCAAGAATTACTGGGTTCATCCCTTTAGATTTTGCTTCTAGTGCTGCTGACATTCCCGCGCCACCTGCACCAACGATAACAATATCGTATTTATCTTTTAATTCAGATGGGTCTGTATAACTTGTTTTTGACGCCCCTGATGTTACTTCTGTTTTTTCTTTTTCTTTCGTTTTCGCCGAGTCACTTTTACTTGTGTTGTTACTGCCACAACCTGCGATGATTAATGCAAGTGATAGTAGCATGATGAGAGTTGTAGCTATCCTTTTTTTCATTTTTTGTACCTCCACTTTTTTTAAAAATTTTCCTTCTGCCAAACAGTTTGTGATTATATTAACATATTATATCATTAATTGAGATTTCTTTATAGGGTATCTGTAGGATTTCTTGAATTAAGAAAACAAGCAATTTACAGATTTTTTTAAAATGACGAAAATGTTTTTAGTAACCACTCCTCATTATTTCGACAAAGTGATATAATAACAACATCAAATATTAAAGGAGCATCGCCATATGACGATAAAAAAGTATGAACCGCTTAATCTCTATACCAACTTCAAAAAATCTGCTGAACGCTATCCAGAAATGCCAATCCATTTTGATGAAGAACTTGTTACTTTTCCTGAATTAGGTCTTCACACCACTTACAAAAAATGCGAAGAAGCTATCATCCAAAAAGCAGCTCATCTACATAGATTCGGTGTGCGTAAAGAAGAAAAAGTAATCGTTTATAAATCTGCCAAATTTGATTCTTATATTTTAGCAGTTGCGATTTCTTATATTGGTGCTGTGCCAATTATGGTTTCGCCTCATCTTCCAGCATCCACTATTGATATTTTTGTTAATCGCCTTGATCAACCCTGGTTGCTTTTTGATTCTGAGACTTCTGAGAAAAGCCATCAGTTAAACAATTTGCCGGACTCAAGATTGATCAATGCTGAACAATTGTTCAAAGCGCCATTAGACGGCTATACTTGTGAGCAAGAGGAATTACCAAAAGATATGATTGCTTATATGACTCACACTTCTGGAACAACTGGTGTGCCAAAATTAATCGCTCACTCTGCGAATTCGATGGGTTGGAGAACGAAATACCAACGACGTATTCTTAATTTCATCAAACCAAGAGGGCTTGTAGCTTTCCATATCTCACCAGTACATTCTCGTTTTAACATTGGTGTTTCGTCCTTGATGTCGCTTGGTTTCCCACTTCTGCCAATTGCCAACCCGTCTAAAGCAAATGTCGAAAAAGTGCTACGCGAATACAAACCGTATGTACTCGAAACGCATCCAAATCATTTTGTTCAATGGGCATCGCTTGCTCGTGAAAAACCAGATGTTTTCCAAAGCATTAAATTTTATCATTCTACATTTGATGCGATTAACAAAGAAACAATGGCGGTTTTCCTTCGTACTTCTGAATATAAAAAACCAATTTTCTTACAAATTTATGGGCAAAGTGAATGTGGTCCAATGATTTTACGTGGCCATACACTGCAATCCATCGAAACGTTAAATGCGCGTGATATGGGAATTGGTGTACCAGGTTTAACCGAGGTTCGGATTGTGGACCAAGACGGTAATCCAGTTGCACCCGGAGTTAGCGGTAATATCCAAATGCTGTCTAAAGGTCGCGCCCTTACTTATTACAAAGAAGAAGCTCGTTTTGAAGAAAATGTGTATGGACCTTGGTGGGACAGCGGTGACTACGGTATGAAAGATGAGCAAGGCCGCTTATTCTTGCAAGATCGTCAAGTTGATTTAGTCGAAACGATCGATAGCACACTTGCGATTGAAGATAAACTGCTTGATACGCTTACTTTCCTCGATGAAGTCGTTATTATCCGTGGTGAAAACGGCAGCCCGCAACCAATTATCGCTGTTCATGATGATAAAGAAATGAACTGGGATGCATGGTGGGACGCAGTTTCTGATCTACCACATATGAATGAGCCAATTGTGATGAAATATGATGAGATTCCGCGCACTGCAACAATGAAAGTACAACGTTTGCAGATGGAACGAGAATTGAAAAAATAAGTTTCAAAAAAAGCAGCTGCGTCATGCAGCTGCTTTTTCATTTATTTTCTTCTAAGTGTAAAGAGTGCTAAACCCGTAAGAAATGTCCCAATAAAAATTGGAAAAAGTACACGATGATCTCCTGTTGCTGGTAGTACGATGTGGTTTATAGTATCCGTATTAGTAGTTCCATCTGTACTATTTTCAGAGTTGCCTCCGCCTTCATCGGTTCCTCCACCGTCCCCACCAGAAGCTGCATCTTTACTAAACTGGGCATACAAGATTATGTCTTTCGCTGGCATTTGATTGTTTGCGAAATCCCATTTTGTTCCGCCAGATTTGGCATCATACCAACCTTTAAATGTATAACCATCCTTAGTTGGTGCTGGTGGCTCTTCTAGTAAACCTTGATAATCTACCGTTTGAGTAGAAATAACGCCATCTACATCAAAAGTTGCGGTATAACTATTAATACTAAACTGGGCATACAAGGTTATATCTTTCGCTGGCATTTGATTGTTTGTGAAGTCCCATTTTGTTCCACCAGTTTTGGCATCATACCAACCTTTAAATGTATAACCATCCTTAGTTGGTGCTGGTGGCTCTTCTAGTAAACCTTGATAGTCTACCGTTTGAGTAGAAGTGACGCCATCTGCATCAAAAGTCGCGGTATAACTATTAATACTAAACTGGGCATACAAGGTTATATCATTTGCTGGCATCGTATCGGCTGTAAAGTCCCATTTTGTTCCACCTGTTTCAGCATCATACCACCCGTTAAATGTATAACCCTCTTTGACTGGGGTTGGTGGTTCTTGTAAAAGTGTCCCTGTTTCGACATTTTCCGTTGTTTCTTGCCCGTCAATATTGAAAGTCGCTTTAAAATATTGCACTAATGGTTGTTCTACAGTCCCACTGAAATTACCAGTTGCATTCCCAACCGTATCACGTTCAATAAAAGTATAGCTGACTTTTGGAATATAAGTAGGTAAATTCCACGTAACTGATCCATTCGCATACACACCGCTATCGCTAATCGTATCTGGATCAATCGTTTGTTCCGCAATGTTTTTTATTAAATTAGGAATAGTTATGGTGCTTTCGAAACTTATTGGTTCGTTTACGATTAATTGATTGGTCATTTGAATAATTGTTAGCTTTGTTAAACTGTTTAAAGGTCTAATATTACTAATTTTATTTTGACTTATATCGAGCCAATCTAAATTTATTAAACTCGAAAGACCAGTTACATCACTAATTTGATTGTTTGATAAGTATAATGTTTGTACATTGGTTAAGCCGGCGAGTGGAGTAGTATCCACAATTTGGTTCGTTGATAAATCAAGCAAGAACAGATTTTTTAAAGTACTCAGCCCCTGAAGATTGTTAATTTGGTTTCCATTTGCATATAGAACGCCTAAATTGCTTAGCGTTTGTAGCTCATCTAGGTTTGTAAGCTTATTATTACTAACATTTAAGGAGCGGAGTTGTTGTAAATTATTTACTCCACTAAGGTTCTCCAACTGATTATTATATAAGCCTAAACCCTTTAGATTTGTTAAACCGCTCAGTGGCGTGATGTCAGTGATTTGCGCGTCGTTAATATCTAGAGCTTGTAAGTTTTTTAAGTTACTAAGTGCGCTAATGTCGCTAATCGGATTTCCACTTAACTGAAGCATGGTCAAATTAGTTAATCCCTTCAGTGGCGAAATATCGCTTACTTGATTACTTGATAAAATTAAAGTTCCTAAATTGGTCAAGTAGTTCATGCCTTCTATGGAGCTGATTCCTTTAGATGTAAGGGTTAATGAATTAATAGTATCTAAATCTGTTTGTGTGACAACCTCTGCTGTACTAGACTTTCCGAGTGCAGTTTGAATTTCTTTCGCTAAAGCATCATCTGGAAAAATCTGGTTGATTGCAGCTGGCGGTGCAGCGGCTGCGTATGCGTCTATTTTTATAAATACATTCGTTCCAATAACAATCGACAACGCCAAAACAACGTACAAAAACAGTCTCCCTTTAGATTTCATCTTGCTCCCCCTGACAAAAAAGTTTAATAGTATCTAGTTCCCATTTTCTTATCAGCAGAAACATAAAAAACAGCTCGAGGACACCCTCAAGCTGTTTTCATTTCATTTGGTAAATCATTCCGATTGAAGCTGGTGCTGACTCCCGAAAGCCAAATTGTTTGTATAAACGATCTGCTGGTACATCGGCAAGTAATGTAACACAAGCAGTTTTATCTAAATTCGAATCAATGTAATTTTTAATATGGGTCATAATTAGTTTTCCATAACCCTTACCTTGAAATTCTGGAAGTACTGCTATATCAGAAACGATAAACATAATTCCATCACCAATGAGCCGTCCCATTCCAATAAGTACATCGTCTCTTTTCGAACGTAACCCCACAAAATACACACTCTTCAACAGAGCCTGACGTGATACTTCAATAGATCGAAAACTAAGACCAGCATCCACTCGAAGTTTAACAAATTCCTCCGCATTTGGTAAATCAGTTGTAATAATATAATCCATTTTCAATCTCCTATCAAAAAAAATCTCTTTGAACCAATTGTCGCCCAAAGAGTTTCAATTTCTATTTTATTCCGCAATTTTGACAGGAAGTTCCGCATCTTGGAATTTTTTATATAATGCTTTATTTATCTTGTTATCTGTAATTAGTAAATCGATGTTTTCTGCTGCTGTAATGCTTGCGGTGGAGATTACTCCCATTTTTGTATGATCTAGAAGCGCAACCAGTTTATTGGTTCTTTTTGCAAGAAGTCGTTTTAGTTCGGTTTCATAAATGTTGAAATCGGTTAAGCCTTCCTCCATTGTAAAACCTTTAGCTGACATAAAACATAAATCAGCGTGGATATTTTCAATTAAATTTGCGCCAAGAATACCTTCCAACGTGAAAGAATTCGTTGTTACAATCCCGCCTGTTAAAATGACGCTAATATTCGGGTTGTCTTTTAGTTCGATCGCCGTATAAAGACCGCTTGTAATCACAGTCAGTCTTGAAAAACCATGTAATTCTTTTGCTAGTGCAAGCGCCGTTGAACTGGCGTCAAGGATAATCGTTTGGTTGTTTTTTACTAAAGTCGCCGCTTCTTTCGCAATCGCTTCTTTTTCTTCGATGTTGCGAATAATTCGGTCATTAAAATTAGTAAATTTCTCTTCACTTTTTAAAAGCACCGCACCCCCGTGTACTTTTTTTATCATCCCGCTTTCTTCTAACGCAGATAAATCATTTCGGATGGTGCTAATCGAGACATCCAAGATACGACTTAATTCTGGTACAGTTATTTTGTTATTTTGGTCTAGTAGATGAATAATTTTGTTTTGTCTTTCAAATGGAAACATCTGCTCGCCCTCCTTTTACCTATCAATGATTTCTTTATGTATATACATATTACCCAAAAAAATAACAAAACACAAATATATTTTATAAAACACAACAAAAGATAACACTTTACAATAAAAAACAAGTATGTTAGGATTTAAATAGCAACTAAACACAATTAAAAACAGAAAGGAGCAACCAAATGATAAGTATTGTTTTAGTATCTCACAGTCAAAAAATCACAGAAGGCCTCCAGGAAATGATTGTTGAAATGGTTGGAGATACAGTACATATTATTTCTTCTGGCGGAACTGGCGATGGGCGCCTTGGCACAAATGCACTCATGATAGCCGATAATATCGCGACTTGCACTAATTCTGAACATATTTATATTTTTTGCGATATTGGAAGCGCTATCTTAAGTGCCGAAACAGCACTTGAATTATTAGATACTGAACTTCTAGAAAAAACAACGATAATTGATGCCCCATTAGTTGAAGGCGCATTTACTGCTGCTGTTCAATCTCTCGTTAATCCATCCAAAGAAGCTATCCTACAAGAACTCACAAATGTGCATTAAAAAAGTAATAAAACGCAATTTTGTAACTGGGAACAATGTAAATTAATTTTTACATGACAATACTATTTTCGAAAGGAGTTTATTATGAAATTCTTTAGAGGAATGATTGGTTTTTGTATCGCAGGTATGATTGTTATGAGTGTTTGGACTCCACTTGCCGAGAATTATGGTATTTTTGGAGGTTATCTGGCAGCGTTCATTATTATTGGGCCAATGTGGTTTATGAATCACCATGTTGGTTTAATCGAAAATGATGAAGATGCAGCGTTCGTTGATATGGCTGTCGGAATTGGGATTTGCGGAATTATGCGTGATGTCTTTATGCGTGGTGGTGGCGAGTTAGTAAGTTCGCTTCCAACGATTGGTCTTGTTGCGATTGGAGCCGTTTTAGCTGGAATCGTAGCAGCAGCAATTGAAAAAGATATGGCAAGAAAACATGAAGCAAAACAAGAAAAAACAGAACCTGGCATGAATATTAAAGAAGAAGAGCGTTTAAACGAAAATCAATTAGTCTAAAAAGGAGTGTAAATAATGAGCATTGGTATTGCATTAGCAACGATTGCAGGTGGCTTTTTATTCCCTTTTGCTATTCGAATGATGTGGGGAAAAATGGTTGATGAATGGGGTGCTATCGGAGGTTGGATGGCAGCAGCATTTATCGTTGGTACAGTTTGGACAATTAATCATGGTATTCCAAAATCAATGATCTATCAATCTGGAACAGTTTGGGTAGATATGGCGGTTGCAGCTGGTATTGGTGTATTCACAGCTTCCCTTTTAACAGGCGGTAAATTTTCTAAATCGGTAGTCAATTTGGCAGCGGCTGTTGTTGGCGGCGTGCTTGGCGGATTTTTACTATCACTATTCTTATAAAAATATGAAGGAGGAAGAAAAATGAGACGTTTAGTGAATGATGGGTATGAAGCAGTAGAAGAAATGTTAGCTGGTTATGTTGCGGCACAAGGGAAATACGTAGATTTTGCAGAAAATGATAAGCGAGTAATCGTAAGCAAACAAATGAGCGAAGAACCTCGTGTGCGGATTATCGTTGGTGGCGGTTCTGGTCATGAACCACTTTTCCTTGGTTATGTTGGGAAAGATTTCGCGGATGCGGCGGTAGTCGGTAATATTAATACATCCCCTTCTCCAGAACCTTGTTATAACGCGGTAAAAGCCGTTGATAGCGGTAAAGGTTGTTTATATATGTACGGAAATTATGCTGGCGATGTGATGAACTTTGATATGGGCGCTGAAATGGCTGCGGATGACGGTATTCGCGTTGAAACAGTGCTTGTAACAGATGATATTTACTCTGCTGAAAATGTAGAAGATCGTCGTGGTGTGGCTGGTGACTTAATTGTATTTAAAGCAGCGGCATCTGCAGCAGCAAAAGGACTTGACCTAGATGCGGTGAAACAAGCCGCTGAAAAAGCTAATGCAAATACATTCTCGATGGGTGTTGCGCTTTCTTCTTCTACCCTTCCTGTAACTGGTAAAGCTATTTTCGAAATGAAAGAAGGCGAAATGGAAGTTGGTATGGGGATTCATGGTGAACCAGGAATCAAACGTACTTCCATCGAACCAGCTGATAAAGTAGTCGATCAAATTATGGGCTATCTTATAGAAGAAATGAAATTAACTGCTGGCGAAGAAGTACATGTACTTATCAATGGACTTGGCGGTTTACCAGTGATGGACCAATACATTTGTTATCGCCGCGTGGATGAAATTTTGAAAGAAAAAGGCGTACACATTCATAGCCCACTTGTTGGGAACTACGCGACTTCGATGGATATGATTGGTATGTCGATTACACTGGTTCGTTTAGACGATGAACTGAAAGATCTTTTAGATACACCGTGCGACACACCATATTTCAAAGTGGACTAAATTACTACTGGAGGAATAAAAATGAGCGAATTAGTTATGGATAGCGCTTTTTTCGGCCACGTTTTACAGGACATGGGAGCGCTAATTGAAAAAGAACGTGATTACTTAACCGGACTGGACTCGGATATTGGAGACGGCGATCACGGAATCAATCTCAGCATTGGCTTTCGTGAAGTGAATAAACAATTAGACGAATTACTCACTGTTTCTCCCGATATTGCAACCTTACTTAAAAAATCCGGAATGATTCTCCTTGGAAAAGTTGGCGGCGCATCTGGCCCGCTTTATGGCAGTTTCTTTATGAAATGTGGCGCTGATGTTCCTGGGAAAACGGAGGTTAACTTCGACGAGCTTTGCGGCATGATTATAAATGGGGCCGCTGCGGTTCAACATCGCGGAAAAGCCGAACTTGGTGATAAAACGATGATGGATGCCTTCTTGCCTGGCGTGGAAGTTCTTCAAAATCGAGATACAAATGCAGATCCAATCGAAACTTTTTCCGCATTTGTAGATGCTATGCATGCTGGCGCTCAGTCCACTATCCCACTTATTGCTAAGAAAGGTCGCGCACTAAGACTTGGCGAACGAGCAATCGGCCATCTTGATCCTGGCTCTGAATCGTCTTGGATGTTAATGAATGTCATTTTAGAAAATTTAAAAAAGGCGGTCTGATTTATGCGTAAACCCTTAGTTGGAATTAATATGAAAAACTATATTAACACTCGGGCTCAGACATCTGAATGGTTAGAAGCGACTATCCCTCTTCTTGAAAATTTTTCTGATGTGGATACGTTTATCTTTCCTTCTATGGGCACACTCGAAACGACCGCCAACCTTTTAGCGGGGACATCATTTGGCTTTGGTCCACAAAATATGGCGCCGGAGAAATCCGGCCCGCTAACTGGTGAATTTTCGGTGGAATCTATCATTGATCTAAACGCGAACTATGTCGAAATTGGTCACGCAGAACGCAAAAACCTTTTTCACGAGAAAACTAGTGAGATAGCGAAGAAAATTAAACTTGCGCTGGACGAAGAAATCACTCCGGTTGTCTGTGTGGGTGAAGAAATCCGTGCGAATGATACAAATGAATTAAAACATGCGCTAAAAAAACAAATCAAAGCGCTGTTTCAGACAATTAATTTAGCACAGTGGGAAAATGTTGTTCTGGCTTATGAACCGGAATGGGCAATTGGAAAGGCGTCTTCAGCTGAGACAAACTACATCGAAAGCGCTCATCAAGCTTTGCGCGAAATTATTCGCGAACTAGGCGGCGATGAAACGCTCGTAAGAATTATTTACGGTGGCTCGGTCAGCAAAGAAAATGCCGCAGAAATTGTCCGTCAAAAAAATGTCGATGGTTTATTCGTCGGAAGATTTGGCCATAAACCGCAAAATTTTGCCGACATTGTTTCTATTGTTAGCAAAGCGAAAGGATGAGTTAGTATGAAAATCGCAATTGGTTGTGACGAAATGGGTTACGAATTAAAACAAACCCTGATCGCACGTTTAAAGGAGAAAAATATCGAGTTCACTGATTTCGGCAGTTTTGAAGATGAAAAAGTACTTTATCCAAGCATTGCCGAAAAAGTAGCGCTAGAAGTAAAAAATAACGATTTCGACCGGGGGATTCTCATTTGCGGTACAGGTATTGGAATGGCCATTACAGCAAACAAAATTCACGGCATTCGCGCAGCACAAATTCATGATTCGTATTCAGCAGAACGTGCAAGAAAAAGTAACGACGCACATATTATGACCATGGGAGCTCTAGTAATAGGGCCATCCCTTGCCGTATCTCTACTTGATACATGGCTGGATAGCGACTTTTCGGGCGGACGCTCCCAAGCAAAAGTAGATTTAATGGAAGAAATCGACCAAAAAAATAGATAAAAAATTTATTGGAGGTAATGAAAAATGACTTTTAAAGGTTTTGATAAAGATTTTAACATTACAGACAAAGTAGCCGTGGTAACTGGGGCAGCAAGCGGGATTGGTAAAGCAATGGCAGAACTTTTTTCCGAAAAAGGAGCTTATGTTGTCTTGCTTGATATTAAAGAAGATGTAAAAGATGTCGCAGCGCAAATTAACCCTTCAAGAACGCTCGCACTTCAAGTCGACATTACTAAGAAAGAAAACATCGAAAAAGTCGTTGCCGAAATTAAAAAAGTCTATCCAAAAATCGATATTTTAGCCAATTCAGCTGGTGTCGCACTTCTCGAAAAAGCAGAAGAATTACCAGAAGAATACTGGGATAAAACAATGGAACTGAACTTAAAAGGTTCGTTCCTAATGGCGCAAATTATCGGTCGCGAAATGATTGCAACTGGTGGCGGTAAAATCGTTAATATGGCTTCTCAAGCTTCTGTCATCGCACTTGATAAACACGTTGCCTACTGTGCTAGTAAAGCTGCGATTGTTTCAATGACTCAAGTGCTAGCAATGGAATGGGCGCCTTACAACATTAATGTTAATGCGATTTCCCCAACCGTTATCTTGACGGAACTTGGCAAAAAAGCTTGGGCAGGTCAAGTTGGCGAAGATATGAAAAAATTAATTCCAGCCGGTAGATTTGGTTATCCAGAAGAAGTTGCCGCATGTGCCCTCTTTTTAGTAAGTGACGCAGCGAGCCTTATTACTGGTGAAAACCTTATTATCGACGGCGGTTATACGATTAAATAAAGTATTCAGCTTTAAAGTTCAGCTGAGAGAATGGAGCGAGTAAATAATGAAATTTTTCTTGGACACAGCAAGCGTATCGGAAATAAAACGAATTAGCGAACTAGGTTTAGTGGACGGTGTGACAACCAACCCAACCATCATCGCTAAAGAAGGTCGACCATTTGAAGAAGTAATTAAAGAAATTTGTTCTATCGTAGACGGCCCAGTTAGCGCAGAAGTTATCGGCCTCGAAGCAGACAAAATGGTAGAAGAAGCTCGAATTCTAGCAAAATGGGCGCCAAATGTAGTAGTAAAAATTCCTATGACGGAAGAAGGTTTAAAAGCAGTCCATACCCTCACAGCTGAAGGCATTAAAACAAATGTTACGCTTATTTTCACTGTTTCCCAAGGATTAATGGCTGCAAAAGCTGGCGCGACTTATATTAGCCCGTTCTTAGGAAGACTAGATGATATTGGTACAGACGGAATGATTTTAATTAAAAACTTGAAAAAAGTGCTTGATAATTATGGTCTAAAAGCAGAAATCATTTCCGCAAGCATCCGCCATATCGGGCATTTAGAAGAAGCTGCTGAAGCCGGAGCACATATCGCGACTATCCCAGGAAGCCTTTTCCCGAAACTTTGGTCTCATCCTTTGACTGATAAAGGTATTGAAGGATTTTTAAAAGATTGGGAAGCGTTTAGTCAGAAAGAAGGCAATTAATATGAGCAGAATTGATGAACAAATGGTTAACTCGATTCGCGTATTATCAATGGATATGATTGAAAAAGCGAACTCCGGACATCCCGGTTTGCCGATGGGAGCCGCACCAATGGCTTTCTCGCTTTGGAAAAATCATTTAAAATTCAACCCAGAACATCCAACTTGGTTTAACCGCGATCGCTTCGTTTTGTCAGCTGGTCACGGTTCGGCAATGCTTTATAGTTTGCTACATCTATTTGGTTATGATTTACCAATGAGCGAGCTGAAAAACTTCCGCCAAACTGGCAGTAAAACGCCCGGTCATCCTGAATTTGGTCATACGGTTGGTGTCGATGCAACTACCGGTCCGCTTGGTCAAGGTTTCGCGATGGGAGTTGGGATGGCAATGGCCGAGGCTCACCTTGGCGCCAAATTTAACCAACCTGAATTCCCGGTTGTTGATCATAATACCTATGTGCTATGCGGTGACGGCTGCTTGATGGAAGGTATTTCCTACGAAGCCGCGTCCCTTGCCGGCCATTTAAAACTGGGAAAATTAGTTGTTTTATATGATTCAAACGATATTTCACTTGATGGTGATTTGAATGAGTCATTTTCTGAAGACATCGAGCTTAGATTCCGAGCTGCTGGCTGGCAAACGCTACGTGTGGACGACGGGAATGACTTAGATGCGCTTGATGCAGCAATTCATCTTGCAAAAACCGAAAAATCCCGCCCTACTTTAATCGAAGTGAAGACAGTCATCGGTTACGGTAGCCCCGGAAAAGCCGGAAAATCAGCGGCACACGGCTCCCCACTTGGTGAAAAAGAACTCAAGCTAGCAAAAGAAGCTTACGACTGGCAAATGCCACCTTTTGAATTACCAAAAACTGTCGAAAATCAGAAAGAATTTTATCATTCTAAAGGTCGCGCGAGTGAAAGCAGCTGGCTCCGGACATTCAATGCTTACAAACAAAAATATCCAGCACTCGCAGAAAGTTTGCAACAATTAATGGATGATAATTTGAATCCAGATTGGGATGCAGAATTACCTGTCTTTGATGAAAATAATGATAAACCAGTTGCAACCCGTGAAGTATCAGGGATTGTCCTTCAAGAATTGGAGAAAAAACTACCTAACTTATTTGGTGGTGCGGCTGATTTAGCTTCCTCCAACAAAACCCATTTAAAAGCTAGCGAACGATTTGCTCCAGGTAACTATGCGGCCAAGAATATTTCGTTCGGCGTCCGCGAATTTGCGATGGGAGCAGCAGTCAACGGCATGACGCTTCACGGCGGAGTTCAAGCATTCGGCGCGACCTTCTTCGTATTCTCGGATTATCTACGTTCCGCGATTCGTTCAGCAGCCTTAATGGGCATTCCATCCACCTTCATTATGACCCATGATTCCATCGCAGTCGGTGAAGATGGTCCAACGCACGAACCAATCGAGCATCTCGCTTCCTTCCGCGCCATGCCGGGACTTCACGTCATCCGACCAGCTGACGGCAACGAAACCGTTGAAGCATATCGCTTTGCCTTTACTCAAAAAGAACAACCAACCATGCTCGTTCTTAGCCGCCAAAACCTGCCAATTTTACCAAACAGCGCAGCAAAAGCGAAAACCGGTCTAGCAAAAGGTGCTTACATCTTAGCCGATTCCCCGCTTGATAAACTAGATATTATCTTACTCGCTTCTGGATCCGAAGTACACCTAATGACAGCTGTCAGAGATAATCTTGCTAAAAAAGGCTTCGGCGCACGCGTAGTCAGCATGCCAAGCTTTGATTTATTCGACAAACAAAGCCCCGAATATAAAGAGTCCATTTTACCAAAAGCAGTGAAAAAACGCTTCGCCGCTGAAATGGGCGCCTCATACGGCTGGCACAAATACCTCGGTGATGCAGGCGAAATCCTCGCGATTGATTCGTTTGGGATGTCTGGCCCGGGAGACGAGCTGGCAGAACGATTTGGCTTTACTGTAGAGAACTTGACGGAACTTGCATTGAAGCAGTTGTAGGTGGATTCAATTATCAAAAAGGAGTATTCTATAGTAAGATACTTTATTAAAAGAGGTGCGTTTTAATGAAAAAGAATACTCCAGAGGCACTTATAGATTTATTCGAGGAATTGAAGAATTTATTTGAGGCGGATACTTCTTTAAATAACCAAAATTCGTCCCGGCTACAAGAAATTTTGACTACAGCTATCACCCGAGCCCAAAAAGCCTCTCAAACAGTCGAATTAGAAGCTCGTTCTGTCTATCAAAATATCCATACCTTATGCTTCGTCGAAAAAATCCATTTAAATCCTGAGGAAGCAAACGTATTAAAAGAGATAGAGAAAATCGCTCTTTCAAAAGGCTTTTGGGGCGGAATGAACACTTTAAATGTGACCAATCAATTTCCAAGCAATTAAAATGAACTGTAAAAAACAGGAATCCTCTACATCCAAATAGAGAATTCCTGTTTTTATTTGTCTAGCTTGTAAAAGCACCCTAAATCAATTTAATTTCCGAATCGAAATATTGCTCGATAAAATGGACTTTCTCTCTAATTTCCTCTATGGTGAAATTCTCATTTTGCGGTGCGACAACCCATTTATCTTCCACATCATCATTCCGAGTAATCACCGCAATTAAATCTCCTTGAAACGTTTCAATCAGCTCAGAAATCTCTCTCGATAAAATATAAACATCCTGTTCTTCCCCGTCACCACCAATGATACCTTCCACAAACCCATAATTCAGCGGATAGACATTGCCGAATTTGTCAGTATAACCTATAGGGCGATCTATGGTTACTTTTAGAGTTTGTTTTTTTGTTTTAGAAAGTTGAGTTTTATGGGTTAATTGTTTACGTGAAACCATATGATTTTCTCCTTTCTATGTTTTTTATTTCAAAATTCGAATGAAGTACCTTTGTATATGCCTTCTTTTCCCAGTTCCAAACGATTTAGTTTTTTTATGAAAAACTTTAACTAACAATCTATGCTCGAATGAGTTCGGCTAATGCATTAAAAAACGGGCCATGACTTTGTTCAAAAGCCAAATATTTTTCTAGGATATTCTCTTATTCGATGGCTTTCAGTAATTGCGTATGCACACTTCTTGATTTTATTGCATAGACTTGTTGCATATCTGGCTTCGTGTTCGGTGCCGTCAATTGCCGGTGTAAATCTTCTTCTTTTCGCTGCAACTGGCTAACCTTGGCCATCGCTTCTTGTAAGATTTCTGCATCAATTCTAGCGGAAGGTGAGCTATCCACTTGGCTCCCGAACACGCGAATATATTGCGCGAGCCGCTCCTCACTTTCATCCAGTGCCTCAATGATGCTTTGGCAAATACTTGTATAGATACTCTTAAAATACCGTTTGGAGGTAGTAACTGCTTCCCCTTTTAAACTATTGTCTTGGGCATAATCCATCGCTGCATCTTTAATCTGATTAATCATCGTTTTAGCTTCCGCGTTACTCTTTCGTAAGCCGTAGAGAAAATCATTCAATTCCGCAATATCTATCCGGCTCACTTACTCCACTCCTTTTGCAAGGTGGCTTGTTTTGTTCCTAGTGCGTGGAGCCTGTTCTTATTTTCTTGTAGTTCCTTGTCTAAATCGGTTCTTTTATCTTGGAGATCCTTCTTCCAAGCCACGGACTCTTCGTGTTGTTGCTCTTCTAAATACCGATGAAAACCACTGGCTTCTTCGCCTTGCCAGCCACTGCGTAAAAAGTCTAATAACACCAGTTTTTCTTGTGTTAATTGGTCGCTGTCCTCTTCTAGCCAATCTTGTTCATTTTGTTTTCTTCTCGTTTGGTCAACATCTGTTTCTGCCGTTATTTTCGCTTTTTTAATTTGTTGGAGTTGTTGTTCAAGCTGACTATGTGCGCTACCCATTTAACGCACCTCCAACTGATTGATTTTTTGTCCCATCAATTGGTCTTGTTTAGCATAAGCAATACCCATTTTCTTAAGCCGGCTCGCATCTTTTTTGGTCACATGTTGGAAATCTTCCACGACATCCACCAACTCAATCAAAGCCGAGCGCAATTGATCAATCGAATTGGCTCTCGAATATGCCATGTTCCCGTTTTTTAGTGGCAAGTATCTTCCCGAATTTTTACTTACCAATTTGCTTGCATGTTGCTGGAAGGCCCTTTCGTTGACTTTTATTTCTCTCATCTGTACGCTTCCTCTCTATGTATATCCTTCCCCCTCATTATATCACCGGTAGCGCACTTCTTTTGTGAGCGTTCTGTGAAACAATTCATTGGAAAATAGCTCTAAATCAGCTTTTCAAGTGAAAAATTTAACATTCTACCATCTAACTTATTCAAATCAATCTTAGAATCGACTTCATGAGCACAAACTATATCTCTTTTATTATCAATTAAGACACTTGCATATTTTTTACTGGTGCGGATTGACTAGAATAAATATTTTATGAACACTTAAAATCTGGCTTAGATAATTTACGGATTTAATAATTTAGCAGATTTCAGAATAAAATCAATCTCACAACAAATTTATACTATTATTATGACTTATTCATTTAGAAATAAGCGAAATTCTTCTCTATCATTAGTAAAACCGCGCTCCACAGAGACAAATCCTCCGACTAGTTTTTTACCTCAAAAAACGATTAAAACAAAGACATAGAACCATTCATCCACGAATCCATCACATTAAGTATTGTTCAAAAATCAGAATCCAACCTAATTTGTAACAATTTCGACACTATTTGTCCGGTATTTTGTATTTTTTTGAGATTTCTATATAAAATCTAATCTTCCCATGCTAATATACTTCTTGATTAATATAACTGAACGGGCTAAAGACAATAGCAGCTGAAGGAGTAACTAAATATGAAACTGTCCAAAATTTTTACAATAATTGCATTAAGTGCCACCGTAACAAGCAGCCTTCCGATACCAATAGTACACGCAGAGAGCACAACCGTAAATGAAACTAAAAGTGAGAGCCAATCGCTTGCAACAGACTTAAAAGAAAAAACAACAGCTAACAACTTAAAAAACCAAATTGTCCAAGCTGGAACTAAAACCTATAATGATTACTTTCCAGATAATAATTTGGCTAAAGCGGTAGCAGAAAAAATGAACAAAAACGTTGATGAATCTGTAACTGTGGAGGAATTAGCTAAAATAACTGAATTAGATGCACGGAGCCAAGGTATAGAAGATATTACTGGAATCGAATATTTGACTGGACTAGAGATACTTAATCTTGATGATAATCAACTAAAAAGTATAGATGTCAGTAAAAATCTTTCTCTAGAAGAATTGACTTGTGATAACAATGAATTAACACAACTAGATGTTAGCCAAAATACAGCTTTAGAGTATTTATATTGCCCTAGAAACCAGTTAACAAAGCTAGATGTTAGTAATAACTCAGCTTTACGTTATTTGGCTTGTGATGTCAATCAGTTAACCAATTTAGATGTTAGTAGAAATCCAGCTTTAACAAATCTTGGTTGTACTAAAAATCAACTTACAGATTTAGATGTTAGCAAAAATCCGAATTTAAACACTTTGGTTTGTTCTGATAACCAGTTAGCCAATTTAGACGTTAGCCAAAACCAAGCTCTAGAGTATTTGACTTGTGATAACAATAAGTTGAAGAATATAGATATTGATCAAAATCTAGCTTTAATAGAGTTATCTTGTGAAAACAATCAACTAACGAATTTAGATACTACCCAAAATCTAGCTTTAGAGATTTTATATTGCGATGACAATCAACTAACGAATTTAGATGTTAGAAAAAACATAAATTTATTACTTTTATCTTGTAATAATAATCAACTAACGAATCTAGTTGTTGGAGAGACAGTATTGGATGTAAGATGTAATAATAACCAGTTAAAAGATATTAGTTCTTTACCAGATTATCTTACTGCTGAGAATGGCGGGTACCAAGCAATGGATCAAACATTAGTAAACCCAACCCAAACGACACAAAATAATACACTTGTATACGCTGTTCCTACAGACCTGTTAGATAAGGATGGTAATATTGTTTCCATCATCAAACCAGAAAACGGCGGAGTTTATGATGCAGCTACTAGAACTATTACGTGGGAAAATTTACCAGATAACGGTGAAGTAAGTTACACATTCGAAAGCAATGACTATGGTGTGTTTTCTGGAAGAGTTACTGTGCCATATACTGGCAAAGAAACTATCAGTATTTCTAGTGATGACGAGATCAGTTACAAAGAAGGCATTACAAAAACAGAAACAGTCTTTCTGGAAGATATTCATGCAAGCGTAACTCCCGCAACAGATACCATCACTAGCAATTTTGCTGACGTAGTAGACTTCCAAACACCCGGTAAATACGTTGTTACTCTAAGCGTGGCAGGATCAGATGTTACGAAAGACGTCATTGTATATGTGACAGCAGAACCAAGTACAGATAATCCTGTCGCTCCTACTCCACCAAAAGATAAAGATGATAACAACGAGCAAAGTCCCGGAAACGATAAAGATGGTGCAGCTGTTAACAGTGGGAAAAGTACAGACAAGCAACCTGTGAAAGTAGTCGAAAAGCAGTTGCCAAAAACAGGTGATATTACTAGCTTAAGTTTGTCATTAGCTGGAATTGTTTGTTTAAGCTTCGGTATTCTATTTTTCATCAAACGAAAGAAAAAAACAGTCTAATAGTGATTAAAAACCTTATCATTCGCGATAAGGTTTTTTCTATATCTATTTTTCAGGTTGATAACGTAGATTACTTATTGGCAAAAAATGTACAATCAAAAAGCTGTAGTAAAAAAGATTTCTCCCTTTTTCTACAGCTTAACATTATTAATTAATAGTAAACTCTCGGGTCCACTTCATCCACTACGCATTCTCAAATTGTACGTGGACCTTTTTATGCATCAAAGACTTCGTAATAAAATCCGCTTCTTTCACTTCGACTACGAATTTCAATTTTTTATGTGTTGCCCAGTATTCCCAAAAATCGATGAACATGTGCAAATCGATAATATTTTCTTCCATTCGTGCTTGTTGGCTCATCGTGTATTTTATTTCATGTAGACACGGGGTAAAAGCAAGGGTTTGTTCCACTGAGCAGCCTTCGATATGTTTAGAAATAATGAATTTCCATTTTTTTAGCATTCTTAGTTTCCCTATAAAAAACGCTTCTTGCTCTTGGACGGAAAAATGTTTTTTAATTTCTGGTGTGTCTTCACCGATAAATTCAATCGTTATCCGTTTACTAAAATCTTTTAAATGCTCTAAAAAGAGAATGGTTTCGCGGAAATGTAATTGGGATAATGTTAGTTTGATAATAAAATGTTGATTCCAAAGTTCTTTCACGATTTTTTGGACTTCTTTTTCAAACCATAACATAAATCTTGAATATTCCATCGTGCTTTCTAAACAAATTTGATATGGGAAAACTTCCCCAATTAATAGATTTTTGCGTTTTTTTAAGACTTTTATTTCTTTCTTTTGCACTTGCCTACTCGTTGCATCGTAATGATTTTGTAAATGGATTTGATACTTTTTCTCTAACAAAGAATCGCCTCTTCCTTTGTGAAATTCTTTACAATAAAAATCATACATCTTTTCCAAAATGGGTATTTCTAATGTCGTATATATTAGTTAAAACACCACCACAACAATCTGCGGCGGTGTTTTAATCTACGTTATGCTTATCTTAATTTTTTACTTCCGACTGCCAAAAATACGCCTAAAATTAAAACGAGTCCTATAAGTCTTAGTAGGTTTAATAGTCCAGCATCGTCATCCCCTGTTTTAGGAAGAGTTTGCTTAACTACTTTAGTCTTAATTACTTTACTTGCAGGTGTTTTTATTGTAAGAATAGTTGGTTTCGCTGGAGTAATAGGTTTGATAATAGCATCTTTTTTATACACATAATTGACTGTTACATCACTTGTTCCAAAAGCACCTATTTGGTTTGTTGGTGCAGCTACTAGGCTATACCCTGGAATCAAGCGAGCTTTCGTTGTATACGCGTCATGAATGTGATAAGTTTTTGCATCAACTGTTGGTAATGCTATTTCGTTGCCTTGTTGATCTTTAAAAGTAGAAGTAAGTTGATAATCATTTGCTTTATACACATAATTCACTTGGATATCACTTGCATTAAAAGTACCCGTTTCGTTCGTTGGTGTTTTTTCTAAAGTGTAACCCGGAATCACGGCTGCTTTCGATGTGTAAGTGTCATGAATATGATATTTTTGAGCGTCTACTTCTGCTGCTTTTAATTCGTTTCCTTGAGCATCTTTAAATGTCGCAGTTAGCGTGTAATCATTCGTTTGGTACACGTAATTCACAGTTACATTGTTCGCTCCAAAAGCACCTTGGTCATTCTTAGGTGTTGCAACTAATGTATATCCAGGAATTACTGCTGCAGTTGTTTTGTATGTGTCTTGGATATGATAAGTTTTCGCGTCTACTTTAGGTGCTTGTAGTTCTTTGCCGTTTGCGTCTTTGTAGGTCGTTGTTAACGTATAATCATTTGCTTTATATACGTAATTAACTGTTTCATCACTTGCGCCAAATACACCTTTTTCATTGGCTGGTGTAGTTGTTAATGTGTAACCTGGGATGTTTAGCGCTGTTGCAGTGTATGGGTCGTTAATATTGTATATTTTTGTATCAATGGCTAGTGGTTTTAAATCTTTACCTTGTGTGTCTTTATATGTTGTGATTAATGCATAACCATTCGCTTTATATACATAATTAACTGTTACATTACTAGCACCAAACGTTCCTTTTTTGTTCGATGGTGTTGCCACTAATGTATAGCCTGGAATTGTTACGCCACTAGTCGCATAGCCATCCTTAATAATAAATCCTTTTTTCACGATAGCTGGTTTTAGTTCTGTTCCTTGTACATTTTTGAAAGTGGAAGTTAAGGTATATTCATTCGCTTTGTAAACATAATTGACTGTCACATTGCTCGTATTAAATGTACCTGTTTGATTTGCTGGTACTGCCACTAGTGTGTAGCCAGGAATGGTTGCTGCGCTAGTAGAATAGTTATCTTTTGTATGGTAAGTTTTGCTGTCTACAACTGGCGCTTTTAATTCTTTGCCGTTTGCATCTTTGTAGGTCGAAGTTAATGTGTAATCATCTGCTTTGTAGACATAGTTGACTGTTACATTCGCCGCGCCAAATGTACCGGATTGATTCGCTGGTGCTGCGACTAATGTGTAACCTGGAATAGTAGCTCCTGTCGTAGTATAAGTGTCGTTAATGTGATATTTTTGACTGTCTATGACTGGCGTTTTTAATTCCTTACCTTGTGCATCTTTATACGTCGAAGTTAGTGTGTAGTCATTGGCTTTGTAGACATAATTCACGGTTACATCACTCGCGCCAAATGTACCTGTTTGATTCGTTGGAGCCGCGACTAATGTATAACCTGGAATAGCAATATCACTCGTCGTGTAACCATCCTGAATATGGTACGTTTTTGTATCTACTTTTGGTAAAGCTAAATCGTTCCCTTGTTGATCTTTGTACGTCGAAGTTAGTTTATAAGCAACTGCTTGGTATACATAGTTCACTTGGATATCCGTGCTACCAAAAGTACCTGATTGGTTCGCTGGTGTTGCGACTAATGTATAGCCAGGAATGACAGCTGCAGTTGTAGCATAGTTATCTTGAATATGATACGTTTTGCTATCTACAACGGGGGCTTTTAACTCAGTTCCTTGCGCATCTTTATATGTCGAAGTTAATTTTAAGTCTGTTAATTTATACACATAATTAACCGTAACATCGCTCGTATGGAAGGTTCCTGTTTCGTTCGCAGGTGTCGCTACTAGCGTATAACCTGGAATGGTTGCTGCACTTGTAGAATAGGTGTCTTGAATATGATACTTTTTACTATCTACAACAGGTGGTTTTAATTCTTTACCTTGTGCATCTTTGTAAGTCGAAGTTAATGTATAATCTTCTGCTTTATAAACATAATCAACCGTAATATCGCTTGTTCCAAAATTACCTTGGTTGTTTGCAGGGGTCGTCACTAATGTGTAACCCGGGATCGTTTTGGCAGTTGTTGTATAGGGATCGTTCACGTGATAGGTTTTAGCATCGACATCATCTGGTGCGATTGTCTTCCCTTGTTGATCTTTAAATGTAGAAGTTAATTGATAGCCATTTGCTTGATATACGTAATTAACAGTGATGTTTGACGAACCAAATGTCCCAGTAGCGTTTGTTGGCGTTGCTACTAACGTATAACCTGGGAAAACTGCGGCTGTTGTTGTATACGTGTCTTGATAATGATACGTTGTCGCATCTACCACTGGTGCTTTTAGTTCTTGACCATTCGTATCTTTGTAAGTGGAAGTAAGTGTATAATCGTCTTTTTTGTATACATAATTAACCGTGACATTCCCAGCTCCAAAAGTTCCGTTCTGATTAGCAGGTGTGGAAACTAAAGAATAGCCGGGAATGGTTGCTGCTGTTGTAGTATAGTTGTCTTGGATATGGTAATCTTTTGTATCCACAACTGGCGCTTTCAGTTCTTGACCTTGGGCATCTTTGAAAGTAGATGTTAGTTTATAATCATTTGCGCTGTATACATAGTTGACTGTAGCCGGGTTCATGGTGAATGTACCATTTTGATTGGCTGGTGTTGCAACTAAAGTGTAGCCTGGGAAAGTTTTTTGTGTCGTTGTATAAGGGTCCCCATCTTTACCATTTAAAATGACAGGTGGCGCAAGTTCTTGTCCTTTTGTATCTTCATGTTTCACGGTAATAGGTCCGCCGTTTAGCGCAGTGATGTTTACTGTAACTTGTGTTCTGGCAAATTTGTTCGATTGCGTGGAAAACTTGCTCTTGATGAAGATGGTCGCTTGACCCGGTGCTGCTGTCACGCCATTGTGGATTAGTGAACTTGAACCATCATCATAATACTCGAATTCGTGTTGCGCGAGTAAAGTTCGTCCAGATGTTAGTGCGAGTTTCGTTTTGTCTGGTGTTAATTGATTAAAATCAGTTCCAACAGGTACATCAATGGTATATCCAGGTGTTGTAGTTAGTTGGTCTTGTTTTTGATAGTTGTTATCGTAAAATTCTAATAGGTTATTCCCATTATTAAACTGGCTTATATAGTTGGCAGGAATATTGGTTACAATCTGGTTCCCTGCAGCCATTAAGTCTAAGTCTCCCCCAGTAGCATTTGTCCAGTTCGTAGTGAAAATTGCGTCTGGAACCTTCACTAAATGGTTATTTAATATCCCTAAGAATTTCAAATGACTCGCCATATTTGTTATTGTGGCAGGGATTTCTTCTATCGTTCCCCCAGAAACTTGTAATTCTTCTAACTTAGGTAGTTGGAAAACAATCGTTGGAAAGGTGCTTAAATTATTATCATTCAGAACTAAGATTTTTAACTCCTTTAAATTCCCCACTGAGTTAGATACGGAAGATAATGTTCCATTTTTAACTTCTAACGTAGTTAAATGAGTTAACATATCGATATTTGTCGGAATATCACTTGCCCCTGTTACTCGCAAGGCGGTTATAGCTTCTAAATCTGTCTGTGTAATATTCGCTCTCGTCTTACCTGTTTCTTTTTCAATCTCTTTTATAAACGGTTCATTACTATTCATGGTTTGTTCTAACCATGTAGGTGTGCTTGCAGAAACAGCCGTAAAACTAACTGTATTGATAATAACTACAAGCGCAATTAATGCAATAAATATTTTCTTTAAAATAACAATCTTCCTCCTTTTAACGCTAAATTTGCAGTGTCAGTTGGCATTTAGTTCCTTTGCCAAAGCCCCTCCCTTCACTGTCAATGTGGCTTTAAGCCGTACTTCAGTCTATATAATACTATGCGGAGTCTTAAAATTTTCTAATGTCGCATATATACTACTCGAAAAAAGAAAGCTAAAAAGATTGGTTCTTTTTAGCTTTCTTTAAATTATTTTTATATCGTTGCTTTTAAACTAAATTGTCGATACATCGCTTCATACTTTAACGCTTTATTCTCATAACCTAACACCCGTAAAATAGCTATCGCCTGCTTGATTTCTTCGCCTTCTCCCCGCTCAATAATTCCATGATAATACATGCAGAGAATTTTAAAATAAGCACCCTCACAATCATCACAAATCTTTTTTAAACTTCTTATCATCAGCTCCATATGCTCGATTTCATTTCTCTCTATAAAATCATCTATAATACTAGCAAGCGCTGTTTGTAAAATCCTTCTTCCTCGTTCAAAATGACGATACCTGTCCAGCGTGTTTAATAATTTATAATAAAATGGCACCCGACTTTTCAAAGACAAGTACGGCAACATTCGAGTAAATAAGAATATATCCTCTAACGTCCAAAAAACTGCTTCAATCAGGTAGTTCTCCAAAATCCGAACCACTTTTTTATCCATAAATTGTTTGCCTTTTATATGGTCTAATTCAAGTTTTATCGCCGCGCTTTTTACTTGATTGATTTTTCCTTCTTCCGATGATATTTTTTGATAAAGTAATTCCCAAATAGCAATTTCATCAGTTTTACACGCCCGCTCGTAGGCTTCCCAAAAGTCCTCTTTCTCAGGCAACTCCTCTTGATGATACATGAAGAAAAACTCTTCCATACTTACCATTAGTTTTGTTACTATTTTCTCTAGTAAAATGCTCGATATTGCATGGGTTCCCTTTTCAAATTCAATTGCATAAGATTTACTAATAACCCCTGTGTACACTTCTTTTTGGGAGATTTTTTTAGACTGCCTTATTTGCCGAATCAGCTCACCATAACTTATCATCCGAAGACCTCCTCTTAGCTCAATTCTTGCCTTTATTTTACATTCCTTTGTTTTCTCTCTGTAAATAGTGCTATATATAGTACATAAAACCTCTTTACCACAAACAAAAAAACACTAAAACGACTCCATTTTAGTGTTTTTTAAATAGAAAATCTTAGGGTAGCTAATCTTCTACTTTAATATTTTCTTTTTCTAAAAATTGTTTTAATACCACACTATACAAATCTGCTATTGCTTCATAGTGCAGTTCTTTCCATGTTTGAATGGCTCTTTTGGCCTGGTGATAGCCCTTTTCCACTTCGCCTTCTTTCATCCAAATAGCCCCTTGATAATAATTGGCTACTATTCGATAAAAAGCACTGTTAAAGCTACCACTTGTTTCAGATGCTTCTTTTAATTTTTCGAGCACTAGATTCGCATAATTGATTTTATTCTGTATGATGAGTTCGTCTGTTAGATTAGCAAATAGATGGCAAAATAGCAGTCTTCCTCTATCATAGTACCTATACTTTTCATACGATTTCAACATAATTTGATAAAAGTGAATTTGTACTTCTTCCTCAAAAAAAGATATGCCGTTGGAAAAAATACGAACCTCTTCTAAAGTCCACGTCTGCATTTTCCAAAGATAGTCATGGATAATTTTTTTATATTCATCAGAAATATTCGATTCATCAAACACATTCGTACGCAAATAATGATTAATAGTTTGAATTCTCGTATGAAGTATCGCTTTTCTAACTTCTGTCTGCTCCGTTCGCTCTAAAGTTATTTTATCTAGCAACGCCTGCATCCCTACAACATCATTTTTACCTGATAGCTCGACGAAATCAATCCAAAAACTATCATCCTCTGTCGAAGAAAAGTCTCTGTAAATAAAAAAGAATTCATCTAAAGGAACCATGATCCGCTTTAAAATCTCTTCAAACAAACTCAAAGTAATCTCGTGTTTTCCTTTTTCAAATCCGATTGCATAAGACCTAGATATAATTCCTGTGTATACCTCTTTTTGAGTCAAACCTTTAGATAGCCGTATTTCCCGAATCAATTCGCCATATGAACCCATATGATATCCCCCTAATTAAGTTCTTCCATTTCAAAAAGTCGGAATGCAGTATCTATGTCTATGCTTTAATTTCTCTACTCCAAACAATTTAGGAATCATTGTTCTTAAAATATATACCCTAAACACTAGTAGTTTAATTCTTTTAAAGGCGAAAAGCTACTTACAATATCGTCATCTTCCTTTTTTAAGTATTAATAGCACAAAAAAAGAATGTCATTTTTCACATTCTCTTTAAAAATATCGTTCTAAATCATTCGTTAATCTTTTTATTTTACTTCATACTTAGCGCGTTTTAATAACTCTACTTTTTTAGTTTCAGGGTTATTTTCCTGATATTGAACAGCCGTTAATTCATGAAATCCTTTTTTTAATTCTGTTTTACTTAATTGAATTTGAAAAGAGAGCTCGCCGCCTTGTTCCATTTGTACGATGTAGCCGTCAATGTAAATATAGGTCAAACTCGCCGTACTTAATTCTTTCATATGCACTTCCAATTTTTCTACAGATTCCCCCGCTTTATAAATACAAGGAGAATCATCTTGACTTGAAATTTCATCTGCTGCAATGAGCTCTAGCCATCCCTTTTTAGTATCTTTTGAAGAGAAAATCTGCTTTTCCCTTTTAGCCGAGACATTATGAGCGTCTCCTTTCTCCCTATCTTCGCAAGCTGATAATGCCACTAATACTATCAATAATAATATGAGCAACCAACTACCTTTTCGCAACATAGTGACACTCCCTTTTCATAACAATACAATGACTTTTATTTTTTTGAAAAAATGTCGAATATATACTACATAAAACCTCAAATAAGTGAAACGCTTTCATAAATATGCTAAACTCTCTTTGTAAAACTTTTAAATAAAAAAAGGATGTGGAATCATGTTCAGTGTAACTACTTTTAACATTCGTTTTGATGACACTTCCGAGCAGAAAAAGAGCTGGGAATTGCGTAAAACACTAACAAAATCATTACTTGATAAATATCAATGGGATTTCATGGGGGTGGAGGAACCTCTTCTGCCACAAATGCGCGACATGAAAGAAATGCTAGATTGGGATTATTTCGGGGTAGGACGAGATGATGGTTTTGAAAAAGGAGAATTTACGGCTGTTTTTTATAATTCTGCTCGTTTTAGTTTACTGCAAGAAGGGCATTTTTGGCTTTCAGAAACGCCAGATGTCCCTTCTATTCACTCAACAGCGATGTTTCCACGAATTTGCGTTTGGGGAAAACTAGAGGATTCGACTGATGGAAGACAGTTCTATATCTTCAATACGCATTTGGATCACGTCTCGGAGGAAGCTCGTCTATTTGCAAGCCAACTTTTACTGCAAAAAGCCGGTCTGATTGCAGAGAATTTACCAGTGATTTTACTAGGAGATTTCAATACAGAACCAGAAACACCAACGTATAACTTCATAACCAAAAAATATCAGGATGCTCAGTTGATTTCTCAGACTCCTATAAAAGGCCCAATTGGTAGCTTTCATGACTTCCAACCACTCCGACCTGAAAACGAATTAGAAAAAATTGATTACATCTTCGTGTCTAAAGAGTTCCGCGTACACTCTTACAAAACTATCACGGATCAAGTAGATGGCTGTTCTGCTTCTGACCATTTCCCTGTGACTGCAACACTAGAATGGGCATAAAAAAGAGAAGACGAATATCGTCTTCTCTTTCACTTATAACATTTCTTTAATCATTTTATAAAGCGCAAATCCCATTTCTGTATCATTTTTATGCACTTTTAAGGCGATTGGCGCGGAAAAAGAGGTGTTTTGTGTCACGACCGTATTGCCGTCAACACCAATTTTCAAGTCAAAGTCACGGTCTAAAGTTCCCGCAGTCTCGATCGAAACATACTTTAATGCCTTCTTCGGGAAAAACTTGAATTCTACTTTCTTACCAGTTATCCCTTGAGCATCCACATTAAAAATCCCTTTTGAAGTAATAATAACTTCATCTCTTATAAATTTAAAAATTTGAATAATCTTTTCATCATCTTCTAAAAATCGTTCTATGCCATAAGATGATTCGGTAACAATTGCTGCTTTTCCCATTAGTTTGTCAAACATGAAACCCATCCTTTTTGTTGTATGTATTCTTATTCAATTTTAAATGAACAAGTGAAGCCATATTAGCATAAAACGTTTTCATAGTATGTAGACATTATGTGAACAGTCTGCATTTTTAAATAAAAAAAAGCTACTAATCCTTGAGAACAAGTAGCCCTTTTATCATTTAAAATGCCTTACTAATAACACTTAGACCGATAAACAAGAACAGTACAGCCATGATCACGGAATTGTTTTGGATAAGCCATTTACGCGTACTATCTAATGCGTTGTTAAGTCGATTCCCAGCCAGTAAGAAAGCAATCGTTGGGATGTAAATCGAACAACAAGCGATAATTCCAAAAATAATAGTTGCCGTTGTTTCCTGCCCGCCAGTTAAATTCAGCGCCCCAACACTAACACCCGCAGTCAGAGAAAGCAACATATTCTTAGGATTCACCGCAGATAATAAGAAAGCAAAAATCATCGCGCCAACTGGTTTAATATTGCTCATTTTTTCAAACCATTTTGGTGTTGCAGCTTTCTCCCCGTTTTTCGGACGTTTCGTAAAATCATGCGCACCGAGCAAAATAAGTAAAACCCCTAACACAATAAGTACCACTTTGACCAAGGTTGACTGATCTCCGGACGAACTAACCGCCGAACTCATTAAAAATAACCCAATAAAGAAAATAGCAATATTCCCAACAATCCAACCAACCGTATAAAAAATACTGTTAATCCGTGCCTTGTTGCTCAGTAAAATCAAAATAAGCCCAACAATTGGAAATGGACTAATTAAAATACCTACTGCCGGTGACAAAATAGCTGAAAAAGCTGAACCCACACTGACTCCCCCTCTATACATTTTTTTACAAATCCTTATCATTCAATCTACCTTTTTCCCTCTTATACTCACTAACAAACAATTGTCACTATATCATTCCTTATGTTCTTCCCCAAAAAAACAATACAATACATTTGCCATAAACAGCTCATTAAATGCACTAAAACGCTACTTTTCAAGCAAAGTTATTCTTCTAAAAGTCTATTTTTATATAAAAACTCCCATTATGGAATCGGTGACTAAAAATGGAAATTCATGTTAGGGCTATAATAATAGTATAATTTCTATTGTTCGTTCAAATACAGAGACAGGTGGAAATATTATGAAAAAAGTAACCCATAATGACGTACTGGCGCAAATTGATACTGTGACCAGTCCAGAACAACAACTGAACGCAGGAATAGCACAAGAGCAAGTCAGTTCTGTAAGACAATCAAATTCAACAAAAACAGACGAATCCGCGAGCACAGCAAGCATTTTATTCGGTATGCTCACTCTTTCTAAACGTAAATAACATCCGCTCCAAACAGAGTAGATGTTATCTGTTTCCGTTGACTATCCTAGTTATTTTTGCTATATTTTAATTATAAATCGGAATGTTACCGACGCAAGCCGGGCATAACCAAATATTTTTCTAAGTACAATGTTTCTCTGCATTTATTTAGAAAAGTATTTGGTTTTTTTTTATAGATACTTTAAAATGTAGAAAAGGAGTTTTTAACATGCATACAAATACTGGATTTCCAGCCAACTTTTTATGGGGTGGAGCTGCTGCCGCAAATCAATTCGAAGGCGCTTACAACGTTGATGGAAAAGGACTTTCCGTTCAAGATGTTACTCCAAAAGGCGGATTCGGTCAAATTACTGACGGTCCAACACCAGATAACTTAAAATTAGAAGGAATCGACTTTTATCATCGTTACAAAGACGACGTGAAACTTTTTGCTGAAATGGGCTTCAAGGTTTTCCGTACTTCCATCGCTTGGTCCCGTATCTTCCCAAATGGTGATGAAACTGAGCCAAACGAAGCAGGACTACAATTTTACGATGATTTATTCGACGAACTTCTAGCACATAATATTGAACCGCTAATCACTTTATCTCACTATGAAACACCACTTCACTTATCGAAAACTTACGACGGCTGGGTAAATAGAAAAATGATCGACTTCTATGAAAACTATGTCCGCACTGTATTTAATCGCTACAAAGGCAAAGTAAAATATTGGCTCACTTTTAATGAAATCAACTCGATTTTACACGCACCATTCATGAGTGGCGGTATTTCTACAAGCCCAGATAAATTATCACAAAAAGACCTATACCAAGCTGTCCACCACGAACTTGTGGCGAGCGCGCTGGCTACAAAAATTGGTCACGAAATCATGCCAGAAGCTCAAATCGGCTGTATGGTTCTAGCAATGCCAACTTATCCGCTAACTTCCAACCCAGATGATATTATCGCTGTTATGGAAGCAGAGCGCAAAAACTACTTCTTCTCCGATGTTCATGTTCGCGGCGCTTATCCTGGCTACATGAAACGCTATTTCAGAGAAAATAATATTGAATTAGACGTAACAGAAGAAGACTTAGAAATCCTTAAAAACACTGTAGATTTCATTTCCTTCAGCTATTACATGAGCACAACTGAAACAGCTGACGAGTCGAAACGCAAAGCTGGCGCAGGAAACATCCTAGGAGGCGTGCAAAACCCTTACCTAGAAGCATCCGAATGGGGTTGGCAAATCGACCCTAAAGGTTTACGCGTTGTCCTAAACGAATTCTGGGATAGATACCAAAAACCACTTTTCATCGTAGAAAACGGTCTTGGCGCTATCGACCAACTAGAACAAGACGAAAACGGCAATTACACAGTAAATGACGACTATCGTATTAACTATTTGAGCGCCCATTTATCGCAAGTAAAAGAAGCGATTAAAGACGGCGTTGAGCTGATGGGTTACACTTCATGGGGCTGTATCGACCTTGTTAGTGCCTCCACTGCTGAAATGAAGAAACGTTACGGCTTTATCTATGTCGATCGCAACAACGACGGCACAGGTACGCTAAATCGTTATAAGAAGAAAAGTTTTGATTGGTACAAGAACGTTATTGCTACCAATGGTGAAGATTTATAAAAATGAGAAACCCAGGTTTGCCCTTTTAGGAGGGGGAACCTGGGTTTTTTAATTGCTTGATAACCGATTGGCAATCTTCCGACCGAGTAATCGCTGAAATAACCGATACCCCATCCGCACCTGCTGTGAGAACCTCGGCTGAATTTGTTTCATTAATTCCGCCAATCCCGACAATTGGCAGCTTGATTCCAGCCCGACGAATTTCTTCCAAAATTGCTGTTCCACTTACTGGCTCTGCATCCGCTTTTGAAATTGTGGGGAAAATTGGTCCTACGCCGATATAATCCACCGAGCCAAGTCGTTCTGCCTCCTCTGCTTCACTAACCGAATGAACCGAAAGCCCGATTTTCATTTTCCCGGCGCAACTCGCGATAACTTGGCGAATTTCCTCGTCGTTTTGCCCAACATGGATGCCGTCCGCGCCGATTTCGAGGGCTAGGGCAACATCATCGTTAATAATGAATGGCACTTGATATTTTGCGCATAATTGTTGGCATTCCAGCGCCATTTCTTTTCTTTCGGAGGCAGTTTGGAGTGCGCCTGCTCCTTTTTCGCGATATTGGAAACAAGTAATCCCGGCTTTCAGTGCTTCTTCTAGCACGCTTGGCAATGTTCCACGGACAATGTCTTGCGTTCCAGCGATAAAATATACAGCTAGTTCAGCTCTCATTTCCCATCCTCCAATCGGTAAGCAAAATGGTTGGTTGGACCATGACCGTGACCAATTCCAAGCGGATATTTAATCGCACTCGTGATGAACTCTTTCGCAACTACGACGCTGTCTAAAAGGGAATTCCCTTTCGCAAGTTCAGCCGCAATACATGCCGAAAAAGTGCAACCCGTCCCGTGCGTATGAGGCGTATCAAAGCGTTCGCTCGTCAGCCATTTTGTCATTTCGCCATCATAGTAAAAATCAGACGCCTCACTCATTTCGCTATGCCCACCTTTAATAACAACCACTTTTACACCTAAATCAAAAATTTTCTTAGCAGCTTGTTCGATTTCCGCCTTGGTTGTGATTTTTTCTCCCAGAATTTCTTCCGCTTCTGGAATATTCGGCGTAATGATCGTACCAAGTGGCAAAAGCTCATCTTTCAACACTTGTGTCGCCTCGTTTTCAAGCAAAGCAGTGCCACCTTTTGCAATCATCACGGGATCAATGACGATATTTGGGAAGTTGTGCAAACGTATATTCCGCGCCACTTCTCGGATAATTTCTGCATCCGCAAGCATCCCAGTTTTCACGGCGTTCACTTGGAAATCCTCTGCAATCGCGTCGCACTGTTCGCGAATCATTTCTACCGGGATTTTATGCACTGCTTTTACCCCTAACGTATTTTGCGCCGTAATTGCCGTGATGACGGACATTCCAAAGGTCTTGCGCTCTTGAAACGTCTTGATGTCCGCTTGTATCCCCGCACCGCCGCCAGAATCTGAACCAGCTATCGTTAATACTTGTGGGAAAATCATTTGCGTTCACCACTTTCTTGGATTTTGGCTTTGGCACGCGTTTTTTCGACCGACCAGCTAGCCAGTTCATCTAAAAATAGTGGTCGAAATGAGCCTGGAAGTTTTCTTTCTAACTCGATTTCCGCGTACTCAGAAGCCACCGCATAACTCGCGCACGCTTCGACACTAGCTCGAAAAACGTCTTCCTGAACGGCGATAAAACTACCGCAAACCGCACTCAGCAAACAACCAGAACCAGTAATTCTTGGAAGCAGTGCGCTACCATTAGCCACTTTTGCAAAACGCGTCCCGTCCGAAATCACATCTACTTCGCCGCTAATAATAACAACCGTGCTCCATTCGTTCGCCACTTTTTCAGCAATGCTCAGCACATCCGCCGAACCAACACCCGCATCCACGCCTTTCGCTTCCCAAGCTTCACCAGCAATCGCCGCAAGCTCTCCCGCATTTCCACGAATCGCCGTAAACTGAATTTCTGCCAATAATTCTTGCACCACTTTACGACGGTATGAAGTCGCGCCAACACCGACCGGATCAAGCACAACCGGCGTTCCAGCAACATTTGCCGCACGTCCAGCAATTTTCATCGCTGTAACAAGTTCCCCGTCTAGCGTTCCGATATTAATCACGAGCACATCCGCCATTTTCGCAAGTTCATCCATTTCCTCTTTCGCAGAAGCCATAATCGGTGACGCACCAATCGCAAGCAAGCCGTTCGCCGAGTCATTCGCAACCACGATATTCGTAATATTATGTACCAACGGCCCTTTTTCCCGCACCTTTTCCAACATCATAAAATCAAACATAATTCACACTCCCACGCCAATTTTGTTTTTTATAAGCCATATCAAAAAACGCCCATTCCATTTCCACACTGATTTGAAAAGCCTGCTTCATCAGAGCAAGTTCCCGCGCATCCGCCATACTCGCCGCCTGTTCCACCAACCGTTTCTGCTGCAACACCACTTTTTGATAATTTTCATCCACATAACTATCCAACAACTCTTGATAAAATGGCTCCGAACTCCGCGCCCCTTCGTACATTTTCCCCATATCAGCATAAAGCGCATAACAAGGCAAAAGGGAAGCAATCGTCACCCCAAAACTACCAAAATCCGCCATCCGGTAAAGATGAGAAGTATAATGATAAGCTGTTGGCGCCGGTTTGCGCTCGGAAAAATCGCGCTCCGTTAGCCCAACCCGCGGATAAAACTGTTCGCGCATCAACAACTCCGACTGCTGAAGTCGCACCTGTACTTCCCTCATTTCCGCAGCAAGTTCCACCGTCCCCGCCTGTTCCACACTTTTCTCAATCACCTTCTCAAAATGTGACAAGTAATAATCATCCTGAAGCAAATAATAGTAAAACGCCTCCTTCTCAAGTGTCCCATCCGCCAAACTCCGCACAAATGGATGCCGCAACGTTTCCTGCCATAAATCCCCTACTTCTTCTTGAAAACCGTGAACAAACACTTAAACTCCTCCTTTTTGCACAATAAAAAAAGCGCCCACTGTCCCTTAGCATAAGCAAAGAAACAGCAGCCGCGATAAATTTTCCGGTCACTTTCACATTCACTTCCCTACGCTTGCACTAACAAACAGGTTCAAAGGGTCAGAAAGCATTACCTTTCTATCTCAGCCAGAATCGGCCCCCCTAGTTTTTCTTATTAAGTTGTGTTCATCATAGCATAGAGTTTTACCGCTGTAAATCCCCAAATGTAATAAGCTCAAACCCATTTTCAAGAAGCCAATCCCGCACTCGTACGTCACAAATCGTTGCAAGTTCCCGGCACCGCATCAACGTATAGGAAGAATTATCCAGCACAAATTGATCCAAAAAACCGACATCAAAATGCATCTCAGCAATTTCATCTGGTGCCAGTTTCAGCAATCCGAAATCATCATTTAGGAAGTTTTCAACCGAGACTCCGCCATTTGTATAAGGGAGTGCGCCCGACTCGAGCAGTTTAGTAATTGGCAAATAACCTTCCTGATCTGGCCATTTTTTATCGCCGCTGTATTTTAAAGTGGTGTGAATCCCGAACTCACGCGCAATATCAAAGAAAGCTTGGTCAACCGTTTCATCACCGATTGAGTGGCAGTCAATGTGTTCTGGGTAGTGACCCGTTAGCGCTTTGAACCGTTCCATTTGAGCGATAGTTTCCGTGCGCACATCTTCGTATTGGAATTTGATTTCTGGGTTAGCCCGGTAGTATTTGGAACGATGGAATTCCCCGTTTTCGTCGACGAGTGACGGAATTTCAGCCGGGTCCGCGCACGGTTTTCCGAGTAGGAAGTTTGTGTGTTGCCCGATGAATAGGTCTGGGTGGTCTTTTGCGAGAGCAATCGCGTGATCGGCAGTTTCTAGGTTTGGCATGAGTAAGGTGGATGTGGTGATGCCGGTTTTGTAGCTTTCGATGATGCCGTGGTTGATGGCTTTGGATAGACCGAAATCGTCTGCGTCGATGATTAGTTTTGGCATGGGTGGGTCTCCTTTCCTATTTTAATAATAAATGCTGATATTCAAATACTATTAATTTTAGTATATCTATAATTCATATAAATAAACAAATAGATGCTACTAAACTAAAAATTAAAGATACAAATAATATTTTAACTGCTTTTTTAGGAACCCAAATATTATTTAATAAAAAACTTTGTGCCATTTGATGGAATACATAAAATACTAATCCAAGCATTATAATACCTAAAGTATAATACGAACTTTCAGTGTACATATTAAATAATGGTCTGAAATTCGCTCTCCAATCAAAATATAGCCAAATAGTAGCACCTAGCAGTGCAAAAAGAGTTGTTAAGAATAACTGGATTTTCCGTAAAACTATATAATTATACTCTTTAAAATGAATTAGAAATAATTTAACAAAATTGGAAAGTGAAAAAATCAAAATAAAAGTGGCTAATGTATAAATGGTTTGAAATAACACATTTAATAGATAGGTATTGAAAGATGTTATTTTCATTAAATCAAAATAATAAAATGCCCAAAAACCACCTATTCCCAAACAGACAATATTAATAACTTTTCTTAAATATGAACACTTTTTTCCATATTTAGATTTCTGCTTGTTTTCTTTTTTATCTCCTAAATCATTTAATATTTCTCGATACGCTCTTTCTTGATATTTTGATTGCATAAGAACGTTAGTATAATTAAATGACGCATTATCTCCTTGCGTATTATTTATAATATTATTCGTTTGTTGAATCAAATCATTTTCAGCTTCACTATTTCGATTCTTGCTCTTCTTCTTTTCTGAAATAATAATATATATTGAAACTCCTATTTCTAAAAGAATCCCAATAATATTTAGAATATTTATTGATAATTCCAACGCTGCTTTTCATCTCCTGACATGTGCAATCTTCTAATAGTTAAATTAAATCTTCCAAATATTAACCGCTATCTCAGCCAAACTTTGTTGTCTTTCTTTAATTGTTTTTATATTCCATTCCTCGTAGTCCAATAGCTCTCTCGTCAACTGTACTTGCGAATACTCATATACTTCTTTTTTCTCATTAAATATTTTATTGGTAGATTTTTTATTATATTCCCCACCAAGTAAAGTAAGATTGCCCAGCTTCCATAAATACTCACCATGATCTTCTTTGATAATGTCCCAATCAGTCGCTTTTACAGGCATTATATGTTCAATATGAACTTTATTATTATCATCTAACACAGTAAGTTCCTTCGAGTAACTATCATTAATCTTTTTCAAAATGTATCTTATACTAGGCTTATTTTTGATCTCAAAACTGGAAAAATTATGTAAAAAATCATTATCTGCTACAATATTTCTCCGTAATAAACTCATAATCTCAGCAAAATCTTCAATATCTTCTTGATAAATTCTAAAAGCAATTTTCGAAAACTCTATTTCATATTTATTTGCAACTAATCCTGAAACCACGAAATTTCTTACCACTAAAACTTCTATACATGAGAGAACATCGTATATCTCTTTAAAATCATAACCTTTCTTCACCATCGCTAATATTATAGGATAAAACGATTTAGCTCCAAGTATATTTATATCAGCTAATACTTTTTGAATATTCGTATCAAAGAAATTATCTTCTGCTGGATTAACCATGCCACTATATACTTCAGATAGTTTCAGTAAGTCTTTCATAAAATTATTAGCTTCTAATGGTGTTGTTATTTTTTTCCTTATTACTTTATACAAATCTTTTTCTCTAATAAATAAATTTTGGGAATTCCAAAAATGCCGGATATATTTAGTAGTATCAATCTTTCCAAGAAATTCTAACATTTGTTTCCATTCTTCTTTTACAACATCAATTTTCTTATTCGCAACTCTAAACAAATGATTCTTCAATAAATCAGCTGTTTCTAAATCTCTTCCTCTAGCATTCAATGTTTCAAAAATAATAAAAGCTTCATTTATGTCATCTGTTTCTACAAACATAACAGAGCATTTTTCAGTAAAAGTACTAAAAAACTCTTTTAAAACTGTATATTTATTCTCCAAAGTTTCAGCTGAGTCCATGGATTTTTCTAGTTTTTTATAAAAATAGTCATAAGCAAAATCTATTCTTTTTTGTGAGTTAGTTAACTTTTGCTTCTTTTTTGTTTCTGGCGTCATAAATTGAATTCTATTTGAAAAGTATTCTTTATCATTCTCACCAAGTATTAATTTACGTTCATCTCTAGTTTGAGTATATCTTCCAATAAATTTCGTAGTAATATCTTCAGCATCAAAACGCGCATCTTCCCAACCACAATCATGTATTTTTATAAATAAATCTCTCATTGCTGCTAACAAAATAACCGTCGTACTTGTTCTTTGTTGCCCATCAATAATAAGTTTTTCATCTACTTTTTTATCGATGTGTATTACAATTTGTCCAAAAAAATGACTTTCAGTTTCACCATTTATGATTTGACTTAAATCCATCCATAAGTCTTCTAACTCAGTTTCGTCCCAAGAGTATTCCCTTTGATAATCCGGTATTTTGTAAACATTCTCCATTATGTATGACCCTAAACTTCTAAAATTACTATTAATAATGCTCATACTTCCATCCCCCATAAATTCTTTATTTTAAATTTATCTTCCTAGTTCTATTATAGTAGAAATAACGATTCTAAATGTGACTAATTATTTACATTTGACCATTAAAAATAGCATCAAAAAGATATAAAAACATATTTTTTGTCAAATTAAGTGAAATAATACATAAATAAACTAAAAATTAACTTTTGAATATGTAAAAAAACCAACACACGTTCATGTATTGGCCCACAAGACTAGACTTCGCTTAATTTTTGTCGCTATATTAATCCATTCTGATACTTTCTTTACAAATAACAAGAACCTCTTTTTGCTCTTCCAATTCTTCTTCCCGGATATGCTTCATCCAACTTTGAACAGCTTTTGCAGTTCTGGATTCAAATGCATCCGCTAATTTATCTTGAATAAATTTAAATTCATCTCCAATTTTTTCATTTCCTTTTTGAATTATAGCTATTTCTTCTCTAGCTTGCTGAGTTAGTTTTTCTACTGATTTTTTTGCATCTAGCTTTAAGATTTTCAATTGAACTTGTTTTTTCAAAGTACTTTCTGCTACAAGTAAATTCGAACGTTCTTTGGCAGTTAAATCTTTTTTCTTGAGTTCTCGCTCAATAATTTGAAGTTGATAGCTCAAATCATAAGATATATCCCCAATTGCACGGGCGTATTCACGTTGATAAGTATTGCTATACATTTAATCTCACTTCCTTTTAATTGTTATTAGAAATCCATTCTCCTAAACGCGTATCTGTTTCTCGAAAAGACTGCGCTGCATCAATAAGCTCTATTTGAAAATTTTTCAATAGTCTACGTGTCTGATGATTCATTTCATAATATTTTTCAAACTCATTCGGATTATAAAAGCAATAAACTCCATTTTTATATTTTGTGCATAGTTCTGTTAAAACATCATCTATATCCCAGATAGTCAATTCACTATAAGCTCCACCAATTCTTATTTCTTCCTCTAATTGATTTTGTATTTTCTTGGAACCTATTTGTAGTTTTTCTTCAAGGTTCTCTAAGTCAGCATTATTCGTTTGTAGTGACTGAATAATATCATCAATGTCTTGAGCATGTTTAATAATAGAATCTACATCTACTTTTAATTTCATCGTCCCATCGCTAGAAAAACAGCTTTCAAATGTTTCATTGTAGTGCCCTGGAATGGCTCCAAAAAGCCCCTTGGCTCCAACTTTGACCTTATTTCGCTCGGCTATATATTGGGAACCTATAATAGGTGAATTAAATTGATCAAAAGTTCCAATCATGTCATCATCATGAGTGAAATCAATAATTGAATTATTATAAAAGCCATCACGAACTTTCTTTTGCTTATCTTCAGGTAATAATTGATAAATATTAGGAGCTGCGTATGTAGTCGCATTAAAATCGTATAAAATTGAATTATAATGCGATAGCGCTCCGCCTAAACTATGTCCAGTAGAAGTAGGATTTTTAGGATTAAATTCTTTTAATACCTCTTCTGTCCATTCTTTAGAGACTTGGAAAGGATTTTTTGATTTTCTATCTAAACTAGTTCTAGAATTTTTCCCTGCAAATACATTAATAATATCACTGCCAAAATCTTTTGACTCTTTTGTTCCGCGATAGACAAAAATCATGTTATTATGGTTATAATAGATTTTACCATCTTTTCCTTTTTCTTCTGGAATAACTGCAAAAGCTTGTGTGTTAGTAGCTCTATCATTTAATTTTGACACTACTTTCCAATTACTTTTTGTTCTATCACTTAATTCAATATTAATTTTTTTACTATTTAATGTACCATCTTGATACACCGCTTCAGAAAGCTTGAAATAAGTTTCATCAGTAAAAGTTTTTTTCGTAGCCAATTCAATCATCCTTTCATCTCTGGAGGTCTTCTATGTCAAAACGAACTAAAATTATTATACTAGTTATTGTGCTAATTGTCACAATATTATCTATACTAGGAGGTTATCTTTATATGCAGCATCAAGAGCAAGAAAAAAAAGATCAAGCTTTTTTTAATGAGCAAAAAGAAAAAGTTACACTGTACCTTAAACACAATATTCCAGATTTTAATACAGTTACTTTCACCAATGAAGAATTTAATCCTATTGGAATAAGTATTGATGGATACATAAATAATGATAAAAATCTGAGTTTTACTGCGGGGAAAGACGTCAAAATTTTTAGTTGCTCTGATGAACTTGATAAAATGTTTAAAGAACCTAGAAAAGGTTACAATGAAATTATAGAAAAAGAAGAGACGTCCTTAGAAATGCCCAGAAAAAAAACTAAGTCAATTGATGAAATCCTATCCGATTTAAAATCTTATGAAGATCAAATAATCACTCGAAATAAAATATAATTCCTACTAAAAAAGACAAGCTACTATAGAAAATAGCTTGTCTTTTCATATCCAAATTTATAGTCAAAGTTCCTTTTCCAAACATCCAAAAACTAGTTCTAAATCTTTTGTCGGTATCTCCGCAAACGCATCCCCAACCGAAACCTCAAACGCACAAACATCCGCCGATTTCTCCTGTAAATACCCCGAAATTCCAACCCCAGTATCATCCTGAATCTTCGTCAAAATCGCCCCAACCTCATCAGCCGACTTCTCAAAATAAACATGAAACATATTAGAAACCGGCACTTCCGGCACAGTCTTCACGCCCGAACACGAATTAAAGCGCTCCGCCAATCCTTTCGCTGCCTCAAAATATTCCGCCATTTTCCCAATTCGTTTTTCAAAATAATAATCCGCGGACAAAATATACGGATACAGACTAATCAAATCCCCACCATACCGCCGTTTCCAGATTTTCGCCTCTTGCACAAAATCATCATTCCCAGCCAAAATCGCTCCAGCAATCCCGCCAATCCCCTTGTAAAACGACACATACACACTATCAAACAGCGCACAAATTTCTTCCGCAGACTTCTGATAAAACGGCGTAATTTCCCATAACCGCGCCCCGTCCAGATGCAACGAAATACCCTGTTCATGACAATACTCCGAAATCTTCTCAAGCTCTTCAAAAGAAGGCAACTGTCCTCCAATTTCTCGTTGTGGAAGTTCGATAAGCACGCTAGAAACTGGCTCGCGAAGACTTTTAATATTGTCAATTGTCAAAAGCCGATTCGCCGTTCCAAGTAATAGTGGCGTGATTTGCTGCAATTCTTTTAGCCCATCTTGCTCGTGAATCTCCAAATGAGAGAGCGGATGATATGCTACGCGCCGATTCTCTTTCCGGTCAGCCCAAATTCTTAATGCAATTTGCTGAGCCATCGTCCCACTTGGAAAAAATACCGCAGATTGTTTCCCGAGAATTTTCGCGATTTTTGTTTCAAAACCTTCAATAATTGCGCCGTTTCCGTAAATATCGCTTTCTAGATTATCATCAATATTTTGAAGCGCTTCTGTAAGAACACCAACATTGCGCGGACCGTTTCCGCCTAGTTTATAAGGTGTTTTTTGGTAGCTGGTTTTTAGTGTGGTTGTCATTTTGGTTCACTCCTTTTACGATATACTTGATTGATTGTATAACAATTATATACCCAATATATCTTATAATCTTCAGCTTTTAGTTTATTATAGACTCAACAAATCCTCTCCCGCAACTTCTCCTATCAATCTCCTCCAACACTATTATAATAAAAATTTTGACAATTCTAATTATAATCGCTAAATTAGAAGTACAACATATTATAAAACACAAAAGGACTGAACACATGTTAAAAAACAAAAATTTTAGATATTTATGGTTAGGTCGTTTAATCAGTAATGCCGGCGATAGCATGTATTACATTGTATTATCTTGGTACATTTTAACACTCACTAATAATTCTTTTTGGGTAGGGATAGTTAATTTTGCTATTTTTATACCTAACATTTTTTCCTTTTTATTTGGTCACTGGATAGATACACATTCCAAAAAAAGATCCTTGCTTTTATGCGAATTCGGGCAATTATTTGCGATTTTAATTATGGTTATCAGTATTTTGTTGGATTTTCAAAGTCCTCTGTTATTATGTATTTTAGCATTTTTAGCTTCCCTTTTTGGTATGAATACATATACTATACAAGACGCAATGACCCCGTTTATCATAAAAAAAGAACAGCTAGCAAGTGCTCAATCATATATGTCTGTTGCTTATAATGGTACTGAATATTTATTTAATGCCCTAACAGGATTCTTAATCAATATTTTTTCAACAATTACCCTTTTAGTTGCCAATATATTTACCTTCTTATTCGCAATCTTTTCTTTTTCAAAGATAAAAGAACCCACAGAGGCAAATAATAAAGAACCTGAACCTTTCTTAAAAAATGTATTTAAAGGCTTCATTGAACTATTTCAAAATAAAACCATTTTATTTATCGCTATCGGTGGAGGCATGGCAAATTTTATGTTCGGCGGATTGAATGTCTACCAAGTGTTAATTGCAAAAGAGCAAGGAAGTGCCATTGTGCTTGGACTATTGACATCAACAATGGCCATTGGAACATTGATTGGCTCAACTCTCCTAGCCACCTTATTACTGAAATTCATGGAAATCGGAAAAGTACTAACTTTATGCACACTCATGTTTGGGCTAACAATGTTAATAAGCTCTTATTTTGTAAATTCTTCCCTTATTATTCTTATCTGGGGGATTGCAAGTACTTTTTTAGGAGTCACCCATGTTGTCCAAAAACCTTTTTTCCAAGTATTAATTCAAAAAGAACATTTGGGCAAAGTTTTCAGCGCTCTTTATAGCCTAAGTGTAGCCACATTACCGATAGGAGCATTATTATTTGGTTATTTTAGTAGTCATAGTTTAAATAGTTCTATCTTTCTTCTTATTTTCGGCGGAACCTATTTACTTATCAGTTTCATATATTTCGTAAACAAGCATATTTTTAAATTCACTATCTCAGATAAAATAAAAAAAGGACTTCTATCATAAATACCCCCACTAATCTCATCTAAAATGAAATTAATGGAGGCGTTTATTTTATATTTTTTAAAACAATAGGTGGTTATAACGAATCCCATTTCTTATAGTTTAATTTTTCTTATATGTTTCCTTAATCAAACTGTTCTCTTTGTCATCCACTTTTTTCAAAACTAAATTCTCGCTTTCAAGCTCCATAGAAAGTACATAATCTCTTTTTTCTTTAGTATCCACGCGGTATTCATTTCCTTTTTGTTCACTTTTCGTTATCTCAATACCATCCTGTGCTTCAAGCATTTTAAGGACTTTTTGCACGTTCGCTTTTTCACTTTCTGTTTCATAACCATATACTTTTTTACTAACTACCGGACCATCATATTGGTATTTATCGCCATCTTTTTGTTTTAATTTATAAGAATTCGTTATGGCAACTTCATCATCAATATACAATTCTGTTACATTACCATCTGCATCCATGTCCAGATCCACACTCATCTTACTTGCCATACCTGTATCTTTTAAATTCTTCCCGTCACTCGTACCTACACTAACCGATTCCAACTTCCACTTCCCAGTAAATTTGCTATCAACAACCTCTTTACCACATCCTACTAACAAAAGTAACATTCCTAAAAATATAATACTTACTAACTTTTTGCTCATCTTGTTGCTCTCCTTTTTTTATATAATTAACGGTTAATCCCGTTCCACCTCGATGTAATCCATTGCTTGTGTTTTCTCTTCAAAATACTCATCATGCCATTCAATCAGCACCTTCTTATCCAGCGAAACTCGAACACTTTTTGTTAAATGCGAAAGAGCTTTTATATCTACTCCATCATCATCAAAATTCAATAGCACTGGCACTTGATCACCAAAATTATCTCTATCTCCTAAAATCGCAACCCCGCCAGCTTCATCTTGGTATACTCGTACGTCTAAATTAGATATTATTTCCCATCCGTGTACTGTTTTTTTCATCATCTGTTCATCTCCTATGTAATATATTCTCTCCAACTAACATCATATCCTAGTAACCAATAATTTCCAACCCTAAACCAATTTCCACTTCCAAAGTGGCAAATAATAATTTCACCTCCCCCATTTTTCCAGCTATAGTAAAGACAAATCAAAAGGAGGTCTTTACGTGACAGATAGCAACGAACTAACAACCGAACTCGATTCCATGGCAATCATATTACACGCCGGGAATGCGAAAAGTTGTGCTTTTGAGGCACTGAAAGAAGTAAAACTGCAAAACATCGAAGCTTTCACGCAGAAAATTACTGAAGCGAAAGATGAGATTAAACTGGCGCACCGAGCGCATGCGGAACTTTTACGAAAACTATCTTCAGAGAACCGAATGAGAGAGGTCGACTTACTGCTTGTTCATGCGGAAGGTCACTTGTCTTCTACGGATATTGCCGTGGAAATGATTCGGGAACTGGGAGAAATTTATCAATGGAAATGGAGTTTATCTAATGAATAATAACTTTTTATGGGGAGGTGCAACGGCCTCTTATCAATGTGAAGGTGCTTGGGATGTGGATGGCAAGGCGGAATCGATGTGGGACTACTACTTACACGAAGCAGGTCTTGAAAATGGCGATGTGGCGAGCGATCACTACCACCGCTATGAGGAAGACATTCGGATGATGAAAGAAGGCGGGCAAAATTCCTATCGTTTTTCCTTATCATGGCCGCGAATTATTAAAAATAGGCAAGGTGACATCAACTTAAAAGGGATCGAATTTTATCAAAACTTGCTAGATACGTGTAAAAAATATGATATTGAGCCGTTTGTGACACTTTATCATTGGGATTTGCCGCAATATTGGGAAGAAACTGGTGGCTGGTTGGATCACGACGTTTGTGCCGCATTTGAGCATTATGCCAAGGTTTGTTACGACCACTTTGGCGATAAAATCACGAATTGGACCACTTTTAACGAGCCGAAATGGTTTGTTGCTAACGGATATAAAATCGGCAACTATCCGCCCGGCTATCAAGATACGCAAAAAACAATGATTGCGGCTTATAATGTGATGTACGCGAGTGCTTTAGGCGTGAAGGCTTTTAAAGAAGGCGGCTATCCTGGGCAAATTGGCATTGTTCACAGCTACACGCCAGTTAACGGTGTCGATGAAAGTATCGAAACGAAAATCGCGATGCGCTACGCTGATAACTATTGCAACAACTGGATTCTCGAAACAGCCGCACTTGGTGAATTCCCGGTCGATCTCATTGCCGAACTAGCAAAATCGCACGACATCAGCTTTATGAAAACAGACGAACTACAAACAATTAAACAAAACACCGTCGACTTCATCGGTTTAAATTACTATTCTCGCACGCTCGTTAAACCGTACACTGGTGGCGAAACCCAACTGCAATTTAACCACAGTGGTAAAAAAGGCGAAAGTAAAGTTCTCATCAAAAACTGGTTTGAACAAGTGAAAGATCCCGCCAACGAAACGACCGAATGGGATACAGAAATTTATCCAAAAGGCTTACAAGATGGCTTAATCGAGGCTTACGAACGCTATCAATTACCACTTTATGTGACAGAAAACGGCATTGGTGTTCGCGAAGATGTTTCAGTGCCACAAGTAGATGATGCCTACCGAATCGCCTTTATGAACGACCATATTAACGCCATTTTCAACGCAATCGATGCTGGTTGTGACGTTCGTGGCTACTACGCTTGGTCCCCGTTCGACCTTTACTCTTGGAAAAATGGAGTCGAAAAGCGTTACGGACTTGTTGCCGTTGATTTCGAAAACAACCAAATCAGAAAACCAAAAGCTTCCTACTACTGGTTCAAAGAAATGATTGAAAGTCAGGGAAAACTCATCAAACGAAGAGAATTTTAAAAAAAGGAGCAGGAAAATGAAAAATATCATGTTAGTTTGTAATGCTGGTATGTCTACAGGAATGCTTGCGAAAAAAATCGAAGCCGCTTCTGGCAACACATTAAACGTCACTGCTTATAGTGAATCCGAGTATACCGATTATTTGGACGGTGTCGACCTCGTTCTTATCGGCCCTCAAATCCGTTTCCTTATGCCACAAATTAAACAGGCCGTCAGCGTCCCAGTCCATGCCATTTCACCAGTAAAATACGGCATCATGGACGGCAAAGGGGTTTACGAAGACATCCAGAAATTAATAGGAGGATAAAAACATGCGATTTAATACCATTAGCGAAAAAATGGATCAATATATTTCCCCGCTGGCTAACAAACTTAGCCAGCAACGCCATTTGAAAGCAACCAGAGATGCCTTTATGTCCATGCTGCCAATTACATTGTTTGGTTCAATTCCGATTATTTTGAAAGCGGCTCCAGTCACAGATGATACGAAAAACGGCTTCCTACTTGCCTGGGCTAACTTCGCTGAAAAATATGATTTAATCTTAAACTGGATTAGTGGAATCACACTTGGCGCCATGTCGTTATATATTTGCGTCGGTATCACGTATTATTTATGCAAACATTATCATGAAGATTTCTTACGCCCACTCATGTTTTCTATCGCAGGTTTCTTTATGCTCGTACTTAATCCAATCAAAATGGGTTGGGACGGCAAAGAAGTAGACATTAGTTTCCTTGATGGACGCGGAATATTACTTTCAATTTTCGTCGCCATCGTTACCGTAGAAGGTTATCACTGGATGCGCAAGAAAAATGTCGGTCGAATAACCATGCCCGATAGCGTCCCAGCCTCACTATCTGAGACATTCGCAGCCCTAGTTCCTGGTATTATTTTAATGACCTTTTTCTCGATTATCTTTATCATTTTCAACCTGCTAGACACAACTGCCATCCAATTCTTATATGAAAAAATGGCACCGAGCTTCAAAGCAGCCGATAGCTTACCATTCACGATTCTAAGTATTTTCCTAGTTCACCTATTCTGGTTCTTCGGTGTGCACGATGCCGCACTTGCCGGAATTCTAGGCCCAATTCGTGACGGAAACCTTTCAATCAACGCCGCTGAAAAAATGGCTGGCCAAGATTTGACGAATATTTTCACGACACCGTTCTGGACGTATTTCGTTATCATTGGTGGTTCTGGTTCCGTTCTCGCACTTGCCTTTTTAATGATGCGATCCAAATCCAAACAACTAAGCACCGTCGGGAAAGTCGGCTTCTTACCTTCCATATTCGGAATTTCTGAGCCACTGATTTTCGGAACACCATTAATGCTGAATCCAATTTTCTTCTTCCCGTTCATTTTCACATCCGTATTCAACGGTGTCATCACTTATCTTTGTATGTATTTCGGGATTGTCGGAAAAACGTTCGCCGTCTTCTCTTGGCAAATGCCCGCGCCAATTGGAGCATTTCTATCCACCATGGACTGGCGAGCCATCGTTCTCGTATTCATCCTAATTTTCCTAAACGGTCTAATGTACTACCCATTCCTAAAAGTTTATGAGAAAAATCTCGTTGCTTTAGAAAAAGAAGCCGAAGAAGAGAACATCGCTGCTAATTAATAGCCACTTAAATAGAGATTGGGACAAAAAACTCGTCTCTTTCTCTATTTGGTGTTGTATAATAACAATAGGTTAAGGGAGAATTAGGGGGGATATAATGACTATTTCAGAAAGGCAACGTTCATTGTTAGAAAAGCTTAACGACAGCCAAAAGACAGTAACAGCAAAAGCACTTTCAGAAATGTTAGGCGTTTCTTCCAAAACTGTGCGAAATGACATTATTCAAATTAACCAGTCATTTAGTTCCACAATCATTGCATCAAAAGCTGGAAAAGGCTACTTTCTAACGCCAAATGAGCAGCTTTCACAAATGAATCTAACCAAAAATAACGAAAACTTACATTTTGAATTATTACGCCATATTATCGAACAAGATCATACCAATTTCTATGATTTAGCAGATCAATTTTTCATTAGCGAATCGACGTTATCTCGTATTATTAAAGAGCTCAACACGGTTATCGCTGAAAAAGATGAGTCGCTTTGTATTATTCGAAAAAACAACGAACTACTGACCGAGGGCGGCGAAGAAGAAAAACGACGCATCTTCAATCTGTTCCTCAATCAGGAAATCGAAAACCATCAATTAAGCTTAGACAAATATGCCGATTACTTCGATTACTGCAATTTAAAACAACTTTCCGAGCTTATTATCGCATATCACAAAAAGAACGAGTTTTTTATGAATGACTTTTCAACAATTTCATTCATTTTGCATATTGCTGTTTTAATTGAGCGAATTAGCATGGGTAGTTATATTCAAAGAACAGCTTTAACAGAACAAGATCAAACTAGTCTTGAAATGGCAGAGCAACTAGCCGAAACGTTAGAAAATGAACTGCAAATCAATATTCCAACGCAAGAATTAAGCTATATCGCCCGGCTTTATTCCGGAAAATTAGTTACCACTTCAACCATTGACGCAAAAGTTTTTGGCAGCGTTGTCACTCGGCTCCTTGAAGCAGTGGACCAAAATTTCCATATCGACTTTTCAGCTGACGAAAAAATAGCCACCTATCTAGTGGCCCACATTTCAGCCCTTTACAAAAGAGCCAATCACAAACAATATTTAACCAACCCACTCACCGAAGAATTAAAAAACAAGTTCCCATTTATTTATAACGTCAGTGTTTATGCCTCTGCCTTTATTCAAAAAGAGCTTGCAATCACTTTCCCAGATGACGAAATCGCTTATATTGCGTTACACTTTCTGTCCGCTTCAGAAACAATTAATCACGGCAAAAAGAGAAAGATACTCTTAGTTACCCCATACGGCGCAGGCAGTCAACGCTTAATTCATAATCAACTAAAGAAAATACCTGATTTTTCGATTGATTTACTCGTTTCCCAATCCATTTTCGACATAAAACAATTCACCTTAGACAAAGAAATCCATTTAATTATTACCGCCGAACCATTAAACTTAACAACCGACATCCCAGTCTATCATTACGATTTACTTTTAACAGAAGCAGATTTGCAGAAAATCAAGCATATTTTAGAAACTAAGCCAAAAGCCGATTCGATTTCCAGAAAATTTTTCAAAAAAGAGCTTTTCTTCCCAAAACAAAACTTCAAATCAAAAGAAGAAGTAATTACGTTTCTTTGCGAACAGTTAACTGCATTCGACTACTGCGACTCCGACTATGTTTCAAAAGTGTTCGAACGAGAACAATTATCTAGCACATGCTACGGAAACTACTACGCAATCCCGCACGCCATCCAGCGAAGCGCAAAGAAAAATGCCGTCGCAGTATGCGCACTTGATAAACCGATCGACTGGGGCGGAAATCGCGTCAAACTCGTCCTCCTGCTCACCATGAAAGAAGAACGCGACAACTCTTTTGAGGAATTATTCGGCCAACTCGTAACCATCTTAAACGAACGCAGCTTTGTAAAAAAACTAGCAAAACAAGAAGATTTCCAGCAATTTATCGAACTTTGCGAACAAAAAACCCTAGATTCTTAAACAATCTAGGGTTTTCTAATCCGATCAATTCCAAAAACAACAATCGGCAAATAATTAAAGAAGAAACTAATTCGCTGACAAAATCCAATTTTATCTAAAACCGGTAAATGATTCACAGCAGGAATCCGCGCAAGCCCATAAACACCGGCCGACAGCAAACTAACGATGAGTAAAACTAAATAGATATTGCTGCGGGTTTTATCACCAGTTTTCCGGTAAAGAATGACCAGAAACAACGGAAAAATCAAAAATCCCGCATAACCAAGCCCCGAGCCAATATTATGAACCCAAGTCGAAAATGTCCAACTCGCCTGCTCCGTATCAATACTAAACAACCCGGTAAAAATACAATCGCCAATCCCATACAAACCAATCGCAGAAGCAAGCAAAATCGCCAAAGTCCGCGAGGTTTTAACAACGCTCTGATAAATCGCCGGCAAAGCGAGCACAAAGAACACCCCAGACACCACCGACCAAACTAAAAACGCTCCCCGCACCGGACTAGCCACATCCCCAAACACACTCATAACACGCGTCATTTGGTTTAATTCTGGGTAAAAGATTCCAAGTATGTAAGGCGTTAGAAAATCACTCAAAACGCCGAGTAATAAAAAGTAAAACCCGTATTTTTTTAGAAATTTCATTTGGATCCTCCTTGTATGAAATTTATTTAGGATATATTAGTGTAATTTTAACTCCATATTAATTATACAAATCTATCCCCATCTAATCTAGTTTAAGCTTTCTATGACTAAATAATAGCCCAAATCAAATAAAAAGCCGGAAAAAATACTCTTCCAGCTTTTCATAAATTTAATCCTATTATTTTTTATACACCTTACAACGAAAACCAATTAATCCAATGTAAACCCTTGTTTTTTCAAAAAACCCGCTATTTCTGGTCTTCGTATTTCTTCAAAAAACTCTACATTCTTGTCTCCCCATGAAGTTTGATGCTGATTTTTTTCACGTAAAGCATAATAATCTTTGGTCAATTCCTCATACGCTTTTAAATCTGTAAATTGTTCATGTGGATACTGATTTTCTCCTACTTGATTTTCTAGTAATAGCCGTGGTTTTACTTGGTTTTTATATTCTGGAACGCCTACAGTTAATCCGAAAACAGGTATCGTAAATGGTGGTAAGTTTAGCAATTCAGCTACTTTTTCAATATCATTTCTTATTCCACCGATATAACAGATTCCTAAATCAAGAGACTCCGCAGCAATAACCATATTTTGAGCTGCAATCGTTGCATCTATCACCGAGACGAGTAATGATTCCATATTTCTCAACCCATCCAAAGTTCGATTATTCTCCAGTAAAAGTTTTGATTGTCGGTATAAATCACCTACAAACACATAAAAGGTCCCCGTTTGGTTTACATAAGAAGCACTATTCGTAATTTCAGCTAGTTCCTTTCTTAGCTTTTCATCTGTGATTTCTAAAATAGAAAAAGATTGCACAAAATGCGAACTAGAGGCACTTCTCGCAGCTGTTAATAAATGTTGTTTGGTTTCATCTGATAATCTTTCATTTTTAAATTCTCTTACTGAAACATGTTTAACTAATTGTTGAATTGTTGCATTCATAACATAACCCCCAATTTGAATTTGTACTGTAAATAAAGTATAATCTATCTGTGCCATCATTTGAAATGCGTAAATCATATGCCGGTATCATTATTTTTGATATCAAAAGGAGAAAATTATGGATATTGAAAACATGAAAGCATTTAATAAAGTAGCTGAACTAAAGAGTATTTCTGCAGCAGCGAATGAACTGCATCATTTACAGTCTAATATGTCCAATAAAATAAAAAATATCGAAAAACAGTTCCAAACTCAACTTTTCTTCCGGCACTCGAATGGTGTGGAATTGACTAAAGAGGGCGAAAAAATCTATCAACAATTCAAAAAAATGATTTTATTATGGGAGGAAACGATTGATATTATCAATAATGAAGAAGAAACGATCTCAATCGGTATTACGCAATCTTCTTTGCCTATGGAATTTAACACAATCATTAAAGAGTTCTATCAACAGTTTCCAAATAAAAAATTATCTATCGTTAGCGGAAGTACAAGTGAATTAATACCAAAAATAGCTAACAGAGAACTAACCATCGCTTATGTCGCTGAACTCGAAAAAGAAAATTTATTTCAAGATAGCCAAATCATCTCACAAACGCTCTCATGGGATAAACTAGTTTTCGCAGGCAACACAGCTGGAAAATCAGTCCAAAAAATATTAGCGGAAGAACGATTATACGTCTTCAGCAAACAATGTTATTCATACCGCGCCTTGGCTTCTCTCGTTAACGATTTTAATATCCCAAATGTCTCCATATCAGAGATCAATATTCCTGAAACACTTGTCGAAATCTGCAATAATGAACTTGGCATTGGAATTATTCCTGAAAGCATCGCACTAAACTATCATTTTCTGAACTACGAAACATTACCCACAGATTATGTAGCACTTCGAAAAACATTAATTTATCATGCAAATCATACAATTTCAAATGGTGAAAAATGGCTTATCGAAAAAAGTAAACCAGCTTTCAAAAGTTAAGTTGTTGATTACAACCCTTTCAAGCGGCTAGCTATTTATGATAAGGCTCCCCCCGAACAATCCGAAACGCCCGGTAAACCTGCTCCACCAGCACCAACCTCATCAACTGGTGCGGCAACGTTAACCTCCCAAACGAAATCTGCTCATTACTCCGCTTCAAAACAGCCTCACTGTACGGCGTGGGCAGCCAACGTTTAATTCATAATCAACTTAAGAAAATTGCTGATTTTTCGATTGATTTACTCGCTTCCCAGTCTATCATTACGATTTACTTTTAACAGAAGCAGATTTGCAGAAACTCAAGCACATTTTAGAAACTAAGCCAAAAGTCGATTCCATTTTCCATACAAATTGTTCAGAAATCCCCTTTTCCCGCCTCCAAAAGCTCAATAAAACATGCCAAATTCGGTGACATCCATCTTTTTTTATGATAACTATAAATAGTTGCTATTTCTAGATTATCCAGAGGACTTGGGACTTTACGGATCTGCTCCTTTCCAAGCTCTTCCGTGAACACAAAATCTGGAAAAACTGCAATGCCTAAATTGTTAATCACACATCTTTTAATTGACTCAATACTCCCAGCTTCCATTCTATGCTTAAGCGTTATATTCCGTTTTTTAATCATCGCTTCAAAATGTTTTTGATAAATACTATCCACATCGTTCGATAAAAAAGATACATCAAATTCTTTATTTTCATCAGAAAAATTAATAGAATCTACCTCTTTTTGAGCACTCGCAATTACAGAAATAGCTTGCTCGCCCAATTTACTATTCGTAATCTGGTCACTTTTTTCACCAACATCATAATAAATGCCTAAATCAACTAAACCATTTTCAACTTCATACGGGATTTCAAAGCAATTTAACGTTTTTAAATATAATTTTACATTGGGAGCTTTTTCATGGAATTCCTTTAGAATGGGCTGCATTTGGTAAGTCAATATACTTTCGGGGATAGCAATACGCAAGTCACCTTTTAACTCTGCATTATTCGAAAAGTTCTTCATTTTGTTATACGTTTCAAGTATCTGATTCACAGAAGGCAACAAATCACTTCCCGCAGAGGTTAAAACCATTTTTCGGCCAATTTTATCAAACAATTTCACATGAAGCTCTTGTTCTAGTTGTTGAATTTGCGTGGTTACTGTCGATTGGGCGTAATTTAATTTTCGAGCAGCTTCTTGAAAACTTCCCGTTTCTAAAATCGTTTTAAACGTTAGCAAATTTTTTAAGTCCATTGTTACTCCATGTCCTTTCCAATAGTTCAAAAAAACCGAATCATACATTCGATTTTTTTCGTTATTCAGAACTGTATTTTTGTTGTAGTATAAATTGTACTAAGGGATAAGTCAAATATTACTTAGTATACTAAAAAAGAAAGTTGGGTAACTAATGGAAATTAAGCACTTTGCAAACAATCCTAAACATTTAGCGGAACTAGTCGACTTAATCAACTACTGCCAAAATATCGAAGCAAAACTAGCTATTACCATGGCTGAACAAGCAGATATTTTTGAGATTGAAGATTATTATCAAAAGAAAGGCGGTCAATTTTGGCTTGCCCTGCATGATAATAAAGTTGTTGGTTCAATTGCACTGTTACCATTTGACAAGGAAACAGCTATTCTAAAAAAATTCTTCACCTATCCTGAATTTAGAGGGAATCCAGTGCGTCTTGGTCAGCAGTTATTTGATGCTTTTTATGCGTTCTACACCGCGAATGATTTTTCTCGGATTATTTTGGATACACCTGAAAATGAAAAACGCTCGCATTATTTTTATGAAAAACAAGGATTTCAGCAAATTACTCGAGAAGCATTAGATATTGACTACCCGTTTCCTGACAGAAACTCGAGAATTTATGAAAAAAATAATTCAGAACAAGCTTAAAAGACTATCAATGTCATTTTTCCAAAGCCTGAGCAAAAGATATTGAAGACTCTTTACATTATCCTACTAATTAGCTTTGCAATGTCTTAATTTAGAATAATATTCTTGAAATATGAATAAAATCTGGTCGTATAAGCAATTAAATTTTTAATTGTAGTTTAAATAAGCTTTACTTAAGCTCTAATAAATTTTTCATTTTGAACAACTAAGCTCAACATTTTATAACGATTTATAGTTAAAAAAACTTTTCCTAAACCCTAACAGGAAAACAAATTTTATCCTAATATATTTTTAGACTCTATCGCCTTGATACTTTCCTTTATCTTCACTCTATCTAATTCATATTTTTCTATGATATATTGATAAGCCGATAAAACTTCCGCTGCTGTGAAATCTCTATATGGAAGTCCGGCACAAACTACAAATAATTCTTCATTTGACCAATCTTTTATTTCCTTTTCAGGAAAAACATTTCTCATACTTTGAAAACTTTTCCCAGCAATTTTTGTGTTTGTGTTGTTAAAATAAATAAATAACAAATACTTCTTGTACTCTGATCTATGCTCATATACGTTAGCTTCGTAAAAATTTTTTAAGCTTTGCAAAAATATTTTTGTATAAACTAATTCAAAAATTTTTCGTACTATTTTTTTATTATAGCCAGCCTCAATAAATAATATTCTAATAAGTTGCATCTCTAGAGTCGAATACCCTCTTATATTTTTAGAACGTTTTATAAACTTATAAGCTTTCTTTGCATATTCCATTAAACTCTTCGTATTGCCACTTAATTGCTTATTCTTAATAGAAATAAATTCAAATGATAAAAAACTATATGTCTGTTTTCTTTTAAAATAAGTCTTATCTTCCATATCACTAATCATCTCAAAATAACAAGAGCTAAAATCATTATGAGGTCTTCTATATATAGGATTTGGTGAAAAATATTTTTTAATTACTTCATCCACACTCTTCACTTTAAACTCTTGTGCAGTAACTCTGCTCACACCTAGAACAAAAATTAATATAGCAATAATACTCAAAATATAACTAATTTTTTCAACATCAACCTCCAAAAACCAATTAAAATCTATATTATTCGATAATTCATTTCTAAGAAATATAGGTAATAGTGAAAAAATAATCCAGCCTATATGATATTGAAAAAAAATTATAAAAAAATAATCAAGTAACTTATATCCCAGTTTTACAATAATAATCTGCTTTTCATTATCATTAGAGAGAAATTCTAGGTAAATAAATGTGCTTAACAAAAGAAATACTATACTCATACCCAAATTAAGGATATTTAAAAAAGATAAACCAAACGTCATTAAATACATCAATAAAATCTTCTGATTCTCTTTAAAACTCGCGTAGTTAACTATAGCTATACATGCAAATAAATACACGAAAAAAAGGTTATTATTAAATAAATTCTCCATAAGCAGCTCCCTTTTATAATGCTTATTTCTAGAAGCAACTACTCCTAGAAGCCTCTCAAAAACTATACAGTCTTTAGTGATTAAAAATAATTAAAAATTATCTCTATAAAATATTTACTGAAACTAAAATTCTAATAAAAAACTAACATCGAGTTATTATGATACCCTTCATTTATGATAAGGCTCCCCCCGAACAATCCGAAACGCCCGGTAAACCTGCTCCACCAGCACCAACCTCATCAACTGGTGCGGCAGCGTTAGCCTCCCAAACGAAATCTGTTCATTACTCCGCTTCAAAACAGCCTCACTAAGCCCCAGCGATCCGCCAATCACAAACGCCACCTTACTCTTACCATAAGTCGCCAGTTTATCCAAATCCGCCGCAAATTCCTCACTCGACTTCATTTTCCCATCAATCGCCAGCGCAATCACATGGGCATCGTCCGGAATCTTCGCTAAAATCCGCGCCCCCTCTTTATCCTTCACTTGTTTCATTTCCGCGTCACTCAACACTTCTGGCGCCTTTTCATCCGGAACTTCGACAATTGACACTTTAGCATATGCGCTCAGCCGCTTTAAATATTCAGCAATCCCCTGGACTAGATATTTTTCTTTTAATTTCCCGACCGTCACAATTTGGATATTCATTAACGTCACCCTCATCTTTATTAATACTTTTATCATACCTCAAAGAACACCCGCAACACTAGCCAAAATGAAAAAAAGAAATTACTACAAAAAACTTACTCCACAGGTTATCCCGCCCTTATACACAACTTATCCACAAAAACTATCCACATATCCACAAGCCGATTCTCTATTTTGTGTCCGAACGTATATTCCATACAATATATATGATACCCCATTTTCACTATCCACAGCTTATCCACAAGCAAAAATACTTGTTATTTTGTATCGAAAGTACATTTTGAAAACAAGCTAACCAACTGTGCCACAATCACTCTCATCGATTTATATATTTAATAAAGTTGTTTTCGCTTTCACATTTTCGCCTTATTTATCTTTCAATTGTGGATAAATGGCTTTCTATCCACATTTTTGCTTTTTGACCTATATTTTCGCAAAAAATGTGTTTTTTTCAAAAATAAATCTGAGTTTATTGATTTAATTATCAAAATTGTTCTTTTCCACAAGATATTCACTGCTTACACACAGGTTATCCACAGAAGTTATCCACATATCCACAATAACCGCCTATATTTAGTAGCCGAATTCTTGTTCTCTACCATATCTATATCTGAAAAAAATCACTATCCACAAGTTTTCCACAGAAAAAACCACCCTCTTTTTTAAGAGGATGGTTTTCGTTATCATGTCGTTGTTTTTGCTGCTTCTAATTTAATGTCTGTTGATTGCTCTTTACCGTCACGGTAGTATTTCACTTTGACTTTATCGCCAATTTTCACATCGTTGCCATATAATATTTTGCGAAGTGTCATGGAGTTAGTTACTTTTTCACCGTTTAGTTCAACAATAACATCATATTGTTTAAGTCCTGCTTTGTCTGCTGCTGAGCCAGATACTACTTGTTGTACCATTGCACCGTAATCTACGCTATCTGGTAATTTCAAGATATTTTTTTGTTGTGTTTCTGGAATTGTATCAACATCGCGTAAGGAAACGCCTAGAGAAGGACGCTCTACTTCGCCTTTAGTTTCAAGTTGTTCGATGATTGGCTCTACAGTGTTACTTGGAATCGCAAAGCTAATACCTTCTACATTTTCCATTGAAATTTTCATCGAGTTAATACCGATTACTTGGCCTTCAATATTGATTAAAGCTCCACCACTGTTACCTGGGTTGATTGCGGCATCTGTTTGGATAACATCTGCTTCCCAGTCTTCTGTTCCGTCGCCGTTTGTATCAACTGGTACAGCACGGTTTAAACCGGAAATAATACCTTGTGTTACAGAACCGGAAAATTCAGTTCCAAGTGGGCTACCAATCGCAATCGCTGGCTCACCAAGTTTTAATGAATCAGAATCGCCAAACGTAGCAACTGTGCTAACATTTTTATCATCAATTTCAAGGACAGCTAAATCGTTCCATTCGTCTGTTCCTAGTAATTTTGCTTCTGATTTTTTACCGTTTGTAAATGTTACTTCTAATTTATTCGCATCAGCTACCACGTGATTATTCGTCACGATATATGCTTTTCCATTTGCTTTTTTATAAATAACACCTGATCCTGATGAAGCTTCTTTTTCAGAACTTGTTGTTCCGTCTAAAGATGAAGATGATTGGTAATTCAGTACACTAACTACGGCATCTTGTACTTTATCAACCGCTTTAGTTACATCAGAGGTAGTATTTACAGAAACTTTTTCTACTTTAGTCGGTTTATTATTTGAGTTAGAAGTTGTATCTGCGTTGTCGCCGTTATCCCATGCTACAAAGAATATAATAAGTCCGCCAATGATAACGCCAATAAGTGCAGTTAAAAAGTATCCAAGTAAGTGTTTGTTGCGTTTCGGAGGCTGATTCCCGCTGCCACCGCCGCCGTTATTCACTCTATTCGGTGGAATCGTGCCGCCACCTGCACCACTAGGACGTCTTGGTCCTGGAGCTGGTCTAGCTGGTTCAGGTTCTTTACTACTTGCTTCCTCAAAAAATGCATTGGTAGAGCTTGCCTCAGCAGCTTCTTCTGTTGCTCCGGCAAATTTCTCTCCTTCTGGTGTCACGCCTTCTACTATAGGAGTTTCTTGGACTGGTTGCGAGCTATCTTTTGTATGTAAAGTCTCCTCGACCTCTCTTTTTGGCGTGCTCTCGTTCTCGCTGTTTTCATTTAAATTTTTTTCTTTCTCGTCCATGTCTTCCTTCCTCTCTGCAAATTTCGCATTTATATACTTCCATAGTAAACCGCAAATATGAAAAAACAATGAAAAAGCTTTAAAAAAATGGTGAAACTTAGATAGTGAAGATAGACGTAGCGTTATCAGGATCGGTATCAAAAATCTCTAGCTTGCCACCAACATCGATTCCTTCTGAAATAAGCGTTTGCGTTACGCTCATCCGCGCTAGTTCTTTCATATTGTTGTCTTTACTAAGATGACCTAAATAAATTCGTTTCGTTTGATCTGTAATTACTTCGCTCATTGCTATTGCTGCATCTTCATTACTTACATGTCCCTCGTCGCCAAGAATTCTACGTTTGACATTCCAAGGATAGCGTCCCATTCGAAGCATCTCTACATCATGATTACTTTCAAAAAGGTATGCATCAGCGCCTGCAATATGCCCTTTCATTCGATCACTAACATATCCTGTGTCGGTTATCATTACAAATTTTTTATTCCCCTTATGAAATATGTAAAACATCGGCTCAATCGCGTCATGAGATACACCAAAGGATTCTACTTGCATGCTGCCAAAAGATTTCACTGTTTCCATGTCAAATTGAAACTTCTGTTCAGAAGAAACTTCGCCAATCATATTATCCATTGCTTTCCATGTTTTTGCATTAGCATAAATAGGGAGTTTATATTTACGAGCAAGCACACCTAGCCCTTTAATATGGTCTGAGTGTTCATGAGTAATTAAAATCGCGTCTAAATCATTCATATCTCGACCAACTTGCGCGAATAAACCTTCCATTTTCTTGCCACTTAAACCACAGTCGATGAGAATTTTTTGGTCGCCAGTTTCTACTAGAGTTGCATTTCCTGAACTTCCACTGGCTAATATACTAAATCGGATTTGGTCCGTGTCTTTTTCAGTTAGAATTTTATTTGCGAACATTTTTTATCCCCCTAAAGGCTTATATATCTTCCATTGTAACGCTAATTCGGTAAAATTGCATGCCAATCGGTTGAAAAAGCCAACCTAAATTTTATTGTATTTAGGTTGACTCTGATTTTATTTTGCTTTTTGACGACTGGATAATTCTGTGGTTGGCTCGGTTGTTGTTTTATTTTCGGATTGGTTAATAACTTGTTCATCTTTTGCATTTACAAGAACGTAACTAGTCTCGCCGGAATGTTTCACTTCAAAACACCAAACTGGGAAATAGACATTCCCTGAAGGCAATTGTACAGTCGTATAGTAACCGAAAGTCGCAGAAACAACGTCACTGTCTTGTTTTAACTCACCGTGTTGGTAAACAGCTTCTAACGCATCAGTGGATGACATTAAGTTTGTCTTGTCTTTTAAATCATCTTGTTTGGACATCCACGTTTGCTCGTAAGAAATTACTCGATCATCTTTATCTAAATAAAAGATAATTTGCCCAGCTTCGTCAAAAAGAACCATATTATTATTGATTAATTGATTGAAAGTAAGTGTTCGCGCATCTTTGTCGTAGTTCCAAAACTCATAAGACTCGCCGCGATACACATCGGATTCCATGAATTTTTGAAAATCAGGATTGTTTCCTTTTTTGCCAGCTTTTATGGGTGTTTGTAGGACAGAATATATTTGTTTATTGTTGTCTTTGAGTGTAATTGCTTGTCCTGTCAAATCACTAACATCTTTTGTCGTAAAAGCGGCTTGTTCGGTAGTGAAGATAGCTCCACTAGTTGGCTTGCTTGATAAATCAGGATGAGAAATATTATCTGCTTTTAATCGTTCTTCTAAAGTTTCATTTCCTAGTGTGTCTGGATCATCTGATAATTGTTTATTAAAGAAAATCACTGCTAAAAAGACATTTAAAATGAGGAGCGTTACAATGAAAATCATTTGTGTTTTACGCCAATCCATCTTTATTCACCCGCCTTTTCTGCTTCTGGTTGGAAGATGAACCATTTATCATGATATTTATATAACCAAGTTGGCTCTAATGTAACAATGCGGTTCATGCCAGATGATTCACTTCTTGTCATGTGGTAGCCAGGAACAATATCTTCTATTTCTTCGGCTTTCACATTAGGATTTTCAACTAGTGCATTGTAGACGGAATAAGACGACTCCATAGTTACTTCTTTTTTCTCTCCAGGAACGTCCGTATCTAAACGGAAAAATGGACGCATGTATTTATAAACTGCTTCGAGGCCTTCTGTAACAGAAATATCAGCCATACCATCTTCATTATAAACTTGTAAATTATCTATAAACAAACTAAAATTGGTCGTTGCGCTTTCGGCAGCATAACCGGTGAAATAATAAGCGCCATCCCCAGTCCAACCCGCATGATCATTTACAAAATTGAAACTATCTTGAATCAATCCAGCTCGTTTGACGTTATTTAAATCTTCAGGATTAGTGCGCTCTTGAGAAGGATTTACATATTCTAAAACCTTATTTTCTGTATCCATTTCAATGACGCTAGAGCCGTCTGTATAGGTATTTCCTTCGCTCTTAACTGTACCTGAATCTTGAAATAGCGCTGAGGTAAATAGATTGATTTCAAGCGAATCTGTAATGTATTTTTTGCGATTTAGCTTTGTTTTTTCGGAGCTTAAGAACAGATTGCGTTTGTTGGAAATAACTTTATCGTTTTGCGCGAGTTTACTTTCGTTCTTTTTAACAATTTTTTCAATTTTATCAATATCTTTATTTTGCAAGGAGCTTTGGTAAATATTTTCTTGGTCATCATTGGCAAAATAAACAGAATGAAGCCCAGTATCCGTGTTATTTATATCAAATACAATACGATTAAAGAAGGCAGATTCTAGCCCTTCTCCTTCCACTTGGAAATTTTGAGCAAAAATTGAAAATGGAATATTGTTAGGGAAAATAATCTCTATCGTCCCATTTTTATGGATTAATTTCTCGTATTCTTCATTACTTTTTTTATTGGCAAGAACTACTTCTGAGAAACTAAATGCTTTTCCTTGTGCCATTAACTCATTTAACAAGTCTGAGTCTAAGCTTTGGTAATTAATTTCATTTGCATTAACAGCTAATTTATATGGTTTAAATACTTGTGATGTTGTCATGGTTTTATCAATGGTTGTTTTTTCAACTTCTTTAACGTTAATCGCTTCGTAATCAGGTTGTCCCTTCCAAATAAAGTAGCTTAAGACGATACTGAGCACGACTAGAACTGTTAATAAAAATGAGCGAAATCCTGTTTTTTTCATCATTCCCAATCATCCTCCGGTAAGTCACTGTATGGCAGGGTGAATTTAATTATCGTACCTTTGGACTTGTTGCGTTCTGCCCAAATTCGGCCACCATGAGCTTCGATAACTTCTCTGGCTATCGCTAGTCCTAACCCTGTTCCTCCCATTTCCCGCGAGCGAGCTTTATCAACACGGAAAAAGCGGTCGAATACATTTGCCAAATCTTCATCAGGTACGCCTAAACCTTCGTCAGCTATACTAACTTCAATTTCATCTTCAAATTTTTTCAAGTAGAAAGAGATTCGGCCCCCGTCCGGTGAATATTTATTGGCATTCGAAATAATATTATCTAATACTTGCATTACTTTATCTTCATCAATTTCGATGATAACCGGTTCTTTTGGAATGTGGCGTTTAAACATGATTGTTTCTTTTTTCATCATTTCAAAGCGATCGATAATATGGTTGAAGAAGTCTGTGAAATTCACGAAACTTTTTTCTAATTGCTCTCTTCCTCCGTCCATTCTTGAAAGTTTAAGCAGGTCATTTACAAGACGAATCATTCGTTCTGTTTCGTTTTGAGTCACTTCAAGGAAACGTGGTGCAATTTCTTTATCTTCCCATGCCCCGTCACTAAGAGCCTCTAAGTAACTATGCATACTTGTAAGTGGAGTTCTTAATTCGTGCGACACATTAGAAACGAAATCGCGGCGTTCTTGATCAACTTTTTCTTGATCGGTAATATCGTGTAATACTGCAATAACGCCATTATTAAATCCAGTTTCTCTTTGAATAACGGAAAAATTAGCGCGCAGTACGTATGGTTTATCAAGCGTACTACGGTCCATCGTTAATGAACCATCGACTTCCATTAAATCTTCAAATTGATAGGTATCGCCAATATCTAGTACATCAATAATTGATCGACCATTGGCACTCTCATGCTTAACGCGTAACATTTTTTCGGCTGGCGTGTTAATAAGAATAACTTTTCCACGGCGGTCTGTAGCAATTACTCCATCGGTCATATAGGCAAGTACGGAGGAAAGTTTGCGCCGTTCTCCTTCTGTCATGGCCTGTGCTTCTTGAACACGTTTTGTTAATGTATTGAAGGAATCTGCTAGTTCGCCAATTTCATCCACACCATAGACTTTAACTTTCCGGCTGTAGTTTCCTCGCGCCATCGCATAGGCTTGACGTTTCATTTCAATAATTGGCTTCGTAATCGTTCTGGATAGTAAAATTCCAAGTACCGCTGTAATGATCATGGCAATCAAAGTACCAGTAATGAAAATGTTCGTAATATCATCCACTTGTTTATATACACTTTCAATATCGGCGACAAGATAAATAGCCCCTATCACTTGTCCTTTATTTTTGATGGAGGATACGTTCACCCAGACACGGTTATTTTTATTTGATTCGTCTTTATAAATTTTATCCTCAGATGTAGTTCCGAGTGATAAGGTTCGTTTAACAAGGGGATCGTTACTTTTTTGCCCAACGATGCCTTGATTATCTAAATTGGAAGTCCCGAGAATTTTGCCTTTATCATCTACTATTCTTACTTCGATTATGTTGCTGCTTGCACGCGAATAGTCGACCAAAAGCTCTCGAATATCATTTTGTAGCTTCACTGAGTTATCGCTATTTTTTATGATTTCTTCTCTAGCATTATAATCCAGCAACGTGATGCTATTCGTGATGGAATCTTGAAAATTCTTCTCCAGTTGCCCTTCCAGCTCACGTACAAAATACGCGCCGATTACTTGCATTGCTACAATAATTAATAGCAAATACATAATAACTAACTTAAATTGTACAGACTGAAAAAATCTCATTTTATGCATAAGTCTTTCTACTCCTATTCGGGGTAATATATTTAAATTAGTATACCATATGTTATGGGGTAGACGTATTGTTTTTCCTGTTATTTGGGTCAATTTATTTATAAAAATAATTATTAAGTATGCGGATATACCCAAAAAAAGTGGTCCTCCAAGTTTTTTACTTGGCGACCACTTCTTGTTTATTTATTCTTGTTCTGGATTGCGTAAATAATAACCAACGCCGCGTCTTGTAACTAACCACGCTGGATGGCTTGGATTATCTTCAATTTTTTCGCGTAGACGTCGAACAGTAACATCGACCGTACGAACATCACCGAAGTAATCATAGCCCCAAACTGTTTGAAGTAAATGTTCTCTTGTCATGACTTGACCCATATGTTTAGCTAAATAATGAAGTAATTCGAATTCACGATGCGTAAGTTCGATTGTTTCGCCACGTTTTGAAGCAACATATGCGTCTGGATGAATAATTAATGAACCAATTTCTAATTCACTGTTTTCTTCTTCCTCGGCAGCGTTTGAGCTTACTTGGCTATGACGGCGCAAGTTGGCTTTCACACGAGCGATTAATTCGCGGTTACTAAATGGTTTCGTAACGTAATCATCGGCACCAAGTTCAAGTCCGATAACTTTATCAATTTCGGAATCTTTTGCAGTTACCATAATTATTGGCATATCATACTTCTTACGTACTTCACGACATACCTCAATACCATCACGACCTGGAAGCATAATGTCCAGTAAAATCAAATCTGGCTGAACTTCTTCTACAAGTTCTAACGCTTCATCGCCATCATAGGCGCAATATACATCAAAGCCTTCTTTATTTAGATTAAACTTAACTATATCCGCAATCGGTTTTTCGTCATCTACTACAAGAATTTTCTTTTCTGCCATTTTTTTACAGTCCTCTCATTCCTGGATTTCGCCGGCTTTAACCGGGACAGATACTTTTTATTTAATGCAAAAAAATCTCACTAAATACTTTAAATTCCGGCCTGTCTTCATAAAACAACATGCTAAGAATAGACTTACTAATCAATTATAACACATACAGTTAATTATCTGAATTATTACAAGCTATTTTCTCTTAAAATCACATAATCTCTTAATTTTGTGCCACTTTATCAAATAAATGTAGCTTGGAAATTCGCGCCACTGCCTCTTCTAATCGTCTTTCATCCATTAAAAGTCCTACGCGTACATAACCCTCACCGAAAGTCCCGAAACCACTTCCGTCAGCAACAGCTACACTAACTTCATTTAATAAGTAATCCGCGAATTCACTACTTGTAAACTCTTTTGGAACGGGCATCCATGCAAAAAAAGAGCCCGCTGGAGCAATTGCTTCCCAACCAATTTTATCACAAGCAGCTATAAATGCATTTCTACGGCTTTCATAACGAGCATTTAATTCTTGTACACAAGTTTGATCGCCTGTGAGAGCCTCAATTGCAGCATCTTGAATACCTGGGAATAAACTTACATACATATGATCTTGAATGAGGTTGATTGCTTCGACAACGTCTTTATTCCCAACAGCAAATCCTACGCGCCAGCCAGCCATATTATATGTTTTCGAAAGCGTATAAAGTTCGATTCCAACCTCTTTCGCCCCTGGAGTTTCTAAAAAGCTAATCGGTTTCTTCCCATCAAAACCAATACCACCATAAGCAAAATCATGTGCAATCGTAATATTGTTTTCTTTAGCAAAAGCAACCGTTTCTTCAAAAAAGTGAGTCGTAGCAACCGCGCCAGTGGGGTTATTCGGATAATTTAAATACATCAACTCCGCTTTTTTTGCGATTTCTTCAGGAATTTTATTAAAATCTGGTAAAAAGTTATTTTCAGCAATAAGTGGCATTGTTTCGAACTGAACTTCTCCTAAAACTGCTCCTGATAAATAATCTGGGTAGCCCGGATCTGGTAAAAGCATTACATCACCTGGATCCATTAAACACATTGGCAGTTCAACAAGCCCTGTTTTCGTCCCAAATAAAATGACTACTTCTGTATTTGGATCAATGGTTACATTATATTCACGCGCATAAAAATCAGCCGCGGCTTGTTTAAGTTCCTGTTTTCCACGAAACAACGAATATTTATGATTGATTGGATTTTCTGAAGCTGCTTTCATTGCTTCCACGATATGCTTGGGTGTTGGCTGGTCTGGATTTCCTTGACCTAGATTAATCACGTCATAACCTTCTGCCACTTTCTTTCCCACTTTTTCTACAAGGCTAGAAAAAAATTGATCTGGTAAATTTTGCAAGCGTTTGGAAATTTTCATTTGGCACCCGTCCTTTTCAAGTTTCATTGATTAAAATAGTAAAGTTTTCTGAAGTATTTGTCCAGTATGATTTTTTTTAAACTTAAAAAAGCATTGACAAATTATCTTAAAATGCGTATATTTTTAACTAACAGGTTTTTCTAAAATATTTTCTCTTATCGAGAGCGGCAGAGGGACTGGCCCGATGAAGCCCGGCAACCTAACTTTATTTAAGCGTAAAGTGAAGGTGCTAATTCCAGCAAAATGGTGTATTCCGTTTTGGTAGATAAGAGGAGCTGGATATGTTCGACTTTCCACTTCTCTATTCTAAATAGAGAAGTTTTTTTATTGCTTTCATGAATAAATCTGGATAAATAATCAACATACTAGGGAGGAAAAAAAGATGAGAAAATTAACAAAAGGGTTAGGAATTTTACTTGCATCAAGCCTTATTCTAGGGTTAGCAGCATGTGGAGGCGGAAGTGACGATAAAGCCTTAAGCACAAAAGAAATCACCATTGGAACAACAGCAGGACCTCACCAACAAATCGCTGAAGAAGTTCAAAAATTAGCGAAAAAAGACGGCCTTGAAATCAAAATCAAAACTTTTGATGATTATAATACACCAAATACAGCTTTAAACGACGGTGACCTCGATGCGAATAACTACCAAACAATCCCGTTCTTAGAGCAACAAAAGAAAGATAAAGGCTACAAATTAGACGTTGCTTTTAAAACAGTAGCATTCCCAATGGGTGTTTACTCTAACGATATTAAAGACTTAAAAGACCTGAAAAAAGGCGACAAAATTGCCGTTCCAAACGATCCAAGTAACGAATACCGTGGTTTAAAACTATTTGAAGATGCTGGCATTATTAAATTAAAAGATGGCGTGGAAGAAAAAGCAACGAAAAAAGACATTGCTGAAAACCCACTTGACCTTGAAATCGTTGAACTGGAAGCTTCTCAAATCCCTGCACAATTAGATGAAGTTGCAGCAGCAGCTATTAATACTAACTTCGCAATGGGTGCTGGACTTTCTATTAATAAAGACGCAATTTACCATGAACCAACAAAAGACAATCCATATCCAAACGTATTTGTTATCCGTAGCGAAAACAAAGATGATGAAGTCGTTAAAACATTAGAAAAATACTACCATTCTGATGACGTAAAAGCATTTATTGAAAAAGAATTTAATGGGTCTGTAGTACCTGCATTCTAGGGAGTTGTTTTATTTTGATCGAATTACATCAAGTTTCAAAGTCATTTAACGTAAATGGAAAAACCGTAGAAGCCGTCAAAAATGTTTCTATTACAGTCGAAAAAGGAGAAATTTTCGGTGTCGTTGGTTACAGTGGCGCCGGAAAAAGTACCCTCGTTCGTTGCATCAACTTGCTTGAACGTCCTGATGCCGGCCAAGTTTTAATTGACGGGAAGAATTTGTCTACCCTCTCAAGTAAAGAACTTCGTGTCGCTCGTCGGAAAATTGGTATGATTTTCCAAGGATATAACTTACTTAAAACCGCAACTGTCTATGATAACATTGCCAAACCGTTAAAATTAGAAGGTGTTCCAAAAGACGAAATCGAGATTCGCGTAAATAAATACTTGTCGATTGTTGGCTTAGAGGATAAAAGAAACAATTATCCAAGTCAGCTTTCTGGCGGTCAAAAACAACGTGTTGCGATTGCTCGTGCTCTTGCGCATGAACCAGAAATTCTTTTAAGCGATGAAGCGACAAGTGCTTTGGATCCTGAAACAACAGAAGCAATTTTGCAGTTGTTACTTAAGATTAACGCTGAGCTTGGCATTACGATTTTCTTAATTACACATGAACTTGATGTCATTCAACGTATTTGTGACCGGGTTGCTGTGATGGAAAATGGCCATTTAGTAGAGCAAGGTACCGTTCTTGATATTTTCACCAAAGCAAAACACGCGACAACAAAACGCTTTGTTGGCTCGGAAGCTAGTTTCGACATCCCGCAAGATTTGCTTGAAAAATATATCGCGACCGGAAAATTAGTTTCGCTTCATTTTATTGGTGATGAGGCTGATGAACCTGCGCTCGCTCTTGTATCACGCAAATTCGACGTTCTTCCAAGCATTTTAGCTGGTGGAATAGATCATTTGAAAAACGGAACACTTGGAAAACTACTCGTTCATTTAAAAGGGGACGAAGCCGAATATAGTAAAGCTATTGCTTATTTGAAAGAATCTGGAGTCGTTGTTGAGGAGGTCGAGTTACTATGAGTTTGTTTTTTGAAGAATGGGGACCGATACTTTGGCAAGGATTTTTAGAAACTCTTACAATGACTGGGATTACACTTGTAATTTCACTAGCAATTGGGTTGCCACTTGGCGTATTTTTAACATTAACGCGTAAAGGCGGTCAATCAGAAAATCTGGTTGTATATAGTATTTTGAACTGGGTAATTAATATTTTACGTTCGCTACCTTTCATTATTTTATTATTCTTAATGATTCCGGTAACTCGCTTTGTTGTTGGTACTACTATTGGGATTCAAGGTGTGATTATGCCACTTGTTGTATTCACCGCGCCTTATATCGCTCGCTTGATGGAGTCTGCCCTACTTGAAGTTGATCGTGGTGTTATTGAAGCCTACCAAGCAATGGGGATTTCAACGCCAAAAATCATTTGGAGCGTAGTTATTCGCGAAGCTCGGTCTGGTATCGTTCTCGGTTTAACGATTGCTACAATTGGTCTTATCGGCGCAACTGCAATGGCTGGACTTGTTGGGGCTGGCGGACTTGGAACGATTGCATATCAATATGGTTTCCAGCGTTTTGAGCCGACTGTCATGTATACAACCATCATTATTTTAATTATCATGGTACAAGCACTACAATCATTCGGAAATTTCTTATCTAGACGTCTTAAAAAAGATTAATTTTACTACTAAGAGCTTGGTGCGTAGTGTTCCGGTATGGACTCGCCACCAAGCTTATGTTATTTTTAAAAGAAAAAGGGAGCGAAGAACATGTGGAAGTTGGCATTATGTCAAACCGATGTAGTTTTTAAATATCCGGATGCAAACTATGCGCGGATTGAAAAAGCAATTGTTGAAGCTGCTGAAAATGGGGCCGATATAGCAGTTTTACCTGAAATGTGGAATACAGGTTATGCTTTAAATGAATTAGCTGGGGTTGCTGATTTAAATGGGGAGAGAACAAAAGAATTTTTAGCTGGCCTTTCAGAAAAACACCAAATCGCTATAATTGGCGGCTCGGTTTCTATTTCAGAAGGAAGCAAGTTTTCCAACACGATGTACGCTTTTGATAAATATGGCGGACTACTTTCTTCATATAAAAAGGTACACTTATTCCAACTTATGAATGAACACTTATACTTAGAACCTGGAAATGATAAAAACCTATTTCGACTAGATGGTATTTCTTGCGCAGGGTTCATTTGTTATGATATTAGATTTCCTGAATGGATTCGCAAACATACTTCAGAAGGCTCAGAAGTTATTTTTGTTTCTGCACAGTGGCCAGCTGAACGCATTAAACAATGGGAACAACTACTTATTGCTCGTGCGATTGAAAACCAAGCTTTTGTTGTTGCTGTCAATCGGGTTGGCGATGATCCAAATAATCATTTTAACGGTCATTCGCTTGTTATTGATCCACTAGGAAATGTTATTGTTCATGGTGGCGAAGAGGAAGGCAATATTTATGCTGAAATCGACTTGAATTTAGTCGCTGAAACTAGAGGGATAATTCCTGTTTTTACCGACCGTCGTCCTGAACTATACTAAAATCAGAATAGCGTTTTTTTACAATTTCTCATTAAATCTTCAAATTTCCACCAATAAAGTGGCAATTTGGTATCATTTATGTGGATTAAATTTTGTTAATTTTGTTATTATATATTATAGTTAACGAAAGAGTAAAGGAGCTGCTAACAATGGATGCACTATTTAACCACAAAGAATTCATTCGGTTATCTCACGAAGGTAACATCAACTACGAAAAATTAAAAGTTCCAAAAAATACTGAATTAGTTAATACAGCCGACCAAAGAAATAGTCATGTCTATTTAATTATCGACGGATTTGTTTCCATTTCTATGAACCCAGAATCAAACAGTATTTACACGATTCTTGGAAAAGGCTCCTTCGTCAATTACTATAGTCTATTCCAAGGAAATGTAGATGACTTTTTATTTAAAACGATATCAACTTGTACGGTTTATAAATACACGTTTAAAGATTTAGAGTATTTTCTTTCAATGTTTCCAGAGAACTTTGGTTTTCAATTTTTCATTATGCGTGACTTGGCTCGCCATGCTTTCTTCAAAAGCCTTTCATCCGAAACAAGTTCCTCCGATAAGTTAGAGTTATCTTTTATCAACATCGGAAAACTTCACGGCACTCCATATGAAAAAGACAGTGTCATTTTACCAAAAGAAATGCGCACTAGTGTTATAGCCGCTTACAGTAATCTTTCAAAAAGCAGTTTTTACAAACAATTAGCGCGTTTAAAAGACCAGGGAAAAATATGGAAAAACGATAGAGAATGGGTTCTTAAGAATAAAGAGGTATATGATTATTTAAAAGCAAGAGAAATTGATGTATAACAAAAATCCGCCCAGGAAAATAGGCGGATTTTTGTTTTGCTATAGATATTTTTTTCATTTAATCATTTCAACTGTCTTAATGCTTTTTTCCTCAGCATCATTGTAAAGATTCCATATATTGCTATCGTAATTAAGATGGTAAATATTAACTGGAATGTCATTGTTTGCTCCATGAAAAAGGGTCTTTGTGTCATCATTAAATAAAATATGATTGGATGTAAGATATAGGGTAATAAGGTGTCGCTACCAACTATGTCCATTATCGTTCTTTTAGTTGGGACGATAGCGATTAATAAAAATATCCATAAAAAGGCTAAGAAGAACGACGCCATAACATTCACTATATAACCTACTGTAGTGACGCTAAATGCCGTTTTATTTAAAAAGCCATAAAATAAATTAAGGAATTCATCTGGTTGTGTAGAAAACAGATTATATAAGACTATGACTAATACCAGAGTAATTATGCCACATATGTACTTGTACTTTTTTAAAAATATACGTAATTTGTTAAAACCGCTTCTATCCAGATAGAAACCTGCAATGAAATACGGGAAAAAGCTAAGGATTCTTGTAATAGTTAAAAATTGCGTGCCATAAAAGTATCTATTTGTAATTGCAACAACGAGTAAAACTAAAACGATCAGTAATACATCTACCGCATATTTGCCTCGTTTATTTGCATACATGGCGAACAGCATCCATACTGCCAGCGCTAACAAATACCATAAATGAAATGCTGGGGTAATTAACATTTTTAAATCGATGTTTTTATAGTAGCCCGTCAGTAGTCCTAATAGTAAAAATAATGGCTGGAACATAATAAATAATCCTAACAACCTACCTATTTTCTTAAAGGTAACTTTTTGACTAAATATCCCATTAATAAAAATAAAAGCTGGCATATGAAACGAATAAATAACGTCAATTACTGCTACTTCTTTAGGTCCCATTACTAACAAAAAATGACCGAACATCACTAGAAATATCAAAATACCTTTTATGTTTGATAGCTGATAATCATACTCTTTTTCTTTCAATAGATCACCTCGATGAATTTATAATAAAACTATGTATGAAATTAGTATTCTTGTCAACTTAAAAATTAGCATCTCCCCTGCTTACTTGGCTAAAGTCTAAAAAAGAAGTTCTTTATTATCTAAAGAACTTCTTTTTTTCACAATTCATATAACACTACTTCATCAGCAGCAAGTGATTTTTGTACGTCAATAATTCGTTGGTTGCTGGAACCGCGGAATGCTAAGTTTGGATCGAATAGCTTTTGTTCAAAGCGGCCATCTACAAGGACATCTATTAAGGATAAAAGTTCGAGTTTGTCAGTTGTTTCTTGCATCATTTCATCCCAAGTGTAGCCTGTCCATGACCAAATGTCTTTCGTTTTCCCATATGTCGCGCGGATTCGTTTCACGACAGATAGGCATGTGGCGGTATTTAAAAATGGTTCCCCGCCAAGCAACGTCAGACCTTGAACGCTCTCATGTCCGATGTCTTTTAGAATATCGTCTTCTAATTCTTTTGTGTAAGGTTTGCCGTATTTAAATGATTGCGCGGCCTTGTTGTAGCAGCCTTCGCAGTGGAAAGGACATCCAGATACATATAAACTGCACCGGACGCCCTCCCCGTCGACAAAGTTGAATGCTTTATAGTCGGCGATATACCCTCTGGATAATTCATTCGACTTCCATTCGCACGGTTTTGGATTATTCACCTAAGTTCTCCATATGTTTCACACGATTGCTAATTTCTACGTGGCGTCCATGAACCATTGGACGTTTCATCGGATTACCTAAATAACCACAAGTACGTTTTACAACATCTGCTTTTTCAGGATCAGTGTTTCCACAGCTTGGGCATTTAAAGCCTTCTTCTGTAGGAACAAATTCACCTTCAAAATCACATTCGTAACATTTATCAATTGGTGTATTTGTACCAAGGTAAGCTACACGATCATAGGAGTAATCCCATACAGCCTCAAGTGCTTTCGTATTGTGAACCATTTTTGGATACTCACAATAATGAATGAATCCGCCAGAGCAAAATTCTGGATAATCTTTTTCAAAATCGATTTTTTCAAATGGTGTGATTTTTTTACGAACATCATAATGGAAAGAGTTTTGATAATAGTCTTTATCTGTAATGTCTTTAATTACGCCATATTTTTCTTTGTCTAAACGGTTGAAACGGTCCGTTAAGCTTTCACTTGGAGTAGAATATACGCTAAACCAGTAGCCATATTCATCTTTCCAATTATCAGCATAGGCTTTTAGTTCTTTCACAATATCAAGCGTAAAGTTTTTTGCTTCTTTGTCGCCTTCCCATTCGCCGCCATAAAATACAGTTGCAGCTTCGTAAAGACCGATATAGCCGATCGAAATCGTAGAGCGTTCTTTATTGAATAGTTGATCGACATTTTCACCGTCTTGTAGTCGTTTGCCAAAAGCTCCATATTTATAAAGAATTGGCGCGTTTTCTGGACGAGCTTGACGGACACGGTTTAAACGGAAAAGTAGCGCATCTTTGACTGTTTTCATGCGCTCGTGGAAAATTTCCCAGAAACGTTCTTTGTCCCCACCACTTTGAATGGCGATTCGCGGAATATTAAGCGTTACAACCCCAAGATTGTTTCTTCCCGCGTTAACATGTTCTCCGTTTTCATTCTTCCAAGCTGGTAAAAATGAACGGCAACCCATTGGTACTTTGAAATCGCCTGTTAAACGAACGAGTGAATCGTAGTTAAGTACATCTGGATACATCCGTTTTGAGGAACATTCCAGCGCTAATTGTTTAATGTCATAGTTCGGATCTTCCGCATTTAAATTAGTTCCACGACGAATCGAAAATACTAATTTCGGGAAAATGGCAGTATGTTTATCTTTACCAACCCCGCCAATACGAACTTTTAAGATTGCTTTTTGAATTTCGCGGGCAAACCAATCTTCCCCAAGACCAAAGCCTAGTGTGACGAATGGAGTTTGGCCGTTACTTGTATATAATGTATTGATTTCATATTCTAAGCTTTGCATCGCATCGTAAATATCTTTGCGTGTTTTTTCCGCTGCGTAGCCTTCTTGTTTTTCTGGAACGACCCATTCTGTCGCATCTTTTTTGTGTTTTTCAAAGTTTAAACGAGCGTAAACGGATAATACTTCATCAATTCGGTCAACTGAGCAGCCGCCGTACTGTGAACTTGCTACGTTTGCAATGATTTGAGCAATTTGTGCTGTAGCTGTTTGGATTGATTTCGGGCTTTCTACGTTGGCATTACCAATCGTAAATCCTTTTGATAACATTCCTTCGATGTCGATTAAACAACAGTTTGTCATCGCATGGTATGGACTGTAGTCTAAATCGTGAAAATGAATTTCCCCTTTTAAATGAGCGTTCGATACGTGTTTTGGTAGCATGTATTTTAAGGCATAGCTTTTTGCTACGGCTCCTGCTGTCAAATCGCGTTGTGTATTGAAAACAGTCGCATCTTTATTTGCATTTTCGTTCACTACTGTTTTATCTTTTTGTAGTAATTTTTCTACGCTTTTGTGCATATCTGTGATGTTTTCGCGCTCGTGATCCCGGTCGTGACGATACTCTATGTAAGCCCTCGCTACATCAGGATACGTCGATTTCATTAAAGTGTTTTCGACGCATTGCTGGATTTCATCGATGGTCATATCTGTCTTGTTAGGTAATTCACTTACAACCTCAAGCAAAATCTCTTCTAAAAAAGTTTCGTCCTCTAATTCAATTGCTTTCATGGATGCTTCAACGGCATTACGAATTTTAATTAAATCAAAGTTTGCTTTGCGGCCATCCCTTTTTATCACCATTTGTTCATTAAGTTGTTCCACGTACATGATAATCCCCCACTAACTATATATTGTGTCTGCTATAATAATATAACACAATATAAAGTTTTTTTGTAATGATATCTGGGGATTTTTTTGAATTGGGACTAAAGAATTAAAAGCCATGAAAAATCTTTCACATAAAAGGTCTTTTGTCACTTTACTTCTTTTTATTTTTTTGCTACTTATGCAAGTTGCCCAACAGATGAATTTTTTCTTTGTGCAAATTGCCATAGTTTTTGTAAAGCGTTTTCATATACAATAAACACAAGTTAAAAAATAGAAAGAGGCGAAGTAAGTTGGCACAATTATCATTAGAACATATTTATAAAATTTACGATAACAAAGTAACTGCGGTATCTGACTTTAATTTAGAGATCGATGACAAAGAGTTCATCGTTTTTGTAGGACCATCTGGTTGTGGTAAATCTACAACTTTACGTATGATTGCTGGATTAGAAGAAATTTCTAAAGGCGAACTATCTATTGATGGTAAAGTAATGAACAATGTTGCGCCAAAAGACCGCGACATCGCAATGGTATTCCAAAACTACGCATTATATCCACATATGACTGTATATGATAATATGGCATTCGGTTTAAAACTTCGTAAAATGCCAAAAGACGAAATTAAAAAACGTGTTGAGCATGCAGCAAATATTCTTGGCTTAACTGAATACTTAAAACGTAAACCAAGTGCACTTTCCGGTGGTCAACGTCAACGTGTTGCTCTAGGTCGTGCAATCGTTCGTGATGCAAAAGTCTTCCTAATGGATGAACCACTTTCCAACTTGGATGCGAAATTACGTGTGCAAATGCGTGCGGAAATCACAAAACTTCACCAACAATTAGATACTACCATGATTTACGTTACCCATGACCAAACAGAAGCAATGACAATGGCAACTCGTATCGTTATCATGAAAGACGGTGTTATCCAACAAGTTGGTTCACCAAAACAAGTTTACGATCACCCAGTGAATATGTTCGTAGCCGGCTTTATTGGTAGCCCAGCAATGAACTTCTTCAAAGGTCGTTTAGAAGGTTCTAACTTTATCGGTGATGATTTCACTATCGCTGTTCCAGAAGGTAAACTTAAACTTCTTAAAGACAGAGGATTTGACGGTAAAGAAATCGTTTTCGGTATTCGTCCAGAAGACATTCATGATGAACCAATCGTTATTGAAGCAAACCCAGGTTACACTTTCAAAGCGACTACTATTGTTGCCGAGCTTACTGGTGCTGAATTCATGCTTCATAGCCGCGTTGGTACACACGAATTCGTAGCTCGTGTTGATGCTCGCTCTGAACACCAACCAAATGAAGTATTAACTTTAGCATTTGAAATGTCTAAATCTCACTTCTTTGACCCAGAAACAGAAGATAACTTAACTGACTAATATACTTAAAAAATCCCCGCCACATGTGGCGGGGATTTTCTTATTTTTCAAAAGGAAATTTAATTCCCCACTGCGACCTAACATCACTCATAATCGCGATAACATCATTCGTTAATTGATAGGTTGTATTTTCTCCAGTTGCAATACTTTCTTCCATTGCTGTAATTTCATATTCTAATGCTTTATCTGTTTCACCCGCTTTGATTTCTTCTACTTTTCCTGTCGCGGTGTATGTAACCGTTGCTCGGTCTGCCCGCGGATACTCATCTACAGTGATAAATCCTTCTTCACAGGCTATAACACCGCGTTTTGGTACTTTAGCTCGGAAAGAAAGCGACACTACGGCCAACTCTTCTTCTTTATTTTTCAGTAAAATACCTGATTGTTCGTCCACGCCCGTCTCGAATTTCTTCATCGTCGTTAATACTTCATCAGGTGCCGCGCTTAAAAAGTAACGCGCGAAACTCAATGCATATGTACCAATATCAAGTAATGCCCCACCAGCTAAATCCATATTATAGAAACGATTTTTCGGATCCTTTTCCTTAGCACTGCCGAAAGCTACTTGGATAATTTTAAGTTTACCAATTACGCCTGAATCAACTATTTCTCGTAATTTCTTATAAAGCGGCATATGGAAAATCGTCATGGCTTCCTTAACAATTAGCCCTTTTTCCTTAGCTAATGCATTTATTTCATTCAATTCCGCACTGCTTACAGTAATCGCTTTTTCTGCTAAAACATGTTTCCCATTATGTAAACTTTTCATAATAAATTCGTAGTGGTTAGAATGAGGTGTAGCAATATACACTACATCAATCATAGGGTCTGTAAGCATCGCATCAAAATCATCGTATACCTTTTCAATCCCGTATTGATTTGCAAAAACTTGTCCCTTCTCTAAACTTCGTGCTCCTACTGCATAGATTTCGCGATTTAACCCTTGCATTCCTTCCGCAAATTGGTGCGCAATCGAACCTGGTCCAAGAATTGCCCAGTTAAGCTTTTTCATCGTGGAATTCCCCCAAATATTTATTTTCGAACTTGTCAAAAACTATTGTATCATATATAACTATTCCGATTCGCACATGGTATACTTATGTTATTAACTAAAAAGGATGATTTTATTTGACTAATAAATATTTAATTTGTTCGGATATTGATGGTACACTACTGCGCCAAGATCAGACTGTTTCTGAGAAAACCCGTGATTTAATTCAAACTTTAGAAAATGACGGTCATATTTTTTCAATTTCTACTGGACGGATGTATCGTTCCGCCCGGGAAGTAGGTTTTCAAGTTAGTAAGTCTGGTCATGTTATTGCATCCAATGGTTCTTACGCAGCCATTCGTGACGAAGAGTTTCTTAAAACCACTTTAGAAGAAAAAGCCATTCGTGAAACATATGATATTATGCGCGATTTTGATTTACCACTATTTTTCTTCTCTACAAATACATTATTCTACACAAAAGAACCACCTGAGTTTTTCCGAGAGCTTGCTGATAAAAGCCGACTCGATACTGGACATAATAGTTTTTCACTCGTTTCTATTAATGATTCGCATGTTTTTGATGAAAACATGAATCAATTTTTAAACGCCATCGTAGTTTCAGAGGACGATACGTCTCGACTAGCCGATGTGCGTCAAGCGTTAAATCAAGCAAATGGAATTCGCGTACTTTCCTCTCACCATAATAATTTAGAGATTCTCCCTGCTAATTCTGACAAAAAAACTGCTGTAGAAGCGCTTGGAAAATATTACGGTATTCCTAGAGAAAGAATTATCACATTTGGTGATGGTGAAAATGATATTGGCATGCTACAATATGCAGGAACTGGTGTTGCAATGGCTAACGCAAGCGATAATGTCAAAGCAGCAGCAAATCAACTTACAGACACGAATGAAGCAGACGGGGTTTACAAATTTCTAAAAGAATTCATTTCATAGGAAAAGAGGAAAAGGGATGAAAAAAGGGATTTTAAAGTTGTTTCTAGTGTTAGCTTTAGTAGCTGGTATTTCGGTACCAAGCTCCATTCAAGCCGAAGCCGCAACACCAACGATAAAAGTGCATTTCATTGATGTTGGTCAAGGGGACGCCATTTACATCAAGGCTCCTAGTGGCGAAGATATTTTAATCGATGCCGGCAACAAAGGAAAAGGGAAGATTGTAGTTAATTATTTGAAGAAATTAAAAGTAAAAGATATTGAAGTCATGGTTGCTTCTCACCCAGATGCAGATAATATTGGCGGTCTGCCCGAAGTGATGAATAGCATTAAAGTCAAAAGCCTTTATGCGCCAAATTCCACAAACACAACAGCTGCTTACAAAGATTTTGTCAATACAGCCAAAAAGAAGAAACTACCAATCAAAACGGCAAAAGCTGGTGTAAAATTACCAATTAAAGGTGTAAACGCACAATTTGTAGGTCCTGTAAAAACATACGGAAAAACAGATCGCAATAATTGGAGCGCCGTCCTTCACCTAACTTATAAAAAAAATACCTTTCTTCTCACTGGAGATGCTCAAACAAAAGCAGAAACAGATATGATAAAAGCGAAGAAAACTTTACGAGCTGACGTGTTAAAAGTAAGCACTCAAGGCTCAAAAACAGCTACTAGTAAAGCTTTCGTCAATGTTGTAAAACCAAAATATGCGATAATAAGCGTTGGTAAAAACGGCTACGGCCACCCTACCTCGCAAACGGTTACCACATTAACCAAAGCAAAAGCAAAAGTTTACCGAACAGACCGCAACAAAACCATCGTTGTTACTGGTAATGGCGCTAATTATACAATAGGAAAATAAATTATTTAAAAGAGCTAGGAATGCACAACTGCTGTTATTCCTAGCTCTTTACTGTTATTTATTTTTTTAGACGTTTTACCTCACAAATGTGGCAAAAATATTACGATTACTTTTCTCACAAACGGGTAATTGCATAAGACAAGCTATTTAAAGGGTCTTTTTTTAGTACCTTTATTCACTTGTACGATGATACAATATACTTGTGTACATACAACTGAACCTGAAGGAGACGAAATAAAAGATGGCCTATCCATTTAATCACAAAGAATTTGTTACAATGATGGAACAGTACAATTTAAAATCCAACAGCATTACTATACCAGAACACACGGTACTAAATGATTTAGTTCTCGAAAATAAAGACTGCGTTTATTTATTAAAATCCGGTATATTAGCAGGATATATCGATTTTGACAATGATAAAATTTATTCTATATTTACTTCTAATTTTTTCATGGGTTACTACACCATTTTCCAAAATAGACCTCTTGTTTTGACGTACCAAACTTTAACAGAATGCGAAATCATCATCTACAAGAAAAAAGACATTGAGTATTCTCTTTCCCTATTCCCTGAAAACTTTGGCTTCCAGTATACAATTATGCGATCCATTGCTAAACACGGCTATTATAAATCACTTCTACAATATCGTGATAAAAAAGACCAATTAGCTTTTGTTTTTGAAATGCTTATTAAAATCCTGGATATACAACCTGAAGACGGCGTGGCGATAATCCCTAAAGCAGTCAGCACAACCGTTATTAAAAACTACTGTACGCTTTCAAAAGCATTTTTCTATTCTCAATTAAAAGAATTAAAAGAAGCTGGTATTATTTCAAAAGTAAAACTACAATGGCATGTTAATATGGAAGCACTTCTAGAAAGAAATAATGATGCTATAAGATAAGTAAAAGGATGCAGCATATACGCTGCATCCTTTTTTATTTAATATCAATAGTGTAAATATCAACTTCTTGCTCTTTTTCACCATATGTCGCTTGTTTCGTTTCTTGTTTCGAATAACCTAGATGCTCGAAAAATCCGCGTCCTTTTTCATTTTCAGCTAGAACTCCAAGTGCTAAGGAATCGGCTCCACCATCATTTGCCCATTCTTTAATAGTTTGGTGAAGTACTTTTCCAAGGCCATTGCCACGAGCGTCTGGTGTTAATAATAATAGGCCAATAAACCAGCGACCTTTTCTCGGATAATCAGAAACAATATCTACTAAGCCGATTGGTTTTTCATTTTCATCCAATACCGCCAGTATAAATTTATCGAATCTCGTTTTCCCGTCTGGAATTTCTGTGATAATTTTTAATGCATCGCTTTTTGATGCGGGTTTATTTTGTTCAATTAAATAATAATCTTCTGATGCCGCGCAAACTGCCTCTGCAAGTTCTACATCTTTTTCATTTAAAAATTTCACATGATAATTACGTTTCATTATTTCACTCTTTTCTTTTATCAAGTTTCCATGTCAATCATGCCATAAATTCCCTGTCGTTTCAATAGATAGCCGGAAATCTGTCCTAATTTATGCTATACTAGAATGAGTTTATGATGGAAAAGGAGCTAGTATATTGTATAAATTAATTGCTATTGATATTGATGGAACACTACTGACAGATGATCATAAGGTTACGGATGAAGTAAAAGAAGCCATTCGCCAAGCAAAATTAAAAGGTGTAAAAGTGGTTCTTTGTACTGGACGCCCGCTCGTTGGTGTAGAAAATTATTTAACTGACCTTGAATTACGTGAAGAAGGCGATTACGTGATTAGCTTTAACGGCGCGTTTGTTCAAGATACGTATACAAAAGAAGTTATTTCTCACTTAACGCTTGGCATCGACGACTTAAAAGAAATTTATCAAGTGAGCTTAGATAGTAATTTGCACATGCATTTCTTTGATGACAAAGCGCTTTACACGCCGAACCGAGAAATCGGGAAATACACAATTGTCGAAGCCTATCTTACTGGAAGCCAACTGATTTATAAAGAAATCGAAAACGTTCCAGAAGATTTTATTATGTCGAAAGCAATGTTTATTGAAGAAGCACCCGAACTGGAAGCTGGTATTGCGAAAATGCCTGAATCCTTCCGTGAAAAATACCATTTAGTCCGCAGCACCCCTTTCTACTTAGAAATTCTAAATCGCGACGCTAGTAAAGGCAACGCGGTCAAAGAACTTTCCGAAAAACTAGGGATTAAGCAAAGCGAAGTTATCTGTATTGGCGACCAAGAAAATGATGTAACGATGCTTGAATTCGCTGGACTTGGAATTGCAATGGGCAATGCGCCAGAAAGAATTAAGCAATTAGCTGACTATACAACCGCATCGAACAATGATAGTGGCGTAGCAAAAGCAATTCAAAAATTTGTGCTGGATAAATAATATAAAAACGCAGATTCCTTTCCGAATCTGCGTTTTTTAACTATCTTTTTAAAAGAATATACTTTAAAATATATTAGTAGAGTTTTTTAATAAAAATCGCTTTAATGGAGGTTATATTAAATGGAACATCAAAAACGTTCACCATTCCCGAAAGATTTCTTATGGGGTTCTGCATCGGCAGCTTATCAAATCGAAGGAGCATGGGACGCAGACGGCAAAGGTAAATCAGTTTGGGACGAGTATGTTCGTATTCCTGGAACTACTTTCAAAGGTACAAATGGCGATGTAGCTGTTGACCATTATCACCGTTATAAAGAAGACGTAAAATTAATGGCAGAAGCTGGCCTAAAAGCTTACCGTTTCTCCATTGCTTGGACTCGTATTTTTCCAAATGGTAAAGGCGAAGTGAATGAAGCTGGGTTGAAATTTTATGATAACTTAATTGATGAGTTGCTTAAATATGACATCGAACCGCTTGTAACCTTGTATCACTGGGATATCCCGCAAGCATTATTTGATGAATATGGTGGTTGGGAATCTCGCCAAGTGATTGAAGATTTCACAAATTATTCCACAACACTATTCAAACGTTACGGCGACCGCGTTAAATATTGGGTTTCCTTGAACGAACAAAATATCTTTGTAGGCATGGGTTACAGTCAAGCACTTCATCCACCAAAAGTTAGCGATCCAAAAAGAATGTACGCAGTAAACCACATTGCGAACTTAGCTAATGCTAGTGTTATCAAAGCTTTCCACGAAATCGTTCCTGATGGAAAAATCGGACCAAGTTTTGCTTACACACCACATTATCCAATCGACACAGACCCTAAAAATGTTCAAGCTGCTGATGATGCAGAAGAATTAAACAGTTATTTCTGGATGGATATGTATGCTTTTGGGCGCTATCCGAAAGCGGTTTGGAAATATTTAGAAGAAAACGATATTGCGCCAGTTATTGAAGACGGCGATATGGAACTTCTTGCTTCTGCAAAACCAGATTTCATGGGCGTAAACTATTACCAATCCGCAACTGTTGCTTACAACCCGCTTGATGGCGTTGGTCAAAATAACGAAATGAACTTCACTGGTAAAAAAGGGAGCACGAAAGAAACTGGTGTCCCTGGCGTTTACAAAAAAGTTGTTAATCCTTTCGTGAAAACAACCAACTGGGATTGGACAATCGATCCAAAAGGCTTACAAATTGCGCTTCGTCGTATTAATAGCCGCTATGCTTTACCAATTTTAATTACCGAAAACGGTTTAGGTGAATTTGATAAATTAGTGGACGGAGAAGTAAATGATGACTACCGCATTGACTACCTGAGCGCGCACGCAACCGCTATTCGCGATGCAATCAGTGATGGTGTTGATATGTTAGGATATTGTACTTGGAGCTTCACAGACCTTCTAAGCTGGTTAAATGGCTATCAAAAACGTTACGGTTTTGTTTATGTTGATCGTGATGTGGAAGATGATGCGCCAATGACACGTATTCCGAAGAAAAGTTATTACTGGTATAAACAAGTGATTGAAACTAATGGAGCAGATTTATAAATGATGGCTGACCTTCAAGATCGGCTAGCTAGAATCCAAGCAAAAATCACTGCTTTAAAAGAAAAAGATCCCGATTTGAATTTATTTGGCTCAGAAAGCCACGCCTATAAACTCAACGAACCTTTATCTAATCAAACTCTTACCACGTTTGAAAATGAGCATCAAATTACGTTACCTCCAGATTATCGTGCTTTTCTAGAACAGATCGGTAACGGCGGAACGGGCCCTTATTATGGTTTAGAAACGCTTGAGGACGGACTTTGTTCATCACTTGATTACAAGGATAAAAAGTACGGGGTGCAAACGCTAAGTGAGCCTTTTCCACATACAGATGACTGGATTGCGCCTGGTTATAAAGAAGGAATGTCCGATGAAGATTATGACGCTTGGCAAGAACTATGCTTCCAAGATAAAGAAGTTTTTGGACTTCTGCGCATCGCTAATTTTGGTTGTGGCGTTTCGATTAACCTTGTTGTAAATGGCCCTTCTTATGGAGAAATTTGGGTGGATGACAGAAATAATGACAATGGCGTCTATCCTGATTTTTACTTTGGCAATGAAGAACGTTTAGGCTTTCTTGAATGGTATGAGGTATGGTTAGATAAGTCTATAGAGGAATTTGAATAAAGAAAAAAACCGCTAAAAAGAAGCATACTCTTTTTAGCGGTTTTTTATGCAATGTTCATATCTGATTGCTTTTTATTTTCAAATAATTTGCATGCTATACTCCATTTATATTATAGAAAAGGAGTAGGATGACATGAAAAAATTTATTCTAGCAAGTCTTGCATGTACGGCCTTGATTAGTTTTAGTCCTTTAGCAGAGCAAGTCGAAGTAAATGCTGCTACAACAAACATTGCAACTGCCCCAGAAAAAAATTTACAAGAAGCTCCTCCAGCCACGGTTGATCAAATTTTCCCAGATGATGCTCTAGCTTTTAAAGTCGCACAGGAACTAGGTGTTTCCCAGGATACAGTCGTCACCCAAGAACAACTAGATACTATTGAAACAATGGTATATATAGCTTTCGGTGTGGAAGATTTAACAGGGATGGAATATTTACACAACTTAAAACTTGTAGATTTAAGCCAAAATAACATTAGTAACTTAGATAATCTCGCTAATTTAACAGAACTAGAAATAGTATCACTTAACTACAATCAAATTACAGATATTACTCCGCTAATGAACTTACCTAAGTTAAATAACTTAGAATTAGGTGTTAACCAGATCTCCACCTTACCATCCTTCGAAAATTTAAGTAATTTAAAAATATTAAACCTAAGTAGCAATCAACTAAAAGATATTTCGGCGCTAAAAGATACTCCTCTATTAACTAATTTATCTATTTCAGCAAATAATATATCAGACATCAGTGTGCTTTCAGAATTCGATAATCTCCAACTTTTTTATGCCGAAAGCAATCAACTGACTTCTATTGAGCCATTAAGAAATAAAACACAACTAGAATACTTCGATGCTAATTTTAATCAAATTAAAGATGTTACACCTCTCAGTACCATTCCAACAATTAAGTCAATAAAAATTGAAGAAAATCAGATTAGTGATTTCAGCTCATTGGCAGGTCATCGCTTAGAACTGTTTGAAGCTGCTGGACAAAATGTATACCTTCCAGATGTTGCGCTCGGTGATTCCACTAATATTGTAATTAAAGATAACTTCGGAGTAACATTACATGATTGGGTTTGGTACACTCCAGGAACTTACTCAAATGATACACTTACTTGGGAAAATGCAGGCGATAATTCCGCTTACTTTTTAAATAAACAATATCCAACTATCCCTTCTGTCACAGTCACTGTCTATCAAACAGTCACTCCATAAATAATAAAAGCCTAGTTCTTTTATAGAACTAGGCTTTTTTACTTTCTTCTTCTCTTTTCAAAAGCGAATTTGCCATCATTTGGAAACAAAGAATTAAAATCATAAATACAAGTAATGGCGGTAAAATTATCCAGAATTGGTGGTTGGCGAACACGAATTTCGCATTAGCGATTAAACCAGATAATTCAGGAATAACTGGGTTGAGCATGCCGTCATCCGCTCCCATGATTGCCCCACCGATGAAAATTCCAAAGATAGCTAGATGGACAAACATCTGCAACGTTTGAATGAGTTGTTCAATCCAAATTAGAATTAATTTCGACCAGATTTGTGGATTGATGTGCTTGGTTAAAATCCAGCGCGCATTTCCGCCAAAAACGAGTGCACTCAGGACGAACTCTTTTTTCAACACTTGGGAAATTTCGCTGCTGATTCGGTTGGCTGTAATTGGTAAAACGATGACAACCATGATTAAAATTTGGAAGGTTATGCGTGTAAATAGGCTGGTTTCGAAAACGCCAGAATAGCTAATAAATTCGTTGACCATGATAATAAAGACGAGCAGGGACAGTGGTAAATAATGCATCCCGTCCGCTATCGCTTGAACAAAATTGCGGGTTCGTGGCTTGCTAAAAAACGCGAGCGGTACTGCCAAAATATAGCCAATCACGACACGTAGCGTTGCAATGATGACCGCTATAAGTAGCGTGTACTTGATGCCGACTAGCAATTGGTCGAGAATGGAGTTGCCGGCTTGGTCGGTGCCTAGCCATACTTGCGCGTTTGGCTTGAAAGGCGCCATATCGGTTACTCGTCCGGTCGCATCACTGATAAATTTGAGCGAATTGATTTTGTCTCCCATAAGCCCGTAAATAAGGCTTGCGATTAGTAAGATGCTAAGTGTTGCCAGCGGTATGCTGAAAGATGGGCGTTTTAGGAGCTGCCCGGTCGTTACTACAAAGTTGCGCCATTTGCTTTTAAGGTTTACTTTTTCCGTAAAGGTCTTCTGGAAACTATTCCAGTGTAGCGGAACTCGAGTCACGTTTGCGCTCTCGGTATTTTTCCCGCGGCTAATCCATAGGTCTATTAGTGCGTAAAAGAAGTAAAATGGGGTGAACACGAGTGCTAATACTAGGAAAATATTTAATGGGCTAAATCCCGCTAGTAAGTAGTAGAGCACGCCTTCGATACCGAATAAAAATTCTACAACGAGGTAGGCGCTTAAAATAAACCAAACGATGGTTTTGGATTGATAAAACAGGCTTTGCATCATATTGGGTGTGGCATGGCGAAGTAGTATCGCTCTATCGGTTAAGCCTTTCCCGCGAGCCAGTTGGATGTAGTCAGCTTGCCATTCATTTTCCATAAGGAGCATCATCATTTTGTAAAAGAGCACGGTTGGTATGATGGACAAGCAGACGATTGGTGCTGCATAAATTTGCTCGCCGTTTAAGCTGTAAAAGTTCAAGGTGAACACGCCGGTTTGTTGATATATGTAGACGACGGCCATTTGAATAAGGAAAATAAAGGAAAAATCTGGAAACGCTTGAAGTATCGATAGGAATCCGCTTAAGCCTCGGCGCAACCATTTTGGTCCGCGAAATGTTGCAATTACTAGCAAATAGGCAATGAGCGCTGAAATTAGCAAGCTCGCTACGATAATTTTCATGGAGTAGAAATATGGTCCGGTGATAAAATCTGCCAACGACACATGAAAAACTTCTGCGCTTCCTTGGTAACTAATTTCCCATTTGGTTGGGTGGAAAATTGCTGTAAAAATCGACTTAAGAGCCTCCCAGTAAGTACTTGATGACCACGAAGTTACTTTGCTAAATATCGCTGGAACACAGCTGATTAAAATAATTCCTAAAATTCCTAAAAAATAATGTAGAAAAATTTTGACAATTCTCTTCATATGTATGTTTTCTCCCTTTTTCTAGCTTTCTCTTATGTATAAATCTAGGACACACCTCCAATGAGATATGCCCAAGATTCTACTTATTTTAAGTCTAAATGACCAACTTCATTTAATTTTTTAAGAGAAAATTCGCCGTTTTGGTATTCTACGATGCTAATACTTGTGTTCAAGATTCTTGGTGCTTCTTTGCGATGATCTTCAATGGTTCCGCCTTGTAGCAAGTATAATAATAACGTAAGTGACATGCCGTGAGAAACGACGAGAATGTTGCCACTTGGATTTTCTGCAATGATTTTTTCAACGCCTTCTAACAGTCGTTCTGCAAGCTCATAATAAGTCTCGCCGCCGTTCACTTCGGCTTTGTAGGTTTCTGGACTATGAAGAATTTTCGCACGTTCTTCAGGGTATTGTTCATCAATTTCAGTTACTCTAATGCCTTCCCACGTTCCAAAGCTCATTTCTTTTAGTTCTTCCAGAGGTTGAATTTCGATTTCGCGGTCGCCAAGAATGTAAGCCGCGGTATCTTGCGTGCGTTTACTTGTACTTGTATAAACGGCATCAATTGGTGTATCTTTCAACACTTCACCGACTGCTTTTGCCCCGTCAATACCTTCTGCAACTAGCGGAGAATCGCCCCAGCCTTGCATTTGTCCAGTCATATTCCACTCTGTTTTACCATGTCTTACAAAATAAATCGTTCGTAAACCCTCTGCCAAAATTCTGCCTCCTAATTACACATTCTTCTAAAATTGTATCATGAATGGGCATATTTTCAAGGTTTTCTTATTATTTATCCGTATCAAGTGGTTTTAAATGCGCCAAAATATCTTCGCGACGTTCTTCTAAATGTGGCGGTAAATCTACATAGGTTCCATGCTCTTTCGTGAAATCGGTTTGGAAACCTGGTTCATCGGTTGCAAGTTCAATTAAAATGCCATTGCTTTCGCGGAAATAAAGAGAGTGGAAATAAAAACGATCCACATAGCCCGAATTTTTATAGCCAAGGTCTTGTATCATTTCTGTCCAACCAATTAAATCACCATCAGTCGGTACACGAAACGCCACATGATGAATCCCGCCAGCGCCTAAATTGCCTTGTTCTAGATCAGGTCGCGACTCCACATGCACTTCGCCGCCAAGTCCAACGTCGCCAGTTTTGAATACTGTAACTAATTTATCATCATCTTCATAGGCACCAACCCGCTCAAAGCCTAATATTTTTGTCAAAAGACGATCTGTTTTTTCTTTTTTGAAAACGGAAAAGCGCACTGGGCCAAGTCCGCGAATGGCATATTCTGCTGGAACCGGGCTATCTTCCCAAGGGCTCACCTCGGTTGCTTGTGTGCTTGTTTCATCGGAAATCAAATTGACCGGTAAGCCATCTGTGTCTTTTAGACGAATAATTTTGCGCCCGAATTGGTCGATTGGTTTGCTGTGGAAAATGCGATGCTCATCGAGTCTTTTATCCCAGTAGTGCAAAGCCTCATCATTTGGCACGCGCAAACTAAGTCCAGAAATCGCATTGCGTGATGGGTGGTTTTTCGCCATATTTGGAACTTCAAAGAACGTCAGCGCTGTTCCCGGTGAACCGATTTCGTCTCCGTAATATAAATGATACGTATAAGGATCATCTTGGTTAACCGATTTTTTCACTAACCGCAGCCCCATTATTTTAGTATAAAAGTCAAAGTTAGCTCGTGCATTCGCTGTAAAAATAGATACATGGTGAATTCCCGCTAATTTCATTGATAATCACTCTCCTAATTTTTTTAATAACTTGAGTAGTTCTTTTTGTTCGTCTCTTGTTAATTTATCAAATTGAGATTGCTGAAAAGCTTCTTGTTTTGGCACGTTTTCGCGGTAACACGCTTGGCCTTTTTCGGTGAGGACAATATGTTTCTCGCGCCCCGTTTTTGTTCGCGTAATATAGCCTAATTGCTCTAATTTTGCGAGGAGTTGGGTGACATTTCCCTTCGTTACAACTAATTTTTCGGCAAGCTGTTGCTGCGTAATCTCGTTGTCCAAACCAATCTGGGCAATGCAATCAAACTGCGCCGTCGAAATCCCTGCTGCTCGCAAATTCTGATTGGTCAGCTTCATATTCCGATTATAAAATCGACTAAATCGAAACCAAAGCAAAACCCCTAGCCGTTCTTCTTTCTTAACCATGCTCGTCCCCTCCTCTTGATACTATTAGTTTAGTACTAAACTTTATTAAAAGCAAGAAAAAAGCCTAGCACCTGTTTACAAACAAATACTAGACTTTTATTTAATTGCGTAGTTTGTGAAGCGAAATAATCCCTGTACCAAGCAGAAACAGTCCCATGAAAATAACTAATGGGTTTTGACTATCGCCTGTTTTTGGTAGTGATATATTTACATTTACCTCAGCAGGTGGTTCTGAACTATCCAAAGAATGCACCGCGTCTCCATCGTTTATAGCAGGGTCATTTGGTGTATCTTTGTCAGTATCATCATCTGCTGGGCCTTTATCCTCACTAAACTGAGCATATAAGGTAATATCTTTCGCCGGCATTTTATCCGTTTCAAAATCCCATTTAGTACCGTTTGTTTTTGCATCATACCAGCCTGTGAATGTGTAACCTTCTTTTGTTGGCGGTGTTGGTTCGGTTAGTAGGGTATCTGCCTCTAATGTCTCGTTAGTTGTTACTCCATCCACATCAAAAGTCACAGTATATAACTCTAATGGCTGTGTTACTGTCCCATTGAAAGTTTCTGTGGCACTACCAATCGTTACCTGTTGTGAAAAAGTATAACTCACTTTATTAACATAATCAGCTAGATTCCAAACAACATTAGAATTGTCATAGGTTCCTTCATTACTTATTACAAGTGGTGCGATAACATCATTTTTATTATTTTTCACATTGTTAGGAATAGCAATATTGCTGTGATAAGGTATTGGATTGTTGGTTATTTGCTGACCTGATAAATACATTCTTGTTAAATTAGTTAAATTTGCAATTGGAGTTAAGTCGCTTATTTGATTATTATGCAAACCCACGAAAGTTAAATTGGTCAAATTCGCTATTGGCGTTAAGTCACTTATTTGATTATGGTCTATACTCAGACCATCTAAATTGGTTAAGTTCGTCAGTATACTTATGTCGCTTATTTGGTTATAACCCAAACTCAAACTAGATAGATTGTTTAACCCAGCAACTGCGCTAATATCACTTACTTGATTATCAGTAAACCATAACTTATTTAGCTTACTTAGAGTTGACACTGCACTAATATCACTTATTTGATTATAAGCTAAGTTTAGTTCCACTAAATTAGTCAAATTTCTTACGGGACTTATATCCGCTATCTGATTATCATGTAAGTCTAAATCTGTTATGTTCGTTAGGTTTTCCAAAACGTTTATATCACTAATATTATTCTGATACATTTCTAACTTTGTTAATTTTGTTAGATCTTTCAAAGCACTTATATCACTTACTTCTGCATTACTTATATTTAATTCTGTTAAATTTGTCAGATACTGAATTCCCTCAATTGAAGCTATGGGTAAATTAGATCTCAATTCGGTCAGGCTATCCAATTCACTTTGCGAAACAAGATCTGTAACATTTGTTTTCCCGAGTTCTACCTCCATTGTTAAAGCCATTTGAGGATCAGGAAACACTTCATTAATCGGTGTCGGTTGTGCAAGGCTTGCTGCTTGAGCGTCAATTCCCGGACTCGTGCCTAGCCACAAACTAATTCCTAAAGCCATAGTTAATATTACTCCAACACGAACTAGTAAAGTTCTTACGTTCATAGTAGTCTCCTATCTAATAATTAATGTACTAAGTTATTGCATTTAAAACTAATATTAACACGAGGAGCAACATTATTTTTTGCTAAAAAAAGACCTTTCAGAGCATAATTCTCTTTAAAAGTGACGATTTTTCGTCCGTTTATTCTTTTAAAAAACTAAAATGTGTTTTAATTAAGATTCAGTTTATCGCCAAAAGCACTGTCAGAACTAGTTTTCGCAGCATTTATAAAAATTCTATCGCAATTCGTTTGTACACATCCACCATCTCTAAATAATTCTCTACAGAAACATTTTCATTTACTTGGTGAGGCGTTTCGTTTCCTGGTCCAAAAATAATTACTGGAAATGCTTTTTTGGCTTTCGTGAATTCTGCTGCATCGGTTGTTCCGGAAATACCGAGTAAAGGGATTTCTTCTTTAACAATGTCACTTGCTACACGCTTAGCAACATTTACTAAATCCGAATTTTTATCACTAAATACTGGTTGTTTGTCATAATCAAATATTAATTCCAGATTCACATTTTCTTGTTTGTTTAACTTATTGATAATCTTCACTAGCACTTGTTTCACTGTTTCATTATCCATTTCTGGAATCGAGCGGATATTCCCTTGCAGTTGCGCTTTTTCAGGAATACTATTGACTTGATTTCCACCATCAATTACAGTGACATTATGAATAAAATCGCCTAATATTTCGTTAGTAGCATCAATTGATTTCACAAACTTTTCTACTTCATTATAAAATAGCAGCAAGTTATCAATCGCATTAACACCAAATTCCGGCATCGAACTATGCGCATTTTTACCAGTGGATTTAACGGTATAATTAATGGAACCTTTATGCGCATAAACGATTCTGTGTCCGCTCGGTTCGCCGATAATCAAGCCATCTAAATCATCTGCGTAACCTTTTTGCGTTAGTTGTTCGGCTCCAAGTTCACCGACTTCTTCACCAACTGTTGCTAATAATTTAATTTTACCGTTTAGTTTTTGTTTTTCTTCATGAAGCTCAATCATTGCAATAACCATCGCCGCTAGACCTGATTTCATATCCGTCGCGCCACGTCCGTATATTTTCCCTTCATGCTCCGTTGCTTCAAAAGGCGGGAACTTCCATTTAGATACATCGCCAGCATCAACCACATCCATATGCCCTGAAAACGCCAAAACTTTGCCATCATTAGAACCAATTTCACTAACAAGACTAGCTCGGTCTACATCATATTGCACCTTTTCAGACTCAATACCATACTCAGCAAACAACTTCTGTAAGTAGTTCGCAACCTGTTCCTCATGCCCATTAGTCGAATCAATATTCACAATGTCCTTTAAGATTTGAATTTTTCTTTCTCGTTCCATGTTTACGCCCTCTTTCTTTGAATTCCATCCTATGTTTTCCCGTTATGGAAAAAGGCAAACGTCTACATCACTATATATCCCGGGGGTTATCTTAGCTCTCATCCCATTAATTGATATAAAAATAAAAAACAGCCCCGCCAAAGCGGGACTGCTAACTTTCTATTAATCTAAATCTTCACCATTTGTTTCAATTACTTTTTTATACCAGAAGAATGAATCTTTTCGAGAGCGTTCTAATGTTCCTTTGCCCCAGTCATCTTGGTCTACGTAGATGAAGCCGTAGCGTTTGGACATTTCGCTTGTGGAGGCACTTACTAGGTCGATTGGACCCCAGCTTGTGTAACCCATTAAATCTACGCCATCAGCAATTGCTTCTTTCATTTGTTCGATATGTTTGCGCAAGTAGTCAATTCGGTAATCATCATGGATTTTGCCGTCTTCTGCTACTGTATCATAAGCGCCTAAGCCATTTTCCACGATGAAAAGTGGTAATTCATAGCGGCTATATAGATCGTTTAATGTCCAGCGTAAGCCTTTCGGGTCAATTTGCCAACCCCAATCGGAGGACTCCAAGTATTCATTTTTCACGCCACCCATTAAGTTCCCAGCAGAGCGGTCGCCTTCTGGGCTAGCTGTTGCGGATAGGGACATGTAGTAGCTGAATGAGATGAAATCAACCGTGTGTGCTTTTAAGATTTCGTCGTCGCCAACTTCTTTTACGATGTTAATGTCGTTTTCTTGGAAGAAGCGGTTCATGTAGCTTGGGTATTCACCGCGAGCATGAACATCTGTGAAAAATAGGTTTTGTTGGTTTTCGTATTGTGCTTTTAAGATGTCATCAGGGTTGTTAGTCGCAGGATATGTCGCCATACGCGCTAGCATACACCCAACTTGTGATCCTGGAATAATTTCATGCGCCAATTTTGTAGCAAGTGCGCTGGCTACAAATTGGTGATGTCCTGCTTGGTAAGAAAGTTCAAGTGGATTCTTCGCGTCTTCTAACAGCACGCCACCACCAGTGTATGCGCTAAGTGAAATAACATTGATTTCGTTAAAAGTTAGCCAATATTTCACTTTGTTTTTATAACGTTTGAAAACTGTTTCTGCGTAGTTCGTGAAAAATCCGATAACGCGACGATCAGCCCAGCCGTTATATTTTAAAGTAAGATTTAGTGGCGTTTCATAGTGAGAAAGTGTCACAAGTGGCTCAATGTCATATTTTAATAATTCATCAAACACTTTATCATAAAATTCAAGACCTTTTTCATTCGGCTCTTTGTCATCACCGTTCGGGAAAATACGTGCCCAGTTTAGTGATAGTCGGAATGTTTTAAAGCCCATTTCGGCAAATAATGCGATGTCTTCTTTATAGTGATGATAAAAATCAACGCCATCACGTTTAGGGAATCTTCCTTCTACTTTCCCTGCAATAATTGCTTCGATTTCTGCTTTAGATACGTCTAATGCATGATCTTGTGTACGTTCTTCTTTTGGAATGAATTTGACCATATCTGCTGTGGAAAGGCCTTTCCCATCTACATCGTAAGCGCCTTCAACTTGGTTCGCAGCAGTTGCTCCACCCCATAAAAATCCTTTTGGAAATTGTTTTTTCACTTCAGTCATTTCGTTCGCCCCTTCCGGCTAATTTCTTCTACTTTTTTAGTTTACTCTGTGTAATGCATTACAGGTCAAGCAGAAATTTTCTTTAATAGTAAAAGGGCTTCGGGAACATCAGCTAAGTCCCAAACTGGGATAATAAATGGCGGCGCGACAAGAGGCAGGCGCTCATCTTGCAAACAAACTTCTGGATTTTGGAGCCATATCGCATGGATTCCCGCACGATTTGCGCCAATAATATCACTTTCGAATGTATTCCCGACCATGACTGCTTCCGTTTTATCAATTTGAAGGGCATTTAGTGTGAAATCAAAAATAGTTTTGTCTGGCTTTTCCATTTTCCCTGGTTGTAACTCGGAATTGGATGCGTAAATGAAATCAAAATAATCGATGATGTCGAAATTGGTTAGTACGCGCTTAATTACTTCTGTGTCGCTCGTTGCAGTGTTGCTGAGGATTGCTTGTTTGAATCCGAGTTGCTTTACTTTTTCGAGGGTTTCTTTGGCGTCTTTGCGCAGCACTACTTCCGGGTAAGTATCGAGAGGATGATGGTCGTATCTGGTGTTTGGTACGGTATTTAATGTTTCACCCATATCCCAAATAACGTGTGTAATCAAATCACTTCACTCCTTTTTCTAGAGTATAACAAAAAAAGCCAAGTGCGCGCGAACGGCACACTTGGCTTTGTAAAATTAAATATTTGTGATTTCGTCAGTTACTTCAGCTGTTTCCTTGATAACTTCGGATTTCAGTTTGCGGTAACGACCAATACCTGTACCAGCTGGAACAAGTTTACCTAGGATAACATTTTCTTTAAGTCCTAGAAGTTCGTCACGTTTTCCTTTGATTGCAGCATCTGTCAAGACACGAGTTGTTTCTTGGAATGATGCAGCAGACAAGAAGGAATCAGTTTCAAGGGAAGCTTTTGTAATCCCTAGAAGAACTGGACGACCTGTTGCTGGTTGGCTACCACTTAAGATAGCATCGCGGTTGGCTTCTGTAAACGTATGAATATCCATTAATGTACCTGGTAAGATGTTTGTATCACCAGTATCCATTACGCGGATTTTACGTAACATTTGACGAACCATTACTTCAACGTGTTTATCGCCAATTTCTACCCCTTGCATACGGTAAACTTTTTGTACTTCAGCAAGTAGATATTCTTGAACGGATAATACGTCACGAACACGAATCAAGGCTTTAGGATCCACAGAACCTTCAGTTAGAGCTTCCCCACGTTCAACAATACTTCCTTCTTCTACACGCAAGCGAGCAGTGTAAGGAATGTTGTAAGAACGGCGGTCATCTGTACCTTGGATAGTGATTTCTTGTTGACGATCACGACCTTCTTCGATAGAAACAACTTCACCGCCAACTTCAGTGATGATAGCTTGCCCTTTCGGATTACGTGCTTCAAAAATTTCTTGAATACGTGGAAGACCTTGCGTGATATCGTCTCCGGCAACCCCACCTGTATGGAATGTACGCATAGTAAGCTGAGTTCCTGGTTCCCCGATAGATTGGGCAGCGATGATACCAACTGCTTCTCCAACTTCGACTTCTGTACCAGTTGCCAAGTTTTTACCATAACATTTTTTACATACGCCGTGTTTTGTATTACATGTGAATGCAGAACGGATAGTTACTTCTTCAATACCAGCGTCAACGATTTGAGTGGCAATTGCTTCTGTAATTAAGTCGTTTTCACGTGCAATAACTTCTTTTGTTTCTGGGTGACGAATTGTTTTACGAGAATAACGACCTTCCAGACGTTCTTCAAGTGGTTCGATGATTTCAGTACCTTCACGGATAGCCTTAATTGTAAGACCGCGGTCAGTGCCACAATCGTCTTCACGAATGATAACATCTTGAGCCACGTCAACAAGACGACGAGTAAGGTAACCGGAATCGGCTGTTTTAAGGGCTGTATCGGTAAGACCTTTACGCGCACCATGGGTAGAAATGAAGTACTCTAAGACCGTTAAACCTTCACGGAAGTTAGATGTAATCGGCAATTCTACGATACGTCCGGATGGGTCAGCCATCAGTCCACGCATACCAGCTAGCTGTGTAAAGTTGGAAATGTTACCACGAGCTCCGGAATCTTGCATCATGAAGATTGGGTTTAAGCGGTCCAAACTCAAGATCAGTTTTCCTTGGATTTCGTCTTTGGCAGCATTCCATACACCGATAACGCGTTCGTATCTTTCATCATCTGTAATCAAACCACGACGGAATGATTTAGTGATTTTTTCAACAGTATCATGTGCTTTTTCAAGAATTTCATGTTTTTCTTCAAGTGTTAGAATATCCGCAATACCTACTGTCATGCCGGCCTTAGTCGAGATTTTGAAACCAAGATCTTTCATACGGTCAAGCATTTTTGAAGTTTCGGTAATATGGAATTTCTTGAAGACTTCCGCGATAATGTTACCGAGGATTTTCTTCTTGAATGGATCGATTAGTTCTTGTGCCGCAATATGAGCACGAACATCAGTTGTTGTATCAACGAAATATTTCGCTGGTGTTTCGATTTCTAAGTTGAATTTCGTTGGTTCATTAATATAAGGGAACGATTTTGGTAAGATTGTGTTGAAAATCAGTTTACCAACAGTCGTAATTAATAATTGGTTACGTTGTTCATCAGTGAAACGTTCATTTGGAATCGAACCAGCAAATACAGCAATACGTGAATGTAAGTGTACATAGCCGTTTTGATACGCAAGTTGCGCTTCATTGATGTCTTTGAAGATAGTACCTTCGCCGACAGCATTTTCACGTTCTAAAGTAAGGTAGTAGTTACCTAGCACCATATCTTGGGAAGGTGTTACAACTGGTTTACCATCTTTAGGGTTCAAAATGTTTTGAGCTGCAAGCATTAAAATACGTGCTTCTGCTTGTGCTTCTGCGGATAAAGGAACGTGAACCGCCATTTGGTCACCATCAAAGTCAGCGTTGTAAGCTGTACATACAAGAGGGTGAAGACGGATTGCGCGACCTTCAACTAGCGTTGGTTCAAATGCTTGAATACCAAGTCTGTGAAGCGTAGGCGCCCGGTTAAGTAGTACCGGATGTTCACGGATAACTTCTTCTAATACGTCCCAAATTTCTGGAGCCATACGTTCGATTTTACGTTTAGCGCTCTTAATGTTGTGTGCTAAACCGCGTCCAACTAGTTCTTTCATAACAAATGGTTTGAATAATTCAAGAGCCATTTCTTTTGGAAGACCACATTGGTACATTTTTAAGTTAGGTCCAACTACGATAACGGAACGACCAGAATAATCGACACGTTTACCTAGTAAGTTTTGACGGAAACGACCTTGTTTCCCTTTAAGCATATGAGAAAGGGATTTAAGCGGACGGTTACCTGGACCTGTTACTGGACGACCACGACGACCGTTGTCAATTAAAGCATCGACAGCTTCTTGTAGCATCCGTTTTTCATTTTGCACGATAATGTTTGGTGCACCTAAATCAAGAAGGCGTTTCAAACGGTTGTTCCGGTTGATTACCCGACGATATAAGTCATTCAAATCACTTGTTGCAAAACGGCCACCTTCAAGTTGTACCATTGGACGAATTTCTGGTGGGATAACTGGTAGCACGTCAAGTACCATCCAGCTTGGGTTGTTGCCGGAATTACGGAAAGCTTCCATAACTTCCAAACGACGAATTGCACGAGTACGACGTTGACCTTGTGCAGATTTTAGTTCTTCTTTTAAATCATTTGTTTCTTTTTCTAAGTCGATATCGGCTAAGATTTTTTTGATAGCTTCTGCGCCCATACCAGCTGAGAAACCTTTACCATATTTTTCGCGATAAACGCGGTATTCACGTTCAGATAAAAGTTGTTTCTTTTCAAGTGGAGTATCGCCTGGTTCTGTAACCACGTAAGATGCAAAATAGATAATTTCTTCTAATGCACGTGGGGACATATCCATAACAAGACCCATACGGCTTGGAATTCCTTTGAAGTACCAGATGTGAGAAACAGGAGCTGCGAGTTCAATATGGCCCATACGTTCACGACGGACTTTTGATTTCGTTACTTCTACTCCACAACGGTCACAAACTACGCCTTTATAGCGAACACGTTTGTATTTACCACAAGAACATTCCCAGTCTTTCATTGGTCCAAAAATTCTTTCACAGAATAAGCCGTCACGTTCAGGTTTAAGCGTTCTGTAGTTGATGGTTTCAGGTTTTTTTACTTCACCGTGAGACCATGAACGAATTTTATCTGGAGATGCCAGACCGATTTTCATATACTCAAAATTATTAACATCTAACAAGTGCCCAACCTCCTAAATTAGTTTGGAGCATTCGCTTTAGGAAGCGCTTGGGGATTCCCGCACACTTCCCAGACTTTTAGGGAAAGTCTTAGCGATCGCTTAATTTTATATTTTGCAAAAAACAAATCATTGTTTCTTATTGTTTTGGAGTCTCAATTATCGAACCGAATTACTCAGTCTTTTCAGTGGCTGCATTTTCCGGTTGTACGATATTGAAGGCATCATTTTGATTAGTAAAGTCGTCATCATCCATGTCACGCATCTCGATTTCTTCTTCGTCTGCGGAAAGCATTTTAACATCCATTCCAAGACTTTGAAGCTCTTTGATGAGTACTTTGAAGGATTCTGGCACACCAGGTTCTGGAACGCTTTCGCCTTTAACAATCGCTTCGTAAGTTTTCACACGACCAACCACGTCATCGGATTTAATCGTTAGGATTTCTTGAAGTGTATAAGCGGCACCATATGCTTCAAGTGCCCATACTTCCATTTCCCCAAAACGTTGTCCACCAAATTGTGCTTTACCACCAAGCGGTTGTTGCGTTACTAGAGAGTAAGGTCCAGTTGAACGCGCATGAAGTTTATCATCAACCATGTGGGCAAGTTTGATCATGTACATTACACCTACAGAGATACGGTTATCAAATGCTTCACCAGAACGTCCGTCGTAAAGAACTGTTTTCGCATCGCGGGCCATACCGGCTTCTTCCACAGTGCTCCATACATCTTCTTCATTCGCTCCATCAAATACTGGAGTTGCAACGTGAATTCCTAAAGCACGAGCAGCCATACCTAAGTGTAGCTCAAGTACTTGTCCGATATTCATACGAGATGGTACCCCAAGTGGGTTAAGCATGATGTCAACAGGTGTTCCGTCTGGCATAAATGGCATATCTTCTTCAGGTAAAATACGGGAGATAACCCCTTTGTTACCGTGACGTCCGGCCATTTTATCGCCTTCGTGGATTTTACGTTTTTGTACAATATAAACACGTACTAATTGGTTTACACCAGGTGGTAGTTCGTCGCCAGCTTCACGTGTAAAGATCTTCACGTCAAGCACGATTCCGCCGCCGCCATGAGGTACACGTAATGAAGTATCACGAACTTCACGTGCTTTTTCACCAAAGATAGCGTGTAATAAACGTTCTTCTGCAGTTAATTCAGTAACTCCTTTTGGTGTTACTTTACCAACTAGAAGGTCGTTGTCTTTTACTTCAGCACCGACACGGATAATTCCACGTTCGTCAAGGTCGCGTAAAGCGTCTTCCCCAACATTTGGAATATCACGAGTCATTTCTTCAGGTCCGAGTTTTGTATCACGAGCTTCTGATTCAAATTCTTCAATATGAATCGAAGTATAAACGTCATCTTTTACAAGACGTTCACTCATGATGATTGCATCCTCGTAGTTATAACCATCCCAAGTCATGAACGCAACTAGTACGTTACGACCAAGAGCAAGTTCACCGGAATCCATTGATGGACCGTTACCAAGGATTTCTCCTTTAACAACGCGGTCACCTTCTGCTACGTTTGGACGTTGGTTATAACAAGTACCTTGGTTAGAACGAACAAATTTACGTAATGTATATTTATCAATTCCGCCAGTTACTTCTTTGCCATCCACTAGAGATACACGACGAACCCAGATTTCGCGAGCTTCAACGTGTTCTACAATACCGTCATGTTTGGCAGTTACAGCTGCACCAGAGTCTTTTGCAGATACGTGTTCCATACCTGTTCCAACAAATGGAGCTTCAGGGTGCATAAGAGGAACTGCTTGACGTTGCATGTTCGCTCCCATTAGCGCACGGTTACTATCATCGTTTTCAAGGAACGGAATACATGCTGTCGCAACAGATACAACCTGTTTAGGCGATACATCCATGTAGTCAATACGTTCTTTTTCTACCGCTAAGTTTTCTGAACGGAAACGAGCCATAACTTCTTCTTCTGTGAAAGTACCTTGTTCGTCTAATTTCGAGTTCGCTTGCGCTACTACGTAATTATCCTCTTCATCCGCAGTTAGATAATCAATCTTATCAGTAACACGGTTTGTTTCAGGATCTACGCGGCGGTAAGGCGTTTCGATAAAGCCGAATTTATTTACCTTCGCAAAGGAAGAAAGGGAGTTGATCAAACCAATGTTTGGTCCCTCTGGCGTTTCAATCGGACACATACGACCATAGTGAGAGTAATGCACGTCACGTACTTCATAACCAGCACGTTCACGCGTCAAACCACCAGGTCCAAGCGCTGAAAGACGACGTTTATGCGTAAGTTCGCCAAGTGGATTTGTTTGATCCATGAACTGAGATAACTGCGAGCTACCAAAGAATTCTTTGATAGAAGCAACTACTGGGCGAATATTAATCAATTGTTGTGGTGTAATTGTAGTCATGTCTTGAATAGACATACGCTCACGAACTACACGTTCCATACGGGATAAACCGATACGGAATTGGTTTTGTAAAAGTTCACCAACAGAACGAAGACGACGATTACCTAGGTGATCGATGTCATCTGTATCGCCAACACCATGTAGCAAGTTAAAGAAGTAGCTAATGGATGAAATAATATCAGAAGGCGTGATGTTTTTTACATTCTCTTCAATATACGCGTTACCAATGATGTTGATTTCTTTTTCGTCATCATTTGGTGCGTAGATTTTAATAGATTGAACGAGTACGCTATCTTCCATAACTCCATCAGTTGGACGAAGTGTGCGGAAACCTACACCGTTTTCTAAATTAGGAATAATTTGATCTAAATTACGACGATCCAAAATGTCACCTTTAGAAGCGATAATTTCACCAGTTTCTGGATCCACTAAAGTTTCTGCTAATGTTTGGTTGAATAGACGGTTTTTTAGATGTAATTTTTTGTTGATTTTATAACGTCCAACGCTTGCAAGATCGTAGCGTTTTGGATCAAAGAAACGAGAAACTAGTAAGCTTCTAGCGTTATCAACTGTTGGGGGTTCACCCGGACGTAATCTTTCGTAAATTTCTAGAAGTGCTTTTTCAGCATTGTCAGTATTGTCTTTTTCAAGCGTGTTGCGCAAGTAGTCATTGTCCCCGATTAAATCAATAATTTCTTGATCGGAACCAAAGCCTAGTGCACGAAGTAAAACAGTTACTGGTAATTTACGTGTACGGTCAATACGAACGTGTACAACGTCTTTAGCATCTGTTTCATACTCAAGCCAAGCCCCACGGTTAGGGATGACAGTAGAACCAAAGCCTTTTTTACCATTTTTGTCTAGTTTTCCATTGAAGTAAACACCTGGAGAACGAACTAATTGGGAAACGATAACACGTTCTGCCCCATTAATAATGAACGTACCCATTTCAGTCATTAGTGGGAAATCACCCATAAATACTTCTTGGTCTTTTACTTCGCCGGTTTCTTTGTTGATTAGGCGCAACTTCACGCGTAGTGGAGCCGCATAGTTTGCATCACGGTTCTTAGATTCTTCTACCGAGTATTTCGGTTCTCCAAGATCGTAATCAATGAATTCTAAAGATAAATTACCCGCAAAATCCTCAATTGGCGAAATATCGCGGAACATCTCACGTAGCCCTTCATCTAAGAACCATTGGTAAGAAGCTGTTTGAATCTCAATTAAGTTTGGTAATTCAAGTACTTCACTGATTCGCGCAAAACTTCTACGCGTACGATGCCGTCCATATTTTACATCATGTCCTGAATGTCCTGACAAACTATTCACCCCTCAAATTAATTAAAAAATTTATAAGCACACTGACTTCTCTTTTAGGCACAAAAACAGTGGAACCCCCCGCACCCGATGTTTAAGTTAAATCGTTCAAAAGTAAGTACTTCCATACTCCTTCATCAGCCTTAAACATCGTTCATCAAAAGTTTCCTGCTACCTTGTGTACATCTGATTCGCATAATCGCAATCAGACAAAACCTAGGTCGAAATCAAGTGGAACTTCAAAAAGAAAAAATTGCTGCTTTAGACAAAAAGAAAGCGGATTTCATCAACTATTTCTGAAAACCACATCCATGTTTATTTATAGCACCAAAAACCGCGTAAACGCTTCATTTTTTGTCATATTTTGAAATAAAATGCAGCGCAAAAAAACGGTATAGATTCTTTTGGCATTATACTATAATACAACATCTCTCCACCTATGTCAAATATTTTTCTAGAAAAATAAGAAGCGACATGTTATAATATTTGCCGCTTCTTTTTCATTATGTTTTGAAATTTAATTAGCACTCATTAATTCAAGTATTTTGCAAAATTCCATAACTACCTGAATTTTAGTTTTTAACGCTTCTAAAAATAAAATACCCTTTATCTCTCGCCACTGTTTCAACGTTACCGAAAACTTCTTCCATTTTCTTTTCAGCAGATGGACCGCCTTGTTTCTTTTGAATAACAATCCAGAGTTCTCCGGTTTCTCGCAAGTGATCGTAAGCACCTTCTAAAATCGCGTGAACTATTCTTTTCCCTGCTCGAATTGGCGGATTACTAATAATCGCTTGGTAATCGTTCGCAGTTACGTTATCATAAACCGAACTTTCATAGATATGCGTGTTCGTAATTTTATTGATTTCCGCATTTTCTTTCGCAAGTTCCAGTGCGCGCAAATTAACATCTACCATTTCAATTTGGCTATCAGGGAACGCTTTCGCTACCGTTAACCCCATCGGACCATAACCACAACCAACATCCAAGATTTTCCCTATTTTCGTTTCTAACTCAAAAGATTCAATCAATAATTTCGAACCAAAATCGACCGTATTTTTGGAAAACACGCCATTGTCACTTGTAAAACTCATATTAAAACCTTTTAACATCACTTGCCATGTTTTTCGGTTGTGTTTAATTGTTTCGTCGTTTGTGTAGTAATGATTGTTAGTCAAGAACCGCACCTTCCTTTCGTATCTCTAGCTATTTTAGCATAAAATCTTACTCGGATGTAGCATTTTTGGTAACTCATCTTAAACTTGATTAATTGCAATAAAAAAGACCTTAGATAACAAGTATCTAAGGTCTTTAAGTTAATTACTTAACTTCTACGTTAGCGCCAACTTCTTCAAGTTTAGCTTTGATTTCTTCAGCTTCGTCTTTAGCAACGCCTTCTTTAAGAGCTTTAGGAGCGTTGTCAACTAATTCTTTAGCTTCTTTTAAGCCAAGACCAGTGATTTCACGAACCACTTTGATTACTTTGATTTTAGAATCTCCAGCAGAAGCTAGTTCTACAGTGAATTCAGTTTGCTCAGCAGCACCGCCACCAGCAGCAGCTACAGCTACAGGAGCAGCAGCAGTTACGCCAAATTCTTCTTCGATTGCTTTTACTAAATCGTTAAGTTCTAATACAGATGCTTCTTTTACGGAAGCAATGATTTCTTCAATGTTTAAAGCCATTTTGAAATTCCTCCAATAATATAATTTTTTCGGATTTAACCGAGATTTGTTTGTAGGGTTTCCCCTGGGTAGAACAGATTATGCTTCTTGTCCTTCTTTTTGGTCAGCAACAGCTTTAGTAGCGATAGCAAGACCGCGAACTGGAGCTTGAAGTACGTTGCAAAGCATAGATAGCAATCCTTCGCGTGATGGAAGTGTTGCAAGTGCTTTAATTTCTTCAAGAGAAGCAACTTTACCTTCAATAACACCGGCTTTGATTTCTAGTGCTTCGTGATCTTTAGCGAAATCGTTAAGGATTTTCGCAGGCGCAACTACGTCTTCATTACTGAATGCGATTGCGTTAGGACCAGTTAGAGCTCCTTCTAAACCTTCGTAACCGTTAGCTTCAACAGCACGGCGAGTTAGTGAGTTTTTGTAGACTTTAAATTCAATACCAGCATCACGCAATTGTTTACGTAAGTCAGTGATTTCGCCAACGTTTAAGCCGCGGTAATCAACAATTACTGTAGACGCACTAGCTGATAATTTAGTTTTAATTTCTTCAACTGCACTTTGTTTAGCTTCAAGAACTTTACTCATTTTTCCACCTCCGTCCAACAATTAAATCTAATTAAACAGACACTAGTTCCGTTTGATCAGCAACAAAAAACCTCTGACACCGTAGACGCCAGAGGTTTTTGTGAAATGCGCGCGAACGCACACTTCAAAAGAAATCCCTCGGGTGGCATATTTAAGCGATAAACGCGCCAACTGTCTACGGTAAGGATATTTGATTGTTTCAACTAGCCTATCTTATCAAAAGACAAGGGGCTGGTCAAGTTAAATTTTATAAGCTAGCTGGGTCGACTTTGATTCCAGGTCCGAAAGTAGTTGTTACGGAAAGATTTTTCACGTAAGTACCTTTCGCAGCAGCAGGTTTTGCTTTTTGTAGAACGTCATTCACAGTACGGAAGTTTTCTACTAGTTTAGCAGCATCAAAAGATACTTTACCGATTGCAGCGTGGACGTTACCAGCTTTATCAACACGGTATTCTACTTTACCAGCTTTAATTTCGTTTACTGCTTTAGTTACGTCCATAGTTACTGTACCAGTTTTAGGGTTTGGCATTAAACCTTTTGGTCCAAGGACACGGCCTAATTTACCAACTTCACCCATCATGTCAGGTGTAGCAACGATAACGTCAAATTCAAACCAACCTTGGTTGATTTTTTCAACGAATTCAGATTCACCAACGTAATCAGCTCCAGCAGCCTCAGCTTCTTTAGCTTTTTCACCTTTTGCGAATACTAATACGCGTTGAGTTTTACCAGTACCGTTTGGTAATACAACAGCACCACGGATTTGTTGGTCCGCTTTTTTAGGGTCAACGCCAAGACGGAATGCTACTTCAACAGTTGCATCGAATTTAGCGAAGTCAATTTTTTTAGCAAGTTCTACTGCTTCTTCTGCAGTGTAAACTTTGTTTGCATCAATTTGTTTTAAAGCATCTTGATACTTTTTGCCTTTCTTAGCCATTTCTTTTCCTCCTTAATTGTCAAATTGTGAAACACACGATTAGTCTTGGATAGTGATACCCATAGAACGTGCAGTACCTTCAACCATTAGCATTGCAGATTCAACATTTGCAGCGTTAAGGTCTGGCATTTTTGTTTCAGCAATTTCCTGTACTTGAGCGCGAGTTACAGATGCAACTTTTGTTTTGTTTGGTTCACCGGATCCTTTTTCCACTTTAGCTGCTTTTTTAAGTAATACAGCTGCTGGTGGAGTTTTAGTGATGAACGTAAACGAACGGTCTTCAAATACAGTGATCACAACAGGAATAATAAGACCAGCTTGATCGGCTGTGCGAGCATTAAACTCTTTACAGAATCCCATGATGTTTACGCCAGCTTGACCTAATGCAGGTCCAACTGGAGGTGCAGGATTTGCTTTACCTGCTGGAATTTGAAGTTTAACTTCTTTAATCACTTTTTTTGCCACGAGACATACCTCCTTAAGTCCGTGATGTGGTTGACTGGGGCTGATATTTCCCCTCCCACGTTAAAACATACGCCAAAAACGTACTTATATATGATACCATCTTAAACGTTTCGTTGCAAGATTTTTTTAGAGATTTACTTTGAATTCCATGGTCGTTTTATCGAAATAGACGTTTTGGTTTTTCCGCCATAAGTTCAAATACGCTGTGTAACCTTGCGCAGCCTTATCAATCCAAGCTGGGTTTACTGTTTTTAATAACTGCAATGTTTTTTCAAAAGCGATTTTACGGGTATCCGTTTCAAGGATGTTATCGTCGCGTTTGATGTCTTCTTTACGATGGCGCAGTTCAAATTCCATCCCCATATACCAACAAATATGCAGGAAAACTTCATATTTAAACTCTTCAAAATCTGTTGTTTTGAATTCACTGTTTCGTTCGCCGCGTTCATAACTGTAAAGCATATAGCCATCTTGTTCGCTATAATCCATACAAAGTTCACCGCACCCTGGACCATTACCTAAGAATAAAGGGAAATCGAGGTCTAAAAATATAGCTTCTCGTTTAAAATCCAAATATATCTGCTTAGCCTTGTCCATTTGTTCGCCTCCTTAACAAAACAACCTCCACAAATAATGTAGAGGTTGTAAGTTTTAAAGTTTTTCGATTTGGTTGAAATCCACTTCGACTGGAGTTTCACGACCGAACATGTTAACCATGACTTTCGCTTTACCTTTGTCGTTGTCCATTTCATCCACTTTACCAGAGAAGTCAGCGAATGGCCCTTCTTTGACCATAACTGTTTCACCGATTTCAAAGTCAGCTTCAGCGCGTTTTTCGACCATACCCATGCTTTTCAGAATACGATCTGCTTCTTCTGGAAGTAATGGTGTTGGTTTCGAGCCAGAACCTGAAGAACCAACAAATCCAGTAACTCCTGGAGTATTACGCACGACATACCAAGAATCATCTGTCATAACGATTTCTACTAATACATAACCTGGGAAAACTTTACGTTTGATTGTTTTTGTTTTACCATTTTTTACTTCTGTTTCTTCTTCTTCCGGTACAATAACTCGGAAAATTTTATCTGACATGCCCATTGATTCTACACGTTTTTCTAGGTTTGCTTTGACTTTATTTTCATAACCGGAGTAAGTATGAACTACATACCAATTTTTTTCCATTGTTTAGTTGGCAGCAATCCTATTTTGCCGCCATCCTCCTTTTAGTATAATCCAAAATAAAAAACCCGAAAGTTGTACGGGTTTTGTCTCAAGTAATAGTATATCATTATCTTTGTAAAATTCCTAGCACTACACGATAAGTTTAATAATTTGTTCGATACCAAAATCAATTAACATAAAGAATAAAGCAAATAAAATAACTGTAATAACTACTGTTACTGTGTATGTTAAAAGTTCTTTTCTAGTTGGCCATGTAACTTTATGCATTTCGGATGAAACGTTCCGAAAGAATCTTGCTATTGCAGACATACCAAAACCTCCATATCGTCTATTTTGTTTCTCGATGTAATGTATGTTTATTGCAGTGTCGACAGAATTTCTTCACTTCTAAGCGAGTTTCTTTCTGCGTCCCGCTAACATTGACTGTATAGTTTCTTGAACCACACTCAGAACAAGCGAGGGATGTTTTCTTCTTCATAAATTATCTCAACTCCGCAATCATTAAATATGCCATGCCAAAAAGTAGGCACATTTCATCCATATAAATATAACACTTGGCTCTTGGCTAGTCAATTATTTTTTCATTCAAACTGCTTCATCATTTTCTTTTTTACTCGTTGCAATGCATTATCGATAGCTTTCTCTTTTTTATTGAAGAAAAGCGCCATTTCTTGATAGCTTTTGCCTTCTAAATATTGTTTTAATACTTCTTTTTCAAATTCGCTTGTGACTTGTTCAAGTTGACGCGCTACATGTGTTAAATCTTCATTTTTAATTAGAAAATCTTCTGGGGTTTCGGCCGCTTTTTCGGAAATGACATCTAGTAAAGTCCAGTCTACATCATCTTCAGCCATTGGTGTGTCGAGCGAAACTGAATTGTTTAAAGGGATATTCTTCTGCCTAGATGCCCGCTTCACCGCCGAAAGAAGTTGCCTATTTATACACATTTCCGCAAAAGAACGGAACGAGGCTTCTTTTGACTCATCGTAATCACGAATTGCTTTGAAAAGCCCAATCATTGCTTCTTGGATTAAATCATCTCGCTCTGCACCTTGTAAAAAATATTGCGTCGATTTCCAGTAAATAACCGACTGATACCTACTGAAAAAATACTCTAACGCGTCCGTATCACCGCTTCTAGCTAGTTCAAGCATCGCCATTTCTTCTTGATTTACTGAATTCTCCACTAGGCTAATCGGCTCCTTTTCGACAGGATTTCTTCTTTGGTTGCTTCATTATACATAGTCAGAAACAGCCCGTCAATCCCTTATTCCTCGCCTCTTCTCCACTTTTCAAGCTGGGAAATAATATCAGAATCTAGATTGAGGTTTGATTTTGGCATTTTTTCCTGAATTCGTTTGATTTTCTGTCCGATTTGTTTACTCATTTCTTGAATTTCAAAAAGTAGTTCACGTGAAGAAATCCGAAGCGCACCTTGTCCAAAAATAGCCCACTGTTCTGTATAATCAGATGTCGCTACAATAATTTGCGTCCGCGCATTTTTCCATTCAATTGCTTTTTGCTCAATATATTCGTCTGCCGTTTCATCTTCATGCGTAAACACTACCTCAACTTGATGCTTCTTGCTTTTTCGCTTTACTCCACGAACAAACTGCGCATCAAATACAACTACAACTCGGTATCCCGTATAGCTTTGGTACTCCGCCATCCACTCAATTAGCTTATCTCTCGCCGCTTCCAAATCGCGATCTTTTAAGAAACTCAATTCTGGCCAAGCTCCAATCACATTATACCCGTCAACAAGCAGAATTTGTTCCATCATTATTTCTCCAGTGGGAAACGTTTCCGATAAACTTCATAAAGTAACAAACTTGCAGCAACAGAGGCATTAAGTGATGTCACTTTTCCGCGCATTGGTAAATGAACAAGGAAATCACATTTTTCACGGACTAAGCGGCTCATTCCGAATCCTTCACTTCCAATAACAATAGCAAGCGGCATATCCACATCCATTGTCCGGTAATCGCTACTACCTTTCGCATCGGTTCCAAAAATCCATAGTCCCCGTTTTTGTAATTCTTCCATTGTCCGCACCATATTCGTCACGCGCACCACTGGAACATACTCCATCGCACCAGTACTAGCTTTAGCTACCGTTTGAGTTAAGCCAACAGAGCGGCGTTTCGGAATAATAATCCCGTGCGCACCAACAGAATCTGCCGTACGCATAATAGATCCTAAATTATGCGGATCTTCTAACTCATCAAGAATAATGAAAAACGGCATTTCGTCTTTTGCTTCAGCTGCTGCAAATAAATCATCTAGTTCAGCATATTGATAGGCCGCGACTTGAGCTGCAACCCCTTGATGTGCGCCACTTACAACCTTCTCAATTTTTTGTTTTGGTACAAATTGAACTTGAATTTTACGTTCTTTTGCTAAAGTTAATACTTGTTTTAAAACGCCTTTTTGCGAACCTTCTTGTACATAGATTTTGTGAATATCTCTATCAGATCGTAATACTTCAAGGACAGGATTTCTCCCACCAATCCACTCTTGCTCATTTTCTTGTTCCATTAGTTATTTTCCACTCCTTTTTCTACTATTTCTAGCGCTTTTTCCATCCATTCTTGAAGTCGTTCCATGTCACCCGCTAAATAAAGATAACCAAGTACAGCTTCAAAAGAAGTAGACATGCTATACGTTCCAGGATCTGTATTTTTTGGTATTGTATAAGATTTGGCATTTCGGCCACGTTTGGCAATCCGATCCTCTTCATCTGTCAAAAAACCTTCTGCAATCATCGCTTTAAGCGCCACAGCTTGCCCTTTTGCAGAAACGAATTTTGTCGCAGTTTTATGCAGTTGATTCGGTTTTGTTTTACCAGCAGCAAGTAAATATTCGCGGATAAATTTCTCGTACACCGCATCGCCCATGTAGGCAAGCGCGAGGCCATTAAGTTGCTTGTAGTCTTTCACTTCTGCCATGATTTACCCCCGTCTAAACCGCGTACCTTGCGCAGTATCTTCCAAAATAATATCTTTTTCTTTTAAAATGTCACGAATTTCGTCAGCTCGTGCAAAATTACGTTCATTTCTCGCTTGCAGACGCTCTTCAATTAATGCTTCTACTTCGCTATCATCCAGTGAATCAGTTTGCGTATTTTCTAATTTCAAACCTAGTACTTCTGCAAATAAACGCATCATACTTAAAAATTCACGCAAAACATTAATGGAAACTGTTTCTTTTGAAAGATAAATATTCGCTCGTTTCGCAAGCTCATGGAAAGTAGTAATCGCATTGGCAGTATTAAAATCATCATCCATATCATCTTCAAATGCTTGTTTTAATTCTGTCAGTTGCTCCAACCATTCATCTTCGTGGGTTTCTTCCACGTATTCCCCGTCATCTGTTTGAATACGGTGGTCAATGTTTTGATAGGCAATCATTAAACGCTCTAAGCCATTTTTTGCATCTTCTAAAATAGCATCATTTAATGTAATCGGCTTACGGTAATGCACGGACAACATGAAGAAGCGAATCACATTTGGATCATTGTCTTTTAGCACATCATGAAGCGTAATAAAATTCCCAAGCGATTTAGACATTTTTTCCCCGTCAATATTTAAAAAGGCATTGTGCATCCAGTATTTTGCGAACGTTTTTCCAGTCGCCGCTTCGGATTGAGCAATCTCATCCTCATGGTGAGGAAATACTAAATCTTGCCCGCCCGCATGAATATCAATCGTGTCACCAAGATATTTTTTCGCAAGCGCCGAGCATTCTATGTGCCAACCAGGACGACCATTTCCAAACGGACTTTCCCAGAAAATTTCACCCGGTTTAGCAGCTTTCCAAAGTGTGAAATCAAGTTCATCTTGTTTGCGCTCATTATATTCAACCCGCGCTCCGTGTTGTAGTTCCGATAATTCTTGCCCAGATAGTTTCCCGTAATCTTTGAATTTTTTCGTACGGAAATATACATCGCCAGCTGACTCATAAGCATAACCTTTTTCGATTAGGGTGCTGATTAATTGAATAATTTCATCCATATTTTCTGTTACACGCGGATTCACAGTCGCTTTCGCCACATTCAGTTGATCCACATCATCAAAGTAAGCCCCAATAAAACGATCCGCCACTTCAGGAACCGTCAATTTCAACTCATTTGCCGCACGAATCAATTTATCATCCACATCCGTAAAATTAGACACGAATTTCACATCGTAGCCACGGTACGTAAAATAACGTCGAACTGTATCGAAAACAATAATTGGCCGCGCATTTCCGATATGAATGTAGTTGTACACAGTTGGTCCGCAAACATACATTTTCACTTCGCCATCTTTGAGTGGTTTAAAAGGCTCTTTCTCTCGTTTTAACGTATTAAAAATTTGTATCGACAATCAGATCTACTCCTTTTCCTTCAAAAGTTTTTCTACTATATTTTCTAATTCTGCAATTCGTAACGTCAGTTCATCCATTTTAGGAACCGCGTGCCCTACCGTGCGCCCATTAAGCCGAACAACTTTAGCTGGAATACCGACAACAGTTGCGCCGGGTGGTACGTCTTTTAAAACAACCGCACCCGCACCAATTCGCGCATCTGCTCCAATATCAACTGGTCCAAGTACTTTGGCTCCCGCTGAAACAAGCGCTCTATCACCGACCGTTGGATGGCGTTTCCCGCAGTCTTTCCCGGTTCCACCAAGCGTAACTCCGTGAAATATCGTAACATCATCACCAATTTCAGCAGTTTCTCCAATGACAATCCCTGCACCGTGATCTATAAAAAGCCTTCTACCAATTGTTGCGCCGGGATGAATTTCTATATTAGTCCAGAAACGAGCAGTCTGCGATAATACTTTTCCAAACAAAACCATTTTGTGACGATAAAAAAAGTTGGCCACACGATGCCACCAAAGTGCGTGCAATCCCGGATTCGTTAAAAAAGCATCAAAAAAAGTCTTCGTCGCAGGGTCATTCTTTATAATTGTTGCAATATCTTCTTTTAAGCGAGTTGGCATTTTGTTGCCTCCTTATTCAAGTTCGTACATTTTTTCATTGAACCTACGCCAACAAAAAAAGCCCCTCTAATACAGAGACGCTTTGCGCGGTTCCACTCTGACTTGAGTATTGCTAATTTTAGCAGATACTCCAACTCTAGGGGTGGGGGTAACGACCCACATTTCGTCTGACGATACTAAATTTCCCATCAGAATTCAGGGAGGCATTTCAGGAGTGTTCAGCTAAGTCGCTTCCAGCCGCGGCGACTCTCTCTTTAAGCTTAGAATTCCGTACTTCTTCCCATCAGCACTTTTTCCGTATATTTAGTTCTATTATAACAGCAATAAAATTCCTTGCAACTGAAATATATCAAAATAAAAAAGTGCCCCGTAAATAGCCGAGGCACTTTTATTTAAAATTAATTATTTTGCAACCATGTATCTAAACGATTTAGTACTTTTTCAAGACCAAGAACTTCGATTGCAAGTGGCAATTCAGGACCATGCATTTCGCCAGTTGTCACGATACGAATTGGCATAAATAAACCTTTACCTTTTACGCCAGTTTCTTTTTGAACACGTTTGATGGCAGCTTTTACTTCCGCCGCTTCAAGTACATCTAGCGCTTCTAATTCTTTTTTGAAGGCAGAAATAACTGTCGGCACTGTTTCTTCGGCAAGGACAGCCTTTTCTTCTTCGTCAAAAGTAATCGATTCAGCATCAGCGAAAAACATTTCTGAAAGTGGCACAATTTCAGCACCATAACTCATTTGCTCGTGATAAAGCGAAACTAATTTGTGCACCCAGTCAAGTTCTGCTTGATCTAAATCAGCAGATACAACACCGGCTTTTTGTAAATGCGGTAAAGAAAGTTCTACTACATCATTTAGCGGTAATTTTTTCACATATTGGTTATTAACCCAAGTCAATTTAATATTATCGAACAATGCTGGTGATTTAGATAAACGCTTCGGATCAAACATTTTAATAAATTCTTCTTTAGAGAAAATTTCTTCTTCCCCTTCAGGAGACCAACCAAGCATTGCAATAAAGTTAAATAACGCTTCTGGTAAATATCCAAGGTCACGATACTGCTCGATAAATTGAATAATCGAACCGTCACGTTTACTTAATTTACGTCTGCTTTCATTCACAATAAGTGTCATATGACCGAAAATTGGAGGTTCCCAGCCAAAAGCATTATAAATTAAAATTTGTTTTGGTGTATTCGAAATATGGTCATCACCACGAAGAACATGCGAGATTTCCATTAAATGATCGTCCACTGCTACAGCAAAATTATAAGTAGGAATTCCATCTTTTTTCGCAATAACAAAATCACCAATACCATTCGATTCAAAAGAAACATCATCTTTAACCATATCGTTAAAAGTAATTGTTTCATTAGCTGGTACTTTGAAACGAATACTTGGTTTAAAACCTTGTGCTTCTTTTTCTGCTTGTTGCTCTTTTGTTAAATGACGGCATTTCCCGCTATAACGCGGCATCTCACCATTTGCTTTTTGTTTTTCACGTTCTGCTTCTAATTCTTCTTCCGTACAATAACATTTATACGCCAAGCCTTTATCTAAAAGTTGTTGAATTAGTGGTTCATAAATTGATTGACGTTCTGATTGACGGTAAGGACCATATTTCCCAGGAACATCAACACCTTCATCCCAGTCCATACCTAGCCATTTTAGGTTTTTCATTTGACTTTCTTCGCCATCAGCTACGTTACGTTTCGCATCCGTATCTTCAATTCGAATAATAAAGTCTCCATCGTTATGTCTTGCAAATAAATAGTTAAATAAGGCAGTACGCGCATTCCCAATATGCAAAAATCCAGTTGGACTCGGCGCATAACGAACACGTACTCGTTTTGTTTCACTCACAATTATTCACTCCTTTAATTATTTTTCAAGTAAGACTACCGCTAAACTAGCGATTCCTTCTTCTCTACCTGTAAATCCTAATTTCTCCGTCGTGGTTGCTTTTACATTTACTTGGGATGGTTCTGCATGAAGTAACTCAGCAATCCGGCGTTTCATCAACTCTACATAAGGAGCCATTTTCGGTTTTTCAGCGATAATAGTCGCATCTAAATTCCCAAGCTTGAACCCCTCTGCTTCCACCTGTCGCCAAATTTCCGCAAGTAGCTCTGCTGAATCCGCATCTTTATAAGCCATATCCGTATCCGGGAAAAAATGACCAATATCTAAAGCACCAATTGCACCAATGATTGCATCTGTAATAGCATGAAGAAGTACGTCGGCATCACTATGACCTAGCAAACCTTTTTCGTATGGAATCTTAATCCCGCCAATAATCAGTTCACGGTCATAATCAAGTTTATGTACGTCATATCCTTGGCCAATCCTAATCATTTACTTTCCCTCCAAGTTCTCCTAAAATCGCCTTTGCAAGTGGCATATCTTCAGGAGTTGTCAGCTTTATATTATAATAGCTTCCTTGGACAATAGCAACAGGGTATGGAATCCGCTCGACCAAACTAGCTTCATCAGTTCCTAGAAATTGGTCTTTTTTTGCGAGACGATGTGCCTTTTGTAAAATGTGTAATTCAAAAGCTTGTGGCGTTTGAACCTGCCAGAGATTATCACGATCAACTGTTTCCTTTACAACATCGTGAATAACTCGCTTTACAGTATCTTTCACTTGAACAGCACAAATAGCAGCTTTATTTTGTTTCACACCTAATAACAGACGATCAATAATATCTAGCGTCACAAAAGGCCTAGCTCCGTCATGCACAAGTACTACGCTCTCTAAACCACAACATTCAAGTCCAGCAGCTACACTATACTGACGCTCACTTCCGCCTTTTACGACCTCGACTCTATCTTCTGCAACATCAAGTTGTTGCATCAACTTTCTCACATGTTTTCTTTCCGTTTCTTGGCACACGACAATCACCTTCGAGCAACGATTATCCGCCAAAAAAGGACGCAGGGCATGAATGAAAATTGGTTCACCAACTAAATCCAGCCACATTTTATTTTTTTCCGCGTTCATACGTTTGCCTTGTCCTGCTGCTAAAAAAATCAGCTCATAATTCATGCTTGTTTACTCCTTCCAATCAGGATGGTTTAGCAAAAATCATTCTTCCTGCTGACGTTTGAAGCACACTTGTTACTTCTACTTGAATGGTTTCATTAATAAATTTACGCCCATCTTCTACAACAATCATCGTTCCATCATCTAAATATGCAACGCCTTGATTATGCTCCTTACCATCTTTCACCATAAGAACAGTCATTTTCTCACCTGGTAATACAACAGGTTTTACTGCATTTGCCAAATCATTAATATTTAAAACAGGTACATTTTGAAATTCGCATACTTTGTTTAAATTATAATCATTGGTTACGACAATCCCGCCCATTACTTTAGCAAGTTTTACAAGTTTGCTGTCCACTTCTGGCGTATCCTCAAAGTCACCTTCATACATTTCCACTTGGATAGAGTCTTCTTTTTGAATTCGATTTAAAATATCTAATCCGCGTCGACCTCTTGTCCGTTTTAAAGTATCAGAAGAGTCAGCGATGTGTTGAAGCTCAGCTAATACAAAGAGTGGTATAACAACCGTTCCATCTAAAAATCCAGTAGCTAAAATATCAGCAATACGACCATCAATAATAACACTCGTATCCAAGATTTTATAGGTTTTCTTAGATTTCTCCTCGGTTTGCTCTTCTTCTGGCGTTTTCTTCTTCGCATTTCTGTTGTTAACAAAATTCCCAAATTCATTGCGACGACTAATTCCAATACGGAACCCTAAATAACCTAGTACTAACGTTAAAATAACTGGTACTACCGAATTTAAAAGCGGTATATTTGTTTGACTTAAAGCATTGCTCGCGAAAAACGCAATAACTAAACCAACAAATAAACCTAACCCCCCGTAAATAAGCGTTGCAATAGCAATTTTAGCTAATTTTTCCTCCAACCAATTAAGTGCGGCTTCTACATATTTCACCGCCCAGAAAGTAATAAGATAAAATATAAGTGCACCAATCAAAGCATCAGTATAAGGATTGTTAATTAGCAAAATGTGTCCTATCCCAAGTTTCACCCATAGTGCTGGTAGTGAAAAGACTCCCGTAGTCCCGCCAAGGATTAAAAAACACACTCGAATTACCCATGTAAGCATTTAGTTTCCCCCTTTCCATTTTTATATTTATACATATAATCGGGCTATTACCAAACATACATATAGCACTATTCTACACTATTAAAAGACTATACCGCAAATAGTACTCATGGAATCGCTGAAGTATTTATTTTCAGTCTGGTAAAGCCTTCTTCAATGCTTCTCCAATCGTTTCTACGCCAACCACTTGCACGTCTTTTGGTACTTTCCAAGTGCCTTCATTATTTTTAGGGATAAAAATTCGTTTGAAGCCTAGTTTGGCAGCTTCTTGTACGCGTTGTTCAATTCTTGCAACACGGCGAATCTCACCAGTTAGACCAAGTTCTCCAATAAAACAATCCGTACTTCTTGTCGGTTTATCACGATAACTAGAAGCCACACTAACAGCTACCGCCAAATCAACTGCTGGTTCATCCAATTTAACTCCACCAGCTGCCTTCAAATAAGCATCTTGATTTTGTAACATTAAACCTACTCTTTTTTCTAAAACAGCCATAATCAAAGAAACTTTATTATAATCAATTCCAGTTGCCATCCGTTTTGCATTCCCAAACATGGTTGGCGATACAAGTGCTTGAATCTCTACAAGCACAGGACGAGTCCCTTCCATCGAAGCTACAACTGTTGATCCCGAAGCTCCTTCTAGACGTTCCTCTAAGAACACCTCAGATGGATTGGCAACTTCCACAAGACCAATATCACGCATCTCAAATATCCCCATCTCATTTGTCGAGCCAAAACGGTTTTTTACTGCGCGTAAAATTCGATAAGCATGATGACGTTCTCCTTCAAAATAAAGCACTGTATCTACCATATGTTCAAGTAAACGCGGTCCAGCAATCGCGCCTTCTTTCGTCACATGACCAACGATGAAAATAGCAATATTTTGCATTTTAGCGATCCGCATTAAAGCAGCCGTACATTCTCGAACCTGTGATACACTTCCCGCAGCACTCGTGACATCAGGGTGATAAACAGTTTGAATAGAGTCAATGACAACAAAATCTGGTTTTACAAAGTCGATTGTTTCTTGAACCGCTTCTAAATTAGTTTCTGCATAAACGTACAAATTATCACCGGAAACTTGTAGCCGCTCCGCACGAAGTTTTGTTTGCTTAATTGATTCTTCCCCGGAAATATATAATACTTTCTTATTAGTAAGTGTAAGTTGTGCCGACACTTGTAGTAAAAGCGTGGATTTACCAATACCAGGATCGCCACCAACAAGTACCATAGATCCCGGAACAACTCCGCCACCAAGCACTCTATTTAATTCAGGCATATTAGTTTCTACCCGAGCTTCTTCTTCACTTGCAATTTGAGTTATTGGAGTCGCCTTTGAAGGTTCTCCTGTATGATTAAAAGCTGAGCGTGATTTTTTCGATGGCTCTAATGCCTCTACCATCTGATTCCACTCATTGCAATTCGGACATTTACCCATCCATTTTGCCGATTCATACCCACATGACTGACACACAAATTTGGTCGTCCTTTTTGCCTTAGCCATTTCTACATCCCTCCATATATATGCTTCATTTTACCACAGATCATCTGTTCGCGTTAAGCCTTTTAGCCAAATTCGTATTTTCAAGCTTCTTTCTATCTTTTTAGCCCTTATTCAGAAAAAAACCTTCCTTAAGTATTTAAGGAAGGTCCATCATTTATTTCGATTTTACTTTTTTGGGAGCAGCTTTCTTTTTAGTCGCTGCTTTTTTCCTAACTTCTAATTTTCCGTCTTTCACACCAATTTCAACGTTATCGCCTACCTTGATATTGCCACGAAGTAATTCTTCAGAAAGCATATCTTCTACTTCTTTTTGAATTGCTCGTTTCAAAGGACGCGCCCCGTATTCTGGGTCATAACCATCTTTGGCAATTTTAGCTTTTGCACCTTCTGTTAATTTCACATGAATATCACGTTCAGCTAGGCGTTTAGTTAATTGAGAAGTCAGAAGCGTAACAATTTGTTTCAATTCTTTTTCTTGTAGAGAATGGAATACAATTGTTTCGTCAATCCGGTTAATAAATTCTGGGCGGAAAGCTTGTTTTAAATCTTGTAAAACACGATGTTCCATTGCTTTATGATCTTTAAGTGGATCAATCACATTAAAGCCCATGGATTTATCTTGTTTCATTTCTTGAGCACCGATATTAGAAGTCATAATAATAACTGTATTTCTAAAATCAACCACGCGACCTTTAGAATCAGTTAAACGACCATCATCAAGCACTTGTAAGAGCATATTAAATACGTCAGGATGTGCTTTTTCAATTTCATCTAGAAGCACTACAGAATAAGGTTTTTGACGAACTTTTTCTGTCAGCTGGCCGCCTTCTTCATAGCCAACATAACCTGGAGGAGCCCCAACTAAACGAGCAGTTGAGAATTTCTCCATGTACTCGGACATATCAATCCGAATCATTGAATCCTCATCACCAAACATGGACTCCGCAAGCGCACGTGCAAGCTCAGTTTTACCAACACCAGTAGGACCAAGGAAAATGAAAGAACCAATCGGACGTTTCGGATCTTTAAGTCCTGCACGAGCTCGGCGAACAGCGAGAGATACAGCTTTTACCGCTGCATCTTGGCCAATAACTCGCTCATGTAAAAGTTTTTCCATATTAAGAAGTTTGTTTGTTTCCGTTTCAGCCAGTTTAGCAACCGGAATTCCAGTCCAACTAGCAACTACTTCAGCAACAATATCTTCTGTTACTTCACTATGATCAAGACCTTGCTTCTCTTGCCAGTTTGCTTTTGTTTCTTCTAATGATTTCTTGAGTTTCTGTTCTTTATCACGTAATGCTGCTGCTTTTTCAAACTCTTGTCCTTGTACAGCGGCATCTTTTTCTTTTTTCAATTCTGATAAATTGTTTTCCATTTCTTTTACATTTTTTGGAGTTGTAAAAGATTTTAAACGAACTTTTGAGCCAGATTCATCAATAACATCAATCGCTTTATCAGGTAAGAAACGGTCTGAAATATAGCGATCAGATAAACGAACAGCAGCCTCAAGAGCTTCATCCGTAATCGCAACTCGGTGATGCGCTTCATAACGATCACGCAACCCATGTAAAATTTGGATAGACTCTTCTACAGTCGGTTCATCAACTTTAATCGGTTGGAAACGTCTTTCAAGCGCTGCATCTTTTTCAATGTATTTGCGATATTCATCTAAGGTTGTTGCACCAATACATTGCAATTCACCACGAGCTAGAGGTGGCTTCAAGATATTGGATGCATCAATCGCACCTTCCGCTCCACCAGCGCCAATTAACGTATGCAGTTCGTCAATAAATAGAATTACATTTCCAGCTTGACGAATTTCATCCATTACTTTTTTCAAACGGTCTTCAAATTCACCACGATATTTTGTACCTGCTACAACAGTTCCCATATCAAGCGTCATAACACGTTTTCCGCGCAAGGTTTCAGGTACTTCATTGCGGACAATTTGCTGTGCTAGACCTTCTGCAATGGCTGTTTTACCAACACCAGGTTCACCAATAAGAACTGGGTTATTTTTTGTCCGACGACTAAGCACCTCAATCACACGTTGAATTTCCTTAGAACGACCAATCACTGGGTCCAAATTCTCTTCCCGAGCAATAACCGTTAAATCACGTGCCAAACTATCTAAAGTTGGTGTCGCCTGCGTATTTGTTTGTCGACCAGCACCTGTAGCATCTCCGCCCCCAAGAAGCTGTAAAACTTGTTGACGCGCTTTATTTAAACTAATACCTAGATTACTTAAAACGCGAGCTGCAACGCCTTCTCCTTCACGGATAAGCCCAAGTAAGATATGTTCTGTTCCAACGTAAGTATGCCCTAGTTTCCGAGCCTCATCCATCGAAAGTTCAATTACTTTTTTCGCGCGAGGAGTATATTGAATCGTTGTCACAGCTTTTTCCCCATGACCAATTAAGCCTTCCACCTCTTGCTGCACTTTTTCAGAACTAATCCCAAGTTCATAGAGAGCTTTCGCCGCAATTCCTTCGCCTTCTCTTACAAGGCCTAGAAGTATATGTTCTGTTCCTAAATTACTATGATTCAAACGCATCGCCTCTTCTTGTGACAACGCGAGTACTTTCTGAGCTCTTTGCGTAAACCGTCCAAACATCATTGTTGTTTCCTCCTTATCATGAGCCTAATTATTTATCGCCCAAAATCTCGCGAATCACTTTGGCCCGTATTACTTTCTCTTCTAATTCATCCATATCTCGTCCTGCTTCTTTTCTCAAAAAAGCTGGTTGCGAGAATAGTACCAATTCATTCATTTTTTGGCGAGAAATATGCTCGAAAAACCCTAATTCCACACCAAGTCTAATATCAGAAATAGCATCCGAAGCTTCTTGCATAGATATAATTCGACAATTCATTAATAAACCATATGATCTAAAAACCCTATCTTCAAGTGCAATGTGAAATTTTTGCTTCAAAGTAGTCCTAGCCACACGTTCTTGCATAATGATTTGTTCCATGACTTGCGTTAAATCTTCCACGATTTCCGTCTCAGTTTTGCCTAAAGTCACTTGATTAGAAACTTGAAAAATACTACTAGCGGGCATGCTACCTTCCCCGTATATACCTCTTACCACAAAACCGAGGCTCCTAATCGCTTCAATCACACTTTTAATTCTTTTCGTAGTAACAAGCCCTGGCAAATGCACCATTACAGAAGCTCTCATCCCAGTTCCAATATTCGTCACACAACTCGTTAAATAACCAAACTGTTTATCAAAAGCATAAGTTAATTTTTCTTCCACATATCCATCAATTTGCAATGCTGCCTCTAAAGCATCAAACAACCTTAATCCCGGTGTCATGCATTGTATCCGCAAATGATCTTCTTCATTTAACATAATACTCACATTTTCTTCTTCATTTAAGAGAACTGCACCATATTCACTTTTATTCATCATATAAGGACTAATTAAATGCTTTTCAACTAAAAGAGCCTTTTGCAACTTAGAAATCTGATTCATTTTGATTAAAGTGAAATTATCATCAAATACCTCCGCGATATTATCAACAACCTCTTCCTTTTGGTCATAAATAGGAAACTGCTCATCTTTTAAATTTCTAGCAAGTCTAATACGTGAGCTCAGGACAACATCATCATCATCACCAGCATTTTCTAACCAAGAACTGAGCCGAGGTTCAAATACATTCATTTATCCTCACCCCCAGCTTTCAAAGCCCTTATTTCATCACGAATAACTGCAGCTTCCTCAAATTCTTCATTTTTCACTAAGTCCGCCAACTTATCTTGAAGACGGTTTATCTCATTCTGCACATCTTCCGCACGTTCAATTTCCACAGGTACTTTTCCAACATGCTTTTTATAACCATTTTGCACTCGACCAATAATCGGAACTAATTGCTCCTCAAAAGCCGAATAACACTCCGCACAACCAACCCGATTAGTTTGTAAAAACTCCTCAAAGCTTAGATTGCAATTTTCACAAACCACTTTTTTCTGAGCAGATTCTTCTTTTTGTAATAACGTCAAAAAATCCAGAGCTACTTCACTAAAAGTATCCATTGCTTTAACAAGGTCTTTTTCAGAAGCAAGCGCCTCCTTAGTAGCACAATTCTCGCACAAGTATAACGACTCCACTTTCCCAGCTTCATTTAACTGTTGAAGCGCAATTATCGCCTTGTTTTCCCCACACTTTTGACAAATCATAGCCATCACACCTTAATCATATTTCAAAGCAACTAACATTGATTCGAGTATCCTACTACGCAAAATATCTCTATCTGGCAGAGGCAAAATTAAAACCTCACGATCAAGTGCAGCAACCATCAGTCTTGCTTCTTTCTTCGTTATAACATCTTCTTCAAGTAACCTTAAAATTACATCTTCAGAAAAAGATTGAGATACCTTTTTATCATGAACCATAGATATAATAGCTTCTAATAATTGAAGCTTATCATTCATTTTCACTTTGATGATCCGAATATATCCGCCGCCACCACGTTTACTTTCAACAATATACCCTCGTTCCATTGTAAATCTAGTGTTGATTACATAGTTGATTTGAGAAGGCACACATTCAAACTTATCCGCGATTTCACTTCTTTTAATTTCAACTGCTTCACTAGACTCCAGTACTTGCTTTAAATAAGCTTCTATAATATCAGAAATATTTTTCATTATAAGGAATCTCCTTTCCATATTTTCCAAATCACTGACTTTGACTATTTTTGACTTTAATTATACTAGATACCTGTACCTTTTAGCAATTTATTTATCTTTTTATAACAAAAAAAGCCCTAAATAATTAGGACTTTTACTATTGCCCGGCAGCGACCTACTCTCGCAGGGGGAAGCCCCCAACTACCATTGGCGCAGAGAAGCTTAACTACCGTGTTCGGGATGGGAACGGGTGTGACCTTCTCGCCATAACTACCAGACAATATG